>JAZGFP010000001.1:0-78838 GCA_036479555.1 Sphingorhabdus sp.
TCGGCGGGCTTGAATCGGTTGGCGGGTTTGGCGGAAAGGCCGTCGCGCTTGCCGAAGGTACGCTTTATGCGAACAATCCGGGTTACTATAAGGTGGAGCTTGAAAGGCTGGCTAGCGCATCACCGGACGCGGTGAAAGAAATCACCAGCAAATGGCTGTCGCGTCCAGTATTCTCTCTGACTGTTGAGCCAGGTGAGCGCACCGAGGGCGGAGAAAATCGCGGCGGTGCTGTTACCTCCGATCTAAAACCGCAAACGGCAATCCAGCCCGACCAATATTGGAATTCCGATCTGGGTGACAATGGTCCCTCGATTACCGATGCGGGCTATGCGCCTGACCGTTCCAAACTGCCGGACGTTGGCTCGCTTCAGGCACTTGACTTCCCCGATATTGAACGCGGTAAATTGAAAAATGGCATGCAAGTTATCTTCGCCCGCCGCGCCGCTGTGCCGACGGTGAATGTCGCGGTCAGCTTTGATGCTGGCTATGCTGCCGATCCGAAAGATGCGTTGGGCACGCAGTCGCTAATGCTGGCGATGATGGATGAAGGAACGACTTCGCTTACCAGCACGCAGCTTGCTGAGGCACAGGAGCGTCTGGGTGCGCGTATTAATGCCAATGCCAATCTTGATGAGACCGTTGTCAGCGCTTTTGCACTAAAGGCCAATCTCGCGCCGACGCTGGATTTGATGGCAGATGTCATTCGCAACCCTGCATTCGACGCAAAAGAGCTGGAACGCGTGCGCGCGCAGCAATTGAACCGGATCAGTGCCGAGCGGAAAGCGCCCAATTCGATTGCAACAGGTGTGCTGCTCCCGGCTATCTATGGCCGCGCCCATCCCTACGGCATTCCGCCGTCGGGCACCGGCGATCCAAAGGTTGTTGAGAAACTGACCCGCGATAATCTGGTTGCATTCCACAATGAATGGCTGCGCCCCGACATGGCCAAAATTTTCGTCGTTGGCGATACCACGCTGTCCGAAGTAACAGGGCTGCTGAATAAGAGCCTGGGGAGCTGGAAAGCACCGAAGAAGGCAAAGCCGGAAAAGAACTTTGATGCCAAAATTCCGGTGCCAGCGCCGAAGATCATATTGATTGACCGGCCTAAATCACCGCAATCGGTGATCGCGGCGGGCAAGGTGCTCAGCGTAACGGGCCGCGATGACCTTGAGACATTGCGCGCTGCCAATGAGGTTTTTGGCGGAAGCTTCCTGTCACGGATCAACATGAACCTGCGCGAGACCAAAGGGTGGTCCTACGGCGTGCGTAGCCGCATCAGCGGCAATAAGGAGCAGCAGAGCTTCATGATGTTCGCGCCTGTTCAGTCAGATAAAACTGGCGCTTCGATTCTGGAGCTGCGCAAGGATCTAAGCGCATTTCTGGGTGACAAGGGCGTTAACGGCGAAGAGCTGACCCGCACGATCAATGGCAATGTACGCGAATTGCCGGGCAGCTTTGAAACTTCCGGTGATGTGCTTCGCGGGGTGCGCAATATTGAGAAATACGGCCGCGATGACGATTATTATGAGAAGCTGGCCGAGACCTACCGCGGCATGACTGTCGAGGCGATTGACGCTGCGGCACGCGCGCAATTGAAGGATGATGACCTGCTGTTTGTCATTGTCGGCGATGCCGAAACGGTGAAGCCGCAGCTTGAAGACATTGGATTGCCAATTGAAATACGCAGCAAAGATGCTAACTCGGTTCCGGACTATGAGAGAAAATAAGATAGTGATTCTATAGACAAGGAGAAGTTAGATGGCAGCAGTAGATGGCGAATATGATGTCACGGTGAAAAGCCCGATGGGCGACCAGAATTCGGTGCTCACCATCACCAGCGATGGTGACAGCTTTACCGGCCAGATGGCCGGTAGCCTCGGTTCGATGGATATTGAAGGCGGTAGTGTTGAAGGCAATACGCTGAAATGGAAAATGGACATGACAGTGCCCATGCCAATGACGCTCGATTGCACCGCAACCGTCGATGGCGACGCGATCAGCGGCGAAGTCGTTGCTGGTGCATTTGGTACAATGGCGCTTTCGGGTACGCGCAAAGCGTAATTCGCGCATTAACTTTTGCCGGGGTTTTGGCCCCGACTTGAAACAGGGGCTGTCTCTTGCATGAGGCGGCCCTTGTTCTTTGCGGCAATAGTGACGTAAATAGAATAAGATCTGCCGAATCCTAGTTTCCGGAGCGCCTTGAAGATGAGCCAGCTAGCGTCCAAGTCGCAATTGCGCATGTCCATGCTGCGCTGGGCGCTGTTTGTCGTCCCTGCTGTTATGTTTCTGGGCTGGCTCTCTGGCGCTGTGGCCGGGTCAGGTGACGAAAATCGCTGGTTTGCCGAATTGGTAAAGCCAGATGCGCAGCCGCGGGGTTGGGCGCTGGTCATTATCTGGCCGCTGCTTTATTTCATGTCCGGCCTCGCCTTTGCCATGATCCTGCATGCACGCGGCGCAAAATCGCGCGGCCTTGCGATTGGATTGTTTGTTGCCCAATTCGTCGTCAATCTTTCATGGGCACCGCTTTTCTTTGGGCGGCATCAGGTTTCAACGGCGCTTTACGTCATTATCCTAGTGTTTCTGCTCGCTTTTGCTGCGACCATGGTCTTTGGCCGCATTCGCAAGGTGGCGGCGTGGTTGATGGTGCCCTATCTCGTCTGGCTCAGTTTTGCCGCTCTTCTTAATTTCCAGATTGACCATCTTAACCCCGATGCAGAAAATCTCTATGTCCCCGCTGCCGAAGCAGCCTTCCAATAATATATTGTAACTGGCGACGGGAATACCCAAATAGGATGGGTATTAACTCCCTCAGATTACAGGCCAGATTACAGGCCAGATTACAGGAGCGATGAAATGCAGAGCGAGAACCGGATTTTTGACGATATTGCAAAAATGCTGAACGGCATGGCGGGCACTATGGCAGGTATGGGCCGTGAGGCGCAGGAATCGATGCGCGAACGCGTGAAGGAATTTTCCGGCGGTCTCGATTTTGTGTCGCGTGAGGAATTTGATGCGGTTAAACAGATGGCATCAAAGGCGCGCGCAGAGGCCGATGCGCTTGCAAGCCGCGTGGAAAAGCTTGAGGCTGCGGCGGGGGGAAAGACAAAGCGACCGGCAGCGAAGCGTACAGCAAAGACCACGGCGAAGCGCGCTCCTGCGAAGAAAGCCGCAGCAAAGAAGATGTCCGCGCGTAAGGCCGCCGTTAAAAAACCGGCTGCCAGAAAAAAGCCAGCACGCAAAAAGCCAGCACGCAAAAAGTAGCGCTTTTCCGCTTTTCCACAAACAGCCCACAAAGATGTGCATGTGCGAGGCCAATTCCGCTTGCGCTGATTCCGCGCGCAATGCAGGGAGCGGTTGTTGGCGAAAATGAAAGCCCCTCGATGCATGACCATAATGAAGAGCTAGACAAATTTGGGCGCGATGAAAGCGCACCTATGGATATGCTCGCCGCGCTTTTTGAGGCGCGAGGCTGGGATTTTGAGCGCGATGGCGAAGATGAAATCAGCGCCGAGTATAAGGGCAGCTGGACCAGCTATCAGATAAAGGCGGTTTGGCGCGAGGAGGATGCGGCGATGCAGGTGCTCGCGCTCCCCGATGTCAATGTGCCAGCCGACAAGCGGCAACCGGTTTACACCGCGCTTGGATTAATCAACGAACAGATCTGGCTTGGCCATTTCGATCTTTGGGCATCGACGGGCCTTCTGGTATTCCGGCTCGCAACATTGTTGCCGGGCAATGGTCTGCTGGGCATCGATCAGGCGCAGACGCTGATTGATGTTGCGGTCGATGAATGCGAGCGATTCTACCCGGTTTTCCAATTCATCATCTGGGGCGACAAAAGCCCCGAAGATGCGATTGCGAGCGCGCTGATCGAAACGCATGGCGAGGCTTAGGCCTCCTGGCCATCTTTACCCCTGCTAATCAGATAGTGCATTTGCGCCTGTGCGATTATGCTGCCGGGATCATCCTGCCATGCATGCGCAGACACATTGGCCATGGTTCGCCCAAGGCGGGTGATAACGCCAGCCGCATAGGTCGTTTCGGATTTTCCGCCGCGCATGAAATCTATGGTCACATTAACCTGCTTGATCGGGGCATCGTCTCCTTGTTTGGCAAGCGCCGTATGGATTGCGGCAATCGCTGCCATCTCCAATAGGCCCGAAATCGCGCCGCCATGCAGAAAGCCGGGGCGGCCCTGCACCTTGTTGCCAAACGGCATGGTAATGAGCGGCGATGCCCCATCCTGCTTGGACGCCTCCATATCAAGCGCCAACGCGTAGGGCGGCAGTGAGCGGGTATTGCTTGCCGTCATTTCAGCATGTTCCCGATCCGGATGAAGGTGCCGCTGGCATGCGCAAGCGGCTGATCGATATCGCCATTATGCGCGATGCCGCGAACGAAACCGATTTTATGCGTAATGTGGTAACAGATACCGCGCCCGAAAACGCGTTTCCCCGATGGTGACGGGCGGAGATAATCAAGCCGCAAATCCATCGTCACCTGCGGGCGGAAGTGGCCGAGCGTTGTCCAGATCGAAAGGCTGGCCGCATTATCGAGCAGACTGATGACGGCTGAAGAGGCGATGACCCCGCTTGCTATGTCGGCGACCAGATCTTCGCGCCAGTCAAAGGCCAGCTCCACCCAATTGCCGCCATGTTCGACATATTCCATGCCGATAAACCCGCTATGCCCGATGCCGCCCATCATTTCGTTGGCGGCCTTTGGATCAAATCCATCGCCGCCGCCGGGCATGGTGGCTATCGAGCCAGGCGGCTGATCTGACATGCTATATTCCCCTCATTCTGCCGGTTTTGATGGCGCATACGATGGGGCCCTGCGCGCCTTACTCACCTGCTCAAAGGCATGACCATAGCGAAGCACGCGGTGATCATCCCATTTGCGTCCGATAAAGCTCAACCCCACGGGCAGCCCGCGGGCCATGCCCATCGGAACGGTCAAATGCGGGTAACCGGCTACTGCCGGCAGGCCGCTGGCGCTTGGCCCGGTGAATTTGTCGCCCTTGCCAAGCGTCGATAGCCAGGCCGGGCCGTTGGTCTGGGCGACAATAATTTCAACTGAATTTTCGTTAAACAGCCGGTCAAGGCCGTAAGCTCCGGCAAGTTTGAGCGATGTTTTGCGTGCCTCCAGATAGCCGGGGTCGTCCAAACCGGACGCATTGTTTGCAGTTTCGAATATGCTCTGATCGAAATGTTCAAGCTCCGCGGGAGTTGCCTTATTGAAGGCGATTATGTCGGCCAGCGTCTTGTGCGGTATTTTTGTATCGGCAGGCAGGCCCTGCAGATAAGCCGCCATATCGGCCTTTAGCTCGGTCAACAAAACCTTGAATTCTCCCATCCCTATCTTTCGCCGGTCGATGAAAGAAACGTCCAGAGGAACGAGGGTTGCGCCTGCTTCCGAAAGCTTCGCGAGCGCGACTTCAAACACATCCTTACTAACATTGGGCGCGCGGATCACGCCCACGCGCACGCCGTTTAGGGCATCGTCGCCCAAATTACCGGCATAGTATGTCTTGTAATTATCGGCTTTGTCGGTGGCCGGGTCTTCCGGGTCGCTGCCCGCCATCGCAGACAGTATGAGCGCCACGTCTCGTACGCTTCGCGCCATCGGCCCGGCGGTGTCCTGACTATGGCTGATCGGAACAATATAGCGCCGCGAAACCAGCCCGACCGTTGGCTTAAAGCCGACGATGCCGTTCACACCGGCCGGGCAGGTGACCGAGCCATCGGTTTCGGTGCCAATGGCCCCGGCGGTGAGGCTGGCCGCGACGGCAACGGCGCTTCCGCTCGATGATCCGCAAGCATTGCGGTCAAGCGCATGGGGGTTTTTGGTTAGCCCGCCAATGGCGCTCCAGCCGCTGGTCGATTGGTTCGAACGGATATTGGCCCATTCGGACAGGTTTGTTTTCCCCAGGATAACCATTCCGGCTTCGCGTAGCCGCGCGACGAAAGGCGCATCGCGATTTGTGACATTGTCTTTCAACGCCAGCGAACCGGCGGTTGTCGCAAGCGGGCCCTTGGCCTCAATATTGTCCTTTAGCAGGATGGGAATGCCGTGCAGGAGACCGCGATATTTGCCGCCGCGCAATTCAGCATCCAAGGCGCGCGCCTGATCCAGCGCATCGGGGAAAGTGGCGATAACGGCATTCAGCGTCGGACCGGCATCATCAATTTCGGCGATACGTTTAAGATAGGCCTCGGTGATTGCTTCGCTGTTCAGCACCCCGTCGTCGATACCGTTGACGAGCTGCGCGAGAGTTAATTTTTCAATCGATCCGATTTCGGCAAGGTTAGCTCTTGCCTCTTCGGTTGTCGGCGGCGGTGCAACCGAGGCCGATGCGGGTGTCAGCATAGCAAATGCCAGTGCCAAGCCAATCGCAAATGGGGCGTTCCATAGTGCTGATTTCATCATTCTGCCTCCTTACCCTGTTCGACCGAACGGTCCCGTGCGGCGCGCAGTGTTTTCTCCATAAGCCGCAATATCGCCTCATCCTCGTCCATCACGGCGAGGCCCGCCGCGGTCGAGCCGCCCTTTGATGCTACGCGGCTGGCGAGATCCGATGGCGTAAATTCGCTTCGCGCGGCGAGCAATGCTGCACCTTGCGCCATTTCCTTGGCGAGCGTTTCGGCCTGTGCAGGATCAATGCCGAGCTGATCGCCTGCACGTGCTAGCGCATCAATGAAGCGATAGAGATAGGCTGGCGCGCATCCGGCGATGGCGGTGAAGGCGTGCATGTCGTCTTCAGCTGCCATCCAATAGGGTGTGCCGAGCGCAGATAGCCAGCCTTCGGCCTCGCTCTTTTCTGCGTCGCTCAGGCCTTTGGCAAACAGCCCGAGCGGTGATTTGCCGAGCGCAACAGCGAGATTGGGCATCACCCGCAATATGCGAGCATCGGGGAAATGGCGCGCGAGGCTCCCGCTTCCCACACCGCCGAGAATGGAAATGACCAGCGCGCCCGGCGCAAGCAAAGACCGGATTTCGCCAGCAAGCGGCTCAAGCATTTGCGGCTTCACACCGATGATCAGCGTGTCATACGGCCCGCCAGCGGCTGAAGCGCTGCCAAAATGGGCGACCCCGCCGGGAAGGTTATCCGGGCTGGGCTTGACCACGACAAAGCGCCCGGGCTCGATACCGCCGGCCAGCCAACCGCGCAGCATCGCGCCGGCCATATTACCGCAGCCAAAAAGCAGCATCGATTTGGGAAATGCACGGATGGTCATTCGTGCAACATTGGCTGATCAATCAGCGCCTTGCAAGCGCAGCTATGATATTCAAACCGGCCGCTACTTCATTTCAGCCAGTCAGGCACATGCTCTGCGGCAAGGATAGCCGCTGGCTGGATACGCTCGGCCACCACTGCATAGCGGTCTCCATCGGCCAGCACTTCCGGCACCAGTGGGCGGCTATTATAGGTGCTGGCCATCGTTGCACCGTAGGCCCCTGCGGTGCGAAACACGGCAAGGTCGCCAGCGGCAACCGCATCGGTCTCACGCGCTTTAGCAAAAGTATCTCCGGTTTCACAAATCGGGCCAACGATATTCGCGGTGAACCGTTTGCCGGAGGGACGCACTGCGGCAAAGTCATGATAGGCGTCATATAGCGCGGGCCGGGCAAGGTCATTCATCGCGGCATCGACAATCACAAAAGGCAAGTTTTCGGCGCCCGGCTTCACGCGAATGACGCGCGTGACCAGAATGCCCGCATTACCGGCAATCACCCGTCCCGGTTCGAATATTAGTCTGACGTTCCAGCCTGCGGTTACGCGCGCAACCATAGTGCCATATTCAGATGGCGTTGGCGGGTTGTCGCCAGGCTTGTATGGCACGCCCAGGCCGCCGCCCAGGTCAACCTGGTTGATAATGAGGCCCGTTTCGCGGATGCCGGCGACCAGCACGCCTATCTTCCCAAAGGCCGTTTCCAGCGGATCGAGGCTTGTTAACTGGCTGCCAATATGGATGGCAATTCCCTGCATATTCAAGCCTGAAAGGCCGGACAGGCGGGCATAGATGTCCTTCGCCTTGTCGATACTGACGCCGAATTTATCATCCGATTTTCCGGTTGATATCTTGCCATGCGTGCCCGCATCGACGTCAGGGTTTACCCGCAGCGCAGCCAACACCGGCGCGCCGTTCAATTCGGCTAGCACCGCAAGCTCGCGGCCCTCCTCTTCGGATTCGATATTAAACTGGCCGATTCCTGCATCAATCGCTTTTGCCATCTCATTGGCGGTCTTGCCGACGCCCGAAAAGACGATGTCCTCCGGCCTCATTCCAGCCGCCAATGCGCGGTCCAGCTCACCTGCGGAAACAACATCCGCGCCGTAGCCTTGCTTTGCCAGCACATTGAGCACGGCGAGATTGGGGTTGGCCTTTACGGCGAAAGCGAGACGGGGATTATCCAGCCCAGACAGCGCATCGCGAAACACTTGCGCATGCCGCTCCAATGTCGCGCGCGAATACACATAGACCGGCGAGCCTATCTCTCCGGCAATTTTCTCAAGCGAGACGTGCTCGGCGTGAAGCACGCCATCGATATATCGGAAATGGTCCATAGATCAGGGGTTTTTCGGCTTGCCCTCGGCAGCGCTTTCGCCCTCTTCTGCGCTTTTTGCGTCTTCATCGGATACCGCTGTTTCGCTGCCTGGCGGGAGGTCAAAAGGATCATCATCGCGGCGTTCGGAATGGCGCAGTAATTCGTCGCTGCGTCCCGGACGTTGCTGTATGCTTGGCGTCAACAATTCTTCCGGCGTCGCCTTCTGCTCTTGTCCATAGCCAGCGGGCGGGAGTGTTTTTCCCTTCTTAGGTTCGAGATCGCCGTATTTGCCGCAAGCCGACAGGCAAGCCAGCAATGTCAGCAAGGGCAAGACTTTGCGTGTCACGATTCGATCTCCTTTCTGGCAGCGGCAATGGCTTCCTTTACCCGAAGCGGGGCAGTTCCGCCAGCGCTGCTGCGGCTTTCCACCGAACCTTCAACCGATAGATCGGGCAGAACAGCGCCTTCAAGCGCAGGATTGATGGCTGACAGGTCGCCGACCGTGAGTGATGAAAGGTTATGGCCGCCGCGTTCCTCACAGATTTTGACCGCCGCCCCTGTTAAATGATGGGCATCGCGAAAAGCCAGACCATGGTCGCGCACCAGCCAGTCTGCAAGATCGGTTGCGGTGGAAAACCCGGTTGCTGCAACCTCGCGCATCCGGCCTGTATCGAATTTTAGATTGGCGACCATGCCAGTCATCGCGGCAAGGCACAGGCCAACAAGATCAAAGGCTTCAAATACCGGCGGCTTATCATTTTGCATATCCTTTGAATATGCAAGCGGAAGGCCCTTCATCGTGACCATCAGCGCAGTTGTGCAGCCCAATATGCGCCCGGCGTGTCCGCGCACCAACTCGGCGGCATCGGGGTTGCGCTTTTGGGGCATGATCGAGCTGCCGGTCGACCATTCATCGGGTAGCCGGGCAAAGCCGTAGGGCTGCGATGCCCAGGTAATAATCTCCTCGGCAAGGCGGGATAGATGCAATGCCAGCTGTGTGGTCGATGTCAGAAATTCGATGGCGAAATCGCGGTCGGAAACCGCATCAAGGCTGTTGGCCATCGGGCGGTCAAAGCCGAGCGCTTTTGCCGTCTGCTCGCGGTCTATCGCAAAGCCAGTTCCGGCCAGCGCGGCGGCACCCAGCGGCATTTCATTCGCGCGCTTTGTAGTGTCAACGAAGCGGCCACGGTCGCGCTTCAGCATTTCATAATATGCCATAAGGTGGTGACCGAGCGTCACCGGCTGAGCGACCTGCAAATGGGTAAAGCCGGGCATGATGCTTCCCGCATGCTCTTTCGCGCGCGCGATCAATGCTTCTTGCAGCTTTCGTATCGCGGCATCGATCTCGCCTGCCGCATCGCGGACCCATAGCCGGAAATCGGTCGCCACCTGATCATTACGCGAGCGAGCTGTATGGAGCCGCCGTGCGGCATCTCCGGCGAGCTCACCAAGCCGTGTTTCGGTGACCATGTGAATATCTTCGAGCGCCAGATTCTCGGGCACGCCATCTGCTTCATATTCGGCAGAAATTTGCTCCAGCCCCTTCTGGATGGCTTCGTTATCCGCTTCGTCAATGATGCCGCAGCTGGCGAGCATATTGGCATGCGCGCGGCTGCCTTCGATGTCCTGTCTCCAGAGGCGCTTGTCGAATGGGATCGATGCGTTTATTTCCTCCATGACTTCGCCGGGGCCGCCGCCAAAACGCCCGCCCCACATGCTATTGGAATTCGACATGCGCCTATCTGCCATCCTGCTTCTCTCAATCGCCCTTGCGGCCCTGACGGGCTGCGATAGAGCGAACCCGCCTGCGGAGCAAGCGGAAGGCGATGTGGAGGCGAGTGCCGCTGCTAGCAACAGCCGCGAGCCAATAGGGCTGGAGAGCGCCAGCGGGATGAAGGCGGTGCTGAGTTATGACTTTGCCGGGTCGCCAGCACCGGACGTAATATTCACAGGCGCGGATGGACGCGGTGTAACCTTGGGCCAGTTTGCCGGCCGGCCGCTGCTGGTCAATATCTGGGCAACCTGGTGCGCGCCCTGCAAGAAGGAAATGCCTACACTTGATGCGCTCGCCGCGATCGAGGCCGACAAGATATCGGTGATAGCGATCTCGCAGGATTTACAAGGCCGCAGGCCGGTGCGCGCCTTTTTTGATCAAAGCGGGATAGAAAATTTGGAGCCCTATGTTGACCGGCCAAACCGGATAAGCGCCGCCTTTGACCACCGGCTAAAGCTACCGACGACGATACTCTATGACAGCGATGGCAGCGAAGTGTGGCGCGCTGAGGGCGGTTTGGAATGGGATGATGAAGAGATGGCGAGCCTGCTCGACGAAGCAAGCTAACCCGGCGGGTCACATTAGAATACGGCGCGGGCGGCAACCGCGCGGATTGCGCATCGGGGTCGATTCGGTGAGCGGGCGGATCGGTACGCGATTATCATTGCTGCGCTTGTCGCTGGATCCCTTCTTGTTTTCTGACTGGCGCTGGCATTTTTTCGGGTCTGCAGCCGAAGCGGCAGATTGCACCGTCAAAAACGCAGCCATCGCAACAAAGATATATGAAACTTCCCTCCGCATAGCGGAAACATAATCCTACCAACATTGCTGCAGGATGAACGAGTTCTCTGAAAGCGCAGAAACCAGCGATGTTCAGAAAAAGAAATTCGGGAAATGGTGGGCGATGACAGGCTCGAACTGCCGACCCTCTCGGTGTAAACGAGATGCTCTACCAACTGAGCTAATCGCCCCGCTATCGGGAGAAGGGCCTTTGCCAAAGAGGAGCGGGAATGGCAAGCCTTTTTCGCGATTGTCAAACCACTTTTCTTGCTTGTTAAACCACAGGGCCGCGCGTCGATATCTCCGTCAGATACCGCTCCAGTCGCTGCACGGTGTCGGGTGAAAGTTCAATGAATACGCGGCGTGCATCATCGGGATCGAGTTGACGGATGAGCATCCCGTTTTGCGTCATTCCGGTAATCCAGCGCAGCGCGGTTGTCGCTGGTACCGCAGCGGCAATACAAAGGCTAGAAACCGAGACATTTTTTCCGTCCATCCGCGCGGCCATCAGGTCGAGCAATATATCCCATGCCGGGTCGGCAAACAGATCGGCATCGAAAAACGTCTCGCGCATCCGGCGCAGACGAATGAGATTCTGGATGTCTTTGGCGGACCAACCCATGCTGGCCGGCTTGGGTTCCTCGATGAACGGGGACAATGCCGCCGCGGGGGCAGGCCGGAAGGATACCGGCTTGTCGGAAAGCGCGTTGCCGGGTGCATCGGCCTCGCCATCATCCTGCTCGGCTATCTTTGCCAATGTTTTTGCGAATCCCGCAAGTTCATCGCTGATCTTGTGCAGATCTCCGAATCCGTCGTCGCGGCTATTGTCATGCAACTGGTCCATCCTGCCCCGCCTGTTTGCCCTGGTCAAAATCAGCATCGCTTCGGCATCGCTCGCATCGACCAAAAAATGGCATCTGGAGGCTGGTAAAAGGGCGTAGGCCACATCCAGCCTGTCCAAGTCGGTCCATATGAGCGCTTCGGCGCTGCTGGTTTTCAAGTAACTCGTAATATTGGATATTTCTTGCGCTTGCGGGTCCGTTATGGATGTAAAGTCGATGAGCAGTACCTGTGGTGCGCCGCCCGCGCCTTCGCCGCCGAGCGTGGCCGCAGGGTCATTGCCGGCCTGTATCACTTCAAAACCGCATTCCTCTGCAAGCAATGACAATTCCTTTCGGCGGAGCCGGTCGGCACAATGCAGAACCGCGCCTGGCCACGCTTGCAGCGGCGATCCGTGATTTCCCGAAAACTCCATATTTGCCGTATCCCCGAATGCCATTGATCGTTGTTCGGGCCGCGAAGCGCTGGTTAGTGATATCAGCATGCGGCGTCATTACCGATAACCTCCATTGCGGAGGCAACAATGGTGATCGTTTCGTATATGATTTGTCCGCATAGGTATTTGCCGTTGCCGCCAGAGGTCGCTATCAGGGAAGCAATGAAAATTAGGAGAGGAAAAACCACGTGCATAAGACGCTCAAAATCGCGCTGCTTACCGCCGCGCCAACTGCAATGATCGCATCGGCTATGCCTGCTGCTGCCAACCATCATGAAGAACCCAAATTTATCCAGGAATGGAAAGGTCCGTATGAAGGCGTTCCGCCATGGGATGGGGTGAAAGTGTCCGATTTTCCAGCTGCTTTTCAGACGGCTATGGATGAAACAAGGGCCGAATTTGAAAAGATGTTGACCAGCCCGGAGCCGATCACCTTTGAAAATACCATAACTGCGACCGAACTGGGCGGCGAGAAGATCAACCGGCTATTTGCGGTTTACGGCGTTCACTCCTCAAATCTCTCCAACCCCAAACTGCGCAAGATAGAGGGAGAATGGCTGCCGAAGATTAGCGCCTTTTTTAACGAACTGACGCTTGATGCGCGCTATTTCCAGCAAGTTAAATATCTTTATGACCAGCGCGCGAGCCTTGGCCTTGATGCGCAGAAGACACGGCTGCTGGAACGTACTTACAAGGAGATGGTTCAGGGCGGCGCTCTGCTGAATGCCGCGGACAAGGCGGAGGTTATCGGCGTCGAGACCGCGCTTGCCAAGAAATTTTCCGACTTTTCCAACAGGGTTCTCGCCGATGAGGAAAGCTACACATATTTTGTCGACGAAAGCGAAGTAACCGGGCTTCCAGACAGTTTTCTGGCAGCAATGCGCAAGGAAGCGGCCGATCAAAGCAAACGCGGCTGGGCGGCCAAGAATACCCGTTCCGTCATGCAGCCCTTCCTCGAAAATGCGACCAATCGCGATGCGCGGGAGAAGGTCTATAACGCGTATGTCAATCGCGGCGACAATGGCGATGCAAATGACACCAATGCAATCATCGCCGATATTTTGAAGCTGCGTCAGCAGCGTGCCGACTTGCTTGGCTTCAAAACTCATGCCCATTACCGGATGACCAACACCATGGCGAAGGACCCCGACCGTGCGATGGATCTGATGATGCAGGTTTGGCCCGCCGCTGTCGCCCGCGTGAAGGAAGAAGTTGCCGATATGCAGGCGATTGCGGATCAGGATGGCACCGGAATTACCATCGCGCCGTGGGATTACCGCTTCTATGCAGAAAAAGTGCGCAAGGTGAAATACGACCTCGATGCAGCTGAGATAAAGCCCTATTTCCAGCTCGATCAGATGATTGCCGCGATGTTTGATGCGGCAGGGCGTCTATATGATCTGGATTTCAAGGAGAATACTGGCGAGGTTCCAGTATTCCATCCCGATGTCCGGACTTTTGTGGTGAGCGACAGGCGCGATGGCAGCAATGTCGGGTTGTTCTACATGGATAATTATGCGCGCGGCGGTAAACGCTCGGGCGCATGGGCAACCACCTATCGTTCGCAGCAAAAACTGGGCGGCGACCGCAATGTGCTTGCTAGCAACAACAATAATTTCGTGAAACCAGCGAAAGGTGAAAAGGCGCTGATCAGCATCGATGATGCCTCGACGCTCTTTCACGAATTCGGTCATGCGCTGCATAGCCTGCTCACCGATATCACCTGGCCTGGCCTACGCGGAACGCCGCGTGATTTTGTCGAATATCCTAGTCAGGTGAACGAGAATTGGCTGCTGACGCCGTATATTCTCAATACATATGCAAAGCATGTGAAGACCGGCGAACCGATTCCGGCTTCGCTGGTTAAGAAAATCGAGAATTCGTCCAAATTCAACGAAGGCTTTGGCACGGTCGAATATCTGTCGAGCGCGATTGTCGATATGAAGCTGCATAACCGCAGCGAACCGGTGTCTGATGTCGACAAGTTCGAGCGCGAGACGCTGGCCGAAATCGGCATGCCAAAGGAAATTGTGATGCGGCACCGGCTGCCGCAATTTAATCACCTCTTTTCCTCCGATGCTTATTCGGCGGGGTATTATAGCTATCTGTGGTCCGAAACGATGGATGCAGACACTTGGGCGGCCTTTGATGAGGCCGGTAGTCCGTGGGACAAGGCAACAGCCGATAAATTCCGCGCCATGCTGCTTTCCACCGGCAACGAAACCGACCGGCTTGACGCGTACCGTGCCTTTCGCGGGCGCGACCCCGACGTCCGCTTCATCATGAAGAAACGCGGTTTTCCTGTGCCGGGTGAGGAGGCCGCCGACGAAGGCGAATAGACCAAGCTAAAGTTGATCGAAGAAAAGGGGCGGGAGAAATCCTGCCTCTTTTTTGCGTCCTCAACTGGCGTCAGCTTTGCCAGCCGCGCGCCAAGGCAAGCCTCAGGATAGGCGGCGAAAGCCTTTGACCCGCGAAAGGCATCCTGTCAGGTTCCGGACTGTGATCTGACAGGAGAGCTGGTGTGACCATCAAAGCCTTGCGCACGCCGGATGCGCGTTTTGCAAATATCCCTGATTTTGACTATCCCGCCCGCTATGCCGATGATTTGCCGGGCTATGAAGGGTTGCGCATCGCCTATGTTGATGCCGGCCCGCAGGATGCCGAACGCTGCTTCCTTTGCCTGCATGGTGAGCCATCATGGAGCTTCCTCTATCGCCGGATGATTCCGGTGTTTCTCGAAAGCGGCGCGCGGGTGATAGCGCCCGACCTTTTGGGCTTTGGGCGATCAGACAAGCCGGTTGAGCAATCGGACTATAGCTTCCATTTCCACCGCAATTATTTGATCGAGTTGGTCAAGCGGCTGGATCTGAAGAATATAACTCTGGTGGTGCAGGATTGGGGCGGGCTGCTCGGCCTGACCTTGCCTGTCGATGATGATTTCAAGCCGCGGCTACAACGGCTGCTGGTGATGAATACCGGATTGGGCCTCGGGCGCGGCATGACCGAAGGCTTCAAGATGTGGAAGCAATATGCGCTCTCAACACCGGACTTGCCTATCGGCAGCCTGATCGCGCGCGGCACGCCGCATCTGACCGAAGCGGAGATTGCAGCCTATGATGCACCCTTTCCATCGCCCGAATACAAGGCGGGGGCGCAGGTTTTCCCCGCGCTGGTTCCGGTCGAACCGGATATGGAAGGCGTCGATGTCAGCATGCAGGCGGCTGAATATTGGAGCAATGAATGGGCCGGTCAGAGCTTTATGGCCATTGGCGCGGCGGATCCCGTTCTGGGCCTGAAACCGATGCAGGGATTGCGCGCCAAGATTAATGGCTGCCCCGCGCCGATGATAATCGAGGATGGCGGCCATTTCTTGCAGGAATGGGGTGAGGAGGTCGCCCGCGCCGCGATGGAAAGCTTCGCCGAGTAGGCAAGCCCTCGCGGCCGTGACCAGTATTCAGGCCCCGCAATCAGGCCGACAATCAAGCAGGTGCGAGCGTCTCGCTGCCTCTGAACCAGAATAGCGGCTGCATTGGCTGTGATGAGGATGCCGCCAGCGGAATTGCGGTTTCGCAAAAGGCGCATTCAGCCGTCGTGCGGCCAATATGCCAGTGCGTGCGGTTGCAGGCAGGGCAGTGATTCACCGAGTCGGCGTGATAGAGTGGCCTGAACCCGCGCGGTGCGGCAGCCGGGGAGAAATCCTTATTTGTTATATACATCAGTCGTTTCCTTATCTTTTTGCGTCATTATATCAGCGACCAAGCGTTGTTTTCTGTGGTCAGATTGAGGCTGCTTGCCTGAACGAATTCTGAATCCACTTGCAATCTTGTGTAAATGATATATATATGATATCATAATTATATTGGAGAATGACAATGAATGACGCAACCACAACTGGCGGCCCTGTTCCCGGGTTGACGGTATCCCATGAATTTCCCGCGACAACGAAAAGCGGCTACACCATGCTGCTTTTGCTGGTCGCATTTATAGTGCTCGGAGCGCTGGCCGGGTTTGTCGGCCCATATATTCCGGCGCTGGCGGCAGTCATGCTAGCCACAGCTTTTCTGGGGTTCCTTTTCGTTTCGATAGGCTTCTATTTTCTCGCTCCCAATATGAGCGCAGCGATCCAGCTGTTCGGTTCCTATAAGGGGACAGATCGTGCCACCGGGTTGCGTTGGCGGTTGCCATGGCTGACGCGGCATAAAATTTCTGTGCGTGCGCAAAATGTCACCTCGGAGCAGGTGAAGGTGAATGATCTGCGCGGAAACCCCGTCGAGATCGCGACCAATGTGGTCTGGCGCGTTTCCGATACGGCCAAGGCATTGTTCGATGTCGAAGACTATCAGGAATTTGTCGATATCCAGATTGAAAGCGCCGTCCGCGTGATCGGTGCGCGCTATCCCTATGACGATATTGAGCATGAGGAGGTTACTTTGCGCGGCGATGCCGATGAAGTGTCGAGCGAACTCGAAAAGGAGCTGCAGGAGCGTGTAGTGAATGCGGGGGTCGCAGTCGACGAATGCCGCCTGACGCATCTTGCTTATGCTCCAGAAATTGCCGGAGCGATGCTGCGCCGTCAGCAGGCCCAAGCCGTTGTTGCCGCGCGCCAGACGTTGGTGGAAGGCGCCGTCGGCATGGTCGAAACCGCGCTCGAAATGCTCAGCGAGAAAGATGTTGTCGAGCTTGATGACGAGCGCAAGGCGGCGATGGTTTCCAACCTGATGGTCGTGCTTTGCGGTGAACGCGATACCCAGCCAGTGGTAAATACCGGGTCGCTCTATTGACCTGACATAACTTTCATCCGTCCGTTTCTGGCTTGCTGCGAAACGGACGGAATTGGGAATTGCACCAATGCCAGCCAAAGCCAAGAAAGCCTTTCCGCTACGTCTCGATCCGGCGCTCCATGCCGCGATCGAACGGATGGCGGCGGATGATTTCCGCAGCTCGAATGCCGAGATCGAGGTGCTGCTGCGCGAAGCTCTGGCGCGGCGCGGGGTGAAGGTGAAGGTGAGCGAAAGACCGAGGCGGGGCAGGCCGCCGAAAAATGCCTCACCGAAAAGCCGGCCAGACAAAGGAGATTGATAATGCTGCATTTGTTTGTGGGAAAAGAACCGTGGTTCCGCGCCAAACGCTATGGGCTGGGCGCGGGCTTTCCGATCCGTTGGCAGGGGTGGGTATTGCTCGCGTCATATATATTGGCCTTGGCGGGAATTGGTCGGCTTGCTGCGATACCAGGTAGCGTTGCGCAAATTGCCGCATTTCTCGTTTTTCTCGGTGTAACCACTGCCTTTATCATCATCGTCCGCAAGCGAACCGAAGGCGGCTGGGAATGGCGCTGGGGCGATCGGAGGTAAGAAAGTCGGGCGCTCAAGCACCCGGTTTTGCCTCCAGTTTGATCCAAGCCAGTTCGGCGAATTCACATAGCAACGGCCTAGTATCGCGCGGATCGATAATATCCTCCACGCCAAAATGTTCGGCGGTGCGGAAGGGCGAGGTGACTTTATCAAGCCGGTCTTTGATTTCGGCGAGCTTAGCCGCCGGATCCTCTGCTGCCGCAATTTCTGATTTATAGGCGACCTCCAGCCCGCCCGCAATTGGCAGGCTGCCCCAATCGCCCGATGGCCAGGCAAAGCGGTACTGGAATTTCTCTGCATTGCTCATCGCGCTGCCCGCAATGCCGTATGCGCGCCGGATGATGACGCTGGCCCAAGGCACCGAAGCTCGATAAATCGCATTCATTGCCTCGACGCCAAAGCGGATGGTGGCCGTTTTTTCCGCCTCCACACCGATCATGAAGCCGGGATTGTCGACCAGATGGACAACAGGCAGACGGAATTTATCGGCGAGCTTCACAAACCGCTCGACCTTTTGGCTGGTCAGCGCCTCCCATGAACCACCCAAATAGCTCGGATCGCTGGCGAGCAACGCCACCGGATAGCCATCGAACCGCGCAAAAGCGGTGATTGCGGCGCGGCCCCAGCGTCTGCCCATTTCAAAGACGCTGCCACTATCGCAAACCGCCTCGACGATCTTTCGCATCGAATAGACCTGCTTGTCATCGCGCGGAACCGTCGAAAGCAACGCTTCCTCGCGGCGGCTTACCGGATCGTCGCAAGGTGTTCGTTCTGCCAGCCGGTCAATCGACGAGGGCAGATAGGAGAGGAAACGCGCGGCGGCGGCAAAGGCCTCGTCTTCCGAAGCCACCTCATCATCGACGACGCCATTGCGGGTATGGATATCACTGCCGCCCAGCCCTTCCTTGTCGACATCTTCGCCAATCGCGGCGGCCACAGCAGGCCCGGCGGCGAATAATTGCGAAAGCCCGCGTACCATCACGCTATAATGGCTGGCGACGATCCGCGCCGCGCCCAGCCCCGCCGTCGGCCCCAAAGCCAGCGCAACAACCGGAACATTATCAAGATTTTCAATGATCTGTCCCCAGCCCGGAACGGCGGGCACATACGTGTAGCCAATATCCTCAAGTGTCTTGACCGATCCGCCGCCGCCGGTGCCGTCAATCATACGGATCAGCGGCAGGCGAAGCTCGCCCGCCATCTGCTCGGCTTGGGTGAATTTTCTGTGCAAAGCTGCATCTGCCGCGCCGCCCCTAACTGTGAAATCATCGGCGGTTGCGACCACATTGCGGCCTTGTATCTGCGCCCGGCCATAGATGAAATTGGAAGCTGCGAGATCGATAAGATCGCCGTTCTCGTCATAGCTGGCGCGCCCTGAAATCTTGCCAATTTCGCGAAAGCTGCCTTCATCAACCAGCCGCCGCAATCGCTCGCGTGCATCAAGCTTGCCGCGCGAATGCTGGCGCTCGACCTTCTCAGCCCCGCCCATCGCTTCGGCCATTTTCTGGCGTGCGCGCAGTTCCTCGATTTCTTTCTCCCAGTTCATGGCTGCACGCTGCTGTTTCTTCGCGCTGCACTCAAGCGGTTTTTCAAAAAAATGGGCGGATTGGTCAATGCAAAACGCGAAGAATTTGAGCCCAAAGTTGCCAAAGTTGCCGCCCCAGTGCGCGCGCCTGCGCGCGAGGCACCAAAGCTCCGTGGCCAAAAAAGAGGAGAATCCGGTTCACCTATCGTCGAAGAATGATTGGCGCAGCGCCGAGAATCGGTTTGGATCATGCGAATCGCTTAGCGCAGCCCGGTTGGGGGAGAGGGCGGGTGCCGCGCCCGACGAAGAAGGGCCTGACAGATAAACTAGGCCCGCGCCGCCCGCGCTTTACCGCACAACCCATTCGACAGGCGTAATATAAGCCGTTATTGCTGCCCGATATGAGCAACACACCTGACACCCTCCCGGAAACACCGCTGCTCGATCATGTGAATATTCCCGCCGACCTTCGCAAACTGGAAGAAAGCGACCTTCGCCAGCTTGCCGATGAATTGCGCGCAGAGGTTATCAGCGCGGTTTCGGTAACCGGCGGGCATCTGGGTGCGGGGCTAGGCGTGGTCGAGCTGGCCACCGCGATCCATTATGTGTTCAACACGCCAGAAGACCGGCTTATCTGGGATGTTGGCCATCAATGCTATCCGCATAAGATACTAACTGGCCGCCGCGACCGTATCCGCACTTTGCGGCAGGCCGGCGGGCTTTCGGGCTTCACCAAACGCAGCGAAAGCGAATATGACCCCTTTGGCGCGGCGCATAGCTCGACCTCGATCAGCTCCGCGCTGGGCTTTGCCGTCGCTAACAAGATGACGGACAAGCCGGGCAAGGCCATTGCGGTGATCGGCGATGGCGCGATGAGCGCTGGCATGGCCTATGAGGCGATGAACAATGCCGAGGCCGCCGGAAACCGCCTCGTTGTTATCCTCAATGACAATGATATGTCGATTGCGCCGCCGGTGGGCGGGCTTTCGGGCTATCTCGCGCGGCTGGTATCGTCGAGCGAATATCTGGGCTTGCGCAAATTTGCCAGCAAACTGACCGCGCGGCTCTCTCGCCGCGTCCATAATGCGACCGCGAAGGCGGAGGAGTACGCGCGCGGCATGGCGATGGGCGGCACGCTGTTTGAGGAGCTTGGTTTCTATTATGTCGGCCCGATTGACGGCCATAACCTTGATCAGCTGATCCCGGTTCTTGAAAATGTGCGCGACAATGCCGAGGGGCCGGTGCTCGTTCACTGCGTTACCAAAAAGGGTAAGGGCTACGCGCCCGCCGAAGCTTCGGCTGACAAATATCACGGCGTTGCCAAATTCGATGTGGTGAGCGGCAAGCAGCACAAAGGCCCTGGCGGCGGGCCTCCCGCCTACCAGAATGTCTTTGGCGAAACGCTGGCCAAGCTCGCCGATAGCGACCCGCGTATCTGCGCGATTACCGCCGCGATGCCATCGGGCACCGGCGTTGATAAATTTGCCGCCGCGCATCCGGGCCGCTCCTTCGATGTCGGTATTGCCGAGCAGCATGGTGTGACCTTCGCCGCCGGGCTTGCCGCACAGGGAATGCGGCCCTTCGCGGCGATATATTCAACCTTCCTGCAGCGCGCCTACGACCAAGTGGTGCATGATGTTGCCATCCAGAATCTGCCTGTGCGGTTCGCGATTGATCGTGCCGGATTGGTGGGCGCAGACGGATCGACCCATGCGGGCAGCTTTGACGTAACCTATTTGGCCACCCTGCCCAATTTTGTGGTGATGGCGGCGGCGGACGAGGCCGAACTAGTGCACATGACCTATACGGCTGCGCTGCATGATGACGGCCCGATTGCCTTCCGCTATCCGCGCGGCAGCGGCACCGGCATTGCTTTGCCGGAAACTCCTCAGCAGCTTGAGATCGGCAAGGGGCGGATGGTTCGTGAGGGCAAGAAGGTAGCGATCATGTCCCTCGGCACGCGCCTCGCAGAAGCGCTGAAAGCCGCTGATACGCTCGATGCCAAGGGGCTGAGCACCAGCGTTGCCGACATGCGCTTTGCAAAACCGCTCGATGAAGAACTTATCCGGCATCTGATTGCGACGCATGAAGTTGTCATCACGCTAGAGGAAGGCTCGATAGGCGGGCTTGGCGCGCATGTGTTGACGCTGGCGAGCGATTTGGGGTTGATGGACACGGGCCTCAAAATCCGCACGATGCGGTTGCCCGATAAATTCCAGGATCAAAACAGCCCTCAAGTCCAATATGACGAAGCCGGCCTAAATGCGCCGCAAATCGTCGATACCGTGCTGAAAGCTTTGCGCCATAATAGTGCGGGCGTGGAAGAAGCCGGAGCTAGGGCTTAGGTTTTTGAGCTTGAAGCGTTAAGCCCCCGGAATAGCGGCCTGTGCGTTCTGTCCGTCGCCTTCGGGGGCGGCGATGATGTCGCGGGTTACGCTGCCTTTGTTGACAGTGTTGGTTTCAGGATCACCCACCGCGGTGCGGATGCCAAGCTCTGACCTTCCAGCAGCGCTGATAACCGCGCTTTCAGCAGCTGATCGCGGGGCAGGGCCGCCAAATAAAGCTTCCAAAACCTGCTCCTGATTGTTGCCGCCTTGCGTAGGGGCCGCGCCGGGCTGCGGCGGGACGAGCGCGAAATCAGGCGGTACGGCAAGCGGCGCGGCGCGGCTGACCGCGAATTCATCGGGGCGGTCGCGGTCAAAAATACCGTTCGAGCCACAGGCAGATAGCGCCATAAGCGCGGTTAGCGCCGAAGCTGCCAGAATTGATTTACGCATTTTCAGTCTCCAAATTATTTTTCTCTGCAGAGGGCCCTTGCTCCCCTTCGTCAGAATTTGTGTCCTTTTCGCGCATCATGAAAGCGCGCGCAAGCAATATTAGCACGCCGATGGTAATGCACGCATCGGCAACGTTGAATATCAAAAATGGCCGAAAGGTACCAAAGTGCAGGTCGGCATAGTCGAGAACATAGCCCAGCCGTGCGCGGTCAACAATATTGCCGAGCGCGCCGCCCAGCACCATTGCCAGCGCGAGCACATCACCAAGCAATTTTTCGCGCAGCATCCAGATTGTCACGATGATCGCAACAAACGCGGTGAAGCCGACTAGCAGCCAGCGCTGCGTATCATTATCCGCCGTGAGCATCCCCAATGAAATGCCGTGATTTTCCGTCCAGCGGAAATCGAAGAATGGCATGATATGAATGACACTACGGCTTTCCAGTGCCAATGGCCCGGTCATCACATATTTCACCAGCTGGTCCACGCTGAAAATCAACGCGGCGAGCAAGATGCCGAACAAACGATAGCTTTTGCGATTTCCCATGGATTTTGACCTCTAGCCCCCCAATACTGAACGGCACCTGTCGCACAGCGCGCCATCCTCCGCAACTTCGGGAAGCAAACGCCAGCAGCGCCCGCATTTGTGGTTGGTGGTTTTGGTGATTGTTAATTCCGGGCCATCGGCAATATCGGCAACGATGCAGATTTCGGCGAATTCCTCTGTTTCCAGTGGAAGGCCGGTCAGCGGCAATGTCACTTCGGCCTCTAGGCTGGAGCGCACGATCTTGTCGCGGCGCAAGGGTTCGATTGCTTCGGTGACGGTTTCGCGGCGCTCGCGGATCAGCGCCCATTTTGCAGTAAGCGCGTCATCCGCTGAAAGCGAGGGCAATTCCGGCCATTTCTTCAAATGGATACTATCATTCTCATCCGCAAACCGGCTCTGCCAAATTTCCTCGGCGGTGAAGCATAATACCGGCGCGATATAGCGGGTGAGCGCGTGGAACAATATGTCCATCACGCTGCGGTATGCGCGGCGCTTGGGATTGTCGCTGGCATCGCAATAGAGGCAATCCTTGCGGATATCGAAGAAGAAGGCGCTCAGATCTTCCTGCGCAAAGGCGGTGAGTTCGCGCATATAAGGGCCAAAGGCGAAGTCATCCACATGGCTCTTCAGCTTGGCGTCCAATTCCGCCAGCCGGTGCAGGATATAGCGCTCCAGCTCTGGCATATCGGCGACGCCCACCCGCTCGCTCTCCTCAAAACCGGCAAGCCCGCCGAGCATATAGCGGAAGGTGTTGCGCAATTTGCGGTAGTTATCGGTCACGCCTTTGAGGATTTCATCGCCGATGCGGTGATCGTCGGTATAATCGACGCTCGCCGTCCACAGGCGAAGGATATCCGCGCCGTTGACGTTGATGATCTTCTGCGGGTTGAGCGTATTGCCCAGCGATTTCGACATTTTCTTGCCCGTTTTGTCGAGCGTCATGCCGTGGGTGAGAACGGCCTTGTAAGGCGCATGGCCGCGTGTACCGCAGCTTTCGAGCAGCGAACTCTGGAACCAGCCGCGATGCTGATCGCTGCCTTCCAGATAGAGGTCTGCCGGAGAACGGTGATCGGGCCATTTACCGCTTTCGAGCACAAAGCTATGCGTGCAGCCGCTATCGAACCAGACGTCGAGGATGTCGGTAATCACTTCATAATCATCGAGCTTATGGTCTGATCCGAGGAACTCCTGATGATCGGCGTTGAACCAGGCGTCTGCACCGCCGCTCTTGAAGGCTTCGATAATGCGCGCGTTGACGGCGTGGTCATTGAGATACTCGCCCGATTTGCGGTGCACATAGAGCGCTATTGGCACGCCCCATGCCCGCTGGCGGCTGAGCACCCAATCGGGGCGGCCCTCGACCATCGATTCAAGCCGCCGCTTGCTGCGTTCAGGCACGAAACGGATTTTGTCGCGGATTTCGTGGAGCGCGGTGGTGCGCAGCGTGTCCCTCTCCCCTTCAGGGGAGAGGCTAGGAGAGGGGGAGTCTAGCCCGGCAGCCCCCTCTCCTTCCGCCGCTGCGCGGCTCCCTCCTCTCCCCTGAAGGGGAGAGGGCAAGGCCGCATCCATCGGCACAAACCATTGCGGTGTACAGCGATAGATGATCTTCGCTTTCGAACGCCAGCTATGCGGATAGCTGTGGCGAGTGCTTTCATCATTTTTTGCTGAAAGAAGCGCACCGGCCTCGCGCAAATCCGAACAGATCGGGCCATCAGGCGCGTTGAATTTCTTGTTGATGACATTGCCTGCCCGCTCATCACCGCGCGGCAACCACGCCCAGTCGTCGCGGTATACCCCGTCGCCATCGACTGCGAATACCGGATTGATGCCGTTCGCCTTGCACAGATCAAAATCATCCTCGCCGTGATCGGGTGCCATGTGGACAAGGCCCGTGCCCGCCTCGGTGGTGACGAAGGATGAGCCGTCGAGGAAGGGGCGGGGGCGGGCGTAGAAATCCGTCGACTTAAGCCCCTCTCCTTTAGGGGAGGGGTTGGGGTGGGGCCTATCGGCAGAATCTGAGTTTGGCTGCGAGGCCCCATCCTCGGTCCCTCCCCTGAAGGGGAGGGAGGAAGCAAGGTGCGCCATCGGATGTTTCACAACAGCTCCGGCGAGTTGAGAGCCTTTGCCACGCCAAACGATTTTAGTTCCCGCTGGGTCGTAGAATTCCAACCCCGCTCCGGAGTGACGGCCTATTCCACTGTTGGTACGATCTAAGAAATCAAGCAGTAGGGGCTCGGCAATCAGGAGTTTGCGAATACCGGCCACCGGCATAGATTGACCGGGCGACAGAAACTCGGCGGAACCGACTGCCTCTGACCACAAAACATACTCAACATCCGCGCCATACGCCAAAGCCTGATTAACCGGTATCGTCCAAGGCGTCGTCGTCCAGATCACCGCATGAGCGCCAACCAGCTCCGGTGCATTCGGCGCTTCGGTAATTTCGAACGCCACATCAATCTGCGTCGAGGTGATATCTTCATATTCAACCTCGGCCTCGGCCAAAGCCGTCTTCTCCACCGGTGACCACATCACCGGCTTTGCCCCGCGATAGATTTGGCCTGCTTCGGCGAATTTTAGCAGCTCGGTGACAATCGCCGCTTCGGCGTCAAAATCCATGGTGAGATAGGGCTTGTCCCATTCGCCCATGATGCCGAGACGCTTGAATTCCTCGCGCTGCACATCGACCCATTTATCCGCATATTCGCGGCATTCGGCGCGAAACTCGGATGGCGGAACTTCGTCTTTGTTAAGCTTTTTCTTCCGGTATTGCTCTTCGATCTTCCATTCAATCGGCAGCCCGTGGCAATCCCAGCCGGGCACATAGGGCGCGTCTTTGCCGAGCAGGCTTTGGCTGCGCACGACCAGATCTTTGAGCGTCTTGTTGAGGCAATGGCCGATATGGATATTGCCGTTTGCATAAGGCGGGCCATCATGCAGGATGAACTTTTCCTTACCCGCACGTTCTTCGCGCAGCCGCTCATACAGCCCGATCTGTTCCCAGCGCGCCAGTATCCCCGGTTCCTTGCTCGCAAGGCCCGCCTTCATGGGAAAATCGGTCTTCGGCAGGAAGACGGTGTCTTTATAGTCTTTTTCTTCGGTCATGTTGAAAGCGGCATTAAGCGAGGTTCACTAGCGGCGCAAGCACATCAATTTTCGGTCATGGGTCAGCTTGTTATCGCCTCGAATAAATCCTCTCCTGTAAGGGGAGGTGGCGCGCCGCAGGCGTGACGGAGGGGTATCACCCTCTCGGAAATAATGCGCCTTTGTTGAACCGGTGACACCCCTCCGACCCGCTAGCGCGGCCCACCTCCCCTTACAGGAGAGGATTTTGGCAAGGCAAATTTGGAAACCGAGCAGGCACCCAATTTCCCTGCGCTGCTTGCGAGGGGGAGGCGGTGATTACCGTTTAAGCGCCGGGCCAAGCTCGGCAATATTATCGACCCAGATATAGCCATTATAGCTGCGCGCAATGTCACTATACTGAGGAAGCTTTGTGAGGCCCCTGATTTCGCCATCTTCCACGCCAGCTACAATAATCAGGCGGACGTTGGCGGCCTTCATCCGCGCCAGAAAACGGTCGGGCCAACCCCATAATGTGTAGCCGAGATCGCCCAGTTCGAGCAGCATTGTGCCGCCCCGGCAAATGTCTGACACGCCGCCCCACAGGCCGCTGACACGGTAGCTGCTGGTGCAGGCCTGCGCATTCTCAATCGAGAAGGCCGCTTGATCGCTGATTGCCGCCGTTGCAGCTTCGGGGCCAAAGAAAATGCGCGCCTGCCCGCTCGCCTTGTCGCCCGCGACCGCCGGGGCCGATGCCAAAACCGCCTTCGCGTGGGCGGCGTCATTTACGCGGATAAATTGATCCGGCTTCGATAGCCGCGCCATCGCTTCTGCCTGCGCCGCGCGGGGGCGAGAGGCGTCGGACGGGCATTTGCCGGCAAAGAAGCGCGGCAGCACAGCTTTGCCGTCCGCCATTTCGCCATCGATCACGATAGCGTCGGCGCCAAATCCGACGGCGGTTTGCAGCATAAGTGTTTCCGGGCTGGCCTGCTCAGCACCGCGAGCAAGTCCGCCTTGAATGACGCATCCTGCGCCGTCACGCGGAACATCCACCGGCCCCGATGCGACAAGCTTTGGCGCTCCGCCGGGCTTTGACGCCAGCCAGCTTGCTTGAAATAGCGAGAAAGCTCCGGCGAAAATCAGCAGCGCTACGATGATGCGCGTGCCCCAAAGTGAATTCATAATCCCCCCTCTATTTTATCGCTTCTCCGCAAGTAGTCCTTTGGCCTCCACGCAATCCAGCGTAATCTGTTTTTTGAGCGCATCCAGATCGTCAAACTTTGCCTCCGGCCTGATAAAGCCATGAAATTCGACTTCTATTTCAGCCCCGTAAAGCTCTTCGTCAAAATCAAAGAAATGGGGTTCGAGCAATTCTTTGGGCGGGTCAAAACTGGGCCGGATGCCGAGATTCGCCGCGCCATCCAGGATGCGTCCGCCTGGTAAGCGCCCCTTCACCGCATAGATGCCGTAACGCGGGCGCAGATAATGGCCCATGTCGATATTGGCAGTGGGAAAGCCGAGCTTGCGCCCGTTTTTGTCGCCATGCTGCACAGTGCCTCGCACCGCAAATGGACGGGTGAGTAGCGCATTCGCCACTTTGACCTCCCCGGCCTTTAGCGCATCGCGGACGCGGCTTGAGGAAACAATACCGCCGGCATCTTCAACCGGGGGAATGGCGATGTTGTCGAGACCATATTTGGCGCCGATATCGCGCAGGACGCTGGCATTGCCGCCGCGCGCCTTGCCAAAGGTGAAATCTTCGCCGGTAACAACGGTGCGGATGCCAAGCCGTTGTGCGAGCAGGTCGCGGATGAAATTTTCTGCGCTGGTGCTGGCGAGCGCGTCGCCAAAATCGAATACCAGCATTGCATCTGCGCCTGCGCCTTCGAATATCTCGCGGCGCTGCTCAAGCGTGGTCAATCGGAAGGGCGGAATATGCGGAGCAAAATGCCGCACCGGATGCGGATCGAATGTGGCGATAATTGCCGGGCGGCCCTCTTCGCGCGCCTTCTCGATTGCCGCGCCTGCAACCGCCTGATGGCCCATATGGAAGCCATCAAAATTGCCAAGTGCGGCGACCGCGCCGCGTAGTTTCTCCGGCATGGTATCGCCGTGATGGATGACAGGGATGGTCACTGCGCGGTGGGGCTCTTTGAAAGCATGGCCATTGGCTTCAGCCCTTCGCTTATCACCCGGATCGCATTGCCGCCCATTACCGCGCGGATTTCGCTTTCGCTAAAGCCGATGTCAATGAGCGCCTGGGTAACATGAACCAGCCCGGCAGTGTCAAAGCGTACGGTGGTTGCGCCGTCATAGTCGCTGCCCAGTGCAACATGCCCTATCCCGACCAGATCGCGGACATGCTTCATCGCGGCAGCGGCGGCTTGTGGCGAGGTGTCACACACCGCGCTCTCCCAGTATCCGATGCCAATGATGCCGCCGGTTGCCGCAACGCCTTTGATCTCTTCATCGGTGAGGTTGCGGTTAACATCGCAAGTCGCCTGCGCGCCGCCATGCGAGGACACAACCGGCCGCTGCGCCATTGCCAACAATTCGGCGACGCCCTTATGGCTGAGATGCGCGATATCGACGATCATGCCTTTGTCTTCCATCGCGCGAATAATCTCGCGGCCAAAGGGCGTAAGGCCGCCTTTCTTCTCGCCATGCATCGATCCGGCAAGCCGGTTGTCAAAGAAATGGGTGAGCCCGGCCATCCGGAAGCCAGCATCATAGAGCTTGTCCAGATTCTCGCGGGCACCCTCAAGATCGTGCAAGCCTTCAATAGAGAGCAGCGCACCTAAAGGTTTACCCGGAGTAGTGGAAGCGTAGGCGGTGTTGCTGATACCGGTGCAGGTATCACATTTTCGCGCCTCAAGCAGCTTGCTCACATCTGCGTTCGACCGGACCTTCCAGAAACCAGATGTATGTTCGACCGCGCGGTTGAGTTTGACGGCGTGCCAAAGCGAGCGTTCGAGCAGCGAATGCCATGTCCGATATGGCTGCAACTGCGCCACCACCAGCATAGTGATATTGTCTCCGTCGGCGCTGTTACTGTCATAATTCTGGTTCTTCGGCGTTTTGGTCACCGATGAAAAAACCTGCAATGCGACATTGCCATCTTGCAGGCGCGGCAGATCCATATGGCCGCGCGCGGCGCGCTTGGTAAGGTCGCGGCTCCACATCAGGCTGTCGCTATGCAGATCAACAATCGTCAGCCCTTTGTGCAACGCGAGCGCATCGGCGCGGATTTCGGGTAGCGGCTTACCATCAATTTTATTCATGCTTTTTTCGGCCATCCCGGGGGCAAAGCCGAAAAAGCCAATCGCCGCGACGACAAGCAGCACAGGCAGCGCCCAGAGAATTTTGCCTTTCATATTTATGCCCCTCCGCTCGCCGCTATTTTCCGCGCCTGCGCAGCAATGTCACAAAAGAGAATGCAGGCTTGCCATCTGATGCGGCATGGTCTTCTCGCGCAGTTTCTTTCCAGACGTTGCCATCGAATGCGAGAATTTTCGTATCGCCCTTGGGCCTTGCATGTATTTCGGTCATCTCGATTCGGTCGGCCAGGGCCAAGAAGAGCCGGTAGATTTCCGCCCCGCCAATCACGCAGACATGCCCAGAATTGGCCTGTTTTAGAGCCTCCTCTGGTGAGCGTGCGATTTCAACGTCCTCCTCTTCTGCTTGCCAAGCAGGGTCGCGGGTCAGCACGATATGGCGGCGCCCTTCGAGAATGCCGGGCAGGCTGTCAAAAGTCTTGCGTCCCATAATCATCGGGCGGCCCTTGGTGATTTGCTTGAAATGCCGCAGGTCCGCCGGGATGTGCCAGGGAAGGTCGCCATCGCAGCCAATCACGCCATTCGCCGCGCGCGCCAGCACAAGGATGATTTCAGGGTGATCCATGGCCTATTCGCCTAAACCGCAGACGCGGCGGACACAAGTAGGCTCTATCGATATAGCCGCGTCAAATGGCCCATCTTGCGCCCTTCGCGTGCCTCCCTTTTGCCATAGAGATGCAGATGCTTGTCTTTTTCGGCAAGCGCTACGGCGGCTTGGGTACCCTTGTCGCCGATGATATTTTCCATCTCCATGCGTTCGCTGGTCAGGCCGGTATCGCCCAGCGGCAATCCGCAAATAGCGCGGATGTGATTTTCAAACTGGCTGGTAACCGCGCCCTCGATCGTCCAGTGTCCGCTATTATGCACGCGCGGGGCCATCTCGTTGAAGACCGGCCCGGCTGAAGTTGCAAAAAATTCAGTGGTAAACACGCCAACATAGTCCAATTCATCGGCAATGCTGGCGCTCAGCTGCCGCGCCTCCGCCTGCTGGCTTTCGATCAGCGGCCCTGCCGGTAGCGAAGACCGCGCCAGCATCCCATCTTCATGGACATTTTTGGGGCTTTGCCAATAACGCACTTCGCCTTCGGCGCTGCGCACCAATATCACTGAAAACTCGGCGTCAAATTCGACGGCTGCTTCGGCAATTAGCGGCTGGCCGCCAGTGCGGCGCCATGCATTGGCGAGGTCATTTTCATTCGATACGCGCAGCTGCCCCTTGCCGTCATATCCCATCCGGTTGGTTTTCAGGATTGCAGGAAAGCCGACAATGGAAATCGCTTCTTCAAGGCTAATTTCTTGTGGGACTTCGGCAAAATTCACGGTCTTGCCGCCAAGCTCGCCGACAAAGTTTTTCTCGGCCAGCCGGCTTTGCGCGATCTTCAGAACCTGCGTGCTAGGCCGTAGCAATATTTTGTCGGTGATGCGTTCCAGCGGCGGAACCGGCACATTTTCAAATTCATAGGTAATCACTTCGCATTTGGCGGCAAAGGCGCTGACTTCGTTGATGCTGTCAAAAGAAGCGCAGGTAAATTCGGCAGCGACCTCGGCGGCAACGCAATTCTCATCTGGCGCGAAGATATGGCAGCGGTAGCCGAGCTGCGCGGCCGCGATTGCAAGCATCCGCCCCAGCTGCCCGCCGCCCAATATGCCGATTGTTGAACCGGGTGATAGCGCGCTCATTCGGGCGTCTCAGCTACCGAGGCTGTTTGCGCGGCGCGCCAATCGTCAAGCCGCGCGGCTAGGGCATCATCCTGCGTAGCCAGCATCGCCGCAGCGAGCAGTGCCGCATTGGCGGCGCCCGCCTTGCCAATCGCCAGCGTGCCGACGGGGATTCCTGCAGGCATTTGGGCGATCGATAGCAAACTGTCCATGCCGTCCAGCGCCTTTGACTGGATCGGAACGCCAAGGACGGGCAGCGGCGTTATCGCCGCCACCATGCCTGGCAAATGGGCCGCTCCGCCTGCGCCTGCAATGATGCATTTTAGTCCGCGGCTTTTTGCCGATCTGGCATAGTCATATAGCCGGTCCGGTGTGCGGTGGGCAGAAACCACCCGGCATTCATGCGGCACCGACAGCTTTTCAAGAATATCAGCTGCCTCGCGCATCGTGTCCCAGTCGGACCTGCTGCCCATGATGATGCCAAGTATGGCGTTGTTGTCGCTCAAATCCCTGCCCCATTCCTGTTCCAATCGGGAAAGCAAGCGCCATAGCCGCGTAGCCGCTCGCTGGCAATCATGATATCCGGCATAATGTCCACCTCGATCGGCTACCGACTTAGGCGTGTCACATCGCCTGCACACAAGTAAACAGTTGCATATCTTGCCAAAATATAGTTGAAACCAGAAAAAATAGCTATAGCCTGGGTCGCGTTGTTGAGGGTTCAGTATTTATGCAAAAAGCACACAAAACAGATGCGTCGGAAAAGAGCGATACCGCCGCGCCGGCCTTGGCCGATATGCAGCGCGAGAATGATCTGCTCAAGCAGCGCATAGTGGAATTGGAGCAGCTCGTCATTCGCGACACGCTGACGCCGCTGTTTAATCGGCGGCATTTCGTCGAAGTGCTCGAACGCTGGAGCTGGCGTGCGCATCGTTATGGCGGCAATTATGGCATCATCTTCATCGATGTCGATGACCTGAAAAAGGTGAATGACAATCTGGGTCACGTCACCGGTGACAAGGTGCTCGTTGCAATCGCCAATGTGTTGCAAAACAATATTCGGCGCTCCGATGTGGCTGCGCGGTTGGGCGGTGATGAATTTGCCGTTATGCTGGACAGCGCTAATCCCGAAGGGGTTGCGATTAAAGCAAAAAAACTCCGCACGGAAGTCGCCAAGCTAAAGATCAAATCCGCAGGTCAGGCCGTGAGCCCGACCATTTCGGTCGGCCATGCCATGATTGAGGCTGGAAAGAGCGCCGAGGAATTGCTGCTCAAAGCAGACCGGAACATGTATGCCCAGAAACATGCTGGCAAGAAACAGGTTGGCCCCGGCGACTAGTGTGTGATTCCCGATTTCGGGAGAGGGCTGGTGCCGAACTATTGAGTCAGAACCTTAGCTATCGGCGAGATAGTAGCGCTCGCCCGAAGCTGCGCTTCCGTCAAAATCATAGATGATCGGCTTTCCGGTTGGAATTTCCAGGCCGGTTATTTCGTCATCGCTGATCTGCGAGAGATGCTTGACGAGCGCACGCAGGCTATTGCCATGCGCAGACACCAGAATATCCTTGCCGGAAGCTAATTCCGGAAGAATTGCACCTTCCCAATAAGGCAAAACGCGTTCGATCGTATTTTTCAGACTTTCGGCCAGCGGGACATCAATGCCTGCATAGCGCGGGTCAGCCGACATGTCATATTCACTGCCCGGCTCCATTGGCGGCGGCGGCGTGTCAAAACTACGGCGCCAGATATGCACCTGATCATCGCCATGCTTGTCGCGCATTTCCTGTTTGTTGAGCCCGGTCAGGCCGCCATAATGGCGTTCATTCAATCGCCAGTCTTTGGTGACCGGCAGCCATAATTTGCCCATCGCTTCGAGCGCAAGATTGAGCGTCTTGATCGCCCGGGTCTGATAGCTCGTAAAGCACAGATCAGGCGCAATGCCTTTCTCTTTCATCAATTCGCCCGCTTCCCAGGCCTCCTTTGCGCCCTTTTCCGTAACATCGACATCCCACCAGCCGGTGAAACGGTTTTCCAGATTCCATAGCGACTGACCGTGGCGGACGAGGATGAGTTTAGGCATAGAGGGCGCTCCGGCAAAAACGGGGAAGCCCGCGTGTAGTGCGCGGGCTTTGCGTAAGCAATATTGTTTGTGTGAATTCTTCTGATGGGAGAATCGCGGTTCAGAATTTGCTTACGCAAATCGCGGTACCGGTTGGCTCTCCCACAATTTGTCTGTCAGGGTCGGCAAGGGCCAACCGCGGCACCAGCCCACGCCCCACCCGAACCACCCATAGGGTATACTCATCGGGTGGTTCGGGTGGGGGCGTGGGCCGGTGCCGCATCAAAAGGCGCTTCGAGCCTTTTGCAAATAAATCGCCGCGTCCGACAAATGTCGGGTCTGACAGGTAAACCCGGCTGGCACTGAAACCGTGAGGTTACCGCCCCTGGCTGCGCCAGCGCTGGACAATACGGCCGAGCATTTCCGCTTCGCCGCCGGATTCTTTCCACAATTCCGAAAAGACTGGGTCTTCCGACGCCGGACGCTTTTCTTCTTCGAGCGTATCGAACACTACGCGGATCGGGATCGAAACGCCCTCGCCGCAGATGATGCATTCGCGGTTTCTCAGGGCCGGGATGGCGTCCAGAAATCCGCGAGCACCCTCGGGCATAGCTGCGCGAACGAACGCTTGGTCGCGGTCATTGTTGAGGCGCATCGAAATGATGGTGCCGCATTGCGACAGCACACCTTCGGCCAAATCCGACGGGCGCTGCGTGATCAATCCCAGCGAGACACCGTATTTACGGCCTTCCTTGGCGATCCGTTCCAGGATCGAGCGGACGGCGCTGGCTTTGGAAATTCGCTCGGAAGGAATATAGCGGTGGGCTTCTTCACAAACGAGCAGGATCGGGCGTTGTGGTTCATTGCGTGACCAGATTGCATAGTCAAATACGAGCCGTGATAGAACGGCAACAACGGTAGAGGTAATATCGGATGGCACAGAAGATACATCGATGATCGAGATCGGTTTCCCGTTGGATGGCAGGCGGAAAATCTTCGACAGAAACTCTGCCATCGTATCGCCCACAAGCATACCGGAGAACATGAAATTATAGCGCGGATCGGCTTTCATCTCCTCGATCTTTGTCTTCAACCGCATGAACGGAGCGCTCGAAGTTGCCTTGTCGAGCTTTCCCATTTCGGTCTGGATAATGTTGATCAGGTCGGAGAGCAGATACGGGATTGGCGCATCAACCGTCAGCTTGCCCACGCTTTCGGCAAGCCGGTTTTTCGAGCGTGCCTTTAGCAGGCAGCGAGAGAGGATATCGCAATCCACCTGCCTGTCGTCGCCGGTTGATTTCACAAAAACTTCGCAATGTTCGGCAAAATTCATCAACCAATATGGCATCGCGATATTGTTAACATCATAAAGCGCGCCATTGTCGGTGAAGGCAGCGCTATATTCGCCGTGGGGATCGACCATCACGATGTGACCCTCTGGTGCCAGCTCACAAATCCGGTGGAGGATTAGTGCGACACTGGTTGATTTACCGGTGCCGGTAGAACCGAGCAGCGCAAAATGTTTGCCAAGCATGGCGTCAACATACAGTGCGCCGCGAATATCCTTTGTCGGGAAAACGGTGCCGAGTTCGATATGCGCGCGGCTATCGGCGGCGTAGACCTGATTCAAATCGGCGGTGGAAACGGCATATACTTCCGATCCGGGGACCGGATAACGGGTAACGCCTCGGCGGAAATTATAGATTTTGCCGGTCAGCTTTTCCTCGTCGCCCTCGCCAAGGAAATCAACTGCGGCGCGGATAACGCCTTCGCCGCTTTCGTCGAGCTTTTGCGTGCGTATGCTGGCGAGCAGCCAGACATTGCCGACACGGATCTTGATCTGGCTACCAACTTGGCCAGCCATCCGGATCGAAGCATCATTATCCTCCGCCAATTCCTTGAGTATCTGGACATCGATGGTCACCTGTGACCCGGAACCGGCAATTTCCATCACATAACCGATATGATGCAGGCTGCGATTGGATGGTTTGGCATTCCCGTCAGGCTGGTGAACGGTGTCTCCGCCGGGCGCGAGTGAGACGGATTGCGCAGGCGCAGGTGCCGGCGGCGCAGCCTCGGCGGTAGCTTCGCTATCGCCTTGGGTCGGTTCGGTCGGAACCGGGCGATTGCCTGAAAAATCCTGATTGCTGATATCCATGGGCCTGTTTGCTTCTTTCAAAAAATTCTGGAAGGCCGATTGGTAGCGCGGTGAGGTAAATATTTATTTACCATCAAGCCGCGCGGATTTTCGGCAAAAACAGCGGATTCAGCATCAACCCTAGAGCCGTTGGAAAATAAGCGCAGCAATCCAGCCAAATAGCAGCGATATCACGACTGCCAAAACTCCGTAGAGCAACGAATAGCGATCAGCCAAAATGGAGATAAATTGTTCGAAACCGGTCTTGCGGATTTCAATTTCAACGCTGTCGTCGGCCATGATGACTTCGCCATTGCGGATCAGCAGCGTTTCAGCAGTGTAACGGCCAACGGGCACGCTTGAGGGAACATGCAGCCTGGCGCGGTACAGCACCGAATCGGTGATCTCAACCGAGCCCGGGCTTTGCCGGAACAGCCCGCCGCGCCGATTAAGGTCTACTAGGCCGGCTTCAAAACGCCTGTTTTCGCGCCGCTCGAAAGTCCCGCTTGGCGACAATTGCAGCCTGTTGACGCCGAGTTCGTAGATTTCTGCGGTTCTGGGATTGACGATTTTGTCCAGCGGGCGAGACGTGGCGACTGCGTAATAGCCGGGAACTGACAGAAATTCGTGGCTATCGGCATTGATCCAGATGCCAAGAATGCGCTGTTTTTCGCGCAGTGTAATTGCCTGGCTGGGGCCGCGTAGCACGACGGCGACATCAATCTGCCCCGACGGCGTCACCCCGCGCGGATAGATGATGGCGCCGAACATAAGAAGTTCCGCGCCGGTAAAGCCCGATTCAATGCTGATTTTGCGCTGCGAGACATCTGGGACAAGCTTTGGCTTAGCGGACTGCGCGCCTGCCAGCGATGGAGATAGCGCCAGTATCGCAAACAGCATGGCGAGGATAAGTGAGCGGATCATAGCGGCTGCACCGTGTAAATCTCGTCGGGCTGCCAGCCGAGGCCGAGCGCCATCCGGATCGCGACCAGAAGCACCACCCCGGCAAGCAGCGCGCGCAGATATTCCGGCGGCATCCGCTGCGCGAGCCGTGCGCCGATCTGTGCGCCAGTGACGCTGCCGATAAGCATCAGGACTACGAGCACGATATCAACCGACTTGGTCGTCAGGCTGTGCATCATGGTTGAGGAAATAGTGACGAATAGAATCTGGAACAGAGAGGTGCCGACAACGACCTGCGCGCTCATGCCAAGCAAGTAGAGCATTGCAGGCATCATGATAAAGCCGCCACCGACGCCCAAAAGCATGGTGAGGATGCCGGTTAGAAAGCCAAGGATAAGCGGCGCGAGCGGCGAGATATACAGGCCCGAGCGATAAAAGCGCCAGCGATAGGGCAGGCTGGCGACCAACGGATGATGGCGGCGCTTCTTTGCCGGCGGGGGCCTTCCCCCGCGCAGCGCAGAAACGCTCCGCCAGCTCTCCCACGCCATAAAGCCGCCGATGCTGCCGAGCATCAACACATAGAGGATATTGATCACGGTATCGATCTGCCCCAATTGCGTAAGCAGAGTGAAAAGGCCCGCTCCGACAATTGTCCCCAATAGGCCGCCGACGACCAATACGCTGCCCATCTGAATATCGACGCCGCCGCGTTTCATATAGGCAAAAACGCCGGAAATGCTTGATCCGGTGACTTGTGTAGAGGCTGATGCAGCGGCAACCGTTGGCGGGATACCATAGAATATTAGCAGCGGCGTCGTCATGAAGCCGCCGCCGACGCCGAACATGCCTGACAATATTCCCACCAGCCCGCCGAGCAGGATGATAACAAAGGCATCAACCGACAGGTTGGCTATAGGGAGATAAACGTCCATCTTCTGACCGCTCTAACGCGCTTTTGCGGCGCGATAAAGGCGGAGTTTCCAAGCGAGCGTTCGGGCGCGTTTTTATGGAGGTTTCGCCAGCGACCAAATTGCCGCTCAGGAGGGCCGGAATTTCCGCCGTTCTCCGGTGTCGCTGCGATCCTTTGCCGCGATTTGTGATTTGCATTTATACAATTCATGATCCGCCTGCCGGAGCAGATCAGCCAGTTGCGCGCCGCCTTCCGGATAGGCCGCCTTGCCAACGCTGGCTGATATCATCACCATATTCTGATCGATGATATAGGGAAGTGCGAGCGACTTGCTGATCGCGAGGGTGAAGTCTTCCGCCATATTTCCATCGCGGTTCATAGGCTGCAAGACGGCGAACTCGTCCCCTCCCAAGCGGGCTATCGAGCATGCGTCCGGGCATATTATTCTCAATCTGCTTACAACTTCAACAAGGATGGCGTCGCCGGCTTCATGACCGAAGCGATCATTGGCAGATTTGAAACCATCAAGGTCGAGCAGGAAAATGGTAAACTCAGCGCCATCCCGGGCGATTTCAGCGCCGACCGCTTTTTTGAACGCCCGCCGGTTGCTGGCACCGGTCAGCGCATCTGTCTCGGCCAGGTGTTGCAGTTCGAGGCGCGCACGCAGCCCCGATATCATGTCGGAGGAATTGGCGATCACCAGACGGACGATCAGGAATATGGCCACGGTATAGGAGATGCCGACGGCTTTCAGGCCAAGGTCGGACGAAAACAGCATGGCAAATGTTATCGGCCCAAGCGCCAATATCACCGAACCGGCCGCCGCAAATGGCAGGCTGATCAAGCAGGTGGCAGTTGCAAAGGCGGAGAGAAGCACAAAGATGGCCGCCAATATGCGCCTTGTTTCGTGCGTTTCATAATAGGCGCTCACGGCCCAAAGCCCGCCGAGCAAGCTTAAACCCAGCGCAATAATGGTTATATTGCGAAGATGCCGCCGTATGCGCGCCGGACTAGCGTTCTCGTCCTTGCGCGACCTCCATGCCAGATATCTTATCGCCGCAAAGGTGATAAGAATGCCGGGTAATATCAGTCTGTAGATGATCGAAAAATCACCGTGAGCAGCCAGCGCTCCTGCGGCTGCGTTAATGGCGACGGTGAGATAGAGCAGAGGTATCAGCGCGCTTGCCCGATTAAATTTGAGCTTGAGCAATTCAGCTTTCAGGCCGCCGCTTGTGGTAGCATCTGGCACACCGCAAATCGCGGCCTTCCATTGTACCAATCTTGCGCCGAGCGCTGCAAAAGCGTGTCTCATCCCGAACCCATCCATCAAAACCTCAGCAGTTTATGGCGGGCAAAGGTAAATGGGCCGTTAACCATAGCCGGCGGCGAACAATGCCGCGCTAAGGTGTGCTTTCCTGCTTAGTAGGCGGAAATCTCTACCATCATCTTTTTATAGCCGTGCACAAAGCAGGCTGAGACACGGACGGGTTCTTCGAGCAGATTGACCCGCAGGCGCCGTTTGGCCATTTCTTCGAGCAATATGCGTATCTGCAATTCGGCAAGCCGCGCACCGACGCAGCGGTGGATACCGTAACCAAATGCCAGATGGCGGCGGGCATTTTCGCGGTCCACGATGATATCATCAGGCCGGTCAAACACCTGCTCGTCGCGGTTGGCCGAAAGATACCACATGGCGACCTTGTCACCTCCCTTGATCGGCGCGCCAAACAGATCATGATCCTGCACCGCGGTGCGCCGCATATGTGCAAGCGGCGTTTGCCAGCGGATAAGCTCGCTTACCGCGTTGGGAATAAGGTCGGGATTTTGTTCCAGCTTTTCGCGCTCTTTGGGAAACTGGTTCAATCCGTACGCAAAGGCAGACATCGAATTGCGCGTGGTATCATTGCCGCCGACGATGAGCAGGATCAGGTTGCCCATATATTCCATCTGATCCATATCTTTCATCGTCGAATGGATCATGCGGCTAATCAGATCGGGCGCTTCGCCCTTGGTCAGCCGGTCGTCCCACAGCTTTTTGAAATAGGCCCCCATCTCATAGATTTTATCAAGCCGTTGCTGGCGCGTTTCGGGGTCGCGGAAAAGCTCGACATCGCCAGCCCAATCGGACCATTCGGTGAGCTTGCGGCGATCATCCCAAGGGAAATCAAACAGGATGGCGAGCATTTGCGTGGTGAGTTCGATTGACACCTTGTCGACCCAGTCAAAGGCTTTGCCGATGGGGAGGCTATCGAGCACTTCGCCGGTGCGCTGCCGCATATCAGCCGTCATCCGTTCCATTTCGCTCGGCGTGAATGCGGGCGCGACGACGCGGCGCTCCTCGGTGTGCTTGGGCCGGTCCATGGCGATAAACATCGGCATGACGATACGTTCTACGCCGGATTCATCATTGCTCTCGGACGGCAGAATAGTGATGCCGCCATGCTCGAAGGATGATGAATAAATATCAGGCAAAGCTTCGACATGCTGGATTGCTTTATGCGTGGTGATATTCCAATAATCGCCAAAATCGCTGCCTATGATTTTGTTAATAGGAGCCTTGGCGCGCATTTCTGCAAATACTTCCTGCCAGCGATCCTCGCCATAAATTTCAGGGCGCGTGACATCCCAGCGATGCGGAGCCTGATTGGTTTCCCAAGCAAGCGGCTCAAATTCGCGCGGCTGCGCTTTGGCTTTGCTGGCCATATTCACTCTCCTGACAAAAGGCGTTCTATCAGCCGCCTCAATATTTGCTGATTTCGACTTCCATTTCGCGGAAACCGTGGACGAAGCAAGCGTGCACCCGGCGCATCTGCCCGGTCAGGTTCACCTGCATCCGGCGCTTGTGCATTTCTTCCAGCAGGATACGGATTTGCATTTCCGCCAGCCGCGCGCCGACGCAGCGATGGATGCCGTAGCCGAACGCCAGATGGCGGCGCGCATTTTCGCGTTCGACAAGCAGCTTGTCGGCCTGAGGAAATACGCTTTCGTCGCGATTGGCAGAGATATACCACAGGATCAGCTTGTCGTCCTTTTTGATGTCGTTGCCGAATAAATCATGGTCTTCAAGCGCGGTGCGGCGCATATGCGCCAACGGCGTCTGCCAGCGGATGGCTTCCTGCACCGTGTTGGGGATGAGATCGGGGTTCTGCTGAAGCTTGGTTCGTTCATCCCTGAACTTGTCGAGACCAAAGGCGAGGCCCGACATGGTGTTGCGCGTGGTATCGTTTCCGCCAACAATCAGCAGCACCAGATTGCCCATAAATTCCATCTGGTCCATATGGCTCATTGCTTCGGAATGGATCATCATCGAAATCAGATCGGGAGTGGGTTCGCTATTGGCTCTCTCGTTCCACAGCTTTTGGAAATACGCCCCCATCTCGAACAATATCTCGCGCCTAAAGTCGTCCAGCTCCTGCGCTTTGGAAAGCTCGACATCGCCCGCCCAGTCAGACCAATAGGTAAGCATTCGCCGGTCATCCCATGGAAAGCCGAAAAGAATCGCCAGCATGCCGGTGGTCAGCTCGATCGACACCGTGTCGACCCAGTCAAACGGCTTGTCCCAGGGAAGGCCATCAAGCACTTCGGCTGTCCGCAGCCGGATCTCTTCTTCGACCCGTTTCATTTCGGTAGGCGTGAAGGCCGGCGCGACAGTACGGCGCTGGCCGGTATGTTTGGGCCGGTCCATCGCAATAAACATCGGCAGTTGAAAATCGCTGTCCCAATCGGGTTCGGCGATGGTTATGCCGCCCTTGTCTACGTCGGAGGAATAGATGTCGGGAAGCGCTTCGACATGCTGAATTGGCTTGTGAGTCGTCACATTCCAATAGGCGCCATAATCCGACTCTTCGATTTTATTGATCGGCGCCTTGTCTCGCATTTCGGCAAAAGGGGCCTGCCACACATCCTTGCTGTAAAGCTCTGCGCGGCTGACATCCCACGGGTTCGCGTCAGCTTCGCTCTTGGGCGGATTATCCTTGTACCAATTCGCCAGCGCTTCGTCTGCGGTTGGTGAAGTCCTCAGGTTGTTGAGGTCGATTGCCGGGGCGGTCGCCATTATGCTTCTCCTCTGGAAAAGCAGACTGCCATTACTGACAATAATGTCAATCCCGTTTTGAAAAGCAACCTATCAGGCCCGCTTCAACGCGAAAGCGGTATCAGCCCGAAAAGTTTGCGCCTTCCGCCACCTTTTTTGTCACTGGCCTTGTCCTTGCCGCCGCCGCCTGATTTCATCACATTGCGTTTGAACAGCGCCACGCCGATACGCAGCAGCACGACGGTGAAGAGGCCCTGTCCGATCACCGCGACCAGATGATGCCATAATATCGGTAACTGCGCCGCGCGGGCGATCATTGCGAAGGGCGAGCTCAATGGAAAGATTGCCGCTGCTAGCTCAATCGGTCTGCCCAATTGTGTGACCGTATAGGCCGCGAAGAAGAAGATGATGAGCTGCACCATGGTAACCGGCATCGACAATGTCTGCACTTCGCGCACCGTCGCCGCCATCGCACCAATGCCCAGAAATAGCGCGCCGAGCATCAAATAGGTCATCGTGAAATAGATGACAGCCAGCGTCATGAACATCGGCCAGCCAACCGCAGGAGCCGGTATCGATTGCAAAGGCAGCCCCTGTGCAAACAGGGTAACCGCGCCAAGCCCGGCAACGGTCCAGATGGCGATGCCGATCATCGACATGAGCAGCATCGCAAACAGCTTTCCGACGAACACCGATTCAATCGGGATTGACGCCGCGAGTATCTCGATAATCTTGTTGGATTTCTCTTCGACCAGATTACTCAGCACCATGCCGGTGAGCAAAACGGTGAGGAAATACATGATGATCTGGGCGACCTGCGCTGTCATTTGCTGGCCTTTCTTCGCGCCGCTGGCACTTTGCTCCACAATCTGCGTTTCGATCTCAGGCAGCTGTGTGGATTGGCCGCTGGTCGCATAGCCGATGAGCATCGCAATCTTGTCATCATGGCGCTGTGCCTGCGCTTTGGTTGCCGTAATGACAGGCTTGTCGAGCGTTCCGGAAACAACAACAACAAGGCTATTTTTCTTGTCTACAAGATATTCACGCGGGCTTTTGCTCCCATCCAGACCCTCATCTGGCTTGGGCGAGCCGAGTGATTTCAGTTCGGGGAACCAACTCGATCCCACCTGACTGGATAGCTCGCTACGCACGCTCATCAATTTTGCCGTATCGCCTGATGCCATCAACAGGCCGACCACCGGCTTGTCGGCATCGCGCGCGATCTGCCCGCCAAGGCTACCAGCGGCAATGGCAACAATCACCGGGAAAAGCGGGCCGAGCAGGAACAGGATGAAGGCCTTAGAAAAAATGATCGCCGTCAAATCGCGGCGACCGATGACGAATGCGGCGCGGATTATCTCTCTCATGGCATTTCCTCCGCCAGCTCTTCATCCATTTCAGCGGCAGCAGATTCGCCTGCGATCGCAACAAAAGCATCATGCAACCCGGCGCGCTCAATCGACAGCGAGCGCACACCGGCCTTGCCTTCGACGAGTGCCGTGAGCAGCGGCTCGACCCCGCTTTCGGGCAGGGAAAAATGCCACCAATGGCCCTGCGGCTCGCAGGTCTCGGGAAGCGCGCTGCGCCACGGGCCATCCAATGTTTCGGTTTCCAGATGCACTTGCGGAGGCAGCCGGTCGCGCGCGGTTGAAACCAGCCCGTCAAAGCTGATCTTGCCATTGGCAATGATCGCGATGGATTCGCATAGCCGCTCAGCATGGGCGATAACATGGGTTGAAAAAATGATTGTCACGCCGCGCTCGGCCTGCGCGCGGATCATGCGTTCCAGCTTGGCCTGGTTAAGCGCATCGAGACCGGAAAACGGCTCGTCGAGCACAATGAGCCTGGGCTCATGCACCAATGTCCCGATGAGCTGCACCGTTTGCGCCATGCCTTTTGAAAGCTGCTTAATCTGCCGGTCTGCGGCATAGCCAAGGCCGGCCTCTTCGAGCATCGCGCGCCCTTTTTCGCGCGCATCCTTGAGCGCCATACCGCGCAATGCACCCATGAAGGCGATGGTATCGGCGGCACGCATTGATTGGTATAATCCGCGCTCTTCGGGCAAATAGCCGACGACACGCGACTTCGAGATCGGCTTGGGCGAACCCAGCAACGTGCGTGTGCCCTCATCCTGATCGATAATGCCGAGCAGCGTGCGTAGCAAGGTTGTCTTGCCCGCGCCATTGGGCCCCAATAAGCCGAAGATGCTGCCTTCAGGGATGTTCATATCCACCCCGTCCACGGCGCGGAAACCGTCAAACTGCTTGACCAGCCCGCGCGCTTCAATTGCATTATTCATCCATCTGCCCCAAACGCTGTTTCAGGGCCTGAATAGGGATGAGGCGTGAAGATAGACAAGCAAAATCTGGTTAACGCGCTCAAGGCGAAAGCGCGCGACGAGGGCTTTGCCGATATCGGTATCGCCGCCGCCTCGCTTGCACCGGAAGCGGGAGCGCGGCTAAGCCAATGGGTCGCCGATGGTTGTCACGGCGATATGCTGTGGATGGAAGGGCGGCTGGATCAGCGCGCGCAGCCCGCTACGCTTTGGCGGGATGTCCGTTCGGTTATTATGCTGGGCATGAGCTATGCGCCCGGTGATGATCCGATGGCGTTGGCGGGGAACGGTGAGCGCGCGCGTATTTCGGTCTATGCGCGCGGCAAAGATTATCACGGGGTGGTAAAAGGCGCGCTCAAGCGTACCGCGCAGTGGCTGGTTCATCAGGCCGGACAGGCCGGGCATGAAGCGCCGCAGGTGAAAGTTTTCGTCGATACCGCGCCAGTAATGGAAAAGGCGCTGGCGCAGGCCGCCGGGATCGGGTGGCAGGGCAAGCATACCAATATCGTCAGCCGCGCCCATGGCAGCTGGCTGCTTCTGGGAGCGATTTATACCACGATCGAACTGGAACCGGATACACCGGGCAAGGACCGCTGCGGCAGCTGCAACGCCTGCCAGGATATTTGCCCGACCGATGCCTTCCCCGCGCCCTATAGGCTCGATGCGCGGCGCTGTATTTCCTATCTGACGATAGAGCATAAAGGCCCGATCCCGCATGATCTGCGCGCTGGCATCGGCAATCATATCTATGGCTGCGATGATTGTCTTGCGGTTTGCCCGTGGAATAAATTTGCCGACGCTGCTGCCGCAAACAAAGCGTTCTTGCCGCGCACGGAATTGGTCGCGCCGCGCCTTGACCACCTGCTCACCCTCGATGATGCGGCCTTTCGCGGGCTGTTTTCCGGATCGCCAATTAAGCGCACAGGGCGGGACCGTTTTGTCCGCAATGTTGCGATTGCAGCAGGGAATAGCCGCGACGGGAAGCTAACCGAGCCGTTGCTAAAACTGCTCGATGACGACAGCGCGCTGGTGCGCGGCGCGGCGATATGGGCGCTAGGTGAACTGAACCCGCAGCTGGCTGCGCGCGAAGGAGCAAAGCGGGCGGCCCTAGAGACGGATGAAACGGTTCGGTCGGAGTGGGCGTTTACTGCTGCGTGACTACCGGCGCATGAGAGCGTTGACACAGGATGCGCGATCCACTTCAGCGCCGTCGCTGCGCCGCGCATCGACATGGGTGACAATCTCTACGCCACCTTTGCCGTTGGCGTAGAGATAGGCATCGAGCACGCAGGCCTTGCCCGAAAATTGCAGCTTGCGGCCAACCGCCTCTCGCACATCAATGCGCGGTTCGCCAAACAGGCTTTTGAGCGCCGCAATATTTTTGCCGAGCACTGCTTCAAGGCCCTTGGTATCAACGGGCGTTGGATTGCTAGTTGGTATTGAGGATGCCGTTTTTGGCGCATCACCCGGCGGGGTATTGTTTGTACTGCACGCTGCAAGCAGGAGCGCGGGCACAGCCGCCAATATTGCCTTATTCATATCCGGGCTTTCATCTTTTCATCCTCGCCGTGCATCAAATGCACGGCCATCGCGGTCGCTATAACCGGAATGAGCAGATTAACAATCGGGATCATCATCCCCGCTGTTCCCCCAAGGCCCAGTAGAAGCCGATCAAATTTGCCCATGTGGTTTTGCGTTCGCCCATGGCGGATCGCGAGCATATCCTCCAGATCTCGCCCGAGCAGCATCGCATTGACGAGCAGGAAGACCAGCGCCGCGCCAACTCCGGTGATAAGCAAAAGGATATAGAGCGGCAGGGCAAGCGCGTTGTAGCCAATGACCCGCAATATAGACCTTGTCGCAAGTCCGGCTGATTGGCCTGCATTGGGGCGCTTACCCATCAAGCCAGCGACCGGATAGTGCTTCTGCTCAACGGCCTCGACGATATCATCGGCAAAGAACCAGATCACGGTGATGGCAACGATGCGAAATAGCAGCCATGCCGAGAGGATCGTGGTGATAACCGAAGCGATGGCGACGGTTGTTGCGATCCATCCCTTTGCATCGCCGAGCCAGCTATCTGCTAGCCCGTCGATCCCGAACCAAAGGCCGATCCCAAGCAAAAGGAATATGGCGCCTGTGGCCAATACCGATTTGACGAGTACAGCGAATATGCGCCTGTCGGACAGGCTGGCGACGGCAAGCGTGAAAGCACGTATCATAACAGTATTATCCACATAATACACCTGCCCGTCAACCGCGGGACCAATCGGCTCGATTTCAGCTTGGAAATACCGCCTAAATCCTCCCCTATTAAGGGGAGGCGGCAGCCTGAAAGGCTGACGGAGGGGTGACACCCAATCTGTAACCACGCGCCTTGCCGAACCGGTGTCACCCCTCCGACCCGCTCCGCGGCCCACGTCCCCTTACAGGGGAGGGTATGTGAGGAGAGCCATGCAGGTAAGACTTGCTAGTATTTCTCTCCCCTTATAGGGCGACGCAAAATTCAATGAAAGGCTGCCTCCCATGACCGAAGCCCGCTATGATGTTCTTGCCATTGGCAATGCTATTGTTGATGTGATTTCCGAAACCACTGATGAATTTATTGAGCTGGAGCAGCTAACCAAGGGCGGAATGCAGCTGATCGATGCGAACCGCGCCACCGAATTATACAACGCGATGGGGCCCGCGCGTGAGATTAGCGGCGGTTCGGGCGCGAATACATTGGCCGGCTTATCGATGCTGGGCTGCCAATGTGCGTTCATTGGCCAAGTGGCGGACGATCAGCTTGGTCAGGTTTTTGCCCATGACATCCGCGCCACCGGCATAGATTTTGATATTCCCCCGCGCGCTTCGGAGCCGCCCACCGCCCGCTGCCTGATCCTCGTAACGCCCGATGCCCAGCGCACGATGAATACTTTTTTGGGCGCATCGCAATTCCTAGCGGCGGATTTGATCGACAAGGATTTGATCGCCAGCGCGGCCATCCTCTATCTTGAGGGCTATTTATGGGACCCCGAAGAGCCGCGCGCCGCGATGCGCGCCGCCATTACCCATGCCAAGGCAGCGGGCCGCAAGGTCGCCTTCACGCTTTCCGATGCTTTCGTAATCGACCGCCACCGCGATGATTTCCTCGCGCTGATGGATGAGGGCATGATCGACATCCTCTTCGCCAATGAACTCGAAATTGCATCTCTACAGGAGAATGAAGATTTTGAAGCGGCAGTTGCCGCAAGCGCCGCAAAAGTACCGCTGCTCGTAGTCACACGCGGCGAGAATGGCGCGATTGCCTTGCAGGGTGGCGAACGCTTCGAGGTTTCCGCGCAGCCGGTCGAGCGCCTAGTTGATACGACCGGAGCCGGGGATCTATTCGCCGCTGGCGTGCTTGCCGGGCTTACGCAAACCCGCGCAATCGAGGAATGCCTGACAATGGGCTCCATCTGCGCCGCCGAAATTATCTCACATTATGGCGCACGGCCAGAGGCGGATATCAAGGCGCTGGTAGCGGCGGCGGTTTAGTCCGCCTTCTTCGCCTTGCGAAACAGCACGCGATCATCTTCGCCGAAGCCTTTGGTCCAGATGACCCAGCTATAGGCGCCTAGGATGATCGGGATGCCAATGATCAGTTCTGCCCATTCGGGAAGGTAGGTCGCGCCAATGCCGAGCAGCGACGCGATTGCTATCGCTGCTGCCAATGGCCAGCGCCAGATGCTGATCGGGGCATCGAGCAATTTGGCAAGCAGTTTGGCTTTGACGATGGATGCAAGACCGAGAGCGAACATCAGCGCGCAGGCAACCGCCGCCGCCTGAAACAGGCCGCGCAGGCTTTCTTTCACCGGCAGATAATCGACGGCGAAAATAAACGCGATGCTCAAAGCCGTTTGCACCGCGAGCATGCCCAGCGATATCAAAAGGTTGCGGTGGCGCGCAATATAGACCAGCGCGCCCTCGCTCACCACGGCGGTTGCGGCGGCGACTTCGGCGGCGAGCAAAAATGCGACCGCGCCCGTTCCGCCAACAAATTCTGGCCCGACAAGGCCCATGACTGCTTCGCCTGGGATACCAAGCGCGAGCGCAATTCCGGCCTGCGCAGCGATGATCCAGAAGCCGACTTGTCCGACTTGGCGTGCAATCTCCTTATAGCTTTTCTCTTTCAGGTTGCGCGTGATGACCGGGCCAAGGATGGGATCGAAGCTAGTCTTCAGTTTTTGCGGCAGGCTCGCCACCTGCTGCGCGACATAATAGATGCCGACAATTGCAGGAGAGGCGAATAGGCCCAGGATGGCAAGATCGAGGCGGCGGCTGCCCCACTCGGCGGCATCGGCAGCGGCCAGCGGCATGTTGCGCCGCGCCATCGCGATCAGCGTTGCCGGATGCGGTCGCCAACCCCGCGGCGTCCCGTAGCTGCGCCAAAGCGGCCACAATGCAGTCAGCATCGCCGCGACCATCGCTATCACATAAGAAAGGATAAGCCCGTCGCGCGGCGAATAATAATAGAGTCCCAAAGCCGCGATGCTGATTGTCCAGGGTTCCACCACGGCGCGCGCGCGCACGGTGGAAGCGATATCAAAGCGGTAAGCGAGCGCCGATAGCGAAATATCGGTCAGCACAATGGCAAAGATTACCAGCGGCAGGAAACGGTCGAGTTCGTTTATGCGGCTATTGGGAAACATAGCCTGCGGCACTGCTATGAGCAAAACAGCACCCGCTGCCGAGGCGAAAAGCCCGATCAAGAGTGCATCAGCCAATATATGTGCAGCAGGTTTTTCTTCGCGCGATAGTACTTCAGCGAGGCCGCGCCGCAGGCCAAGCGTCGCAAGTTGTGCGACGAATTCAACCACCAGTATCGCATAGGCGAAGCGGCCCAGCGCCTCTGGCCCATAATAGCGCCCGGCAATAAACAGAAACGGGATGCGCGCGGCAAGACGCAGCAGAAAGCCGAACACATTTGTTCGCCCGCCCTTGGCTAGCGCCTGGATATCCTTATCCGGTCCGTTCGCTGATCCGTTATCTGATGTTGGCATGCCTGCAGCCAAATCCGCTCCCCCGTTGGCCATGCCTAGACCGATTGCGCAGGATTGTCATCTTTCCGCCTTAAGCGGGCGCGAAAGCAGCGTTCGCACGACTTCATCAACCGCCATGGAGCCGTCAAGCAGGCTGCACACCGCATCGACGATGGGCATTTCAACGCCAAGCTGCTGTGCTGAAGATTGCAGCACCGGGGCGGTATGCGCGCCTTCAGCAACCGTGCGCCTGCCAGCCATCAATTCAGTAGCGCTTTGACCTTGCCCAAGCCCTCGCCCGAGTGAGAAATTGCGGCTGTTTTCCGAAGAGCAGGTTAGCACTAGGTCGCCCAATCCCGATAGTCCGGCGAGCGTTTCCGCGCGCGCGCCGCGCGCCATGCCGTAACGCCGCATCTCGGCAAAACCGCGAGCGATAAGGGCCGAGCGGGCATTGAGGCCCAGCCCCGCGCCATCGACCACGCCGCAACCGATGGCGAGCACATTCTTGACCGCGCCGCCAATTTCTGCGCCAACCACGTCATCGCTCATATAGGGCCGGAAAAAGGGCGTCGACACCAGCGTTGCGAGCCTCTGTCCCAATTCGTCATCAGCGCAGGCCAGCGTGATGGCGGTTGGTTTGCCTGCAGCCACTTCATGCGCGAAAGTCGGGCCTGAAAGTACAGCTACCCGACTATTCGGTCTAACCTCTTTTGCAACTTCGGACATCAGCGCCATTGTGCCGGTCTCGATCCCCTTGCAGCATAGGAGCAACGGCGCGGCCATCTCGGGAAGCATGGAGAGCGTGCTGCGCAAATGCTGAGAAGGCGTCACGATCAGCAGCGCGCTGCACGCGCCAAGGTCTTCCAAGTCGCCCGTTGCCCTAACTCCCGGCGAGAGTTTCGCGCCGGGCAGAAAAAGCGTGTTTTCACGCCCGTCGTTGATGGCGGCGGCGACCTCTTCTTCGCGCGCCCAGATGAGGGCGTTTCCGCGCGCAGAGGCCATCACTTGCGCGAGCGCTGTGCCCCAAGCGCCTGCCCCGACAATGCCGACAATATCGCTCATGCCTTCACTCCTGCGCCGCGCACGGCTTCTGCATCCGGATCAAGCGGCCAGCGTGGCCGGGCCGCGATGTCGAGCGGGTCGGTGAGGCCTGCGGCCAGCCTTTCCGCGCCCGCCCAGGCAATCATTGCAGCATTGTCTGTGCATAGCCACAGCGGCGGCGCGATGAAGCGCATACCGCGTTCATCGGCAAGATTTTGCAGCATCGTGCGGATATGCTGATTGGCCGCGACGCCGCCAGCCACAACGAGCGCAGGCGGCTTTTCATCCATCCGCGACAGGCTGTAGTTGAGGCGGTCTTCCAGGCAATCGGCCACCGCTTGCTGGAAAGATGCGGCGATATCGACAGGGCTATGCTCACCGCTCTGCGCCGCGCGCAGCACCGCGCTTTTGAGGCCGGCAAAGGAGAAATGCGGTTCGTCCGCACCCTTCAATGGACGCGGCAGCTTTACCGCTGACGGGTCGCCTTCTTTTGCAGCCGCTTCAACCGCAGGCCCGCCCGGGAACCCAAGGCCCAGTATCTTTGCGCTTTTGTCAAAAGCTTCACCCACGGCATCGTCAATAGTGGTGGCGAGGCGGTTATAGTCGTTCACGTCGTTGACGCGGAGCAATTGGCAATGGCCGCCTGAAATGAGCAGCAGCAAATAAGGAAAGCTGAGATCAGGATCGATGAGGCGTGGTGACAGCGCATGCCCCTCCAGATGGTTGACCGCGATCAGCGGCTTGCCCGCGGCCATCGCCAGCGCCTTTCCCGTAACTAGCCCGACCATCACCCCGCCAATCAGGCCGGGGCCAGCGGTTGCAGCAACCGCATCGACGTCACCGAGAGACATGCCTGCATCTTTCAGTGCGGTCTCAATCAGCGGGGTCATGAGCTCGGCATGAGCGCGCGCGGCAATCTCTGGCACGACGCCGCCAAAGGCGCGGTGATGATCTTCCTGTCCGGCGAGCGCATGCGCCAATATCTGCCGGTCAGATGTCACCAAAGCAGCTGCTGTTTCGTCGCAGCTTGATTCAAGGCCAAGGATGATACTCATCGCCCTTTCCCATAGGGAGCAGCCTCGCTATGGACAAGCGCGATGAGCAATCCGATATTCCCGACAATAGGCCGCCCGCTGCGCATAGGAACGCGCAAATCGCCGCTGGCTATGGCGCAGGCGAAAATGGCTGCGTCGGCTATATGCGCGGCCCACGATCTGCCGCCGGGCGGCGTAGAAATCATCCCGATGCTGGCCAGCGGTGACAAGATACAGGATCGCCCGCTCGCCGAGATCGGCGGCAAGGCGCTTTGGACAAAAGAGCTGGAACGCGCGCTGATCGAAGGCGCCATAGACATTGCCGTGCATTCGATGAAGGATGTCGAAACGGCGCGCCCGGAAAGCTTCATTATTGCTGCGATGCTACCGCGCGCCGATGTGCGGGATCGGCTGATTGGCGCACAGAGCATTGCAGCCTTGCCTGAAGGCGCGGTGGTGGGGACGTCTAGCCCGCGCCGGGCGGCTCAGCTGCTTGGCATCAGGCCAGATATCAGCACCCTGCCAATACGCGGCAACGTTGCGACAAGGCTGGCGAAGATCAAGGCAGGCGACGCCGACGCGACGTTGCTCGCAGCGGCTGGGCTTGACCGGTTGAAGATGCCTGAAACCGGTACTGCGATTGCGATAAACGAGATGCTGCCTGCTGCGTCGCAAGGCGCGATTGGCCTCGACTGCCTGTCCGGCAATCAGGCGGTTTGCGGCATGCTGGAACCGGTTAGCTATAGCCCGACCTTCGCGGCGGTGATGGCCGAACGCGCCTTTCTTCATGCGCTCGGCGGCGACTGCCACTCACCGGTCGCGGCCTACGGCGAAATGGATGGCGAACAGATCATGCTGCACGCCGAAATATTGCAAACCGACGGCAGTGAAAAGCAGGCTGGGTCATGCCAGATGCGCCCAGGTGACAATGTTGCCGCTGCAAAGCTGGCGGAAGAGCTGCTTGCCAAATCGAGCGCCGAATTGCGCGCACTCTTCGGCAGATGAATCTTCTCATCATTCGTCCGCAACCTGCCGCTGACCGGACGGCTAAGGCAGCAAAGCTTGTGGGGCTCACGCCGATAGTGATGCCGCTCTTCGAGATCGCCGCGCTGCCTTGGCAGGCTACGAATGCGGCAGATTTTGACGCGCTGCTCCTTACCAGCGGAAATGCGCTGCATTATGGCGGCGAGGGGCTGAGCCAGTTGAAGAATTTGCCCGCGCTGGCTGTTGGCGATGCAACTGCAGATGAGGCGAGGCGGGCAGGCCTTGCTGTCGCCATAACCGGAGATGCCGGTAAGGCAGCTCTTCTCGCCGCCGCGCGCGACGCCGGGTTTGGCAAACTGCTCTGGCTTTCGGGCAAAGACCATATAGCGGGCGAGGAGAAGGTCGAGGGCGGCGGAGGTATTATTTTACGCCACATCGCTGTTTATGAAGCGCGTAAGCTGCCCGCGCCTCCCGACTTTGCGCGCCAGCTTGCGGCTGCGGATGTCGCCGCGTTATACTCGCCGCGTGCTGCCCGCCATTTCAACGCCCTTTTGGCTGATGCCGGGATCGGTAAATCCGCGATTTCAATTGCTGCCTTGTCACCGGCTATAGCGGCGGCTGCAGGCGGCGGCTGGCATGATATAGCGGTTGCCGAAAGGCGCGAAGATACCGCGCTGTTGCTGGCGGCACAAAGCCTCGCTAGATAGGGCGCAGCGGCGAAAGGAATAATAATGGCCTATGGTGATCAACATTCAAAGCAGCGTGCCGGGCTCGGGTGGAAGACGGTTGCAGGCTTTTCGCTAGCGACATTGCTTGGCGGCGTGCTGCTTGCTGGCTGGCTGATCACCCAGTTCGATCTTTGGCCGGGCAATGGTAGCGCCCAAGAAGCGGCGGCAGACAAAAACACCTCTGCCGCTGGAGCAGGGAAAGCGGGCACGAATGCTAGCGCCGCCGCAGATCAGGCCGATGGCAAGCAGGGTGAAGAGGCAGCAGCGGTTGCCGCCAAGGTTGAAGAATTGGCCGACCGGTTGTCGCAAATCGACGCCGGCAAGGATGCAGCGGGCGCTTATTCGGCGCGCGCTGATGCGATCGTGACGGCGCTGCGGGTACGCCGCGCAATCGAAAGCGGCGCCGCGCTGGGTTATACCGAAAACCAGCTGCGCCTGCGCTTTGACGGCAGTCACCCACAGGCAGTTGCAGCCATTCAAGCCGTAGCGCTCGACTCGGTTAAGCTGGCCGATTTGAGTAACGACCTTGCCCGGAATGGCGCGCGGATGACCGGCGGCGGCGATGAAGAAAGCCTCTGGACGCGGATAAGCACCGAATTTTCCGAACTTTTTGCTCTGCGTCGGCGCGGCACGCCTTCGACCACGCCGTCGCAGGTATTGCAGCGCGCCGAGCAAAATATCGCCAATGGCAATGTACGCGATGCGATTGCCGACATAGAAAATCTGCCCGAAAACGAGGCAAGGCAAAAATGGCTTACCGATGCCAAACGCTATCTGGCTGCGCGCGATGCGCTTGATACCATCGAACGCGCGGCGCTTTCCTCTCCGGTGAACGTGCCTGCATTGTCGTCAGCTCCGGCGCTGGCACCAGAAGCCGACGAAACCGGAACTAAGCCACCCGCCGCAGGAACCGCGCCGGAGAGCGAATGAAGGATCATCGCCCGCCCGCGCTACCTTTGCTGGCGAGAGAGGCGGCCTCCTTTGCGGTGATGCGCATGCTTGCCCGCTTTGGCCCCGCAGTGGCATTGCCGCAGACGGGGGCAAAGCGGCTTATACTGGTTATTCCCGGCTTCATGGCCGGAGATGAAACAACCACAAGGCTGCGCCGGTCGCTGGAGAATGCCGGGCATGAAACCTATGGCTGGGGCCTTGGTCGCAATCGCGGCGTCACGGCTGATCTGCTCGATCGGATAGATCGGCGGGTGGTTTCCATTCAGGCCAAATCGGATGCCAGTGGGCCAGCGGTAATCATCGGTTGGAGCCTAGGCGGATTGCTGGCGCGCGAATATGCAAAGCATGCACCCGATAAAGTCGCACAGGTCATCACCCTTGGCAGCCCGTTCTCGGGCGACATTCGCGGCAACAATGCGTGGCGTGTTTATGAACTAATTGCAGGGCACAAGGTCGACGAACCGCCCTATGAAACCGCGCTCAATGAGAAGCCTATAATGCCGACCACCGCCTTTTGGTCGCGGCGTGACGGGGTGGTTTCCCCGGCCTCTGCCCGCGGTGAGACCGGCGAGGCGGATGAGCAGATAGAGCTCGATTGCACCCATATGGCCTTTATTTCAAAGCCGAGCGTGATCGCCGCTATTGCGGGCGCCATTGCGAATGAATCAAGCGCGCGCTGAGCGCCTTGAAATCTGAAAACTATCGGGTTGGCACATTCAGCGCATTGATTGCCGCATGGACCCGCGCCTCTATCTCTGCACGCGGGAGACCGGACGGAATGACCTCTCCGATTTTATAGGTGATCTCACCGCTGCGCCAGAAACGGTTTTCACGCGGAGATAGCAGCCCGCTATCGACCGCAATCGGTACGACCTGCAGCTTCAATATCTTGTAGAGACCGGCAAAGCCCGATTCGAGCGGCGGGCACTCACCATGGTTCACGCGGGTGCCTTCGGGAAATATGACGATAGGGCGGCCCTGTGCCACTGCTTCTCTTGCCATCTTCAGCATCCGCCGCAGGGCCGAAGCACCGCCGTCGCGATCCACCGGGATCAGACCATATGTCAGCGCAGCGCGGCCCCAGAGCGGGATTGAAAAAAGCTGCTGCTTCGCGATCACCGCAGGACAGTTGATAAAACGCGGCATGTCGATGGTTTCAAACATGCTTTCATGTTTGATCGCATAGAGTACAGGCCCTTCGGAAAGCTGGCCTTCCACCCTGATCCTTACGCCCAGTATATAACGCGCGCAGAGATATTGATGTTGGCTCCATTTACGCACCGCGCGGCGCATCTGCTCTGGCGAGGTCCAAATTGTGAGGAAGGCGATGCCAACAAGCAAAACCGATCCGCCGAAAAAAGCCAGTGTGAAGATCATGTGACGCAGTACCGTCATGGCAGGCTCATATACCCAGCTTCGCGGCGATCCAGCGGAGCCAGAATTTGTTATATTCGCGAAACAGCACGCCCAAAGATGGCGAGGTCAGCACCGCGTCGTCGATCAGGCGGATATTATCCGGGAGCGCCTGGTCAAGTTCCAGCCTGGCGCGCCGCATATGCCAATCATGGGTAACAAGGCGTAGGCTTTCGATGTTGTTACGAGCGGCCCAGCGCGCGGTCTCAAGTGCATTTGAACGGGTATCGACAGATTGAAAGCCAAGGTCGATGCAGCATTCGAATAGCTTCTCAGATCGGCCATATTCCGCAGCGAGTTCTTTCGGCCTCACATCACGGTCAACTCCCGAAATCAGCAGCCTTTTCGCCTTGCCGGCTTCGACCACTTCCAATGCGCGGTCGATCCGCTTTGCTCCGCCGGTAAGCACAACCACCCCGCCGCTTTCTGACAGCGGTGCGGGCTGCGGCAAGGTCAGCGCGAAAAGCGCAAAGCCCAGCAGCCAGAAAAGCAGTGAGGCGGCCAATATTCTTTTTATCATAATATCTTCTTGAGAGCGGATAGCACGGTTCGGCGCGCTATAAGCATGGCAAGGCCGGTGACCGCAAGCGGAATTAGCGCGAGGATTATCCAGCCATACCAAGGCAGCGCCGCACCGGTTAGCAAGCTTGACCCGGCCGCACTGAACTGCATCGACAAAAGCCAGATGACCAGCACCGCCAATATGAATCCGACAACGCCGCCAAGCAGCGCGTCAAGCGCCATCCGCCGCTGAAACAGCCGCGCCGCCTGTAGATCAGTGCCGCCCATCATATGCATAATCTCTATGGTCTCGCGGTGGGTATTGAGCGCACTGCGCACCGCCAGCACTACCGAGGCTGAGGTCGCAATCAGCAGCAATAGCAGAATACCGCTGGTCAGCAGCATCAGGCTGTTCATCAGGCTGAAGAAGGGAACCATCCAGTCGGCCTGACTGTCCAATCTGGTTGATGGTGCAATCGGCGCAATCTGTTTGCTCAGCTGCGCGAGGCTTTCTTCATTGGCTGGCTGGTCAAGCCGGATGTCAATCAGCGAAGGCACGGGAATATCGGCATCTATCACATCATCGCCAAGCCAGGGCGCAAGCAATTCGCGCACTTCAGCATCGGGTATGATCTCGACATTTTCTACCCCCGGTGCTGTTTGCAATAAGCGGGCAACTGCGCTGCGCTGGGCCCTGCGTGCCGCCGGGTCGGGTTCGATGATTTGCACGGTTACCTGCCTTGCAAGATTGGCTCCGCCTTGCGCCGCTGCATTTGCCATAATCAGGCCCGCCGCCGCCGCCAGAAGCGTAAGGAAGGTCATGATTGCAATAACCCATGGCATGCTGCCCGACACCCGTCCTTCGGGGATCAGCTTGCGTTCATGGTCAGGCAGGGCGAAGTCGAGCAACATAGGATAATCAGCTTTTCAAAACCAGCGGTTTGGGCGGATGTTTCAGCGAACCAGTGGGATCGGCTAGCCTGCCCTTATCCAGCCGCATCATCTGCGCATTTTCGATATCCTGTAACAAGTGAATATCGTGGGTGGCGACAATGATGGTGGTGCCCAGCTTGTTGAGCGCGGCAAATAGCTGCAACAGCCGTCGTGCCATGTCCGGATCGACATTGCCCGTGGGCTCATCCGCCACAAGTATTTCGGGCCGTCCGATTACGGCGCGGGCGATGGCAACACGCTGCTGCTCGCCGCCAGACAAGGTCGCTGGCCGCGCATTGGCACGTTCGGAAAGGCCTATCCAGCTCAGCATTTCAGTAACCGGGCTGCGCAGATCCTTCTCCTGAATGCCGGAAATGCGTAAAGGCAGTGCGATATTATCATAGGTCGAAAGATGCTGGACCAGCCGGAAATCCTGAAACACCACGCCGATGCGTCGGCGAAATCCGGGCAGGCGTTCGCGCGGCAGGGTAACGGCATCCTGCCCGAACATGGATATCGAGCCGCGGCTGGGCCGATGTGCGAGATAGAGGAGTTTTAGCAAAGACGTTTTGCCCGCGCCCGAAGCACCGGTCAGGAAATAGAAACTACCCGGATACAGCGTGAAGCTGATATCCGTGAGCGTTTCCGTGCCGGTCCCGTATCGCAGGCCCACATTGTCAAATTCTACAACGCTTTGCATCGCGCGCACAGATGGCATAAATCACCGCCTTTGGCCAAGCGATTATCGATGCGTTAACCATGATTTTGCCGATAGCGGCAAGACGGAGGGCTGATGAAGTTATCGCTCCACAGCAAATTTTGACAATCCGCTTGCCATGGCGTGGCGGCTGATGTTTATGGCGGATCAATGCTGCTGGTCTGCCCGTCTTGCAATTCCCGTTATGTCGTGCCCGACGCCGCGATAGGTGCCGACGGGCGGCAGGTGCGCTGCGCCAATTGCAAACATAGCTGGCACCAGCAACCGGTGGTCCAGCCCGCGCCGCCAGCTCCGCCCGTCGCCGCGCCGCGCCCAATAGCGGAAACGGCTGCCGAAGCGGCGGATCAGGAAAAGCCCGAGAGCGAGGCCGTCGCCGCGCCGGTTGCATCGCCAACTGCTGCAGTGACAGAAAGCGCTCCCAAAGAAGATTCGGTTGAAGCTGCCGAGGACGAAACTCCATCGCCGGCCGTGCAGCAGGGATTTAGCGGTTTTGACGAAACCGTTGAGCAAGCAAACGCGGCGGAGCCGACCGCGCCTCCTGCCTTTGCGGAATCGCCTCCGCCCGAGCCGCCGCACATTATTGCCGCTCCCGAAGACCACAGCCAATTCGCGCATGAGCCTCCCTTCAAGCCCCGGCGGAATCCCGCGAAGCTATGGACGATGGCGGCTATTGCCTTTGCCCTTTCGATAGTTTTGGTTGGCGGCGCGCTTTCCTGGTTCGGCGTGCCCGGAGGCAGCTTTAACTCCGCAGCGAGAGAACCAGATCTCAAAATTGTCCTCAATGACAATCTCGATCTTGGCGAAAAAGATGATGGCACGCCCTATTTCATTGCCAGTGGCAGCATCGTCAATCCGACAAGCAGCGATCAGGATGTTCCCGCCATCCTCATCACGCTGAAAGCTGCCGATGGAAGGCCTGTCTATAGCTGGAAACTCAAACCCAAGGTGAGCCATTTGGGGCCGGGTGAAAAGGTAGATTTCAGCGAATTGCGCTTTGACGTTCCACTCGCCTCTGCGCGGATCAGCGCCAGTTGGATGCTCGACAAATAGCGCGCAATTTTCGGCTGTGGCTTAGTAAAATTCGACCAAGGCGATATTCCCATAATTGCGGATTTGCCTGTCGCTTGCCGGCTGTTTGCTATTCTGCGCGGCCTTTCCACCGAAGCTAATCCTTTCAGCAGCAACAATCCGGGCGCTGACATTTATCGATATACGCGCCGCCGGGCGCGGGCGTGCAGCAGGAGCTTCGACTGCCTGCGGGCTGCCTGCCAGCAGCAGAAAAGGTAAAGCAGATATCATCAACCATGCTTAACGATAATTAACCCGCGATGCGCAAGGCGGAATGAGGGTTAACGCAGCGACTTATGCCCGAAAAAGCGGCAGCGACCGGTGCGGGCGTTGCAACTGCCCCAATTTGCGACGCTGCTTTGGGCGGATCTTTATGGAGAAAGCCGGTTGCGCAGCTGCAGGCTGATTGCTAATGGCGCGCTTCACCAAGTCAGGGCGTGCGGCCATGGCGGAATTGGTAGACGCGCAACGTTGAGGTCGTTGTGGGCGAAAGCCCGTGGAAGTTCGAGTCTTCTTGGCCGCACCATCACTGTTTTCAAAACCTGGTTCGATCAAGGCGCTTTTGGGGGCGTGTAGTTTAAGCTGCTGTTTATGATCGTTGCTTGTTCTTCCTCCAACCCAGCATTTACAAGCGCTACGATCAAAGCTCTCTTTGCATCAACGGGAATATCGGGCACAACGCCGGTGCCTTCCCAGTCTTTTCCGGTATCGGGATTAAAAGCCCGGCCAACGGGGATAAAGACATGATACCCATATTCTAAATCGACCGTGCCGCCAAAATGCGCCCCGCCGCGCGTAGTTTCGCCAACAAGAACACCCCTCTTGGTTCTTTTCATCGCCAGCGACAGATGTTCGGCGGCGGATGCTGTATAGCCCGACATCAGGATGAATATCTTGGTATTTGCCATGAGCGGGTGTTCATGCGGCAATGCGATATGCTTGCGGCGAACAACGCCTCCAAGGCCTTCAATATCGAGCACCGTTATCCCTGCTTTGATCGGGCTGGCTCCCGCTTCGTCAACAGACTTTCGGGTTTCAAAATAGAGCAAGTCCGTCTGCTTGTTAAAAATGTGGGAGAATAATATATCCATTTCGGCCAAGCCGCCGCCGCGATGGCCCCGAATATCGATGATCAGTGTTTGCGCCTTGGCATGAGCTTTCATGAATTTTTCAAAATGGGCCAATGTTTCTGGGTCGCCGGGGAACAGGCCGAAACGAATATAGGCGATATCTGATGACAACCATTTCGCGGATTCAATAGATTGCGGCGATTTCTTTGATCCTTTGTCAGACTGTTTCGGTTGCGCATCCAACTGCAAGTCAGGAGGCCAAATCCGTAAATGAGCATCTTTGTGAATGCTCTGTAATTCTGTGGTCAGCGCATTTGCGAACTGCTCGGGTGTTGCATTTGCGTCGATGAGTGCGCGGTGATTATTTCGTAACTGCCGCGCGTAGCGCTTGCCTATTTTTGGAAAAACGAAGTTTTCTTCGAGAGCGAATGCCAAGCTCTCTACGACTTCGGCTCTTTCGATATTGCGAGCGCCGGGTTGATGCATGCACGCTGTAAGACTGATAAGCATGCAGGGCAGCAGCCATATTAGCGGCATCAGGATATGCATGCGGGCTTTAGCGGGAGGTAACAATGGATGTTTCCCTGTGGTTTCAATTAGGTCTTGCATCAATATATGTAGGCACCTACTTATATGTCAAGAGCAATGTCAATGTCAGGAAATACGATGTTTGCAGGTTTTGAAGATCACGCAGCCATTGGCAAGCGCCTTAGGCGGCTTTCGCATCAAATAGACCAAGATGCCGCACGGCTCTATCAAGCAAACGGTTTCCAGTTTGAGCAAAGGTGGTTTGGGGTCCTCAATCAACTTGTCGTAAAGGGTTCCATGTCGGTGAAGGATCTGTCCGCAGCGCTCGGCATCACCCATGCCTCTGTGAGTGAAACTCGCAAATCGCTACAAGCGGCAGGTTATATCCAATCTAGCCGCGACAAAAATGATGCCCGCAGCCGGTTATTAAGCCTAACAAATGCAGGCTTGAAATTTATAGATAGGATTGCGCCAATTTGGTTGGCACTTGAATCGGCGTCGATAGAGATCAACAAAGAGGCCGACAATGTTGTGCTGGCGCTAGATAGGCTCGATGAAGCGCTTACCAAAATGTCTTTGTTCGACCGTGCGTCATCGAAGCTTGGTTAGGCTATTGGCCGCCATCTACGGTTCGAGGCGTAAGGCAATGGATTCCAGATAGCCAGATTTCCTCCAGACCCTTGCGCCCACCTTTGTGGGGACTGACGGGTTTGGAGAAAATCTGATTCTGGAACGATTTACAGCGCCGCGCGCTAGCTAATTTTCGACCATTTTTCTTTGTCGCACATGGATTTGCCCATGGCGCAGCCTTTGATGCTCAAAGACGTGGCATTGTAAGTGACCGTGCCATTGAAGGTCATGAAGCCTGGCATGCCGGGATGTTTCATTTTCTTGCCATAATAGCCGGTGGCCGTTTTTGCCATGCCGTGGCACATTTCAAAATTCTTCTTTTTACCTTTGGTTATTCGGCAATATAGCTTTCCCTTGCTCAGGAACACGCGGACGGTATCACCGTTTTTGCGTTTATATGTTCCGCTTGGATCGCTGGCGATTGCCGGTGTAGCAAGAAGCATTGCAGCGCCTGCGGCCAAAATAGCCGGCGCAAATTTCAATCTGGTCATATTATACTCTCCCGTTATCGCCGTGCGTTGGGCGATCAATATCCTGCTTATACAGGTTAGGCGAGTATATTAGCCAAAACGAATATAATGTCGAGTCCGGCAGGTAATTATTCTGGCGGCGCTGGCATTTTTTCGGCCAGCGATGCTGCGATATCCATGTAAATTTTCGCATGATCGCCGTCGGGCTGCGCCAATATGATCGGCGTCCCATCATCCGCATGGATACGTATATCGAGATGGAGCGGGATTTCCCCGAGGAAAGGGATTTGTTTTTCCTGCGCGGTTTCCCTTGCCCCGCCATGACCAAAAATATCGGTGTTTTCACCGCATTTCGGGCAGGAGAAACTCGACATATTTTCGATCATACCGAGGATAGGCACCTTGGTTTGCTCAAACATATCATAGGCTTTGCGCGCATCAATCAGCGCGATGTCCTGCGGCGTCGATACGATAATCACGCCGGTGAGCGGGACGGTTTGAACCAAGGTCAGCTGCGCATCGCCTGTGCCGGGCGGGAGATCGACGATCAGGATGTCCAGATCGCCGTCAATATCCCATGCTACGCCGTTCAAAAGCTGCTGAACCGCTCCGATGACCATCGGCCCGCGCCAGATTGTTGCGCGGTCTTCGGGAATCAAATGCCCCATGGAAATGGCCTTCATGCCGTGGCGGGAAACCGGTTTGATCCGATCATCATCGGTGAAATCGGGCTTCTCGCCGCTGCCCAGCATCCGCTGCACGCTCGGCCCGTAAATATCGCAATCCATAATGCCGACATTCCAGCCCATTTGACTGAAAGCGGTAGCCAGATTGATCGACGTGGTTGATTTGCCGACACCGCCCTTGCCGCTCGCGACTGCCAATATCCGTTTCACGCCGGTCAGAGGCTTTGGCGGCGGCGGCGCGGGCGGCTTACTCGCTTGCATCGGCCGTTTTAACTGGGGTTCGTCAGAAGGCGGCTCCGGGCGCTGGGCGGTCAAAATCACCCGCACCGATTTTACGCCGCTAAGTTTCGACACGGCCGCTTCGCACCGTTTCCCGATTGGCTCCATGGCCTCTGCGGTCTTTGGATTGATCTGGATAGTCAGCGTGACGATGCCATCCTTGATCAAAATATGCTCAATCACATCGGAGGCAACCATGTCCTTGCCAGTGAAGGGGTGCATGACGGTAACAAGAGCATCGCGCACGCGCTTTTCTGATAATTTACGCAGCATTTCAGACTTCCGTTTCGCCGTAATAGAGGGTGACAACATGCTTGGCTTCGGCGAAAAATAGCCAGCGTTCAAACACTAGGCCGATTGCGGCGCATAATGTCGCGACGACTATCAGCAGGGACACTAGCATACCTGCTGTCCACGACGCTGCCCCAATCATAACGAAAGGCATCACAAAACCAAGGGCACCTGCTAATATCCTCAACTTCCGGCTGTGCTTGCGGGCGATTTTGAAGCCCATTTCCTTGAGCAGGTAATTATCCTGATCATGCGGGCTTCCGGCAAAAGAAACCTTCCCGAATTTCCCAAGGCCGGTCGCGCTTTCCGCTGTGCTTACGGGGCTGCTATGGCTGATCCTCCACCAGTAGAAAAGTTTGACAGCTAGCCCTAGTCCAAGCAGCAGCAACGCCGGATTGATCATATGAGAGACCAGCATGGGCATTCCAAGCAGCGCGCCAAGCAGCAGCAGCAATAGCGCCCCGCTCATCAGGCTAAGGGTTAAGTAGCTCGCGACCGTCCATCTGTTATGCCAAGCTGGGATGGCCTTGAGCGAGCCGTAAATCATCGAAGTTGTGTAGACCGTGACCACACACATCGCCGCACCGATCAATCCGATCATGCCAATCATGCCGCTATTGTGGCCCGCAAAAACCCAGGATAGCGCAAAGATGCCGAGCGGAATAAAAGTCACTATGGCGGCCACACCCTCGCGCGACAGCCAGCTTGAGCGCCACTGCGAGAGCGCGCGCCATGCGCGTTCGGGATGGCCCAAATGCAAAGTCGAAGATAGCAGCCCGCTGACGATCAGCGCGAAGCCGACCCCCAATGCGGCAATACCAAAAAGGAAATCGGCTGGTAGCGCCGCGAAATTGGCCAGAAGCGCAAGCCAGATCATCAGGCCGTAGCCTGCGCCCGAAGCTGTGGTGAAGAAAATCACGGATTTTGCTGGATGCATGGCGTGGTTCCTAAACCGTCAATATCTTGTCGACCCAGCGCGCGAGGAGGCCAGCTGCATCGCTGCTGTCATCCTGATGTTCAAGCATCCGCGGGGCTTTATCGTCAGAATTGGGGTCTTCATCACCCATCTTCTTAGGTCTGGGTGGCAGATATCGATTGACCGGGCCCGTCTCTTGTTCAGGCATCAGCGCGAATCCGTCCCGCGCTGCTGACAATAGCGACACATCGCTAGTAGGATCATTCAAATCGCCAAAGCTTCTTGCACCAGCTGGGCAGCTCGAAACACAGGCGGGCACGCGGCTTTCTTCGGGCAGGTTTTCATTGTAGATTTTGTCCACACACATCGTGCATTTCTTCATCACGCCTTCGGTTTCATCATATTCGCGGGCGCCATAGGGGCAGGCCCATGAACACAGTTTACAGCCGATGCAGATATTCTCGTTGACCAGAACGATGCCGTCTTCCTCGCGCTTATACGACGCGCCGGTCGGGCACACGGTAACGCATGGCGCATCGTCACAATGCAGGCATGATTTTGGGAAATGGACGGTGCGTTCGGCGCCCTCTTCATCGCGCGTCTCGAAAGTGTGGATGCGATTGAACCAGACGCCGTCGGGCTCCGCGCCATAAGGGTCTATATCGGTAAGCGGCGCCATTTTGCCGCCACTATTCCATTCCTTGCAATTAACCGAGCAGGCATGGCAGCCGACGCAGATATCGAGATCAATGACCAGGCCGAGTTTCTTTGAGGGCGGGTTTTTCGGAAGGCAGGTCATTCTGCATCTTCCTTAATCTGGTTTCCGTGGCCATCGCGGATGCCGTCAATTGCCCCGGCATTGGCATGGCGCTGACCGACATATTCGACAAATTCGGTCCTCCCGCCTGTGTCCTCACCCATGAGGTCTTCGCCATATTTGAGCGGCTTGCCATCGCCTACCGGGCCGCCGCCTAATGCTTCAAACATCGGTTCTGAAAACCCGAATTCATGGGCTTCGCATTTGGTGATCTTTACACGAAGGTCATACCAAGCAGCTTGCCCTGTTACCGGATCGCTGTTCGAATATTTTCCTTTGTCATGACCCGAAGCGAGCACATCTGAAATGATGTGATTGAGCAAAAAGCTTTTGGTGACTTCCGGCGCGTCGTGATCGAGACCCCACGCACCCTTGCGTTTGCCAATCGCGTTCCAGGTCCAGACGGTGTTTTTGTTGACGCCGGTGATCAGTTTAACTTGACCTTTTACGCGGCCATGCCGACTTTCTATCCATACCCAATCATCGTCAATGATGCCCAATGACGCTGCCATTTCGGTGTGGATGTGCAATTTATTTGCCGATGTGATTTGCCGAAGCCAAGCATTTTGGCCGCCCCAGCTATGGTACATATGCATGGGTCGCTGCGATAGCGCGTGGATGGGATATTCCGCCGGATCAATTTCGGCTTCCTCGAACGGGGTGTACCATATCGGCAGTGGATCGAAATAGGTTTCAACGCGCTCCCGATGTTCTTCGGGCGGTTGTTTGTCCCCATGCCCCTGCGCTGCAAGGCGGAATTTTTGCAGGTCTTCATTATAGAGCTGGAATGTAATCGGCTTCGCTTTTCCCAGCCAACCCATTTTTACGGCCTGGTCCAGATATTCCTGATTGGCATGTTTGAAAAACTGCTGCGCCATCGGAATTTCTTCTGACCAGAAACAACCATTTTCAATATATTTTTCAAGCTGTTTGGGATTGGGCGCGCCGATACCGGACGATTTGCCATCCTTGCCGCGCCAACCGGCCAGCGGCCCTACGCCGGGGGAGCGTTCATGGTTGACCATATAGTCTGGATAGCCGCCCGGATATTTTGGCGTGCCATCTTCGTTGACCATGCCGGGCAAACCTAGCCGCGCACCCAGATCAAGCAGCACGGTTTGGAAGGGCCGCACGTCGCGGTCCAGTTCCAGCACCGGTTGCCGGATGCTATCGGCAACCGCATGAGCCGATGTGATCGGGCGGTCGAGGATCGATATGCAATCATAACGCTCCAGGTAAGTGGTATCGGGCAATATCAAATCGCAATAGGGCACGGTCTCCGAATAGAAGGCATCGGAGTAAATAATCTTGGGGATGGTGTAGCTGCCGTCTTCCTCCTTTGCGGTGAAATAGCCCAACGTATCAGGGATATTCATCGAGGAGTTCCACGCCATGTTCGCCATGAACATGAATAGCACGTCTATGCCGTAGGGGTCCTTTTTCGCGGCATTGTGCAAAACCATATGCATCATTCCGTGCAGGCTGACTGGATTTTCCCAACTAAAGGCTTTGTCGATGCGCAGCGGTTGACCATCATCATCAACAATCAAATCATCTGGAGAGGTCGGGAACCCAAGCGGAGCACCGCCGAGTGGCGTATTGGCTTTGCCCGTCGGCGGTGTGGGCTTTATCCCCGGCGGAATGGGTTTCGGAAAAGGCGGTTTGAAACGCCATCCGCCAGGCACATCAACCGACCCCAAAAGCACCTGAAGCATGTGGATCGCGCGGCAGGTATGAAATCCGTTCGAGTGCGCTGATATGCCGCGCATCGCATGGAAGGCGACCGGCCGGCCGATCATTTTGTCATGCTTGCGGCCCCACGCATCGACCCATGGCTGATCGATAACCACTTCTTCTTCAAAGGCTGCATGAGCAATTTCTGCGGCGATCCGGCGGATGGTATCGGCATCAATACCGCATCGCTCGGCAACCGCATCGGGCGAATATTCGCTTGAGAGATAGCGTTTCGCCAAAAGCTCAAATGAGGGAACAACGGTCTTTCCCTCTATTTCCCGGGCTCCAGCGAAGGACGGCGTAAAGGATTTTGCATGGGCGCTGACTGCGGCCTTTTTCTCGACATCCCAAACTAGCGGTTCGCCCTTGTCATTTCGCAGGAAAAGCCCGTCATCGCTCTGTCCGGGATTCTGGATAACCAGCCACGGCGCATTGGAATAACGCGCCAGCGAGGCAAAATCGACTTTCTCTGCCCGGAGCAGTTCATGGATCAACGCAAAAACGAAAAGCCCGTCGGTTCCGGGCCGGATTCCAAGCCATTCGTCGGCTATCGCATTATAGCCATTGCGCGACGGATTGACGACGACAAATTTGGCGTCTTCGCGGGTCTTCAGTTTCCCAAGGCCAATTTTTATGGGATTTGAATCATGATCATCGGCAACGCCAAACATCATGAAGTATTTTGTCCGGTCAAAATCGGGATCGCCAAATTCCCAAAATGCACCGCCCAGCGTGTAGAGGCCGCCCGCCGCCATATTGACCGAGCAAAAGCCGCCATGGGCAGCGAAATTATGGGTGCCAAATTGCGAGGCCCACCAACCGGTTAGTGACTGGCTTTGGTCGCGGCCGGTGAAGAATGCGAGCTTGCCGGGGTCTTTCGCGCGCGTTTCGCCGAGCCACTCGGTAGCAAGCTCTAACGCTTCATCCCACTCGATTTCCTTGAACTCACCCGACCCGCGCTCGCCAACGCGCAGCAACGGCTTGGTCAGCTTGGCAGGTGCATGTTGATGCATGATGCCCGATGAACCCTTGGCGCATAAAACGCCCTTATTCACCGGATGATCGGGATTGCCTTCGATGTAGCGAATTTTACCGTTTTTTAGATGGACCTTAATTCCGCATCGGCAGGCGCACATATAGCAGGTGGAGGTTTTAACCTCGTCGGACACCTGAGGGGATAGAGACACATTCTCTTTGACCGTTTCAAACGGGTTGAACCCCATGAATTTTATCCTCTGCTATTCGCTATACCGGAAGATTCAAATGCGAAAAAGTCAAGAGATTTTGGCAGATAGATCGTTGATTTAGGCAAATGGGCCGAGCGGGAACAATGCGTAGCAAGATAACGCTGCCAACCGTATTCCCTATGCCTTTGGCTCTTTAACAAGCCCGGCGGCCCTGCTCGATATCAAACAGGACCGCCTGGTCGTTGCGGCGACCCGAAATTCGCCGTTATTTACCAAATCTCATTTTCCACCCAACAGTGAATTCGATCTGCTTCATTTCTATTGCGATATTATGGCCCGGGTTGGGGCCTCCGGGCGTAACCTCGATTCCGGTCACCCGGTCGGTAGGCGCGTACATTGCGGCAAATTCGATAGTGCTGTTTTTGCTAATCGCTACACTGCCGCCAGCGGTGAAGTGATCGGTTACAACGCCGGGCGCCAGGATATTGAGCGTCACGTCCGCGCCGTTAACTGGCTGCGAATTGTGGGCATATCCAGCCCGCAATGTCCATTTGTCACCCGAACGGTATTCGGCACCGATCTTGTAGGTATTGACATTGTTCCAGCCGAATCCCGGGCCGCCGTCGGCGCCGAATGGGAGCATAATGCCAGACGAATTGCTGATCGCTGGAACGTCAGAATATTTTATGTGACGATAATCTGCCATGATGGTCAGATTGGGCGTCACATCAGCGGCCACGCCAATTTGGAAACTTGATGGAATGTCAAAGCTCCCGCCACCTTCAAACAGCCCGGCATATTTATCAAATTTGCTCATCTTGATTTTGGTTTGATAGGCCGCGCCGATCCTGAAGCCTTCTACCGGCTCCAATTCGATTCCAACGCGTGCGCCAAAACCCCAGCCTCCGTCGACGCCATTGTTGGTCAATGCCGCAGGGTTGGAGGTCACGCCGCCAAAGGCCAACAACCCGTTTGCCTTGAATCGCTGATGCGCCAATATTGGTGCAACACCAATTTTTACCGGGCCGAAATCTTTGGCATATGCCACCGTAATGAGCATCTGGAGCAGATTGACACCGGTCTCTCCGCCACAAAATACGCCATTGTTGGCAGGCAGAGGCGGAGACACGCATGCCGGGTTAGGAACGTTGGTGAATTTGGTGTTCATCCCGCCATTGCCGATAATCGAAAAGCCTATCGAAGACGTGTCATCCAGGCGGTAGTTAAACGCGACATTGGGGATGGGGAAATAGTTGGCGTCGCTCTTGTTCACGGTATTGGGCGTGAAGCCCGGCCCACCTGTGCCGGTGAATCTTCTATTCGGGCTGAAAAGCGAAAGCGAGATATCGAGCTCGGTATCAACACCTGCTAGGCCCGCAGGATTTATCGCTATCGCGGTTGCGTCCCTAGAATCCGCAGCACCTGCGCCAGCAACTGCTTTGCTTCGAGCGCCGGCACCATTGGCGAAATAACCTTCTGTGGCATGGGCGGCGGTCGTGCTGAACGCTAGGCCTCCGGCGGCTGCAAGAATGATCCCTGCCTTGAATGATAGATTGTGCATTTTTTCCTCCCCGTTGGTATTTTCTGTTCTAATTTGCTTCGTTACCAACGCAAAAAGCGGCCCGAACTATAGGCCGCTTCAAGCGCTAACTCTCTTCAAAATTTTGTGCAGATAGTGTCATACCACCCGTTCGATCTGAAACGAAAAAATTCCGTCTTCTTCGCCCGAACCAAGCAGTTTGTTTCCTGTCGCCCGGCAAAAGGCTTCAAAGTCCTTTACCGCCCCTGGGTCCGTTGCAACAATTTCAAGTACCTGACCATTTTCAAGGTCCTTCAGCGCCTTTTTCGCTTTCAATATTGGAAGCGGGCAATTGAGGCCCTTTGCATCTAAAGTAGCATCCGCCATATTTTGTCCTTGCTTGTTATCGTTACATGTAAAGGTTGATGTCGGATTCAAGCGCGCTTTCCATCCAGGTCGCCGCTCCGCCGATTTCAATGCCGTCGATCATGTCCGCTTTGTCTTTCTCAAACAGATCGAGGGTCATCTGGCAGGCGATCATACGAACATCCGATAGAACGGCTGCTTCGCGCAGTTCCTCGATAGAGGCCACGCCCTTTTTCTTGATCAGGTTTTTCATCATCATGGTCGCACCCGATGTCACACCGGGGATCATCCCAACCATATTGGGCATCGCCATATGCCCGCCCATCATCGGCATCGACATCGCCGGATTGCCGAGCGAGGTGACTTGCAGTTTAAGATCTTTTTCGAGCAGCGTAAGTCCGTAGAAGGTAAAGAACATTGTGACCTCAACGTCCATCGCCGCGGCCGTGGTGCCAAGAATGAAAGGGGGGTAAGCCCAATCAAGCGATCCTTTGGTGCAAATGATGGTCATCTTCTTGGCATTGCCAAGGTCCATTCCTGCGTCAGCCATTTCTCTCTCCGCTCCCCGTCTGCCAAAGGCTTGACCCTCTTCGGCCCGCACTTTGATTATTAGACATTGCTACATTAGCAAATGAGAATGTAGATTAAAAAAAAATGGATGTCTATCATGAAAATCCTCCCTAGAATTTGGCCAACGAACAGAAAGATTTGATACATGCATTCGCCTCCAGAAGCGCTTTACATCGGCTCGGATATTTACCGGCAAAGCTCCTTTGGAGATAATCACCCGCTGTCTTATGCCAGGCAAGATTCGCTGATCGACATATGCCGGTTAATGGGCTGGCTCTCGGATGAGAATTTTCGCGCCAGCCCGATGGCAGACATTGCTACGCTGACAAAATTTCATGACGCCGCCTATGTCGAAGCGTTGCAGGTTTCTAGTGCAGCGGGGAAGGTGCCGATTAACGCGCGCGAAAAGTATAATTTTGGCAATATGGAAAACCCGATATTCAAAGGCGTTTTCGAGCGTGCGTCGACAACGGTAGGCGGCTCAATATTGGCGGCGCAAATCGCGATGAACGGGCAGACCGCATTTCATCCAGCCGGCGGCACGCATCACGGGCAGCGCGATAAAGCGCACGGCTTCTGCTATTTCAACGATCCTGTGTTCGCCATACTCAAGCTGCTTGATGAAGGTTGCGATAAGGTGTCCTATATCGATATTGATGCCCATCATGGCGACGGCGTAGAGGCCGCATTTGCCGCCGAGCCGCGCGTATCGTTTCTTTCCGTCCAGGAAGAAGGCCGGTGGCCTTACAGCGGGACGATGCAGGATCAAGCGCCGCAGACATGCAATGTGCCGGTGCCCCGCGGCCTCAATGATCAGGAATTCGAGCAGATTATGGAGCGCCTCGTTCTTCCTTACATCGAACAGTGGCAGCCAGCGGCACTGGTCATCACATGCGGCGCGGATGGCCTAGCGGATGATCCGCTTTCCAAAATGGGTTTGAGCAATGGCGCGCTGTGGGATGCAGTTTTGAGCCTGGTTGAACGGTGCAAAACCAATATCGTGCTCGGCGGCGGCGGATATAATCCGTGGACAACCATGCGTTGCTGGGCGGGGCTTTGGGGGCTGCTTTCAGGGTTTGATCTGCCCGATAGCTTGCCCGAGCCGGTACGCGCAATATTGCGCAAATTTGATTCCGATATTATCGACGAGGAAGACAGGCAGCCTGATTGGATCGATCGCTTGCGGGATCCGGCGCAGGAAGGCACTGTCCGCGATGAGATCACCGACCGGATAAATTTGCTCAGGGGCGTCCACCTCAAAAATTGAGCAAGCTGCTTGATGAAGGTGCCCGCAAAAGCGTATGCAAGAATAAATTCCGCACCTTTGTATTAGTGATTGCTAATATATAGGATATCGAACAAGATTGGCCGATGGGAGAGAATCGGGTGGACTGGCTGCAACAATTACAGGCAATTGAAGCTCTGGAAGACGCCAGCTTTGACCAGGCGCTGGTTGCCCAAATGCAGGCGCGTGCGGGCAATATTCTGGACCGCGAAATCCGCTTCTCCACGCCATCCTTCAAAGAATATGAAAGCAGCGAATTATCGGGCTGCGGCAAAAATTCCTTCCCCGCCTTTTCCATCACCGCTGGCGCCTGCGCGCTAAACTGCGATCATTGCCAGAAGAAAATACTCGAACCGATGATCCCGGCGACAAAGCCGGAAATGCTCGATCAAAAAGTACGCGACCTGATAGTGCTTCAGGATTTGCAGGGCTTTCTGCTCTCTGGCGGATCAAATCGGCGCAACGAGATTCAGTATGATCGCTATTTGCCAGTGGTGGAAAAACTCAAACATGATTTTCCGCATCTGAAAATTGCTATCCACACCGCCTTGCTCGATGAGGCCGCAGCCAAGCGAATGGAATCGGCGGGTATTGATACCGCGATGATGGATGTCATTGGCGCGCAGGAAACTATCGAGCAGGTCTACAAGCTTGACCGGCCTGTCGCGGATTTTGAAGCGACTCTGGCGGCGTTGACCGCAACCAAAATGGAGATCACGCCGCATATCGTTGTCGGCCTGCATTATGGGCAATTGCTCGGCGAGTTTGAAGCGCTCAAAATCGTCTCGCGTTATGATATTCAGGCATTGGTGCTGGTTGTGATTATGCCTTTTTATTCAAAGCCCGGCACATTCGCGACACCCTCCACCACAGATGTAGGGCATATTTTCATGGAGGCACGCACCGCGCTTCCGGATAAGCAGGTTTTGCTGGGCTGTGCACGCCCGGCGGGAATGCACAAGCGTGTGACCGATGCTTATGCGGTGATGGCGGGGTTGGACGGCATCGCTTTTCCAGCCGACGGCGCGCTCGCTGTGTGCCAGACAATCGGCCGCGATTATCATCAGGAACATGCCTGCTGTTCAATCAAACTGGGCGCAGAAAAGGCGGCGCAAACAAGCATGGCGCGAACCAACCTGATGGCGGCGCTGTGATCGTTGATATCGCTATTGTCGGATTGGGCCCGGCTGGGGCTAGCGCAGCGGCGATTGCTGCGCGATCCGGTTTGTCGGTGGCGGGTTTTGATAGAAAATCCTCCGCCGGGCACCCGGTGCAATGCGCTGAATTTATTCCCGCAATGCTTGATGCTGGCGAGCTGGCTATTTCCAGCTCGTCTGTTCAGAAAATAGACGAAATGATAACCTATGTTGAGGGAAGCGGCCCCGATCTAACGAAAAACTTTTCGGGCCACATGATCGATCGGCAAATGTTTGATGCTTCGCTGGTACAAATTGCCGAGGAGGCTGGCGCAAAGTGTCATTTTGGTGCCTCGGCCAAAGCGCTCGATGATAGGGGCCGTTTGATATTATCAACCGGGGAGCGCGTGGCGGCGAAAATTATCCTCGGGGCTGATGGCCCGCGTTCGATAATCGGGGCAGCAGTTGGCAGCGAAAACGAACAGATCATTGAAACGAGGCAAGTTTCGGTTGAGCTGCTGTCGCCGCATTTCGCCACAGACATATATTTGTCGAACGCGTTTCCCGGCGGCTATGGCTGGATGTTTCCCAAAGGAAAGATCGCTAATATCGGCATAGGTGTTGAGGCCGGCGAGCGGCCACGCTTGCGCGCCGCGCTTGATGCGCTCGTCGAACAGATTGCCGCCACCGGGCAGGTTGGCCGCAAGGTGCTGGGTTATACCGGCGGTCCGATACCGGCGGGCGGCCTCATCCAGCCAACCGGGAAAATTGGCGAGACGCCGATTATCTTGGCGGGGGATGCCGCCGGACTGGCCAATCCGATCACCGGCGCAGGCATTTCGGTGGCGGTCGCAACTGGCCGTCTGGCCGGAGAAGCGGCGGCCAGCTATTTGCATGGTGGCGGCGTAGGCGCGCTCGAACTTTATGCCGAAGAACTGGAAGACGACTATGGCGCAAGCCTTCGCAGAGCTGTAGCCCGAAGAAAGAATTTGCGTGATTGGTCGAACAAAAACGGTGCTCTTCAAGCTGCGGAAATGCGCAGCGGCTGGATTGCTTACCCGGAATATTGGCACGCCGAACAAGCGGCCTAGAATTAAGTGGCCGGTAAAAGGAGACAAGGATGAGCTGTGTGAAACCTGAAGGTGTAGAGCCGGGGCCGGTTGGCGCGAATGAACCCGACTTTAATGCAGCCGCTGTCATGCAGCCGCGTGCCCCCGACATCATCCCCGGCGAGCTTAAAAACGGCGGCCGGGTCAAATCCAATGCGGTTGCTCCCGACGGCCTCTATTTGCCCAACAACAATATTCAAACGCCTGCGATGACGTCGCCCGAATATGTGCAAATATCGACTGCGGCGGCGATCACGCTTGGGTTGATGCCGGGCGGGATATTCAACTGCTCCTGCACGCGGTGCCTCAATTTGCTGCTCACCTATCCCGAAGGCTGCCGGGCAAATTGCGCCTATTGCGGGTTGGCGCGGCACCGCGAGGCGGACCGCGACTATGCCGATCGCAACTTTATTCGGGTTGATTGGCCCGCCGTTCAGATGGCTGAAATTGCCGATATCGTTGCAAAAGATGGTGCGAGCAGCCCGTTCCACCGCATGTGTATTTCGATGATTACCCATCCACGCGCCGACGCCGATACTTTTGCCGTTCTCAAAACGTGGACCGACCGCGTTGATCCTGATGATATTCCGATATCGATTTTGTCAAACCCGACAACGATGAAGCGAGACGATGTTGTGCGCCTCAAGGATATGGGTTCTGATATTTTCACGGTTTCGCTCGATGCGGCGACGCCGGAGATTTTTGATCGTACGCGCGGCAAGGGTGTTCAATCACCGCATACATGGAAAAAATATTGGGAAATCCTGAACGATGCCCGCGATGTATTTGGGCCAAAGAAATTTGGCGCGCATATCATTATCGGCATGGGCGAGACCGAGTATGAAGCGCTGACCCTGGTGCAGCAGATCGTTGATATGGGCGGCCATAGCCACATGTTCTGCTTCTTCCCCGAAAAAGGATCGCTGATGGATCATCTTCCTGCAACACCGCGCGATCAGTGGCGGCGGGTGCAGCTAGCCCGCTATATGATCGATTATTGCGGTGTTCGGGTCGATCAGATGAAGTTCGACGAGAATGGACGCGTTACCGATTATGGCCTGCCCAAAGCGGAAGTTGAAATGATCGTTGAGGGCGGCATCGCCTTTAGAACGTCGGGATGCCCAGGCAAATTCGCCGAAGACATATCGGCCTGTGACCGGCCCTATGGCGACAGCCCGGTTTCCGATATTGCCAGCTATCCCTTCCAGCCAGAAGGCGCGCATATGAAGAAAATCCGTTCGCAGCTTGATATGCAAAAACCCGGCGAAAGCTACACGCAAGGCGAGGAATTCGAGAATCTGTGATGGGAGCCAAGATACGCGTTGTCGATAGCGGGCTTCGCACCGGCCGAGAAAATATCGCGCTTGATGCAGCGATGATAGAAGCGCGGCGAACGGAGCTGATATCCGATAGTTTCCGCTTCATCCATTTCAAGCCCTGCGCGCTTGTGGGCCGGCATCAGGATTTGGCGCAGGAGCTTAACCTTGATGCGTGTGAAGCGCGCAATATTCAAACGGTAAGGCGGGTGACAGGCGGCGGCGCGCTCTATATGGATGAAGGCCAGCTTGGCTGGGCCTTGATCTGCGACAAACGCATTTTCGGCTCGGCATCATTGACCGAGATTACCGAGAAAATCTGCAAAGCTGCCGCTGCTGGATTATCACAGCTGGGTGTTGATGCGGCTTTCCGGCCGCGAAATGACATTGAAATTGGCGGCAAGAAAATTTCGGGCACTGGCGGTTTTTTCGAGGATAATATTTTGATGTTTCAAGGCACGCTTATTGTCGAAGCAAATTCGGATAATATGCAGGCCGTCTTGAATATCCCGGCGCATAAGCTGGCGAAGCACAAGGTGGGCGGGGTCGAAGACCGGGTAACATCGCTTTCCGGCGAGCTTGGAAGCGTTCCGGCGATAGAGCAAATACAAGAGGCGCTATTATCCGGTTTCCACAGCGAACTGGGTTTTGATTTCAACTGGGGAGAACATACTTCGGAAGAAGAAGGGCTCGCCCGCCAGTTTTACGACGAAGAAATTGGCACCGATGAATTTGTCGCCGAAATTTCAGACCCTGCGCGCAACAGCGATATCTTATGCGGCGCAAACAAGGTGGGGAATTTGAAAGCTTATGTCCGCGTCGAAGGAAAGCTTAATAACCGGCTTCGAGAGGTGCTGTTTGTAGGTGATATATTCATCACGCCTCCGCGCGCACTGATGGATTTGGAAGCCCATCTGCGCGGGACTTTGATCGAAAACATCGAAGCGCAAACACGGCGATTTTTTGAGGCTGCGGAAATCGGCTTGGTGAGTGTGCAGCCATCAGAATTTTCGGACGCGATATTGAAGGCGGCGGCATGAAGCAATTGGCTGCTATCCAGCATACGTCTGCCGATTATCTCGGGCAGATCGAAGATCATCTTGAGGGCCGCCGCATTGGCTTTAATTATCACCGCCCGTTTACCGAGGCCGGAATAGTGCCCCAATATGCCGCGATGGGTGACGGGTTGATTTTGCTCGGCGGCGGGGTTTGGGGCAGCGCGGGAGCGCGCGATGTCCCAACCCTGAAAGAAGAAGTCGCACTCGCAAAGGCGTGCTTTATGAGCGGGCTTCCCATCATCGGCATAGGATTGGGTGCGCAAATATTGGCGCTGGCGACCGATGGTTCGGTCGAACCCGCGCCGCTCGAATTTTCCGTCGGCATGGCGACGCGGACATCGGGCGATGCGCTCGATGGCTACATGCCGGAAACCTATCCCAATGCCATCTATATGCGCGATCGCCCGGTGCCGCCTTCCTATGCAAAAATTCTGAGCGTCGATGAACAAGGCCGGCCAGCAGCTTTTCAAATTGGCAACAATTGTTTCGGATTTACAGGGCACCCCGGTTTCAAGCGCGCGATGGCCGAAGATCTCATCATGGAATTTGAAGAAGGCCCTGATGATCCCGGACATGCATTAGCGCAGTTGGGCGTGCAGAAAAATGCTATAGCTGATGCATTGGTTCCGATCATGACGGGCCTGATAAAATACACAAAGCTCATGGAGGCGGAGAACTAATATCTGTTGCCTAATTTAGGTAACGCTAATATAGAAAATGGCGGAGACACACGACCGTCGGTTGCTGCATCGATAGCGGCATCGGGTTCAATTTGAGGGAGGGAAGCCGAAATGGCAGACAAGCTAATCATCGTTATGGCAAACACAGATCCGCGCAATGGCGAGGAATTGGGCGCTCCCCTGTTTCAGGCAACCGTGGCTGCCGCTATGGATTATGAGGTTGAGGTGATTTGCACGGCGACTTCGGGCCAGCTAATGAAAAAAGGTGTGGCCGAGTCGCTTGTGGTGAAAGAGGGTTCCCCCAAAACTGTCTACGACTTCATCAAGGACGCGCATGAGGCCGGCGTAAAATTTGCCTGCTGCTCGCCCAACCTTGATCTGTTTGATATGACAAAGGACGAGCTGATACCCGAATGCACAGAGATTGTCGGCGGGGCCTATCTGATCGAAGAAATCATGGAGGAAGACGGCGTCCGGGTGATGACATATTAGGGCTGAACTATGGGACATGTCGAGACCTCCACCCGCGTTGAAAAACATATTGGCGATCCCTTTGAGGGGACCGAGGAAGTTGGCCGCGAGCAGCTCGAGGAAATTTTTCATGATATCCAGTCAGACCTGCGTTTCGATCATGAGTTAAATGGCTGTCTAAACTGCGGCATCTGCACCGCCACTTGCCCCGCCGCCCATTATTACGACTTTAGTCCGCGCGAGATTGTCCAGCTATTATGGACCGAAAATCTTGAAGGCATCTATGATGCCATGCAGGAAAAAATCTGGTCCTGCGCGCAATGCTACACTTGCGCCGCGCGCTGCCCGTTTGGTAATTCGCCCGGCGGGTTAATCATGCTGATGCGCGAGGCCGCGATCAAGCATGGCATGGAATCGGCAAAAAGCGTGCTGCGCCCGTTTTCACGCGTCATGCTAAAACTGATTTCGACCGGCAACCAACTATCGCCGGACATGATAAACCCCGATCATTTTCCCGATTGGGGCCCGAATATCTCAAAGATCGACGCGCCGCTCGAATTGCTGCGCAAGGCCATTCCGATGCCGACGCTGAATACGATCAAGACGGCGTGGGAAACCAATTTGAAGACGTCGATTGAGCTATACACCATCTGGGAAGAAACCGGTGTTCTGGATCAGCTTGAGACAATCGATGAAAATTTGTTCGATGTGATCATCGATATTATGGATGAAAAGCGCGACGATTGGGAAGATTTCCTCGACGAGCAGGATGACGATTAAGGAGAGTAGCCATGACAAATGTTCCAACTAATGAAGAGGGCCGTTTCACCGGTCACGGCGATGAATGGCGCGACTCCAATCTGAGCAAGGCCGATGCGTTGACGGCGACAAGCTGGGTCGAGCAAAAAATCGACAAGCGATCAATGCTGACCAACAAAGACCGCGTTCACGATGTCCGCGATATTATGTGGCAGCTTGAGAAAGAAGGCGAAATAAAAGTCCACCGGGTCGAGGATCAGCATAAGCCGAAAATAGCCAAGACGCTGTTTGGCTGGGACAAGAAAATACCCACTCGCCAGCTATGGCATCATAAATCCTGCGGCCAATGCGGCAACATTCCGGGCTATCCGACCTCGTTGCTCTGGATGATGAACGAGATGGATATTCCCTATCTCGACGAAACCGATCAGACATCCTGCACCGCTTGGAACTATCATGGCTCGGGCATCGGTAATATCGCCAGCCTTGCGGCGGTGTTCCTGAGAAACTTTCATCAGGCCTATGTCGCGGCGAAGGCGGAGGGCCTGCCCGAGGGGTATTATTATCCGCTCGTCCATTGCGGCACGTCTTTCGGCAACTACAAGGAAGTGCGCGAGTATCTGCTGCTTTCGGCTGAATTGCGCGAGCAGGTCACAAAAATTCTCGGCAAGCTAGACCGCCTCGTTGACGGCAAATTGCTCATCCCCGAAGAAGTGGTGCATTATTCCGAATGGGTCCATGTGATGCGCGGCGAGATTGCGAACCGCCAGGTTATTGATGTTTCTGGCGTGCGCGCAACCATTCACCCCGCCTGCCATGTCTATAAAATGGTGCCGCAGGATGTCATCTATGATGATGATGTTCTCGACGGCAATCGCGTCGCTGTATCAACCGGAATTATCCAGTCGCTCGGTGCGGAAGTTATTGATTATTCCACTTGGTATGATTGCTGCGGCTTTGGTTTCCGGCACATTATTTCCGAGCGCGAATTTACGCGTTCATTTGCGATTGACCGCAAAATCAAAATCGCGGTTGATGAAGCCCAGAGCGACGTGATGATTGGTCATGACACCGGCTGCATCACAACGCTTGATAAGAACCAGTGGATTGCCAAAGCCGACGAACGCAACACCGGGCGGAATTACGAACTGCCAGTTATTGCGGATATTCAATTTGCTGCGCTGGCTTGCGGCGCGCATCCCTACAAGATTGTGCAAACCCATTGGCACGCTTCGCCGATGGAAAATCTGTTTGAAAAAATGGGCATCGATTGGGAGGCCAAGAAGGTCGAGTTTGAGGACTATCTGAAGCTTGTCGAAGATGGGAAGCAGGAAAATCTCTATGATCCGCGCCGACGTATTACTGGCGGCCCGGGCTATATAAAACCCGAAGAACGCAAACAGCTTGGGATGCAATAATGGCTAAACCAATACTCGTTGTTGGCGGCGGCCCTGCCGGATTGGCGGCGGCGCACTCGCTCGCCTCGCTTGGCCAGAAAGTCACATTGGTGGAAAAGGAAGATCGCCTCGGCGGCGCGCCGATTTTGTCGGGTTACTCAAAGCTGGTGCCGAGCGGCGAATGGGCAAAGGACGCGATCGGATCAATGGTTGACCGCGTGGCGAAGAATGACCTGATCGAAGTGCTCACCGATGCCAAGGTTGATAAATTCTCCGGTGAACCGGGAGCATTTTCTGCAGAGCTTTCCAATGGCAAGAAGGTCGAAACAGGCGCGGCGATCCTGTGCACCGGCTTCACCCATTTCGATTCGATCAACAAACCCGAATGGGGCTTTGGTACCTTCCCCGATGTGGTGACAACGACGCAGGTTGAGCAGATGGTTTCATCTGGGCAAGGTGTGCGGCGGCCGTCGAATGGCGAGAAGCCAAAACGCGTGGCGATATTGCTATGCGTTGGTTCGCGCGACCGGCAAATTGGCCGCGAATGGTGCTCGAAAATCTGCTGTTCGGTATCGGCCAAAATGGCAATGGAAATCCGCGAAGAGCTTCCCGATTGCCATGTCTATATCTATTATATGGATGTCCGCACTTACGGCCTCTACGAAGAGATTTACTGGAAATCTCAGGAAGAATTTAAGGTCAAATATATCAAGGCACGCATCGCCGAGGTTACGTCCGATGGTGATAAGGTTATCGTCAAAGGCGAAGATACACTCGTTAAACGCCCGATCACGATACCCTTCGACATGGTTGTCCACGCAATCGGAATGGACCCCAATGTCGACAATATGCTGATATCGAGCATATTTGATGTCGAATTGCATCATTGGGGATTTATTGATCGCAAAAATACTTACGGCGTGATGGGCGCAAGCTCGCGTGAGGGCGTATTTGTTGCAGGCGCGGCTACCGGGCCGGAAACCATCGACGATTCAATCGCGCAGGGCACGGCTGCGGCGATGTCGGCAATGGCTTCACTTGGTGAAACTGCGGTGGCGGCCGAGTGATCTGATGGCGTCCTATCTCTCCAAATTCAGGAAAAGCAAAAAAGCGGTCGCCGTCGAGACGCCGCGCGAGGTTGTGCTTGAACTGAACGGAGAAGTGCTGACCGCTGCG
>JAZGFP010000002.1:0-479788 GCA_036479555.1 Sphingorhabdus sp.
CCCAGCGGGAATTAATGCCAGCTTTTGTCAGGCCGCGCACTTCTGCTTTGCCAGACCCTATGACTGCGACCGTAATAATCACTACATCGTCAACAATATTGCTTCCATCATCTCTTGAAACGCTGAAACTACCGCCTTTTTCCGCAACGAACCGGCACCCTCCCTCATAGCCGCTTTCGGTGGAGGTTATCATGCAATCGGCGATCTTGCCGGGTTTTGTGCTGGCATCGGTTTTTGGTTCAGCATCGGCGCTGGCTATGGCCTTGTCAGCAGCTTTCTCCGCTTCGCTGCTATCGGCCACCGGCTGTTCGGCGGGCCTGGCATTTTCAGCTATAGCTTCGCCGTCGGTATTCGCGGCCTCATTCTTCTCGTTATTAGGGGAGCATGCGACAAGAAGCGCCATCAGGCATGCTGCAACCATCTGTCTTTTTTCCACGGTCGGTTTCCTTCAAACAGGGGCGAATAGTTCACCAGTAGAACACCCGCATACTATACCGGCCGATATAAGTCAGCGAATAAGAATCTATCATTCCCGGCATGCAACCGGGTGCAATTCCTGCCCCGCTATGTCATGGCTGCGCAATGCAAACCGAACTTTATGATGCCATAATATTGGGCGCGGGCGGAGCGGGATTGCTCTGCGCTGCTACCGCAGGTCAGCGCGGGCGGCGGGTGCTGCTGATCGATCATGCTGACGCGCCGGGCAAGAAAATCCTGATATCGGGCGGCGGACGCTGCAACTTCACCAATGTCAACGCGGTCACGCGTTTTGCGAGCGAACGCTACCTCTCCTCCAATCCGCATTTCGCCAAATCCGCACTGGGCCGATATAAGCCGCAGGATTTCATCAATCTGGTTGAGGCTCACGGCATTGCGTATCACGAGAAAACGCTGGGGCAGCTATTCTGCGATGGCTCCGCACGGCAGATTGTCGAAATGCTGCTGGCGGAATGCGAGAAGGGCGCGGTCGACATGGCGCTGTCTTCGCCGCCGGGAGAAATCAGCAATGCCGATGGCCTATATCGCGTGGCCTATGGCGACAAGGCGGCAAGCGCGCCCTCACTCGTGATCGCTACTGGAGGCCCGAGTATCCCGAAAATGGGTGCAAGCGCTTTTGCCTATGATCTTGCGCGGCAATTCAGGCTGAAAGTGGTTGAACCGCGCCCCGCGCTGGTGCCGTTGACGCTCGGCGGGGAGGATGTGCTGTTCCGCGAACTTTCAGGAATTTCAGCCGATGTCGTGGTACGATGCGGCAAGACCAAATTTCGTGAAGCCGCATTGATAACGCATCGGGGCCTGAGCGGTCCGGCGATATTGCAGATTTCGAGCTATTGGCACCATGGTGACGCAGTTGGGATCAACTTCCTGCCCGATATGGATGTCGCCGCGATGCTGCTGGCCGCGAAGGGAGAACATCCGCGCGCGACACTCGACTATATGCTGGAACGGCATTTGCCCGGAAGGCTGGCGGATATACTGGCGGAGCGAATAACGGCGGCGGCTTTCCCCGACGCAGAAACCGCGCATGGCCAGAGCACTCCTGTAAAGAAACTATCGGACTGGCCTCACCGTAAGCTTGAAGAAGCGGGGCGGCGCGTTGCTGATTGGCAATTCCATCCCAATGGCACAGAGGGCTTTGCGAAGGCCGAAGTGACCATAGGCGGGATCAGTACCGATGGGCTTTCGCAAAAGACGATGGAGGCAAAGGCCGCCCCCGGGCTTTATGCGATAGGTGAGGCGGTCGATGTCACCGGCTGGCTCGGCGGCTATAATTTCCAATGGGCTTGGGCGAGTGCCGTTGCTGCCGGAGAGGTGGTTTAGGAAAGGCAGTCTTCGATGAAATCGGCGCGTTCGCAAATTGAGGCGCGAGGCAATATGGCGAGCTTGCTGCTTGTTTGTTCAAGCCGCCGGATTATCATTTCATATTCCTGCATGGCTTCCGAAAATGGTTTAGGACGCTCTTCATCTTGCCGATATATTTCCTGCCATGGCGGGGCGAGGAATACCGGGCTATTGTAAGAAATTGCTTGCAACGCCTGCAAGGCTTTCGCCGGGATTCTTTCGCCGATCTGGTCAAACCAGGCGAATATGTCGGGCGCACCGCGATCAAAGAAAACCGGGCCTTCCTGACCTAGCATCGCATCAAATGAAGCAATCGTCGCGTCCGCCAGAAGCCGTCCAAATGCAATCTTGTCCTGCCATGGCAGCGCGTCACCGCCAGCGGCGATCTGCTCCTTTACGATTTGCCTACCCGGCTCTTGCGAAGTTATGAAGCCGCGCCCGGAAAGTTCATTTAGCAAACTGGATTTGCCGGCGCCCGAGCAGCCGGTGATAAGGTAGCGTTGGCCCTTCGCGTTCAAGCTGCCTCTTTCTTCCTCGAAGCTTTTTTGCGCTCATGCGGGTCGAGCAGGGCCTTGCGCAGACGGATGCTTTTGGGTGTCACCTCCACCATTTCGTCATCGTCGATATAGGCAATCGCCTGCTCGAGCGTCATCACCTTCGGCGGGGTCAGGCGGATGGCGTCATCCTTTCCGGTCGAGCGGAAGTTGGTCAGCTGCTTCGATTTCATCGGATTGACACCAAGGTCATCTGGCTTTGCATTCTCGCCGATCACCATGCCTTCATAAACCGGAGCATTGGGGCCGATGAAAAGGATACCGCGTTCTTCGAGCGCATTGAGCGCATAACCCACAGCCGCGCCTGTACCCATTGAAAACAGCACGCCATTCTGGCGCCCGCCAACGGCGCCCTTATACGGGCCGTATTTTTCAAAGATCCGGTTCATGATGCCGGTGCCGCGGGTGTCGGACAGAAATTCGCCATGATAGCCGATCAGTCCGCGTGACGGCGCGCTGAAAGTAATGCGCGTCTTGCCGCCGCCGGAGGGCCGCATGTCGGTCATTTCGCCTTTGCGGTCAGCCATTTTTTCGACAACGGTGCCGGCATAGTCGTCATCAACATCGATCACGACGGTTTCATAAGGCTCTGTCCGCTTGCCATTTTCATCTTCCATGAAGAGCACTTTGGGCCGGCTGATGCTGAGTTCAAAGCCTTCGCGGCGCATCGTTTCGATCAGCACGCCAAGCTGCAATTCGCCGCGCCCGGCAACCTCGAAGCTATCCCTGTCGGCGCTTTCGGTCACGCGGATGGCGACATTGGTTTCGGCTTCGCGTTCCAGTCGGTCGCGGATCATGCGGCTGGTCACCTTGGTGCCCTCGCGGCCCGCCATCGGCGAATCGTTCACGCAAAAGCGCATTGAAAGCGTTGGCGGATCAATCGGCTGCGCCTGGATGGCTTCGGTGACGCCGGGTTCGGCGATGGTATTGGCGACGGTGGCTTTGGCGAGGCCCGCCAGCGCAATGATATCGCCTGCCTTGGCTTCCTCAACCGGCATACGGTCGAGCCCGTCAAAGGACATCAGTTTGGACGCGCGGCCCGCCTCGACCAGATTGCCGTCCATATCGAGCGCTTGAATTGGGTCGTTGACCCTGATCTTGCCCGATTGCACGCGACCAGTGAGCACGCGTCCAAGAAAATTGTCGCGATCAAGAAGCGTTGCTAGGAATGTGAAGGGCGCATTTTCGTCGAGGCCTGGTTCGGGCACATGGCTGACAATGGTTTCAAACATCGGCGTCAGAGTGCCTTCACGGGCATCGGGATTGTCCGATGCATAACCGTTGCGGCCCGATGCGTAGAGCACGGGGAAATCGAGCTGCTCATCGGTGGCATCGAGGCTGACAAACAGATCAAATACCTCGTCGAGCACTTCCTGAATACGCTGGTCGGGCCGGTCAATCTTGTTGACCACCACAATCGGGCACAGCCCGAGCGCGAGCGCCTTTCCTGTTACGAATTTTGTTTGCGGCATCGCGCCTTCGGATGAATCCACTAGCAGGACCACGCCGTCAACCATCGACAGGATACGTTCCACCTCGCCGCCAAAGTCGGCATGTCCGGGCGTATCGACGATATTGATCCGCGTCTTTGTACCGTGTTGATCGTCCCATTCCACCGACGTGCATTTGGCCAGAATCGTGATGCCGCGCTCTTTCTCAAGATCGTTCGAATCCATCGCGCGCTCTTCGATGCGCTGATTTTCGCGGAAGGTTCCGGATTGGCGGAAAAGCTGGTCAACCAGCGTGGTTTTTCCATGATCAACATGGGCGATGATCGCGATATTGCGAAGCGACATAGTGAAATAGCCTTTTGGGAATGGAGCGGCGCTCGTGCCACCCGTCTTGCGCGCGCCCTTAGCGCGGTTTGTGCTGCGGCGCAACAAGGGAACGTCGCGCAGCAATGGGACAGCCAGCTATCCGATCAGTCCCGGCTGAGCGCTTTCTCCAATTTCGCCTGATTATACAGGCTGCGTGTTTCCGCCCGGATGAGCATGGGCCAAGCCTCGTGAAAATCCTGCCGCCAGTTTCCGATCATATTCCGTGCCAGCCTACGGTCACTTCGGGATTGTTTCTGGATATCGCCCAGGCGGTATGCAAATTTTGTCAAAACCTGCCGCTGCTTACGCAATTTCCTTCCAGCAAACCGTTCATGAATTCCCGACAATTGGTGCCTGGCGGCGGCGATCAGGATATGTAGCCCGCGCTCGCTCGATGCCACTCCGTCCCACTGCGCCGACGATAATGCATCGTCGATATTCTCCAAATGGCTTTTCAGCGTGACCGGTCGGTTTTGCGGGCCATCAGTGGGCGCTTTTATATTACGGACATAATCTGCCAGCGCGTTCAGTATTTCTTCGCCCGGTTCGCTGCCGTCAAATTCTTCGACGATCAGGTCGCGGATAAAATTCTCTAGATCGCTGCTCATCGAATCTCTGGATAATTTACCCGGGCTTGTCAGGTCTGGAATGACAGCCGGATCAAATTTCCCATTATGGCGTTTTGCGCTGAAGAAGGAGTTGCTGACATCTGCGGTGCCGGCGCGTCCAGAAATGCCGGGGAAGAGAAAATGCCGGTTGCCGCGCCCATTGACGTGGCAGCTATTGCAGGAAAGCCCTGCCTTTGCGGCCTGCCCGCCAAGCAAAGCTGGGCTACGAAATAGTGCCTCGCCCTGCCGGAAATGGCTGTTCCAATCTTCGGCATCGGCGGTGTCTATGTCTGGCCCGGAAGGAATGGTGTTCAACGTTACCGGCTCTATCGAAAGCGCAGCTATATGCGTTTCGGGCGCCAGCCAAGCCATCGCTTGTAAAAGCGGTTTACCCGCGGCAGTCACCGCTCCGGCTATCAGCAACAGGCCAACCGCTGAAAACAGCTTCAACCTTTTGGCGCTTCTTCTATCCATCTGCGCAGCTCATCCGCCTCATAACAGCCAAAGCTACATAGCTTTTCGAGCCGGGCCAAATGCTGTCTGGCCCCGGCGATGTTGCCGCGTTCGATCTTTAGCTCGCCATAATATTCCAGCGCGCCCAGATGGTTCGGCGCAACGGCAAGCGCGCGTTGATAATAATCCTCGGCGATATCATATCGCTGGAGCTTGCGGTTCGCAAAACCCATATATGTCAGAATGTCGGGATGCGGGCCAAAGCTTTTGGCGGCATCATCAAGCTGGCTAAGCGCTTTTTGATATTTGCCCTCATTGATCAGGGCAACTGCGCTGACATAGAAACCGTCGCCTGAGGGCGCGCTGGCAAAGTCAAAATCCTGCGCCAGTACATTGCTGGCTTGGCCGTCTTGCAGCGCCGATTTTACCGTGGCGATGGCCTTTCCAAGCTCCGAGTCCGCCGCGCAGCTACCGCCGCATTTCGTTTCGAGGGCGGCAAGCGCTGCATTGGCTTTATCGCTCTGACCGAGTCGGTGGTAGGTTATCGCCAGATCGCGCTGCGCCCCGACGAGGCGCTCATCATATTTGACCGCTTTTTCCAGCGGCTTGCGGGCCTTTCTATATTTTTCGAGACCCATATAACTGAGCCCCAGAAGATAATGCGCGTTGGCATTTTTGGGTGCCGCCGAAAGCGAGCGCTTAAACGCCTGAGCTGCCTTTTTGTAGTCCTTTGCCTTGAAGAAGGTGACGCCTTTTTGATATTCCGCCGATGCATCATAGCGCGGGGCGCTCTGGCTCGGTGCGCCGCCGATGCTGCCGCCTCCGCCTCCGCCGCCATTTAGGGCGTGCAATTGGGTAAAACCGCCAAACCCGGCGCCCAATATCAGCGCGGAGCTTGCACCCCATATGATGAGCTTGTTTCTGCTTGGCATTTCCTCACCCTCCTCAAGTCACGGCATATTTATGACAATAGGCTGTTCGCGCCGCTAGTCAAATCGGTTACAGGCGCGGTATGACGCTATTACGCTATATTTCGCGGCTACTCCCCGACCGCTTTGTTATGCTGCTCCTCGGCGCGCTGGCCTTCGCATGGTTTGTGCGCGCGCCCTCGCCGCTGATTGGAATTCTGCGCAATGTCACCTTCGCGGCAATTTTTGTGCTGTTTTTCCTGCACGGCCTGCGGATGGCCAAAGAGGATGTGGCAAAGGCGCTGCGCAATTGGAAGGTGCAAGCGGCGATATTTGTCATGGTGTTTGTCGCGCTGCCGGTCGCGGGTTTCCTACTGGTCAGCGCGCTCGGCCCGCCGCTGGTGCCGCAGCTGATCACCGGGCTGTTCTTTCTGACCATCCTGCCGTCCACAGTGCAGTCGGCTATCAGTTTTACGTCATTGGCGCGCGGCAACATTGCGGCGTCGGTGGTTGCCGCGACGCTGATAAATCTGGTTGCAGTGATCGTCACGCCGTTACTGCTGGCGCTATATACGCTTGCGGAAGGTGCGGAGTTCCAATGGTCGCTGGTGCGAAATATTGCGCTAATATTGCTGCTGCCATTCGTCCTCGGGCTGCTAGCACAACCGATGCTACGCGGATGGGCGGCAAGGCAGAGCAAGCTGCTTTCCGGCTTCGATCGGCTAGTGATTTTGCTCGCTGTTTATGTCGGGTTTGCAGCAAGCGTAGCGAGCGGCGCTTTGGAGGTCGTTGATCGTCAAACGCTGATCTGGATTTTTGGCATTTGCGCTATTCTGCTGGGTTTTGCCTTTGCAGGAAGCTGGGGGCTTGGCCGTATATTGGCGTTGGAAATGGCTGACCGTATCAGCCTTCTATTCGCAGGCGCGCATAAAAGCATTGCCACCGGGGCGGCGATGGCCGCGATATTATTCCCCGCCGAAACCGGCCTATTTATGCTGCCGCTGATTATCTACCATATCGGGCAGATGATTATATCCGCGCCGCTGGCCAACAAACTGGCCGCGCGTGATACCTAGAGGCTTCTGAGCGCCTCGGCAGGCTTGGCCGCAAGGATCGGCAGCGAACCGGCCATACCAAGCAGGAAGGTAAGGCCAGCGCCGCCGATAAGCGTTACCGCCAGCGTGGCAGGATCAGGCGCGAAAGTGAAATCGAATATCTGGGTGATGACATACCAGCCAGCACCCATGCCGAGACCAAGTGCCACGATGCCGAGCAAGACCGAAAGCAGCGCATATTCCAGGGCCTGCGCGCCCAATATCTGCCGCCGCGTAGCGCCAAGTAGCTTCAGGATAACGCTATCATAGATGCGGCCTGCGCGGCTGGCGGCGATGGCGCCAACGAGCACCGCGATACCGGCAAGGATGGCTATTGAAGCGGCGGCGGCGATGGCACGGGCCATTTGGGTCAGCAGGATGGTGACCTGGCCGACGATCTCACCGACTTCGAGCAGAGAGGCAGATGGAAAAACTGGTGGTAGCGCTCTGGCTACGGCAGCTTCTTGCGCCTTTGGCATAGTCAGCGTCGCGACCATATTATGCGGTGCATTGTCGAACGAGCCGGGCGAGAAAACCAGCACATAGTTGAGCCCGAAATTATCCCAGTCGACGCTGCGCAGTGAAGCGACTTTTGCCTGCAGTTCAACCCCCAGCACGCTGATGGTAAGGCTGTCGCCAATGCTGATGTCAAGCGATGCGGCGACATCTTGCTCGATACTCACCAACGGCGGCCCGCGATAATCCTGCGCCCACCATTCGCCTGCGGTCAGGGTGCTGCCTGCTGGCAAGGCGGGGCTGTAAGTCAGCCCGCGGTCGCCGCGCAAGACCCATGCGCCTTCGGGTAGAGAATCAAGTTCGGCCACGCGCTGCCCGCCAAATTCAGTGATCGAGCCGCGCAGTGCTGGGATCATGTTGATATTTGCGCCCGCCGCATTCTTCCGGATCAGAGCCGAAAATTCGGCGCTGCGTTCCTTCGGGATGTCGAGCACGAAGAAGCTCGGTGCGCGTTCGGGGACGCTGCGCGAAATCTCGTTGCTGATACTGGTCTGAACTGCGGCGAGCGTGACGAACAGCGTCAATCCAAGGCCAAGGGCGATCACCAGCGCGCCGGTTTGTGCGCCCGGCCGGTGCAGATTTGCAAGCGCCAGCCTGGGCAGCGGATTGGCCGGTCGCGGGATGCGTGCTGCAATTTTGCGTACGGCCCAGGCAATCGCGGCAAGAAGCAGCAGCAGCGCAAAGGCCGCGCCAATAAAGCCGAGCGAGAAAAGCGGTTCGTCTGCGCCTGCCACCGCAAGCGTGACGATAGCGCCGATAGCGATTGCAACGAATATTGCCGTGCGCAGATCCATACGCTTTGGTTTGTCGACCACCGCCCGAAATAATCCTGCGGCGGGAACGGTGCGCGCCCTTGCCAGCGGAGGCAACGAGAAAGTCAGCGCGATGAGCAGGCCGTAAGCGGCGCTGGCCAGCAGCGGCGCCAGGTAGAAATTGAATCCCTCTGGAACTGGTAGCAAATCGCCGATAAAAACCGAGATAAGCGAAGGCGCAATCGCGCCGATTAGGAGTCCGACGGAAATGGCCAGCGCGGCGACGGTGAAAATCTGCATCAAATAGATTTTGAAGATCGTCATGCTATCCGCGCCGGTGACTTTGAGCGTCGCGATGCTGGCCCGCTTGCTTTCCAGATAGCTCGACACGCCGTTGCCGACGCCGATGCCTGCAATCACCAAAGCTGCCAGCCCAACGAGGGTCAGAAACTGCCCCATCCGTTCGACAAAGCGCCGCGTCGATGGTGCGCCGTTTGAGCGATCTGTGACTTCCCACCCTGCCGCCGGGAAAGCCGTGCCAAGCTCCTGCGCTACCATACCGGGATCACGCGCACGGGGCAGTTTGATACGGTATTTGGCGTTGAACATGCTGCCCGGCTGAATAAGGCTGGTTGCGGGCAGGTCTTTGAGATTGATGATCGCGACCGGGCCAAGCGCGAAGCCCTCGCCGAGCCTGTCCGGCTCTTGGGCGATGATCGCCTTGATCGCGAAATTCTTGTCGCCGAAACGCAGATTATCGCCGGTCTTAAGCGACAGGCGGTTTGCCATGGCGCGCGCGATATAGACGCTGCCTTGAGCGGGCGCGCTCGCTTCGCTGCCGTCATTGAGCAGGAATTTGCCGTAGAATGGATAGGCCCCGTCGACCGCCTTCAATTCGGCGAGCACGCTGTCATCGCCGCCAATCGCCATCGCGCGCAGCCGAACTGTTTCGGATAGTTCGCCGACTTTGCGAAAGGCTGCCAACTCTTCCTCGGCCGCCATGCGCTGCGCGGTTTCGATCTGTAAATCGCCGCCAAGGATGCTCTGCCCGCGCTGCGACAGCTCATCAGCAATGCCGGCCGTCAGGCTACCTATCGCGGCAAGCGTCGCGACGCCTAGAAACAGGCAAATGGCGAGCAGGCGAAGCCCGCGAATACGCGCCGAAAGATCGCGCCGTGCGATGCGCCAGATTGCGGCGAAGCCCAGCGTCACGCCGAAACCACCAGTCCATCTTGCATTGCGATTACCCGGTCGCAGCGCTGCGCAAGATGGGGGTCATGGGTGATAATTAGCAGCGTCGCGCCGAGCGCCTTGCGCCGTTCAAACAGCAAATCAATTATCGCCGCACCGGTTGCGCCGTCAAGGTTGCCTGTCGGTTCATCGGCGAAGATAATCTTCGGCGAAGCTGCCATCGCGCGGGCAATGGCAACGCGTTGTTGCTCCCCGCCCGAAAGCTGCCCCGGATAATGGGTAACGCGGTGGTCAAGGCCAACAACTTCCAGCTCGCGGAGCGCCTTGCCAAAGGGATCGTCTATTCCGGCCAGTTCCATCGGCACTGCGACATTTTCCTGCGCGGTCATGGTGGGTAGCAAATGAAATGCCTGCAGCACGATACCGATCCGGCCGCGCCGGGCGCGGGCGAGTGCATCTTCATCGAGATCGGTGAGTTCCAGCCCGTCGACCGTCACGCTGCCCCCGGTTGCTCGTTCGAGCCCAGCCAGCACGGCCATCAGCGAGCTTTTGCCAGAACCAGATGGGCCAAGCAATGCAACGCTCTCGCCTTGCAGAATTGCCAGATCAATGCCGCGCAATATATCGACAGGCGCTGCCTCGCTGCCCAGAGTTAGCGTGACATTGTCCGCCCGGATTGCCATATCCGATGCATTATTTTCGGTGTCAGTCAAAGGAAGCGCCCTGCAATGGTCAGAAATCTGTGGATATATGGGGTGTTGCTGCTGCTTTTCCAAGCGCTCGCTGCGTGCGGCGGTGAAAATAGTGACCGCGGCGGCAGTGTCCAGCCTGACGGAAGGCTGCTTTTCCCAAGCGCGCAGGTCGCTGATAATAATATGACCGCAGAACCCGCGCGGCAGATTGTGGCCTTCGGTGACAGCCTTTATGCCGGTTACCGGCTTGGCCCTAAAGAAGGGTTCGTGCCGCAGCTACAGGCCGATCTGCGCAGCAAAGGTTACGGCGTAACCGTGCGCAATGCGGGCGTATCGGGCGATACCACTGCGGCTGGTTTGCGGCGCATCAATTTCGTGCTTGATAATGTGGATCAAAAAATCGAATTATTACTGCTTGGCCTTGGCGGCAATGATATGCTGCGCGGGATCAAGCCTGCTGAAACGCGCGCAAATTTGAAGGCCATCCTTGACGAGCTTAAAAAACGCAGCATCCCCGTAATGCTGACCGGAATGGTCGCTGCGCCCAATCTCGGGCCAGACTATGCGCGCGAATTCAACGCTATCTACGCCGATCTGGCGAAGGAATATGACGCGCCGCTCTATCCATTTTTCCTCGACGGCGTTGTGACCAACGGCTCGCTTATGCTCGCCGATAACGTCCATCCCAATGCCGACGGCGTCGCGAAAGTCGTCGGACAGCTTTCGCCGTTGGTCGAAAAGGCGCTGGATAAGGAAAAATCATAGTGTCATACAAAAATAATACAGTGACTTGAAAAATGGGCGCATAACAGCCATTTTGGAAGAAATAGCCTAGGAGGGAATGCCGATATGCCGACCGAAACCAAAATAGCGACCGAAAGTGATCTGAAACTCACGCCGCCCGATCCCGTGGTGGCCATTGCTCCAGAAAAGGCCGCTGGCCTTGTTCCGGTAACCGACGATCAGCAAACAAAGCTTCAGCAGCGCGTCGATACTTATATCACAGAATTGATCGCGCAAGACGTGAACAGCCCCGAATTTGGCAAGCGCGTCGACCAGCTTACCAGTTTGGGCCGCAAGGAAATGGTGGAGGCTGCTGGCCAGTCAAACCGCTTCCTCGACCGCCCGATCCGGCAGATGGATGATGAACAGGGTGTCGGCGCTGATCTCGCCGAATTGCGCCGCACGGTTGAGGATCTCGATCCGTCAAAGCGCGGCAACCTGCTGACCAAGCGCAAATTATTTGGCCTCATTCCCTTTGGCAATAAGCTGCGCAACTATTTCGACAGCTATCAGGGCGCACAAACGCATATCAGTTCAATCCTGTCGCGCCTGGGCAATGGCAAGGATGAGCTGCTCATGGATAATGCCGCGATCGATGTCGAGCGGCAGAATATGTGGCAGGCGATGGGTAAGCTTGAGCAGATGATCGTGATGTCAAAACAGCTCGATGCAAAGCTTGAGGAAAAGGCCGCCGAGCTTGAACTTTCCGATCCGGCCAAGGCGAAGGCGATCAAGGATAGCGCGCTATTCTACGTTCGTCAGCGCACACAGGATTTGCTCACCCAAATGGCGGTGACGGTGCAGGGTTATCTCGCGCTCGATCTGGTTAAGAAAAACAATGTCGAGCTGGTGAAGGGCGTTGACCGGGCATCGACCACGACAGTTGGCGCACTGCGCACCGCGGTCACCGTCGCGCAGGCAATGACCAATCAGCGGCTGGTGCTTGATCAGATCACGGCGCTCAATACGACCACGGCGAATATCATCGATGGCACCGGAACGATGCTGCGCGAGAACACTGCGCGCATCCACGAACAGGCGGCTGGTTCAACCATCCCGCTCGAAACGCTGAGCCGCGCTTTCCAGAATATCTATGACACTATGGACGATATCGATACCTTCAAGATGAAAGCGCTCGAAAGCATGAAGCAAACCACCGAAGCGCTTGAAAGCGAAGTGGAAAAATCAAAAGGCTATATCGCCCGCGCCGAGGGCCAGGAACAGGCGAAGAAGCAAATCAGCGATTCCAGCCTGCTAAGCGCGCTGGAGGATTGAGTTGAACACCGCCTCACGATCAGACGAAACCCTTACCGAAGCCGGTCGCGCGCTCCGCAATGTGCGCGCTGGCAATTCCATCGGCACCAAAAGCGCCGCGCTGAAACGTAAGCATTACTGGAGCAAGATGCGTAATGCCGCGTTTGCAGTAGGGGCTGTGCTGGTGGGCGCCAGCGTCATCGGACTCGTTATTGACGGACTTGGCTTTTCCGGGGTGATGGCGACGGGCCTGATCGGGGCGGCGGCAGCTTATCTGCTGATGCGCTTTCCCGGCATGCCTATGCCGACGCTTGATACGCTGCGAACGACCGATCTGACGACGCTGGCTGGCAAGACCGAGATTTGGCTGGAAAGCCAGCGCCGCGCGCTTCCTGCCCCGGCAGTCACGCTGATCGACGGCATCGGCACACGGCTTGATGAACTCGCGCCGCAATTGGCAACGCTTGACGAAAAAGAACCCGCCGCGCGCGAGGTTCGTAAGCTGGTGGGTGAGCATCTGCCCGACCTGATCAACGGCTATAAACGCATCCCCGATACGCTGAAGCGCAAGGATAACAAGGGCAAGACACCCGAAGAACAGCTGGTCAGCGGATTGAAGCTAATCGACCGCGAAATTGAAAGCGTAACCGGTCAGATCGCCCGCGGCGAGCTCGACCAACTGGCGATCAATGAACGCTATCTGGAGTTGAGGTATGACGGGGTAGGCGAGGGGTGACGCGCCGTTGGCTCGATAGCCGCCGCCTACATCGCTATGCACGCTTATGCGGCCCATCTGGCGAGGATGTGAGCAACGCCAAAGGCACCAAATAGCGATCACATATCCAGCAATGGATCCCCCGTGAGGATTCGAACCTCAATTGACGGAGTCAGAGTCCGTAGTCTTACCATTAGACGACAGGGGAGCGTTGGTGGCGCGAAATAGGTGGCGGCGGGGCGGCTGTCAATCTCTGATCGCGCCGCCGATATGTACCCGATGTGCGCCCTTGCCGGAGGGGTTTGCCAAAAAAGTTGAAATTTTAACGTTGTCAGAGTAGCTTCGCGGTCAGGTACCGGCGGTATTTCCCGATCCGGATAGAAAAATAAGTGAGTTACGGTTATGGGCGATCCAATCGCACCATCGCCGCAGGACAATAGCAGCGGAGCGGGGCGTTCCCCAAATTCGCGCAAAAATGCGGCAAAGAGCCCTGCAAGGAACAAGGGCAAGAAGCGGGGCAAAACTGCGCAGAACGGCAATGGCGCGCAGGCTGGCTCTGCCAATAATGGCAAATCAAATCAAGGCAATCGTCGCGGCAATCATGCCAGCAATGGCAGCAGTAATGCACGGCCAAATCGTGGTCGCTCACGCGGCTGGCTGGGCAAGACTGCCTATGCGGCGCTCGACCTTGGCACCAATAATTGCCGCCTGCTAATCGCGCGGCCGGGGCATGGCGGCTTTACCGTCGTCGATGCCTTTTCGCGCGTTGTCCGGCTCGGCGAAGGTCTGGCCAGCACCGGGAAGATGAGCGAAGAGGCGATGGACCGCGCGGTCGAAGCGCTGGGCGTTTGCGCAGAGAAGCTCAAAAAACGCAACGTTGTGCTGGCCCGCTCGGTTGCAACAGAGGCCTGCCGGCAGGCGCTGAACGGCACGCAATTTATTGAACGGGTACGCGCGGAAACGGGCATCATGCTTGATGTCATCAGCCCGAAAGAAGAGGCGCGGCTCGCCGTGATGGGCTGCCATGCGCTGCTTGAAAAGGGCGACGGGCCTGCGCTGATATTCGATATTGGCGGCGGCTCGACCGAGCTGGTGCTGGTCGGAACGGGCGGGGCGGCTCCTGAAATTCTCGATTGGGTTAGCGTGCCGTGGGGCGTGGTTTCGCTTACCGAGAGCGTGAAATATGATCAGGATGATGAAGAGGCGCGCCGCCGCGGCTATGCCGATATGCGTCAGCTTGTGCATGACAGTTTTGCTGAATTTGCGTCGCGGCTTCCCGATGGAGGCGACAAGCGGCTGCTTGGCACATCGGGCACAGTGACGACGCTTGCGAGCGTTTACCTGAAATTGCCGAGCTATGATCGTAGCGCGGTCGATGGCCTCAATCTGCCGGTTTCGGAAATGCGCAGCATCGCCAGCGAAATAGCTTCGCGCGATGCAGCGGGCAGGGCCGAATTTCCGACTATAGGCCATGACCGGGCCGATCTTGTCGTTGCGGGCTGCGCTCTTCTGGAAACGATATTCGATATCTGGCCGGGTGAGCGGCTGGGCGTAGCCGATCGCGGAATTCGCGAAGGCATATTACGCGCGCTGATGGCCAGCAATATAAGGAAGAAACGCCGTGGCTAAACCGATCTTCGGCGGCAAAAATTCCGGACGCACTAGCCAGGTTAAGCAGCGCGTTAAAACCGCGCGCCGCCGCACCGCACAATCGGCGCGCTGGCTGGAACGGCATCTGAATGACCCCTATGTGCAGCGCGCACAGGCCGACGGCTACCGCAGCCGGGCCGCTTACAAGCTGATCGAGCTTGACGAGAAATTCGGGTTTTTGAAAGGGCGGCGGGCGGTGATTGATCTGGGCGTTGCCCCGGGCGGCTGGGCGCAAGTTATCCGCAGACAATCACCCCAAACAGCCATAGTTGGTATTGACCTGTTGCCGGTTGACCCGATCGAAGGGGTGACCTTGCTGGAAATGGACTTTATGGACAATGCCGCGCCTGATCGGTTGGTTGCCGAGCTTGGCCAGACGCCCGACCTTGTCCTATCGGACATGGCGGCGAATACCGTGGGGCACAAGCAGACCGACCATCTGCGCACGATGGGGCTGGTAGAGGCCGCTGCCGATTTCGCCTTGGATATATTGGAGCCGGGCGGCCATTTCGTTTCAAAGGCCTTTGCCGGCGGAACCGACGGCGACTTGCTGAAATTACTCAGGGCAAATTTCAAGAGTGTGAAAAATGCGAAACCGCCAGCCAGCCGCAAAGGATCAGTCGAATGGTATTTGGTAGCTATGCACCGGACTGGGTAGCGAGAGCGCCGAAGCTATCCGTGGTTGAGCGAGCCATTTTTGCGAACACGCACAAGGTTCATGCCGATCATGCCGCCCTTGCCCATAATCTTGACATCGACACTGCCGCTACTTTTCAGGCCGAGCGAGGCACCTGCCGTCAGGAATGATAATATCCCAGATCCCTTGCCTCTAATCTCGACATTGCTGCTGTTTTGCTTGGAACCCAGAAAGGCCCAGTCGACCGCGCCGTAGACTTCTTCGACGATATAATATTTATCATGCCGCCAATTATTCAGCGGGGAAAGCTGCATCGCAATTTGTAGCATGTTCTGGATTGACGCGCCGCTTAGAGTTGGCGTTTTCAATATAAACTGGTTCTCGCCGCGAAACTCCAGCTTGACCGAAGCGTCTGCGGACAGGTCAAGCCCCGCCGTGCCGGGCATTTCGATGCCAGCCTGAAAAATGCGCTGCTTTACCTTCGATGTTTTGAGGTCAAGGCTGATGTCGCTATGCGCCGCGGATTCAAGCGTTCCGCCGAAATTATTGATATGCCCCGCCTTGTGGAAAGAGCTGCTGCGCTTGACCAATATATCGCCGAGCTGGACAGGTTTGCCTGGAAGCCAAACCGAACGCGCTGCAATCGCCCGACGCAATTCCTTGTCGAATCTTTTTGGTAGTGACATTTACTCCCTCCTCCAATTTGTGAAGGGGGTAGCATAAAACGCAACGCGGCGCGTGATAAATGTCACACGGCGTTACATTTGGGAAAAGGGCCGATGGCCTGCGCAGTTAGCTATTCTTGCGAGCTTCGGTCACGGCTTTCTGAAGCACGTCATATTCGTGCAGGCCTTCAAGTATCTGATCGCCGATGATGAAGGTAGGTGTACCATTAAAGCCGACCTGTTGCATCATCGCAACATTGCTTCGCAGTTCCTGCTCCGCTTCGCCGCTCGCTGCAAATTTCTCCGCCGCCGCCATGTTGAGGCCCACCGATTTGGCGACCGCGCGAATGCTCGCGCTGGTGATCTGTCCGGCATTGAACATGGCCTTGTGAAAGGCACGAAACTTGCCCTGTTTTGCCGCCGCCAATGCCCATGACCCGGCTTCTTTGCTGGTCTGCGACAATATCGGCATTTCGCGGTAGACAATTTTCACGCCGGCATCCTTGGCCAGAAGCTTCGCGACCTCAGGCAGGCTAGCCCGGCAATATCCGCAATTATAGTCGGTAAATTTGACGACCGTTACATCGCCGTTGGGATTACCATCGATAGCACCTGCAAACGCGCTGGAAAGTGAGGGGCCGAGGGTATCAAGGCGCTTAGCCAGCTGCTCCTTCTGCAATAATTCGGCGGCCTCTTGGATAATTCCCGGATTGTCCAGAATATAGGCGCGCACTATCGCCTCGGTCGCTTTGCGGTCCTTCTCGCTCATTCCAGCGGCGGCAACCGCGTTGGTGGCATCGGTGCTGGCGGTAGCTGCGACATCATCGCTTGCCGCTGCGGCGCCAAATCTGTCCTTGAAAAAATAGACCGCGCTGCCGCCAAGCAGCAGCCCGCCTGATATTGCGAGATAGAGTGGAAGTCGTTTCATGATGCTATTTTCTTCGGTCATTACGGCGTGATAGTTACGCCGTAGCAAAGTGGCAATCGGCAAATGCGATTAGCGGCGGCGGCGGCGATTTTTGTTCAACTCCTCAACCCGGGCCTGCGCCACCAGCTTGATATCCTGCGCCCTTATCCAGTCGGGGGTATATTCCTTTAGCCCGCCCATCGCGATTTGTGCGTTTGGCAGCGCCAGCTGCGGCTGGCCCACCATCAAATAGCGTTCGGCGCTGGCGAGAGCTGCACGGGGCTCGTCACCCTGCTGCGCGTAGATGACACCCAGCTGATACCAGGCAAAGGGATTTCGGTTATCCTTTACCACAGCGGCTTTTAGCACGCGCGAAGCCTCTTCGAAATTCGCCGGATCCTCGGTCGCAATTAGCGCATGACCGAAGATAGCAGCGATCAATGGCTGATTGTTTGTCAGCCTTACAGCCTTGCGGAGTGATTTCAGAGACTCTTTCGGCTTTCCGGATTCGAGCAGAATTTGCCCCCTCAGCTCATGGAAATAGGGGTCGTTTGGTTCGCGGGCGACGAGAGCATCGGCCTCCGCCAGCGCCCTTTGTGGGTATGCAGCTTTGTGCCAAGCATAGGCGCGCGCATAATGCGCTGGAACGCTGTCGTCGCTTTCAGGAAAGTCACGCAGCGTTGTTTTGGGATCGGCAAGAAAACCTCTCAGCTTGGCCTTGATCCGCTTAAATTCCGATTCCCATTCCGGATTGAGCGGCGTGTCCCAAGCCGGGTCGGCAAGATAGGTGTCTTCGAGGACAGAGACACGTTCGCCCGATAGCGGGTGCGTTCGGTTGTAGCTATCTTCCTGCGGGATACCGAGGCGGAATTCGTTGTTCTGCAGCCGTTTGAAGAATCGGATCGATCCCTTCCCTGTAATACCGGCAGCGGAGAGATAGCGTGCGCCTGAGGCATCGGCGGTGCCTTCTTGTGCACGGGAAAAGGCGAGGAATTTGCCAATCGCGGCGCGCTGCCCTGCTGACAGGATAGCTGCGCCAGCTTCGCCAGCACCTGCAGCGATGGCCGCGGCGGCGAGGATAAGGCTAGCAATGCTAATGCCGGTGGCAGGGCCTATCCCTTCGTTAAACCGCACCGCATGCCCGCCTTCGACATGGCCAAGCTCATGCGCGATAACGCCCTGAACTTCGTTAGCGCTACCCGCTGCATCAATGAGCCCGCTATGGATAAAAACCCTCTGCCCGCCAGCGACGAACGCGTTGATCGACTTGTCGCCGATGAGTATGATCTCGACATTCTTCGGATCAAGTTTTGCCGCCCGGATGAGCGGTTCGGAAATCTTGGCTAAAAATGCCTCGGTCTCTGCATCGCGCAGCACGGACTGCGCTGCTGCGGGCTGAATAGTCAGCGCCAGCGCAAGCAAAAGGGCGATCACCGCTTTCACGCGGCGGAAAAAAGCTATGGCCATTACGGTTTCATGCAGCCGAGAAACTGAACCGCGCATGAAGCCGCGCCGACGGGCGGCATCACCCGAAGGTGCGTTGCCACCAGCCTGAGCGCGCGTCGCCCGTTTTTGTTTGTTTGCCGTCATCATCAGCATCCTTGGACTGTGCCTGTGCGGATTTGGGTGCCGGCTTTTTCGCCGCCGCTTTTTCTGCTGGCACCTTCCCGGTTGCATCACCGTCTGCATCAGCCTTTTTGCGCCTTGGCGCGCGCTTTTTCGGCTCGGCAGCTTTGGTGTCGCTGTCTGCCTTCGGCTTTTTGACCCGGCTTTTCGGCTTCTTGTCTTCAGCGCTTTCGTCATCTGCCTTCTTCGGCTTGGCAGCCGTAGCCCGCTTACGCTTTGGCTTATCGGCGTCATCTGCCTTAGCGGCTTCTTTCGTTTCGGCCTCAGCATCCTTTTCCGCCTTGGTCTTGCGGCGACGCTTTGGCTTTTCTTCCTTCGCCGCTTTTTCCGAAGTTTCTTCAGATATTACGGCTTCGGCAGAATCGCTTTCTGATTTGGCAGTGCGTCCGCCTCGGCGGCCACGTTTCGGCTTTTCGTCGCCGCCTGCGTCGGACTCTTCGGCTGCAGCCTTCGGAGCCCGATCCGCATTGGCATCGCTGGTCGAAGCTACGCTGTCACGGTCACGGTCACGATTGCGTCCGCGTCCACCGCGGCGGCCACGGCGACGTTTGCGCTTGCCGCGATCCTCGCCATACGCCTCATCCTTGTCATGCTCATCCTTGTCATGCCCATCGGCGACATCGATGTCGTCGTCATCATTATCCTGAACGAGCGGGGGTAGCATTGCGCGCTTGGCAGGCCTCGGCCCCGAACTGCTTACGCTTTGCTTTACACCCTCGCTCTCGCCATTGGGCAGGATGGAGATGGCGACGCCGTAACGCTCTTCAATCTCGGCCAGTTCGGCGCGCTTGTTGTTGAGCACGTAAATGGTTGCCTCGTGACTTGCCTGTAGCTGAATCTGGCTGCCCTTGCCGCGGGCAGCCTCTTCCTCGATGATCCGGAGCGCTGAAAGTGCTGCCGATGAAGCCGTGCGAACAAGCCCGGTGCCTTCGCAATGAGGGCATTCGCGCGTTGATGCTTCAAGCACTCCTGTGCGTAGCCGCTGGCGGCTCATTTCCATCAGGCCAAAGCTGGATATCCGGCCAACTTGAATGCGCGCACGGTCGTTTTTGAGCGCCTCTTTCATCGCGCGCTCGACCTTGCGGCTATTGCCGTGGCGCTCCATGTCGATGAAGTCGATCACGACAAGGCCGGCCATATCGCGCAGACGTAGCTGGCGGGCTATTTCCCTGGCGGCTTCCAGATTGGTAGCAAGTGCGGTCTGTTCGATACCATGTTCTTTGGTGGAACGTCCTGAGTTGATGTCGATTGAAACCAGCGCTTCGGTCGGGTTGATAACAATATATCCACCCGACTTTAGTTGCACCACCGGCTGATACATCGCCGATAGCTGATCCTCGACTTTGTAACGCTGATACAGTGGAACCGAGTCGGCATATTGCCGCACTCGCTTCGCATGGCTGGGCATCAGCAGTTTCATGAAGTCTTTGGCGGCTTTGTAGCCATCTTCGCCCTCGACCATCACCTCGTCAATATCGCCGTTATAGATATCGCGGATAGCGCGCTTGATAAGGTCGCTATCGGTGTGGATCAGCATCGGTGCCGCGCCGCCGAGCGTCCGGTCCCTAATTTCATCCCACAGCCGTGCCAGATAATCAAAATCACGCTTAATCTCGGTCTTGGTCCGTGCAAGCCCGGCGGTGCGGATGATGCAGCCCATGGTTGAGGGCAGCTTCAGATCAGCAACGATCGATTTCAGTTTCTTCCGATCCGAAGCATTGGATATCTTCCGGCTAATCCCGCCGCCATGGCTGGTATTGGGCATCAGCACACAATAGCGGCCAGCGAGGCTCATATAGGACGTCAGCGCAGCACCCTTATTCCCGCGCTCTTCCTTTACCACCTGCACGAGCAATACCTGACGCCGGTGGATCACATCCTGAATCTTATACCGGCGGCGCAGATTCATCCGCTTGGCGCGGGCCTCATCGCTGGCCTTCGCCTTGCCGCCGCGTCCGCGACCCCTGCCGCCGCCGCCGCCGCCGCGCCGACGCCTGTTATTACGGCCGCGGCCTTTGCGTTCATTCTGCGTATCGGGCTCTGCGTCGGCTTCGTTTTCAGAGGCATCGTCGCCATCTTCGTCATCATCGGCGTCATCATCGCTATCTAGGTCAGGCTCTTCGCCCTCGGCGATATCGATGGTGTCTATGCTGTCATCGCTGTCGACTTCGATAAGGTCGGCATCTTCTTCGCTGGCTGCATCGGATTTTATGATTTCAGCCGGTTCGTTTTCTTCCGCCTCTTCCTGCTCGCGCAATGCGACTTCCTCGGCAGCAGCTTCGGCCTCGTCGGCGAGCAGCTTGTCGCGGTCTTCCTTGGGTATCTGGTAATAGTCGGGATGAATCTCTGCAAAGGCAAGAAAGCCATGCCGATTGCCGCCATAATCGACGAAAGCGGCCTGCAATGATGGTTCTACCCTTGTTACCTTGGCGAGGTAGATGTTGCCTTTTAACTGTTTATGTTCAGCCGATTCAAAGTCTAATTCTTCAATTCGGTTCCCTTTGACGACGGCAACCCGGGTCTCCTCCCGGTGCCGCGCGTCGATTAGCATACGCGTTGTCATTTATTTGTCTCCAGGCAGCGGAATATCGGGGTCTCGCCCGCCCGCTGCTATATTTGCACATGCCGCTGGCCATTCGGATTTCGTTTCCGAAATTGGTGCGGCGATTCAAGTGAGTTTGAAAAAACGTGTCTGCTGCCCGGACATAGCGTGCGCGAACCGCGCATGCGTTACTTCCTGCCCATACGCTATCCCCGATTGGGTTAGCGGCGGTGGAAATATCATGCCTCATGCAGCGTCAACCTGTAAAAAAGGGGCGTAGGCAAGGTTGCCGACTATGGCCCCGAAAATATCGGCAAAACAGATTATTACTGTCCGCCGTGGCAGCCTGCTAGCATTCCCCGCTTGGTTGGGCAAGCGCGAAGCGAGGCCATGCGACGTGCAAAAATCGTGCCTAATTTGCCATTAACCCCATATGGTCACGCAAGTTTGGTGAGTGATGATTAATTTGGCCTTCATCATAAGAATGAAGGATCAAGGCAAATGGCCGAAAAAAATAACTGGACCAGCATCGGCGAAGGACTACATAAAGCCGCCATGCTTTCGGCAGCTCTGCTCGCATCAGGTCTTTTTACCGCGCCCGCCGCGTATGCCGGGACCGTGCGTGAAATATTGGCAAGCGAGAATTCCATTCTGGTCAAATTTGACGATGTGGTGAACAAGGCGTCGGTCTTTACGCTGGCTGGGCCTGACCGTATCGCGATCGACATTCTGGGCGCTACAAAGGGGAATGCAGCCACTGTCGGCGGTCCGGTCAGCAATGTGCGGCAGGGCCAGTTTACACGTGATACAGCGCGTATAGTGTTTGACCTTGCCACACCTGCTCTGGTGACCGGCGGGTATTTTTCAGCCGATGGCCGCAGCCTTACAATCAACCTGCGCCGCGCAGTATTCAGCGAATTTTCCAACGCGCTGGGCCGCGGTCGGATCAGTTTCGTGCCGCCTGCTTTGTTCCGGTCAAAGCCGCCCAAAAAGCGGTATGAGGTAAGCGCGCCGATTGGCCGCGCATCAAAGCGGGGCATGCCAAAGATATACGGGCCTTCCGATCCGACCTTGCCGCTCGTGGTGATTGATGCAGGTCATGGCGGCCACGATCCCGGCTCTATCAGCCCGCATGGCGGCAAGCGCGAAAAAGACGTCACTCTTGCGATCGCAAAATCGATCCGTGACGAGCTGGTGAAGACAGGCCGTATTCGTGTCGCTCTGACTCGCGAGAACGACCGTTTTCTAGTACTGGAGGACCGGTTCGGAATTGCGCGCAAGATGCAGGCCGATCTGTTCATGTCGATCCATGCGGATGCCGCCGGCAACGCGCAAGCCAACGGCGCTACGGTCTATACGCTTTCCGAAGTCGCATCGGACCGCGAAGCGCAGAAACTGGCTGCTCGCGAGAATAAAGCGGATATTATCAACGGCATCAATCTGGGCGGAGCGGATGCCAACGTGTCCTCTATCCTGATTGATCTTACCCAGCGCGAGACGATGAATGTCTCTGCCGATTTTGCCAAATTACTGATTCGCGAGGCAAAACCCAATATGCGCCTGCGCTCCAATTCGCACCGGTTTGCTTCATTCGTTGTGCTAAAAGCACCCGACACGCCTTCGGTGCTCTTCGAAACGGGCTACCTCACCAATGCAAAAGACGTTGAATTTCTGGCGTCGAAAGCGGGGCAACGCCGCGTTGGACGGAGCGTTGCGAGCGCAATTCAGGTGCATTTCGCCCGTCGGCTGGCCTCCAGATAAGGTCTTCGGCCCAAATTCGGACAATAAAGCCAACAAGAATCTGGACGTGCCGCGTTATTCCGCTAAATATGGCTGAATATGGAAGAAGCCGAAAATACGAATGTCAGCTATCGCCTGACCCGAGAGATGACGGGCGCATGGGCGTGGCTCCAGAGGAAATGGGCCGTGAGATGGTTCCGCTGGTGCATTTATGCGCTTGGCCTGCTGCTGCTGTTTTCATTGTTATTCTGGGCGTTTTTCATTCGTAACCTGCCCGACGCGAAGAGGCTTCTGGAATATGAATCGCCGCTGCCTACCGTTGTGCGCGACATTAATGGCGAACCATTCCACAGCTATGCGCGCGAACGGCGCGTGCAGCTGGAATATGCCGATTTTCCAGTTCAGCTTGTGCGCGCTTATCTGGCGGCGGAGGACAAAACCTTCTTCGAACATGGCGGATTAGATTATCCCGGCCTCGTCCGTGCAGCCTTTGAAGGGCTGATTAGCGGCGGTACGCCGCGCGGCACTTCGACAATTACGCAGCAGGTCGCGAAAAACCTGCTGCTTACCAATGAAGTGACCTATACCCGCAAAATGAAAGAGGCGATTCTCGCGATGCGGATCGAGGGTACGCTGAACAAGCAGCAGATATTGTCACTTTACCTTAATGAAATCCCGCTGGGTCGCAGGTCGTTCGGCGTGGAAGCCGCATCGCAAGCCTATTTTAAGAAGAGCGTTGAAAAGCTTGACCTGCATGAAATGGCGTTTCTCGCAATATTGCCAAAGGCGCCGGAAAAATATGGGCGTGCAAAGAACCGCGAGTCAGCAGTGACGCGGCGGGATTGGGTTTTGCGCGAAATGAACAAGAATGGCTGGATCAATGCAGAACAGCTGGCCAGCGCGACCGCGCAGCCATTGGGTTTATCCCCCATCAGCGGCCCACAGTTTCAGCGGCAAGCAGGATATTTCACTGAGGCAGTGCGCCGCCAGTTGATGGAGCGCTTTGGCGAGAATGCCGATGATGGCCCTTATAGCGTCTATTCGGGCGGGCTATGGGTGCGCACATCTTTGCATCCGGAATTTCAGGAATATGCGACGCAGGCATTGCGCGATGGGTTGCTGCGGTATCATGCTGGCAAGGGCTGGCATGGCCCGATAAACCATGTGAAATCCTCGGACGGTGATATTTACGGCCAGTTTCTGGCGTCGAATATTGAGATTGATTATTCCAACTGGCGCGCGGCTGTGCTGACGGCGAGGCGTCAGGTCAAATTGCGCGATGGCAGCGAAGGCCGGTTAAACGGCGGGCCATCCTCGCTCAAGGTTGGCGATATCATTGCGGTCGCCCCGGCCGGCAAGAACAGTTACAATGTTCGCACCATTCCCGAAGTCGGCGGCGGCATGGCAGTACAAAACCCGCTTAATGGCCGCGTCCTTGCCGTGCAGGGCGGGTTTGATTCGCGTCTTTCCAGTTTCAACCGTGCCACGCAGGCATTGCGTCAGCCCGGTTCGACGATCAAACCATTTGTCTATGCGACCGCGCTTGATCAGGGCATGACACCAGCTTCAATTATCCTTGATGCACCTTTTTGTGTTTGGCAGTCGGCAGCGTTGGGGCGTAAATGTTTCCGCAATTTCGGCGGTGCTGGCGGTGCTGGCCCGCGGACCATGCGCTGGGGGCTTGAACAATCACGCAACCTGATGACGGTGCGCGCTGCGAATGATGCCGGTATGGAAAATGTCGCCAACACATTCCGCGCGATGAATATCGGCGATTATCCGCCATATTTGGCCTTCGCACTGGGTGCCGGCGACACCACCGTGCTGAAAATGACCAATGCCTATTCGATGCTGGTCAATCACGGCAAGAAGTTGAACCCGACCTTCATCGATTTTGTCCAGAACCGGCGCGGCAAGGTGATTTTGCCGGCGAAGTGGAAGCCGTGCAAGGGCTGTAATATGGAAGATTGGGACGGCAAGATCATGCCCCGTTTCGCTGCCGCGGGTAAACAGATCATGGATCCCGTTACTGCCTATCAGGTGGTTCATATGCTTGAGGGCGTGGTGCAGCGCGGCACGGCAACGCTGCTGAAAGACCTTGGCCGCCCGATGTTTGGCAAAACAGGAACGACAACAGGGCCAACAAATGTTTGGTTTGTCGGCGGCGCGCCGAACCTCGTCGCCGGGGTCTATCTTGGCTATGACACTCCGAGAAATATGGGCGGCTACGCGCAGGGCGGTTCCACCGCAGCACCGATATTCAAGCAATTTGCCAAACAAGCTTTACCCAGCCTTCCCGCCAGACGCTTTGTCGCGCCCGATGGCGCGCGGCTAGTGCGCGTCGACCGGCAGTCGGGGAAACGCGTCTATGGCGGCTGGCCGGGGCCGAGCCTTGAGGGAACGATCATCTGGGAAGCCTTCGCCGCAGAAACCGAGCCGAAGCGTAGCATTAGGCGCGAAGAAATTGCTGCCCGCGCCAAGCCGAAAAGGGCAAGGACAACGACAAGAGCCGCAAGCCGGCCAAGTCAAAGCAGAAACCGGCCGAGCACACCAAAACGCGTCGAAGGTGCGAGCGGCACCAAGCGCGATACCGAATTCCTACAGCAAGAGGGCGGCATCTACTGATCTGCTATCGGCGGGCTTTTAGTAGTCCGCGTCCCCAATTCGCCGCTTACATCGGCATATCCATCGCCGGTGCGATCTCTATCGTGCCGCCGACATTCACATGCGGCGAACCAATCACCATTTCCAAGGCGCCATCCATGTCGTCGGCCTGAAGGATGGTAAAACCGGATAGCGGATTTGACCCGCCGTCATCGGTTACGCCGTCTGTGCTAACCGTTTTGGATTTACCAACCGGAACTCCGCGATCGACCACAGCATCACCCAAACTGTCCATCCAGGCTTTCCAGTTCTGCATATGCTGCTGACCTTCTTCGGCGGTCATTGTTGTTGGGCCGCCATGATAGGCGAGAACAAATTTTGGCATAAGGGGCCTCCTCTTTCGTTGTCTCGGTTTCAAACTAGCATGTTTATTGCACACGCCTAATTATGTTAAAGAACATATTTAGATTTCTGCTAGAGGCAAATCGAAGTTGGAGAATTGAGGCATGCCATACAGCGCCGAACATAAAGCCAAAACCCGCGCGAAAATCGTCGAGTCAGCGCGTATCTTGTTCAATCGCAATGGCTTTCAAAATGTCACCATCGATGGCGTGATGAAAAATGCCGGGCTAACCCGCGGCGGTTTCTACAGCCATTTTGCCAGTAAGGACGCGCTATATGAGGAAGCGGTGGTGAGTTTCCTGATGGGGCGCGGGGCACGGTGGCGCGCCGACACCGGCGTTGATGCCGCGAGTCCGGGGCAGGATATGGTTCGGCAGATGATAGCAGGCTATCTTTCGCCCGAGCATCTTGGCGATCTTGAGGGGCAATGCCCGATGATCGCACTTCCTTCTGATATTGCCCGGTCTAACCCGCAGGTTCAGGGTGCCTATCAGTGGCTGCTCGAAGCGATGGTGGGCATATTTGAAAACAACCTTGAGGGCGATGATAGCACGGCGCGGCAAAAGGCGCTGTCGCTCGCGGCGTTATGCGTCGGCGGTATGGTGCTGGCGCGGACGCTGCCCGATTCAGGATTGGCAGAGGAGGTCCGCCGGGCGGCGCTGGATAGCGCGAACTCGGTCGCGGTGAATTAACGCGTTATCCTCGCGCTAAGGCTGCTGCGCCCCCCGAAGCCAGCAGGGCAGCGATGGCTGCATCGTCATAGCCGGCTTGGGTAAGCACATCCTTCAGATTGCCGCCTTTTGCAGGGATATCAAACTCCTCGGCCAATTGCTGACTGGCGAGGCGGGGCGCGATTTGGGGATGTAACCAGCCCGGCACCGGGACATGCGCGGATCGCCCGGTATTGGCCGGGTGGCTTGCGGCCTCAACATAGTCGAGCACCGGCGTTACGCAGGCGTCGGTCAACGCGAAAGTCTGTTCCCAGTGGTCGCGGCTCTCGCAGCTGAAAATATCTTCCAGCATTTTATGCTGCTCCGGCCATCTGGCGCGGTCATGCTGCTCGCCATACGCGTCCTGATCGGCGGGTAGTTTCTTCATCATCGCGGCAAAAAATTGTGGTTCAATACAGCCAACGGCAACAAATTTGTCATCCGATGTTTTATAGCAGCGATAGAAGGGTGCGCCGCCGTCGAGCAGGTTGGCCTCGCGTGCGGTTTGCCATAATTTCTGGCCATGCATCCCGTAAACAAAGCTCATCAGCGAACTGGCACCATCGACAATCGCGGCGTCAATTATGTCGCCCTTGCCGCTCTTCTCGCGTGCGATTAGTGCGGCCAATATGCCAGCGACAAGGAACATCGACCCGCCGCCAAAATCACCAATCATGTTGAGCGGCACCGCCGGCACTTCGCCGTCCTTGCCAATCGCGTTCAATATACCTGTCATAGAGATATAGTTGATGTCATGCCCCGCCATCTGGCTCCATGGGCCGGATTGTCCCCAGCCTGTCATCCGGCCATAGACCAGCTTTGGATTGACCGCATGGCATTGCTCTGGCCCAATGCCCAGACGTTCGGTTACGCCGGGGCGCAGGCCTTCTATGAGAACATCTGCTGTCTTCACCAGCGCTAGCAATGCCTTGGTTCCATCCGGATTGCGCAGGTCGAGGATAATCGACCGCTTGCCTCGTGCGTCGATGGCCTTTTTGCCTGGGCCTGGGTCTGGACTGGGGCGATCCACTACAACCACATCTGCGCCATAATCGGCCAGCAATTGCCCGGTATAGGGGCCGGGGCCGATCCCGGCGAGTTCGATAACTTTATAGCCAGATAGCGGCCCTTGACGCTGCGGCATGCTGTCATCTCCCGGTTTAATCGTTTGATTAAATTCCTATTTGGATTGCGCGGTGGGGGCAAGCGCTATCTGTTTTGTCGTCCCTCGATCAGAGCATTGACTACGCTGGGGTCGGCCAGCGTCGAGGTATCACCTAGCGCGTCATAATCATTCTCCGCAATTTTGCGCAAGATACGCCGCATAATCTTACCGCTGCGCGTTTTCGGCAGGGCAGGGGTGAAATGCAGATGGTCGGGCGTCGCAATCGGGCCGATTTCCTTGCGGACATGCTGTTTGAGCTCGGCGGCAAAGGCATCGTCTGCTTCTTCGCCAGCGTTCAGTGTGACATAGCAATAGATGCCCTGACCTTTGATGTCATGGGGATACCCGACAACGGCAGCTTCGGCTACGCGGTCATGCAGCACCAGCGCGCTTTCGATTTCTGCAGTGCCCATCCGGTGACCGGAAACATTGATGACATCATCGACCCGGCCGGTAATCCACCAATAGCCATCGCCGTCTCGGCGGCAGCCATCACCGGTAAAATATTTGCCCTTATAGGTGGAGAAATAGGTCTGGATGAAACGCTCATGGTCACCGTAAACGCTGCGCGCCTGCCCCGGCCAGCTATCGGTGATGCACAAATTACCGCTGACCTCTCCGCAATCATCGCCTTCATCGGCTAGAACGCTGCCGCCCTCATCCACCAGTTGCGGCTTTATGCCAAAAAAGGGCCGTCCGGCGCTGCCCGGCTTCATGCCATGCGCTCCGGGCAATGTCGTAATCATCACCCCGCCGGTTTCGGTTTGCCACCAGGTATCGATGATTGGTAGCTTCGCATCGCCCACCACGTCATGATACCAGCGCCATGCTTCCGGGTTGATCGGTTCGCCCACGCTGCCTAGCAGGCGCAACGAGGCGCGCCTGCGGCTTTTTACCGGAGCGTCGCCATCACGCATCAGCGCGCGCAGGGCGGTCGGCGCGGTGTAGAAAATGTTGATCTGATGCCGGTCGATAATATCCCAAAACCGGCCGCTATCGGGATAGTTGGGGACGCCTTCAAAAATCACGCTCGTCGCGCCATTTTGCAGGGGTCCATAAACCACATAACTATGCCCGGTGACCCAGCCAATGTCGGCAGAGCAGAAGAACACTTCTCCCGGCCTATAGTCGAACACATAATGGAACGTCGTTGCTGTCCAAACCGCATAACCGCCGGTGGTATGCAGCACGCCCTTGGGCTTTCCGGTTGAACCAGAGGTATAGAGGATGAAGAGTGGGTCTTCAGCGGCCATCTCTTCGCAAGGGCATTCATCGGCAACGTCTGCCGCCGCCTCATGATACCAATGGTCTCGGCCATCAGTCATATCGATATCGTCGCCGGTATGCCTGATGACGAGGGCAGCCTCCACGCCCGCCACTTTTTCAAGTGCAGCATCGACATTGACTTTGAGCGGGACGGGTTTGCCGCCGCGAACGCCGTTATCGGCGCAAATCACGAAACGGCTCTCGCAATCCTCTATGCGTCCGGCGAGGGCTTCTGGAGAGAAGCCGCCAAAAACAATCGAGTGAACCGCGCCGATGCGTGCGCAGGCAAGCATCGCTACCGCGCCTTCGGGAATCATCGGCATGTAGATGGTGACACGCTCACCCTTGGTAACGCCAATTTTTTTGAGCACATTGGCCATCCGGATGACTTCGGTTTGCAGGTTGGCATAGCTGATATGTCGCGCATCATTTGCCGGATCATCGGGTTCGAAGATAAAGGCTATCCTCTCGCCGTTACCCGCTGCCACATGCCGGTCAACCGCATTGTGGCACAGGTTGAGAACGCCATCTTCATACCATTTGATGCGCGCCGGATCGTATGACCAGTTCGCTATTATAGATGGCTCTTTCACCCAATCGAGCCGCTTGGCTTGCTCACTCCAAAATGCGTCCGGATCGGAAAGGCTCTCCGCGTAGAGCCGGTCATATTCTTCCGCGCTGCAATGGGTATTGGCGGCAGCAGAGGCGGGGAGGGGGAACCAGTCTTGTTGATCGCTCATATTCTCGTCCATGGCTTTTGCTGGGCTATTGCCATACCATACCCGCCACACAGGAAAAGGCGACAATATTTATGGGCAGGCTGACAGGGAAAAAGGCGCTGGTCACCGGCGGCGCAAGAGGCATTGGCGAAGCAATAGCCGCAGCGTTCCTTGCCGAGGATGCAGCGGTGGTAATCGCCGATATCAACGGGAAGGAAGGCGCTGCGACTGGCAGCAAGCTGGGCGCGGAATTTTTCCAAATGGATGTCGCGTTGGAGGCAGGCTGGGACGCTTTGAAAGCTGCTCATCCGCAGATGGATGTTGTCGTCAACAATGCTGGCATCACCGGATTTGAAGACGGCCCAGCAGCGCATGATCCTGAGAATGCCACGCTTTCCGAATGGCACCGCGTGCATGCGGTTAATCTTGATGGCACCTTCCTCGGCTGCCGTTATGCGATCAAAGCTATGCGTGAAGCAGGCAAAGGCTCGATCATCAACATATCCTCGCGTTCGGGCCTTGTCGGGATACCAATGGCGGCGGCCTACGCCTCTTCCAAGGCTGCGATCCGCAACCACACAAAATCGGTCGCGCTCTATTGCGCAGGCCAGGGCCTCAATATCCGCTGCAATTCTATCCACCCCGCCGCAATCCTCACACCAATGTGGGAGGCGATGATCGGAGACGGCCCGGACCGCGAGGAGCGTATGGCCGCAATGGTAGCCGACACGCCAATGAAGCGTTTCGGAACAGTGGAAGAAGTGGCGGCCATCGCGCTGCTGTTAGCCAGCGACGATGCCGCCTACATGACCGGCAGCGAGGTAATGCTCGACGGCGGGTTGCTTGCTGGCTCGGCGGTATCGCCGGGGGGTTAGGCGCTACTCTCCATCCTCAACATCAACCGCCTCGCCCGTAACCCGCTGGGCCAATGCCGCAGCGATGAAATTGTCTAGGGCGCCGTCGAGTACGTCGCTCGGCGCGGTGCTCACTTCTCCGGTGCGCAGATCTTTTACCTGCTGATAGGGTTGTAGCACATACGATCTGATCTGGTGGCCCCAGCCGATTTCGGTCTTTGCTTCATATTCGCTGCCCGCTGCTTCCTCGCGGCGGCTAAGCTCAGCTTCATACATGCGCGCTTTCAGCATACCCATCGCGGTGGCGCGGTTTTTATGTTGGCTGCGGTCATTCTGGCTGGCAACGACGATGCCAGAGGGAAGATGGGTGATGCGCACGGCGCTATCGGTAGTGTTCACATGCTGCCCGCCAGCACCCGAAGCGCGGTAGGTATCAATCTTCAGATCACCTTCGTTGATCTCGATCTCGATATTATCGTCGATGACGGGAAATACCCAGACGCTTGAGAAGCTGGTATGGCGTTTCGCCGCGCTGTCATAGGGCGATATCCGCACCAGCCGATGCACGCCGCTTTCGGTCTTGGCATAGCCATAGGCATTCTCGCCCTTGATCTGCATCGTTGCGCTCTTGATACCGGCCTGATCCCCGGCCTGATATTCAACCATATCAACCTTGTAACCCCGCGCCTCGGCCCAGCGCATATACATGCGTTGTAGCATCTCGGCCCAATCCTGGCTTTCGGTGCCGCCCGCGCCTGCGTGAATTTCGATGAAGCAATCATTGCCGTCGGCCTCGCCCGATAGCAGCGCACCGACCTTGTCCTTGTCCGCCCGATCGGCAAGTTTGGTAAGCGAGGCCACGGCTTCATCGGCGAGCGCATCATCGCCCTCCATCTCAGCCAGTTCGATTAGCTCGACAGTGCCGGTTTTATCGGCGTCAATCTCCCGCACGGTGGAAATTGCGCTTTCCAGCTGCCGCCGCTCACGCATCACCGCCTCGGCCTCCTTTGGCTTGTCCCACAAAGTCGGATCTTCGACCTTTGCGTTAAGCTCATCAAGCTTGCGTAGCGCACGCTCCCAATCGAGCGACTGGCGTACCAGATCAAGCGCCGCATCAATGCGTTCTACCTGTGCCTGAACGTCGGCGCGCATGTCTGTCTCCGGTTAACGTGAAAAGAATGGATGGGCATTGAGCCGAATGGGCCGGGATGTAAAGCACGGGGCATATCTGAGTGATTTGGTTTCGAATAGCATCAATGCTACACTGCAGTGGGAGCATTAGGAGACTAACCATGATGACCATGATAATCGGCGGCGTAATTGGTGCAGCGATCGGCGCTTTTGTAGTGACTCGGATGAATAAGAACAGGGGTCAGTAATTAAGGCGAAAGCCTGCTTCTAGTAACCGAATTTCTGACCGACCATTTCTTCGGAAACCGCCCATAATTTCTCTGCGTTTTCGGGGTCGATTGCGTAGCTGCGGACGCCGCCTGACGGATCGCTGTCGTCCATATTGGCGACATGGCAATCTTCCAGATATACGCCGCCTTGCCCTTTAAGTTCGGGCGCTGTGGCGGCGTAGCAGCTTGTGGCCGCGCCCTGCTCGACATTTTTCATCATCGGCCCGTCGCCGCTATTTTCTTCCATTCGCGCCATCAACCCGGCGATGTCTTCAGGTGTCAGATGACGCCCAAGGTTGGTAACAATCCCGCCGGGATGCACGGCATAGCTATGGACGTCCTTGTCGGCGAGGCGCTGTTCGAGCGCGACCGAGAACAGAACATTGGCGGTCTTTGCCTGTCCGTATGCTGGCCATTTTCCATACTCACGGGTTTCGCAGTGCAGGTCTTCAAAATGCACATGATCGAGATGATGGCCGCGCGAGCTGAGATTGACGATGCGGGCCGGTGCGCCTTTCAGGATCGCCGGCATCAACAAGTTGGTGAGCAGGAAATGGCCGACATGGTTGGTGCCAAACTGCATTTCAAAGCCGTCGGATGTTTTGCCAAAGGGGCAAGCCATCACGCCGGCATTGTTGATCAGCAGGTCGATGCGGTCATATTTGGCCAGAAAAGCACCGGCAAAGGCGCGGATGCTGTCCAGCGAGCCGAGATCCATTTGCATGACTTCTATATTGTCATTGCCGGTGGCGGCTTTGATATTTTTTGCCGCCTCTTCGCCTTTGGCCATATCGCGCGCCGGGATGATAATATGCGCGCCTTTCGCGGCCATCGCCCGTGCGGTTTCTGCACCAAGCCCGGAAGCTCCGCCGGTTATGACAACAAGCTTTCCGGAAAGGCCTATGCCCTCCAGCACCTCGTCGGTTGTGGTTTCTGCTCCGAAATTGCTGCGATCGGTCATTGATGATTCTCCTTCGCCCTCATTATCCGAAATGGCGGCTAGGAAGGCAAAGGAAAAGGGCCGCCCCAATGAAGGAACGGCCCTTTTTCGCGACGAAACTCGTCTGGATTTGTTTGCGGCTTAGAATTTACCGCGCAGCGTAAGGCCATATGTACGTGGTTGCTGCGGGAAGGCAGACCGCGAACCGGAGCGCAGCACGGTATTAAACGTCACACCGCGCGTCACTTCATTGGTCAGATTGGCCACCCAAGCCTCAAGGCCCCACAGATCATCCTGACTACCGATACCGGCGCGCAGGTTAATCTTGATATTGCCGTCCTGAATATCAAACGGCAGCGGAGCGGTATCTGCTAGACTTGCTGGGTTGGAAGGCTGTGTCGACGTACGCCGATCACTTTCCATGCGGATTTGGCCGGTGATGAAGAAATCGAGATTCGCGCCGATATCATTCTCATAGGTAAGACCGCTGATCGCCACATATTTCGGCGCATTGGTTAGCGCATTGCCACATAGATTTTGAACCCGCAGCGCTTCTGCCGGAGTTGCGCAATCATCGGGGTAATTCGCATCTGTGTAAGTCACGCCAAGGTTGAACGTGACATGGTCATCCGGGCGGGCAACCATTTCAATTTCAACACCTGATGATTCCGCTTTTGGCACGTTGAATGTCTGGAACTGTGCGCCGGTAAATTCGAGCACTTGGAAATTTGTGAATTCTTCGCGGAAAAGTGCCACATTTAACGTTACCGCATTATCCAACAGCTTGGCTTTCACGCCAATTTCGTAGGCGTTAACTTCTTCCGAAGCGAAGCGCGGATCCGCGCCGCCAGCCGCAGCGGTTGAATCCAGGTTGAAGCCGCCGGATTTGTAACCGTGGGTAAAGCTTGCATAGACATTGACCGGAGCGGCAAATGCATAGGCAATTTTGCCGGTATAAATCAGCTCGGAATCGTTAAAGTTGCTGTTGAAGCTCCTTGGTAGCGGGAACACTGCAGCTTGCGGCAAATCAGGCTGGGCCAGGAACGGGAAACAGCCGGTTACGAAAATCGTATTGACCAGTGGTCCGGGAACCCCGCCAAGCCCGATAGTGTTCAAGATTGCCGGGCAAAGCGGGTTGTTACTGGCGATTTGCTGATAACTGCCGGTTTTGCTCTCATCAGAATAACGCAGGCCAACCGTCAGTTCGAGGCCGTCAACCACTTCCAGCGTATTGTGGGTGAAAATAGACCAACTCGTGCTGTCTTGGTTATAACGGTTTGTCGCCGTCGTCCCGGCAGGATCAATCCCGCCAGAAAGTATCGTTAGTGGATTAGCGCCAAAGGCACCAGCGGTGGGCCCAAACAGAAGCGCACCGATCAGTTCGCCATAATCTTGGCCAAGCGAGAAGCTGACATCCTGATCAATTTTCTCGTCGGAATAATAGGCACCAACCAGCCAGTTTAAGCGGCCACCAAAGGCATCGCCCTGAACCCGCAATTCGTGAGTCATTGTGCTGATAGACGTGTCGAGGCGATCAACGTTGAACACATCGAGGCCGGTAAAATCTGAATCGTAAGATTCCAGCGCATCGAATTTCCGGTAAGAACCGATATAAATCAGATCGGCGCTATCGCCGAGGGGAACCTCGATCTCTCCGGTAATGCCCCATTGCTTTACATTTGCGAGCGGCAGTCTGTCGGACGTGGTAATCAAATCACTCAGTGCCCGAATGCCCTCATTGGGCTGCGCTTGGCCGCCACGGGCCCCAAGGCCAACTGCTGCGAATGCTCCTAGCGTTTCAACCGGTGAACGCCGTAACTCAATGGAAGTACAGCAACCGGCAGTGCTTTTGTTATAGTCGGCAATCAACCGGCCCTTGATACCGCCTTCGCTTTCAAAGCCGATCTGGCCGCGGACAAGAAACTGATCGATCTCGTTCGAGCGACCGATTTCGGTGCCGGTTCGGTCAATCACGCTGACATAGCCGTCTCGCTTGCGGTATGCACCCGTCAGACGGAAGCCCAGCGTGTCTTGCACGAGAGGCAGGTTGATCGCGCCCTGCACGCTCATATGATCATAGTTGCCATAGGTGGCATTCACAAAGCCGCCAAATTCGTTGAGATCGGGGCGTTTATTGGTAATATTTAGCGCGCCGGCAGAGGTGTTGCGCCCGAACAATGTGCCTTGCGGGCCGCGAAGAACTTCAACGCGTTCAACATCGACAAATTCGGAAAGCGCTACGCCGGGGCGTGATTGATAAGCGCCATCGACAAAAATGCCAACCGCGCTCTCAAAACCGATATTGTTGGATGTTGTACCAACACCGCGAATCCGTAGGACCACTGTTCCGGAAGCAGCTTGCGCATTGGAGTTCGAGAAGCTCGGCGAAACCTGAGCAATTTGCTGCACGTTAACAACGCCCTGTCGTTCGAGCTGAACGGGGCTTACCGCCGTAACGGCCAATGGAATAGCCTGCACATCCTGCGCACGGCGCGTTGCCGTCACGATGATTACATCATCATCCTCGGCCTCTTCTTCGGCCTGTGCGTCCTGTGCATAGCTTGCAACTGGCATAAGCATGCTGGTGCAAAACGCTGCAGCGATAAGTTTGTTGAAATGGCGCATAATATTCTCCTCTACGAACACCGTTCGGCAATTATCTTGCCTTGTATTGGCCTCTTTGCTGGACCATAACTCCCCCGGAAGTTCCCCCGACTAATAAAACCATAGCGGTTTCGTCCAGCTTTTTGGCCGCTTTTTCGGCAAATTGTATAAAGAATGTGGTATTTTTGTCGCGCTGCTCTATGGGCGGAATCCATGTTTGATAGAGCGACAATTATAGATGAAGCATTCTCCAGGAGAATCGCCGAAGGTGATTTGCCTCCAGCTAACCGTAACGTAAATCAATCCGTTGATATTGCTATGCACAGGCTGGTCGACCTGTTTGATAGCCAGATTATGTCGCGTCATCTCGATTTGTGGGCGCGGCGGTCGAAGGGCAAAACATTCTATTCCATTGGTAGTTCCGGCCATGAAGGCGTTGCTGCGATGGCGATGGCGGCGCGGCAGGACGACATGGCCTTTCTGCATTACCGTGACGGTGCGTACCTGATTCAGCGCAAGAAACAGGAAGGCGGCCTGACACCGCTTTACGACATGGCGCTGTCTTTTTCTGCCAGCGCCGATGATCCGATTTCGGGCGGTCGGCACAAGGTGCTGGGCTGCGCGCAAACCTTTGTGCCGCCGCAGACAAGCACGATCGCCTCGCATCTTCCCAAGGCGGTTGGTGCGGCGCATAGTATTGGCCGGGCGCGGCGACAATGCCTTGAAGACGCCGTGATGCCGGATGATGCGATCATCCTGTGTTCCTTTGGAGATGCTTCGGCCAACCATTCGACATCGCAAGGCGCGATCAATTCGGCATGCTGGACGGCTTATCAGGGACTTCCCATGCCGATTGTATTCCTTTGCGAGGACAATGGCATCGGCATATCGGTGCGCACACCCGGCGGGTGGATAGAGACGAATTTTTCGCAGCGGCCGGGGCTGAATTATATCGCTTGCGACGGATTGGATATCATCGATGCCTTGCGGGGAGCGCGCGAGGCCGTCCAAATCGCCCGGCAGCGGCGGCAACCGGCTTTCCTCCATATGCGCACCGTTCGCCTGATGGGCCATGCAGGCGCAGATGTTGAAGCGAGCTATTCGGATTTGGCAGCGATAGAGGCAAATGAGGCGCAAGATCCGCTGCTGCATAGCGCGCGGATATTGCTCGAACGCCAAATCATGAGCGCGGATGAAATCATCACGCGCTATGAAGATATACGCGCGCGGGTTGAACGCGTGGCCGCCGACGCGCTGGCGGGGCCGCGGCTGGAGACGGCCGGGGCGGTGATGGCTTCGGTTGAACCGCGAAAGGGCGAGCGGCCCTCGCCGGCGTTGCCTGACGCTGCGACGCGCAAAAAGCTGTTTGCCAAAGATGAGCGCAATCTGGCTAAACCCGTCACCCTCGCCAAGGCGATCAACTTTGCATTGGCTGAAGCGATGCTGCAATATCCCGGTGTCTCGCTGTTTGGCGAAGATGTGGCGAAAAAGGGCGGCGTTTACGGTGTAACCCAGGGGTTGCAGGCGAAATTTGGTGCTGCACGGGTGTTTGACACCTTGCTCGATGAGCAGACCATACTGGGGCTGGCCATTGGCATGGCGCATAATGGTTTCGTGCCGATCCCGGAAATCCAGTTTCTCGCCTATCTTCATAATGCTGAAGACCAGCTGCGCGGTGAGGCAGCGACCTTGTCGTTCTTTTCTAGCCAGCAATATCGCAACCCGATGATCATACGGATTGCCGGGCTGCCCTATCAGAAAGGCTTTGGCGGGCATTTCCACAATGACAATAGCCTGGCCGTGCTCACCGATATTCCCGGGATCATCGTCGCCTGCCCGTCCAATGCCGCCGATGCGCCCGCGATGCTGCGTGAATGTGTGCGGGCCGCGCATGAGGATGGGCGGGTGATCGTTTTTGTTGAGCCGATTGCGCTCTATCATACCGCCGACCTAGCCGAGGCCGGTGACAATGGCTGGCTTGCCGATTATTCTGCGCCGCCTTCCTCCTCTAAGGCCTCCAAGCAAATTGCGCTGGGCAAGCCTGCGGTGCACGGGGATGGCACGGATCTGTGCATATTGACCTATGGCAATGGCTATTTTCTATCGCGGCAGGCGGAGGCGGAATTGCGGAAGCACGGTATTGATCTGCGCGTTGTTGATCTGCGCTGGCTCCATCCGCTATACGAAGACGCAATCATCGCGGCGGCGAAGCCTTGCGGCAAAATCCTGATCGTCGATGAGTGCCGCTATTCGGGCGGGATTGCCGAAAAGCTGATGGCGATATTGGCAGAGGCGGGGCGCGGCGATGATAGCAGCCGGCTGACGGCGCTGGATTGCTTCATCGCGCTCGGCCCGGCGGCGGGACTGACATTGCCTAGCAAGGCATCGATCATCGAGGCGGCATTGACGGCGATGGGTAAAATCTGATGGCAAAGGAAACCGCGCTTGTCATCTGCCCCGGACGCGGGACGTATAACGCGCCCGAGCTTGGCTATTTGCAGCGCTATCATGGCGGCGGCGGAGAGCTGACCGCGCGGCTCGATACATTGCGGCGGCAATTGGGTCAGCCAACGATTTCACAGCTTGATGGCGCAGAGAAATTCTCGCCTTCTGTCCATATGACTGGCGATAATGCCTCGCTGCTCATCTACGCCTGCGCGCTTGCCGATTTCGCCGCGATTGATCGTGAGCGTTTTGATATTGTCGCGGTTACGGGCAATTCGATGGGCTGGTATCTCGCGCTGGCCTGCGGCGGCGTGCTTGATTTTGACGGCGGTGCGCGGCTGGTAAATATAATGGGCGGGCTAATGCATGAGAAGGGCGTGGGCGGGCAGATTGTCTGGTCGCTGACAGACGGCGATTGGCGCATCGACCCGAAAAAGCAGGCGTTGGCAGGCGCGCTGCTGACAGAAGCGGCATCCCGCGATGATATTGCGGTGCATGTTTCGATCAGCCTGGGCGGGATGCTGGTATTTGGCGCTGACGATGCCGGCCTGAAATGGCTCTCCAGTAAGCTACCAAAGGATGATCGCTTTCCAATGCGGCTGAACCATCATGCTGCATTCCATACGCCGCTGCTTGATCATATCGTACCGCAGGCAAAGTCACACAATCCAGCATCTGATTTTGGTGAGGCCATGCTCCCGCTGATCGATGGAACGGGCCGGATATGGTCCCCCAAAGCTTTCGATCCTGCTGATATATATGGCTATACTTTTGGAGCGCAGATCAACCGAAGCTATAACTTCACCCGCGCGGTGCAGGTCGCGGCAACCGAATTTGCGCCCGATCGGATTATCGTGCTTGGCCCCGGCACCACACTTGGAGCACCGACGGTGCAGTCGCTGATTGAGGCGAACTGGCGCGGCTTCTCGGGCAAGGATGATTTTCAACAGCGCCAATCCGGCGATCCTGTCATTCTCTCAATGGGGATAGAAGGCCAAAGAAAAATCGCCACGGGCTGACAGCTTCTACTGGGCCTGTTAGGCAGCGCATAATGATTCACGAAATATGAGGATGGACGCCCGATATGGCCGAAGAGATCGAATTTTGGGATTTTGAAGATGAAGATGAAATGGTCGCGGCGGTTGCTGGCGACATTAAATTCATCATCGAAAGCGCCTTGGATGCGCGCGGGCAGGCTTTGGTGGCTTTCCCCGGCGGTTCAACCCCGACCCCGATCTTCGAGGCGCTGGCGGGTAGCGATATTCGCTGGAAGAACGTGACCATTATTCCAACCGATGAACGTTTGGTGGCGGTGAATAGCGAACTTTCCAATGTTGCCGATATTGCGCGCATATTTCTGCCAAAGGGAGCGCGCGTGCTACCGCTCAATAGCGAGGCCGAGGATTACAAGCTGGCGGGCGGCGCGGCCAATGCGCGCCTTGCCGACCTGCAATGGCCGCCTGATCTCGTGTGGCTTGGCATGGGGGCAGACGGCCATACCGCCTCGATCTTCCCTGGACCTGATCTTGAAGATGCACTTGAAGCGCCTGATGATGTGCTGGCGGTTGGCGTCGAACCTGTCCCGCTCCCGGCGGATGCTCCGGTTAAGCGTGTAACGATGACTGCATCAGCGATCAAGCAGGCGCGCACGACGATGTTGGTATTCAAAGGCGCCGATAAGCGTGCGGTGCTTGATCAGGCGATAAGCGAGGGCGAAATGTCGCAATATCCCATTGGCCGCGTGCTCGGCAAGATTACCGTGCCGGTTGATATTTATTGCATGTAGGAGCGAGGCTGTTGCGCGTTTACAATATTGCCAATTACAGGCGCCGCAGATTGCGTTTTGATTCATCCTGCTGCCGGTCTAACTTCGTGAGATAGAAGGGAACGTCCGATTTCGTTTGGCCAACCGGCTTGCGCGCGGTTTTGGGATCGATGGGCTGTTCAAAGGCAATGCCGATGCGGCCCTCTGTGATCCATGCCACTGTGCCGGAAACCCAACCGATGTTGCGTAATTTGAGTTCGACCTTCTCGCCGCGGGTAACCTGAACCGGTGCTTCGGCCATCAATCCGCCGGCAGAAAGATTGCGAATTCTTACTTCGCCTTCCTCTTTCGACGCTGGAAAACGCAATATTGCCTTCAGAAACAGGCTGTCTCTATCAGCATCGCGCTTGGCGGCGCTGTCTGCATTTTCGTCCATTTTGTTTTGCGGATCAATCATTTGCGTTCTGACATTCCAAGCATCATTGTTTTTACATGATGAAATCTGCCAGAAAGAGGTAGCAAAAAGGTTAACGCGGGCGGCTAAAAAGAGGCGCCGGCTACTGTTTCGTTAAGCATGATCGGTGCCTGCAACCTTCGGTTTGCATTGCGCCAGGTTTGATTGCAGGGATCAATCGTCGCGCGAAATGCGTTCCTGGCGTTCATGACCCTCTTGGGCTTCCAACGTCATGGTTGCGATCGGGCGGGCGCAAAGGCGGGCAAGCGAAATCGGCTCGCCGGTCACCTGACAATAGCCATATTCGCCTTCGTCAATTCGGCGAATCGCAGAATCAATCTTGGCGATAAGCTTTCTTTGCCGGTCGCGGGTCCTAAGCTCAATGCCCCAGTCGGTTTCGCTCGATGCACGGTCATTCATGTCGGGCTCCCGGATCGGGCCATCCTGCAGCGAGTTCAATGTACCGCGCGATTCGGCCACAACCTCATTGCGCCAGTCATTTAATTGCCTGTGGAAGAATTCCAGCTGTTTGGGATTCATGAACTCTTCGCCGTCATTCGGCGCATAGCCATCTTCAATTTCTATATCGGAAGACTTTGATTTTACTTTATTTTTAATCTTTTTGGCAGCAGCGGCCATTCCAGTCTCTCCAACCCTATTTGGGCAATCACTATCCCGTTGGCCGGTCTCCAAACCGGCATTGTCGCGGCCTATAGACTCGGGTGTTGCCACAAACAAGCTGATATTGGCGGTGAGGTGAATATCGGCTGGAAAATGGATTTTTCCGAAGCCGTTGTTAAGGAATCTGCTCATAAACAGTTCCACTTCGGGACGCCTTTCAAAAAAACACGCAAATTGAGCAAGAAAATTGCGCTTGAGCCTTCCAAACAGGGTTAATGCAATTGAGCTTAATCCTTTCTTCTGGCTTTCTGGACACATCAGGAGGCGGAGATGCCGATCTTTCCCATAACGGGTATCAGGGGATCGACCATCAAGACTTCCCAGGCTGAAGAAGGTTTATAACAATGTCAGTACGCATGGCTCTAGCGAAATTATGTGCTTGTACCTGTGGGGGCGCCATCATTGGCGGCGGCGCAGTTCAAGTTACGGCAGGGGCACCTGGTCCGGGCTATCAAGAAGTCCGCAAGGTGAAAACAGTGCAGCGCAAGAAAATTCGCGCCCGCAAAGTTGCCCGCCGTTCACCCAAGCGCAGAGTAAAGCGCATCCGGCGCGTCACAAAGACGACCACAACCACCAGCTGTACTCCGACAGTGGTGAAAATTGCGACGCAACAGGCGGCTCCTATTCCGCTTCCACCTGTTCCTATTCCATATACGCCTCCACCGGCTCCTGTATATCAGGGTGACTTTGGCGGCGGCAGTTCTGCTCCGGTATTAGTCGGCGGCAGCGGCGGATATGGCGGCGGCTTCGGCGGCGGCGGCTTCTTTGGCGGCTTCTCTGGCGGCGGCGGCGGCGGTGGCGGCACCGTGGTTATTTCTTCGACGTCCAGCGGCGGCGGCGGCGGCGATATCATCATTGATAATAGCAGCTTCGGCGGTTCTACATCGACCTCAACTGGTGGTTTCAGCTCCACCGGCGGTTCGACCAGCACATCTTCGGGCGGTTCAGGCGGTTCGAGCACTTCTACCGGCGGATCAAGCACATCGACAGGCGGATCAAGCACCTCAACGGGTGGTTCGAGCACCTCAACGGGCGGCTCTAGCACCTCGACCGGTGGTTCTTCTGGCTCTTCGTCGTCTTCGTCGAGCAGTTCGTCGACATCGTCGTCTTCGGGCAGTTCGTCCTCATCGGGCGGCAGCGGCGGCAGCAATGGTTCGACCGGTGGCAGCTCAGGCTCTTCGGGTAGTTCCGGTTCGTCAGGTAGCTCAGGCTCATCCGGCAGCTCGGGTTCGAGCGGTGGTAGCACCGGTTCGACCGGCGGCAGCACTGGCTCGACCGGTGGTAGCTCTTCCTCCTCGGGTGGCAGCAGTTCATCGTCAAGCGGTAGCAGCTCGTCATCGGGCGGCGGCAGCTCCTCATCGAGCGGTTCGAGCGGCGGTTCGAGTTCGTCTTCGAGCGGCGGCAGCTCCAGCTTCGGCGGCAGCACGTCCACTTCTTCCGGCGGCAGCGGCGGTAGCTCGAGCTCTACGGGCGGTAGCTCTTCTTCCTCGGGCGGTAGCTCCACTTCTACGGGCGGCAGCAGCAGTTCGACAGGCGGATCGAGCACATCATCCGGCGCGACCAGCAGCGGCGGTAGCTCAAGCTTCGGTGGTAGCACCGGGTCTTCGGGTAGCTCGTCCTCCTCTTCGTCTAGCTCCACTTCGTCGAGCAGTAGCTCTTCGGGCGGATCAAGTGGCGGATCAACCGGCGGTACTGATGTTCCGGCTCCGCCAATGGTTCTGCTCTTCGGCGCAGCGGCAGCGGCTCTCTTTGCCCGCCGGAAAACCAAGAAGAAAGAACTTGAAGCAGCCTAACGGTTTGCAAACAAGATAACGATTTGGGCGGCCTGCGGGTCGCCCTTTTCACGTTGAGGCCAGATATATTGGGGTTGCACCCCGGCCTATGGCTCGGCATAGCCCGCTGCCATGCACGACATGAAATATATCCGCGAAAGCCCCGAAGCTTTTGACGCTGCGCAGCAACGGCGCGGCGTGGCACCGGTTTCCGCTGCGCTGTTGAAGCTCGACGAAGCGAAACGCGCGCTCCAGACCAAGTTGCAAGAGTGCCAGGCCCGGCGCAACGAGGCATCGAAGGCGATCGGTGCCGCCATGGGGCAGGGCGACAAGGACAAGGCCGAAAAGTTGAAGGCCGAGGTTGGCGGGCTAAAGGCCAAGCTGGGTGAACTGGAAGAGCGCGAACGCGCCGTCGTAAGTGAATTGGACGCGCTAATGGCGGGCCTACCCAATTTGCCAGCTGATGATGTGCCCGATGGCGCCGACGAAAATGACAATGTCGAGCTTTCCAAATGGGGAAGCCCGCGTGAATTTGATTTTAAACCAAAGGATCACGCCGATCTGGGGCCGCCATTGGGGCTTGATTTTGAGACCGGTGTCAAGATTTCGGGATCGCGTTTCACCTTCATGCGCGGCGCGATGGCGCGGCTCAATCGCGCAATTGGCCAGTTTATGCTCGATCATCAAACGCTCGAAAACGGCTATCGTGAATGTGCGGTTCCTTATCTGGTGCGCGAGGAGGTGATGTTTGGCACTGGGCAGCTTCCTAAATTTGCCGAGGATTCCTTCCAGACTACCGATGGCCGCTGGCTAATCTCGACTGCAGAAGTCTCACTCACCAACAGCGTTCGAGAGCAGATACTCGAAGATGCGGCGCTGCCCGTTCGAATGACCGCGCTGACACCCTGTTTCCGCAGCGAGGCGGGCGCCGCGGGCAAGGATACCAAGGGCCTGATCCGCCAACACCAATTTGAAAAGGTAGAGATGATCACGGTTTCGCGGCCAGAAGATAGCGCCGCCGAGCATGAACGGATGACGCGCGCAGCTGAATCGATTTTGGAGGCGCTGGAGCTGCCCTACCGGAAAATGCTGCTTTGCACCGGCGACTTGGGCGGGACGGTGCGCAAAACCTATGATCTGGAGGTCTGGCTACCGGGGCAGGGGCTGTATCGTGAAATCAGCAGTTGCTCGACTTGCGGCGATTATCAGGCGCGGCGAATGAATGCCCGCTATCGGCCCGAAGGCGAAAAACAAACGCAATTTGTGCATACGCTCAACGGCTCGGGGCTGGCCGTGGGCCGCACGCTCGTGGCGGTGATCGAAAATTACCAGAATGCCGATGGCAGCGTTACCATACCCGCTATACTGCAGCCCTATATGGGCGGGCTGGAGCGGCTGGAGCCTATCGGTTGATGCGTATACTTTTGACCAATGATGACGGCGTGAACGCGCCCGGCCTGAAGGTGCTGGAGAAGCTTGCCCGCAAATTCAGTGATGATATCTGGATTGTTGCGCCCGCCGACGAAAATTCCGGCGCGGGCCATTCGCTTACGCTGAGCCGTCCGGTGCGCATCCGCAAGCATGGGCCAAAGCATTTTTCGGTAGCGGGAACGCCTACCGACTCGGTCATGCTGGCGATTGGCGAAATTATGAAGGATGCAAAGCCCGACCTTATCCTTTCCGGCGTCAATCGCGGCGCAAACCTTGGCGACGATGTTACCTATTCGGGCACTGTCAGCGCGGCTATGGAAGGCACGCTGGCCGGGATCCGCTCGATCGCCTTGAGCCAAGTTTATAGCAAGGAAGGCATGGGTGACAACGTACCCTTCGCCGCCACCGAAGCCTGGGGAGAGAAGGTGCTCGCGCCGCTTGTCAGCCAGGATTTTGGCGAACGCACGCTAATCAACGTTAATTTTCCCGCGCTTCCTCCCGAAGCAGTCAAGGGCATCAATGTGGTGCGGCAGGGTTTTCATGATTATGGCCGCGCCGCCATTGTCAAAGGCACCGATCCGCGCGGCTATGATTATTACTGGTTCGGCCTGCATGGTATCGAACACACGCCGGGGCACGACACCGATCTCGAAGCGATAGGCGACGGCTTTATCAGTGTAACGCCGATGCAGCTCGACCTCACCGACTATGACGCAATGGCGGGTTTGAAAGACGCATTTGGCGCCTGATGCGGCAGTTGTCGGCTGGCTTCGCTAATCGCTTGGCATTTCCTGCATATCGCTGTTATGGGGCAGCAAGGGCTGGGCCATTCGGGGACGCATATGCGCAAGGTACAGGGTAGTATTACGCTTGCACTGTTGTTGCTGGCCGTCACTGGCTGCATTCCGCAGAGCGGCGACTACCGGATCAAGTCTTCGCAGCGGCCTTCGGCAGAAAACCCGCAAATTGTTCCTGAAAAGCAGGTCATCCTTCAAACACCAAACTGGCAGCCTGCCATGGTCGAGCGCAACAGCCGCGCGGTCAATGCGGGCGTTTATATCGTTCAGCCGGGTGACACGCTCTACCGCATCGTTTCAAAAACCGGCGCTTCGCTGGCCGATATCGCCGCCGCCAATAGCCTTGCACCGCCCTATTTGCTGCGCGCCGGGCAGCAGCTTCAAATTCCCTCAGGCCTATACCATAACGTCAACGCAGGAGAGACCGGCATCGCCATTGCCCGCGCCTATCAGGTGCAATGGAGCGATGTGGTTGCGCTCAACAATCTGGATGAGCCCTTTGTGTTGCAAATCGGTCAGCGCCTGCGCCTTCCGGCCAGTGCCGCAGCGGCTCCGCCTTCTGGCGATATGACGCCAGAGCAGCGAGCGGCGGCCTTTTCGCTTAATATCGATGATGTTGTTACCGGCGGTGAGCCTGCGACATTGCGGGCGGGGCCAGCTGCGCCGGTATCCCTCTCCAGCCCCATTTCGCGCCCAGTCAGTTTTGGCGGAAATTTCGCTTGGCCGCTTTCTGGCAGGCTGCTTTCCAGCTTTGGCTCGAAAGGCGGCGGTAAGGTCAATGATGGGATCAATATTGCGGCTGGGAAAGGAACACCCGTTGGCGCCGCTGGCAACGGGGTTGTCGTCTATAGCGGCAATGAAATTGGGGTCTTTGGCGGACTGGTTCTGATTGATCATGGTAGCGGCTGGGTCACGGCCTATGGGCATTTGGGACAATTGGAGGTTGCGCGCGGTGACAAGGTGAAGGCAGGACAAGCGCTAGGCAGCGTCGGTGATACCGGCTATGTGAGCAGTCCGCAGTTGCATTTCGAGATTCGCAAGGACCGCAAACCTTTGAACCCGATAACGAAATTACCGGCACGCTGAGCGATCAGGCATGATCAGACCTAGCCAGCAGAGCAAATATGATACGCTAACGCGCAAGTCGGGGCTGCCGATTTGGGGCGATGTTCTGGTACGCGTCGGTTTCGTGTTCAGCCTTGTCGCAATGGCAGTAGCGGTGCACTGGTTTGACCGTACCGGGCTGCATGATAGTTACGACGGTGAGGTCAGTTTCCTTGATGTCATCTATTTCACGATGATATCGATTACGACCACGGGTTACGGCGATATCGCGCCGGTGACGGAGCGGGCGCGGATGTTCGATGCGTTGGTGGTCACGCCGATTCGCATATTCGTAGTTTTAATATTCCTGGGCACGGCCTATAATTTCGTGCTCAAAAAAACATGGGACAGGTGGCGCATGAAATTTCTGCAAAGTAAATTGAGCGATCATATCGTCGTTGTCGGCTTTGGCGTTTCCGGGTCGGAAGCGGTCAAGGAATTGATTGCGCGCGGCCAGAATCCAAAGAATATCGTGGTCATTGATGCCGGCGATGAAACGCTGGGAACGGCTGAAAAGCTGGGATGTAATGTGCTCAATGCCGATGCGACGCGCGATCAGACGTTGGTTCGGGTGAAGGTGCGCCAGGCGAGTTCGGTCATCGTTTCGGCGGGGCGCGACGATACCTCGATACTGATTGTGCTGACGGTACGTCATCTGGCACCCAAGGTGCCGATTAGCGTTGTCGTGCGTGCATCTGACAATGAGCTATTGGCGCGCCAAGCGGGGGCAAACAACGTCATCAACCCGGTGAATTTCGCCGGCTTCCTGCTCGCAGGCACCTGCCACGGCGAACATATTTCAGAATATATGAGCGATCTTGCCACGGTGAAAGGCCGCGTCATGCTGCGCGAGCGTATGGTAACGCGCGACGAGCTTGGCAAGTCGCTACGCGGTCTCGACAAAGCGATCGGCCTCAGGCTCTATCGCGCGGATAAGGCCTTCGGCTTCTGGGAAGTCGAGGCAGAATCGCTGGAGGACGGCGACATGATTGTCGAAATTGTCCCCAATGTGGATGCGCTTTAGACGGGCTAGCCAAGCAGCGCGTGGACAGTTCCCATAGCGGTATAGAATAGCAGCCAATATCCGGCATCGATAAAGAACAGAGCCTTGCTTTTTTGCGAGAACAGATAGTTGGTGCCGATTGCCGGGATGATAAAGCCCAGCGCCACGCCAAATGCGGTGAGGATTTTTACGGTAACGCTTAAGTCCTGCATATAGCTGGAAAATGTATGGGCTAATGTCCAGCTGGCCAGCAGGCTGAATGCAAATGCCCCGCCGTAGATTTTGCCCATGCTGCCTTCTTTGATTTGATCCTCGGTCAGGCCAACTGCGCCCATCCATTTCTTGCCCATGACCGGCCCGTACCAGATACCGCCGACCAGAAAACCTACCGCCGCAGCAATGACCACCGCCAGCCAGTTCACATCAAATAAATCCATGTTTCCCTCCCATTTCAATATTGGTATTATGCCTCTCATCGCGGCGCGTGACAAGCGCGGACAATCGGCGTAAAGGCGCGCTCCATGACTTCTCCAACCAAGATACAGGCAGCGCCGAAGGTCGGTATGGTGTCGCTTGGCTGCCCCAAGGCGCTGGTCGATAGCGAACGCATCCTGACCAAATTGCGCGCCGACGGTTACGCGATGTCACCCGACTATGCCGGCGCAGATGTCGTGCTGGTTAACACATGCGGTTTCCTTGATAGCGCGAAGGAAGAGAGCCTTGAGGCCATCGGCGAGGCGATCTCGGAGAATGGCCGGGTGATCGTAACCGGCTGCATGGGCAATGAAGCCGAAGCTATCCGCGCGCGCTTTCCTGAGGTGCTGGCGGTGACCGGCGCGCATCAATATGAAGATGTGGTGGGTGCAGTGCATGAGGCCGCACCGCCGGCGCGCGGCGAATATGTTGATCTCGTCCCAAATCTGGATGCTCTGGGCGGCGTTAAGCTTACCCCGCGCCATTATAGCTATTTGAAAATTTCCGAAGGCTGCAACCATAGCTGTTCTTTCTGCATCATCCCCTCTTTGCGCGGGAAGCTTGCCAGCCGCCGGATTGATGCGGTGCTGCGCGAGGCGGAGAAGCTGCTTGCAGCGGGGACGAAAGAATTGCTGGTCATAAGCCAGGATACATCGGCTTACGGCGTCGACACACGGCATGATCCGCGCCAGTGGAAGGGGCGCGAGGTTCGCGCGCATATGACCGATCTTGCTCGCGAATTGGGGCAATTGCGCACTGCTGAGGGTAAAGCGCCATGGACGCGGCTGCATTATGTTTACCCTTATCCACATGTCGACGCTGTAATCCCGCTAATGGCCGAAGGGTTGCTGACGCCTTATCTTGATATTCCCTTCCAGCACGCCGCGCCGTCGGTGCTCAAACGGATGAAACGCCCAGCCAATGAAGCAAAGGTGCTTGAGCGGCTGAAAAGCTGGCGCGATATTTGTCCAGATATTGCGGTGCGTAGTAGCTTCGTCGTTGGTTTCCCCGGCGAAACCGAGGATAATTTTGCATATCTGCTCAATTGGCTCGAAGAGGCGCAGCTTGACCGTGTCGGAGCCTTTCGCTTTGAACCCGTTGAGGGGGCCGCTGCAAATGCGCTTGGCGATCAGGTGCCCGAGGAGATGAAGGAAGAACGCTACGCCAGGATTATGGAGCGCAGCGCTGCAATCAGCGCCGCAAAGCTGCAGGGCAAGGTTGGCCGCACGCTCCCTGTCATCATCGATGAGGTTGGCGCAGCAGATGAAGATGGCGACATCGGCGCGACCGCGCGATCACAGGCCGATGCGCCGGAAATCGACGGCAATGTCTTCCTCCGCGATGTGGGTGCGGAGTTGAAAGCGGGCGATATCGTCAACGCGAAAATCGAAGATGCGGACGAGCATGATCTGTTTGGGGTTGTTATTTAGGTTCTGAACCCGATTCTCGCGCGCCCGCCGCCCATATTTGTGTTGCAGGGCGGGGTGGCACAAGCTGCGGTGTCAAAAACGCCACCAAAATGAACCAGCATGCCTTTAGAACTTTTTACTTGCGCCTTTATCCTCGCCGTTCGACAGAATTGTATGAAATAACTCTGCTCTGACCCTGGCTGGAGAGAAATGTTCGATCTGGATTCTATATTCAACTGGCACCGCTTCAGCGAATTGATAACAACCTCCGGTCAGCCAAGGGAGGACGGGTTAGCCGCCATCTATGATCTGGGCGTGCGGCATATTGTCAATCTGGGTCTGCATGATCATAAATTTGCGTTGCCCGATGAAGCAGAAAAGGTTGCAGCGTTGGGCATGGACTATATCCATATCCCGGTTGATTTCGCAGCACCGACGAATCAGGATTTCGTCCGTTTTTGTGCAGTTGTTGAGCGGTTGAAAGGGCAGCCCATCCATGTCCATTGCATCGCCAACTACCGCGTCACCGCATTTCTATATCTTTATCGGCGTGATAGGCTCGGCGATGATGAGGCGGCTGCGCGCGCCGAAATGGAATCAATCTGGCAACCTACTGGCGTTTGGGTAGAGTTTACAGCCAACCGGCGCTAGGCATCAAATTGCAAGCTTGCCAGCCGCGAATAGAGCCCGCCTGATTTGTTCAGGCTGGCGTGATCGCCTTCCTCGACAATCTTGCCGCCGTCCATGACAATGATCCGTCCAGCCGAACGCACGGTGGCGAGGCGGTGGGCGATGACTATTGTGGTGCGGTCGGCCATCAGCTTTTCGAGCGCATCCTGCACCAGCTTTTCACTCTCCGCATCGAGCGCGCTGGTGGCTTCATCGAGCAGCAATATTGGCGCGTCGCGCAGCAAGGCGCGGGCTATGGCGATGCGTTGCCGCTGGCCGCCCGAAAGCCGCGCGCCGCCTTCGCCGAGGTAAGTTTCCAAGCCTTCGGGAAGCGCGCGCAGAAAGTCTTCTGCATTTGCCTGCCGTGCAGCATCCCAGATTGCTTCGTCGCTGGCGAGCCAGTTGCCATAGCGCAGATTATCCCGCGCCGAAGACGCAAACAGCACCGTTTCCTGCGGCACATAGGCCATGCGTTCGCGAATCTCGGCGGGGTCGGCGCTAGTGAGCGGGACACCGTCAATGCGGATTGCACCGCCTTCGGGATCGTAAAAGCGCTGGGCAAGTTGAAACAGCGTTGATTTGCCAGCGCCCGACGGGCCAACTACCGCCACCGTTTCGCCGGGGCTGACCTTCAGGTTGAAATTTTCTAGCGCTAGCATTTCGGGCCGCGTGGGATATCGGAAGCATACATTGTCAAAGGTCAGCTGGCCGCGCGGCGAGGGGAGCGCGATGGGTTTGGCAGGCGGTGCGATATCAGGCTCGGCCGCAAGCAATTCTGCGAGCCGGCCCGACGCTCCGGCCGCCCGCACGAGATCGCCATATACCTCTGTCAGCGCGCCGAATGCGCCGGCCACCAAGCCGCTGTAGAAGATGAGCGCAACTATCGTGCCGCCCGAAATGGTTCCTGCAGCGACGCCATCGGCTCCGCGCCATACCAGCATGGTTATCCCGCCGAAAATTAGCGCGATGACGATTGCGGTTAAGAAAGCGCGTAGCCTTATCCTGCGGCGCGCGGCATCAAAGGTGGCTTCGACGGCATCGGAGAATCTGAGATGTTCGCGCTTTTCCTGCCCGAATGCCTGAACGATTTTCAGTGCGCCAAGCGTTTCGGACGTGATCGTACCGACATCGGCCACGCGGTCTTGACTGGAGCGCGATGCCTTTTCGAGCCGCCGCCCAATAAAGACGATCGGCAATATCACCATCGGGATGCCCAGCAGCAGCGCCGCTGTAAGCTTTGGCGCTAGGCCAAACAGCAAAAAGATGCCGCCAATACCAATAACAATATTGCGCAACGCAACCGAAAAAGTTGTGCCCACCACCAGTTCGATGATTGCGGTATCCGATGTCATTCGTGATGCAATTTCTGCTGGCCGGTTCTCTTCGAAAAAGCGGGGTGCAAGCCGAAGCAGATTTTTCTGCACTTCGGTTCGAATATCGGCGACAACGCGTTCACCAAGCCAGCTGACGAAATAGAAACGGAATGCCGTTGCAATGCCCAATATGACGACAACGACCAACAGCCCGCGAAAAATTGGTGCGACGTCTCCGCCTTCTTGGATGAAACCGGTGTCGATGATCCATTTGGCCACCATCGGGATGGTCAAGGTGGCACTCGCCGCAACCGCCAGGGCGACAATGGCGAGCGCAATCTTGCCTGGGTATTTTCTGGCCTGAACCCAGATCATACCCAAACTGGCCAATTTCGCCTTGGGCTTGGCTTTGTCATCCTGCTTTTGGATGGCGGTTTCGCCCGATGAGGCGGCGGCGGAAGTCATGTCATTCATGGCTGTCGTTCTAGCAGCCGTACGCCGCGCCGACAATTGACGATAGGTTGTTTTTTGAAATTTATCATTTTCTATGGTGCAATGCACAATAATCTGGTATGTCGAGGCTATAGTCGCGGTTTGCAGGGTCGCAGAAAGCCGCATTAAAGCAGGGGCTACAATGCTTTACAACGCTTATGAATTTCAAAAAAAAATGCTTGCTGGCGTGGGCAAGCTTGCCAGTTTGCAGGCCGAATGGCTGAACAACCCCATCAATCCGGCCAGTTACATGGGCGCTTCGGTCATGGCATCGGCGCTTGATGTATTTGCCCATACGACCCAGCTGCGTGGAAAGCCTGAATTTGGCCTCGATGAAGTCACCGTTGATGGCAAGGAATATGCCGTCGAGGAACGGATCGAAGCGCGCAAGCCCTTTGGTCAGCTCAAACATTTCATCCATGCCAAGAACAAGAACGCTCCGCGCCTGCTGATCATTGCGCCGATGTCGGGCCATTTCGCGACGCTGCTGCGCGGCACGGTTGAACGGATGCTTCCTGGCCATGATGTCTGGATCACCGACTGGCGCGATGCGCGCGATGTGCCGCTTGCTGCTGGCGATTTCAATCTTGAAACCTATATTGATTATCTGATCGAGTGGATGGAATTCATCGGGCCGGATCAGGACGGGCGCGGCGCGCATATGCTCGCCGTTTGCCAACCATCGGTCCCCGCCTATGCGGCGGCAGCGGTGATGGGGCAGACCAAACATCCGCTGCGCCCGCGCAGCCTGACCATGATGGGCGGGCCGATCGACACGCGTGAGGCACCGACCGAGGTGAATACGCTTTCAACAACGCGCCCGCATAGCTGGTTTCAGCAGAATGCCATCGCCACCGTGCCCGAGCATTTTGGCGGCGCTGGTCGGCGTGTTTATCCCGGATTTCTACAGCTTACAGGATTTTTGACAATGAATCTTGGCAATCACATGACGAGCCATTGGGAGATGTTCAGACATCTGTCGGCCGGCGACAATGACAGCGCCGATCTGGCCAAGGCTTTCTACGACGAATATCGCTCGGTTTGCGATATGACGGCAGAGTTCTACCTGCAAACCGTCGATGCCGTCTTCCAGCGGCATTTGCTGCCCAAGGGCGAGTTTAACTATCGCGGAAAGCTGGTTGATCCAGCGGCTATAACCGACACGGCATTGCTGGCGGTTGAAGGCGAGCGCGACGATATTAGCGGCGTTGGCCAGACCAAGGCGGCATTGACACTGGCCAAGAAGCTTCCAAAGGAAGCGAAGCGCTATTTCCTTGCTCCAGAAGTTGGCCATTACGGTATCTTCAACGGCAGCAAATGGCGCGATCAGATCGCACCGGTACTGGAAGAATGGATACAGCAGCATAATTGATTAGCTTAGGGGCTTGAATAGCTTTGCCTCTTCCACCATCCTCTACGATGATGGAATTGGGGGGGCGGCGCGATAGGCGATAAGCGGAAATTGTGGACTACAGCAGCGATCGAACGCTGGAGCGTTGACGGGCAGTTTGTGATTGCGCGCGGCGCGAAGACGCATGTCGATGTGCTCATCGTTGCAGCTGCTTTTGGCGGCATGACCGGCATCGGTGAGGGCACACCAATCTATTATCGCGGCGAAAGCGCGGGAAGCTGCCTTGCGCAAATAGAGGCGATTACAGGCGCATTGGAAGATGCATCGCCCGGCGAAGCACGGTTGGCGCTGCAGGAAATGTTGGCCCCCGGCGCAGCGCGCAATGCGCTTGATGCCGCGCTTTGGGAATTGGAAGCGAAGCAGGCTGGCAAGCCGCTCTGGCAATATCTTGACCTTGCCGAGCCGCAGCCACTGCAAACAGCCTATACAATATCATTGGGCGATGGCGCGACAATGGCGGCAGATGCGGCTGCCGCAGCGGAGCAGGGCTATGGTCTGCTAAAATTAAAGCTGACCGGAGAGGGAATCCGTGAACGTGCTGCCGCAGTGCACCGCGCCGCGCCGGGGGCAAGGTTGATTGTTGACGCCAATGGTAGCTGGGGCGACCTGGATATCGCCGAAGAGGCGGCGGCGCTTTCGAAGCTGGGCGCTGAAATGATCGAGCAGCCGCTGCCTGAAGGGGATGATAGAGCGCTTGCAGATATCAGGTCGCCGCTGCCCATACTCGCCGATGAAAGCTGCCATGATGCTGGTGATGTCGCGCGATTGGCCCAGCTCTATGACGGTGTGAATATCAAACTTGATAAGGCAGGCGGGATGACCGAGGCGATGAAGATGGCCGAGCTTGCCCGCGCGCATGACATGAGAGTGATGGTCGGCTGTATGCTTTCCACGAGCACCGGCATTGCGCCCGCCTTCCTACTTGCGCAGCAAGCCGATTGGGTTGACCTTGATGGCCCCGCTTTGCTGGCGAAAGACCGGGAGGATGGGTTTGTTTTTAACGCTGGGCTGATTTCGCAATGAAAAAATACATTGTCGCAGTCCCATTGGCGTTGGTTGCGGCTCTCTTTCTCTATGGGCTTTCGGGCTGGTTCGATGCGCGATCCGAGGCGCCAGAACTGCGACAGGCGGCTGATCAGCTTATCGCACAAGGCCGGGGCGCCAATCGGTTGAGCAAAGAGAATATGCAATTGCTCCTCGCCGTTGAAGATCCCTCTTTCGCTGACAATAATGGTACCGATTTCTCGTCGAAGGGGGCGGGCAAAACCACCATAACGCAGTCGCTATCGAAGCGATTGGCCTTCGATGATTTCAAACCCGGTATCCAGAAGATACGGCAAACGGGCTATGCCATCGGGCTCAAACAGAAGCTATCGAACGATCAGATATTGGCACTGTTCCTAGCCAATGCGAGCTTTTCGGGCAGCGACCATCGTTGGACAAAGAGCTTTCATGCGGCCAGCGAGCGTTTCTTTGCAATTCCGCTCCAGAAGCTAGATGATGGCCGTTTTGCTATGATGGTTGCAGCATTGATCGCTCCGGCAAATTTGAATTTGGATCGGCCAAGTGGAAAGCTGACGGAAAGGGTGCGGCGCATCAAGCGGCTTAATGCAGGAAACTGTCAGCCCAGTGATCACAGCGATGTGTGGCTGGAGGGCTGTAAATAAGCAGGAAGTAAGTCAGCGGGCTGGCGTCACACGCCGTCCAGATATTCAACCTCCGGCGCGGCAGCCATGCAGGGGCCCAGCTTTGCGCCGCTCGCCTTGAAATGATCTGACTTGCCATGGGCATCAAGGGCGGCTTGATCGGTATAGCGTTCGAGCACCTTATATACCTGCGGATTGTCCTTCGAATGGAATATCGCATAAAATTCATTGCCCGGTTCGTTGGCCGTGACAGCGGCAGCGAGCTCGGCAAATGCCGTTTCAAAATCGGCGTTCTTTCCTTCGGCAACGGTTAACGTTGCAATCACTCCAATCGCACTCATTTTTCCGCTCCCTTACAGCACTTCGAACAGGCCGGCTGCGCCCATACCGCCGCCGACACACATGGTAACAACGGCATATTTTGCGCCGCGGCGCTTGCCCTCGATCAGTGCATGGCCGGTGCAGCGCGCGCCGGTCATGCCGTAAGGATGGCCAACCGAGATTGAACCACCATTGACGTTCAAAATCTCGTCAGGAATGCCCAGCTTGTCGCGGCAATAAATCACCTGCACCGCGAAGGCTTCGTTAAGTTCCCACAGGCCGATATCGTCAATTTTCAGATCAAAGCGTTCGAGCAATTTGGGGATGGCATAAACAGGGCCGATTCCCATTTCATCGGGCTCGGTTCCCGCCACCGCCATGCCGACATAGCGGCCGAGCGGGGTAAGGCCGCGTTTTTCCGCGACCTTGGCTTCCATCACGATGGAGGCTGAGGAGCCATCGGAAAGCTGACTGGCATTGCCTGCGGTGATCGTCATGTCGGGGCCGAGCACGGGTTGCAACCCTTGCAGCCCTTCGAGCGTTGTCGATGGCCGATTGCCTTCATCTTTCTCGACCGTGATTTCTTTCTGCGAAACCTCTTTGGTTTCCTTGTCCATCACATTCATGATGGTGGTGCAGGGAACAATTTCATCATCAAAATGCCCCGCTTCCTGTGCTGCGGCGGTGCGCTGCTGCGAACCAAGCGCATATTCATCCATTGCATCGCGGCCGATATCATAACGTTTGGCAACGACTTCTGCGGTTTGCAGCATCGGCATGTAAATGGAGTTATGCATCGCCATCAACTCCTTGTCGGGCGACACGCGCATTTCCTTGGTCTGCACCATGCTGATTGATTCCTGCCCGCCTGCGGCCACAATATCCATACGGTCGGTGATGACCTGTTTGGCGGCGGTCGCAATCGACATAAGGCCCGACGAACATTGCCGGTCGATGGTCATGCCGCCGACGCTGATCGGGAGGCCCGAACGCAGTGCGACATTGCGGCCCAGATTGGCGGCCTGCGTGCCTTGCTGCAACGCGCTGCCCCAAACACAATCATCAACTTCGCCCGGTTCGATACCAGCACGCTCGACGGCGGCTTTCAGGGAAAAGCTACCAAGCGTCGGGCCAGCGGTGTTGTTGAATGCGCCGCGATAGGCTTTGCCAATCGGGGTGCGGGCGGTTGAAACGATGACTGCATCACGCATGGAACAGATTCCTTTTTCGGTGGTTTTCTGGCCCCGTTAGAAAGGGCGTAAGGGGAAGGGGCTATATAATGTCAGACAAACAGCATCGTGATCCACTCGGCGATAAGGGCGGGTTTCTCCTCACCCTCAATCTCGACTGATAATTCCATCGTCTGCTGCCACTGGCCGGGGCGCTTTTCTGTCATATCAAGAAGTTTGAAATGGCCGCGAACGCGCTTGCCTGAACGGACAGGCGAGATGAACCGGGTTTTGTTGCCGCCATAATTGATGCCCATTTTTACGCCGTCCAATTTTGGCATATCTGATTTTGCAGACATGACCGGCATCAAGGATAGCGTCAAAAACCCGTGCGCGACGGTGCCGCCAAAGGGGGTCATCTTTGCTGCCTCTTCGTTGACATGAATAAATTGGTGATCGCCGGTGGCATCGGCGAATTTGTTTATTGTTTCCTGATCGAGCGTAATCCATTCGCTGCTGCCAATGGTCTCGCCGACCTTGCCGGCAAATTCCTGTGGGGTAATGGTGGACATGGTAATTTCTCCCGATTCTTGGTTGCCGGGGATGTGCCTTGCTAGCTCGCAAAACACAAGACTTTCTGCGGTTTTACTCGGCCCTTGGCGGCCTTACGCTACGTCTTCTTGGTTCGGGAAGGCTTGCCGGCCGGATAGGGCATGACCATTTCGCCGCTAGGCGCAGCGGTAAAGTTTGTCTGCGTCGGATAGGCAAACTCAAGGCCTTGTGCGTTGAACGCATCCACGATTGCTAGGCCAATCCGATGGCGCACATCGAAAACCTCCTGGAAACTTTCCGAATGAACATCGAAATAAAGTTCGAAATTGATCGCGCTATCGCCAAAGCCAGTAAAGCCCGCGCGCACAAATTCGCCGCCCTCCTGCTCCACTATGGCCTTCAGCAGATCAGGTATAGCCCGCGCCTTGGCCGGAGCCGTTTGGTAAATGACACCGATAGGATATTTGGTCCGGCGGTAATCGGTCATGGAAGTGTTGGAAATTTCCATATCGAGCAGCTTGGAGTTAGAGACGATCAGCAATTCGCCGCCGATAGATCGCAGCCTTGTACTTTTCATTCCGATATTTTCGACCGTCGCGGTGGAGCTGCCGTAGCTGATCGTATCGCCCACCCGAAATGGCTTGTCGAGAATGATAGAGATCGCTGCAAACAGATCTGAAAAGATGCCTTGGGCGGCAAAACCAATGGCAATGCCGCCGATGCCAAGGCCCGCTATCAGGCCGGTCACATCAACGCCAAGATTGTCAAGAATGACGATGAGCGCGATCGCGAAAATTGTAACGCTGACGAGCAACCGGATCAGTGTCATCGCGTTGGCAAGCGTCTCTTGCCGGTGTTCACCGCCGACGCGGCGTTCGATGAAGCCAAGGATCAATTCGCGCGCCCAGATTGCAACCTGCAACACCGCAGAGATGGTAAACAGGAAGGTGATAGTCTTGGCCAGAAATGGCGGCGTATTCGCGGTGATGCTGACCAGCTCGGTCGCCACCATGATGCGAAAGAACCGGCTAGTTTTGGCGGCGGCCCGCGCCAATATCGCGCGAATGCTCGTCAGGTCAGGTGCGCGCCGTGACCAGTTTACAGCCCATTTTTTCAGGAAACCAAGCGCAAGGAAAATGAGGATGCCGATGGCCAGTGCGATCAGCAGATCGAGCTTGTTTGTCGCCAGCCATTCGATGAAGCTATCGGTGTAGCGCGCAAGCCGGGCTTGCAATGCTTCTGCCTTGATATCGGAAATTGGCAGCGCATCTTTGGTTGCTGCAGCAGCGAGGAAAAATGTCATATCTGCCTTGTTAGCTTTGGATGGTCTGGCGCGTGATAGCAGGCAGACAGGATGCTGACCACCATCGCAGGTGCGCACCCGCCGGGGCAACCAAAAAAAGCGGTGGAATTATCCGTTCAGGCGGAATTGGGCGCTGGCTCGGGGGGCGCTACCTTACCAAGCCGGCGCTGCTTGATGGGACGCCATGCGGCTTCCTTGCGGCGGCGGACGAGATAGGTGTCGAGGCCGATCTGCATCGCGATCAACATATAGACGAATGGCTGAAAAGCGATCGCAACGAAGAGCGAACCGATCAGATAGATGATCTGCGCATTTTGCAGCGCGATGGCAAGGGGCGCGACCCATTCTTCATCCTCCCGGGCACGTTTTTTATATTGGCGCCGGATGACCTCCATCCGCCAAACCCCACCGACATGGATCAGCAACCAGATTACAAGGCCGGGCCAGCCCTGCTCGCCAAGCATTTCGAAATAGCTTGAATGATAGGCGCGGCCTTCATCCACAATCTCTTTTTCCTGTGAAAGCACATCGCCAGTATCCAGACCATTTTCGTCGATGACGGGGATTTCATATTTGATTTTATTCTGGCGGTAAGCCTCAAAGCCGCCGCCAAAGGGATGCGTTTTCACATATTCCAGCGTCCAGCTCCAAACCGCGATACGCGTCGAAGCGCTTTCATCAGCTTCGTAATTCTGGATTGTCTCCATCCGTTCGGTGAAGCTTTGCGGCAACAAAGGTATTGCCATCAATCCCAGCGTGACGGCGCCCGCAGCATACATGAAACGGTATTTGTTGAAACGCAGCAGCAGCACCGCCAAGACGGCAATACAAACCAGTCCGGTCCGCGCCTGCGTCCCCACCGGGATAAGCAGACAAGAGAAGATGAGCGCCGCAACATAGACCCGCACACGCCAGTCGGGCTTGAAGATGGTGCCATGTTTTGCCAGCCATAATATCAGCGGAATGATCGCGATAGCGACGGTCGAGATGATCGAGCCTTCATAAAGGCCGCTATTATTGTTGATTAGCAAAACGAGGACGCCATAGCCGCCGCCGCCCACTGCGGTCTTTATTCCGCCAGTGACGATCAGCGCAGAGGCGCATAGAACCATGGTGAGCGCGAGCGCTTCGATTCTGACCCGTGTTCGCAGCGTCAGCGGCAGGAAGGCTGCAAAGACTAGCGCCTTCCAGACCCATCCCCATTTCTCCAGCGCAAAGACCGGTTCATCGGCAATAGTAGTGGTGTATCCGCAATAGGCCAATAACATGATCAGCAGAGCCCATCGCGGCGAGATGCGCACATCCTTTTTATCATCAGATATGAGGAAGCCGAGCACCGCCAGCCCGAACACGATCAGCGAAAGCGGGATCGAGTTGAGCATGAAATAGGACAATCGCTGCGGCGCGATAATATCGATATAAGCATAGATCAGCGTGAACAGAAACGGCCGCTTGAAAGCAAGCAGCAGGATCAGTGCGAGATAGCCAACGAAGACAAGATCACGCATCGGGCGTATCTCCCGCTGCATTGTCAATCTGACCAGGTTTGAGGCGTTGATGACCGAAGCCCTCAGGTTCCTTATCGGGCACCGGCGGCGCTTCTGCGTCCATATCATCTCGCTGGAGTAGATACCAAAATGCGAGCGCCAGCAGCCCGTGGCTTAGCAATATCGAGAAATTGTCGATCATGGCTGGCGCTTCGCCCCTTCACAGATGCCGCAACTCGGCAAACAACGCCTCATAAGCCCATTGGGTTGACGCCGCGTTAATCCTTTTCGGGCATTGACAGGTGTGATGTCAAAGAAAGCTCGCATCCTTCACATATTGGACCATAGCCTGCCCTTACATAGCGGCTATACTTTTCGCACGCGCGCGATCATGAAAGCGCAGCTGCGCGATGGCTGGGACGTTGCGGGAATTACCGGTGTTCGGCAATATCAAAATGGGCAGACAGCAGGCGAAGCGATGGAAACGGCCGAGGGGCTGAATTTCTACCGTACGCTTGCAAATGCCGATGGCCCGTCGCCGCTGCGCGAATGGCGCGAGGTAGGCGTTTTGGCCGACGCGATTGTTGCGCTTCATTCCAAATGGCCATTCGATATCCTTCATGCACATAGCCCCGCGCTGAACGGGCTTGCGGCGGCGCGCGCCGCACAGATTTTGGGGCTACCGCTAATATACGAGATCCGCGCTTTTTGGGAAGATGCCTCCGTCGGCAATGGCACAGGCAGCGAAGGGTCGGCGCGTTACCGCCTGACCCGCGCGCTTGAAAATCATGTCGTCAGGCAGGCCGATGCAGTTGCCGTAATTTGCGAAGGCCTGCGCGGCGATTTGATGGCGCGCGGTGTGCTTGCAGAAAAAATAATGGTCTCGCCAAACGGCGTCGATATGGAGATGTTCGGAACGCCGCTTGCTCGCGATGAGAAGCTGGCGGCCGATCTGGGCCTGAATGGCTGCGATGTGATCGGTTATATCGGTAGCTTCTACGACTATGAAGGCCTTGACGATTTGATCGCTGCGATGGCTCATTTCGGCGACGCTTCCGCCGCTCCGCATCTGCTGCTGGTCGGCGGCGGCCCGATGGAGGCGAAATTGCGCGCGCAGGCGCAAGCTTCGCCTGCCGCGAAGCGCATCCATTTCGTAGGCCGCGTTCCGCATGAACAGGTTGAGCGCTATTACAGTATCGCCGACGTCCTTGCCTATCCGCGCAAATCAATGCGGCTCACCGATCTGGTCACGCCGCTCAAACCACTTGAGGCGATGGCGCAGGGCAAGCTGGTTGCGGCTTCCGATGTTGGCGGCCACCGCGAATTGATCGACGACGGCGTGACCGGGGCTTTGTTTCCCGCCGACGACCCAGCCGGGGCCGCCGCCGCGCTGAAAATGCTGTTTGGTGCGCGCGACATCTGGGAAGAAAGACGCCGCATCGCGCGCAATTTCGTAGAAAAAGAACGTAATTGGGACAAGAACATACAACGTTACAATCCTGTTTACCATTTGCTGTTAGGCAAGGGAAGAATTGCCAAAGCTGCCTGAACGGGCGGCATTAGACAGGACTGGTAGATATGGGGATTTCACTCCCGCAAGACAGGAAGAAAAAGGCGGTTCTGACCGCTGTTGTCGTCAGCATCATTGCTGGCGTCGCGACAATGTTCATTCCTGCATCTATCCTGGGTTCGATTACCGGTGTGACCGGACTGTCCGAACTGGTGCCCGCTACGGCACCGCCGCTCGGTGACAAGGCGCGGGCGTTGATCGCGTTTGGTACCGGCGCGTTGACGCTGGCCGTTCTCACGGTATTTTTGCTAAGCAAAGAAGATGGCGAGAGCCAGACCGAAGCTTCACCGCAAGACGACATCGCGCAGGAGCGCGGGGCTGCAGATAAGCCCGGCGCCGCGCTGCTCTCTGTGCTTGCAAGCCGCATCGCGCAGATCAATTTTCCGAAGATGCCGTGGGTAAAGGGCGAGAATGAAATACGCGACCTTTCCGATCTACCTTCGGTTCGGCATGCTGACACGCATCCAGATGCCCCGGCGCGCCGTCCATTATTGGCGACAAAAGACTTGCCGGTAGCCGCGGACGCGCCAACGACTATGTCAGCAGTTCCCTCCGGCGGCATCGCCGAAAATGCGCCTGTCGTTGAAACGCCGGTTGAAGAGGTTTCAGCAGGATCCCCTGCTACCGCCATGCCTGCCTTTGAAGAGGCCGTGCAAGCCGCTACGCCTAAGCCAGCACGACAAGAAGGACAAGCCGCGGCAGCGCCGGTTGAGCCGATAAATGCCGCGCCCGCCGACAAGCCTTCGCTTGACGAAATGATTGGCCAGTTGGAAAGTGCCGTCACGCAGCGCAAAACGCAGCTTGCCGAGCTTGAACAGGTAGCGGCCAAGATTATCCCGCAAGCAGCCGAGACGGCTTCGGAAGAAGCAGATGTAGCAGCAGCGGCGGATATGCCGGAAGAAGGCCCCGCTGCGGATCGTCCGCCGCTTGAAGCCGTTCCAACATCGCCTGCTGAAGTGGAAGGCGATATCGACCACGCACTGAACGCCGCGCTCGAAACGCTGCAGCGCATGAATGCGCAGGCGCGCTAAGCGCTCACTCTTTCAGGATCAGCGCCGTAACTTCGATAAGGCGGCACCTGCCATCATTCCCCGGTTGAAACGCCGAGATATCGGCAACAAATTGCCCGGCAAGATCGAATTGTATTTCTCCAATCTGCGCGATGAAATCTGCCAGCTGCTTTTCGTCGGCGGCCCGTGAAACCCGCAATATCGCCGTTACCTTTTGCCCTTCAAATGTTGCGCTGTGCCAATCGCGGTGCTGATAATCCTTGACCTTGGAACCGGGTAGCAGGCCCAGTAGCTGGCACAGAAACGGGTTGTGGCGGATGCTATGCTTCATGTCGCCATCGCCATTTTTACCGCCGCACGGTAGCCCGCCATAAAATGCCTGAGCCGGATTTCCATTGCCGGACGCAGCTCGCGTCCGCCGCGCATGTCGAGAACAAGCCTGGGGTCGCGTACGGCAAGTCGGCCAAATTTGGTGGCAGGCATTTCCGCCTCGCGCAGGAATATCTCGATTTCTCGATTGATATACATCTTCTCACCTTTCCATTGTGACCCGCCATATTCCCGACCAGAACGAATCAATAAGAACAAACAAAGAACATAGTTGATAGGTGAAATCCTACTTGTATAGGAAAAATCCTATTGCTATAGATCGGATATGGTTGGAATCGAAACACGCGCCGCGCTCGAACGGATGATTGCCGACAATGGCGATGACTATGCTGGGCTGTCGAAGCTGATCGGGCGCAATGCTGCCTATATTCAACAGTTCATCAAACGCGGAACGCCCAAGAAGCTGCCGGAACGTGAACGCACGATATTGGCGCGCTATTTCGGAGTCGACGAACGGCTACTCGGTGCGCCCGAACAGAGCGGCCCGGGGGGAGGGCTTCGGCTGGTGCCCAAGCTGGCGGTTGGCGCATCTGCAGGCCCGGGAGCGATTGATGCAGAAGACGCGCTGGCGGGGCAGGTGGGGTTTGACGAGCAATGGCTGAAATCGCTGGCCAGCGATCCGGCAACGCTATCGCTAATCCGGGTGGCCGGCGATTCGATGGCACCCACTTTAACAGATGGCGAAGATATCATGGTCGATGCTTCGGCTGCAGAAAGATCGCTGCGTGACGGCATCCATGTCATTCGCATGGATGACGAACTGCTGGTCAAACGCCTCGCGCGCGGCCCCGGCGGACGGCTGTCGATCCTGTCCGACAATCCCGCCTGGCCCGATTGGGAAGATGTGATGGCGGGTGACGTGGCAGTAATCGGCCGGGTTGTCTGGGCGGGCCGGCGGCTATAATAAATCATTATTGACATCAATAACTATAAGATATATAACAGGTGTAGAGATGAGGCGCATTATTTACAGTCGGCAGGCCGCGAAAAGCCTGCAAAGAATGGATGGTGCAACCTCCAAGCGTATCAGGAACAAAATTAGGTTACTTGCTGATGATCCCGAGGCCCTAGCTAATAATGTCCGTAAGCTGAAAGGCGCGGAAAATCTGATGAGGTTGAGGATCGGCGATTGGCGTGTGATCTACACGGATGATGGTATAATATTGTCGATCCAACGCATTGCGCCGCGCGGTTCAGCTTATGAATAAGGAATTTTGATATGGGGCAAGAGCCACAAATTTTCGATGCACCCGACGGCACCAAAATGGTGGTATTGCCGCAGGCTGACTATCAGCGTCTTTTGCACTTGGCAGAAGATAATGAAGATATTCTGTCAGCCACTGACCAGATGAAGCGGATACAAGGGGGGGAGGGTACTATGCCTGCCGAAGTGCTGGACTATATTCTGGATGATGAGCAGCACCCCATTGCCGCATGGCGCAGATATCGGGAGATAAGCCAGGCCGAACTGGCTTTCCGCGCCGATGTCAGCCAGGTTTGGATAAGCCGCATTGAGGCAGGCAAAGGGCATGGCACGCCAAAAACCCGGCGAAGAATTGCCACGGCATTGGATGCGCCTTTATGGGCGCTTGATGGAGAGCAGGATATGCAAGAAAATGAGAGAGGCAATGGAGCAAAATCGGGATCTGCGCTCGGCCCAAAATATCTACCTTTATTTGAGTATCTTATAGGATGCGATATGGAAACGGTCACACTCTCCTTCCAGAAAATTTCAGACATTGTAGGCGGCTTGCCTAAATCGGCCTATCAATATCCTGCTTGGTGGGTTGACGGTGGACATTCACATGCGGATGCGTGGGGTAACGCCGGTTTTGGTGTAAATGCTGACCAACGAGCAAAGGTTGCCATATTTCAGCGCTAGTCTTTTTCTTGCATCCGGCCAATACACCCGCCACATAGCGGCCCATGTCTAACGTCACTTCCAATATGGGCGCTGCGCCGCAGCCGCCGTTGCAGGCCGGGATGATCCCGGTCACGCCGCTCCAGCAGAATTGCACGCTTTTCTGGTGCACCGAGACGATGAAGGGCGCGCTGGTTGATCCTGGCGGCGATCTCCACAAGCTGAAAGCAGCAGTTGCCGAAGCAGGCGTCGAGCTTGAAAAAATCCTCATCACCCATGGTCATATTGATCATTGCGGAGAGGCGGGGATTCTCGCCAAAGAGCTCGGCTTACCCATTGAAGGGCCGCATGAGGGCGACCGTTTCTGGATTGAACGGCTGGTCGAGGATGGCGCAAAATATGGCGTGAATGGTCAAGTGTTTGAACCCGACCGCTGGCTCGACCAAGGCGACACGGTCACGGTTGGGAAGTTAACGCTCGATGTGATCCACTGCCCGGGCCATACGCCGGGGCATGTGGTTTTTCATCACGGGCCATCAAAGCTGGCGATTGTCGGCGATGTCCTATTTCAAGGATCGATAGGCCGCACCGATTTCCCGCGCGGCAATCATCAGGATTTGATTGACGCCATCACGCAGAGGCTCTGGCCGCTCGGTGATGATGTGACCTTCATTCCCGGCCATGGGCCGGCGAGCAAATTTGGCCATGAGCGGCAGCATAACGCCTTTGTCGCCGACGACGTGTTGGCCAGAGGATAGGCTGGTTTCAGCTAAATTGCCGAAACGACCAATGCTTACAGGATTTTGCTGTAGACCGAAATGACCGCGGTGATGGCGAGGGCTAGCTGGGTCGCCAGCGTCAATATTGTTCCGACAAAGCGGCCTTTTGCGAGGCTACCGCCATCCATGCCGAATGTATGCGCGATCCGGCCGATGACATAGACGATACCGACAATCCAAAGCCATGTTTCCGGTGTGGACACATATTCCAACGCGCCAAGCAGGATCAGCACCAGCGGCGCGCTTTCGATGAAGTTGGCATGCGCCCGCATCCGGCGAATGACGAATTCGTTGCCTTCGTCCTCCACACTTACTTTCTCACTCGCGCGCGCCTGCGTGCAGCGGATCATGAGCCAAATATTGAGCAGCAATAGCGCCGCGCCGATGGTGAGTGTGACTATCATAAAATTCTCCCTGTTTCCCCTACCGCATATACCGCCTTATCAGGCTTGCAAAGCCGGTAAATATCAGTATACGCGCCGCTCACCCGAAAGCGGAATTGGTCATTGGCCGGTGATTCTGGCAACCATTGCCACTGCCGGTATTTTGGCCTATCGCCCTTGATAACAGTTTATATTGAATGGAACAGGTGCCGAGATGGCTGTCCCCAAAAGAAAAACTACCCCTTCCAAGCGCGGTATGCGCCGTAGCCATGATGCGCTGAAACCAGCTGCATTTCAGGAATGCCCCAATTGCGGTGAGCTAAAGCGTCCACATCATTTGTGTGATGCCTGCGGTTTCTACAAGGGCCGCGAAGTTCTGGCCGTCGACTGATTGAATTGGCGTCCTTTCGCAACAGCCAAGGGAATAGATGATGACTATGAAACCGCGTATCGCCATTGATGCGATGGGCGGCGATGACGGTGTATCTGTAATGGTCGCCGGCGCCGCGCTTGCGCGTCATCGGCATGACAATTTCCAGTTTCTGCTAGTCGGCGACGAGAAAAGGATTGCATTCGCGCTTGATCAGCATCCCAATCTACGCGCCGTTTCCGAAATTCTCCATACTGACGAGGTTGTTTCAGGCGACGACAGGCCCAGCCAAGCTGTGCGTAAATCGCGCGGCTCTTCGATGGGTCTGGCGATCAAGGCTGTCAAAACAGGTGATGCCAGCGCTGCTGTGAGTGCGGGCAATACCGGCGCGTTAATGGCGATGGCAAAGCTCGCGCTGCGTACGATGGCGGGAATTGACCGGCCTGCGTTGGCCGCGCTTCTCCCGACACTGCGCGAGACCGATGTGGTGGTGCTGGATCTTGGCGCAAATACCGAATGTGATGCGCGTAACCTCGTTCAGTTTGCCGTCATGGGCGCGGCCTATTCGCGGGTAATTTACGGATTTAAGCGGCCAAAGGTAAGTCTGCTCAATATCGGCACCGAAGAGCAGAAGGGCACCGAGAGCCTGCGCGATGCGGCGCAGCATCTGCGCGATTCAGAAGGCTTACACCTTAATTTCTCTGGCTTTGTCGAGGCCGACAAGATCAATCGCGGTGATAGCGATGTCGTTGTGTGCGATGGCTTTTCGGGCAATATTGCATTGAAGGCGATAGAGGGATCAGCGCGTTTCGTGACCGACTTACTCAAGACTGCCTTTACCAGCTCGCTGCGTTCAAAGATCGGATTTCTGGTTTCACGCCCGGCGACAGAATTGCTGCAGCACCACCTTGATCCCAACAACCATAATGGCGCGGTCTTTATGGGGCTGAACGGTGTGGTTGTGAAAAGCCATGGCAATGCAGACGCGAAAGGTGTTGCCAATGCTGTGGCGGTTGCGGCCAAGCTCGTTACGCAGGACATCACCGCACGCATTGGCGAGGATCTGGCGCGGATAGATGGCGAGCAGATTGGAGTCAAAGCATGAGCAGGGCTTTGCGCGCTGTGATCCGCGGGACCGGCTCCGCGCTGCCGAAGAACCGTGTCTCAAATGCAGATATAGCGAAGAAGGTGGATACATCTGACGAGTGGATTGTCGAACGCACCGGGATAAAATTCCGCCATATCGCCTCGCCCGAGGAAACAACGGCAACGCTGGGCGCCGATGCTGCAAAAGCCGCGCTCAAATCGGCGGGTATGACGCCGGCTGATATTGATCTCATCATTGTCGCCACCGCGACGCCCGATCAGACATTCCCGGCTAGCGCTACCAAGGTCCAGCATCTTTTGGGCGCATATGGCGGCGTAGCTTTTGACGTGGCGGCAGTCTGCTCAGGCTTCCTCTACGCCTTCTCCGTCGCCGACGCCATGATCCGGGCAGGCTCGGCAAAGAACGCGCTTGTGATTGGTTCCGAAACCTTCAGCCGTATTCTCGATTGGGAAGACCGGGCGACCTGCGTGCTGTTTGGCGACGGCGCAGGAGCGGTCGTGCTTTGCGCGGAAGAAGATAGTGAGCGCGGCGTGTTGGCGACCAAGCTGCATGCCGACGGGCGGTATAATGAGCTGCTCTATGTCGATGGCGGGCCATCAACTACGGGCACCGTCGGCAAGCTGCGTATGAGGGGGCAGGAAGTATTCCGCCACGCCGTTGTCAATCTTGCCAATGTGCTAAAAGAAACGCTGGCTGAGGCAGGCTGCGATGCCGAAGATGTCGACTGGGTTGTGCCGCATCAGGCAAACAAGCGAATTATCGATGCAACGGTGCGCAAGTTGAAGCTATCGCCTGACCGCGTGGTGCTTACCGTTGATCAGCATGCCAACACATCTGCTGCCTCGGTTCCGCTCGCACTTGACGTTGCGGTGCGCGACGGACGCATCAAAAAGGGACAGCTCGTTGTGCTCGAAGCGATGGGCGGCGGGTTTACTTGGGGCGCATCGGTCGTAAGGATGTAAAATTACCACCGACACTTTGTAAATTTACAAAGCCAGCATTTTATATTATAAGCATAAATCTGGGGAAGCGGATAACGCAAATTGGGAGCGAGCAATGGCTAACGATGGAACATTAACACGCGCGGATCTGGCAGATATGCTGAACCGGCAGGTCGGGCTTTCGCGCGCCGATGCTGCAACGATGATCGAGTCGATTTTGGGGCATGTTACCGGCGCACTGATTGATGGGCAGAATGTCAAAATTTCCGGTTTCGGCACATTTGTGCTGCGCGACAAGGGCGAACGGATAGGGCGCAACCCGAAAACAGGCGTCGAAGTGCCAATCACTCCGCGCCGGGTTCTGACCTTCAGGGCAAGCCAGGGAATGCGCCAACGCGTGAAGTAACGCCTGAAGTAACGAGGCGAGCGCGCAGCAGATTCTGCAAACTAGTGGGTCGGGTTTTTCAGGGGTTGCACATGGATAAGTCGGTAGATGCTTTTCGGACCATCGGAGAGATGGCTAGGGAGCTGAATGTAAAGACGCATATTCTGCGTTATTGGGAGGAGCAGTTTCCGATGCTTCGCCCGCTGAAACGCGCGGGCGGCAGGCGGCATTACCGGCCCGATGATGTGCAGCTTCTCAAACAGATCCACCGTTTGCTCAATGACGAAGGCTACACGATTAAGGGCGCGCGGAAATTCCTGTCGTCGGGTGCGAAGAGCAATGCTGCCGGGTCTGCGCCGGTTTCCGCGCAATCATCGGCGGCGGCGTCATCGGGCGGAGTTTCAGCATCCGAACTGCGCGCTGTCCGGGATCGATTGTCTTCGGCTCTCGAAACTGCCTAAAACTCCTTTGGCTAAAACTCTTCCGGCCCTAATTCAGGATCAAGGTCACGCGGCCGGATGAAGTTGATCAACGAGGCCGAATTGCGGGCAATATCTGACCAGCTTGTGATGTCCAGTTCCATTTGTGCATAGGCAGCGGTGGGATATTTTTCGTAAACCGCCTGGCGCAGCGCATTAGCTGACTTCTCCGGGCCCGGCCTATCGGGAACAAGGTCGAGAACCATATCCTCCATGCCGGGATTATGCCCGACCATCAGGACATGGTCATAATCATCGTCAATCTCTTTCAACACGTCGATCAGCGTAGCCGAAGACGCCAGATATATGCGGCGTTCCCAAACGGGCTGAAATCGTTTGCCATAACCGTCTGCTACGACGTCTAGCGTTTCGACGACCCGGATGGCGGGGCTGGCCACGATTTGATCGAATGCAATATTTTCGCCGCGCATCCATTCGCCCATCAGGCGGGCGGCTTTCTCCCCGCGCGCATTAAGCGGCCTATCAAAATCGCGCGCGACCGGGTCGTCCCAGCTTGATTTCGCGTGGCGCAGCAGGCTGAGTTTTTTGGTCAAATTATTCGGCCTTCCTCTGGCGATGTAGCTTTATCCTCCTGCCCCAATTTTGTTGGAGATGAAAGGCCTGACCTGACAGCGGCAACCGCCTCGTCTAGCGTCACACGCCGGATATTGGTGCCCTCTGGAAATGCCGATAGCAGCCGTGAAGGCGTGGCGGCAGACAATAATACAAAGTGACCGGTATCGTGGGCGCTACGGATCAACCGTCCGAAGGCTTGCGCGAGCCGGGCGCGGATGATGCGGTCGTCATAGTCTGTGCCGCCATGGGCGAGCCTTCTGGCCTTGTGCAGAATATCGGGCCGGGGCCAGGGCACCTGTTCCATTATCACCAATCGCAGCGATGCCCCCGGCACATCCATCCCGTCGCGCAAGGCATCGGTGCCAAGCAGCGAAGAGCGCGGATCGTCGCGGAATATATCAACAAGCGTGCCGGTATCTATCGGGTCGACATGCTGCGCGTATAAAGGAAGCCCGTCGCGCGCCATCCTGTCGGCAATCCGTGCATGCACGCTGCGCAGGCGGCGGATGGCGGTAAATAGTCCGAGCGCGCCTCCGCTCGATGCGCTGATGAGGCTGGCATAAGCGCCGGCGAGCGCCGCCAGATCGCCGCGCTTCACATCGGTAACGACCAGCACTTCGGCTTGCGCGCTATAGTCGAAGGGGCTGAGCGCAGAAAATTCCGCGGCGCGGTGGTCGAGATGCACCGAACCCGTGCGCCGATGCGCATTGTCCCAATCCCCGCCGCTGCGCAGCGTCGCCGACGTGGCAAGCACGCCATGGGCGGGTTTGAGCACAAGCTGAGCCACGGGCTGCATCGGATCAAGCCAGCGGCGGTGCATGCCGATATCATATTCGCGGTTTTCGAAACGGTCGACCGCCAGCCAGTCGACAAAATCGGGATCAACTTCGCCTTGTGCCCGCGCCAACATAGATATCCACGCGCGGATCAAATCTATCCGCCAGCCAAGGCTTGCCATCGCGCCCTCTGCCCTGGCCCGCGCCGCGCCGTCGAGCCAGTCCGGCGCTTCGGTGATGAGCGCCTCAAGCCGCTGCCCCAAAATGGTGAGCGGTTTGGCGACCGCTTCAAAGGCTATGGCGCATTCGGTCGTGGCATCGATTAGGCCGCCATCGGGGTCAGCAAGCTCTGTCTCCAATCCATAGCCCGCATCGGCGGCGTTGCTCTCGTCACGCGCATAGACCATCGCCCGGATAGCGCAGAGCAGGCGCTCGACCGGGCCGAAGGGCGTATTTTCATTTACACGTTGCAACCATCCTTCGCTTGGCAGCGCTTCAGCGGCGGTCAAGGCATTCTGGATCGCAATCCCGCCATCTTCATCATAGCTGGCAATATCGGCGAGCCGCGCCGCGAGGCCGCGCCGCCGACCGCGCGACTTGCCTTCTGGCCCCATGATCCAGCGGCGCAGTTCGATCGTTTCCTGCCCGGTCAGTTCGGCGGCAAACATTGAATCGGCTGCGTCGAATAGATGATGGCCCTCATCGAAGATAATTCGCGTTGGCTTACCGCCTTCGTCCCGGCCTCGCGCAGCATTCACCATCATCAGCGCATGGTTGGCGATTACGATATCGGCATGGGCCGACGCGCGGGTAGAGCGTTCGATGAAGCATTTTCGGTAGTGCGGGCAGCCGGCATAAATGCACTCGCCGCGCCGGTCGGTTAACGCGGCGGAGCCATTGCGGCGAAAGAGAACGGTAAGCCATCCGGGTAGATCTCCGCCAATCATGTCGCCGTCGGATGTATAGGCGGCCCAGCGCGCCACGAGCTGCGCCAATATCGCCGCGCGCCCGGCAAAGCCGCCTTGAAGTGCGTCTTCAAGATTGAGCAGGCAGAGATAATTCTCCCGTCCCTTGCGCACCGCAACCCTTGCGCGGAATTGCTTCTCATCGCGGTAGTGCTTCCTCGTCTCGCGCAGCAATTGCCGTTGTAAGGCCTTGGTATAGGTGGATATCCACACCGCGCCATCAGCGCGTTCGCTCCACAGCGAGGCAGGGGCCAGATATCCCAGCGTCTTGCCAATACCGGTGCCAGCTTCGGCGAGCAGCATGTTGGGTTCATCCTTGCGCTTTCGCGGGGCAAAGGCGCTGCTGGCCGCCTGTGCAAAATCGCGTTGGCCATCGCGCTGCTCCGCGCTGCTGCCGGTTAATTCGGCGAGCCGGGCCTGGATATCGTCTGATTGTAACTCAATTTGTCTCGGCTGCCCGCGGCTTTCGCTTTCCTCCCATTCGGGCAGGCGCGAAAAAAGCCAGCGTTCACCGCGTTCAGGCTTTTCAAGATTTTGCATGATGGCATTGCCCCACGGCCAGCGCAGCCTGCTCAAAGCTTGCACCGAATTCCAAGCGCCCTCTCGCTCTGGCCAGTCAGGGTCAGTGAGGGTGGATAAGAGCTTTTGCGCGGCGGATAGGTAGAGGCGCGGGATTTTGTCTTCGCGAATTCGATCCTCCCCGTCTCCCAATTGGCCATGAAGCTCCAAAGTCTTCGCCAGCCCCTCCGGTGTTGGCACCATAAAGCGTGCGGGATAGGTGAAGGCGAACAGTTCCAGCAAATCCAGGCCGGATAATTCAGGATAGCCCAGCCGCTGCGCCACGAGCGGAGCGTTGAGCAATATCATCGGCGTTTCGGCGGCGCGTGCGACCGCCTCTCCTTTGCCGACGCTCCTGACTTCGCCATCGCTCGATGCGATCCAGATACCGGCATGGCTTGCATGCAGCGCTGGAAAGGCTAGGTGAAAACTCACTTTTTCACTCTTAGGTGATTCTGGAACGAAAAGGAAACAATGAAGTGACCGATCTGCAATCCGTTGCGAAGAATAGCAAGGCCTGGCCGTTTGAAGAAGCGCGCCGGCTCGTCAAACGCTATCCGCAGGGGAAAGCTGACGGCAAACCGATATTGTTTGAAACCGGGTACGGCCCCTCTGGCTTGCCGCATATCGGCACGTTCAACGAGGTGCTGCGCACGACGATGGTGCGACGCGCTTATGAGGCGATGATCGGCGCCAAGCCCGAAGACGGCAAGACACGGCTGGTGGCGTTTAGCGATGATATGGATGGGCTGCGCAAGGTTCCCGATAATATCCCGGGCGGCGATATGCTGCGCGAACATCTTGGCATCCCGCTCACCAAAATTCCCGATCCCTTCGGCACGCATGAAAGTTTCGCGCATTATAATAACGCGATGTTGCAGCAATTTCTTGATCGCTTCGGCTTCGACTATGAATTTGTCTCTTCAACCGAGCGCTATACCAGCGGTGCGTTTGATGATGCGCTCAAAAATGTGCTGCGGCATAACAGCCAAATTCTCGACATTATGCTGCCGACTTTGCGCGCTGAACGCGCTGCGACTTATTCGCCAGTGCTGCCGGTTTCGCCCAAGTCGGGCGCGGTGCTGCAAGTGCCGGTCGAGATAGTTGACGCAGAGACGGGCATGGTCGCTTTCGACGACGAGGGCGAACGGATCGAGCATTGCATCTTTGCGGGCGGAGCGAAGCTGCAATGGAAAGTTGATTGGGCGATGCGCTGGGTTGCGCTCGGCGTGGACTATGAAATGTATGGCAAGGATTTGACCGACAGCGGCGTGCAATCGGGCAAGATTGCAAAGGCGCTGGGCGGGCGTAAACCCGAAGGCCTGATCTATGAAATGTTCCTCGATGAAAATGGCGAGAAGATTTCAAAGAGCAAGGGCAACGGATTGTCGCTTGAGCAATGGCTTGATTATGGCAGCGAAGAAAGCCTCGCGTTCTACATCTACCGCGAGCCCAAATCAGCCAAGCAGCTGCATATCGGTGTGATCCCCAAGGCGGTCGATGAATATTTCCAAATGCGCGGGAATTATGCCGCTCAGAAGCGCGAGAAGAAGCTCGGCAATGCGGTGCATCATGTGCATGTGGCGCGCGGCGAGGCTGTGCCGGAAACGGCGCTGCCGGTGACATACGGATTGCTGCTCAATCTTGTCGGCGTGATGGGCGCAGATGCCTCAAAGGAACAGATTTGGGGCTATCTCGGCAACTATGTCGAAGGCGCGGATGCGGCGACCTATCCCGAGCTTGATGGCCTTATCGACAATGCGATGGCCTATACGCGCGATTTCGTTGCGCCCACGCTGAAGCGCCGCAGGCCTGTAGGCGGTGAGGTCGCGGCATTGCAAAAGCTGAACGATGCGCTTGCCAGCTTGCCAGAAGACGCAGCCGCGGCGGATATCCAGACCATCATTTATGAGATAGGCAAGGACGAAGCCTATGGCTTTGAAAATCTGCGCGACTGGTTCCGCGCGCTTTATGAAACGTTGCTCGGCAGCAGCGCGGGTCCGCGCATGGGCAGCTTCGTCGCGCTTTATGGCGTTGCCAATACACGGGCGCTAATTGCCGAAGCGTTGGCATGAGATGATCGAGATTTTCACCACCGGCGGCACAATCGACAAGGTGTATTTTGACGCATTGTCCGAATACCAGATTGGCGCGACGATGCTGCCCGATATCTTGGCCGAGAATAACGTCCATGTTCCGCACCGCGTGACGCAGCTGATGCGTAAGGACAGCCTTGAGCTGACAGATGATGATCGCGCGGCCATTCGCGATGCCGCCGCGGGCAGCGATGCGCGCAAGATATTGGTGACGCATGGCACCGACACAATGGCACAGACCGGCATGATACTCGCAGATGTTGCTGGCAAGACCATCGTGCTAACCGGCGCGATGCAGCCGGCGGCTTTGCGCAGCAGCGACGCCGAATTCAATGTCGGCTTTGCGCTCGCCGCCGTGCAGACTTTGCCGCCGGGCGTCTATATCGCAATGAATGGTCAGATTTTCGATCCGTCAGCCACGCACAAGGATCGCGCGGCCGGGCGTTTCGTTTCTGACTGAAATCAGCACGTAACGCGCTGCAGCACCGCGCGGTATCCCGGTTCGATCGTCATCCGCTCGTGATAGCCGCTGTCGCCCAGCAGGCGATGCGCATCTGGTAGGTGATAGCAGGGCGTCCCCATAAACAAATGATGCTCGCTGTGATAATTGACCCAATAGGGCGCAACCGTCGCCCGTTCGATCCAGCCAGCATAGGTGGTGCGTGCATGGCTGAAGGGATCATCGCCACCGGTCGCTGTGCAGGCATGTTCGGCGATGTTGCGGACGCGCAGGAATAGCTGGAACGTTGTTGCCAGCGCGACCATCCATAGCAGGAAGGGCGTCCAGCCCATTGTCAGCAAGCTGGCGGCGAGCACCGCAAGCTGTACCAGCAGGAAGCGGCCAACCGTGCGGGTCGTGGCCTTCGCGCCGTCCAGATTTGCCACCGGGGCGTTCACACCGTTTCTGCTTTGCAAATTGAAATTCTGCCCAGCACTGGTGTCTCGTTTGCCATCTTTTTCGCCGCTGCCCTGCAACATCGCAGTAAGCCCGGTCCAGGCCGCGGCGAATTGGTGGCTGCGCTGCTTGAAAAAAGTTTGCGCGGTCAGATCGCGGAAGGCCTTGCGCCGCAAGCTGGCTTTCGATGCCGGGAACGGCGCCGACAGCGACAGGTCAGGGTCTTCTTGTTGCTGCGTATATTTGTGATGGGTCAGATGATAGGCGCGGTAGGCATGCAGGTCGCTGCCCGTCGCCGCGCCGGTGAGCCATTGGCCCAGAAAATTATTCACCTTGCGCTTCGGATGGAGCAAGCCGTGCGCGCCCTCATGCATCAAAATCGCTAGCCCCAGCTGCCTGCCGCCAATGATGGCCAGAGCGAACGGCGCTGCGATCAATCCGGCCAGCCAGTGCCATTGCCAGGCCAGCGCGCCTCCACCAGCAGTCAGCGCGATGATAAGCCACCCATGGGTGACGAGCCACACGCCTCGCCACCGCGATACATGCGTGATCGCGGCCCAATCACCGGCGCTGAAAATTTCGCGTGGGTTTGCAGCCTTTACCGCGGGCATGGTGTTGCCTTTGAGAGCGGAGCCTTGGAGAACATGGCCGCATTTTACGCCCATTTCTTCGCTTTGCCAAATCCGCTACGGTTAGCTGACTTTGCGCGGCCCCTTTACCCAGCCAACGGCGGGATCATCCATATCAACTGCCTCGCCGAGTTCGTAGACATTCTTGTACCCGTAGCCATACAGGTTGATGAAGGTGCCGATGTTGAGCGCCAACGGCCGTGCCTTTGTGACAACGGGACGCACATTATTGCGGAAGTTGTTGTTGCAATAGATCAATATTTCGCGGTCCGGATTTTCGCCGATAACTTGAGCAAGGCTTGCCGGGGTGAAATCGGGAAGCGGCAGGTTGATCGCACCCTCAATATGCCCCTCCGCAAAGGCTGAAGCGGACCGGGCGTCGAGTAATAGCGCGCCATCATTGGCGGCATGCGCCTTGAATTCGGTGAGACCCAGTAACCGGGATTCGCGGTAAGGCGCGACCTCTTGCGTCACTTTTAGATATCCCGGAAAATCAATAAGCGGGCTGCCCGCTGGTGCGATCTGCTGGGCCGCTATCGGCAGCGCTGCCAGCACGGTTGATGTGGCGGCCAAAGCTATCGCGAATTTGAAGCGCATCGTCTCTCTCCTATTGGGTCGACGCGCATGCTGCGGTCATTGCGCTTAACCGCCCGTGAATGGGCATAAGGGCGCTATTTCAATGCCTCGGCCAGCCTTTCCATAAACACCGCACCGCGCTGCATCTGTTCGATGGCGATATATTCATCGGGCTGATGCGCTTGTTCGATCGACCCCGGGCCGCAGATGACGGTCGGGAAACCGGCTTGCTGGAATTGGCCAGCTTCGGCGGCATAGGCAACAGCGCCTGCTGGACCATTGTCGCCGGTAAGCGCGCGCACGAAAGCTTCGGCCTCGCTATCGGCCCTCGGAGACAAAGGCGGCGTAGACGCGATCTGCTCGATTGCAATTCCGGTCTGCGGAAACGCTGCTTTCATTTCGGCATCGAGCGCTGCACATTTGGCGAGAAAGGGCGCTAGTATCTGCGCCGGATCATCTTCCGGTGGGCAGCGAAGATCAAAGGCAAAGCGACAATGGCGCGCCAATATGTTGGTCGCCGTGCCGCCGTGTATTTCACCGATGGTTAAGGTGGAATGGGGCGGGGTGAAGGGGCTGTCTGCCGGCGCCAAATCCCAAAGATTGCGCGCCAGTTCGGCAAGGTCATGCATCAATTCGACAGCGACCATATTGGCGGAAAGGCCAAGATGGGTCAGGCTCGAATGTGCTTCATGCCCGGTTACAATAACTTCATGCAGGCTAATGCCCTTATGGCCATTAATTACCTTCATCATTGTCGGCTCCCCGACTATTGCGAGCGCGGGTTCGGGCAACTTGTCCGCAATTTCAGCGATCATCGCGGGCGCGCCCTTGCAGCCAATTTCCTCATCATAACTGATGGCCAGATGCACCGGCTTCCGGCCCTCTTTGAATAGCGGAACCGCAGCTAGGGCCAGCGCGATAAACCCCTTCATATCGCAGGTGCCACGCCCGTGGAAAAATTCGCCGCGCTCGGTTAGCGTCCATGGGTCGCTTGTCCAATCCTGACCATCAACGGGCACCACGTCGCTATGGCCGGATAATATCACGCCGCCTTCAACATTTGGCCCAATGGTGGCGTAGAGATTGGCCTTGTTGCCCTCGGCATTGGTGACGCGCACCGAGGAGATATCATGACCGGCCAGATAGTTTTCTATCCATTCAATCAGGACTAGATTGGAGTTGCGCGATGTTGTGTCGAAGGCGATCAGCGTTTCGAGCAGGCTAGCCGCATCTTCGTAGAGGGCTGTCGGGAGAGAAGAAGACATGGGCGGCGATTAAAGGAAATCGCCGCCCACGCCAATCATCTTGTCAGATTATTTCGCGCTTTGCGAGGCTATCCAGCCGTCGATTTTCTTCTCAAGCACGGTCATCGGCAATGCACCGGTATTGAGCACCTGATTGTGAAATTCGCGGATGTCGAATTTTTTGCCAAGCGTATCCTTGGCGCGTTTGCGCAATTCCTGAATTTTGAGCGCGCCGATTTTGTAGGCGAGGGCCTGGGTCGGGATAGCAATGTAGCGCTCAACCTCTGCGGTTGCATCGGTTTCACCCATGTCGCTATTATCCATCATATATTTAATCGCCTGTTCGCGGCTCCATTCTTTGCTGTGTAGTCCGGTATCGACAACCAGCCGCATGGCGCGGAGCATTTCATCGGATAGCGTGCCAAAACGAGCAATTGGGTCGTCATAAAAACCCATGTCATATCCGAGCGTTTCCGAATAGAGACCCCAGCCTTCCGAGTAAGCGGTGACGCCGCCAAACCGCATGAAGGCGGGAAGCGCTTCATTTTCCTGCGCAAGGCTAATCTGGAAATGATGGCCCGGGGCGCCTTCGTGCAGATAGAGCGTTACCATGCCCGGGGTTGTACGGCTGGGCAGATCATAGGCATTGAAATAGAAGGTGCCCGGGCGCGAGCCATCGGGCGTTCCGCTTTGATAAGAACCGCCGGCCTGGAACTTTTCGCGGTAGGGTTCATAGGGCTTTATCTTCAGCGGCGCTTTTGGCAGCACCTTGAAATACGTGCTAATCTTTTCATCGACCTTTTTGCCGATATCGTAGAAGCCCTGTGTCAGCGCCTCGCGGCTTTCCGGTTTGAATTTGGGATCGTGGCGTAGATAGTTGAAAAATTCTGCCAAGCTGCCTTCAAACCCGACTTCTGCTTTTACCTCTTCCATCGCTGTCTTGATCCGCGCCACCTCGCTTAAGCCCAGCGTATGGATATCGTCTGCTTTAAGCGGCAGCGTGGTCGTCTGCTCGATCATATATTCGTAAAGCTTTGCGCCGCCCTTCATTTGGGACAGGCCGACGCTTTCGCGGGCGACAGAAAGATACTCATCGCGCAGAAAATCGCGAAGCCGGGTGAGGACGGGGAAAAGCTCTTCCTCAATTGAAACGCGATAAGCGGCGGTGAAGCGCGCCTTGTCTTCGTCCGAGAAATCTTCGGGCATTTTCCCGATTGCACCGAAATAGGGTGATTTCTCCGGTTTCTGTGCAAGCTGCGTATCGAGCTGCTCGACGACATTGCCGATGGTGAGCTTGGTTTCCAACACACCGCTCGTCATACCTTCACGGAAGCGGCCAACCGCGCGGTCCATAAGGACTACAAAGCCCCTGTGGCGTTTCAGGTTGTTTTCATAGTCGGCAACCGTTTTGAACGGCGCGGCACCTTGGCCGCTGGCGAAATTGGCATAAAGTTGATGAAAGCCAAAGAAATGATTGAGCGGACGAACCGCGGTTAGATCGAGCAGCTCTTTCGAATTGCCTTTGACGTTGTTTTTCTCGTTCCGTTCAAAAACATCATAGGCGATATTTTCCGTTGAGTTGAGCTTGCTGCGGTCTATCTTTGCCAAGGCGGCGAGGTTGTCCTCCGAAGCCTTGCGTTCGGCGGCAAAATATTCGTCGGTAATGAAATCACCAAACTGATCGGCATAGCGGGTGTCCCCCCGGAAAAGCGCGAATAGAGGATTGCGTTTCAGACTGGCTTCATCATCTTCGGCAAAGAGCTTATACAGCTTCTGGCCTTCCGTCATCTCCGCTTTTTCGCCTTTTTCGCCTTCCTCATGATGCTTCGCCAGAGCAGGAGAGGCGATCATGAGCGGGGCAATTGCAACAAAGCCGGCCAGAATAGTCTTGTTCAGTTTTCTCATTTCTTAAAGGATCCCCATTGTCGAATGTGAGAAGCAGACGCCTAAAACGCCGCTATTAAGTGAACTGCCTACCGCCATTTAGCGTCAGCCACAAAAAACTTTCGATAAACCGCCAATTTCAGCCGCCCGGCGTATTCAATTCGAGCCAGTTATGCTGCCGATACCATTTGGTGATGATATGCTTGGTGCCTTTTACAACAGGTGTACCGGTATGCAGCGTGTCATAGTTGAGCGTGCCATCAATGTGCACATTGTTCCAGATAAGCATCATGCCCGGCATCGGGCGCACGCCGATGCCTATTTTCGAAAATTCGGTTTCGCCGCCTTCTTTTGGCTGATTGAGGAAGATCATTGCCGTCCAGCTACGCTGCCCGCCGGATGGGCCTTCGTCTATCCAGTAATCCTGCGACGGGTGAAAAAAATCATGATGCGCCTTGAATTCCTGCCCAACCTCATAGCGTTGCCCCTGCATCGTTTCAGCGAAATTATTGTGGATACCAAGGACATCGCTCATCCGCTTTTCGATGCTTGCAATGTCTGCGTCCCAGCGGTTGAGATGGCAGCTGCTGCTGGTTCGAAAGCCCTTCTTTTCGGTACCATGATACAAAGTCGATGGCACAGCGTCGGCATTAATTTTGGCAATTAGCATCTGGCAGTCGGCGGCATCGAGGAAATCGAGATAGACGTATAGCTGCACGTCCGAATTATCTACGCGGTGGATATTCTCGTTCTCTTCGAGCCGCTTTGTTACATGCGCGCCGACCTTTGCCAGTTTTGCAGGATCATTATTCGGATCGAATTTCTTGGGCGTAGGCGGCGTTTTTTCCATTGTTTATTTTTCGCATCAATCGATGACGCGGCCCCTGACCATCACCCAGCTAACCTTTTCCAGCGTGCGGATATTATCAAGGGGGTTGTTGTTGACCGCGATTATGTCGGCCGAATAGCCGACCGCGATGCGTCCGATTTTGCCTTCCATTCCCAGCACCTTTGCGGCGACCGTTGTCGCGCTGGCGAAAGCTTCTTTCGCGGTTAGCCCGGTATCGACCATCAACTGAAACTCTTCGGCATTGCGGCCATGATCGAAAACCCCGGCGTCGGTCCCGAATGCGACGGTAACGCCCATCCGCCGCGCCATCGTGACAGACTTCCCAACCCTGCCGAGCGTCATCCGGATTTTGTCTTCTACGATGGGGGTGTAGATGCCTTTGCCCAGCCCTTCGCTGACGCCTTTGAAGGCCATTAGCGTCGGGACAAGCACGGTGCCATTTGCCTTCATCACCTTCAGCGCGGCATCATCTGCAAAGGTGCCATGGTCAATTGTATCGATACCGGCGCGCGCCGCTGCTTCGATACCGCGCGCGCCATGCGCATGCGCCATCACCTTCAGGCCGAGCGAATGGGCAGTGTCGGCGATTGATTGCATTTCGGCATCGGTGAAATGTGCTTCAAGCCCGCGCCCTTGCTGTGACAGCACGCCGCCGGTCGCGGTGATTTTTATGATGTCCGAGCCGGCGCGCGATGCCTTGCGCACTTTTTCCGCGCATTGGACCGCCCCGGTGCAGCTATAACCGCTGGCGAGCAGGTCATTTACGTCTTCCTTGAAGCCCGTAGTGTCGCCGTGACCGCCAACGATGGCGAGCGGGGGACCAGCGGCGATGATGCGCGGCCCGGGAATGACCCCCTGCGCCGTGCCGCGCCGCAACGAAAAGGCGGTATATTGCGCCGACCCGGCTTCACGCACCGTGGTAAAGCCAGCTTTGACGGTAACGAGTGCGTTTTTCGCGCCGACAACAACGCCCCATTCGCTGGGCTGAGTTGCTCTTTTCCAGAAATCACCACCGGGATCGCCGGTCAGATGTACATGCAGGTCGATAAGGCCGGGTATGACGGTTTTGCCCGACAGGTCGATTACTGTAACATTGTCACCGGTGATCGATGTGTCCCGGCCAGAGCGAATTTCCCTAATAATGCCGTCTTCAACTACTAGCGTTGCTGGCCCTGATGCGCCGCTATTTGCATCTGCGATCAAGTTGCCCGCGAAGATTACCGTTGTTTCAGCCTGGGCGCTGCTGACACCGGCCAGTATCGCAGCAACGGCAATCGCAAATTTGCGCAACATCTCGCCCTCCATTTTCAGCTCTTGCCGTCAGATGTGGAGGAACGTCTTTGCACTAGCAAGCAAAAAGCCCGGACCAAATACTGGCCCGGGCTTTTCATTTTCTGGCCTAGGAGGAAAGTTACCAGAAAAAATTATGGATCACATCGGCGACATGGCCATTGTGAATATTGACCAGCAGCACATCATCATAATAGCGTACCCAGCGATAGGGGCCGTAGGCTGCCGGTAGGCGGTAACGCCAAGGGTCATTGATCCAGTAGCGCGAGCCGAAGAACGCGTTGCTCAGATAATAGCCAATATTGAACCGGCGGTAATGGTGGCCGCGATAGGGCGAATAATAGCGCCCGCGCTGGTAATAATGGTGGTTGCGGCTGCGATGATGACGCCAGTTATAACGGTGGTTATTGCGCCAGCTACGGTTCCACTGCCTGTGACGGCGGTGATTGCGATGGTTGCGATTGTTGCGATATCCGCGATCATTGCGATACCCACGATTGTTCCGGTGAGATCGATCATTACGGTACCCACGATGGTTACGATGGGCACGGCGATCATTGCGATATCCACGATCATTGCGGCGCGCTTGGCGGTTACGATATCCGTCCCTGTTACGGTGGGAACGATCACTGCGGTATCCGCGGCCTCGCTCGACACGGGCGCTGCGATTGCGCTGCGAGCGGCGGTCGTTTGTTACGTTGCGGTTACGGTTATAGCGACCGCGATTGCCGTGGGCGCGATGCCGACCATTTTGCATGGTATCACGGCGTTGCGCCCGTGACCGGGTACCAAACCGTCTGTCGCCCCGATTGTTACGGGCAGCCGGCGCATTGCGCCGCCGCTTGACACGGGCCTGTCCGCGGTTGTTACGGTTTTGTGTTGCCGCAGGGGCGCGTCTAGGCCGATCGCGTCTGGCCTGCCCATTACCGCGACGGTTACGCGCTGCTTGACGGTTTCCGCGATTTCCGCGCTCTGCTTTTCTGTTGCCGCGCCTGCCTTCACGGCGGGCTTCGCCGTCATGTCGGTCACGGCGTTGGAATTCGGTATTTGTAGCGAGCGGATCAACCTGCTGCGGCATAGCACTCGAAATGGCATTCGCCGGTTTCGCGGCTATTTCAGCTGCCTCGCTTTTTACCGGAATCAGGAATGTGGCGGCCAGTAGCCCCGCCAGAAAAAATTTGTTGGTCATGCTTCTTCCCCGCTCAAACCACGTGCAGATAGGAGCACGTTTCATAGAGCCTGATTAGACTAGCCCGCCTGACTTTATGCTGAACATCGCGTAAATATTCAGGAAAGGAGGCATTTTTATGAATATGACTGGCCGATGTCGGAGAATGCGACGTCCTGAACCGGATATTTCGCCCAATCCTTATGGTCAAAATGCCACCATTCATTTGACAACCCGATAAAGCCTGTGCCTTCCATATAGCCTTCGAGTAGCCGTGCATGGCGCCGGGCATTGGCGCTGTCGTCTTCGTATTTGCGGTGCGCTTTGGCCGAAAAGTCGTCGAAGCCGGACGGCATCTCGACAATTTTTCCGTCCGCTAGCCGGTGCAGTGTAATATCCACCGCGCATCCGCGATTATGCCGTGAGTCGCGTTTTGGGTTGGCAACATAATTGCGCTGCGGCCCCGGCGGTGTTGCATCCCATAACGCCTTGGTGATCTGCCATGGACGGTAGGCATCGAATATAGTAATCCCGAAACCATCTGCCTTTGCGTTGCGGTGCGCCCGAACCAGTGCCTCTGCCGCAATGCGGGCCAAAAAGGCGCGTGGCTGTTCATAGAGAACACGGCCAGTAAAATTATTTGTCGTGGCATAGCGCATGTCAAGCCGGATGCTGGGATCGAGCTTCAGCAATTCAACAAGCTGCCCCGGCGACACGCCGCCCGTTGGCTGCGAGCTTTCACGTTTACGGATGACGGCGCCATCTTCGTCTCGGCGCGGCGCATGGCAGGCGGCGAGCGGCAGGATTACAAGGCCAGCTGTGAGTTCCCGCCGGTTCAATCCGAATCGTTCGCCAGCCATTCTTCGAGCCATTTGATGGTGTAGTCGCCATTTTGAAAATCGGGGTCGTCGAGCAGTTTGCGGTGCAAGGGAATCGTCGTTTTCATCCCCTCGATTACGAATTCGTCGAGCGCGCGGCGCAGGCGCATAAGGCAACCTTCCCGGCTATGGCCATAGACGATGAGCTTGGCGATCATGCTGTCATAATGCGGGGGCACTTTGTAACCATGATACAGCCCGCTATCCACGCGTACATAAAGCCCGCCGGGCGGGTGATACCAGCTAACCGTACCGGGCGATGGCATAAAGCTTTGCGGGTCTTCTGCATTAATACGGCATTCGACGGCATGGCCTTCAAATTTAATGTCACCTTGCGTCATCGATAGCGGCTTGCCTTCGGCGATGCGGATTTGTTCGCGCACTAGATCGATGCCGGTAATCATTTCCGTCACCGGATGTTCGACCTGCAGCCGGGTATTCATTTCGATGAAATAAAATTCGCCATCTTCCCACAGAAATTCAATCGTGCCCGCGCCGCGATAACCCATATCGGCCATCGCACTTGCGCAGATATCGCCCATCCGGCCACGTTCTTCGGACGAAAGAACAGGGGACGGCGCTTCTTCCAATACTTTCTGATGGCGGCGTTGCAGCGAGCAATCACGCTCACCTAGATGGACAGCATGGCCGTTACCATCGCCGAAAATCTGGAATTCGATATGGCGTGGATTGCCAAGATATTTTTCCATATAAACGGTGGCGTCGCCAAAGGCGGCCTTTGCTTCGGTACCCGCCTGCTTCATCTGGGTTTCAAGCTCGTCTTCGGTCTCGACGACTTTCATCCCGCGGCCGCCGCCGCCCGACGCCGCTTTGATTATCACTGGATAGCCTATTTCTGCCGCGATCTGTTTGGCTTCATCCACATCTTCGATAGCCCCGTCGCTGCCGGGAACGAGCGGTAGGCCCAGCGCCCCTGCGGTGCGTTTTGCCTCTACCTTGTCGCCCATGGTGCCGATATGTTCAGGCTTCGGCCCGATCCACGTGATATCGTGGCTTTCGACGATTTCAGCGAATTGCTGATTTTCCGAAAGAAAGCCATAGCCGGGATGGATGGCGTCGGCATGGCTGATTTCAGCCGCCGAGATGATCGCGGGAATATTGAGGTAGCTGTCGGTTGCCGGCGGCGGCCCGATGCAGATAGCCTCGTCGGCGAGACGGACATGCATTGCGTCGGCATCGGCGGTGGAATGTACCGCTACCGTTTTGATCCCCATCTCATGCGCCGCGCGGTGGATGCGGAGCGCAATTTCGCCGCGATTGGCGATCAGGATTTTCTGAATGCCCATTATTATTCGACAACCACCAACGGCTGTTCAAATTCAATGGGCTGGCCATTTTCGACAAGGATAGATTTCACAGTGCCGCCATTGGGTGCGGTAATTGGGTTCATCACCTTCATTGCTTCGACGATCAGCAGCGTGTCGCCCGCTTTAACCTGCTGGCCTTCGGTTATGAAGGGCTCCCCCTCGGGCTCTGCCGACAGATAAGCAGTACCGACCATAGGAGAATTAACCGCATTTTCCGGTGCGGCTTCTGCAGCCGGAGCCTCGGCAGTAGCTGCAAGGGCCGTCGCAGCGACTGGAGCGGCGGCAACCGGAGCCGCAGGCGCGGCGAACGCGGTCATCGCGCGTGATACCCGGATTTTGCGGTTGCCATCCTCGACCTCAATCTCGCTAAGGCCGGTCTCATCCAGCATCTCGGCAAGTTCGCGAACCAGCTTGGTATCAACCTTCATCGTAGCTCCGCCATTTTTGGTGGCCATAAATACTGCTCCATTCGCGCCGGGGATTATCGCTGGCTTAGTGGCCAGCTTGTTGGCGCGTCTTTAATCAAAGTTTCGCGGCGGCGTCCAGCGCGAGTTCATAGCTTTTTGCGCCATGTCCTGCAAATGAAGCTGCGGCGGCCATACCGATATAGCTTACCTGCCGGAATACTTCGCGTTTTTCCGGATCGGACAGATGCACTTCAATCACTGGCACATTGATGGATTTTATCGCATCATGAATGGCGATAGATGTGTGGGTATAGCCGCCAGCGTTGAGCAGCACGGCTTTTGCCCCTTGCGCTTGCGCCTCATGCAGCCAATCGATCAGATGGCCTTCATGGTTGGATTGGCGAAAATCGATTCCCAGCTCCATCGCTTGCGCCTGATCATCAAGCCGCCCGGCAATATCGTCCAACGTGTCAGCGCCGTAAATTTCCGGTTCGCGGGTGCCAAGCAGATTGAGGTTGGGGCCGTTAAGGACAAAAATGACAGGTCTATCCGCCAAAATATTTCTCCACTGCGCATCAAGCGGTTGCAGTTTGCTATCCCGGCTTCCTATATGGCTGGCAACTGAAAAGCGAGATGAAATGAACCACACCGCCCTATCCGAGAAATTATCGATCACCCTGAACGGAGAAGTACGCTGCGTCGCAGCCGGCGCGAGCATCGCGGATTTATGCACCGAGATAGAGCTCGACCCGGCCAAGGTTGCCGTTGAGTGCAATCTCAAGATCGTACCGCGCTCTACGCTGGCAGAAGTGATGCTGGCAGACGGGGATATACTGGAGATCGTGCATTTCGTTGGTGGAGGGCAGGGCGACGGCGAGGATAGCTGGAGCGTTGCTGGACGAGAGTTTGGCTCGCGGCTCATCGTCGGCACCGGGAAATACAAGGATTTCGGCGAGAACGCGGCCGCGCTGGAAGCTTCGGGAGCCGAGATCATCACCGTTGCCGTGCGCCGGGTGAATGTATCCGATCCCAAAGCGCCTATGCTGACCGATTTTATCGACCCGAAGAAATATACCTATCTGCCAAATACAGCCGGTTGCTTTACCGCCGATGATGCCGTTCGCACGCTACGGCTGGCGCGCGAAGCGGGGGGCTGGGATCTGGTGAAGCTTGAGGTGCTGGGAGAGGCGAAGACGCTCTATCCCGACATGCGCGAAACACTGCGCGCGACCGAGACGCTCGCCAAAGAAGGCTTCTTGCCGATGGTTTATTGCACCGATGATCCGATCGCGGCGAAGCAGCTCGAAGATGCGGGCGCGGTTGCGGTCATGCCGCTGGGCGCGCCAATCGGTTCGGGGTTGGGCATCCAAAACAGGGTGACCATTCGCTTGATTGTCGAGGGCGCAAATGTGCCCGTGCTCGTCGATGCCGGGGTGGGCACGGCAAGCGATGCGGCGGTCGCGATGGAATTGGGCTGCGAAGGCGTGCTGATGAATACCGCCATTGCCGAGGCAAAGGAGCCTGTCCGGATGGCGCGGGCGATGAAGCTGTCGGTCGAAGCAGGACGTCAGGCCTATCTGGCCGGCCGGATGGCGAAGCGAATGTATGCCGATCCGTCGAGCCCGCTGGCCGGGTTGATATAAGGCAGCCTCAAACTTCCGCGTCTTTCGTCGGTGGCCAAACAGCAACTTTGTTACAATTATTGACATTCGTCTGCGGCATATTGCCGTTGGTCGATGCATTCGCCGATTGATCGATTTGGCGTGCTGCCGGTCGAAACTGTCATGCGCTGGCAACACAGCCCTGCTATCCCATAATACGCAGGACGGGCAGCTTACTTTATAGCTCCCCAGGCTTAACCACGCGGCCCGCCTGCACCCCTCTCCCAAAGGCCAATTCCGGCCATACATGAATAATATCTGGAAGGAATATATGATGAAGACCCCCCTGAAAATCATAGCGCCTGCAATTGCGATACTCGCCGTTGCTATCGCCGCCCCGGCAAGTGCCGAGATCAGGTCAGAATATGTCAGCTATGCCGACCTCAATCTCGCTGATGAAGGCGGTCAGGCTCGGCTCGATGCGCGAATCAAGCGTGCCGTCGCAAATGTCTGCGGCTCGGCGCATGCAACAACCACGCTGCATGAGCGGCTGGACCAGCAGCGCTGCGCCAAGAAAGCAATCAGCGATGCCAGCCGGCAGGCACGTGAGAAAATTGCGGCCTATCAAAATGGCGAGCGCTTCGCCGCCAAGCTATCACCTATCGTTGCCGGTAACTAAACCGGCGTTTCTTACGAATAGCTAACTGATTCCTGCTTTCCAGCCCCTATGAAAAGCAGGTAACTGCCCCGGCACACGGTTGCCGGGGCTCTTTTATTTGCCAGCAAGCTTTTTCACTTCAGAAAGATATTTTCGGCCGATCCGCATAGAAGAACCATCGGAAAGTAAGGCATGCCATACGCCGCCGCCTTCGTGGCGCAGGCCGGTGATCAGGTCACGTCGGACGATGTGGCTGCGATGGATGCGCAGAAATTTTCCAGGGTCCATCCGTTGTTCGAGCGAGGTTATGGTCTGGTGCAGCAGATAGCTGCGTTCGCCGGTGTGCAGCCGCATATAATCGCGCTCTGCCTCGACCCGGTCGATATCTATGGTTGCGATGCGGATGAGTTCGGAACGGTGCGAGACCCAAAATTCAACCGCATATTCGCTGTCGGCTGCGTTGGCGCCAGCTTTGTCCTTTTCGGTTGTGAGCGCAGTGGCGGCGCGCTCTATGGCGCGGCTCAGCCTTTCGTTTGAAACCGGTTTGAGCAAATAGTCGGCAATATCAAGGTCAAAAGCCTCGACTGCGAAATTATCGAATGCGGTCACAAAAATGATGGCGGGCTTCTTGTCGAGAAGCGCTAATGCGTGGGCAGCGCTGATGCCGTCCATCTTGGGCATTCCGATATCTAGGAAGATCAGATCAGGCTCTAATTGCTGCGCAACGCGCAAGGCCCCTGCGCCATCATTGGCGGTGCCAACAAGATCAATTTCCTTGCAGTCGGCGCATAATATCTCAAGCCGCTCGATGGCGAGCGGTTCATCGTCGACGATAATGGTGCGGAGCTTTACCGATTTGTCGACCATCATTTGGCTTTCGGGAGATAGAGCGTGGCCACAAAACCGCTGTCCGGTCCGGCTGTAGCGGTCAGCCGTGCGGCGTCGCCGTAGCGAGCTTCAAGCCGGTCGCGAACATTTGAAAGCCCGATGCCGTTACTCGCGCCATTGTTAGTGCCATCATGCGCCAACGCGTCATCCGCCACGGCTATTTCAATATGGCTCTCCGTTTGTTTGGCAGAGATACTGATCATTACCGGGTTGTCGGAATGGGAAACACCGTGCTTGATCGCATTCTCAATGAGTGGCTGCAAAATGAGCGCCGGGACGATCATGTCCGATAGCGCGCTGGGAATATCGAACTGGGTTTGCAGACGGCGGGGATAGCGTATCGCTTCAATCTCCAGATAGCGCCGCTGCAATTCGACCTCTTCCGATAATGTCACATCCTCAAGAGGATCGCTAGAAAGGCTGGTGCGATAGAAGCTTGCCAGATTCTGGATCATCGCCTCCGCCCGGTCATTCTGACCCTTGATGACGAGGCTGGAGAGCGAGTTTAGCGTGTTGAACAGGAAATGCGGATTTACCTGATAGCGCAGCGAACGCAGTTCGGCATTTTGTGCTGCTTGCGCAAAGCGGGACGTAACCCTTTCGGCCTCGCGGACTTCACGGGCATAGCCGATGGCCAGATAGAGCGACGCCCATGCCGTCAGGAAGAAATACCGCGTTACGGCTATCTCGGCTACCTCCTGATAGCCGGTAAGGCCCAGGTCTTCCCGGATTTCCTTGATGCGCCGCAGCATGTCCGGATCGTCGAACATTCTGATCGGATCATAGACATTGAATACATAATAGTTGGCCGCAGCAATCGCGATCGCACAAGGTATCGCCGCCAGAAAAGCGGCGCTGACCCTCACGCCTAGTGGCTTGCGGTCAAACAGGCGCAGAAACAGGTAGAGCAGCCATGTCAGCGTAATGCCGATCATAGTGACAATTGCACGGCGCGAGGCAAGTTCACCCTGCTCGGGAAAGTCCATCACCGCCGCACGTAAAGAAACAACAAGCGCGTGGAACAGCCAGAAACCGACAATTGTCAAAAAAGCCAGCTGATGCCCCACAAGCGGCCTTTTGCTAATATTTCTACTCAACATAGTGACAGGGCATAGCGCAAAATCCCAAGCTTTGCCGCACTTGTTTGGCGATTCTGCGTTCTTTGTCGAAGGACATTCCTGATTTGTCGAAGAGAAGGCGAGCAAGAGGATGTTACAACCCTCGTTAACCATTTGCTAACCAACTTTGTGCCATCATTCTTAATGTTCGTTAACATGTGGATTTAGGGGAACGACGATGGGCAAAGGCATTGAAACATCTCCGGGTTTTGTAACCCTGGCCGAGATCAAGGAATTTGCGAGCTTTTCAGCCGCCGCACAGCGCTATATCCGCCGTTCGCTCGATGTTGCATTTGACCGCAAGGATGCCGTAGCGCTCTGGTCGCGCGACGGCACCGAGGCGGCGGGCATCGAAGCGCAGACAGTCTTCTATGAGCGTCTGCCCGAAATTCGTGAGCTTATCCCCGATTCAAGTTCGATCGAGGATGCCGAATATTTCCTGTCGCCGCTGATCACCGTTTCGGCTTTCGATCTGGGGCAGGGCAGGATCGACAGTTTCGCCACCTACCGCTTCCTTTATGAACGCTTGATCGGTGCAGAAACAAGGCCTTGGCTACCAGCAGCATTTTGTTCGGCGGCTTCGATGCCGCATCTGCCGCCCGAGCGCCGCAAAGCGCTTCTACAGTCGATCAGCGAAGCTGCTGCGACTGCACCTGGCTGGTCAAAACGCGCGCCGAGCTTCTTTCCTGAATGGGTAGAAAAAGTCGAGGCGGGCCGCTCCGCGCATTAAGCCCAGTGTTCAAGTCATTTCCGCCGATAGCGGAAATACCAGACCTCGTGATCTTGCCTGCGGGCCTTCGCTTCATAGCGGGTTTCCGGCCAGCCACCGGGACGTTTGAGGAAATCATCAGCGCCTTCACACAGCCAGTCAAACTGTTTGCGATGCCGCTGCATTATCATCAACGCATGGCGCAGATAGACGGGATGATCGGTTCCAAAGCGGTATTCACCGCCCGGCTTCAGCTTTGCCGCGATTATATCCACCGGCCCATCATTCATCATCCGCCGTTTGGCATGACGCGACTTTGGCCACGGGTCGGGATGCAACAGATAGACGAATGACAGTGTGCCATCGGGGATACGCGAAAGAACATTGAGCGCATCGCCCATATGCAGCCGAATGTTTCCGAGCGGGCCAGTGCCGTCATAATTTTCAATATGTGCCAGCATCTGCGCCACACCATTTTCATAAGGCTCGCAGCCGATGAAGCCGTGATCGGGCAGCATATCGGCGCGATAGGCCAGATGCTCGCCGCCGCCAAAGCCGATTTCGAAATGCAGCGGGCGATCCGAACCGAAGAGCCGCTTTGCCGTGATCTCGGCTTTTTCGGGAACGGCAATTTGCGGCAGCAAGCTATCGAACAACGCAAGCTGGTTCGGACGCAGCTTTTTGCCTTTTGTCCGGCCATAGAGGCGGCCAAGTGTGGTCGGATCTGCCATAATAAGCCGGTTAGACAATTGCGGCTGGAAATCCAAGGCTGGAACCCGATCTAGGCCAGTGCCGCCTTTAACGCATCGACAAGATCGGTTTTTTCCCACGGGAAGAAATCGCCCGCCGAAGTCCGGCCAAAATGGCCATAGGCTGCGGCTTTGCGGTAAATCGGCTTGTTGAGGCCGAGATGTTCGCGGATGCCGCGCGGTGTGAGGTTAACGAGCGTCGGGATCGCCGCTTCGACCGCATCCTCGCTCAACCCGTCTTTGGCTGTGCCATGGAGATCGACATAGAGCGACAGTGGATGAGCAACGCCAATCGCATAGCTCAACTGTATCGTGCAACGGCGCGCTAGCCCTGCGGCGACAATATTCTTTGCCAGATAGCGCGTCACATAAGCGGCTGACCGGTCAACCTTTGTGGGGTCTTTGCCGGAGAATGCACCGCCGCCATGGGGGCTTGCGCCGCCGTAGGTATCAACGATGATCTTGCGTCCGGTAAGCCCTGCATCGCCATCCGGCCCGCCAATTTCAAAGCGGCCGGTCGGGTTGACGTGGATTTCGGTCTTGTCGGAGATGAAGCCTTCGGGAAGCACGCTGTTAAACACACCCATCACATAGTCACGCAATTCGCCGTAACGCGCTTCATCGCCTTCGCCGCCATGATAAAAATAACCCGGTGCATGCTGCGTGGATACCACCAAGGCAGTGGCCTCGACCGGCTTTTCATTTTCATAGCGAAGCGTGACCTGGCTTTTGGCATCGGGCTCAAGAAAGGGCGCTTTGCCGGATTTGCGGTCGGCGGCCATTTGCGCCAATATCTTGTGGCTGAAATCGAGCGTCGCGGGCATCAGGTCTGGTGTTTCGTCGGACGCATAGCCGAACATGATCCCCTGATCGCCGGCCCCTTCATCCTTGTTGCCGCTGGCATCAACGCCCTGTGCGATATGCGCCGATTGGCCATGAAGATGGTTTTCAAAGGTCAGTGTTTCCCAGTGGAAACCCTCCTGCTCATATCCGATTTCCTTAACCGTTTTGCGTACGGCAGCTTCGATTTCTTCAAGTGCACCATCGACCCACGCGCCATTTTCAAAGATTCCCTTGCAGCGGATTTCACCGGCGAGAACAACGCGGTTGGTGGTGGTAAGCGTTTCACAGGCCACGCGCGCTTCGGGGTCTTTTGATAAAAGCAGATCAACGACGGCATCGGAAATCTGGTCTGAAACCTTGTCTGGATGGCCTTCGGAAACGGATTCAGACGTGAAGAGGAAGCTGGAGCGCATGGATATTCCTGTATGATATAAAGAAAGCTTTATGTGTTGGCGACGGCTCTTAGCGTGAAGCGCGGCGGGTGACAACAGGCAAGAATGCGAAGAGCAGCATCAATATCGCCAACCCGACTGGAAGGGCATTGCCGTGCCGGGCAAATAATGTCGGCGTGCGTGCCGCTGGCAGCTTCGCATCAATCTGTCCGGCCACGCCCAGTGGCAGACTATGGACGACATTCCCGTCGGCATCGATCACCGCGCTGATGCCGGTGGGAGTAGCACGCACCACAGGCAGGCCTTCCTCGACCGCACGAAGCCGCGCTTGCGCAAGATGCTGCGGTGGGCCGATGGTTCCGAACCATGCATCATTGGAGGGGTTGTAGATAAAGTCAGGGCGGTTTGCAGAGTCGGTAACCCGGCCGGAGAAAATGATCTCATAACAAATCTGGATGCCGACATTGGGTTTGCCTTCGCCCAGGCTAAGCGTCCGCGCGCCGGGGCCGGGCCAGAAGTCGATAACGCCGGGAACAAGCCGCGCCGCGCCCAGCGGTTCGAGCAGCCAGCGAAGCGCGAGATACTCACCATAAGGCACCAGATGCGCCTTGTCATACTGGCCAAGGATGTCTCCCCGCGCATCGATGGCAGCGACGCTATTATGCGCGCCGGTGAGCTGACCATCGCTGTCAATCACCAGCCGGTCATTGCCGGTTATCAAGATATCATCGGGGCCGAGCAGCTGGCTCACCGCTAAGCGCGTGCCTTGCGCGCTTTCGCCCGGTTGCCCCTGATAGAAGCGGAATGGGTAGCCGCCTTCGAGATACCATGGCAGCGCGCTTTCCGGCCATAGGAGGATGCGCGGCGAGCTTTGCTCTGGCGGCGCGATGCTGTGTTTGACGAGCTTGCCAACATTGCTGTTTGCCATCAGCGGATCGTTGCGTTCTTCCTGGGTGACGCCGGGTTGGACGATTGTGACGCGGTGGCCTTGACCACTGGCATGTCGGCCGCCGTGTCGATGTAGAAATAGCGATAGCAAAGCGGTCATTGTCAGCAGGCCTAGAGCGCAAACCAGCGCCATCCTGTTCTTGCGGATGACGTTGAACTGCGCTGCGAAGCCGGCGATCACAATAACAATTCCAGATAGCCCGTAGCTTCCGACAAACTTTGTGAGGCCGGTTAAATTTGCCGGAACAAGAATGATACTGAGCGGATTCCACGCAAAGCCGGTGAACATCCAGCTGCGCAGCCATTCGGCAATGATCCAGAAACCGGCGAAGGCGAGGATGAAGGGGATTGATGACACACTGCCCCGGCCGCCCAATCGGCCAGCCCACCATGCGCCGAGCGCCGCTAGCGCTGGATAGACGGCGAGATAGAGCGACAGCAGGAACACCGATACATAGCCCAGCCATGCGGGCATCGCGCCCTGATAGGTGAAGGAAACACCGATCCATTGCAGGGAGATGGTAAAGTGGCTGATGCCGAAAAGCCATCCGGCGAGAAATGCTTGTTTTTTTGTCGAGGCATTTCCGGTCAGCCAGATCAGCAGCGCGAGGCAGAGTAGCGTCAGCGGCCACAAGCCCCACGGCTCAACGCCCAGCGCAGACAGTCCGCCTGAGGCGAGCGCGGCCCAGTGCCGGTAGCGCAGGAGCAAATTTGTCAGACGGTTCATTGCCGCCGCTTCTGCCCCGAAATCAAGGCTATGGCAACGGCTGGCTTTGATAATTGCCTTGCCAATATGAAGCCCCAAGCTGCTCTGTTTCGGCGGAAGGGAGGGCTATGACAGTGCGGGGCTGACATTGCTGCCGTGCCGGGCTAGGTAGCAGCCATGATATTCAGCACACTTCTTTTTGCCGCTGCCGCCGCGCCGCTGCCCTCGCCGCTCACTGATACACATATGCGTGATATTCGCTGTGTTGCCACGCTCGGCCTCGTTGCCCATGAACAACGACGCGGCATTGCTACTTCGATGCGCTTTCCCAATGTGATGCAGCGCGGACGGGCCTATGCCGGGATCGTCGGCGAGCGGGTTGTGAAGGAAGCCGGGCAGCCAAAAGAGGTTGTGGCGCTGGCGATTAAGCAGGCGGTCGAAGATGTACAGGGGCAAGCGATAGAAATCGCGGAAGGCGGCGGGGACGCAGATGTGTTGCTGAGCGAGCTGATGACGAAATGCCTTGCCTTGCTCGATGCCGAGGTGCCGGTGGAAGCGCCTACGCATGACGATTACCGCTTTTGTGCAGTGATTATCGGATTGGCTGCCGATGAGGTTGAAGGGCGCGAGGGCGCTGAGAGCGTGAATGCCAAGGTTATGCGAAGGCTTGCCGGGCAGTTGGAAAGAAAACACTATCGGGCAACAGTTGACCAATATTTTCCTGAGGAAAGTGCCGGATCTGCGGCCGACGAGGCAGTCCTAGGAGCGATTGCCGCAACTACCGTCGGAGAATTAGACAAAGAAAAACGGAAGCAGCTAGAGCTCGCCAAATCTGGCGGCGGCCTAGAGGCGCTATCCGAGTCCGTCGGCAAGGAGAAATATCAACGCTGCATTTTCCTCGGCGAATAGTCGCGGCTGAAAAGCGTTAGGCTGGCGTTTCGGTAAGCTGTTCCATCGTTTTGACATTGGCGCAGCGCTCGCTGCTGTCGCCGCCGCCGCCGCTGAGAGCCGCTGCCAAGAAGAAGCCGCCGACGATCAGCACGACAAACGCGACGGAGAGGATTCCCAGATATTTCTCGATAAACGCTTTGATCGGCGCGCCGAATTTCCAGAATAGGAAACCGACCAGCATGAACTGGAACGACCGCGATAATATGCTCGCCCAGATGAAGGTGAACAGGTTCATTTGAATGAAGCCTGCTGAAAGCGTGATAAGTTTAAACGGTATCGGCGTTGCGCCCTTCACCAGAATGATCTCCGCGCCATATTCGCGCAGGTAGCAGGCGGCGGCGGGAAAGGTCTCCCATAGGCCAAGCGCCTTGAGCAATCCGATGCCGATTGTCTCATACGCAAAGTAGCCGATGGCATAGCCAAACAACCCGCCTAGCACCGAGGCAAGCGTGCAGATGATGCCGTAGCGCAGCGCCTTTTCCGGCCTCGCAAGGCACATCAGGCCAAGCAGCGGATGCGGCGGGATTGGAAAGAAGCTGCTTTCCATAAAGGAAAATACGAACAGCCAGCGCTCGGCATGGCGGTGCGCGGCCTTTTCCATTGTCCAGTCATACAGGCGTTTCAGCATCGCTGGCATATTCTCCGTAAGACAACATTTGCTGCCTGATCATATCGCAGCCGCATTACCGCAAGCATTTGCAAAGGCAAGTGCGGCATTACAACTACGTTTCCATTTGCAACCTTTACTATTTCAGGTGACGAGCTACACTCGCTGCCTAGCTAAAAAAAATGAAAGGTCACCTTACCAATGAAAATCTTTGGCGCCTCGCTCTCCCCCTTTGTTCGCAAGCTTATGGTCTATTGTGCAGAACGCGGGATAGAATATGATCATACACCGACCTTCCCGATGGGCCCCGATGGCGCAGACCCCGATTTTGTCGCCGCATCGCCGATGGGCAAAATTCCGGCGATGAATGATGACGGTTTCACATTGGCGGACAGCAGCGCGATCATCCATTATCTTGAGGTCAAACATGGAGCTGCTTTGCTTCCCGAAGAAGCAAAGGCGCGCGGCAAGGCGGTCTTCTATGACGAGGTTGGCGACACCGTGATTCCGGCGGTCATGGGGCCGATATTCATCAACCGCGTGGTAATGCCAAAATTCATGGGGAAGGATGGCGATTCCGCCGCCGCCGACAAGGCCGAAAAAGAGGATATGCCGCCGCTGCTGGCTAAGCTGGAGGCAATGATGCCCGAAGCTGGCGGGTTTCTGGTCGAAGGCCGGCTGACGCTCGCCGATATTGCCGTTGCTAGCCCGTTTGTGAATTTGAAGCATGCCGGGGTCGCGCCTGACGCAGCCCAGCATCCGCGGCTGGCCAAATGGCTTGCCGGAATCTGGTCGCTGCCAAGTTTTTCGGCGCAAATTGCAAGTGAGGAAAAGTTTCTCGCCGGTTAGGGGAGGGCTCAAACTCTGCCTGCAAATCGCCGCTGCCGCGACAACAGCGGCGCGCTATGCTATAATCCGTGATGTGAGTCGCTCTTGCCTGATGGCAGAAAGGGTTTCTCTATGTCTGGAGAATTGGCAGTGGTATTGTCTGGCGGAGGCGCGAAGGGTGCGTTTCAGGTCGGCGTCCTCGATGAGCTCATTAGCGCCAACGGTGTGCGTGTAGATATTTTTGCCGGCGTATCAACCGGCGCGATCCAGGCGCTTGGCGGGGCGATGAATGATATGCCCGGGCTGCTCAATGAATGGCTGTCGATCAAGGGGAACAGCGACATTTACCGCAAGCGGCCATTTGGCGTGGCGGGCGCGATCTTTGGCGCGGATTCGCTGTTCGATGCCAAAAAGCTGCGGCGGAAACTGAACGCCTATGCCGACCCGCAACAGATCAAACGCGCGCGGCGCAAACTGCGTGTCGGTGTGGTGAGCCTGGCGACCGGGCGCTATGTCGATGTCGATGAGAAAAACCCCAATATTGGCGACTGGGTCTATGCGTCTTCGGCGCAGCCGCCCTTCTTCCAGCCATTGAAGAGCCGCGATGCGAGCGGCACAAGCGAGCAATGGGTCGATGGCGGGGTGCGCAATGTGGCGCCGTTGTCGAGCGCAATGAAGCTGAACCCGCGCGCCATTTTGGTGATATTGGCATCGCCTCCCAAGCCCGAAAGAGAGCCGGGCAAGACCTATGATAATCTTGTTGAGATTGGCCTGCGCGCCGTGGGCATACAAGGGTGCGAGGTCGCCGAGAATGACACCCAGAATGCAATGCTGATCAACGATTTGATTGCCGCGCGCGAGGCGCAATTTCACAAATTGACGGCGCTTGGGTTATCGCCGCTCAATGTTGCCGCCGCGATGCTGCCGCTTGATCAGCAATTGGCGCGCTACCGTTTTGCGCCGATCCGTATCATCGCGCCGGATGCGGGGTTTGAGGCCGCCGATACCCTGGATTTCAAGCCAGCCAAAATTCGCGCAGCGATAGCGGCGGGGCGTGAGGCGGTCCGCGCTCAATGGCCATCGTTGAAGCTATTTCTGAAGAAATAATCTAACCAAATAGGTAAAATTAATTGACAACGTAACGCTAAATGGGTACATATTTGCCATAGTCGAAAATTGCGAGTCGCGGCGAGTGGTTATTTGAATGGGCCGCAGCGACGGATTAGTAACAGAGTATACGGGCTGGAGGTTTCTCCGGCCTTTTTTTGTGCGAGGGTCGGATGAATGGCAAAGGCAAGCGGGCGGGGGGCAAAGACGGACAGGACGAGCAGAAAAGCGAAAAAGTTTGATGCAAGTGCGCGCAAAGTGTTTTTGTCGCATCTTGCCGCAACCGCCAATGTAACGGCATCGGCGAAAAAGGCCGGTATTTCGAAATCGCTGGTTTATACCGAGCATGGCCGGTCGGAGATATTTCAGCGCCAATGGCTGGCCGCGCTTTCAAAAGGCTACGCGCTGCTTGAGGCGCAATTGCTAGAAGAGGCGCTCAAAGACGCGCGCGGTAACATCAAGGATGCTACGCTGAAAGCCAGAGCGCAAAAGCACCGGTTGGCGCTTGCTTTACTAGCGGCACATCGCGGCAGGGTTACAGGGCAAGCAGCGGCGCCGAGGAATGCGCCGAAGAAAAACACAGCGCAGCAAAAGGCCGAATTGATCGCACGGCTCAATTTGATGCGCGCGCGGATCGAGCAAAATAAAACGATATTGGACGGTAATGGCGGGTGAACTGACGGCGGCTGCCCTGTTGGCCATGCCGCAGCGCGAGATGGAGCAGGTGATCGCGGCCAAAAGTGTGGCCGAATTCAAAAGAATGCGGTGCTGGCATTTCTGGGCGCGCGAAGATCAGCTCGCTCCCGCCGGCGACTGGCGCGTCTGGCTGGTGATGGCGGGGCGCGGGTATGGCAAGACACGGATGGGCGCAGAATGGGCGCGTGAAAAGGCAGAAGGCGAACCCGGCGTACGGATCGCACTGATCGGTGCAAATATGGGCGAAGCGCGTTCGGTGATGGTCGAGGGTGAAAGCGGGCTATTGTCGCTCGAACATGATGAGCGGCCCGAATGGCGATCATCGCTGGGGCAGCTGACATGGGTGAATGGTTCGACCGCGACGCTATATTCAGCCGCTGAGCCTGAAAGCCTGCGCGGGCCGCAGCATGATTATGCCTGGGCCGATGAAATTGCGAAATGGCCGGGCGGTGATAACGCATGGGACAATTTGATGCTTGGCCTGCGGCTGGGCGCGAATCCTCAGGTGATGGCAACGACAACGCCGCGTCCGGTATCGTTGGTGAGGCGGCTGCTCAAAGAACAGGGCGTATCGGTGACGCATGGGCGGATGGCGGATAATATTGGCGCATTGGCGCCGGGTTTTGTGAGTTCGGTGAGCAGCCTTTATGGCGGCACCCGGCTTGGGCGGCAGGAGCTTGACGGAGAACTGATCGAGGAATTGGAGGGCGCGCTGTGGAGCCGCGCGTCAATCGAGCGATGCCGCGAGAAGAACTTGCCCGAAATGCGGCGTGTGGTGATCGGTGTCGATCCGCCTGCCGGGCCGATAGTCAGGCGTGCGGGCGGTGCAGGCGGGGATGAATGCGGAATAATTGCGACGGGGTTGGGCGCCGATGGCAAGGCTTATGTGCTTGCCGATTTCAGCGTTCAAGGCTGTTCGCCCGAAGGCTGGGCGCGCGCGGTGGCGAACGCAGCCGACGCATGGCGCGCCGACCGCGTGATTGCCGAAGCCAATCAGGGCGGGGCGATGGTCGAAAGCACTTTGCGCGCTGCGGATATCGCGATGCCGGTGAAGCTGGTTCATGCCAGCCGAGGAAAAGTGGCGCGGGCCGAGCCGGTGGCTGCGCTCTACGAGGCCGGACGCGCCTTTCATTGCGGCGCGTTCCCGCAGCTGGAGGATCAGCTTTGCGGGTTAATAACCGGCGGGGCTTACGAAGGCCCGGGAAGGTCGCCAGACAGGGCGGATGCGCTCGTATGGGCGATGACAGAATTGATGCTGGGGGGGGGGTGGGAGCGGGCCGAGGGTTCGGGTGCTCTGAACTTTTCCCATTAGGAGAATTCAAATGAAAATATTCGGCTGGAAATCGGTCGGGCGTGGGAAGTCGCGTCCGGGGCGTTCGCGTGTGCGGTTGGCGCGTCCATATGGGATGCAGGCGCTCGGCGAGTGGCCGCGTTCTTATGAGGATCAGATCCGCAAGGGTTATCTCGAAAATGCGATAGCGCAGCGTGCGGTGCGGCTGGTGGCGGAAGGGGCCGCTTCGGCGCCGCTCACCGCGACTGACGATGCGGCGCTCTCGCTCATCCGCGCGACATCGGGCGGGCAATCGCTCCTTGAAACAGTGGCGGTGCATCTGCTCTTACATGGCAACGCTTATGTCGAGTTGCTGGAAGGGCCGGACGGTAGCCCTTGCGAGCTCTTTGCGCTGCGCCCCGAGCGGGTCAAGGTGGAGGCCGATGCACAGGGCTGGCCGACAGGTTTTGTTTACCGCGCGGGTGATACGACCACCCGGATTGCGCCAGAGCGGGTCATTCACATCCGCTCGATCCACCCGCTAGACGATCATTATGGCCTTGGCTGTCTCGGTGCGGCATCGGGCGCGGTGGCGATCCACAATGCGGCATCGAAATGGAACAAGGCGCTGCTTGATAATGCGGCGCGGCCATCGGGAGCGCTGGTCTATGAACCGGGCGAGAATGTGCCGCTATCGAGCGAGCAATATGACCGGCTGAAAGAAGAGCTGGAGGCGAGCTTTGCCGGCGCGGTGAATGCTGGTCGGCCGATGCTGCTCGAAGGCGGGCTGAAATGGCAGGCGCTTTCGATGACGCCAGCGGAGATGGATTTTGTGAGCCTGAAGGCGGCGGCGGCACGGGAGATTGCGCTTAGCTTTGGCGTGCCGCCGATGCTGCTCGGGCTGCCGGGAGATGCGGCGTATGCCAACTACCGCGAGGCCAACCGCGCGCTGTGGCGGCAAGCGATATTGCCGATGACGGGCAAGATACTGGAAGCGTTGTCTGAAGGATTGCAGCCGTTTTTTGCGGGGCTATGCCTCTCGGTCGATCTCGATCAGGTGAGCGCGCTTAGCGAAGATCGCGAGCGGCTCTGGGCGCAGGTGACAGCGGCGGAATTTCTGAGCGATGACGAGAAGCGCGCGATGCTTGGGCTGGAACCCTCGACCGTTGAGCTTCGCTCGACCGCGTCTCAGGGGAGAGGGAAGAGCAGCGAAGTTGCGAAGGGAGAGGGGGCTATCGGCGGCAGCGCTGAGCCTGACGGCCCCACCCCTAGCCCCTCCCCTAAAGGAGAGGGGGACAGAAAGGAGAGGATGCAGCATGAATGACGGAGAAACACTCGCCCAACTGACGGCGCAGGCCGAGGTGCGCGGGGCGGATTTGGCGACGATGCGCGCGGTGATCGAGGAATCGTCCGAATTGGGCGCGGCGCGGGCGCTGGCCCGGCTTGGGCTAGCGGACGGCGATGCGCCAAAGGATATGGCCGAACTGCGCGAGCTGCTTTCCGCCTGGCGCGATGCCAAGAAATCGGCGCGCAAGGCGGCGATTGGCTGGATCGTGCGGGTGGGCCTTGCATTGCTGCTGATCGGGCTGGCGGTGAAGCTGGGGCTTGGCGCGTTGGTGATGCAATGAGAATTGCAGGGTATGCCGCCATCTTTGATACGCCCGATCGCGGCGGAGACATCATTCGCAAGGGCGCTTTTGCAGGCTCCGCCAAGGCTGGCATCCCGCTATTGTGGCAGCATGACCGCAACCAGCGGATTGGTTTTGTCGAAAGCGTTTCCGAAGACGAACGCGGGCTTCGTGTGATCGCACAGGTCGATGAAGATGCGCCCCGCCGCGTTGCGAATGGCAGCGGGCTGTCCTTCGGATATCGCGTGCAGGGGATGGAGAATAATACATATCGTGAACTTACTGACCTCGAACTGATCGAGGTGAGCGTGGTGACGCATCCGATGCAGCCAGCGGCGAAGGTGTTGGCGGTGGAGTGAGGTCTATTGTAGGCAAATAGTATCAATGGCATACGTTACACATGGAAGAACGATACTATCCCAAATCAGATTTCCTAAACTGTGTGATTGGTGAGGAAGTTACGTTCGAAGGTGAGTTCGGACGCCAGAATCTGCAATGCTTGCTGTCCTATGTGGACGATCCGGAAGATAGCAACCGCGATTGGGCGGCCTTGTTAATTTCACAGTTGTTTGAAGACGGTGAGCTTGATCAGGCAGCGTTGAAAGAAGCGCTGCTCAAACTTGCAACCGACGGGCATTTTGACACAAGATCCGAGGCGATTCTTGGTTTGGCAAGCGGTGGCGCACCCGAGGCGCTGGAACTCGTCAGTTCGCTACTAACGGAAGATTCGGTTGGAGTTTCGGCAGTTGAGGCTGCTGCATATGTAGCGCATAAATCGCTGCTGCCAGCGCTATATGAACTACGAGATTGGTGGGATGTTGATGCGTACTGGCGGGAGAAGGCAATCAAGGCCTGTGAGACAGGTGTTGCGCATGACTAACTAATTTTGGAAATTTGTTATGATCTGGCCGTCCATTTGGGCGGCTTTTTTTATGGAGAATATATATGAAATATGAAGTGAAGGCCGATCCGATTGAGGCGGCATTTGATGCGGCGGTGTTGCCGGTGATGGCGGGTAGGCGGCCACGGCTGGCTGGCGGCATTTCCGTCAGCTCTGCCGGCAGCCCGGCGCGGCGTGCATTTGTTGATGGCTATTTGCGCAAGGGCGCTGAGGTCGAGCTGAAAAGTGTGACCGGCGCGGTTGCGGGTGATGGCGGCTATGCGCTGCCGCAAGAGATTGATGCGGTGATTGATCGGGCGATGAAGGCAGCTTCGCCGATCCGTTCCATCGCCAATGTCGTGCAGGTTGGCAGTGCGGGGTATCGCAAGCTGGTGACGCAAGCAGGTGTTGCCTCTGGCTGGGCCGCCGAAACAGAAGCGCGCGGCGAAACAGATACGCCGGTGTTTAACGAGATTTTGCCGAGCTTTGGCGATCTCTATGCCAATCCGGCTGCTTCTCAAGCGATGCTCGATGACTCGCAATTTGACGTTGAAGCATGGCTGGCGAGCGAGATTGCGAGCGAATTTGCCAAGGCGGAGGGCAGCGCGTTTGTGGCCGGTGACGGCGCGGATAAACCCACCGGTTTCCTGACTGCGCCGACCTCGGATGAAACCGATGATGTGCGTAGTTTTGGCACGCTGCAATATGTGACGTCGGGCGTTGACGGTGATTTTGCAGCCACTGACGCGGAAGACGGCTTGATCGAGCTCGTTCACTCGCTGCGGTCACCCTATCGGCAAGGCGCAGCATGGGTGATGAACAGCGCGACGCTGGCCACTATTCGCAAGATGAAGACGGCCGATGGCGCGTTCATCTGGCAGGCGGGATTGACCGCTGGCCAGCCCGATACGCTGCTCGGCTATCCGGTGGTCGAGGCGGAAGAAATGCCCGATATCGCTTCGGACAGCCTTTCGATTGCATTTGGCAATTTCAAGGCCGGCTATCTGATTGCCGAACGCGCCGAGACATCGATCTTGCGCGATCCTTATTCGAACAAGCCCTATGTGCATTTCTACGCCACCAAACGCGTTGGCGGAGCTGTGAGCAATTCGGAAGCGATCAAGCTGATGAAATTCGGCGTGAGCTAAATCCGCAGCAATCTTTGTCATTCCTGCGAAAGCGGGAGCCCATCTCCTGCGGTTGCTCTTTACCAGAGCTCAGGTGATGGGCCCCCGCCTTCGCGGGGGTGACGATGCCCGCTTTTTCAGGATGACAAAATGACAATTTATACTTTCCAGCGCGGAGAGACGATTTCGCTCGCGCTTGATGCGCTGACCGGCGATCCCCTGACGGTCAGCAATATCAGCGCGGCGATGAAGGCGGTGGCCCCGGGGCGGACGAGCGCTGCTCCCGATACACCGGTGGCCGCTGCCTTCGCTATTGAACCGCGCGCGGGGGATGGCGAGACAGCGGCGGGGTGGGATTTATCCATCCCGGCGCCTGCTTCGTCGGCGCTAGTGCCCGGCAGCTATGTTGCCGATGCGCGGCTGGAGATGAGTGACGGCGGCGTTATCATTAGCGATCCGATTGCCATTTCTATCCGGCCATCGGTATCGGCATGAATATACAGCTACAATGGCGATTGCCGGATGCGCAGCTGAAGGCTGTCTGGCGGCCATCGGTATCCGGGGCAGCTGTTCCGGCGATGATTGCTGGGAGGCCTGGCGTCATAAATCTGGTTGGCCCTGCGGGGCCTTCTGGTCCGCAAGGAGGTGCCGGAAATGCAGGGCTGCAAGGGCCGCCCGGCGGCGAGGGCGCTCAGGGTCCAAAGGGAGATATCGGTGACACCGGGCCTGAAGGACTCGCAGGAGCGGAGGGAGAACCCGGGCCGGTCGGCCCAACTGGCCCCCAAGGTTCGGCAGGTGCTGGCGCGTCAAGCCAGTATATTGATATCGGCGGGCGATGGTATCTTCACAATGACAATCGCTGGGTCGGTTTTTCCAATATTTATAGCATACAAACTGCAAATTTTAATCAGACAGGCGGGATAGGCGCAGATCCAAATATTGGCTGGCAGAATTTCGGACCGCTGCTGTTGGCGGGTAGTAGGGTGACGGGCCTGAGATTTGCGGGCCGAGTCAATTCGGCGGCGGCAGGCAGCATCGACATTCGCCTCTATCATCAGACCGGGCCGTGGGATGGCACAGCAACCAACAATGCCGTCATAGTGCGGAATTTGCTGCTCGCTGCAGACAATGTCGACTTTACCGGAACCGGCATGCACCGGCATATTTTTGCACTCGATCAGCAGATTTCGGCAGACGGATATCTATTGATGTTCGTCCGGGCTGCAGAGTCAATTCCGTCAACTGCATATTTGATGAGCAGCGTTGCGGTCGAATGGGAAATCGCCTGATCGCGTTACGGATTTCGGCGCATAAATTTCGCCGCTCAAACAAAAAATAGGGAACAAATTATGCTGAGCCATGACGCGCTCGGTCTCGACAGCGTGATGCTGGACGAGGCACGGGCCTATTTGCGCATCGAAGCCGATGCCGAGGATACCTCACTCGGTGCGATATTGACCGCAGCGATCAGCCATGCCGAGAATTTCACCGGTCAGATGCTGATCCGGCGGAATGCAAGACAGGTCATATCGGCGGGTTCGGGCTGGCGGCGTTTGGCGGTCACGCCCGTGATCGAGGTCATTTCGGCGACCGGTATTCCCGCCGATGGCGCTACTTTTTTGTTGCCGGATAATGCGTGGCAAGCGGAGATTGACCGCAATGATGATGCCTATATCCGCATCCGCAGGCCGGGCGCTGCTGGCCGCGTGGAGGTTACCGTCGAGGCCGGTTTGGCGGAGGATTGGGACGGCCTGCCGGAGGCGTTGCGGCTCGCGATATTGAGGCTCACAGGGCATTTATATACCAGCCGCGATGATGCACAGGATGCAGGGCCGCCGGCTGCCGTCGCTGCGCTGCTGCGGCCATGGCGGCGGATGCGGCTGTCAGATGGTGCGAAGCGATGAATGGCGAGTTCGCCGGGACGCTGCGAGAGCGCGTCATTCTTGAAACACGCCTGGGCAACCGCGATGCAATTGCCGGAGCGTTGGGCAAATATGTCTATGCCGGAGAAGCGTGGGCTGCGGTGTTGCCGCTTATGCCAGCAGGCCTGGAGCAGGCCGATGCATTGTCCGCTGCGCCGCGCTGGCAGGTTACGATGCGCAAACGCGAAGGTGTTGATTTGCGGCTGCGGCTCACTTGGCGGCACAAATATCTGGCCGTGCGCAGTGTGATGAGTGACCCGCGAGAGCCTGCCTACATGCGCCTCACTTGCGAGGAAGTGCGATGAGCCTCGACCGCTTGACTGCTCGCGGACAGGCCATTGGCGAACGAGCCGCAATGAAGAAACGAGACGAGATTATCGGTAGGTTGAACTTGCCTGACGATGTCTCCGTCGAGGCGCGGCCCGATGGCTTTGTTATCAGCGGCAAGCGGCTTCGCGCTCGGTATGTCACCGACCCCAATTTCAGGAACCGAATAAGATGAGCGATGCGCCAAAAAAATTGCAGGCCGCGGTGGTGACCGCATTAGAGGCGCATCCGGCGCTTGCTAATACGCTCACGGGTATCTTTGATGGTCCACCGCCGCGCGCCGCCTATCCGTATATTTCGGTAGCTGACGGCGTTGTCAGCGACTGGAGCAGCAAGACCGAGCACGGACGAGAAATTCGAATATCGCTCACCGTGTGGGATGACGGCGAAGAGGCGGCGCGGCTGCATGATTTGATGGCGCATGTCGAAGACGCGCTCGACGCGCTGCCTTCCGACCTTCCGGGATGGCGGGTCGCCAGCAATGTTTTTCTCCGCTCGCTTGTCGCGCGTGATGCTGAAGGCCCTTGGGCCGGGCTTGTCGAGCAGCGGATCAGATTACTTTCAACATAAGGCAACATAAGGATAAAATAGATGCCAGCAGAAAAAGGAAGCGCCTTCCTGTTAAAGGTCGGCGATGGCGGAGAGCCGCCCGTTTACAGCACGGTTGCCGGACTGCGCACGACGCAAATGTCGATCAATGGCGACGCGGTGAATATCACCCATAAGGGTTCTGACGGATGGCGCGATTTGCTGTCTGGCGCAGGAGTAAGATCTGTGTCGGTATCGGCGGCGGGGATATTCACCGGCTCTGCGGCTGAAACGCAGATACGCGATCACGCGCTGGCCGGCACGATCTCGGACTATGAACTCAGCTTTGAGAGCGGCGAGCGGATGCAGGGCAAATTCCTGATCACACGGCTCGATTATGCCGGCGACTACAATGGCGAGCGGAGTTATACTATGAGCTTCGAAAGCTCCGGCGCGGTGGCGGCGGTATGACCCCAGCGCAGAACGATGATGAGCAGGTTAATTCCGCGCGCGGTGAAGCGGTCGTTGCCGGGCATAAATTGCGTCCCAGCTTCAATGCCCTGGTTGCCGCTGAAGAAGAATTGGGGCCGCTGTTTGACATGGTAGAACGCGCATCAGTTGGCCAGTTGCGGCTATCGGAGATGGTGGCACTTTTCTGGCATTGCCTTTCGGAAAGGTCGGGTGTTGACCGTGCCGAATTCGCTGAAGCGGTAACAGCGGGCGGGTTGGCGGAAGCAACGCCGGCGCTCAAGATATTGCTTGGGCAGATACTGGCGGGGCAATGATGTTTGCCGAAAATGCCGGGCAGCTTTGCGGTCAATGCGCGCTTGCGCTTGGCTGGCGGCCTGATGATTTCTGGTCGGCGACACCTGCCGAACTGCAAAGCGTGTTGGCGGTATTGTCTCCGCAAAACGAGGCTCCGCCCGATGCGAGTTTGCTGGCGCGGTTGATGGCGCAGTTTCCCGACACAAGCGCTTGTGGCCCGCCATGGGCCGTGAAGGATCATGACAATGGATGAAGAAATTGAACGGCTGGTCGTATCGGTGCGGGCCGATACGCAGGGCTTTGCGCAAGACGTAAGCGCGATGCGCGCCGAGCTCGACGGGCCGTTTGCAGATGGCCTGGAGCGGGCAGGGCGTGCATTGGAAAATGGCCTGATCCGGGCAATCCAGCGCGGCAAGTTTGGCTTTGAGGATTTGCGGCGACTGGCATTATCGGTGCTCGCGGACATTGCCGCAGCAGCGATCCGCACCGGGCTGGATTCGATTTTTTCGGGCGCGGGAGGTCGAGGCGGTAATGGCGGATTGTTCGCCGGACTGGCAAATGTGCTGGGCGGCATACTGGGCGCGCCGGGCCGTGCGACCGGAGGCCCCGTGCCACCGGGCCGCGCCTACCGGGTCGCGAAAGTGGCCCTGAGATATTTGTGCCAACCAGCAGCGGGCGGGTTGAGACAGGTGCGGCTGGTTCTGGCGGTGCTTCGATCAATCTCACCATCAACATATCCGACAATGGCAGCGGCAGCGCACCCGAAATGTTGCAACGGTCCTCTCGCCATGTGGCGCGGTCGGTCCGCCGCGCGCTCGAAAACGCAGGAGGATAGGTCATGGCTTACTGGCTTTGCGAGAAGCGCAGCAATCAACATTCTCGCTCGGTGATGCGGTTTGATCCGCAATATTGGACGATAAATTTCCCGCGTCCGATGATGGCATCGGTGGTGACGAGCGGACCGGAATCGCTGCGCGTCGATGCCGTTTTCTATCATGGTGATGAGCTGGCAGGGCTGATTTGGGAAAGCGAAGACAGCATCGATCATCCGCTGCTGGCCTATGAAACCAACCGCGATTACCGGCGGCTGACCGTCAGTTTTCACTGGCAGTCGCAAGGTATCATGCCGCTCGACGCCGTGCATGGCCCGACGCTGACTATCGAAGGCCGCGACGAAGCGGGGAACGCAAAGAGCTGGTATGTGCGGCTGTGGAATTATGCACAAGGCATGCCCGAAGATGCGCAGGTCACGCTGAAATTTAGCGAACTGGCCGGCGGCTTCCTGCTGCCCGGAGAGGCCGACCCGATTTATGCCGGTGATATCGACCGGATGTTCATATCGCTTGTGCCTCCCGAATTTGATCAGACAAACACTGCTTTTGCAGCTGGCCGCGAAGGGTGGGTAGAGCTGTCCGAGATCAGATGCGACGGCACGGGTGTGATGCTGGATACCGGCGATGTAATCCTGCCAGAACACAGCCTTCGCATGGCAACAGGCTATGATGACAGTTACAATCAGACGCCGGAAAGGCTGCTGCATAATATTCGCGCGCTCGGCTACCGAAAAATTATAAATCACTATGTCGGCATGAGCCACTATTTCAGGCTCGAACCCAATAGCGGCGGGCACTATGTCAGCCTTGCCGGCGGCGCGCTGGGCGAAGCTTGCCGCCGCTGGCATACCGATTTTGCAGAGCGGGCGAAGGCGGCGGGATATGAGCTGATCTTCTCGCTTTCCTATGAGCTGCTTGACGCGCATTGCTGGAATGACTGGAAGCAGCGGGCAGAAAACGGCGATCCCGCACTGACCGGCTGGGAGCCGCCCTCGGCGCTTCTGTCGCCTGCGCATGCCGGAGCGATGGGATATTTGCAGGCGGCGGCGCGGGCGTTTGCCTTCATTTTGAAGGCGGCTGGGCTGCCGGTCCGTTTCCAGATCGGCGAACCGTGGTGGTGGATCATGCCCGATGGGCGCATCTGCCTGTATGACGCATCGGCAGCGGCTGAGTTCGGCGCGCTGTCGGTTTCGATGCCGCAAATATCAGGACCAAAAAGCGCCATTCAAAAAGCTATGCTGGACCGAGCGGAGGAGCTGCTGGCTGGATCTACGATTGCGCTGGCAGATGCTGTGCGCGATGAGGCAGGCAGCGCAGGCGCGGAGACGCTATTGCTGGTCTATTTGCCGACCGTGCTTGATGCCGCGGCGCCCGAGGCCAAGCGGGCGAATGTGCCGCCCGGCTGGGCGTCGCCGGCTTTCGATATATTGCAACTGGAAGATTATGACTGGGTAACGAGCGGCAATCACGGCGCAACGGCGCGCGCAGTTACCGAGATGGAAAACCAGCTGGGATATCCGGTCAATCAGCAGCATTATTTTTCCGGCTTCGTATTGAAGCCCGAAGACAAGGCGCAGTGGGAGCAGATCGACAAAGCCGTCAATCTCGCTTTCAGCCGCAGTTCAGCGCAGGTTTTTGTATGGGCGCAGCCGCAGATCGCGCGCGATGGATACACGCATTACTATTTGGGAGAAGAAGAGGTGCAGGCTTTCGATGACGTCGTCTTTCCGCTCGAAATTGGCCGCCAGGCAAGCGCGCTGGCGCAGTTCTCGACCAATATCGTGGCCACGCTTTCGGGCCATGAAAGCCGCAACAGCGATTGGGCCGATGCTAGGCAAAGCTACGATGTTAGCCCTGGCATCCGGTCAGAAAGCGAGGTCGGGATATTACTGGATTTCTTCAGGGCGCGGCATGGCTCGGCAAAGGGCTTCCGTTTTCGCGATCCTTTCGAACATAGCAGTAGCGCCATGACCGGCACGCCGGGTACAGGCGATCAGGAAATCGGTGTGGGCGACGGCGTGCAAACCGAATTTGCGCTGATCAAGCAATATGGCGCTGGCGATGAAAGGCAAATGCGCCGGATCACGCGGCCGGTAACAGATAGTGCTGTCATAGCCATTGACGGGATTCCGGCTTCTGGCTGGACGCTTGGAGAGCAGGGCATCATCATTTTTGAAACTGCCCCCGAAGAAGGCGCGCTGGTCACCGCCGGTTTTCTTTTCGATGTTCCGGTGCGCTTTGCCGAGGACCTGATTGAGATCAATCGTGCGACATTTCTTGCTGGTGAAATACCATCGGTGGCGCTGATCGAAGTCCGCGAGGCGGTATGAACGACTTGTCGCAGTGGCAGATTGTCACCACCACGACTTATGGCTGGCGGCTTGAACGGCGCGACGGCATCGCGCTTGGCTTTACGTCGCATGATCGGGACATCGCGACGGGCGGGCTGCTTTATCGTGCCAGCCCCGGCATGCTTCCGAGTTCGATTGTGCAGAGTGAAGGGCTGGATACCGGCGGGCTGGACGTTTCAGGCGCGCTACAAAACGCCGCGATCACTGAGGCGGATTTGCGCGCTGGGCGGTGGGACCGTGCGGCGCTAACGATCTTTCTGATCGACTGGATGGTTCCGTCTGAAACACAGCAAATATTGGCGGCAGGCGAAATTGGCGGGGTTTCATATTCTGCAGGCAAGTTCGAAGCCGAATTTCTCGGGCCTGCTGCGCTGCTTTCGGCAGCTATCGTTCCCACGACTTCGCCATCGTGCCGCGCCAGCTTTTGCGATAGTGATTGTTCGCTCAATGTGAGGCGGTTTCGCCATGATTCGAAGGTGGTTTCGGCGGATGGCGAGACAATAACCCTGTCCGAAGCGCCGATTGTTGCCGACAGTTCATTTGCCTTTGGGCAATTGCGCTGGATGACCGGCCCAAACACCGGCTTGATCAGCGACATTGTCGATAGCAATGGCGTAGAAATCAGGCTGGCCGATTCCGCGCCGTTTATGGCGGCAGATGGTGACCGTGTGACGTTGACGCAGGGGTGCGATAAAGTCATGGCGACCTGCTCGGCGCGCTTTGGCAACGCCATTAATTTTCGCGGAGAACCCTATCTGCCGGGCAATGATATTTTGACGCGTTATCCGGGTGCGTGATGGCAGCTGAAGGAAATAGCGGCGCAATCGGGGAAGCAATTGCTAGCCGCGCGCTCAGCCAGATCGGCGTGCCATTTCGGCTGCATGGGCGCATTCCTGGCCAAGCGCTGGATTGCGTCGGTTTGGCGGGGTTTGCGGTACTGGGGCACTGCGGGCTTGCAGGATTACCAACACGATATGGCCTTCGCGGCGCGTTTCTCGAATGGCTCGGGCCGGAATTGAAGCAGCGCGAGATGAAATTTTGCGAGTTGGATGAGAAACCACAAGTCGGCGATTTGATCGTATTTAGCATTGCTCCGCGGCAGGCTCACCTCGGTGTCTGGGCGGCGGGCGGATGTGTTCATGCGCATGCCGGGCTGCGCCGCGTTGTTTTGACGCCTGCGCCGGTTCCTTGGCAGGTAATCGGTCGCTGGCGGTTTGAGGGAGGCTGAAATGGCAACTTTGGTATTGTCCGCCGTCGGCACCGCGATAGGCGGGCCGATTGGCGGCGCGATCGGTGCGATCATAGGTCAGGTCGCCGATCAGAAAATTCTGGGCTCGGGCAAGAGCCGGGAAGGCCCGCGGCTCAAGGAGCTGGACATCCAAACGTCGAGCTATGGAAGCAGGGTTCCAGCGATCTTTGGTAAGATGCGCGTTGCCGGAACGGTGTTTTGGGCAACTGATTTGGTCGAGACGCGCCGCAAAGAAGGCGGCGGCAAAGGGCGACCTTCAACCAACAGCTACAGCTATGCAGCGAACCTTGCGGTTGCACTTTCGAGCCGTCCACTCGATGCTATCGGACGCATTTGGGCAGATGGCAATTTGCTGCGCGGGGCGGCAGGCGACTTTAAGGTTGAAACGGAGTTTCGCTTCCATGACGGGCATGAGGATCAACCCGTCGATCCCCTCATTGCTTCGGATGTGGGGCCGACATTATGTCCCGCGAGTAGGGGGATGGCCTATGCAGTCTTTGAAAATCTTCAACTCGCCGAATATGGCAACCGCATTCCGCAGCTTACTTTTGAGGTAATAGAGCGCGAAGGCCATGTGCCGCTGCATGACATATTCCGCGATGCGTCAAAGGGGCTTGTCGCAGGAACCAGCGGCGAGCAGGTCACCGGATACGCGCTTGATGGATCTGACGCGCGTTCAGGGCTCGGGCCGCTGCTGGATAGTTGCCCGATTTTCATCGTGCCGGCTGATGACGGGTTCCGGCTGAAAGACTGGTCGGCGGGGCACCAGCTAAAACTGGCGACGACGGCGGCTCAGCATGGTGGCCGCGCATTGCCCAAAGTGACACGCCAGAAGAGGCCGGTGACTGACGTCCCGAAACAATATGCGCTGCGGTATTATGAACCGGCGCGCGATTTTCAGCTGGGAGTACAAAAGAGCGAGAGGGCAGGCTCCGGATATCTTTCGCTGGAAGTGGATTTGCCAGTAGCCATTCAGGCAGCAACCGCGAAAAAATTTGCCGATTTAAAGCTGCTGGATATGCAAAGGTCGCAGCAATCGGTGACATGGCACATTATGTTTGGTGCAGATATTCTGGTGCCGGGCGATTCTGTATTGTTGCCCGAAGCAGCGGGAAGCCCGTACCGGATTACTGAAACCGAAAATTTCAACGGTTATCAGCGGATTGAGGCGAGAAGGGCTCTGGCGGATTTTCAGGCCGCCCCCTCCAGCGCAGTTCCCGGAGCCTTCATCCCCGCGCCGGACTGGTATCCCGGGTCGAGTGAAATCGCCATTCTCGATTTGCCCGCGATTGGCGAGCATGATCTCAACAAGCCGCTCATTGTCGTTGCAGCGGCAGGTAACGAAGCGGCATGGCGCGGGGCCAGTCTTTCCGTCCAGCTCGGCGATAATCTGGTGGATATAGGCCGGACTGCCCAGCCAGCTATTATGGGCGCGTTGGTGCAGGCGCTCAGCAGCCATACCGAATTGCTGATCGATACCCATAATGAGATTGAAATCGAACTGATGCATGCGGGAATGCAGATGCCGCCCGGAGCTGGTGACCCTCTATCTGCCGGCGCGCCGCTTCTCTGGGTTGCCGGAGAACTGGTCCGATATGGGGAAGCCGAGCAAGTTTCACCCACTGGCTGGAAGATGCGTAATTTGCTGCGCGGATGTTTTGGCACCTCCGATGCTGTCACGCATCACCCCGCCGAGGCCCGATGCGTCCTTATCGAGGAAGAGGCACTCAAAATACTGGATACTGCCCAATTTCCGGCGGGAACCAATCTTGGCGTTGAGGCGCTAGGGCTTGGCGACAATATGCCGGTCGTTTCGGTCCAGCCAATTGGCAAGATTGCGTTGATCCCGCGAAGCCCCGTGCATGGCGCCGGCGAGATACAGCCGAATGGCGACATACTGGCGCAATGGATCAGGCGGTCACGGGCAGACATTGGCTGGATAGATTCAGTTGATCAGCCGATAGCCGAGGAGAGCGAAGGCTATTACCTGTCGGTTTTTCAAGGCGGGCTACAAAAGGCGGAATGGACCGTGGCGGCGGCGCAAAAACTCGTCACGGCAGGCGAGTTGGCTTCGTATGGCATCGCTGGCTATTCGAATATAGCGTTTCAGGTCAGCCAGATTGGCCGATACGGGCGTTCATCAGCGCTGGAATTTTCGCTGCCTGCAGGCAGCTAATTATCCAGGCATTTAGCTGCATCTGATATTTTTCATATTCATTCAGTTCGGCACGATCAACAAAGGGAAATGGAGTAATCATGACAGGAAAAAGTGCGAGATTAGGATTGCCCTACCTTTATGTGGGGCAGGCCCAGAAAGAGATTACCCACAATGAAGCACTGGCGGTGCTCGACACCGTTGTTGCGCCTGTGATCGAGGCGGAGCTGGATACAGATCCCCAAGGCCTCTATACAGGCGATGCCGGAAAATGCTGGTTGGTGGATGCTGGGGCGACTGGGGCCTGGGCAGGGCATGAGGATGAAATCGCCTACTGGACAGGAGAATCGTGGAGGTTTGTCGCCCCGCCAGATCGGATCAAGGCCTTCAGGGCCGATCTTGGTCAAGAGGTTGTCAGGGCGAATGGCGCGTGGTTTGCCGCACCTGCGGTTGTTAATCCGGTAAGTGGAGGCGTGGTTGACGATGAGGCACGGGCCGCCATCGTGGCGATTCTCTCCATTTTTCGCTCGAATGGTCTGATTCCGGCCTAGCAAGGCCAGCGATGCTGTAAAACAACGCCAAATTTGTTGATAAACAGGAAAAAGGCGACATTTTGGCAACAGTTTACAGCCAAAGCCACTTGCATGGGGGAATCATTCTCGGTAGATAGTGGTGTCTAATTTTTAGTCCTAAATAATAGAAGGGGAAAGTTGATGCGTAAGCTAGCCATAGGTTTGGCGCTCGCTTCTACTGCTCTGGCTACGCCTGCTCTGGCACGCGATGGTCAGTGGTATGTCGGAGTTGAGGGCGGTGCCATGTTGCTCGAGGATTTCGATCTTGGCGTGAACGGCGGTAGTAATGACATAGTTCTGGAGAATCAGATCGGTTATGATTTCGGCGGAATTGTCGGATATGACTTTGGTGGTTTCCGTCTTGAAGCTGAAGTTTCCTATCGTGAAGCCGATCCTGATCAAATCAGTACTGTTAGCGCAGCCGGCATTCCAGTTCCTCTTTTCGGCGGCATTGTACCGGCGCTCGGGGCGTTCGCAGGAACTGCTGGTGATGCCAATGCACTGTCTTTCATGGTCAACGGCATGCTTGATTTTGGCGACGATGACGGCCTTCAAGGCTTTGTCGGCGGCGGTGTTGGTATCGCGCGCGTTAACATTCACAATGCTATCGGAGCCGCTGGTTCTGCTCCTTGGTTGGACGATTCGGATACCGGCTTTGCCTGGCAGGCAATTGCGGGCATCCGTGCACCGCTTAGTGATAGCTGGGACTTTGGCCTGAAATACCGTTATTTCAATGTGCCGAATGTTAATCTTGTTGACTTTACTGCTCGCAATATTGACACGCGCTGGAAATCACACAGTCTTCTCGGCAGCCTGATTTATAACTTCGGTGGTGATACGCCTCCGCCAGTGGCGCCTCCGCCACCTCCACCGGTCACTGTAACACCTCCACCACCGCCTCCTCCTATGCCGGAGCCAGTGTGTAATACGGGGCCCTATATCGTGTTCTTCGATTGGGATAAATCTGATCTGACACCCAAGGGCGCGTCGACACTCGACAATGCTGTTTCGCAATATACGAATTGCGGTAATGCTCGGGTTATGCTCGCTGGTCACGCTGATCGCTCGGGTTCGACAAGTTACAATGTTGGTCTTTCCCAGCGTCGTAACTCAACGGTTCGTGCTTATCTCGAATCACGCGGCATCAATGGCGGCGCGATTTCGACACAGGCATTCGGCGAATCACAGAACCTCGTGGCAACACAGGACGGTGTTCGCGAAGGTCAGAACCGCCGTGTTGAAGTTACCTACGGACCAGGTTCGGGTAACTAAAGATTATCCTTCATGGATGAAAAGAGGGCCGGTCGAAAGACCGGCCCTTTTCTTTTGTGCAATCCATATATCTGCAATATGCCAGTTATTCTGGGCATGCGGGCAGACTATCAAGCCACCATTTGCTTGCTCGCCTCATTCTTACCAGTGGCGGCCCTGATCAAGCGCTTTTCGAGCGCGTTCAGTCGCGTTTTGCTTTCGATCTTTGAACCCAGCAAATCGGTTATGTAGAAAGTGTCGACAGCGCGCTCACCATAAGTCGCGATATGCGCGCTGTGCAAAAGCGCCTTTGACTGGAACAACGCTTCAGCAAGATTGTGGAGCAATGCGGGGCGGTCTTGGGCATTGACCTCTACCACCGTAAAGCGGTTCGACGCGCTGTTATCAACGAGGACAGCCGGGGCAATTCTGAATGTTTCGGCGCGGCGCAATGCGACCGGCTTGGCATGTAATTTGGGATCCATTTTCCCGCGATTTGCGAGAATGTCCGAAATCATCTTTTTAAGCCGTTCCACCTGCGATGCCTCTTGAAATGGCTTCCCGACAGGATCTTGGACTAGGAAATTGTCGAGCGCCATGCCATCGCGGCTGGTGTGGATTCGCGCGTCAATGATGTTGCCTCCGGCAAGGTGAATTGCGCCCGCTATCCGGTAGAAAAGACCTGGGTGATCAGCCGCAAATACGGTGATTAGGGTGGCGCCGCGGTCGCTGTAATAGCAGGCATCTATCGCCAAATCCGATTTGCCATGCTCAATTAGCAGCGACAAATTTCGCGCAATGATATCTTCCGGCTCGGCGATCCAGTAACTGTCGCCGAAATTGCGCGCGAGCTTTGCGAATTTGGTGGCAGAAAGATCCATGCTCGCGGCAACCAGCTTTTTCTTCTCGGCAATACGCTCATCCCGGCCGCGCTGTTTATGGCCCAGCCGCAATACCTCTTCGGTCCGTTCGAATAGATCGCTCAATAGCTGCCTTTTCCAGCTGTTCCAAATGCCCGGGCCGACTGCCCTGATGTCGACGACGGTCAGCACCAGCAGCAGGCGCAGGCGTTCAGGCGACTTCACCAACTGAGCAAAGTCGAGCACCGTCTTGAAATCGGTCAAGTCGCGTTTGAATGCGGTTGCCGACATCGCCAAATGATGGCGGACCAGCCAGGAAACCGTCTGCGTTTCGGCGTCCGTCAAACCAAGACGCGGACATAAATGCAGTGCGACATCTGCGCCCAGGACGCTGTGATCACCGCCTCGCCCTTTTGCGATATCGTGCAAAAACACCGCGACAAATACAACGCGGCGGCTGATAATATTTTGCATTATCGCCGTCGAAAGTGGATGATCTCCAACGTGCTCACTTTTTTCAATTTCCGCAAGCAATCCAATTGCTCTTATTGAATGTTCATCGACGGTGTAATGATGATACATATCAAACTGCATCTGTGCCACAACGCGGCCAAAGTCAGGTATGAACCGACCAAAAATAGTGGCCTCATTCATCCAGCGAAGCACTGTTTCCGGATCGCGAGGTGACGTCAATACGTTGAGAAACAGGGCATTTGCGCGCTTGTCATTACGCTGCGGCCTGCCGATTAATTTTGCATCGCGCTGCGCCGCTCGCATGGCAAGTGGATGGATTTCAAGACTGTACCTGCCGGCAAGTTCAAATAGCTCGATAAGGCGAATTGGATCTTCGGCGAAAAAGGCATCGTCGGGCAGCGAAAGCCTGCCGCGATCAAGTTTGAAACCGTTGAGTTTTTTCGGACGGCGGATGATTGCCGGTATAAATCGCCGGCCCCTTTTTGCCTTTGTTTCATCAAGATGCGCCAAGAAAAGCCCGGTGACGTCGCCGACGGTTTTGGCGTTAAGGAAATAATGCTGCATAAAGCGTTCAACGGGTGATTGCCCCGGCCGGTTGGCATATTGCATCCTTGTTGCAACATCGCGCTGTAGATCGAAGGTCAGCCTTTCCTCAGCTCTCCCGGATATATCATGCATGTGGCAACGGACGGACCATAGGAAGTTTTCTGCTTTCTGAAAGCGGCGATATTCCTGTTTGGTAAGTAGGCCGACATCGACCAAGTCTGCGGCAAAGCGCACGCGGTGAATATATTTTCCTATCCAGTAGAGTGTTTGCAGGTCGCGTAAGCCGCCCTTGCCGTCTTTTACGTTGGGCTCAACAACATAGCGGCTGTCGCCCATGCGTTTGTGACGTGCGTCGCGTTCGGCCATTTTAAGCCGTACGAATTCGGCCCCGGTTTTGCCCACCACTTCGGCCCAGAAGCGCGCCGAGGTCTCTTCGTAAACTTCGCGATCACCCCAGATAAAACGGCTTTCCAAAAGCGAGGTTCTTATCGTCAGATCCTCTTGCGCCATTTTTACTGTCTCGTCGATTGAGCGGCTGGACTGTCCAACCTTCAGGCCCAGATCCCACAGCAAATATAGCGACGCTTCAACGACTTGCTCGGTCCAGGCGGTACGTTTATATGGTGTGATGAATGCGATATCGACGTCGCTATGCGGGGCCATCTCGCCCCGACCATATCCGCCAACCGCCAGCATCGCGAGGCGTTCGGCGGTTGAGCGGTTGCCCGCCGGATAGACATGGCCCGTCACATAATCGTATATCAGACGAACCAGTTGATCGATGAGGAAGGCTTGCTCGCGCGCCGCGAGGTAACCCTTCGAAGGCGCCTTCTGCAGGCGGCGTGAAATTTCACCGCGCCCGGTATCCAGCGCACTTTGCATCAATTCCAATACTGGTTTGCGGGCCGCTGCGACGCTTTCTACGTTGCTGGCAATAACCGAAATTTCTTCGGCGATCTGTTTGCGGTCGATGATCTCTCTTTGCCGCGTAATTTTTGATGCCGGTTTTACCATTTGGCATCCATAGCAGTTAAAGCCTTTGTTGGTGAAGGCTATCCAGCGGCCACAAGGTCGTTATATTCCTTGCGCAGCTTCACCCGGTCTATTTTCTGCGTGCCAAGGCGCGGCAAGCTTTCTTCCGAGAGCCAGATATATGCAGGAATCTTGAAGGGCGCCAAGCGTTCGGAAAGAAATTGCTTCAATGCGTCCGGTTCGAGCGTTTCACCTTTCTTCATATGGTAGACTATTCCCGGCACTTCGCCAAAACGGTCATCCGCGATACCAAAAACCGATAGCTCGGCAATCGCTGGATTCTCATAAGCCGCGGCCTCAACCTCGGGGCAGCTGATATTTTCGCCGCCGCGAATAATAACATCCTTCTTCCGGTCGACGATGAAGAGATATCCATCTGCGTCAAGATAACCGATATCGCCTGTGCGGAACCAGCCATCTTTGGTAAAGGCCTCTGCGGTGGCCTCAGGGTTATTCCAATATTCGTTGAAATTGGCGATGGTGCGGATGCACACCTCTCCGCGTTCGCCTTGCGGCATGATGTTGCCGTCATCGTCAAGCATTTCCATCTCAACGAGCGGCCTAGTGGCGGGGCCGGTACTATCTGGCTTGGCAAGGTAATTTTCGGTGAAATTGCCGCAGCCCACAGCGTTGGTTTCGGTAAGGCCATAGCCGATTAGAGGAAATGCGTGATCCATTTCCTCCCTGATTTTTTTCACATGCTCGACGGGGCGAGGCGCGCCTCCGGCAGCAAAGGCGGTGCAGCTGGTAAGGTCATATTCATGCCGCTTGGGATGCGTCGCAATCTCGATGCTCATCAGCGGGACGCCCACAAAATAGCTGATCTTTTCCTTTTCAATCAATGCCATTGCCTTTTCGGCATCCCATTTTGGCATCATCACCAGCCTACGGGCAATGGCAAAGCTTTGCAGCACAAGGGGGACGGAAGCGGTGACGTGGAAAAGCGGCACATTGACCAGCGCCGATGGCTGCGCGGGCATGTCGGTTCCAGCCGCGGTTAGCAATTCGAAGAATACCATCGTTTGGCCGACATAGCTCATTGCGCCCTGCACCACTGCGCGGTGATCCGAAACAGCACCCTTGCATTTTCCAGTTGAACCGGACGTATAAAGGATGGTTGCATTGTCGAGCGCATCGATTTTTGGCAGCGGTGTTTCTGCGCTACCGCCTTTGGACATCAGCGTCGATAGTCCTTCCAATGGCGCACAATCATGCTCGAATAGAATGGTTTGGCAGTTTCCGATATCTTCCCCGGTGAGCCGCGCGGCGCGTTGCTCGTCGGCAAGCAGATAGCTGCACTCGACCATGCGGATACCCTCGGCAAGCTCGGCGCCCTGCCACCAGCCATTGAGCAACGTGGCAACGCCGCCCGCGAGCGTGATAGCCATATTGGCAACAATCCAGTTTGCCGAGTTGCGCGCGGCAATGCCAACACGGTCTCCCGTTTTCAGGCCATATCCTTCAATCAAGCCGCCAGCCAACTCACGCGCGGCGGCATAGCATTCACCGAATGTCAGCCTTATATCGCCATCGACCAGAAATTCCTTATCGCCGTGGGTTGCGCAGAAAAAGGCGTAATAATCTGCAAGGTTTGCAGGGGACTTCGTCATCACCGGCAATTGGACGCCATATTTCTCGATATGGGTGACAGATAGTGGCCCATCATTGTCCATTAGCCGCTTTATCGTGGCGTCAATTGCCATATCCAGATCGGTCGGCATAGCGAATCTCTCCTTAAACCCTTTGCACCCTTCTATTTGCCTCTATAAGATTGTCAAAATTATTGGGGATTTGATTTGATGTTTGAAATTCTGGCCGCAGTCGGCGATTATACGCGCTATGCCGATCTTGGTCTGCATCCGATAGCATTCGAAATCGGACCGCTGGCGGTAAGATGGTACTCGCTGGGCTATCTAGCGGGGATATTGCTGGGTTATTGGTGGCTGACCAGGCTTTTGGCAAAACCCGGTGCGCCGATGTCGCGCGAGCATGCCGATGATATGATCCTTTACGGAACACTTGGGATTATCCTTGGCGGCAGGCTTGGCTATATTCTCTTCTATAAACCCGACATCCTCATGAACCCATTGGAGATTTTCAAAGTATGGGAAGGGGGCATGTCGCTTCATGGCGGGGCATTGGGAACGATATTCGCGATCTGGTTATTGGCGCGGCGTAAGGGCCTCTCCTTTTTACGCGTGTGCGACTATATTGCCTGCGTCATCCCCTTTGGCCTTTTCCTTGTTCGCATCGCCAATTTCATCAATGGCGAATTGTGGGGCCGCGTAACCGACGTATCGTGGGCGATCCGTTTTACCGAGTATGTCAACGGCGCGCATGTAACCGGCCCGCCGCGTCATCCAAGCCAGCTCTATGAAGCGGGCCTTGAAGGCTTGCTAATGGCTGCGATATTATGGCCGCTCTTTTTCAAAACCGATGCGCGGTATAAGCCCGGGTTTCTGTTCGGAATGGCTGCGCTGATCTACGGCGCTGCCAGATTCACGGTCGAATTCTTCCGCGCGCCCGACGCCCATCTGCAATGGCTTGCCGATATGAGCGGGCTTAGCATGGGCCAATGGTTGACCATCCCGATGATCTTGTTCGGTATCTATATGGTGGTCACTGCCAAGGGGCGGCGGCAACGGGTAGAGCCGGTAGCGGGAGCCCAAAGTGTCGCTTGAACCCAGCAATCTTTCACTGAGGCTGGCAAAGCAGATTGAGGCCACTGGCCCGATCACGGTCTCCGAATATATGCGAGCGTCCAATGCGGAATATTATAGTAAGGGCGATCCGCTGGGCGCTGATGGCGACTTTATTACTGCACCTGAAATCAGTCAGATGTTTGGCGAACTGATCGGGCTATGGTTTACTGATCTGTGGATGCGTCAAAACCGCCCCCAAAATGCCAACTATGTGGAGCTTGGCCCCGGCAGAGGTACGCTGGCTGCTGATGCGCTGCGGACGATGGAGAGGTTCGAGCTTAACCCTTCGGCGAATTTTGTGGAAACAAGCACGGTATTGCGCGAGATGCAGGGCGAGGCCGTGCCCAGCGCGATGTTTTGTGACTCTATTGACGAATTGCCTGAGGATGGCCCTTTGCTGGTGCTGGCCAACGAATTTTTTGATGCGCTGCCTGTGCGCCAATTTGTGTCAACGCATTCGGGCTGGCGCGAACGGGTGATCGGTCGCGACACGGGCAGCAAATTTATGGCAATGCCGGGATCGCAGGCCGTTGACGAGATGGTCCCGCCCGATTTCCGCAATGCTCCCAGCAACAGCATCTACGAAAGCTCGCCGGAGAGCAGTGACGCCATCTACGAGCTTTCATCCCGGCTTTCCAGGCAAGGCGGCGCGTTGCTCATCATCGACTATGGCTATGCCCAGCCCGGTCTTGGCAGCACCTTGCAAGCCATGCAGGATCATAAATATATCGAACCGTTTGAAAATCCGGGGGAACGCGACCTCACGGCGCATGTCAATTTCCTTGAAATCTCCAACCTTGCAAAACTGCGTGGCCTGCGCGTGCATGGGCCGAGCGAGCAAGGGCAGTGGTTGACCGCGTTGGGAATAAATCAGCGCGCCCAGACATTGTCGGCGTCATCGCCTGATCGCGCGGATGAAATTAATGCGGCGCGCAACCGTCTGGCCAATCCTGAGGAGATGGGCAGCCTGTTCAAGGTGTTGGCAATTACCGCGCCCGAATGGTCTGTCCCCGAAGGATTTGAGCGGACAATTATCTAAGAGCTGCTATTTGGTTGTTGTAGCGGGCACTACTTCACCCAGTCTGACACCTCGGCAGCCAGCTCATTTGCCGCCGCGTTGAGCGCTTCACCAACCGGCCCCGCTTCGATCAAAGCCACCGGTTTTCGTATCTCAAAACGCCGTTTTTCGACAGGCTTTGCATCGCGAAGCTTAACCGCGTCAAAGACAATCACGGCCTCGTTACTATCCGCATCGATCCCGAATTCCATCAGCATTCCAGACAGCTGATATCTGTCGCGTCCACCGGCATCGAAATTATTGAGTACCAGCAAATCGGTTCGCGCGGCGATCGTTTCAGCGAGCAATTGCTGCCAGAGCTTCGCCGGCTTGTCGGCCCAGACGGCATCTTTAAGATAGGCAATGCTGCTGGCGTTGACCTGCACCGGCACCCGCACGGTTTCAAGCTTGCGCGGCGCTTCGGGTGGCAGAACGACAAGCGCTTCCTTGCGTTCACCGCTGCGCACCGTGCCTCCGGCAACACTGGCCTCAGCGGTTAGAACGAGCAGAGCCGGCGGTGCTTTCGAGCCCCCAAAGTTGACGCAGCCGGTCAGGATAAATGCTGCACCCAATGCAGTGAATGCGCTGAGCGAAAGCCATCGCGGTCTAGTCGATCCTGTCATCCGGCCTTCTCCCTATTTCTTCGGCTCATATTCTGGAAGTGCGGGCGAACTCAAAAGGCCCCCGGCGCCTTCCTGGTCGAGTCGTTCGGTAATCGTCTTTATTGATTTTGACGCTTCGCGCAATTCGCGTGTCAGCGCGCTTATTTGCGGGAGCGTATCATTGGTGACCGAGTTTGCACCCGCGCCTATGCCTTTCACCGCCTTATCAAGCTCGACGAGGCTATTATTGGCATTTTGCAGCGTCTTGCTCAGATTGGCAAAAGCCGCTTTGCCTTCGCTATCGAGCAGGTTGTTCGCCGACCCGGCAAGCCCGGAAAACTGTTCTGCAGCGTTGCCCGCTTTTTGCATAGTCAAGCGGGCATCGGCAATCGCGCCTTCGAGTTGCGGCGATTGCTGGGCAAGGCTTCCTGACAGATTTTCAACATTGTCGAGTATCTGCTCGATCGATTCCTGATTCTTGTCGGACAAGATATTGGTCAGCCGTTCGGTCAATGTCGAGAGCCGCTCCAGCAGCAATGGCGCATTGTTCAAAAGCTCGCCAAGCGCTCCGGGCTTTGTTGGAATGATAGGCGCGCCAGCGGGGCAGGCGGCCTCTGGCTTTTCCTCCGGGCAGCTTATTGCCGGTGCGCCCTTGATGGCGCCGTCGAGTTGAATTTCAGAGACACCGGTAAAGCCGACGCCAGCTATGGTGGCGACCGTTCCTTGCAAAACGGGTACGTCTTTGTTGACCTTGATCCGCACCCGGACAAATTCCGGATCGCGTTCCCATAATGTGATTTCTTCAATCTGGCCGACTGGCACGCCGGAAAAAGCAACGCCGGACCCCTTGGCGAGGCCGTTCACTTGCTGAAAGAAAATGTCATATTCTTTCTGTTCGCCATCGCTGAAACGCGCCAGCCAAACGGTAAAGCCGACGAGCGCGGCCAGCAACGCCAGCGTCACAACTCCCACAAGAATATAGTTAGATTTCGTTTCCATTAGATCTGGTTATGCCCTCTCTGGTTGCAATTTGTCCATGGCAAAAGCGGCTGGCCCGAAACGATGTGCAAATTCATGCCGTATGCCCTCGATTGGCGGCGCGCCCACGCGGGCCTGAAAAATATTCCTGTATCCACGGATGCTTGCTTTTCAGCAGCTCTTGTATCTTGCCAATGGCGATGACCCGACGGTCGGCGATTACGGCAACGCGGTCGCAGATTGCATGCAAGCTGTCGAGGTCATGGGTGATAAGAAATACCGTCAGGCCGAGCGTTTTCTGAAGTTCGCGGGTCAACGCATCAAATTTTGCCGCGCCAATAGGGTCAAGGCCAGCTGTAGGTTCATCAAGAAACAGCAATTCCGGGTCCATCGCAAGCGCGCGGGCCAGCCCGGCGCGTTTCTTCATGCCGCCCGATAATTCTGCGGGAAATTTGAGCGCCGCCTCTGCGGGTAGGCCGCTTAGTAAAATTTTTGTCACAGCAATTTCGTCGAGCAATTGTTGGCTGAAATGCGGGTAAAATTCGCGCAAAGGGACTTGCACATTTTGGGCCACAGTAAGCGTGGAAAATAGCGCGCCGCCCTGAAACAACACTCCCCACCGCCGCCTTACTCCATTGTCGCCGCTTGTATCATCGTCGAGTAAATTCTCACCCAATACGCTAATGTGACCGGCGGAGGGCCGTTGTAGCCCGATGATCGAACGCATCAGTACAGATTTGCCCGTGCCCGATCCCCCGACAACGCCGAGAATTTCCCCGCGCCGGACATCAAGGCTCAGATCATCATGGATCACTTGCTCGCCAAAGGCATTGCGCAGGCCGCGCACCTCTATGACATTTTCATTTGCCACCGGTCAGTCCCACCCGATGCTTGAGAAAAACACCGCGAAAAAGGCGTCGAGTACGATCACGAGGAAAATTGCCTGCACCACTGCAGCGGTTGTCTTTAGCCCAACCTCCTCGGCGTTGTTTTTGACCCGTAATCCCTGGAAGCAGCCGGCCATTGCAATGATCGCACCAAAAACCGGTGCCTTGATCAGCCCGACATAAAAATCGGTTATCGGCGTGACCTCGCGAAGCCGCTGAATAAAGGTGACCGGCGGGATCTCCAGCACCACCCAGCATAGCAGCCCGCCGCCAACCACGGCGACGATCGACGCATAAAAGCCAAGCAGCGGCATCCACAAAATCGTGGCCAGCGTGCGCGGTAACACCAGCGCTTCGATCGGCGACACGCCAATGGTGCGCATAGCATCGATTTCCTCGGTGATCTTCATGGTGCCAATCTGCGCGGCGAAGGCCGAGCCCGAGCGTCCGGCAATCATGATGGCGGTCATTAGTACGCCAAGCTCCCTGAAGGTCAGGCGGCCAATAAGGTTGATGGTAAATACTTCGGCGCCAAATTGCTGCAGCGCGATGGCACCTTGCTGTGCAATCACAATGCCGATTAGAAAGCTCATCAATCCGATAATGCCAAGGGCTCTGATACCCACCATTTCGAAACGCATCACCGTCGCATTCAGGCGAATATGCCGCGGATTGACCAGCACACGGAAGAAGGCAACAACGACCTGTCCGATAAAGCCGAGAAAGGCGAGCATTGTGCTCGCCGCGATGGTCACCGATTCGCCAATTTCGCTCAGAATCCGATTGATTGGTATCAGCTCTTTGGCGACCGGAATTTCGTCAATCTGCTGCTCGGCAACACGCTGTAGCAGCTTTGAAGTATCGCTATCGGCATGGATGATTGCCGCATTGTTTTCGCGTGCCGTGCGCTCTATCAGCCAGGCGCCTATCGTATCGACATGCCCGACATTGGACAGATCGACGGTAGATATTTCGCTATCCAGTTTTCGTAGCCGCGGGTCCAGATCGCCGATAGTCGCGATCGTGAGGTCGCCGGTCAGGATCAGCGCTGGCTTGCCATCCTTGCCATCTTCAAATTCGAAATCGGGTGTGTCGCTCATCTGCGGTATTTCTGGAGCAGAACCATGTGAATAACAAGTAGAAGCTTGTTGTTGCAGCCGATGGTTATCGGCTAGGACGCCGATATGGCGCAAAGCACGGCACAAGACAAAAAAACCCGCATCGCCATCTATGATATGGACAAGACGGTCACACGCCGCGCGACTTATACCGGGTTCTTGCTGCATGTGGTGAAAAACCGCAGGCCCTGGCGATTGTTGTTTGCGCCATTGTTGCTGCCCGGACTGCTGCTTTACGCACTCAAAATTTGGCAGCGAAAACAGCTCAAGCAATTTGCGCTGCGCTTGCTTGTCGGTCGACGTATCAAGCGCGATGAACTTGCCAGCTATCTGGAAAGCCATGCCGAACTGGTGCTTGCGGGCAATGTCTACCCCGAATTGCGCGCCCGCGTTCGGGAGGAAAAAGCTGCGGGATATACCCATATCATGGCCACCGCATCCTACCGGCTCTACGTCAGCGCGATAGCCCGGCGGCTAGATTTCGAAGAAGTGATCGCAACCGATTTGGTGGTGGGCGATAGCGGATATGTGCTGGCCCAGATTGATGGGTATAATTGCTATGCAGATGCAAAACTCGATCGGGTAAAAACGTGGATGGCCGCCGCAGGGCTAGCGCGCCAAGACTGCCATATACGAGCCTATTCAGACCATGTATCAGACGCGCCTTTGCTCGATTTTGCCGATGAGGCATTCGCCACCAACCCGCATCCACCGCTCGTCACAATGGCGCAGGCGAGGGGTTGGGCGATAATTGACTGGCGCTACAAATGACCGCCGACGCCTCTTCTACACCAGCCGCTGAGGTCGAAATAGACGAAGCATTGGTTCGCCGTCTGCTGCGCGAGCAATATCCACAATTCGCCAATATGCCGGTGCGGATTATGGAGGCCGGGTGGGACAATGTGATGGTGCGGCTGGGTGATGATCTCGCGCTGCGTCTCCCGCGCCGAGCGGCGGCTGAACCGCTGATACTCAACGAGCAGCGATGGTTGCCGATATTGGCGCCGGACCTGCCGCTCGACATTCCCGTGCCGCTTCATTGCGGAATACCGCAAGCCGGTTATCCGTTCCACTGGAGCATCCTGAAGTGGATAGAGGGCGAAGCCGCCGATCTTGCCCCGCCCGATGATGATCAAGCCCGCGTTGCGGCAAGATTTCTTGCAAAACTCCACCGGATATCTTTGCCGGAAACCCCGCCTGCCAATCCGCATCGAGATTGCTCGCTCTTGGCAAAGCAGACCGATATTGAAAAGCGGATGGCGAAGCTTAAGGAGATTGATTCGGTTGCACCATTGCTAACACCGCAGCTTATCGCCGCATGGCAAAAAGCTATTGCCGAGCCGGCCCCGCCAAAATCGGCTTGGGCTGCAGGCGATGTGCACGCCCGCAATGTACTGGTTAGCAAGGGTAAAATCACCGCGTTCATCGACTGGGGCGATATGTGTGCCGGAGACCCTGCAAGCGATCTGGCTTGCATCTGGGCGCTATTCAACAATGCCTCAGCGCGGCTGAAAATGGCGAAAGAATACGGGATGTCCGAAAGCCTGCTCATCCGCGCTATGGGTTGGGCGATATTTTATGGCGTACTCCTGACCGAAACAGGAATGCACGATACGCCGCGACATTACGCGATGGGCAAGCAAACTTTGCAGCGCATCAATGCTGATCTTAGCCGCGGAGCGATAGACAAGCTCTCTACTTGACGAAAAGCGGCATGCGCGCCAAGGCGAAGCCATGCGATTTTTCTCTGATAATGCAGCGCCGGTTCATCCCAAGGTGATGGAGGCGATTGCCGCCGCCAACCAGGTCGATACGGCTTATGATGGCGATGCCTGGAGCGCGCGGCTTGATACGGCATTTAGCACAGTTTTCGAAACCGATGTGCGTGTGCTTTGGGTTTCCACCGGCACCGCCGCAAATAGTCTGGCACTGGCCAGCATGGCGCGCGCGCATCAAGGTATAATCTGCCACGAGGAAGCGCATATTGAGGTCGATGAATGCGGCGCACCGGGGTTTTACACAGGCGGGGCGAAGCTGATGCCGTTGCTGGGCGAAGGAGCCAAGCTGGTCGTCGATACGGTGCGCGAAAAGCTGTCCAATATCCGCGATGATGTGCATCAGGTGCAGGCTGCGGCGCTCTCTATCACCAACGCGACCGAATATGGGCTAATCTATACGCCCGATGAAGTCGCGGCCTTGGGCGCATTGGCGCGTGAGAAGGGGCTGGGCTTTCACATGGACGGCGCGCGCTTTGCGGGTGCGATAGCATCTGCCGGATGCACGCCTGCTGATATGACCTGGCGTGCGGGCGTCGATGCACTCAGCTTCGGCTTTATAAAAAATGGCGGGATGAATGCCGAGGCGCTGGTGTTCTTTAATACCGACCTTGCCGATGCTACGCTATACCGGCGCAAGCAGGCGGGGCATTTGCTTAGCAAGGGGCGTTTTTCGGCGGCGCAACTGCTGGCGCTGCTAAAGGATGGCTTGTGGCTTGATAACGCCCGCGCGGCAAATGATGCAGCGGCGATCATAGCCGGGGCAGCGGGCGGGCGCTTAATCCACCCGGTGCAGGCGAACGAGATATTCATCCGGTTATCGGCAGACGAAGCCGCAACGCTTCGCGGGGCCGGATTTGATTTTTATGACTGGCCAGACCCGGAAGGTAAATCGGGTGCAGCGCGGCTCGTCACCAGTTGGCAGCACAAGGCCGAAGACGTGCAGCCGCTTGCCGATGCAATAGCAAAGCTGTGAACCATCCAACCGCGAATGATGCAGCCGCCAAACTTGCGGTGGAGCAGCTTGCGGGCGATGTGCAGCCATCACCAGAATATGGCCTGTTCCATCCGCGCATATTGATCCCTTTCCTGCTGCTCGCGCTGACATGGGGTTCGACATGGCTCGTTATCCGCGACCAGATCAGCGTGGTGCCGTCGAGTTGGTCGGTTAGCTACCGGATTGCGATTGCTACGGTCGGCATGTTCTTGCTTGCAAAGGTGATGAGGTTGAAGCTTGGCATGGATGGAAAGGCGCATGGCTGGGCGGTTATATTTGGCATCTTGCAATTCATGCTCAATTTCAATTTGGTCTATGCAGCCGAGGCCTATGTCACGTCAGGGCTGGTCGCGGTGCTGTTTGCGCTGTTGATTGTGCCCAATGCTGTGCTCGGGTGGCTGTGGCTTGGCAAACCAGTGGCGCGCAGCTTCTGGATCGGAACGCTGATCGCGATGGCGGGTGTTGCGATGCTGATATTGCGCGAATATCGCGCGGCCCCCATTGGCGCGGCCGAAGTGCTTATCGGCACGGGTCTCACACTGATTGCAATCATCAGCGTTTCGGTCGCCAATGTCCTTCCGGCATCGCGCCGGTTGAACCGCTATCCCGTCATCAGCGTTATCGCCTGGGGAATGCTATATGGCGCATTGTTCAATGTCGGCTGGTCGCTGATTTTCCATGGGCTCCCAAGCTGGGACGCGCGCGCATCCTATATCGGCGGTGTCCTTTATCTCGCCATCATCGGATCGGTGGTCACCTTCCCGCTCTATTTCAACCTAATACGAGATATCGGCCCGGGCAGAGCGGCATATACCACGGTGCTCATTCCAGTGGTTGCGATGTTGCTGTCGACGCTGTTTGAAGGTTATGTCTGGACGGCGCTATCGGCATTCGGCGCGCTATTGGCGATGATCGGTTTGCTCATCGCCATGCAGGCGCGCAAACTTCCAAGGTAGTTGGGGCCACAGGGCCAAAGTCACAAGACTTGCGAATGAACGGGCGCTTTGCAATGGGTGACATGTGAGGAGAGGGGATGGCTGACATAGAGAAGCTTACGGCCAAATCGCTGGGCGACATCCCGCACGGATTCCTGGGACGGCGCGGCGGCGTTTCCAAAGGCATCTATCACGGCCTGAATACCGGGTTGGGATCGGATGACGAAGCAGCAGCAGTGGCCGAGAACCGGCTGAATGCGGCAGGCGCTGTGCTCCCCGGCGCTGACCTTTATACTGTTTTCCAAATCCACTCTGCGCAGAGTGTCACGGTAACCGCAATAATGGGTAAAGACCGCCCGAAGGCCGACGCCATGGTGACCAGACAGCCGGGTATATTGCTCGGCATCCTGACCGCCGACTGTGTGCCAGTGCTGTTTGCCGACGCGCAGGCCGGTGTCGTCGGCGCGGCGCATTCGGGCTGGAAAGGCGCACTCGGCGGTGTGTGCGAAGCAGCAATAAAGGCTATGGAAAGACTGGGTGCAAAGCGCGGCGATATTACCGCAGCAATCGGCCCCTGCATTGCGCAGAAAAGCTATGAAGTCGATGATGTCTTCTTTGGCCATTTTGCCGCAGAGGATTCTGCAAATGAGCGCTTCTTTTCGGCTGGCAAGTCCAAAGGGGAAACGTATCATTATCAATTTGATATAGAAGGCTATGTCGCGGTAAAGCTCGCCGCAGCCGGGATCGCAAAGGTCGGATGTCTGGGCGAAGATACCTATAGCCAGCCCGACCGCTTTTATAGCTACCGACGGGCTTGCCACAAAGGCGAAGCAGACTATGGGCGGCAGATTTCGTTGATTGGATTAAGCGCATGACAGCAAAAAGAGTCGGTTTTTGGGCAGGTCTTGTCGTCTTCACCGGAATGATAGCCGCTGGTGCGCCGCAGGGTATAGGCGAGCAGGCATGGCAGGTCGCTGCGCTCACATTCCTGATGGCGATTTGGTGGATGACCGAAGCGCTTCCGCTCACCGTGACCGCGCTCGCCCCGTTTCTGGCGCTTCCGCTATTCGGTGTTTTGACTGCAAAGGAAACCGCTGGGCAATATTATTCGCCGATATTGTTTTTGATATTGGGCGGCGCATTCATTGCCCTCGCGATTGAGCGAACGGGTCTGCATAAGCGCGTTGCACTGGCGATATTGAACCGCGCCGGAACGAGCACAGCCGGGCTACTCCTGGCCTTCATGATCGCCACTGCGCTGCTTTCGATGCTGATTTCAAATACCTCAACCAGCCTGATTATGATTCCTATCGCGGTCGCCGTGCTGGCCGCTGGCGGGGTAAAGGATGGCGAAACCGATGGTATGGCGGGCGGTCTTGTCATGGGCATCGCTTTTGCCGCCAGCATCGGGGGGCTCGGAACACTGGTCGGGTCGCCGACCAACGCGATTGCCGCTGGCCTGATCAATGAACAACTCGGTATTGAGATCACTTTTTTTGCATGGATGCAATTTGGTGTGCCGACCGTGCTGATTGCGATTCCGGTATGCGCATTCATCCTGATGCGCGTGCAGAATGTCGGCGCAAGCGCATTTCGCACGGAGGCTGCACGCGAGGCAATCGGCGATCCCGGCCCTTGGAGCGTTCCGGAAAAGCGCCTTGTTCCGGTGATTGCGTTAGTCGTGGCGCTATGGATGACGCAGCCTTGGCTCAAAACATTGTTTCCAGCAGGGGCCGTTACCGACGGCAGCATTGCGATATTGGGCGGCTTCCTACTGTTCACTATCCCTGATGGTAGCGCTGGCCCCGATGGCGGCGGCTCCAAAAATGGCCGCTCGCGGGCGCTCCTGAACTGGAAAGAAGCAGACCGTGCGCCCTGGGGTGTGATCATGATGTTTGGCGGCGGCCTTGCGCTAGCCGCGGGCATCACCGGATCAGGACTGGCGGCATGGCTGGGCGAGGCGCTCAGCCCGCTGTCGAGTGTGCACCCGTTGATTATTGCCGCCGCAGTGGTTGCGCTGGTGATCGTCATCACCGAATTTGCCAGCAATGTGGCCACGGCAAGCGGCGTCATCCCTGTGATCGCGGGGCTGGTCGCGGCAACCGGAGCCGACCCGTGGTTTCTCGCCATGGCGGCATCGATGGCGGCGAGCTGGGGCTTTATGCTGCCATCGGGTACCGGGCCGAATGCGATTGCATGGTCAACCGGCCATATTGCGCTGCCAAGGATGCTGAAGGCTGGTCTGCTTTTGGATCTAACAGGGATACCGATTTTGATCGGCATTTGCTGGATGATTTCGTCTTTCATCTAAGGCAAAATTCATCGCGCAATTTAGTTTCAAATGAAACAAATGGCGTTATAGCGAAGCATCAAGGAGATTCCCATGACTGACAGTAGCAATACCCCCAGCCGCAAACCGAAAGCTGCGATGGAAATGATCGGCAATCACAGACTGAAACCATCGACGATGATGATGGGGCATGGCTATGACCCAGTGCTCTCCGAAGGCTCCTTGAAGCCGCCAATTTTTCTCACCTCCACTTTTGCGTTTGAAAGCGCGGCAGCGGGCAAGCGCTTCTTTGAAGGTGTCACCGGCAAACGCCCCGGCGGCGCGGAAGGTCTTGTCTATTCGCGCTTCAACGGCCCCAATCAGGAAATATTGGAAGACCGGCTAGGCGTCTGGGATGGCGCGGAAGATGCGCTTGTTTTCTCCAGCGGAATGACCGCGATCTGCGTATTGATGCTCGCTTATTGTTCAGCGGGCGATGTTATCGTTCACAGCGGCCCACTCTATGCGGCGAGCGAAGGCTTTGTCGCCAAAACGCTGAGCAAGTTTGGCATAAGCTATGTCGATTTCACCGCCGGTGCGTCACGCGACGAGTTGGACGCGGTGATGCAGCAAGCCAAAGACCAAGCCGCCGAACAAGGCGGCAAGGTGGCGATGGTCTATCTCGAAAGCCCCGCTAACCCGACAAATGCACTCGTCGATGTCGAGGCAGTATGCGCGGCGCGCAATGCAGTGCTGGGAGCAGATGGTCCTCCGATCGCGATTGACAATACGTTTCTTGGCCCGCTGTGGCAGCGTCCGCTCGACCATGGCGCCGATATTGTTGTTTATAGCCTGACCAAATATGCAGGCGGCCATAGCGACCTTGTTGCGGGCAGCATTGCAGGCGCTAAAAAATGGATGGACCCGGTCCGGGCATTGCGCAACACGATGGGCGGAATTTGCGATCCCAATACTGCGTGGATGCTGTTGCGCTCTCTCGAAACGCTTGAGCTTCGCATGACCCGCGCGGGCGAAAATGCGCAGAAGATTTGCAAGTATCTTTCCGAGCATCCCAAAGTGGAGGGGCTTGGCTATCTCGGCATGATTGACGATGCTTCGCAGCAAGATATTTATGACCGCCATTGCACCGGTGCTGGCTCCACCTTCTCGGTATTCATCAAGGGCGGCGAGGCAGAAGCGTTCCGCTTTCTCGACAATCTGAAAATCGCGAAATTGGCGGTTAGCCTTGGCGGCACCGAAACGCTCGCCAGCCTCCCCGCCGCGATGACGCATATCTCCGTCCCGCAGGAACGCAAAGACAAGCTTGGCATCACCGATAATCTGGTGCGTATCTCGATTGGTATTGAAGACCCGGATGATTTGATTGCCGACTTTGAGCAAGCGCTGAGCAAGGTCTAGAATACACGCCGCTTTTGGGTAATCGCCATTTGGCAAAAAATGGTGCTGCTAGGGAGAATTGAACTCCCGACCTCGTCATTACCAATGACGCGCTCTACCACTGAGCTACAGCAGCTTATCCAATTTTTTGTTTCGGTCGAAACCTATCGCTCAAGCGACGCGGCGCTATGCGAATTGCGCGCCGCCATGTCAAGTCGCTTGCGCCTCTAGCAGCAATTTGCCAACAAATGATTATGCCGAAAAAACCGTCCAAGAAGAACCAGGAACATGCCGAGCGGTTGGCGGCAGCGTTGCGCGCCAATTTGCGCCGGCGCAAGCAGCCGAAAGATACCGATAAAAAAGCAGATGCAAAGCCTGATTAGCTGGGCCTGATTAGCTGTCGGAAATCAGCTTGCTGACTTTACCATCCATTGCCTTTCGTCCGCGCATTGTTGCTTTAGTCAATTCCGCTTTGCCTGCGCGCAACTGCGTTGGTGTCATGCCGGTGAATTGCTTGACCTCGCGAACAAGATGCGACTGGTCATAAAAGGCAAGGCCGAGCTCGCTATCGTCGAGGCTATCACCCTGCGCCAGTATTTGTGCGGCATGCAGCGCCCGGTATTTGCGTGCCAGCTTCTTGGGCGGCAATCCGTAATAACGCTTCGTCATGCGCTCAAGCTGCCGCTGCGAAAGCCCTGACGCGTCGATCAGAGTGGCAAGGACATGATCCTGATCCTCGATCAGCCAGCTATCGACGATGGCAGTAAATTCAAACGGGGCATGATCGAGCTTTGCGAAAATATCGGTTGCGGCCCGCTGCATGATGTCAAATTGCGATTGCATATCAGCAGTTTCGATCAGTCTCTGGCGTAACTCTATGACCGTATCGCCAAAAACATCGCTGGCGTCGAAGGCGTTATCCACCCAGCGTTCCGAATCACTGCCCATAAGCGCTGCCCAGCCCGCAGGCTCCATTCCCCAACCGACAATGGTCTGCGGGCAATCGGCTATCGCAGTCACCGGCGCGGTGGTCGGCCCGAATATTGTAACGGGATGTCCAGTTATCTTATGCCCCGCAGAAAAGCGGTAGTGACCCGTTCCGCGCAATTGAAAACGAAACTGCGCGCGGTCGGCGCGTTCGAGTTCCGACAGGTTATCGCCCTCATAATCGAAGCGATAGAATGACGAGACAAGACCGGCCAGATTTTCGCCAGCGGCTTGGTATTCCAGAGAAATCATGCGTACGACCCGCCTGTTTTCTACGACCCGGAAATACTATACACCAAAAAAAAGGCCCACCACAAGGGGCGGGCCTTTCAAAGTAAAAGAACTCTGCGTCATTCAACGACGAGCCCTTCGGGTCGCAAGAGCCTTATCGCCCCCAAATGTAAAATTTCCTTGGACGGAATCGTCATAGGCTTGCGTAACATTTAACATTTTCGGCCAAAGCGACTGATATTGGATTTCCATTGTATGGAATCGGCAATTGCCGCCGCGCTCGGTTGATGCGATAGGCTTAGGGCGATGCTTTATCAATTGATGCGCCCGTTCATTTTCGGCCTTGAAGCCGAATCGGCCCACGGCCTTTCGCTGACGGCGCTGCGATCAATGCCAATACCGGTAGTTGGAGAGCCCAATCCCATTTTGCGGCAGGAAGTTGCCGGACTGGGTTTCCCTAGCCCGGTCGGCCTGGCGCCGGGTTATGACAAGGATGCCGAAGTGGTGGGGCCGATATTGCGGCTGGGCTTTGGCTTTGCCGAGGTTGGCACGCTCACGCCCCGGCCGCAGGCGGGCAACCCGTATCCGCGCCTGTTTCGCCTCGCGGAGGATCGCGCCATAATCAACCGCATGGGTTTCAACAACGAAGGGCAGGCAGCCGCAGCGCTGCGGCTCGCCAAGCTGCGCCGTCGGCCACTGCCCGCGCCGCTCGGGATCAATATCGGTGCCAACAAGGATAGCGAAGACCGCGTAGCCGACTATGCCAAGGGCGTGGCGACGATGGAGCAATATGCGGATTATCTGACGGTCAATATCAGCTCGCCCAACACGCCGGGATTGCGCGCCTTGCAGGACAAGGGCGCGCTTGACGGCCTGCTTTCGGCGGTGATGGAGGCGCGCAGCGGAACGACACCCATTTTCCTCAAAGTCGCCCCCGATCTGGAAGCTGCTGATATCGGTGACATTGCGGAAATTGCCATAAAACATAACCTCGCGGCGCTGATTATTTCCAATACGACGATCAGCCGCCCGCCATTAAAATCGCCCCATGCCGGCGAAGCAGGGGGGCTTTCGGGTGCTCCGCTAAAACCGCTGGCGCTGCAACGCCTGCGCGATTTCCGCAAAGCCAGCGGCGGCAAAATTCCGCTTGTGGGTGTCGGCGGCATTGAAACCGCTGCAGATGCCTATGCGCGGATCAGGGCGGGTGCTTCGCTGGTGCAGATATACAGCGCGATGGTTTACGAAGGGCCGGGGCTTGCCAAAAGGATCAACACGCAACTTGCGGCGTTGTTAGTTGCCGATGGATTCTCGACCATTGCCGAAGCTGTCGGTGTCGAATAAGGAAGCGGCATGACACGTTTAATTAGCGCCGTTCTGGCATTTGCCCTTTTCATCGCCCCGCAATCGCTGCTTGCCGAAACGCGCTCGGTCGCCTCGTCTGCCGATCAGCGGGCAAGCGAAGCGGGGGCGGAGATTCTTGGGCTCGGCGGCTCTGCTGCCGACGCTGCGATGGCAATGATGCTCGCGCTCACCGTGGTTGAACCGCAATCCAGCGGCATTGGCGGCGGCGGTTTCCTGATTCATCATTCGGGTAGTGACGGCGCGCTAACAACGGTGAATGGCCGTGAAACCGCGCCAGCAGCGGCCAAGGCAGATCGCTTCACCGGACCCGATGGTAAACCGCTAGGCTTCCTTGCGGCTTTTCAAGGCGGACATTCGGTGGGCGTTCCGGGCAATATCCGCCTGATGGCGATGACCCATGCCAAATGGGGCAAGCTGCCTTGGGCAGATATTTTCGCGCCTGCAATCCGCCTCGCTGAGGAAGGCTTTATCGTCAACAAAACGATGGAAAGCCGTTTGCAACTGGTGTCACGGCTCTGGCCGCAATTTCCAGAAACACGGAAGCTTTATTGGCGCGACGGTAAACCGGTGACCGCTGGGATGCGCATCACCAATCCTGCATTGGCAAAGACGCTGAAAGAAATTGCGGCACAGGGCCCCGATGCCTTTTACACCGGAGAGATTGCGCGCAGTATCGTTGATGCTGTGCAGAGTGCGCCGGTGAACAAAGCCGACATGACAATGAGCGATCTTGCCCGTTACAAGGCGAAGGAACAGGCAGCGGTTTGCGCGCCTTACCGCGCCTATGTCGTATGCGGTATGGGGCCGCCATCATCGGGCGCGACCACGGTATTGCAAATACTCGGTACGCTCGCGCCTTTCGACATGAAGGCGCTGGGCAAGGACAATGCCCAAAGCTGGCACCTGATCGCCGAAGCGATGCAGCTTGCCTATGCCGACCGTCAGAAATATCTGGGCGACGATGCGTTCGTCAATGTTCCGGTGGCAGGGATGCTCGATCCTGAATATCTTGCCACTCGCAGCGCAATGATCAATCTTGCTACATCGCGTGCCGATTATCCTGCCGGCAACCCTCCCGGCGCATCGCCGCGCACTGCTGCGGTTTCCAGCGAAGTTGCCGGCACCACACATTTTACCGCAGTCGACAAGGACGGCAACATTGCCAACATGACATCGACTATCGAAGGCCCGTTTGGCAGCCAGCTGATTGCAAGCGGATTTTTCCTGAACAATGAGCTTACAGATTTCACGTTTGCGCCTGAAAAGGATGGCGCGCCGGTGGCAAACCGGGTTCAGGCTGGAAAGCGGCCTTTGTCGTCAATGTCGCCGACGCTGGTATTTGATGCCGATGGTAAAGCCGTCATGGCGCTGGGCTCTGCAGGCGGCAAGCGGATCATCATGCATGTTGCAAAGACGCTGATCGGGGCGATAGATTTCGGTCTGCCGCTTGGTGAGGCCATTGCACTGCCGAATATCTACTATCGCCGAAATACGGTGTTGGTCGAAAACGGGACTATGCTGGCTGATATGGCCGCCGACCTCGCCAAATATGGTGCCGAGGTGAAAGCCGCCGATATCGGTTCGAAGGTCAATGGCGCGCAGCTAACCGCTGATGGCTGGCGCGGGGCTTCCGATGCCAGAAGCGAAGGCGTGGCGATCACCTTGGATGCAGACGGCAAGGAAGTTGAGCGCGTCGGCAAAATGGCTGAAGAGGCTCCGCCCGCCAGCGTGTTCTAGTCCGGAAGATTGAATGTTCCTTCCACCACGGTCACGCATTTCCCGCTTAGTACTGCCTTGTCGCCATCGAGCCGGCAGTCAACATGGCCGCCGCGTGTCGACGCCTGATAGGCGCTGAAGCTTTCACGGCTGAGCCGATTGGCCCAGAAGGGTGTTAGCACCGCGTGCGCGCTGCCGGTGACGCTGTCTTCATCGACACCGCCGCCGGGTACGAAGACACGGCTGATCACATCCGCGCCGCTGGCATGACCGTCGCCGGGCGCGGTGCAGATAAACTGCTCATTGCCAACTTCCCTAAGTGCTTTGAGGTCGGGTTTTAGCGCCAACACATCATCCGCACTGTCAAAAAGCAGCACATTATAGCGGCCCGCGTGGAAATGGCGCTCAATCGGTTCCGCGCCAAGAAGGCCCGCCCACGCCGCGCGTTCGGCCAGCTCGGGCGCGTAAGCCGGGAGCGCAAGCGCGTAAGCATCCTCGCCAACCGCAGCATTGCGGCGCACCTCCAATATACCCGCTTTTCTCGTAGCAAACGTCACATAATCCCGTGCCGCGCCGCCCGCCAACAGATAATGCCCGCTCGCCAGCGTCGCATGGCCGCAAAGCGCGATCTCCGTTGTCGGTGTGAACCAGCGCAGTTCGTAATCCGCCTCGCCGGCCTTGTCGGCCACAAGAAAGGCGGTTTCTGCAAAGTTGTTCTCTTCGCCAATTGCCTGCAATATCGCATCGTCAGGCCAGCTTTCGAGCGGCATGATAGCGGCCTGATTTCCGGTAAAGGGCCGATCTGCAAAGGCATCGATATGGGCGTAGGGCAGCTTAGTCATGGTCATGATCCTTGTGTTCCAGCGATTCCCCCGGCACATATCCAATCTCGTCAGTGTGGCCTTCAGGATCAGGATGGATGAGCACTTCCAGTCCCGGAAATTCGGCCATCAGTTTGGCTTCGACATCATCCATCACGTCATGTGCCTGCGTAACGGTCATTTTGGGATCGACCCAAACATGGAACTGGCAGAAATCATACGATCCCGCTGAACGCGTGCGCAGATCGTGGATGCCTTTCAACTCTGGATGCTTAAGCGCAACTTCGAGAAACCGCTCGCGCTTTTCGAGCGGCCATTCGCGGTCCATCAGGTGATCGAGCGCCATCGTTGCCGCGCGCCACGCCCCCCAAAGCAGCCACAGCGCAATCGCAAAGCCAAATAGCGGGTCTGCGCCTTTCACTCCCAGCATGTTGTCGAGTACAATCGCAGCGATGACTGCAGCGTTGAGCAGCAGGTCGGTTTGGTAATGCACATGATCGGCATGGATCGCCACCGATCCGGTTTTTTTGATCACGCCGCGCTGATAGGCGAGCAGCGCAAGCGTCACCACCATCGCGATGATTGACACACCGATGCCATATTCAGGCTGCGCTGTGCCGGTGCCATCTGATAGGCGGACGATTGCACGCCAGCCAATGAGGAGCGCCGAGGCGGTGATCAGCATCACTTGAAATAGCGCCGATAAAGCCTCCGCCTTGCCATGGCCGAAACGATGCTGTTCATCTGCTGGCTGTGCAGCATAGCGAACAGCAAATAGCGTCACCAGCGATGCTACGAGGTCTAACCCAGTATCCGCCAGCGACCCCAGCATTGCGACCGAGCCCGTTTCCGCCGCCGCGAAAATCTTGATGACCACCAGAAATAATGCCGTCGCTACGCTGGCGATAGCCGCGTTGCGGGTCAGCTTGTCGTGGCCATGATCATGATGAAAATGCGCGCCGCTCATGGATATAACATTCCGCTGCTCCAAGCGTCCCCATCGCGTTTGTAGAGCCACCTTTCATGCAAGCGATATTCGCGGTCCTGCCAGAATTCGATCAGTTGCGGGATCACAATATGCCCTGACCAATGCGGCGGACGCGGCACATCCTGCCCCGAATAGCGTTCTTCGATCTCCTTATACTTCGCCTTAAATACCTCCCGGCTACCCAGCGGGCGCGACTGGTCTGATGCGACGGCGCCAAGCTGCGAAGGGCGCGAACGCGTTGCGAAATAGGCATCGGCGGTATCATCACTAACGCGCTCGACAGGGCCTTCTATCCGTATCTGGCGGCGAAGGCTCTTCCAATGAAATAGCAATGCCACATTCCTGTTTGCCGCCAATTCCAAGCCCTTGCGGCTTTCCAGGTTAGTGTAGAAAATAAAGCCCCCTTTACCTCCGATATCTGCGGCATGGCCCTTCAGCAGCACCATCCGTACAGATGGCCGGCCATCCGCATCCACCGTGGCAAGCGCCATTGCGTTGCTGTCATTGGGCTCGCTTTCGCGCGCTTCGGCAAACCATTGGTCGAAAAGGATATAGGGGTCGCTTTCTTGCATGCCATGCCTGATAGGCTAAGCAGGAGATAGAAAAAAGAAAAAAGCAGGGGGAGAGCTCTGCTGCAGGAGGCAATCTTCAAAATTGGCACTTGGTTGCATTGACTCCGGGCGCGACAATACCGATTTAGGTGGCTAAGACAGTTGAAACAACAATATCGGGGCAATGATGGCAGATCCCTATTCAACATTGGGCGTATCCAAGGGGGCGGATAAGAAAGCGATAAAAAGCGCTTACCGCACGCTTGCCAAGCAGCTGCACCCCGACAAAAACAAGGATAACCCAAAGGCAGCGGATCGCTTTAGCGATGTGACCAAGGCCTATGACCTGCTTTCCGACAAGGAAAAGCGGGCAGCGTTTGATCGCGGCGAAATCGATGGCGAGGGCAATCGGCGCAATCCCTTTGGCGGCGGCGGGCCCGGCGCGGGCGGCGCGGGCGGTTTCGATTTTGGCAATGGCGGCATCGATCTGGGTGATATATTTGAAGGTATTTTCGGCGGCGGCGGCGCGCAGGCGCGGCCCAGTCCCTTTGGCGGCGCGCAGCAACCACCCCGCTCCGCGCGGCCGCCCAAAGGCGCCAATATTGCCTATAATCATCTTGTGTCATTTACCGACGCTGCAACGCTTGCGCCGCAGCGCATTACGCTGCGCGATGGCAAGACTGTCGAGTTCAAATTGCCCAAGGGCGTGGTCGCGGGTCAGCAAATCCGTATTCCCGGTAAGGGTCAGACCGGCCCGGGCGGCAATGGCGATGCGATGATCAGCCTGAAAATTGGCAAGCATCCTTATTTCGAGCGTGATGGTGACAATATCCGTCTCGAACTGCCGCTCAGCCTCAGGGAGGCCATCAAGGGCGGCAAGGTGAAGGTGCCCACTGTGGGCAAGGCGGTTATGCTGACCATACCCAAAGGCGTGCAAGGCGGCACTACCATGCGTTTGAAGGGCAAGGGGTTTAGCAAGAAGGCCGGGGCGAATGGCGATCAATATGTCACTTTGATGATCCGGCTGCCCGAAGATAAGGCCGTGCTCGACAAGATCACTGACCTTTTGCCTGAGGACGGCGATATTCGCGGCGATCTGGGCGTTTAGGGCTTCGTATGGCAGACCACTCCCCGCTCTCCCCCGAAGCGCGTGCGCGGAGGTCGGCTGAGCGTGATGGTAGTGAATCGAGGTGGTTCCACCGGCTCGATATCCCGCATCAAAGCATTGAGATTCTCAGGCGCGTTTTTGTGGGCGTTTACAGAGACGGCTTTATCCATGCCGGAAATTTCGCCTATTTGTCACTCATAAGCCTGTTCGCTTTCGGGATCGTTGCTGCTGCGATTGCAGGGGCACTTGGCGAATCTTCCGCCGGGGTTGAACTGATCGATGCCTTTTTTGCCATAGTCCCGCCGAGTGTGGGCGATGCGCTTAGAGGGCCGATCGATAGCGCGATGAATGCGCGCACCGGGCCGATATTGTGGTTTAGCGCGGTCGTTAGCTTGTGGACAACTGCAAGCCTGATTGAAACGCTGCGCGATTTACTCAACCGTTCGTATGGCACGGAGCCTGAGCGCAGTTTTCTGCACTACCGGCTGGGCAGTATCGTGACCATTATCGGCGCTGTGTTGCTGGCGATGCTGGCGTTTAGCGCGCAGGTTATTGTTCAGGCGCTGGAGGAGGCGGTCTACCGGTTTTTCCCCGGTGCGGAAGTCGCATCCAGCTATTTTGCCTGGGGTCAGATTATTCCGTTTGTGACGCTGTTCATTGCGATCTACGTCATATTTCGCGGGTTAACGCCGCGCAAATATCGCAGCCGTATCTATGCCAAATGGCCGGGCGCCGCGCTCGTCAGCCTGTGGTGGCTGGGATGTTCGAGCCTGCTGCCCTTATTCATCGCCAAACTTGCCAACTATCAACTGACCTATGGCAGCCTAGCGGGCGTAATGGTGACGCTCATTTTCTTTTACCTTATCGGCCTGGGGATGGTGACCGGCGCGCAGCTTAATGCAGCGCTGGCCAACACTAACGAAAATGGCGTAAAGGGCGGCAAAGACGAACAAATGAAGGAGTGAATGCGGTCATGGGTGATCTGATGAAGGGCAAGCGCGGCCTGGTTATGGGGCTCGCCAACAACAGATCCCTCGCGTGGGGAATTGCGCAGCGATTGCACGCAGAAGGCGCTGAACTGGCGCTTAGTTATCAGGGCGATGTTATGCTCAAGCGGGTGAAACCGCTCGCCGACAAACTGGGCTGCGATTTCCTGCTCGATTGCGATGTTTCTGACATGGATAATCTTGACAGGACCTTTGCCGAGCTTGCCAGCAGATGGCCGAAGATCGACTTTATCGTGCACGCCATTGGTTTCACCAACAAGGAGGCATTGCGCGGCAAATATTTTGACGTGACGCTCGACGATTTCCTGATGACAATGAATATCAGTGTCTACTCCTTTACCGCGATCGCCCAGCGCGCTGCTCCAATGATGGAGGCGGGCGGCGCGATGCTGACGCTTTCCTATTACGGCGCAGAGAAGGTCATTCCGCATTACAATGTCATGGGCGTGGCGAAGGCTGCGCTGGAGGCGAGCGTAAAATACCTCGCCAATGATGTCGGCCCCGACGGCATCCGCGTCAATGCGATCAGCGCAGGCCCAATCAAGACGCTCGCCGCCAGCGGGATTGGCGACTTTCGCTATATCCTGAAATGGAATGAATTTAACGCCCCGATGCGGCGCAATGTCACGATTGACGATGTCGGCGCGTCCGCGGTGTATTTCCTGTCAGACCTGTCGAAAGGCGTGACCGGAGAAACGCATCATGTCGATGCAGGCTATCACACCGTCGGCATGAAACAGGAAGACGCGCCTGATATCGCGCTGGAATGATGGAAATAAGACGTGCCGCGCTCGCCGATGTGCCGGCAATTGCAGCCATCCACCTTGCTGCCTTTGAAAGCGATGCAGAGGCACGGCTGTTTGAAATGCTGCGCGATGATGGTGACATCCGCCTCTCGCTCGTCGCACAGCAGCAAGGAAAGCTGGTCGGCAGTAATATCTTGTCGGTGAAGCATGTCATTGCCGATGGCCGGGATGTCGCGGCTTGGGCGGTTGGCCCGATAGCGGTATTGCCGGAACTGCAACGGCGAGGCATCGGCAGCGCGTTGATGCGTGAGGCGATTGAGATCGCGGGCAAACGGGATGTTCAGATGCTTTTCCTGCTGGGCAGCGTAGACTATTATTCTCGCTTCGGCTTCTCCGCCGACACCGCAAAGCCGTTCACATCGCCCTATGCCGGCGTTCATTTTCAAGCGCTTTTGCTGGACAAGGCGCTGAAAATTCCCAAAAGTGGCAAAGCGGACTATGCCGCCGCCTTTGGGAAATTGGGGTAGAAATGAGCTTCAACAGTTTCGGCCGTGTTTTTCGCTTTACCACTTGGGGTGAAAGCCACGGCCCTGCTTTGGGCGCAGTCGTTGATGGCTGCCCGCCGGGGCTGGCGCTTTCAGAGGCCGATATTCAGCCTTTCCTCGATAAGCGCAAACCCGGCACGAGTAAATTTACCACGCAGCGCAAGGAACCGGATCAGGTCCGCATTCTTTCAGGCGTGTTTGAAGGTCGCACCACCGGCACACCGATTTCGCTGATAATCGACAATGTAGATCAGCGTTCAAAGGATTATAGCGACGTTGCCAAGGCCTATCGCCCCGGCCATGCCGATTATAGCTATGATGCCAAATATGGCTTTCGCGATTATCGCGGCGGCGGCCGGTCAAGTGCGCGCGAAACCGCAGCGCGGGTTGCCGCGGGCGCTGTGGCGCGAGCGGTAATTCCTGAGGTCGAGATTGTCGCCTATGTCGCTGAAATTGGCGGCGACCGGATTAATCCCGATAATTTTGAATTTGCGCAAATCGACCAAAACCCCTTTTTCTGCCCCGATGAGGCGGCTGCGGCGCGTTGGGAAAAGCTGGTCGATGATGCGCGCAAAGCTGGCAGCTCGCTTGGTGCGGTGATCGAATGCGCGGCCACGGGCGTGCCTGCCGGATGGGGCGCGCCTGTATATGCAAAGCTCGACAGCGAACTGGCATCAGCGATGATGGGTATCAACGCGGTAAAGGGCGTAGAAATTGGCGCAGGCTTTGACGCTGCAAAGCTTTCGGGCGAAGAAAATGCTGACCGGATGCGGCCAGCAGCGGAGGGTTCAAACCATCCAGAGTTTCTTGCCAATAATGCTGGCGGGATCGCCGGCGGTATTTCTACCGGACAGCCTGTGGTCTGCCGCGTGGCGTTCAAACCGACAAGTTCTATCCTGACACCTGTCGAGACGATAACGACGGAGGGCAAAGCCACCGAGATTGTCACCAAGGGCCGACATGATCCATGCGTTGGGATTCGCGGGACGCCTGTGGTTGCCGCGATGATGGCGCTTGTTCTGGCCGATCAGAAATTACTGCACAGGGCGCAATGCGGTTAGCTGCGCTCCTTCTGGCCGTGGCCGCTTTTGGCAGCATTGGCCTTGCTACTGCGGGGAGTGAACGGGCGAGATTGACCTATACCGGCCTTGGCGATGTCAGGATCGGGATGTCCAACGCGCAGGCAAAGGCGCTCGGTTTCAAGCTGACAACTTCAGGGCCTTGGGACGAGGTAGGGGGTGATTATTTCGTCTCATGCCATCATCTCGATAACGCGCCCGATTACCCCGATGTTGCGTTAATGATGAGTCAGGACAGGGTCGTTCGTATCGAGATAGGTTATGACGCGCCGCCGGGTTTTTGGCGCAGCTATTCGGGCGCAACCAATGGCATGACCGAAGCTGACATACGCAAGATATACGGCAGCAAAATGAAACGCGAGGCGCATCCATACATGGACGAAGCAGGGTCATATTTGACGCTCACCTCGCGCGGTGGCCGCTACGCCATGATCTTTGAAACGGGCAGGGATGACGACAAGAAGTCGAAACGCGTTCAAGGTTTTCGCAGCGGCCTTGTTTTGCCGGTCGGATATATCGAAGGCTGCGCCTGAATGATTGAAATCATCCGGGCCTATATTGACGCGCATCAGGCGAGCATCGGGCTGTTTATATTGGTGCTGCTCTTTGCCGGATTTGTGGTCGAGCGTTTCCCGGCGGCGGTTGTCGCGATATTGGGGGCCTGCGCTTTTCTGTTGCTGGGCATTATTGACAGCAAGGAGTTTTTCACCGTCTTTTCAAACAGTGCGCCGATTACGATCGCCGCAATGTTCATATTGTCGGGTGCGTTGCTGCGAACCGGTACGCTTGACGCAATTGCGGGAACGATAATCCGGCGCGCGCAAAAACATCCCCGGCTTGCGGTCGCCGAGATGTTTCTGGGCGCCTTTGTGGCTTCTGCTTTTATGAATAACACGCCCGTTGTGATCGTGATGATCCCGATCATCTTGCGGCTTGCAAACGCAACCGGATTTTCGGCCAAAAAACTTCTCATCCCATTGAGTTTTATATGTATCCTTGGCGGCACTACCACTCTGATCGGCACATCGACCAACCTGATTGTCGATGCCGTTGCGCGTTCCGAAGGCGAGGTCGGCTTCGGTATTTTTGACATGACACCTTACGGCCTCGCTGCGGCCTTTGCCGGGACGGTGGTGATGGTGCTGTTCTCGCGTCACCTCCTCCCCGATGGCGATGTGGGAATGGGTTTTGCCGAGGATGAAGATGCCATTTTCCTGACCGAGCTTATTGTGCGCGGTAGCGGGGACGCAATTGGCAAGCGGCTTGGCGATTTACCGATCGCAAAAAGAGCCAATGTCAGGATCACCGCGGTCAAGCGTGGCCGCGTCTTTATCCGGCATGATGTCATGGAAGAAATACTGGGCGAGGGTGATCGCATCATTGTGCAGCTCAACATCACAGAACTGCTTTCGCTGCGCAGTTCGGACGATTACAAGATTGGGATTATCCGCAAGGGCGACGCCGGGCCGGAAGGCGAATCGCTGGTTGAGGCAACGGTGGCACCCGGCCACCCTGCGATTGGTAACCGCCTGATCGACATACCGTTTCTTGCGGATCTCAATGTTCGGATATTGGGGCTGACGCGGTTTCGCAATTTGCCGCGATCTGACCTGCCCAATGCACGCATCCACGCCGCTGACCGGCTGATTGTTACCGGTTCCAATCAGGATGTCCGGCGGATGTATGAAAACCCCAACCTTTACGGTGTCGGGCAAACAAAGGCGCGGGCATTTCGCCGCGACCGCGCACCGATTGCAATAGGCGCGCTGGTTGCGGTGGTGTTGCTGGCGGCGCTCGGTATTCTGGCGATAGAGGTCGCAGCTATTCTTGCGGTGGGCGCGATCCTGCTCGCGCGCTGCATTGATGCCGAGGAAGCTTGGGGATCAATCGACGGAAATGTGCTGGTGCTGATCTTTGCAATGCTCGCCGTGGGTGTCGGGCTGCAACAGGCCGGCAGCGTCGACATGATGGTGGGATGGATCAAACCGTTTTTAGGCGGCCTACCGCCCTGGGCGCTGGTCATAGCGGTTTATGCTGCATCGGTGCTGATGACAGAGATTATCACCAATAACGCGGTTGCGATTATCATCACCCCGATTGCGATCTCGCTCGCTCATGAATTGGGCATGGATGCGCGGCCGCTGGTGCTTGCAGTGATGTTTGCCGCCTCGGCCAGTTTTGCAACGCCGATTGGCTATCAAACAAATACGTTGGTCTATGCGGCGGGCAACTACCGCTTCGTCGACTTCTTCCGCGCCGGAATTCCGATGACCATCGGGGTGGGCCTGACGACCTGCATAGCAATCAGCTTCTGGGCCTGACCAGTTTTTGGGCGTAATATATTTGAACTTACAGCCGCGCTTCGGCGCTCGCTCGGATATTACAAAACCGTGCGGCTCAGGGCTTCTTCGGTAAAGGCTGCGTCGCCTCCAACGCTGCCAACCAGGGCCAGGCTGCCATCGGTGCCGCGGCGAGCAACCAGAATTACAAATTCTTCCCCCGGCCCGGCAAAATCCGACAAGTCTTTGAGTTTCGCATTGCGCAGGCGTGGGCGCGGATCTGCGGGCGTCGTTGCAACATGCTCTCCGCGCGCAACCTTGCGGGCGCGGCGTTCGGCTTTGACGATACCTTTCAGGCCGCCATCATGGCGACTGACCAGATCGGCCAGAGCGCCAACCGGGACGGCATTGCGTTCGGCATAATTCAGTGCGGCTGCAAATTCGGTCAGGCGCGTTTTGTCGTAATTTGCGCCAAAGACCAGCTTTACAACAGGTGTCATCGGCGCGCGTTCTTGCGCCGTGATGCCACTGTCATCGAGCATCTCGGCATAGTCCGCCGGGTTCTTCTCGGCGATCAGTGCAAAATCCCATGCGCGGCCAATTGCGCGATAAAGCGCGGCGCGGCTACGGTGATCGGCTTCGCGGGCATCGTCGGCGCTGCTGCGCGCGGCGGTTAGCCAATCGGCGAGACTTGAATCTTCGTCAGGCTCAACCTCAGCCAATGCAAAATCGTCACCCAATGTCAGCTCTTCGGCGGCGTTTTGAGACAAAACAGAATCGTCTACGGTTTCAACAGCTTCACCAAGCGCTGCTGCCGGGCCATCTGCCCAAGCCGGGATATGTTCCTGGCGCGGCGGTTGACCCTGCAATGCTTCCTCAACTTCGGCCTGAATTTCCTTGGTTACGTCGGTGTCGGCTACTTCTTTCCAATTGATAACGCCGTAGATAAAATCGATGGTGTCATCGTCGGAGGAATAGGGCAGCAAGATGCCGCGATACATGATCGTGACGCCGCGCTCATTGACGAATTCGGCCTCGAAGCCAATCGGCGCGCGGTTGGCGATGATCTGTAGATAATGATCGGTTATCCGGGACAACAAAGAACGCGGAGGCACCTGATCGAGATAGGTGATGTCTTCGCCAAGCTCGCATGCCTGGCGCAATTCTTCGCCGAGGAAGGGGATCGACGGGTTTTCCATGCCCGATGTGAAATCGAGCAATACTGAATAATCGCGGAAATCTTCGTTCGATTCCGGGTCAAGTTCTTCGACCGAAGGATAGTTTTTTTCGGCCAGTTGGCTGGTCCAGAAATTATAGGCGCGCACCTGCATGCGGCGTTCATCCCCGGAAATGACCGGGGGAGCTTCGATGGCGGCGTCTTCGGAATCGCTATTATACTGCGCATAATCAGGCGCTTCCGCCTCATCGGCAGGGTTCAGGGAATCAAATCCGCGAAAATTATCCATTCTAATAGGTCCTGTTGCCTGTGGCCCGCAAATCGTCCACCTGTCAGGCAATTTGACGAATGATGGTTAAGATGACGTAAACATCGCGTGCTTTGCGAAACTTCTGATCGCTTATATAGAAGCGGGACTCGACAAGCGGGGCATATTGCGGAATTAGCGAGGGGCAATAACACCAACTGGAGAGACCCAAATGAAAAGCCGTGCCGCCGTAGCCTTCGAGGCAAAAAAGCCGCTGGAGATAGTGGAAATTGACCTAGAAGGGCCAAAGGAAGGCGAGGTTTTGGTGGAGATTATGGCGACGGGTATCTGCCATACCGACGCCTATACGCTCGATGGCCTCGACAGCGAGGGGTTATTTCCATCCATATTGGGGCATGAGGGCGCGGGCATCGTGCGCGAGATCGGCGCGGGCGTGAAAAGCGTGAAGCCCGGCGATCATGTCATTCCGCTCTACACCCCAGAATGCCGCCAGTGCAAAAGCTGCCTCTCGGGAAAAACCAACCTATGCACCGCGATCCGCAGCACGCAGGGGCAGGGGTTGATGCCCGATGGCACGAGCCGCTTTAGCTATAAGGGGGAAGCCATCCATCACTATATGGGCTGTTCAACCTTCTCCAATTTCACCGTGCTTCCCGAAATAGCAGTCGCAAAAATCCGGGAAGATGCACCCTTTCAATCGAGTTGCTACATTGGCTGCGGAGTTACCACCGGCGTTGGCGCTGTTACCAACACGGCAAAGGTAACCCCCGGCAGCAACGTCATTATCTTTGGCCTTGGCGGGATTGGTCTGAATGTCATTCAGGGCGCGAGGATGGTGGGGGCGGACAAGATCATCGGCGTCGATATCAATGATGGCAAGGAAGAATGGGGCCGCAAATTCGGGATGACGCATTTCGTAAATCCGGCAAAGGTCGATGGCGACATTGTCCAGCATCTGGTTGAAATGACCGACGGCGGCGCGGATTATACTTTCGATTGCACGGGTAATACCGATGTGATGCGCACGGCGCTTGAATCTTGCCACCGTGGCTGGGGCGAAAGCATTATCATTGGAGTGGCCGAATCTGGTAAGGAAATCGCCACGCGGCCGTTTCAACTGGTCACCGGACGCGTTTGGAAAGGCACCGCATTTGGCGGCGCCAAAGGCCGCACCGATGTGCCCAAGATCGTTGACTGGTACATGAACGGGAAAATCGAAATTGACCCGATGATTACCCATGTGCTCACCCTCGAAGAGATCAACAAAGGCTTTGACCTGATGCATGCGGGAGAAAGCATCCGCAGCGTTGTCGTATTTTAAGCAAGAACATCCACAAAGAGAGGAATTACTATGTTCAGTCACATTATGGTTGGCGCCGACGACGTCGCGCAATCGAAGAAATTTTACGATGCCGTGCTAGCCACTCTTGGGTACAAGCCCGGGGTTATTGATGAAAAGGGGCGCTGTTTCTATTTTGAACGCAGCGGTATCTTCTCGATCAGCAAGCCTATCGACGGGGAAGATGCATCTTGCGGAAATGGCAGCACCATTGGTTTCGCAGCAGAAAGCCCCGAACAAGCTGAGGCATGGCACGCCGCCGGTCTTGCCAATGGCGGGACGGCTATCGAAGACCCCCCCGGCGTGCGCGAAGGCGCGGCTGGTAAGTTATTTTTGGCCTATTTGCGTGATCCGTCGGGCAACAAGGTTTGCGCGTTACACCGGATCGCTTGACCGGTTGTTGGGCGTGGTGGCGGGGGCTGTAGCTGCCGCTATCCACGCTCCTCGGGCGGCGCGCCGAAGGGCACAATTCGGTTTTGGCTGTCGTGCCCGAGATCGGCGCTGCCGCAAAATTCGATGGCTGACTTGGCGCACCATCGTTTGACGATCTCTACGGCGTCCTCTCCAAAGGGTCGGTCATTTTCTGGCACATCGCTAACGCGGCCAAGGCGGATACCAGCTAGTCCGGCATGCGCCAGATGGCTGGTCACATGAAACATGGCGCGGTCGAAGGCATAGAGATATTCGCTGACTTCTTCGATCAGCAGCATATGCCCGCGCAGATCGGGCATGATCGGTGTCCCGACCATCATCGCCAATGTCGTCAGGTTAAAAGCGGCTACGCGCTGCGATGGAACAATGTCCGGTTCCAGTCCGTCGGGATTTTTCTCCACCAGCCAGCCAAGCGCGCGGATAATCGCAGCGTCCCCGCCATCACGCCTTATGTCGGCGGGCATTGGCCCATGCACCGGCGCGCCGATCCCGGCCTTATACAGCGCGCCGAGCATATTTCCGGCATCGCTATAGCCCATATAGATCTTAGCGTCCGCAGCATCGCCAAGCTGCTGGACCGCATCCTCGGCAATCCGGCAGGCTCCATAGCCGCCGCGTGCAAACCAGACGGCATCCAGTGCGGGATTATTCGCCATCTCCACAAAAGCTGAAAGCCGCTGCGCATCGCTTCCGGCGAAATGCCCGGCTTCGGCAAAGCATTGATCGTGAAAAATCAGCTCAGCCGATGGATGGCTCGTTACTGCGAGAGCGCACACCTTTTTCGCATCTTCGCGGGTGAAGGGAGCAGACGGCGCGCAGATACCAATTTTCATTTTTTCTGCCCCTCCCGATTGCCAAAAGCCATCCCAACCAATAGCGGGGAAGGATGAGCAAAGACAATTCCTATTTCTTTTGCGGTATCGGCGGTTCTGGCATGCAGCCGCTGGCAACGATATTGGCGGAGCAGGGGGCCAAGGTGGCGGGCTCCGACCGTGCACTCGATCAGGGCCGTCTCGCTGCGAAATTTGAATCGTTGCAGGATAAGGGCATGACCCTTTTCGCACAGGATGGTAGCGGCCTCACATCGGAGGGTCAGATCCTTGTTGCCTCTGCGGCAGTTGAAGACAGCGTGCCCGATGTGAAGCGCGCAAATCAGCTCGGCTGCGCCCGTATGACACGCGCTGAATTGCTGGCGCAGCTTTTCAACGGCTGCCGGGGAAGCGTTGCTATCGGCGGCACCAGCGGCAAATCGACGGTGACAGGAATGATCGGCTGGATTGCCAGCGAGGCGGGGCTAGACCCGACGATAATGAACGGCGCCGTGATGAAGAATTTTGTCGGAGAGGGTGCGCCCTTTGCTTCAAGCCGCGTCGGTGAAGGTCGGCTGTTTATCAGCGAAGTCGATGAAAGCGATGGTTCTATCGCGCTGTTCAGGCCTGAGGTCGCTATCCTCAATAATATCAGCCTTGATCACAAAAGCCTTGAAGAATTACGGCAGCTTTTCGGTGATTTTGCTGGCGCCGCCAAATGCGCGGTCTTTAATATCGATGACGATGAAACGCGGCTTTTGATGGCGGGTCTAACGCTGCCCGCCGCGGTCAGCTTCGGCATGGAAGAGGGAGCTGATTTTCGTGCGACGCATGTGGTGGAGGCACCGCATTCGATCCGTTTCAATCTGGTTGCGCGCGGGCAAAGCTGGCAGGTCGGTCTGCAGGTTCCGGGTAAGCATAATGTGATGAATGCGCTGGCGGCGCTTGCGGCGGCTGACGCGCTCGGCATCGCGCTTGCAGATTCTGTTCCGGCAATAGAGGGCTTTACCGGTCTGGCGCGGCGCTTCGATATTGTTGGCAGTGCAAATGACATCACCGTGATCGATGATTTCGGCCACAACCCCGACAAGATCGCAGCAACACTTTCCACCATGCGCGTATTCCCCGGCCGCATCATCGCTTTCTTCCAGCCGCATGGATATGGGCCATTGAAGGTAATGGGCAATCAGCTCGCGCATGTATTTGCCGAGCAGCTCGCCCCGGACGACCGCGTAATTCTTTGCGATCCGGTATATTTCGGCGGCACCGCCGACCGCAGCGTCGGCAGCGAAAGCGTTGTCGCTGAAATCAATGATACCGGCGGTATGGCGGTGCATATCGCCGCCCGTGAAGATTGCGGAACGGCGATAACAGAAATGGCGCAGCCGGGTGACCGGATCGTCATCATGGGCGCGCGCGATGACACGCTCAGGAGCTTTGCGGCGGATATCCTTGCGCGGTTGGATATGGCCAAAGCCTCGGCTTAGGCCCCATAGCTATTATTTCTGGCGGCCCGATTGCCCGATCCGTTGCCGCGAGGTGTTGCCCGGCACCGCAACCTGCGTCGCGGGATCATAAACCTCGCCGACGCCGTCGCTGCCTTGCGGAACCCATATCTGGACATGGGTGCGGCTATAGCCAGAAGGCATGAAACGAACCCAATAGCCATCGGGATGCAGATTCCAGCGCCCCGATGGTGTCTCAATGCTGCCATCTCCCATCGGAGCGGCACCGGCCAAAACGGCAACGCGTTCTGCGTCGGCATAGGCGATGCTTGGCCGAGTAACGATCCGGCGCATATCCGCCTCAGCGGTCAATGCCCGGCGAAGCAGCGGCGGCGTTCCGCCTATCAGCTTTGAAAAGGCGCGGCTATTCATCACCGACAGCGCATTGCGGTTCAATTTGGCCAGTTGCTTTTTTGTAAGCAGCTGAGAGGCTGTGATTTTGAGGCGGTTGTTCAAATCTTCGAATTTTGCGCGCGCCACAATTGCCCATAATAGCAGCTGTATATCGCGCTGCGCTATTTCGGGCTTGGCTACGCTATTCTGCAGGATGGCCTTCACCGCTTTTTTGGCCGACCCCTTTAACGGCGCATAAAGATAACCATTGCCTTTGCCCGGCCCGTGGGTGCCGGCCTTCAGACAATAGGTCTGGGCGTTCATCTCATAATAACCCGAAGCCAGCACAAAGCCGCCTTTATCGGTGCGCTCCAAGCCGGTGAGTTGCTGAACTGCTACCGGCGGGACAAAGCCGTCCTTAGTGGGATCACCATAGACCGCATCCTTGATATTGGTCGAAACCGGCTTCGGCCCCGATGTGATTTTGGAAAGGCTGGGTATGCCTACCTTTTTGACGACATTGCCCAATCCGAATTGCGCCTGCGCCAACGGAACGCCGACAACGGTAAAAATCGCTAGCGCAGTAAAAAGGCGGAATTTCATGGAAATGCTCCTTCGCTAAAATGGTCTTGCACCGAAAACTGTTTCGCGAGTCCCTTATGACACTCTTATGCGGCGTCCTGATGTTTGGCTTGATATTCGCAAAAGGATTTTAGCGCAAGTCCACACGCGGGTTCGACGCCTAGCAATCCGCTTGCCAAAGTCAGCCGCTTCGCCTATGCGCGCCCTTCCCTTAGGGGAATCAAAGAAAGCCGGAGGGGCGTGCTTGCATGGTGCAGCGTCAGCAATCGGCAATATGAAGGAAGTGCCAATGGCTCAATATGAGCATATTTTTTTGGCGCGTCAGGACCTGTCACAGGCTCAAGTAGACGCGCTGGCGGAAGCCGCCACCAAAATCGTCGAGGATAACAAGGGGAAGGTCATTAAGACCGAAACCTGGGGACTTCGTACGCTTGCATACAAAATTCAGAAGAACCGCAAGGCGCATTATGTCATGCTCGATATCGACGCGCCGGGCGATACAATTGGCGAGCTGGAACGCCAGACCCGCATGAATGAAGATGTGCTGCGTTATATGACCGTCCGTGTTGAAGCGCATGAAGAAGGCCCATCGGTTATGATGCGTAAAAATGAACGCCCGGATCGTGGTTCGCGCGGCGGTGACCGCGGCGGCCGCGGCCGTGATGGGAGGAATTGATCATGGCTAAACCATTTTTCCGTCGCCGTAAGGGCTGCCCATTTTCGGGTAAGAACGCACCGAAGATTGATTACAAAGATGTACGCCTGCTTCAGGGCTATATCTCCGAACGCGGCAAGATTGTGCCTTCGCGCATAACCGCCGTATCCGCAAAGAAGCAGCGCGAGCTAGGCCAAGCGATCAAACGCGCCCGCCATCTCGGTCTGCTTCCTTACATCGTACGTTAAAGAAAGGGCGAGATAATGGATATCATTTTGCTCGAACGCGTCGAGAAACTTGGCGGAATTGGCGATGTTGTAACCGTGAAAGACGGCTATGCACGCAATTTTCTGTTGCCCAACAAAAAGGCACTTCGCGCCAATGCTGCGAACCGCAAGGTTTTTGAAGCCAACCGCGCGACGATTGAAGCCGACAATGCCGATCGCCGCAAGACGGCCGAAAAAGCTTCCGGTGATGTCGATGGCAAGCAGATCATTTTGATCCGTGCGGCATCGAACGCTGGTCAGCTCTACGGCTCGGTTACGGTGCGCGATATTGTGGAAGGCCTGAACGAACAGGACGCAAATGTGGTCAAGGCGATGATCCTGCTCGAACGCCCCATCAAAACGCTTGGGATGTTTGATGTGAAAATCGTGCTGCACCCAGAGGTCAGCGTGACTGTTAAGGTGAATGTTGCACGCTCCGATGATGAAGCAGAGCTTCAGAAAGACGGCGTTGATGTGGTCCAGCAAATGTTCGATGACGAGCAGGCTGAGATTGCCGCCGAACAGATCGAAGCTGCCGTTGACGCCGAAGTTGCCGCTGACGAAGCCGATGAAGCAGAAACCGAGCGTTTAGCCAAGCTTCAGGCGGAATCCGAAGCTGCGCGCGCTGCCGAAGGTGAGGGCGAAGGCCTTTCTACCGAAGCGAGCGATGACGAAGATGGTAAAGACAGTAAGGACAGCAAAGAAGGCTAGCGCCGACTAAGCTTACCCAAATAAATTTGAGAGCCGGGATGCGCAGTTCACGTAAGAACTGTTCTTCCCGGCCTTTTTATTTTATCGCATCGGCATGACCACGATTCCCTGGCAGCAGAGTTTTCCGCAATCGGCAGAAGTTTTCCCGTTCATGCTGGATACCGCGCAGGACGAATTGCTGTTGATGCGATTGTCCGAAGAGGATTTCGCGGCGGCCAGCTTCCTTGACGAGCGGCTTTTTTCGGCGAGCGCGCAGAAGCATGTCGTGCCGTGGGCTGAAGTAGCGGCGATAGATCTGCCCCAAACCCCGCAGCCAGACTATATTTTTCATATCGGCCATGTCGGTTCGACGCTGATCTCTCGGCTGCTGGGCGAAGTGAGCGGCGTATTTGCTTTGCGCGAGCCGCTGCTGCTACGCGCTCTGGCGGAAATGCGCAGCGCGGATGATTTTACCGTGCGCAAAGAGAAAACCGTCGCTTGGCTATCGCGCAGCTTTCGTAAAACCGACCGGGCAATGATCAAGGCGACGAGTTTTGTCAGCGGGATTGCTGGGCAATTGCTGAACAAAGACAGCAGAGCGCTGTTTTTATATCTGCCATTGCAGAGCTACATGGAAACCATCCTCGCGGGCGAGGCTTCGCTGCGGGAAACCGAGGCGATGGCGCAGAGCCGCCTTGAGCGGATCAATACCAGGCTTGATCTACCGGTAGAATTTGGCGCGGAATCAGGCGTCTATCAGCAGGTCGCGGTGAGCTGGCTATGCGAGATGGCATGCTTGTTCGAGGCGCAGAAATTGCAGCCTGATGCTCGAATAATGTGGATCGATTTCAATCAGTTTCTGACTGCCCCCAAAGACAGTTGGGCAGGATTACTTGCGCATTTTGATTTGCAAATGACAGCGGGCGAAAGCTGCGAATTGCTATCGGGGCCAATTATGACCAGCTATTCCAAGGCGCCCGAGCATAGTTATGATGCCGATCTGCGCGGTCAGTTGTTGGCACAGGCGCGGGAAAAGCATGGTGCCGGCATCGCCGAATGCCGCCTATGGGTGGATGGGCTTGCAAAGCAGCATCCATTGATTGAAAAGCTGCTGAATTTCTCCGATAGGGATGGATCATGTTCAAGCATATAGACCTGTTAGATACAGCGCAGCTTAGCCAGCTCACTGAAATTGCCAAATCCGCGCAGTTCGTGGATGGTAAGATTAGCAACCCGCATTCGAAGGTGAAGAATAACCTTCAGCTTCACGATCCACAGCCCTACCGCGATTCCTCGCTCATCATGCTCAACGCGCTGATGGCCAATGAAGAGTTCAACAATTTTGCTTTTCCGCAGCGAATGGCGCCGCCGATGATCACGCGTTATCAGCCGGGCATGAATTACGGGCTGCATACTGACAGCGCCATCATCCAGCAGCCCGAAGGGCCACTGCGTGCAGATATGAGCTGCACAATATTCCTCAGCGACCCTGAAAGTTACGAAGGCGGGGCGCTGCATGTGAAGCACGGCGAGGCGAGTATGCGTTTCAAGGAGAAACCCGGACGGGCGATTGTCTATCCGTCAAATACCATGCACGAAGTTGAACCGGTGACGTCGGGTGAACGCATGGTAGCAATTACCTTTATTCAAAGCCGCATTGCGAATGTCGAAAAACGCAATCTGCTCTATGAACTGAATGAGGTCGCCGCGCTTGAGGGCCTGAATATGAGCGCCGAGAATTTCACGCGGATACAGGGTGTGCAATCAAACCTGATGCGGCTCTGGATGGACGAGTAAGCGGCGGGCCATTTGCCTGCTGCCTAATAACCCATCAGGCTCAAGACTTCTTTGCGGCTGCGCTGATCATCGAGAAAACAGCCAAGCAGTTTTGACGTGACCATACCGACGCCCGGCGTGCGCACACCGCGTCCGGTCATGCAGCCATGCTGCGCGTCGATAACGACCGCCACGCCGTGCGGTTTCAGATTGTCCCAAATGCAATTTGCAACTTCGCTGGTGAGCCGCTCTTGCACCTGCAGGCGGCGCGCATAGCCGTGCAAAACCCGGGCTAGTTTTGAAATGCCAACCACGCTGTCTGAAGGCATATAGGCAATCGACGCCTTGCCCGTGATTGGTGCCATGTGATGTTCGCAATGCGACTGGAAGGGAATATCCTTAAGCAGGACGAGCTCGTCATACCCGCCCACTTCCTGAAACGTGCGTGAGAGATGCGCAGCCGGGTCTTCGCCGTAGCCCTGACAATATTCGCGCCATGCGCGGCCAACGCGCGCGGGTGTGTCTAGCAGGCCTTCGCGCTGCGGATCATCCCCTGACCAGCGGATGAGCGTGCGGACCGCCTCCTGCACATCATCTGGCACGGCGAGCTTGCCATTTTTATCGGTATCATCGTCGCTGCGACCAAGCCCCATATCTTCACCCTCAACCAATCGCCTGACCGGTGGCTTTCCAGTCAGCCAGAAACGCATCCATACCCTTGTCGGTTAGCACATGTTTGAACAGTCCTTTGATGACCGACGGCGGCGCGGTCATCACATCGGCGCCGATCCGTGCGGCCTCCAGCACATGCATGCCGTGCCGGACACTGGCGACAAGGATTTCGGTTTCAAAATCGTAATTGTCATAGATCAAGCGAATGTCTTCGATCAAATTCATCCCGTCAAAACCATTGTCATCATGGCGGCCGACGAAGGGTGAGATAAAGCTCGCACCTGCTTTCGCCGCAAGTAATGCCTGATTTGCGGAGAAGCAAAGAGTGACATTGACCATCGTGCCATCCCCGGTCAGCGCTTTGCAGCTTTTGAGGCCGTCTATTGTCAGTGGCACCTTGATGCAGACATTGTCAGCAATCTTGCGCAGCACGTCGGCTTCTTTCATCATGCCGGCATGGTCGAGCGCAATGACTTCGGCGGAAACCGGGCCATCAGTGAGGCCGCAAATTTCCTTTGTCACTTCCATAATATCGCGGCCGGATTTCTTGATCAGCGACGGGTTGGTGGTCACGCCGTCAAGCAGGCCGGTTTCGGCAAGGTCAGCTATTTCGGCAGTGTCGGCAGTGTCGGCGAAGAATTTCATGGCTACGTTATCCCTGGCTGTATGGCAGAATCAGTCGGGGCTTTATGTGGCAAATGATGGCTGCAAAGGACAGCCTTATTTATCCACATACTGGAGGCCGGTGCCGGTAATGCCTGACCCTAGCGGCCCAGCCCGAACACTCCGATCAGCAATGGATCATTGGTGGCTTGCGGGTCGGCGCGGATATTTGCTTCCTCTGCACCTATCGAAGACCAAATAGCGTTGTCTGCTTTTTGGTTGATGTCACTCGCGAGCGCGCCGACATCAAAACCGGAAACCGACCTGATGGCCCGGCTAACGACATCGTTGCCAGCGAGGCGTAGCGCGCCTCCGATTCCCGGCAGCATGGCATTGATCAATGCGCCGCCCATCTGTCCGCGCAGAAATGAAGTCGCGGCTTGCGGCCCGCCGCGCACGATGCCCGCAGCATCAGCGATGCTAACATTGCGAACCGCATCGGCAACAAGCGGAGCAGCACGTTCCGCGCCCTTTTCCGCCGCCTTGTTAAGCTGCTTTTGCAATCGGCGGCGAAATACCGAACTGCCAAGTACCGCCCCTAATATGCCAGAGCCGCCCGAGCCGCCGAACCTGTCGGGCAGTGCAATGCGGGCGATATTGCTGTCGTAAAAACCGCCAGGTTGCAGCAATTGCGCAAAGGCGGATTGTGAAGATAGCGAGAGTAATCTGCGGATGGCGTCGGTCAGGCTGAAGCCGGGAAGGCCGGTGCAGCCGGGCAGCGCAAGAATGGTCCCCGCCGCCGCGCCGACAAGCATTTGGCGGCGATCAAATTTCAAATTATCCATATTCACTCTCCCCATATTCACTCAGCCAAACGACTCTCCATTTCCTTTCTATATCAGATATCTGCGGCGGCAAACAGCAAAGCGTGACGAAGAGGGTCAGGCGACCTATAGCAAAGCCCATGAATCGCGTTCGCGTCATCTTGCTTACTCAGGTCATCGGCCCGTTCGATTACAAGCTTCCGGACGGCATGGATGCGCCGCCGGGAAGCATCGTAATCGTGCCGCTCGGCCCGCGTAAACTTGTGGGTGTGGTCTGGGATGACGGCATTTTTCCTGACGAGCCGGTGGAGGATAAACGCTTGCGCGCGGCGCTTGAATTGGTCGACGCGCCGACTTTGCATGAAGGGTTGAGGCGGCTGGTAGACTGGGTCGCGGATTATTACGTCACCCGTCATGCAGCGGTGCTGCGTATGGTGCTATCGTCGTCGGCTGCGCTGGCGCCATCGGGTAGCATCACCGAATATCGCCGCACCGATATCGAGCCATCACGAATGACGCCGCAGCGTGCGGTCGCACTCGATGCATTGCAGGATGCACAGGGCCTTGTGCGCGAACTGGCTGCCGAGGCCGGCGTTAGCGACGCTGTCATTCGCGGGCTCATAAAGCTGGGCGCGTTTGAAGCTGTCGAGGTTAGCACCGACACGCCCTTTGAGACGCCCGATCCTGATTTCGCCCCGCCTAAATTGAACGATCATCAGGCGGCAGCGGCGAATGAAATTTGTGCAGCGGTTAAGGCGGCAGGAAAAGATGTTTTTGTCCTCGACGGGGTGACTGGGTCGGGCAAGACCGAAACCTATTTTGAAGGCGTCTCGGAGGCCCTGCGGCAGGGCAGGCAGGTGCTGGTGCTGCTTCCCGAAATTGCGCTTACACAGCCATTTCTATCGCGCTTCAAGGATCGTTTTGGCGTTGCCCCTGCTACCTGGCATTCTGGCATGCGTGTGGCCGAAAGAAGGCGGGTATGGCGCAATGTTGCGAGCGGCGAAACCAAGGTTGTTGTCGGCGCAAGGTCGGCGCTCTTTCTGCCCTTCGCCAATCCGGGATTGATCATTGTCGATGAAGCGCATGAAATAAGCTTCAAGCAGGAAGATGGCGTGCGTTATCATGCCCGCGATGTTGCCGTAATGCGCGGGCAATTTGAAGGCTTCCCGGTGGTATTGGCATCGGCAACGCCCGCGCTGGAATCGCGGTATATGGCGCAGATTGGGCGGTATAAGAATCTTGTAATACCTTCGCGATTTGGTGCAGCAAAAATGCCGCAAATCGCTGCGATTGATTTGACCGAAGACCCGCCGCCACGCGGCCAATGGATCGCACCCACGCTGATGAAGGCGCTGGAGGAGCGGCTGGAACGCGGCGAACAAAGCCTGTTTTTTCTCAACCGGCGCGGATTTGCTCCGCTGACGCTCTGCCGCACCTGTGGGCACCGGTTTCAATGCCCCAATTGCACCAGCTGGATGGTCGAACACCGGCTCGTCCGACGCCTTGCTTGCCACCATTGCGGACATATTGAAGCGCCGCCGGAGCACTGTCCTGAATGCGAGGATGAAGACAGCCTTGTCGCTTGCGGCCCAGGCGTCGAGCGCATTCGCGATGAAGTTGCCAAATATTTTCCGGATGCGCGGATATTCGTCGCCACTTCAGATACGCTTTGGTCGCCGGCAAAGGCCGCTGATTTTGTCGCCCAGGTGGAAAACGGGGATGTCGATATTATCGTCGGCACGCAGCTGGTGACCAAAGGCTATCATTTCCCGAACCTCACGCTGGTCGGCGTGATTGATGCCGATTTGGGGCTTGAAGGCGGTGATCTTCGTGCGGCTGAACGCACATTTCAACAGATTATTCAGGCCGCCGGGCGGGCAGGCCGCGCAGAAAAACCCGGCGAGGTCTTTATCCAGACACGTAGCCCTGAGCATCCGGTAATTGCTGCGCTGGTGAAAGGTGCGCGCGATGAATTTTACGATGCCGAAACCGAGCAGCGCAAGGCAGCGGGCGCGCCGCCTTTTGGCAGGTTTGCCGCCATCATCATATCATCCGAGGATGAAGCCGAAGCGATAGAAGCCGCCCGTGCAGTGGGCGCATCCGCGCCAAAGGTCGATGGCCTTTATGTCTACGGTCCTGCGCCTGCGCCGCTTGCCATGCTGCGCGGTCGCCATCGCCAGCGCTTGCTCGTTCACGCTCGGCGCTCGGTCGAATTGCAGACGATACTGCGCGAATGGCTTGGTGAATTGCAGTTCCCGCGGGGGATACGCCTCGGCATCGATGTTGATCCCTACAGCTTTTTGTGATTGAGCCGGGGGATGATCATCATCTTTCGTTTTGTCCTCACGATGCTGATTGCATTGTCTATCCCCGCTGCCGCTTATGCATCCGCCGGCGACATCCGCGCAGCAAGCCGCAGCGTGGTGCGCGTTGCTGTCATGAGCGAAGTCGATGGATCGCTAAGTTTTATCGGCCATGGTTCCGGCGTTGTGGTCGCGGCGGATATAATCCTGACCAACGCGCATGTCGTTGAGGAAGCGAATTATGACGAGAGCATCACCTTCCTGATATTTCCCTCCGAAGGTAGCAAGGGGTATAAGGCAAGGCTACTGGCTTGGAATCCCGACAATGATCTGGCGTTGTTAAAGATTGTCGATGGCGGACGTCTGACACCGGCTGCGCTTTACACATCGACGGTTCCGGACGGCGCAGATGTGTTTGCCATCGGCTATCCGGCGAATGTTGATGTCGCGTTGCAACAGCAAGATGCCGATACGTTGAAGCCGCAGGCACCTGTCAAAACGCGCGGCGTTATTTCGGGCGGGCGTTCGTCAAAGCTGTTTGAGACCCTGCTGCATACAGCGCCGATAGCGCCGGGTAACAGCGGCGGGCCGATAGTAGATAGTTGCGGCCGCGTGGTTGGCATCAACAGCTTCGGTGCGACCGCGGACAGCGGCGGATCTCAATTTTATTTTGCGGTGGCGATGAAGGAAGTCACGGTATTTCTGCGCAGCCAAAAAATTACCTTCCGCGCCGTGGGCAATGCTTGCCGTTCTGCAGCTGAGCTTAGCCAGGCTGAGGCGAAAAGGGAGGCAGCGGCGCGCGCGAAGATTGAGGCCGAGCAGCGCGTTGCATCCGAGCTGCGAACCAGCGTTGAAGGCAAAACCCGCCGCGATGCAGAGCATCAGATTATCGCCGCGCGCGAAAACCGGATGGCGCTCGCCGGATTACTGCTTGCGCTATCGCTATTCTCCGCCGGGGTGGCGGTATTGGGTCAGCAACGCGGCGTTCGCGGTTTGCTGGTTGCCTTTGCAATGGCGGCGATTGGGCTGTTTGTTGCAGCGATCCTGACTTTCCTCTTCAGGCCCTCTTTCGATCGAGTGGATGAATATGTGCGCAAGGCGCTTGAGGAAGGCGAGGCCAATGGAATGCCTGATGAAGCAGGCGGACAGGTGAGCGGCAAAATGATCTGCAGCATCGTTCCTACGCGCAGCCGCATCACGGTATCGAGCGATGCTGATGTCAGTTTTGAATGGAAGGCATACGGCTGTGTCAACGGCCGCACCCAATATGCCGAGGATGGCGGCGAATGGCGGCGCAGCTTTGTGCCGAGCAGCGATGCTCAGCTGTCAGTGGTGCGGATCAACCCTGCGAAGAAAAGCTACCGAATTGAGCGCTATCTGCTCGGGTCAGCCGCGATGGGAAAAGCCCGCGCCGCGCGGGCGCGCTATAAGGTGAAAGGCTGTTCGGCTGATCCCGCCAAGCGCACGAAAATAGCTGACATGAATTCGGCGGTCCGTGACGTTTTACCGGGGCAGCCCAACGAGATTCTTGTCTTTAGCTGCAAGCGTGAGAAAGCGCGCTCAACCAAATAGCCTGCGGAATACTCCCCGGTCGGCAAGCACGGCCTTTGCACAATTATGCCCCGGCGCGCCGGTTACACCGCCGCCGGGATGCGTCCCCGACCCGCACATATACAGGTCCTTTAGCGGCCCGCGATAATCACCATGGCCCAGCATTGGCCGCGCCGCCCAAAGCTGATCGAGTGACATGGCCCCATGAAAAATATCGCCGCCGATCAGGCCGAATTTTCGCTCAAGGCCCTTGGGACTTAAAACTTGGCGGCCAATAATGCTGGCACGGAAACCCGGCGCATGCGCCTCGACCGTATCGATGATGCAATCTGCGGCATTTGTTTCCTCACCATCCCAGTCGCGTCCATCGGGAAGGGTGGGGGCAAATTGTTGGCAGAAAAGACTGGCGACATGCGCGCCTTCGGGCGCCAAGCTGTCATCCATTGTCGAGGGGATGAGCATTTCGACGATTGGCTGGCGCGACCAGCCATGCTTTTTGGCATCCGAATAGGCGCAGTCCATATAATCAAGCGTGGGCGCCATGATGATGCCCGCGCTGTGATGCTCGCCTTCCTCAGGCAGGCAGGTAAAGCGCGGCAATTCGGACAGGGCGACATTCATGCGGAATGTGCCGCTTCCCGATTTGTAGCGCTTGATCCGCCGCGCGAAATCTTGCGGCAGATCGGCGTCATCGATCATTTTCCCGTAAAGTAGCCCTGGTACGACATTGGCGATAATCCGCTTCGCTGCTATTTCTTCGCCGCTTTGCATCTGTATCGCAATTGCGCGATTGCCGTCCACCAGCACCCGCTTCACCGGGCTTTTCAGACTAATCTCGACGCCTTGGGCTTCGCATGCCTTTGCCATCGCCTGTGTAATCGCGCCCATGCCGCCGATGGCGTGACCCCATGCGCCTTTCTTCCCATTCACTTCGCCAAATACATGATGCAGCAAAACATAGGCGCTGCCCGGCGCGTCTGGGCTGGCATAATTTCCCACCACCGCGTCGAAACCAAATACCGCTTTCACCGGATCGCTTTCAAACCAGCCATCGAGAAATTCGCGCGCTGATTTTGTGAATAGGTCAAGCAGGTCGCGCTGGCGTTCGAGCGGAAGCTGCGACAGCATCCGCCCTTGCCTGAGCGCATCAAGCATGCTGTCCAGCCCGCCACCGGCATTGGGCGGTGTGCGCAGCGCCAGATCGCGAAGCACATCTGCCACGCCTTCGAGCATGTCATAATAGGCTGGCAGTGCGTCTGCGTCTTTGGCAGAATATTTTGCAAACTCCGCCTGCGTGCGTTCCAAACTACCGCCAACTTTTAGATATTGGCCACCATCCAGCGGGAGAAAATTTGAGATTGGTCGTTCGATGGCGCGGTAGCCATAGTCGGCAAGCCGCATATCGCGGATGACTTTGGGTTGCAGCAGGCTAACGGTGTAGCTCGCCACTGAATTTCTGAAACCGGGATGAAATTCCTCGGTCACTGCCGCGCCGCCAATGATACCGCGCCGTTCCAATATACGGACTTTCAATCCAGCCTTCGCCAGATAAAATGCGCAGACCAATCCATTGTGGCCGCCGCCGATAATCAGGGCATCATATTGCATGATGCGTTTACTAGCGCGGTTTTGGCGTCAGCGCCGCACATTTTTTTGCGCGCTAGATAGCTGAAGAGAGAGTGCTTGATTGAGACTTGCCGTCAAAGTGCATATAGGCGAGTGCCATGGAAAAAACGCGACCCCCAATGGCCGATAAGGCCGCCATAAATATTGCCGCTTTGGAGGCGCTTGAGCGCAGGCTACGCTGGCTTTCCTCTTGGACCATCCACCATGCCAATCACTTACGCGAAAGCCGCGACGGGCTTAAGGTTGGTGGGCATCAGGCAAGCTGCGCGTCGATAACCGCGATTATGACCGCACTCTATTTTCATGCGCTTGGCCCCAATGATAAGGTGGCGGTGAAGCCGCATGCCGGGCCGGTGCTGCACGCCATCCACTATCTGCTCGGCAATCAGTCGCTGGATAAGCTGCGGGCGTTTCGCGCGCTGGGCGGGGTGCAAAGCTATCCGAGTCGGACCAAAGATGTGACCCCGGTTGATTTTTCAACCGGTAGCGTTGGCCTCGGTGTTGCGGTGACGGCCTTTGCCAGCCTTATCCAAGATTATCTGATTGCACATAAAGGCCTGAAAGAGAGCGAAGCGGGCCGGATGATCGCGCTGATGGGCGATGCCGAGCTGGATGAAGGCAATATTTATGAATGCCTGATCGAGGCCTATAAGCATGACATTCGCAATTGCTGGTGGATCGTCGACTATAACCGCCAGAGCCTCGACAGCACCACAGCCGACCGCATGTTCCGCCGCTTTGACGATATTTTCGAGACTTGCGGTTGGCGCGTGGTGACGATCAAATCGGGAAAGCTGCAAAAGGCGGCTTTCAGGGAGCCGGGCGGGCAGGCGCTGTCCGACTGGATTGACGAAATGCCCAATGCCGAATTTGCCGCGCTGACATTTCAGGGCGGCGCGGCTTGGCGCGAACGGTTACTGGCTGACCTTGGCAGGGCGCGCGGTATCAAGAAGCTGCTGGCCAAGCGCGATGATGATGAACTCGCTGCGCTGATGACCAATCTTGGCGGGCACTGTATTGAAAGTATTTGCGAGGCATTTGACGGCGCGCAAGATGATCGCCCGACCGTGTTCATTGCTTACACAATCAAGGGGTACAGGCTGCCGTTTGCCGGGCATAAGGACAATCATTCGGGGTTGATGAACCCTACCCAGATAGACGGGCTTCGCGCTGACCTCGGAATAGAAGAAGGCAAGGAGTGGGAGCCTTGGGGCGGGCTTGGCGACAATATCCGCGCCGAGGCACAAGCGCTCGCCGAAAAATCACCGCTTGCACGAACGAAACGCAGCGCAGCACCAAAAATTGACGTACCAGCTCTGATCGCACCATCGGGCGACATGCAATCGACGCAGGCCGCTTTTGGTAAAATCCTGCTCGACATCGCCAAGCAGGGCGGGCTGCTGGCCGACCGGATCGTGACGACGTCGCCGGATGTGACGGTATCGACCAATCTGGGCGCATGGGTTAATCAGCGCGGATTATTCCGGCGCCAGGAATTGCCCGATGTTTTCCGCGACGCAAAAATACCCACCGCACAAAAATGGGGTGGGTCAAAGGCTGGCCAGCATGTCGAGCTCGGCATTGCAGAGAATAACCTGTTCCTGATGCTTGCCGCGATGGGCCTCGCAGGCGATCTGTTTGGTGAGCGATTGATACCTATTGGCACCGTCTATGATCCCTTCATCTCACGCGGCCTCGATGCGCTTAATTATGCCTGCTATCAAGATGCTAGGTTTCTGTTGGTGGCAACACCGTCCGGGTTGACGCTGGGGCCGGAGGGCGGCGCGCATCAGTCAATCAATCCGCCGCTAATCGCAATGGGGCAGCCGGGCCTGACGCATTATGAGCCGGCCTATGCCGATGAGCTTGCGCTGTTCATGGAAGATGCTTTTCACCAGCTGCAAGCGGAAGACGGCGACAGCGTTTATCTACGCCTGACGACGCGCGAGATAGAACAGGCCGCGCGCAGCAATGATAGCTGGCAGGCCGGTGCTTTATCCGGAGCTTATTGGCTCAAAGAGCCGGGGCAGGGCTGTGAGGCCGCAGTGGCTGCGATGGGCGCGGTTATGCCCGAAGCGCTCGATGCGTGGCAGCAAATGCACGATGACCTGCCGGGGCTGGGGTTGCTGAATGTCACTTCGCCCGATCTTCTGCACCGCGATTGGAGCGCGCAAGGCAGCGCGTCGCATATCGCAAATATCCTGCCTGATATCCCGCTTGTGACGCTAACCGACGGTGCGCCTGCCGCGCTGTCATGGCTCGGCGCGGTGCATGGCCAGCGGACCGTGCCGCTCGGTGTGAACCGCTTCGGGCAAACCGGCGACCTGCCAGATCTCTACCGCGAATATGGTCTCGATGCCGAAGCCGTCATTGGCGCAATGGCGAAGCTATTTCTTTGACTTGGCAACCTTCATGACGGCGATTTCCTTGGTGCGATCATCATCGTCATCATCGTCATCATCGCCGCCGCTCTCAAACCGGATTTCCGCATCGACCAGATCTTCGCGCTGTTCTGGACGGCCAAAATCGGTGATCATGCGCACCATAACGCGGCCAGGGCCATTGGGGTTGATCCTGTCGGGCGAATAACCATCGACTGAAATTTTATACTCGCCCGGCATGGCTTTTTTCAGAACATATTGCTCGGGGCCGTATCCGCTGGTCATGTCATTTGACAGCTGCCCGCCAATGTCGCTTTCCGGATTGCTGTAGATGACTTTTTCGCCTGTGGGTTCAACTACCCAGAGGTCCAGATCTGCGTCCGCGCTGGTCCATTCTATGGCAATGCGCACATCGGTATCAAGCAGCGCAACCAGACGCTCATCAAGCTTCCAACTACCGCCTGCCGCTTCGATTTGCGGGATAATAGCATTGGCCTCCATCAGGCTGATGACCTCGATCCCGTCGTAGGATTCGATCGCGGGATTGAGCGCAACATCACTTAGCAAGGCGAACGCCTTTTCCAGATCGCGGCGCTTCTGCGTTTGGTTTTCGCTGGCAAACGCTCGCGAAATAAGGCCGAGCGCCAACGTGCGTTTGGGCTGCGGACGATAGGTGGTTAGTGTTTCCAGCCGCTCAAGGATGGCAACGGCCCGGTCATGTTCGCCCATCCTCTGTAGCCGGAAAGCTACGATGAGCCGCGTTTCGTCATTTGTCGTCGGCAGGTCGAGCGCAGAAAGCAGCAATGCGCGCGCGGTCGCACCGTCACCTTTTTGCCGGAACCATTCGGAAGTATCGAGATAGAAGGCGGGCAGTTCGCCATATTTGGCCTCTTGTCCGGCCAGTGCAGAAAGCCGTTCGGACTCTGCTGCCTTGTCGAGCAAGGCCAGATAGGGCCGTTTGGAGAGCAGGCTGTTGATGCTGACTTCAACTTCGTTCCCGTCGGCATCGGTTTCGGTAATAGCATTAATGGCCGCACCGGAGTTTTGCGTAGCCTCTGATCTACGGCTCCCGGATACTATAATGACGTCGGCCCCCCCATCCTCTTCATCAGCAGAATCTGCGGGCATTGACGCTGGTTCGGCAGCAGCCTCGGTTGCTGGGAAGCTTCCAATCAACTCCTCAACTCTCACAATAGAGGGCGATGGCCGCGCTATGCGGCCTCCGGTCACCACTCCCGGCGGCGACGGTGCTGACGCTACAGGTGGCGGCGGTGCGGCGTTAGATCTGCCGTTATCATATTCCTTGCCTTCTGCGGGAATCTCGAATTCTTCGTTCCACCATTCTTTGAGCGTTTCCCACTCTTCAAGGACGTCTTCGAACCGGTCATCGCGTTTGGACTTCTGGCTCTCCTTCCGTTCGGCAAACAGCTCCCGATATTCTTCGCGCCAATCCTTTGAATATCCTTTCGGCGCATCTATATCGGCGCGGATATAGTCGCGGGGTTCATCCAGAACGAGGAAAGCCATTGACGGGCTTGCGACCCGAAATTCGCGCGACATCTTCACCATTTTCTTGTTATCTGCCGGGTCTTTGGAAAGCCGATCGGTTTCTTGCGCGGCCCATAATGCGCCGGGTGCATCGAGATTTGCGGCGCCATTTCTGGCAAGATTATATACATAGCGCGCGCGGCCATTTACTGGGCGCGACAGGCGCAGTTCGACCTGGCCATTCGCGGGCAATTCGCCGACCACGCGCCAGTGTCCCGGTTTCGCGGGCAAATTACGGAATTTGAGCCGCCGCCCGTTCCAGTCACGCGCGCTGATGATCGCCAATGGCGGTGATTTAAGCGCCGCCAGAATCTCTGCGCGGTTCGTTTGGTCGAGCCGGAGCAAAGGTGCGCTATTGTCTTTAGCTATTGCGGAAGCCCCGCGGCCACCCGCCGCCGCGCCCGATGCAATGACAAGCAACGGGCAATCGGGCTGGAAGTCTGCACCGATATCTAGCGTCGCGTCGCCATCGGTAAAGAGCAGGCAGCTATCTGCGCTTCTCAGGCCCAGATTGTCGAGACCTGCAAAGCTTGTCGCACCGCGATAAGTGACGCCAACCAAATCGGTCTGCAACTGATCGTTTGAAAGGCTGAGGCTGACGGCCGGCACGCTGCTGGAAAAGCGGACAAGATCAACTTTCGCGCCATCTGCCCAAGCCAGATACTCGCTGAGCAATATAGCCTCCTGATCAAGCCGCGCCGACTTGCGAGAGCGCGAGCTATCCCAATAGACGCGCACCGTTTCAGGCTTTTTTGCAGCGACGTCGCCTGCTGCGGTAGCGCCATCTGTAATGTCGAAAAAATAGTCGTTATTTGCATGCCGCGCCGCCAGCATATCGCCGCGCGGCGTCAGGCCGCTGATCTTGAGCGCGCCGTCCAGTTTCTGGCTAGATATCCGGGTGCCAGACAGTTGCCAGCCGGTACCTTTGCGCGCGACAATTGTCGCCACGCCGCCGGGTAGCGTAACAGCTGGCTTTTCTTTAACGCCGGAAATTTTGGCTGACACCTCAAAACTTGCAACCGGTGCGGCAGTTTCTAACGGCCATTCGAACGTGCCGTTCGCGCTTATCGGGGCAGAGAATTTAACGCGAATCTGGCGGGTGCCTTCTTCGGGGATAGGATAGATGCGTGTTTCAAACTTGTTGGCCTTCGTTACCTCGGCAAGGCCGGGGTCGATGCCTTCGCGAATTTTGTCTTCATAGACCTGCCTCGCCTTGGGCTGTTCCAGCAGAACAGCGTCAATCAACGTGCCATCAATATCGAGTGCATAACCGGTAACCACAGCGTCGGCGGGGAGTGTAAGCGCATAGCGCGCTTCAATTTCGTCGCTATCATCGGGATTAAGCAATGTAGTTTCGACCGTCACGTCGGCCATCAGGCCGTGGATTGTCATATCGACCTTCATCTCCGAAATGATAACTTCAGGGCCGTCCTCTTTTGCATCATCGCCTTCGTCATTGACGCCATTGACGATAGCCCGCACTTCGGGATTCGCCGCATGGGCGCCTGACGAAACCATCGAAAATGCCATCGCGATTGTCAGCAATATCAAATAACGCATGGTGAGGATTTCCTGCCAATTGACCTAGCAGAGGATGCTATTTAGCGCGCAAAGTCAACATTCTATTATGTTGGATTTTGCGGCGTGGCGTCGGCGGAAAATTGAGCCATTTGACCGGGCGCATATTCTCGCCTACTTTATCTTCGAGTCGAGTAAGCAAATATGCGCTCGTCTTACTTGGTTAGCCACTCTCAGGCTGCCACAGCCCCAAAGGTCGCACGGGTCGTGCAACATATGGCTTGCCACTAGCGCAGATAGCATTTTCGTATCCTACAAAATGCTCGCTCCAGTGGTTTTTTGGGTGACCTTTTATGACCGCTTCGCAGCAGATAATTGCCGTTTCTGGTTTCAACCATACCGTTAGTGCGCATATTGCGAAACTGGCGCGGACATTTGGCTGCAAGTGTGTTGATTTGGATCACGATGCTGCCGCCATTTTGACGATTGCACGAAAAGTAGCGGCTGTGCTGCTCTCTCCTAAATCCAAAATATCTCTGCCCGATCTCCGGCGGATATTTCCCGCAGCAAAAATGCTGCTGTTGGGTTCGGCGTCTACTGTGACTGCCGGAGAAAACTTCGATGCGATCATTGCAGGCAGTTCGCCGGATAGAAACATTATCGAACAAATTCGGCCTCTTTTGGCTGAACATGAAATGCAGGAACCGCTTCTAAAGTGCGGTGAAAAGCTCGTCGGGCAAAGCGATGCGATGACCCATATTCGCCGTTTGGTCAGGCGGCTATCATCATCCCGGGCGACCGCGCTTATTCACGGCGCCACCGGTACGGGCAAAGAGATCGTAGCGTTGTTGCTGCACCATAATAGCCCCTGTGCCGATGCCCAATTGATCCCGATAAATTGTGCAGCGATACCAGAGGCCATGATCGAAGGAGAGCTGTTTGGATATGAGAAAGGCGCGTTCTCTGGCGCGATTAAATCCTATCCCGGGAAATTCAGGCTGGCACATGGCGGCACATTGTTTCTTGATGAAGTCGGCGAGCTAAGCTTAGCCGCGCAGGCGAAGATATTGCGGGCGCTGGAGACCGGCGAAGTGTTTCCGCTGGGATCGTTGAAACCGGTAAGCTGTTCGGTGCGTGTTATCGCAGCGACGAACCGTGATCTTCGCAAAGAGGTGAAGGCAGGCAGGTTTCGGGCAGATCTGTTCTATCGTCTTGCCGTGGTGCAGCTTCCTATTCCGCCGCTGCACGAACGGCGCGAGGATGTGGTGCCAATAGCGACCCATTTGTTGACGCAAATTTGCGCTGGCATGGAATGCGCTGTCCCGCATATGGAAAAAGCATTTATGGCGGCTTTGGAAACCAACGCCTGGCTAGGTAATGTAAGGGAAATGCGCAATGCCATCGAGCATGCGGTTGCAACCGCCGCCGATCTTGACCGGCTGACGATACATGATCTGCCGGAAGAGATTGTCGCTGTCCATAGCCGCGATGTCGATGCCGATGAAGATAGCAGGGACGAGTCAGAGCGTGATTTGCTTTTGCGCATGTTAAGAGAATCTGGCGGTCAGAAAACCAAGGCAGCGCGCAGGCTCAATTGTTCACGCATGACGCTCTATCGCCGGCTCGAACGTGCGGGGATTTCGGTCCAGCAAACCCATGCCCAAATGGCATAAAGTGTAACCTGTGTAACGGCAGGGCTGTTACACATTGTCACATCGGTGACAGATTTTTCCGCAAGTATTTCCCTAAAGCCTCGTTTTCCAGCCATCGCCGAATTGGCACGGTCTTTGCTTCATTGAAACCACACATTCGAGCCGCGACATGGGCTGCCTGCAGACGGCGGCGGCAAGTATTCGCTGGCTGAGGGAGCTGCGCATGTCGCAAACGGGACAGAAGGGGGAGCCAGACGCCGCGTCAGCGCGCGGGGACCGCGTTTTCGTAAATCATCTGGCCGTCGAAGTCTCGCTATCAGAATTCCGCATCAATATCGGGCAGAAAGGCCCTGGCGGCCAAAGCGATGATAGCCTGTACCGTTTCGTAACCACGCCGCATCACTTTCAAATGATACAGCGCAAGGTCGATCAGGCGGCCGATCGCTATATATCAGAATTTGGATCGATATCGCAGGAAGGTGAAGCCGATGGCTGATCTTTCTGCTGTTAACCTCGTCGGTGAATCGATCGTCGGGCTACTACGTCAGCGACGCTCATTGATGGCTGCCAGTGGCACCTTGGGGCCAGTGCCAGCATCGCAGGATATCGCGCATATTCCAGTTGCCAAGCTGGCGTCGGGATCGCCGCCTACCTCGGGATTGAGCCTGACCTGCTACCAAATCAACCGGTCGGACCATAGCCCTGCACGGATTGCCCAGTCAGACCCCGAGAATTCCATCGGCATATCACTTGAACTTTCCTATTTGCTCGCTTGCTGGTCTTCCACCGTCGTCGACGAACTGGCGATGATGAGCTGGGCTATGCTGGAGCTTAACCGCTACGCCACACTCGATCAGGGTCAGCTACTTGGCGGTACGAGTTGGGAACGCGGAGAGACGATACAGATCGCACCGGAGCAGGCGAGTTTCGAACAGCTTTCACGCATCTGGGATGGTTTCAAGCAGAAATACCGGCTCAGCACATTGTTTCGGGCGCGTGTAATCCGCATCGGATATGGCCCTGCAGATGATGGCCCGCCGGTTGTTGCTTCGCGCTTTGGTTTCGAACATGGTGATCCTGCGACAGAGGCTGCGCTGTGAATATGATGCTGTCTCCCGACCTGCTCGATCGTCGCGCGCTTGCGCTCATTCAGATGACCGACATCTTCGGCCGCCCGGTCGAGGGCAATGTTGATGTCGATGGACCGGGTATCCTCATTGTCCGCAAGTCGGGCGGTCGGATCGCCATCACCTCTGCCGAAGGGTTTGCGCAGCATGAAAGCAGCTTTACCAAAGCTCCGTCCAGCCCGGCGCTGCAATCGCGTAAGTTAACGCTCGAATTTTCTCCTTATGAAACGCGGTATGCAGCGAGAAGTTATCAGCTTGTGCTGCCCCGCGATGCTGACCCCGCCAACAGCGACCAGCGGCAGTCGATATTTGCAGCGGAAATCGTCACATTACTTCCCGACAACGGCTTGGTCGCGGCTGGCAGCACTTGCTTTTTGCGCGTGGAGGTAACCCGTGCAAGCGACGGTGCGCTCATCGAAAACGCGCTGATACGCGGCAAGAGCAACAATGATCAATTCACCGCAATCGCAACGACAAATCACGCGGGCGAAGCAACATTGGTGTTTGCCAATATCCCGCCCAGCTTTGCCGGATCGGGTGCCAGCGTAAAGCGCAGCATTGATGGCAAGGTCACAGTCGATGTTGATCCGGCAACTGCGCGTTTTAACGACCCGGCCGAAATTGCTGCAGCAGCACTGGCCGCGTCAAAACGCAAATCCGGTCATATTGATCCGGACGTGATGTCGGCTTCGATAGCGGCAGATTTCCCGGCTGGAAAAGCAGTGAAGATTTCAGCTGGCACATCGCAATCCCTCAAACTCAAATGGACACAGCCATGACGCCAATCACCCCAATATTAGCATCAACCAGCGCCCACTCTTGGGCCAAATATGAGGAGGTCAAGCATGCCTGAATATCTTGCCCCGGCGGTATTCGTTGAAGAGACGAGTTTTCGCGCCAAATCCATCGAAGGGGTTGGCACTAGCACCGCCGCCTTTGTCGGCTTGACCGCGCGCGGTCCGGTCAGTCAAAAGCCCAGCGATCCCACGCCGCCGCTGCTCACAAACTTCAATGACTTTGAACGATATTATGGCGGTGTTGATGACCTGACCATCGGCGGTAAGCCGACGCCGAATTTTCTGGCAATGGCGGTGCAGGCCTTTTTCTCCAACGGCGGAGGACGGCTCTATGTGTCCCGAATTCTGGGCACCGGCGCCAGTAAAGGCGCGGCGGTTGTCCTGAATAACGGCAACCCTGCCGCGAACAAGCGCGTTTCAGTATTTGCGCGTAAAGAGGGCGGCGCAAAAATCTCTGGCGGGGATGCCAATTTCCGCGTTACCCTAGTTGAAACTTTGCTGGAAACGACGAAAAAGCTGGCGCTGAAACAGCCGGCTGGGACAATGATAAAGATTGGCAATGAGTTTTTCGTCGTCGGTATCTCGCCGGTCCTTGGCAGCGGCGCCAACATCAACAATTTCAACAATGCAGCAGATTCTGCTGCGGTGAAGATTGTGACCATTGGCATAGAGGTGCAAGACCCGACGGGCAATGTTTATGAAGCCGCTGCGATGGGACTGCACCCCGAACATCCGCGCTATATCGGCGTGCTATTGGGCGCCAATCCGCCGCAGGCAATTGATGCGCTCACCAACCCGATTGAAATGACGATTGGTGCAGTGGCGACGCCGTTTGAGGTGCGCGCGGCGTTGATGCATCAGTCTGAAAGCACGGACAATGCCAACGTTGATGTACGCCAGAAAGACCTGAAAGGCGGGTCTGACGGCACCGGCGGACCAGCCGAGGCAAGCTACAAGGAAGCGCTACAATCGCTGCTGGCGCTGGAAGATGTTTCGATTGTCGCCGCGCCAGGATCATCGAGCTTTTCGGGCTCGCTTCCCGCACTCGTCAATCAGGCGCTGATTGGTCATGCCGAAGCGCGCCGGTCATACCGGATAGCCGTCCTGGATTCGCCGCCCAAGCTTGAGCTCGCCGGCGTCAAGGCGGTCAAGAGCAAGATCGATAGCAAATATGCTGCGCTATATTATCCTTGGATAACCGTCGGCAACCCGATGTCAGCCACCAATCCGCTGGCATCGTCGCTGATCGATGTTCCGCCCTCCGGCGCAGTCTGCGGTATTTATGCTCGCAGCGATATTCAACGCGGCGTGTGGAAAGCGCCGGCGAATGAAACCGTGACGGGAGCCGTTGCCTTGCAGCGCGATGTTCGTTTCGGCGAACAGGAAGTGCTCAACCCGCTCGGCATAAACTGCGTGAGATCGCTGCCCAATCGTGGCATCCGGGTATGGGGCGCGCGCACGCTTAGCTCTGACCCGGAATGGAAATATGTCAATATCCGCCGCTATTTCCTGTATTTGGAGGCGTCGATTGATCGCGGTACACAATGGGCCGTGTTCGAACCCAATGGCGAAGATTTGTGGACGAATATCCGCACCACTGTTTCCGATTTCCTCTATAATGAATGGGTAAGCGGCGCGCTGCTAGGTGCCTCGCCGAAAGAGGCTTTCTTCGTACATTGTGACCGCACGACCATGACCCAGAATGATCTGGATAATGGGCGGCTCATTTGTCAGGTCGGCGTTGCCGCCCTGAAACCCGCTGAATTTGTCATATTCCGTATCGGCCAGAAAACAGCCGATGCGGCTGGTTAAGGAGGACTATTATGTCACGCGACACACCCTATGGCGCATATAATTTCATTGTCGATTTCGGCGGTGGTGAATCGCCCACATCGGCGCAAGGCGGCTTCTCCGATGTATCGGGGCTTGGCACCGAAATTACCCTGATGGAGTATCGACAGGGCAACGATGTCGAAAACCGCGTTCGCAAAGTGCCGGCGCTTCACAAGGCTGGTGACGTCACGCTGAAGCGCGGAATGATGGGGCTGTCTAGCTTCTGGGACTGGGTGAATGTAACCCGCCGTGATCCTGACCACAAAAGGTCGGTGATGATCACTTTGCAGGATGAACAGCGTAATCCGGTGCAAAGCTGGAAGCTTATCAATGCGCGCCCAATGAAATGGACGGGGCCAACGCTTGCAGCAAAAGGCGGCAGCGATGTCGCGATGGAAGAAGTCACCATCGCCGCAGAAGATGTCGTGCTTGTCACTTAAGATTAGCCAGTATTTACCGAGAGGCTGATTTTCCATGCCGATGCCAGGAATAGAATTTACCACCCAAGCACCGAAAGGGGCCGAGCTTTCGTCGCGCGCAGATGTTGCGATGTTTGTTGGCCTGATATCGCGGCGCGTGGGCGCTTTACCCGACAAATTGGCATCCCGGCTGAAGGTTGATGGCTGGACCGAGGAAGGGGTTTTCAAGCTGCCCGAAGGCAGGCTGGAAAAGCTGCTGGGCGTGCCAGTCGCGGCGCATAGCTGGGCAGAGTTTGACGCTCTGTATGATTGGAAGAGCAGGCCGACGGCACCTGGATCAGCGGATTTGATCCCGTGCCCGCTTGGGCTTTCGGTTCAGCAATTCTTCCGGCAGGGCGGGGCGAAGGCCTATATCGTTCGCACCGGTGATCCTGTGCCGCTTGCCGATCCAGATAGCAGCGCCGGAGATTTTCTGGCGGCGAAACTAGCGGCGATTAGCAATTCAGATGTCCTCTCATCGGCGGAGGCGATACCTATCCTTCCGGGGTATGATGGAGCCGGCAAGCAGGCAGATTCGCTTGATCCGGCGACGTGGCTAGGGGCCGCTGCGATTTTTGCTGTGCCAGATGCTGCGATGCTGCTGCTGCCCGATATTGTCGATCTGTGTTCGGGGGCGCCGCGCATTGATCCGCCTTTTGACAAAGCGCTGGGCGCTGACGAAAATTTCCGCCCTTGCGCGCCCCCTGCGCCGCACGTCGGTGCAGAACCGCGGGTGTCGCGCCCCGCATATTTGGCGCCAAGACTCGATATTGGGGGCTTCCGCCGGTGGTCTGGCGCTTTGCGCTATGCGGTAACTTTACTTTCGCGTCCGAAAGGTCCGGCGCACCGGCGCGATGTCATTCTTGTAAACGCGATGCCGCTTCCCGCGCATGTGCCGGAGCTGGGAACCACAACCGAATTTTCGCCGCTCGAATTGCTTGCAAATCCGCAGCTTGGAAATCCCGGGGGAACAGATCCCGCGCCAATGTTCGGCGAAAGTGTATTGGGCAGCCGCTACCTCCAACTCGGCTATCCATGGCTGCGTACCGCCGAGGCACAAAATTGCCCTGAAGGTTTGCAGTCGCCGGACGGCGCGCTAGCTGGAATGATTGCACGCACGTCGCTTTCTGATGGCGCCTTTCGCAGCGCGGCAGGGCGAAATTTGCGGGGTTCCATCGGTCTTTATCCGCAGCTTGCCGGAAGCGATTTGGCAAAGCGCCATCATGGGAATTCCGATTGGCTGGGTGAGCGGCTGTGCCTGTTTGGCGTGCGCGCGGAGCAGTTAGAACTGATCAGCGATTCGACGATGGCGGAGAATACGCTGTGGCGTACGGGCGGTGTCTCGCGTCTGATGGGCATCATCTTGCGGGCATCGCGCTATCTTGGTGACGACCTGCTTTTCGAACCATCCGGTTCGGCGCTTTGGAACCGGCTGCGCAACAGTATGGAGCAATTATTTGAGCGCCTACGCGCCTTGGGAGCCTTTTCCGGTGCCTCGCGGGATGAAGCCTATCTCGTTCGCTGCGACCGGAGCACGATGACGCAGAATGACATCGATGCAGGTCGGGTCATCTGTCAGATCAGCTTTAGCCCGGCCTATCCGATCGAGCGAATAACGGTGACGCTGGCGTTGCTCGATGCCCCCGCAATATTGGCGGAGGCAGCCTGATGCCAATCAGCATAGCCACCGGACAGGACAACCAGCCGCTTTTCGGTAACTTTTCCTTCTATGTCCAGTTTGCAGGCGCTTTCGCGCCGGGTGATGGTATTGATGCCTCTGTCCTCGGCAGTTTTTCGGAAGTTTCTGGCCTTGAAGCTAGTATGGAACACAAGGTCATCAAGGAGGGTGGCCGCAATTACGGTGCAAGAATGCGCACGGGCCAAGTAAGTTTTGGCACTGTAATCCTCAAGCGGGGTATCGTCCGGTCACAGAGCTTGTGGCGCTGGTGGTCGATCTTTGCAGGGGCGGATGGTCGCAGCGATGCCCGGCCTACTAGTGACAATCGTTGTGACGTGCTGATTGGGATGATCGCGCCGCCGCGCGCCGACCAAGAAGGCAACAGCTTCTCGGTTGCCGATAGCCCAGAGCGCGAAGCCGCTCTGGGCTGGAAGCTGGTCAATGCGATGCCTGTCAAATTTCGTGCTGGCGACCTCAACGCGAAGGGCAATGATGTTGCCATCGAGGAACTGCATCTTGTCCATGAGGGGCTTGAGATGAGTGGGGTAACTTCATGACCGAATTTGCCCGTGCAACTATTACCATGGATGGAGACGACGGTTGGGAGGATACTGTCCACTTTAATCCAGCGACGTTGCGGATAACCACTACCAATCAACTAAAGGACGAAGGACCCCGGCAGGTTGCGAAGCCGACCAGTTACAAGCTTGACGTCGAACTTTTTTACGACACGACAGATTCTGGCGCGGATGTCACTAACGACACGGTCGTAATACGGACTGCTTCGCGGGCAACTGCGCAGGGCGGAAGTAACAGCAATTCTAATCGCAGAAAAAGCCTTCCTTCGGTGATATTCAAATGGGGGTCGTTTGCATTTCGCGGTGTGATTGAAACGGTAAACGAAGCCCTCGAATATTGGTCATCGGATGGCGTACCCTTGCGCTCGACTTTGCAGCTTAGCATCAAAGGTGAATATAATGCTTTTGATGACGCCCCGCTCATTTTCGCTTCTGAGGCTTTTGATAGCGGTCCGCCGCTTCCAGATCCGCCCGAAATCATTCAGTCGTCGGATGCGTTTGAAGCTGATCGTTCCAATGACAAGCCGTCCGCACCGGCCGGGGACAGTGTTACGAAGAAAGCCCAGAAAACTGGTGACAAAACGACAGGCCGCGGACTTGCCGCAGCAAATGGCATAGAAAATATGCGCGCCGCAGGTGCTGGCGCAGGATTGGGTGTAAGTGCAGGCGGTGGCGCAAGCCTCTCAGCCGCTGCTGGTTTCAAGATGAGCGGCGGCGTTAGCGCTGGCGCTTCGATCGGTTTTGGCGCTGGCGCGTCGGCGGGATTGAGCGCTGGTGCAGGTTTGTCTGCGAGTGCGGGCGTTGGCATGAGCGCAGGGGCCGGTTTTGGTGCCTCGGCTGGTGCCGGGTTTGGCGCATCCGCAGGTGCCGGTTTCGGGGCCTCTGCCGGTGCCGGGTTTGGTGCTTCCGCCGAAGCGGGCTTCGGTGCTTCTGCCGGTGCCGGTTTTGGCGCATCCGCCAGTTCTGCTTTCGGCGCGTCGGCGAGCGCAGGCTTTGGCGCTTCGGCCTCTGCAGGTTTCTCGGCGGGCGCCACATCGGCCAGCAGTTTTTCGAGCAGCAGCTTTACAACATCATCGAGCAGCAGTTCATCATTCTCCAGCAGTTCGGCAAGCGCTTCATTTGGTTCGGCGTCAGCAGGCATGTCGGCTTCGGCGGGCGCCTTTGCCGGGCTTGGAACATCGAAGACCGCGCTCCCGCCAGCAAACTTCAATATTGAAAGTCTGCTGCCACCTCCGTCACCTGCACCAGCGGGAGATGGCGGGCAATATGATGTCAGCGGGCGCGTGGTGAGCGGTAATGGGCAGGTCGCCGCGAGCTACGAAGCGCATGCAAGCTGGAATTTCGGATGAAGGAGACGGACTCATGAGTGTTGTGATTGACGAGGTTGTCCACGAGCATCCCGCCGACCAAACCGTAGCTGCGGCGCAGAGTACGCCGAACGGCCAAGATCGGGCTGGGGTATCGGAAATGCCCGATATCGACCGTCTGGGTTTCGAGTATAGCCGCCGACAGCACCGCCTGAACAGATTGTGGGCTGACTAATATATGGCCCGATCCGATCCGCCTTTTGTCCCTTCAATGACCCCGACAATCGAAGTCGATGGCCAGAGCTTCCCGCTCATTGCAAGCTCGCTCGAACGCATGTGGATGCGCGAGGCAACCGGCGGACTTACGACTATGGAGATCGGCCTTACCGACAGCGCCACCGATGCGTCGGGGAATGCGCTTCACGCCGCTGGCGCGGATTCGCCGCTCGTGCTTGGCGCGGGGCTGCGTGTTTTTGGCGGGCCGCATGAGATCGGCGCGAGCGAGCTTTTTGATGGTCAGATAACTGCGATAGAGGCCGAATATCGCGATGTCGGGCCGCCGCTTTTCACCGTGATTGCCGAAGACCGCTTGTTCCCGCTGCGCCGCCGCCGCCGCACGCGGCTTTATGAAGAATCGTCGCTCGGCGATGTTATCGAAGAGATCGCCGGTGATTTCGGCCTCACTCCCGAAATACGCGACGGTGTTGATGATACTGTCCGCAATTGGATGCAAGCCGACGAAACAGACCTTGCATTTCTCCGCCGCATATTAGCGCTCTATGATTGCGATATGCAGGCCGTCGGTGACAAGCTGCAGGTTGGCCGCATCGGGATGGACCAGCGCAGTCTTGTTACGCTTACCACCGGTACGACGCTGCGCCATGCGCGCATGACCGCCGATATCGCCGAGCAGGTCAGCAGCCTGACGATCGGTAGCTTTGATCCTGCGCAGGGCGACAATATTGATGGCACCGCCGATGCCGAAGGCTTTGGCCCAGGCGAGGGCAAAACCGGCGCTGATATACTAGGCGAGAGCTTCTCCGATGTTGATATGCATCTCGGTCGTCAGGGGCCGCTTACCGACACCGAAGCCGATGACCTGGCGGCGCTTCAGGCACAGCGCCGCGCGCGCAATTTCGTTCAGATTACCGGATGCGCGCTGGGCAATGCAGAATTGCGCGTTGGAAGCTGGATAGAGCTTGCCGGCGTTAATGCACAATTTGCCAATCAGTATGCGGTTCGCGAGGCCGTGCACCGCTGGGACCGCAACAATGGCTACTTGACTGATTTCGTTGCAGAGTCAGCATATCTGGGAGAAGCAGCGTGATACCAACGGCGTCTCAAACTGGCACTTACGCAAATTCGGCGCAGTGGTTTACAGGCGTCCATATCGGGCGCGTAGTGGCGGTAAACGATCCGCAGAATATGGGGCGAGTGCAGGTTATCATTCCCGCCATCGATATAGGCGGCGAGGCGCCGATCTGGGCCAGAGTGGTGACGCCCTTTGCCGGTAATGAATATGGCGCGTTTTTTATTCCCGATGTTGATAGCGAGGTATTGATTGCCTTTACAGCTGGAGACACCGCGCATCCGGTGGTGCTTGGCAATATGTGGAACGGCGCGCACACGCTCCCCGAAGAAACGCCGGGCGATGGGGTCAATCTGTGGAGCATCACCGGCAAAGCTGGAACGCGGATCGCGATTGTCGAGGATTCGGCAGGCAGCGAAGAGGTTGAGATATCGACCCCCGGAAACAGAAAAGTGACAGTCACGGACGCCGGGGGCGGCAAGATCAAACTGAAGTCTGGTGGAAATACCATCACGATGTCGGGCAGCGGGATAAAAGTGAAGAGCGGTAGCGAAATAACGGTCGAAGGTTCGACCGTTTCGGTGACCGCTGGCATGGTCTCCGTCGATGCCGCATTGTCGGAATTTTCTGGCATCGTGCGGTGCGATACGCTCATCACAAATAGTGTGGTTTCGACGAGCTACACGCCCGGCGCGGGGAATGTCTGGTGACCGCGGCTACCCTCCATCCGGCCCGCCGGCGGCGCTTGGAAGCAAAGATGCCCGATGCGCCAGCGCATGACGTGTTGCTATCCCCTCTGGGCGGGAATCGCGGGCGTAACGTGATCGTCACCGCATCCGCACAGGATTTTGTCGCGGCGCTATTCGAAGACCTCAAGGCAGATGACTGGGAAGATCGTCTGTCGGTTATGCGGAGGCTGCGCGTCGGCGACGACGGTAGGCTGGAGCTTAACCAACCCATTCACCGGCGTTTCCATATTGCGCTTTTTGAAGCACACTGTGACCAGCCTGGTCGTCCGAGGTTCGATCAACAGAAGATTGCCAGCATGGGGATGGTATTGCGTCGGCGTTCACAAGGTGTTTGGCAATGCTGGAACAAGTCGGGCAAGAAGATTTTCGGCTGGCAGAATATCTCCGATCCCAACGCCGATCCGGCGCTAGGAAAACAGGGAAACCAGCATCAGGCCAACGCCGCCATCCGCAAGATCATTGCTGATCGTCAGAAGCTTGCAATTGATGACGGTAGTGAGCAAATATTGCCGCTTTTTTCCGCGCCGCCTGATGTCTGTGAGGCGCTTGGCAAGACAATATTGTTCGGTGTTATCCCCGTGGTCAGTTCGGAGCGTAGCGACAATCCGGGGCCGGTGGTCGACTATGCCAACCTGCCGCAGAGCGATAGCCAAGGTATAGAAGACCATCTTTCCGAATATCTGAAAGCGCGCCCACCGCTTTCCATGCCCCGCGCAGGACAGCGGCTCTCACGTGATTGGAATATTATGGACAGTTCGGCGCTTGCCACGCCGGATGGTGCCCGCTTGAATGCACTCGGCATATTTCTGCATCAGATGATGGTGGAACTCGATGCGCTGGGCGATAGCTCTGCTAGCCAAGCCTTGATGCGCTTGCTGGGCGAAATCCAGCTGCCGACGCAGCGTAATTCGCGCGGCGAGGTAATTGCGCGGATTGATGCTGCGAGTTTTGTTATCGCCGCAGCCCCGATACTGGTTGGCGGCGAGCTCAATCGCGACCGGATGGACATGCCGCTTGAATGGCCGCGGGTCAGAGAAAATCTTGGAGACAAGCTCATTAAGGCTGCGCAGGATTGCCTGACCGAACGGCACAAGGCGTTGGTGAATGCGCCGACAAAATTTGAAATTGCCAAAGACCAATATGCTGTCCGCGCTTTCATCCGCGCCGAGGGCCATGATAGCTGCCCCGACAAGCTGGTCTGGAGCCGCACGAGTGAGTATTTTCGCGTGCTTCCATGGTGGGACGGCGAGGGCCCCGGCACGGCAATATCGCTACCCAGCATCGGCCAGCTTAAGAAGGTTAAACCAAGCGTTTCTTTCTCGATGCCGCCATCGATTGCCAATCTTCTGAAAGGCGACATGAAGGCGCTTGGAAATGGAGACGTAACCGAGGCACCCGGCGGCCCCAGTATCGGCTGGCTTTGTAGTTTCTCGATCCCCTTCATCACCATCTGCGCCTTCATAGTGCTCAACATATTCCTTTCGCTATTCAACATAATTTTCAGCTGGTTGCTCTTCATCAAGGTTTGCATCCCGATTCCCAAAAAAGAGGGGCCATAAATGTCAGGACCCGTTCTCACTTCTTCGACCGCTCGGAATTTCCGGCAGCCACTATGCTGGCCGCTGATGCCGCTGCCCGACGAAAATGGCAGGCTCAACTATCCCGACCTTGAAAGCTCGGTCCGGCACCGGATTGAAGTGATCCTTCGCACATCGCCTGGTGAATCCTTGATGCGACCCCATTTCGGAGCAGGGCTGGAACAGCTTGTCCATCAGCCCAATACGGTTTCTGTGCGGGCGAGCGCGCAAAAAAATATCACTGGCTTTTTAAGCGCATTCGAACCGCGCATTTTACTCGATCATGTGAATGTGCGTTCGGGTGAGGATGCACGCACATTGCTCGTCAATATCAGTTACCGTATCCGCTCTACCGGCGTTGCGCAGACTATTTCGGTTACCATGCCGATCGGAGGTGCCTGATGCCAATCAGACCGCCAGCACTTGATGATCGGAGCTTTGAAGACCTTTATGCTGACATGCTGCGCCGTGTTCCGGCGCACACCCCCGAATGGACCGATGTGCGTGAAGGTGATCCGGGGGAAGCCTTGCTGCGCCTGTTTGCCTATCTTGGCGATACCATCCTTTACCGCGCCAACCTCATCCCCGAGCGGCAAAGGCTAGCATTCCTTCGGCTTTTGGGTCAGCCATTGCGTCGCGCGATGCCAGCCCATGGGCTGCTGCAGGCCCGCATCGACGATGAGGTATTCAGCAATATCATCACGCTGCCGCAACATTCGCCAATATCCAAACCTGTCCATTTTGAACTCGACAGCGAACTCAGTATCCTTCCCGTCGAGGGAAAGGCCTATATAAAACGCCGTCCGGATAGGCGAGAGAACGAGCAGATGAGCGCCTTGATCGGCGATTTGCAACAGCTTTACGGCATTGCAGGTGCGGGATCGGCCTATGTCACCACGCCAGTTTTCGAAAGCGGCGCGGCCGAAGCAGAAGGCCGCGATTTCGTCCGCGACAGCATCGATGAATGCCTATGGTTTGCTTTACTCGCGCCCAGCCCGGAAGCTGGCATCGTTGCTGCTGTAAAGGATACGCTTGGCGGCGGCGCGGAAAACCGCCGGGCCGCAATGTCGGTGGGTATCGCGCCATTGATCGACATACCTGAGAAGCTTGAGCCTGTAACTTCGCCGTCGCCAATCGCGCATGTCTGGGAAATATGCACAGGCGCCGGGGACGGCGATGAATATCTTCCGCTTGAAATGTTGGCCGACGGAACCAGCGGACTCACGCGCCAAGGCGTGCAGAAGCTGCTTTTGCCCGGTAAGGATGATTTCGGTGTTCCAGGAAACGATGTCCTTGCGAATATCCAGGCGGGCGTTGGCAACCGGCCGCCGCGTATTGACGATCCGATCGAAGCTGCGCGGCTGGTTGGCTGGGTCAGACTAAGGCCGCTACCAGAGGCAAAATTATCGTCGCTGAAACTTGGCTGGGCGGGGATAAATGCCGCGACCGCTACCCAGCTCAAGACGCTGGGCCGTCAACAGATTGGCCGCGGCACCGGCGCGTCGGGGCAGCAGCTTGATCTGGGTGCAACACAGGTAGAGGCTGCCAGCCTGATATTGGAAGTCGAGGAAGAAGAGGGTATGCGGCAATGGCGGCAAGTACCCGATCTCGCACACGCCGCCCGCGCAGACAGGGTTTACAGTATCGATGCAGAGGCGGGCCAGATCAGTTTTGGTGACGGGCTTCGCGGTACTGCTCCGGCGCTCGGCCGTGCCATTCACGTTGCCTATATGCGTAGCGGTGGCGGAGCGGAGGGCAACCTGCCCGCCGGATCGCTCAAAAGCATCAGTGGGCCGACGCCGACACCGCGGCTCAAGCTTGGTCAGCCGCTGGCGATGGCGGGAGGGATCGAATCCGAAACGCTTGAATTGGCGGAAGCCAGAATTCCGGCGCTGCTCCGCCACGGCGACCGCGCGGTAACACGCAGCGATTATTCGGCGCTGGCAATGGCCACGCCGGGTACCGCTGTTGGCAGAGTTGAAATACTCGAACGCTTCAAGCCGCAGCAACGCCGGTCCGACCTTCCCGGCGTTTTATCGGTGATGGCGATACCGGCGCGTGCAGGCACGGAAAAACCGGCGCCGCGCCCCGATCGCGCAATGCTCGAAAGCATCCACGGCTGGCTCGATGCGCGCAGGCCGCTAGGTACCGAACTATATGTTATCGGACCGGACTATGTGCCTATGGGCGTCAGCGCCGCAGTGGAGCTTGTCGATCCAGATTCTCGCGAAGCGGTGCTTGATATGGTTAGGCAGGCAATCCGCCTGCATCTCTGGCCATTGCAACCTGGCGGTCCTGACGGACAGGGTTGGCCGCTCGGCCGCGCAGTGGATGACCGTTTGATTGAAACCGCAATCGCGCGTGTTCCCGGTGTGCGCAGTATAGCGCCGGTGCGTTTATTCACCCGCCACAGACGGGGACGATGGGTGCCAATCCGCGAAGATAGAACTGGCCGCGGTCAGATCCGCTTGCGAAGCTGGCAGCTACCCGAATTGTCGATGTTGTCGGTCGCGGTCGGCGAGAATGCCTCAACCAGATTACCGCCGGACGGCGGCGAAATTGACGATAATGCGGTCGCGATACCCGTGGTTCCGGAGCTGTGCTGATGGGAGGAGACGCCAACTTATGGATGTGAACGGCCTTCCATTCTGGCAGCTTGCCGGACGCGAAGATTTTGGTCTGTCGCCGGATACTGCCACCGCGCGCGTCGCCGATGGTTTGCAATTTTCTGGTGGCAAGCAGCATCTTGCCCTTGCTCGGCAGCAGGAAAAACCAAAGGTCACGGAGGACGAGATTTTTGCCAGGCGCATGGCGGTCTCACCTTCTCCGGTCACCGATGGCCTTGGCGGTTTTGCGTGGTGGGACAATAACCAAAGCCGGATTGAAGCAAGTGGTTTCTTGCCCGGTAGTATCGAAATCCCCGTTGGCAGCAGCGGGGACGCTCCGCCGCTGGAAAAACCAAGCGACATGGCTCTTGGCAGCGATGAAGCGCTGTATGTTGCGCGCGACGGCGCAGTGGTCATGCATGATTTGCGGGATCGCTGGCCCGATGCGAAAATTGAGCATTCCGGTTTCGCAGCGCATCTGCTTGCGCCAGCGGCTGGCAGCGGCGCGTGGGCGTTCGACAGGGTTTCCCGGCGCTTGGCACGGGTTACCGGTGTGCCGCTTCGCTTTTCGGGTATCGCCGATGAGGAAGCCGACAAATTCAAACCGGTCGATCCGAATAGTAATCCGCCGCGAATGATAGTCCAGTCCGGCGTTAAGGTCAGCGATGATTTCGATGTCGTGGCGATGGCGTCGTCGCCCGGCGATCAGCTTGCCCTTCTGGCATGGGAGGCAGGCGAAGAAGCGGTGATCCTTTTGCACCGGGACGATGGCTTTGAAGTTCATTGCCGCCTGGCCGATCTACGCTTTCCTTTCGCCATAGCATGGCAGGGAGAGGGCGCTGCCGCGATACTCGCCAGCGACGGCGCTGGCATAGCGCAGCAAGCTTATGTCTATGACCTTTCGACCGGTGCGACCGCGGATCGTTCGCGCTTGCCTAGCGGCCAGATATTCCGGTTGCTTGAGCCTTGGCACGGCAAATTTGCCAACGCCGCCGCGATGCAGGCGCAGCATTTACAAGCTACCGGCAGTAGCGATCCGCACGCAATCCGCTCGCTTCATCCGCTTTCGGGAGGAAGCTATGCCCGGGGTGGAAAAGTGCTGATTGGTCCCATCGATAGCGGTGTGGCCGGGACAGTGTGGCACCGTATCTATGCTGATGCTGCCCTTTCAGATGGCGGCAGCATCAGTTTGCAGCTTCACGCGAGCGACCAATCTGCTGCGCCCGATATTGCGGCCGACGAAGGTAGCGCAGAATGGGCGCTGCATGCGATTGGAAAGCGCCAGACCGCCGACGATAGCACCGCCGCCGCAATGGCGGCTTGGCTACCGCAATCAAGCGAGGTAGGCAATGCGCCGTCCACGCTCAATTGCCCGGTGCGGCCAGAGAAATCGGGGCTGTTCACATTGCTGTTACAAAATCCGCACAGCCGCGTGCGCCGGATTGCCGGACGGTATCTGTGGATTACGCTGGGCATGTCCGGCAATAGCCTTTCATCGCCGGAACTTTCTGCACTGCGTGTCTATTCGGGCAGGCAATCGCTGCGTGACAGGTATCTGCCCGATTTCTATCATGAGCAGCTAACCGGAACCGATGCATCCGATTCCGGCCCAGCAACGCGCAACGATTTTCTCGAACGCATGCTCGAAAGCTTCGAGGGTGCATTCACGGAAATTGAAGGGCGCATTGCCAATGCCTGGCAAATGACCGACCCTGCCTGTGCGCCCGATGCCGCGCTGCCATGGATCGGGCAATGGATCGCCGAGGATATCGATGCAGCAGAAGCCCCGGCGCGCGCACGACAAAGGCTGCTTGCAGCGCCGCATTGCGCGTCGCTGCATGGCACCCAAGGCGGGCTGATGGCGGCGCTGGAGCTGGCCACCGGCGGCCGAGTGATTTCGGGAGGGCAGATAGAGCGCGGCGGCGGTGTGCCGCCACCCGGCAGTCTGGCGATGGCACGCTTTGGCGATACAAAGCTACGCGGATTGCTGCTCGCGACCGCGCCGGGTGGGGGATGCACAATCCTTACCGGCGGAGCTATCACGCGCGGCGATATTGTAGTTTTGGAAGGCTTCCGTTTGCGCCGGACATTCGCGACTATCCTTGGCGCTGACTTGGTAGACGAGGAAGACCCACTTACTTTGGGTAGCGCAGTTTCGGGTAACAGTTTCGTGGGTGACACGCTGATCCTTGGTGATCGGGCCGGGCGCGAATTATTCTCGCTTTACCGCGGCGAAATTGATCGCGTTCGCGGAAATGCAGAAGCGGTGAAGCAATTTTATGCCCGCCTCGCCTGGCGCGTATTGGTGCTGGTGCGCGGGGTAGACGACAAGTCTGAAATCGAACGGCTGAACGAAACCGTTGACGCGCATATCCCCGCACATGTCGAGGCGCAGATTTTTGCGGCGAAATCGGCGCTTATCGTGGGTGCGGCATCGCTTGTCGGCATAGACTCCTATCTGTCCGACGATATCGACTTTGAGCGTGTTCGCCTGGGCCAGAGCTTGATCGGCGAAGGTGACTTTGTTGCCGGTAGCGGGCGGCTTGACTCGCGCGCCGACGGCCCAGTTTCCGCGCCGCCAAACGCGCGCGCCGACGGGCCGTCAGAGGTCTGGCATGGCGGCTCTTTCACACTAAGCGCAATCAATTCAACCGCGGCAAAAGGTCGCCGCATCAATCGCCACATCTGGATGTGGGACAAGGAGGATACTCATGGCTGAATTCAAACCCAATGTGCCCGTGGTACAGGACACACCCAACGTTACGGTGGAGATAAAAAGAGGCAATGCGCTACCCCCCGGTAAGCACCGTTTCCAGCTCATCGTAGTCGATGACCAAGGCAATGAATCGGAGCCAGATACTCTAGTGGTTATAGTGCGTGACAGCGTCAGACCGACGGCGGTTCTTGAATTGATCGACAAAAACAAGGCGGTGATTGACCCTGCGGTGGTTCCTGTGGGCAAAAGCTTCCTCCTATCGGCTGCACTGTCAAAGGATGCCGATGGAAGCATCAAGGAATATCGCATTACGTTGCTGTCGGGGAACCGCTGATAATGCCTCGCCTCGTTCCCAATCGGATGCATAAATCGGCAAAGCCGGAACTGCTTGTCGAAAACAGGCTGAAGGCCGGTAAATACCGCTTCCGTCTGGTTGTGGTGGACGGAGCGGGTAATCAGAGCAATCCGACCGAACTGGAAGTGACGGTAAAGGCGGCGCGTAGGCGCAATCCAAGGGATATATTGCGCGACCGCGTTGTTAGGGACCGTATCGTTGTCGATCCTGTTCGCGTTCGGGGCCGTAGAACTGTTCGGACACCTCCGGCATCTCCAACCTCGCCGCCGCCAACCCCGTCTCCGCCCGCTTCAACTACAAGAGTAAGGCGGCGGCGCAGGCCGGCGACACGTACCAACCCCCGTCGGCCAACGCGCCCTCGCTAGCCCCAGAAAGGAAACCAGGCGATGACAAATTATGATGGCACGATGACAGCCGACCCGCTGACAACGCAAGACACATCGGAACGCGTGAACTATGCGACGGGCGTGCTGCTTCAGGCCGAGGATTTTCGTGATGAGCAAACCTATCACCGCTCGAACCTAGCCAGAGCTCTGCGGCATATGGTCGGTTCAGGGACGCTTTCCGGGCTGGCCGTTCGGTCACCACAGGCTGAGGATAACGAGCTTGAACTGCGCGTTGAGCCAGGCGTAGCGCTCGATCGCCATGGCCGCCTGATTGGTATGAATGATGCGTGGTGCACGCGACTTTCCCGCTGGTTTGCCAGCCAGTCAACATCAGCTTTGCGCTCTGCCATTCAGCGCAAGCCGCGCACACCGGTAAATGTAGCCGTGGTCGCCGACCTCTTCCTGTCGGCGCAGGATTGTGCGCGCGGCAAGACGCCCAGCATAGCGCAGGGGCCTTTTGACGCTCTCGACGCTCTCGTTCCCGCCCGCCTTGCCGAGCTGCCGTCGTTTGATCTCGTGCTACGAGCAGAAGGCCCGCCCGGCCCCATCCCGACGCCGAAAAACCACTGGCCCGCGCCGAATGCACCCAAAGCAATGAAACTCGCGGCAGTGCTGGGTAGCTGGCAATCGGCAGAGCGTGGCAGCCTGAACGACGCGCTTGAGCCATTTGCAGAGCATGTTGATGGCAATGAGAATTCGGCGGTGCTTCTCGCGCGGGTAGCGGTTCCGGTCAAACTCGCCGCCAACGCCCCCGCCGAGGTCCGGCCGACGCTCGATCTATCCGCCCGGGTCCATGTCGACAACGCCATCCGTCCATTTATTTATTTGCCCGGCAAATGGCTTGGCAGCGCGCCGCAGCCGACACCCGTGCGCGAACCGTGATACCAAAAGGGAGTATGCATCATGAGCATCATTGAAAAAGCCGACCTGCGTTTTCCCATCGGCGTCGCCGATGCGAAAGAGATTGCGCGTATGGCCGGGCGCGGCGATCTGGAATTTATCGATCGCGACGCTATTGAAGATCAGCTTTCTGGCGGGCCGCTTATCCTCGATGGCATGCGGCGCAGGCCGCGCTATTTTGACGGTCGGTTTCTTACCGGCGCCGATCTGACGCGCGATCAGGACTATGTTCGTCAGCGGCAGGCCGACCTTGCAAGGGCAGGCGGCACCGGTGTTATCAATGGCCTGCGGGTCAGTAACCGGGCGCTCGCTCGGGGGCAGACTTTGCGCATCAGCTCGGGTGTCGGCCTAACGCCGTCGGGCAGCGTTGTAATGCTGCGAACGCGGCGCGATGTGCCACTGCTCGATGTGCCAACCTCGCGGCAGCTTGATGCCGCAATGGGGCTTGCCGAAATTCCGCGCGTGCCGCTTGATCGCAAGACAGGCCTTTTTGTGCTCGCGCTGAGGCCGGTAGAATTCACCGCCAACCCGATTGCGGCCTATCCGCGTTCGATAAGCGGCAACCGCCGGGTAGAGGATGGCGACATTATAGAGGCTACGGCGATAACGCTTATTCCCTATCCCGATGACGCGGGGTCAGCCAGCCTCAATGAAGCGCGGCGCAATGTTGCCCGGAAGATATTCATGTCGGGCGGTGACGGCCTGCCTCAGGACGCCCTCCCGCTTGCCATGCTGGCGATTGATCGCGGTACCGTCAGATGGGTAGATACCGCAATGGTCCGGCGTGAAACGGGCGATGAAAATGGCCTGCATGTCCAGCTCGGCCGCCGTCCGCGCGCGCTTGCTGAAGCGCATGTGGTTCAGCACAGGGCGCATATGAGCGATGTGCTCGCAGACTTGGCGCGGGCGCGGCAGACGCCGTCTTTCCCGGCCAGCCAGCATTTCAGCATGTTGCCGCCTGCCGGGCAGATGCCCGCCGCAGCATTGCAGCCCGATGATTTCGGGTTTAGCCAGTTTTACTTCCCGCCCGGTATAGACGCGCGGCTTGCCTTTATACCTGGCGATGAAATTGCTGCGTTGGTTGATGAAGCGCTGCCATTGCCGCCGATTGATCTTGCCGGCGATGCTGAGATACTAGGCGCGACCAGTATCTCCATTTTGATACCGGTTACACGCGAACGTTATATGCGGTTCCGCGGTGCGCTGTCTGCCGATGGATTGCCCGTGAATAGCAATGCAGGCGCAAGCGGCAGCCAGGCGCCGCTCGACCTGCTGGCAGCGTTGGAATCGAAAAAGCGAAAGGCGCGTGAAGCATCCCGGCGCGATACCGATGGTGCCGCCGCTATTGAGGCCGAAGACCTTACTCGAAAGGCTTGGCAAGCCGCTTTTCATGAGGCCGTTGCAGCGCTCCCGCAAGATGAAGAGCTGCCGCCGATGCTGTGGTATGTCCGGCAACGCGCCGTCCCGGCTACTGGCAATGTGGCAGGATCGGCTGTCGCTGTTAGCGGCGATGACGTGATCGTCAATGAGTTGGTCAATGCAAATATCGACAGGCTGAAGCTGGCCAACCGTGTTGCCGCGATTACGGCGAAATCAACTCCGCAGGCAACGGCGCGACTGATGACGCTGCTTGGTTCTCCAGCGGTTGCGCGGACGGATATTCTCACCGCAGCGGTGGTCGCAGATCTTGAAAAGATAGCCAAGGAAGACGTGCCAGAGATCGACGTTCAGCCGGCGATTGCCCGGCCGCCGCGCCGCCCCGGCCGCCGAACCGTGCAGCCGGACGCTCGTCTGCGCGCATTCAACCCGCGGATGATGCGCACGATAAATCCGGCAATACTTGGCCGTATCAAACCGGCAAGCAGGCGCTTTGCCGCGGTTCGGGCGGGGCTAAACCGCACAGCCATCGCAAAGGCCAGAGGCATCTCTACCGCTGCGCGAAGCGATACAAAGCTGAAGCTGGGCGAGGGCGAGGTAATGGATATTGCCCAGGATTATTCCGATCCTCGGCTCGGCGAAGGCTTTGAACGGCTCGACCATGCGCTTGGCGATAAATGGCCCAATGAAAAATCGGCGATCTGGCTGGGGGAAACCGGCAAGGCGCTCGATATCGATAGCGCCTTCCGGAATGTTGCAGGCGAGAAACTACCCGATTTTGCGGAGCTTTTGAAGGCAGCAGTCGCCGGTAAGGACAGCAATGCGATCGACAGCACTTTGAAGAAAATGATCTGATTGAAAGGCAGGAGCAGTAATGGAAATTACCAAAGGCATAAAGCGCCCGTTTTCCGATGAGCATGTCATCGCCAGCGACCCACCGCTGCGCCCGGAATTGCCCGACGAATGGCGCCGCCGTATCAATCCGTTTGGCGGACGCGCTATTTCTGACAAGGCGCTGACGGCGGAGCAGGATGTTCGGGCTGGAATGGCGCGCATGGCTTCGCTTGCTAGTGCGCCGGGTATTGTTGACGGCTTGCATATTTCCCCGGCTCCCGATGCGATTGGGCAAAAGCCCGATGTGGCGCAGCTTGATATTGCCGCGGGTATGGCGCTTGCCAGCTCGGGCGAAGACATATCGATCGGCGCGCCGCGGCGCTTGGCGCTTGGTGATATTCCGCTGGTGATGCGCGTGGATCATGCGGACAAGCTAGCTGCCGGAAATGACGAGATTCCATTGGGCGGCGGGGGCAGCGGCAATGGCGGTGATGGCTCCGACGCTGCGGATAGGTTGCGGCCTGTATTGCCGCGCAAAGTCTTTGGCAATCTTGCCGAGATCGCTTCGAATAGGAAGGCAAAGAACATGCCGCGCGCCGCATTGTTGGTCGCGCAGCCGGTGTCGGTCGATATTCTTGGCCGTCCGGTGGATGATTGCCCGCCCGATCCGCGCGATGACCCCTATCTCGATATGCAGCGCATCGATGGGTGCCGTCTGCTGCTTTATATCTGGCCAGGGGAAGTGACTTCGGTTGATGGCGGCCCAGATTATAGCCTGCCGAGCAACGGCGCTGCTCTTCGCAACAAGCTCGCCTATGCGGTATTTGACAACGAAAAATTGCAGGGTGAGGAAGATCATCATCCCTGGGATGAATGGGGTGTCCCGCTTGCATTGATCGGCTTTAACAAACAATGGCAGCTTGATTTTATCGATGTCGCGGCGGTTGCGCGAAAAGGTGGAGCGGACCGCCGGCGAACGGCCACGGTCCCGATGTCCGGTGAGCCCCGCCTTTGGCAAGCGCGTATCGATCAATTTGTGCGGCATATTGCCGATTTGCCGGACGCCGATGAAGACGCGCTGCGCGGTAGCTTTGAAAGAATGCCGCCGGCTGGGCTTCTTCCGACGAGCATGTTCGATCCAGTGATGCGCCGCCAATCTTTCTTTCCTCAGGGTTTCAAAGTTTCGGCTTCACCGGTCCCAGAGAGCAATCTTGAGCTGGTGATGACGGAAGCGGCAGGTCTGTCCAGTTTGAAACGCGGAACGCCCGACACGGTGGAATTGCTCGTGCCAGTTCCAGATCAGATGTATGATCCAGGCTTGCTGCAAACCGAGTATTTAGACCCCGGGTTTGCGGGCAGTATCATGCGTTTCCGCAAAGATCGTAAGCAATGGCTGGTCCGGCGAGAGGCCGCGCGACGCCGGTATGACCGGCTCGTCGAATCTGTATCCGGCGTCGTCAATGGCTGGCCGTTGTCCGACCTTCCGATCGAGGAAAATAGTCCCTTCCCGCGCGTGCAGGTGCCCGTTGAACTCACGCGGACACGGCGGATAAATGCTGGCGCGAAGCTTATTGGCCAACGTTTGCTCGGTGCCCATGCCACCTTGTCGGTGCACTTAAGCGACACCATCTGGTTCTGGCTACGCGTGCATGAATCAGCGCAGCTCAAGGGCGTTGGTCTGCGGCTCGGTGCAGGCACCAAGGCCGGCAGTGACAAGGGTCTCGTCAAAGGCGTCTTTTGGGGCAATGCTGGCGGCCTAACGTTGGCCAAGAGCAACAATAAAATTGCCAAACAGAAGGCTGGAGATCTACCAGAAGAGGGCGGATGGGTTAGACTTGAAGTGCCCGCCAATGCCATCTGGTCAGCCGATGGCAAGGGCCTGAAGGGCTTTGGCATTAACGGCCTGGAATTCGAACAAATGGGCGGCGATATCGAATGGGGTTCGTTTGGCAAGACCGACGCCAAAGGCCTCAGCTACACTTACCTTGCAGATGATACGCCTGCGGGATCGCATCTTACTGTCACTGGAATTTCGGATAAAAGCTGGCCATTTAAGGCGATACAAGGACGAAAGGAAATTGATGTCCCCGACTTCGCCACGGTTAGCCAGGATGGTGTACGCCGAGCAGGGGCGGTAGATGCATTTCGCGGCGATTGGACGCAGAACTTCCTATCAAATGATATGGCAGACATCGACGAAGGCGGCATTGATGCGTTCCTTGTAAGCGTGGGTGCGCGCCTCAAATCCACCAATGACGCAATCGATCTCGGTTTCGTTCGGGCGCGCTCGGATATTTACCGTGTGCGGCAAATTATGCTCGGCGCTGATGCAGCCTCGCGGCTAATTACATCGCCATCGCTGGCGGATCTTGCAAGCCGGGATTCCGGCGCGCGGGCGACCAGCCGGGGGATTAGCGATTTCCTGATCGCGGCGACCAAGAGAAATGCCAATGACACCATCTTCAACATCGCTAATCCGCCGCCGCCACCACCACCACCATCAGGACCGCGTCGGCGGGGAAGGCGGCGGAGGGGCGGGGCGTCGTCGGCCACATCTTCTACCGGCATGGCTTTCTTGCCGACGATGATGACGCTCAATATCGCGGGCTCGGTGTCAAAGACGGCGGTAACCGCGCCGCCTCCTCCTCCGCCAAAAACCAGTTTTCCAATTGTGGCGAGCAGCTTCGCCTTCGCATCGCCGCTGATGATGACAGCTACCACCGCGAAAGCGCCAACCAAAAGCCGTTCGCGCAGACGCCGTTCGCGTCGCGGTAGGGGGCGACGTGCAAGACCGTCCAGCCTGCGCGGCGATCTCATCTTACACAATGCAGGTCAGTACCAGACAAGCGACATCAGGGCGCAGCTGCCGATAGCGGGTTTTGTAGAGCGCACGATCAGCGTTGCAGAACGCCTTGCGCCGCCGCCGGCTGTGCAGGCGCTCAGCTATGCTATCGCCAGCAAAGCAGAAGTGGTAAACACGCTCGCGCGGCTGTCACGGTCTCGCTCAGGAAAGTCGGTTGGCGTTTACCTTGCTGATATTTTCATGGCAGGTTTTCGGCACAAGACTCTGAAAGAGGATCAGGCGGGGCATATACCGACACTTGCACAGCTGCTTGCTGATCGGAAGAAAGCATTTGCCGATCAGGTCTATACCGACGCAGACGATATCCCCGGTGCCAGCGGTAGCAAGCATGAGGCAGACTATTTTACTGCAGCGGTTCAGGCAATCGACAACAGTATTGCCATCATGCGGCTGGTTGAGGGCAGGGTTTCGCTGTTTGAACAATTATCGACGTCGCTCGAAGGATTGAAGAAAAGCCTGCTTGGTTCTGCCGAAGAAGCCGCCAGTTACCTGCGCGAAGTGGATGTCGAGGTGGAAGAGGCCCGCCATGATCTGGCAACGGCTGAACGGCTCCGCGATGAAGAACAGCAACGCGTCGATGCGCTCAATTTGAAGCGAGATTCGATACTTGCCGACCATGTGAAAGTTCTCGCCTGGAGACGCCCGAGGCAGGGCGCCAACCTGCAGCATCTACCCGCGGCGGAGGTGGCTTCCGGATTGCAGGAAAGCCCGATCGTTTCTTGCCGCAAGGATCATCCCGATGTGCCTGAGGAAATAGAGGATTATCTGGAACTATTACGTGAAGTACCGGTTGGCTGGTTCCCCGACCTGCTGCGCGCGGTTAACCGGGTAAAGCGGCTTGGCAGTATCCGCAGATCGCTCCTCACGGTTCGCGAACGCGCCCTCACGCCGCGCAGATTTCCGGCACAGCGCAATATTGTCCGGCAGCAGCGTATACGCTATGCTGCGCAGCAGGCGATGGTCATGCAGCGCAGCCGGATCGAAGCGCGTCGGGCAGCTATCGGCATGCTCAATTTTTCGGCCGTCTCCACTCTGTCGCTGGCGCAGGCGCATGTGCAGCTTAAGGAAATCGCAACGCTTGGTGACCTGTTAACCGGGACCCACCGGCAGCGAAGGCTGACGGCGAAGGCATCGGAGATTTATGAAGGGCTATCGGCAATAGCGGCTTGCATGCATGAAGCATTTGGCGAGGTTCGGCCCGTTATCCGGCTCGGCTGGGCGGAGATATTGTCCGAATATGATAACCCCGCGCCGCTGCAAGAACTGGCCGGCCTACCGCGCTGGGCAGAAGTGCCAATGGAACAGCGGCGCGACTTGCAGGGTTTTGTCGACTGGCTGTTTGCCCGGATTGACAGGAATAACAAGGAAGCGGTTCAGGCGATCAACGAACTGGTGCGCATTTGCATCCTGCTTGCCGCCGAAGCCCCGGTAGATCAGATTATTCCTGCCCGGCTTGTCAAACCGGTCCCTGCGCGGATCGGCAACCGTTTCCAGCTTGCGGTCGATATTACGCGCGTTCGACAAGGGATGATCGCGCTAATCCGCGACCGGCGCGACCGGATCATATCGCGCGCTGTTGTTGACGATCTGCGAGATGGTTATGCCGATGTGACGATCACCACGCTCAGCCGGAACATCACCAATATCGGCCCGGAAATGCGTTTTCAGCTCATCGGCGGGAATAGGTGACAAGTGTGAACGCGGTCACCGTCAAGCGTTTGCGCCTGAAGGCACGGCAGGAAGATAGCAGCCGCGCGGCCTTTTTCATTGAGGATGCGCTGCGAACAGAGATTGTCGCCCCCGATCGACTGGTGCTGATGCGTCAGTTGCTGGTTGATCGCAGAGCTTTATCGAGTGCCTCCCATGTCCGGTCAAGCGCGGTTCGTGATGCATTCTATTCGGAGTCGGCAAATGGCTGTCATGCCAGCAGTGCGAGCGCCGTGACCGCGAATTGTGTGTGGTTCTCAAATGCCGGTGAAGCAAGGCGGATGCTGCTCACCATGCTGGTCAAGGGAGTGGAAGTTAAGGGCTGGTTTTGGTATCTCGCGGTGCCTGAATGGAAGGGGCAATCGCTCACCGATTGGGTGGGCGGGCATGTACGCGGCATACTCGCGGGTTCGAAACCAGCGGCATTGGTGGAGCTCGTCGAGGATTTTGCTGCGCTTGGCGCCACCCAAAAACTGGCAAGGATCGTTGCAAACCTTGATGGTAGTCCGGTTGGCAATATGGCGCCGGAAAATTCAGTTTCAGCGTTGCCTTTGGCGAATGTCGAGCAAATAATACCTGCGCCCAAACGACTTGAAGTTGTTTCAATCGAGCGGCAAGCGGCGCATTTATTGTCGCGATTTTCTGGAGCGGCAAGAGCGGTGCTCCAGTCGGTTAGTCAAGCAGGATTATCTGCCCGCCCTGTCCTAGAAAAGCTGTGCGAACAATTGCTTTTGGCCGCCGCGCCTTCGCTGTCTCTTGATATGCCCCGCCTTGTGCGGCTGGCGAAGGAGGTCACCGCGCAGTTGGCTGAGCCTGCTGTGTTGCGCCCCAACCCCGCCTTCCCATCAACGCCGGATGCGCGGCAGGAAAACCGCTATTCAAGGAGCGCCAACGCCGAAGGCGGGCGGGGCGAGGAGAAAAAGAAGCATAGGCCCGTTAAGGATATACCCACCGCGCCGCCGGTTAGGCAGTCTGGCGAGGAGGAAGCGGTTAGAAAAAAACCGGTTGAAAGTGCTGGTATTAAGCCGGAAGATTTTTGGCGGCGCGATGCCCTGCTTGAGAGCAAGGCGGCCGGTCTCTGGTTGGTAATTCCGAGTATGATCAGATGCGGCTGGCGCGAATGGCTGCAAGACAGGCCGGATGTGCTGGCTGAGGATCGGGGCCGCATGCTGCTGCGCTTGATCGCGCGCCATCACCGGGTTGATCAACTTGACGATGCGCTCGTACCGTTCGGCGAACCAGACGAAATTAGTTTGGAACCGGAATGGGCGCGGCTTTGGCGGCGCGGGATCAACGGCTGGCTCTACAGGAAAACGCGTTTCGGACTGCATAATCTGATATGGCGGCCGGGGAAAATTGGGATAAGCGAAGAGCGCATTGACGTTCACTTTCCGCTCGCCGACGCCGATTTGCGGCTGCGTCTTTTTGCACTCGATGTCGATCCGGGATGGACCGATTGGCTCGGCTTTTCGGTGCGTTATCATTTCGGCGGAAAGGTGGGCGGATGAACGCGCCTTCGTCCCAGCTAAAACCCGGTTCGCTGTTTGCGACTGCGTTGGCCCGGCTATATTCGCGGTGCACCGAACAAGACCGGCAGCCAAATACGCCCGCATCGCCCGGCGCGCGCGACGTCGATGGCAGGCTGTTCACGCTGGCCGATACGCTTGATCTGTCTCTCGGCGAGCAGCTTGCTGTCGCGCTATGTTACGGCGTGCAGGTCGATCCTCACATCGCCCGGCTGGTCGCGCAGGTGCAGGCACCAATCGGCGGTGCGCAGCCTTACGCAGGGCTGGCGGCGACGCTGTTTGCCGATGAGGGGCTTGATGTGTTGACGATAGCCGCCGGTCAGGCCGTGGCCTCCGGATTGCTCTCTATTGGCGGTGCCGAGGCGCCGCTACCCGAACGGCCGCTGGAAATGCCGCTGCATGTGGCTGCCGCGCTCGGCGGGCATATTGTCTGTCCCGATGGTGCCAGCGTTCCAACGCCTGCCCGCATTTGCCTGCCCGAGGCGCTTGACCCGGAAATTACGAAATTATGCGATATTCTGTTGTCGCATTTAGGCAAACGAGAAGGCGGCGTAATTGTCCTTAGATGCCGCGATGCCCGCGATGGCAGGGCAATGGCGGCTTGCCTTGCAGAGCGCACCGAGCGGCAGCTTGTGGAAATAGAAAGCGGCATGCCGGGCCGGCATGCCGGATGGCTGCATGCGACCGGTGCGCTTTGCCTGATGGTTTCAAATGCCGGTCCGGGCGAAAGTGTCGAGATCGAGCCGCCGAAAGGATATGACGGGCCCGTCGTCGTTATCGGCGGAACCGATGGCAGTTATACTTCATCCTGCTCACTCACCGAGTGGAAAATGCCGGTTCCCGATCATGGCGACCGCGAAAAGCTCTGGCGACGCGCAGGGCTTCACAAACCTGCGGCAGCAGCTGCTGCACGTCGATACCGCCACGGCGCTGCGCGCATTGCCGAGTTGGCTTCACATATTTCCGGCAAATCTGCAAAAAGCCAGCTCAAACAGCTTGGGCAGGCATTGCAGTCGGGCAGCAGTCCGCTCGACAAGCTTGCGCGGCGCAGCAATATTCCGGTCGCCCGAAATGATATTGTGCTACCTGCCGAACTCGATGTGGCCGTTGAGCGGCTCCGCCGCCGTATAGGTCAGCGCAACCTGCTGGCAAAGCAGCTGGGGCCGACTTTGCGTGCGCGCTATCGACCCGGTGTTCGGGCGCTATTTACCGGGGATTCGGGAACCGGCAAAACGCTGGCCGCGCATTGGCTGGCGCAAGAAGCGGGATTGCCGCTTTACCGTGTAGATCTGTCCGCGCTCACCAGTAAATGGATTGGCGAGACCGAAAAGAACCTCTCCAGCCTGCTCGATCTTGCCGAGCATGCCGATGTAATGCTGTTTTTTGATGAAGCAGATTCGCTGTTCGGCGCGCGCACCGATGTCGGCGATTCCCATGATCGCTTCGCCAACGCCCAGACGAATTTTCTGTTGCAGCGGATCGAAGAGTTTGACGGCGTGGCGCTGCTCGCCACCAATGGCCGCGACCGGTTTGATCCCGCCTTTGTCCGCAGGCTTGATGCGATACTGGAATTCCCCTTGCCCGACGCAGAGGCAAGGCTGAAAATCTGGCGGACGCACCTCGGTGACGGCCATAGTCTGACGAATGAAGAACTCAACAGCCTCGCGACGCAGGTGGATCTGGCGGGCGGGCATGTGCGCAACATAGTCTTGTCTGCGGCGTCTATGGCGATGAGCGAAGACCGCCCGGTTTCGCTGGGCGACCTGCGCGCCGCATCGGCCGAAGAATACATGAAGCTAGGCCGCGCCCCGCCGCCGTTAGCGGCATGTTAGCGCCGGCACGCCGGAGAGTACCGACACCAGCGCCGTTAAGCAGCAGTGCGCCAAACCAGTCGAGCGCTCCCGCCGCGCCGCTATATAGTTCGACGCCGCCAGTCTCAAACCCTGCATATATGTCGACACCGCAAAGCCCCGCGCCAGTCATGAGCAGCCAGCCAGCTCCGCTCATGTCGGTTGCTCCGCCGCCGGTTTCCCAACCATCATCAACGCCCAACCAACCGTCTTCGGATGCTCCAACATCTGATGCACCATCATCAACAGGTGCGCGTGAGCCAACTTCGGCAACATCAACCGGCTCTGATGCGGGCGGATCATCCATGATGTCGCAAATGCCGGGAACCGATGCCGGTGACGGATCGGTGATGATGTCGCAGATGCCAGATGCCGATGCAGGGCCAAACACGCAGCAGCAGGGAGCGGATAATGGCGCTGCTGGCAATCAGGGGCGGCGCGAACGGCGTCAGACCGCAGCACCGGCGGGTCGGTTTGTGGCGAAACTGGTGCCGCACCGCGACATGGCGCCTCACAGGCTGACCCCACGCTATCTTGACCTCGAAACATCGCCCTCCATGCCGGATATGCCCAAGGCATTGACGGTGCAGCCGGCAAAGGGTGACGCGGAAATCCCTCATTACTTACGAGGATATCGCTCCGTCTTTGAAGATGCAGCGGCACAGAGCGACAAACTCCAGCGGCAGATTTTGAGCGACAGTAGAGCAAGGGCAATCGAGCTGGCGGATACATTGGCGGCATCTCGCCGTCGTGTTCAGAAATCGCTCGATGACGGGCTTGGTGATCTGGACCGGAATTATGACCGTGAGCAAATTACGATAGAGCAGGGGGAGCGCACTGCGATTTATCGTCTCACGCAGATCGCTTCGACTGCCCGGGCGATGGTGAAGCAAGCCGCACAGCAGGCACTCGGCACAGTGGCGGCGAGGAAGCGGGTTATTGAAGGCCGAATGTCGACCAGCCAGGGTGAAGCACTGGCAATCGAAAATACCCTGGCAGGCTACTCGAATCAGGTCGAACAGAAGGGTAGTGACGCAACAGCCGCTTTCACCGACTTGGCAGCTAAGCCGGGTAGTATCCTCAAAAAGGAAGATGCAGAAAAGGCGGTTCCTGGCAGCGGTGACTACTGTCCAGAATTGATCAGTGCAATCAGGGAGCCGCTAGACCCTGCCGTGATCCACCATTCGAATGAGCGCAGCACTGCATATAGCGATGCCAAGACTATTTTCAGCAGCAATCTTGCCACTGCCCATCAGAATTTCCAGACGAGCGCAACAAACGCGTTTCAGCCCTTTCAAAGCTATGTAGATATGCTTGGAACGACGGCTCCCGCCAAAATCGTCGAGCTTCGCAATAATTCGACCAAAGCCATAAGAAGAATGGAGAAGCAATGCCGGCGAACCATAGCCGAGAGCCGCAACAAAGCGCAGATTTCGCTGGCGGAACGGCATGCGAAGGTCAGGGGGGCTTCTATAGAAAGAGCCCAGAAAATGGCCGACGGCCAAGCCGCTGCCATTGAGAGGGCAGGTGGTGGGCAGATACACGGCTATTCCGCCCTCGCGGCTGGACAAAGTAGCACTGTGTCAGCTCTCCACGACAATATTGCCGAGCAAAGTAAATTGCCAGGTGAGCAATTTGCAAATTATGTGACAACAGCGGCTTCGCAAACCAAGGATCAAGGCGCAAAATCAACCCGTGGTAAGCGCACCGAAATGGACGAGCGTGCCCGGCAGATGAGGTCGTCAATTTTCGACCGCGTCAAAATGTCTGCAAACTCCTATGATGATAACATTGCCAAATTCGTCGACCAGTTCAGACAGGCCTCGGCGCAATCATCCTCGGCGATGCTGAAGATTGCGCTCGCGCAGCAAAAGGCCATGCGTTCGCTCGCCAAGCCGGTTCGCGACTCTGTTAATAGCTTCAAGATTCCTGCCGAAGATGCGCTTGAACGGATGGAAAACGAGCTCCGCAAGAAATTGCAAACCGCCGGGTTGCAGGCACAGTCGGCCTATGACGGGTCGGAGGCGCCGCCCAGCGACCAGCCTGCTGTAAATCAGTCTCAACAACCAGCCGCACAGGAAAGGCCGCAGCTGCCCGCACGGGTGGGCAGGGTGCCCCAGCAATTTGTCAAAAAATCGGTGGAATATACTGCCAAACCGGAAACTGAGAAACTGATTGCACGCATAATCGGGCATATTGGCGGAACCGTCGGATCTGATGTAGCCAGAAGATCAGGCCGCCTAAAACCGCAAATGTCGAAACTGGGGCAGAACCCGAAGGAAACGCTGGACCTCTTGCGTGGCCTGACGGCGCTACGAGGACAAGCAGTCAGTAAATACTATCAGGCCGATTATGGCCGAAATCTGCGCGACGATATCTGGTGGTATATGAATATTGGTAACGCATTTTCCGGTATGGATACGCGGAGATATAGCAGGCAGGCGGCGATTGATTACTTGGACGGCAACCGTGCCCGTGGCGCGCTAAATGAGGTTCGCGCGGCCACGGAATGGTATAACGACGGAGATCAGGCAATCGACGCGCTCACGGCTCTCGATCCGGCGGATATGGCGGCATTGCGAGGATTGCCAGGTGCGGAGGAAATTCTTGCAGAAGTATCTGAAGATTTGGGAGGCACCGACCAGCAGGCCTTTGATATTCTCCGCAATGCTACCGCTGAAAATGCCCAGGATGCGCTGGCCTCCGCGCGCGCCATCCGATTGACTCCGGTCATACGGGAGAAGCTGGCAATTTCACCGGAAAGAGGAGCCGATCAGGCTTTCGATGCCATTCAGAAGGTTTCACGGCAGGTTGGGACAACCAGGCTGGAGAGCGCCAACGAATTTGGCCTGGACGCCAACTTTGAATTTGAGACGGCAGCGGCAAGGCAGCAGAGTCGCCGGGAGGCCTGGGGCAATACGGTGGCGCGGCTCGGTAATGATGGCCGGGCGCGGACAGGCGGTGCGGCGGCGGGAACACAGTGGCTCGATAACCAAGTTTCTCAACAGCGTGTGTACGTTGATAACTATATTGTATTTTCCCACGTTTATACCGGCAGCGCGAGGCCGGAACAACGGCGGCTTCTGCACAATATAGCCGAGTTCGGTGCCGACGCGCCTGAGACACGCGGTGCCCAGCTAGCGGCAGAAGATACCAGAGAGGGCGGGGCAAAACGCGACAGATTTGAAAATGCCCTCGATTTCGGCAGCGGCGGTCCCGCGGCTGTCGATGAAAATGGCAATATCCTGACACCGCAGCAGCGCGCAGAACGTCAGCGGGCGCTGGATGATGAAACGCAACAACCGGGCAACGCGCTTCCATCCGAGGAAGACCGGATGCTCCAATTTTATGATCGATATCGTAATGGCGGAGACCCTTCTTCACCACGCAGCAGCGAAGCAATCCGGCGGGATCTTGGACGTTCGGTCCGTCAGGGTTCGGATGACGAGAGATTGGGACGCGTTCTCGAATTGCAGGCGACAAAAGGACTGCGCCATCCCGATACGGTGGCCCTAGCCTTTGAACATGCTGTGAATACCTGGCCATGGGGCACCGATGAACAAATGCTCCGCGACACATTCGGACGGATGAATCGCGATCAAATCGACGCTGCGGTTACTAAGTATGACTCCACGCATTCAGAAAGCCTGTATAGTCGGCTCGGCTTTTTCGAGCATGAAGATACTTGGTGGAACGAGCTTTCCGGCGATGACCGCCTCGACATCGAAGTGCTGGCGATGGGGCAACCGCGCAACGCGCGTGAGCGTGCTGAAGTATCGCGAATGAGATCGCGGCAGCAACGCAGGAATTCTTCGACAATCGGACGGTGGCTGGCGGGCGAAGAATATGGGCATATGGAGCGATCGCATAACCGCTTGATCAATGCCATGGGTATTAAAAATGAAGATGCAGCTTTTGACGCAAGAGGGCGGTTGCGTGCTCCCAATGGCCAGCCGGTCGGAAATTTTGGCAAGGATGGAAATTTCGAGGCGGCTGGCCCGATGGGGTCCATCGCCTTTGGAATGGCGGTTACAGCAAATCAGGAAGATGCCCAGGGTTACCGTATCGCAACCGATAATATTGCAGCTGCAGTAGCTGCGACGATCCTGGCAGCAACCGCGATTATCGCAACAATTGCTGCGGTAGTCTTAACGATTGCATCGGCAGGCGCCGCTGCCATCATCTTGATCCCGGCGGCGATCACTCTTGTGGGCGGCGTGGGTGCTATGTTCGCGAACAAAGCAATCAAGGGCGGACGTTATGGTTACGAAGACGCTGGTCGGGATTTTGGTTTGGCACTTGTTCAGGCGGCAACAGCGGGCATTGCCAGCGGGCTGGGTGCCGCTGCGGCGGGTGCAGCTGGCGGCGCGCAGGCAGCTGCAACAGGTCTTCGGGCTGGTGCCAAAGTGTTGGCCGGAGAAGTTATGGTTGGCGCGGTTGCTGGCGGCGTGGGCGGAGCGGGTAATGCTCTGTTCGACGATGAGGCTTGGGACAAGGGCGAATGGTTTGAAAATATCGGGCGCGGATTTGAACGCGGTGTGGGCAGTGGAGCAGTAGGGGCTCTGGTAACTGGTGGAATAACACGCGGAGTAGGAGTTGGCGCGAACCGGTTAGGCAGGGCGGCCGGAATGCGGACGGCATTGGCGCGTGGACGTGTTGGGGAAACCGCATCGCGCTATGCCCGGATGCGGGGGGCAGCTGCAGAAAATAGTATGGCCACCAATATGATTGGACGGGTTCTAGGCGGCGGCGCCAGCGGCGCAGCGAGCCGAGCATATGAAATCGACTATGACCGCAGCCGTGGTCGATACAGAGGTAGTTCGGCGCAGGCTTGGGGAGAAATCACCGATGCAGGCGTACAAAATGCTATCCAAAGCTTCGGCGAGGGCGTCGGCGAAAATGCGGTCCAGAATAGCGCATGGGCAAGGCGGCATTTGGCGCACCAGAAGGCCGAAGCGCGGGCGCGGGATTCAGGTGTTGACGAGGATGACCATCTGATTGCCCGCCCGACCGCCGATGAGGACGGAGATTTCACCGGTGCAACGCGCAGAGGTAGTCTGACCGACGAAGACGGACCAGCGGGAAGCAGATTGCGGAGCGGTGCCGACGACGCAGACGGTGAAGTCATCGTCCGGACAATCGACGACGATCCCGACAAGACAAATCCGAATATCAAGCTCGATGATATCGAAGCCGCATCGCGCGCTGCGCAAGGCAACGAGGACGCGATGAAGGCCGCCAGAAAATCACCGCGGCGGATGGATGATCCTGCCGAGGGCGATTTTCACCATTTGCGTCCCGTTCGCGATCAACGCGACCTGACCTATGACGACTTTATCAAACTGGGATCGATGCCCAAGGATAGCCGGATCACCGCAAGCGATCCGCATAGCGAAGCGGCGGCGATGCATAATTACGATATGATGCGGCGGCAGGATGTTAATCGCGAAGTGCTGCTTATCCAGAATGACGACACGGGCAAATTCATGGTTGTCCAAGGCGATAGCGGTGCCGTCACGTTTCCCGCTGGAAAATGGACGCTCGAACGGCATTCGCATCCCAGAATCATTAGCGGCGAACTGGAAGCGATTATCGGGCGCAGCCTGCCATCTGGCGGGGAAAGCGGAACACGCGAGGGCGATCTACGGGTACTCATGGTCGAAGTTGACCGGTTGGCGAGCGCTGCGCCCGAGGGAGCAGTGGTTTCGCGTCGGTCGGTCATCGACATCGACGTTGATGGCAGGAGGTTCGAAACTACTTTTGGTATCACCAGAGGGCCGGGCGGTGATGAAATAACAGTGACATTTCACCATCCAAGGGATGGCGAGACAACGATTGGGCCGTTCAGATCAATCGAGGCTTATGAAATTGCCGCTGCTGGCCCAGCACTGAGCAATAACCCAAACTTTACCAAGCACCATGGCCCGAGCGGTTCGGGGGGCGTCGGCACAGTCCGCTCGCCGCCGCGCCCGGTGCACGGCGATGCGGCGCCGGCACGGCAGGCCGGCGATATCGACTTTGTCCGGCAGAGGATGGCGGCGGCAGGAGATTTTGAAGCGCAGGTAGCCGGACTTCGCGGCGGCGATGGGGACATGCATCCCGGCCGAGCAGTGGCGCTTGAGGAAGCGCATCAGCGGGTGCGCGATATGGGGCTGGTGGGGGAATCGGATTCGATGATCCGACTGCACAATATCATCAATGATGACACTATCCCGATGGCCACGCGGCGGCTGATTTCAGACGTCACATTGGAAGCGGCAAGGCAGCATATGCTGCGAAGCGGGCAACTGGAATCCGGTGAACCGCTGATCATGCTGTTTCACGGCGCTACCGATAGCCGGGCGCGCTCCATCGTTGAAGGCGGGATCGACATGAGTCGGCGGCCCGGCGGAATAATGGATGATTTTGGCCAGGGGCTATATTTTACGCAGCATCTGGAAAGCGCGATGGTTTACAGCCGCAGCGGGCGGGGGGCGACGCGCGGAGATGCAAACGGCACGGCCATACCCTACGTGCTGCGCGGTCGTGATTTTGGTAGCGCTGTTGATGTGAGCACCGGCGGCCCGCACCGCGCGCAATGGGAGGCCTTTGTTACGGCCAATCAGGAATTGTTCCAGACACTGCGGGTCGATCCCGAATTCATGCGGCGCCCTGATACGATGGCGGCGTTGCTGCGCGGTGAACCGCTACCATTTGGCCGCTTCGATGCCGAAGGGCGCGGCGCCGTGTTCGATGCTTTTCTTGCGCATATGGGCGGCGCGCATGGGCAGCCTGACATCATCTTCGGCGATCTTGGTGGGCCGCTGACCAGCGGCGTGCAGTTCCGCGGCGGCTTGACTGACCAGGCGGCAATCCGTTCGCCGCGCATCGCCGATATTCTGAATGAACAGCATGCACCGAGAAGGGCGCTGGCGGATAATGATAATGACACTGGGCCGGTAACCGTGCGGTCGGGGGATGGGCCGGATGATACTCTTGGCTCCGGTGGCGAACATACTCTCAAAGCGGACAGTACATCGGTTCGCGACGCCGATACGCCGGTCGCGGTAGTTGATCCTCAACCGGAGGGAAAACCGAAAGCGGCAGTCGAACAGCTTTTTGATGGCGAGGTCGGTCTCGCTGGAAATCGCACACAGATGCGCGAGATGGAACAGTCGCTTGCACGGACGTTGGCGCATTATGAGGAGGGCAGCTTGTTGCTGACCCACATGAAAGACATCGATGATCCGGTGATCCGGCAGCGGCTGCTTCAAGAGTTTGGCAGCATCGAGCATGCAGCGCTACATTTGTCGTTGTTTCACGAGCTTAGGTGGCTCAAAAACCAGATGGTCAAAACCCGGCGCGACCACACGGCTGCACGCGTGGATGATGCGCAGGCATTGCAGCGCGACCAGTCGCATCTGGATGCGGTTCGACGCATGCTGGAACATAGCGGTTTTGGAGAGGAGTTGTTTGCCTTGCTACGGTTGCCAGCCGATGCTCCGCAACAAGATGCCGCCGCAGCTCTCCTCTTGTTGCAGCAGCAAATGGCGCTCTCACAGGAATTGCCTGCGGCCCGATCGGCAACGGATATTACAGCCGCCGACGAAATGCCTGATTCGTTGCAGCAGATCGGTTTCGCACTTCGCGATCAGGGCGGCGGTGCCGACAGGTTCGGTGACCGGCGACGACTTCCGATCTATTCGGAGTTTGATGGCGTCGAGATGTTCCCGGCTTTTCGTCAGGGGATCGACTCAAATGACGGTCAGGAAGTATGCGACTTCCTCAGGCAGCTATATAATATTCCCGAAGAAAGAAATCTTGCCATAGCCGAGATAGAAATCGGCGGATCCACACAATTGTTAATCTCGAGAAGTTCGAAAACCCGCGTTCCCGAAGGCATGGCGCAGTTGCCGGAGAGCCCACGATTCCGTGTGCATGAAGATGCTGCGATGCCCAATGATCACCATACCGAACCGATCATACTCGAAACGCTGGCCAGTCGATTGCAGCCTGAGCAGGAGGGTCTCCTTGTGCTCTATACCGAACGCGACGCTTGCGATTCATGCCGCCATGTTTTTGACCAGTTTCATGCGGCATTCCCGAACGTTACGATCATCGTAACATGGCGCGGCGGTGCATCGGTGCGCTACCCACCCGGAAGCTGACTGCCGTAATTGCTTGCCGGTTAGAACATCGCGGACAGGCTTCGGGCCGGTAGCAACAACCAATCAAACGTCACCCCTACCTATCATTATGTCAGCCTCGCTTGACATTGTCAGTGAATCATTGCATATAGTAATGGAAGCCTGACATTTCGTCATGCAAAGCTGATGGAAAGAAGATATGATGGCACAGGGCAAAAGGAAGCTGCGCTTCTTCAAAATGTCAGTCGGTAAGGTGGACATTGTTATGCTCGTTTTGGTGGCGGCTGGCGTCACTTTGCTGTTTGACTTGCCTGACAAAACCCCGGCTTACGCGGTGCCGATCAGCACCGCCGCCAAAGCCGGATTAGCGGTGCTGGCGACGGCCATCTTCTCGCTGCTTGCGGCGTGGGGAGCCAACATGGATCGGAGATGCGGAGAGGATTATGTCTTCCAGCTGATTGCCAACGCGGCGGTTGTCGCGGTGACCACTACCATGTTGGCGCATGTTGTATGGGATTTAAACGTTCTCAATGGGCTAGGGCTACCGAAGCCGGCGTCGGGCGACATGGTGGGTGTGATGATGCTCAGCTGGGCTTTCGGTTATTACTTCTATCGCTTTCGCGGATTGAAAGCGTGAAAAACCAGCTCAAAGTGCTGCGTGCGATGCGTGATTGGAGCCAGGCGGAACTCGGCCAGCATCTGGATGTGTCGCGCCAAGCGGTGAATGCTATCGAGACGGGGAAATATGATCCCTCGCTGCCGCTAGCATTCAAGATAGCGCGGCTGTTTGATATGCGAATCGAGGAGGTTTTTGATGACCAGTTTGGTGGAGGTAGCAATGGTTAATTCAGGCAATGGCAAGGTCAAAATGAGCCCGCGTGCAAAGCGTTACTGGTTTAGTCTCGCGGCATCGGGCGCTTTGGGAGGCGTGATCAGCCTCTTCTTTGTACCGCGCATCTTTGAAGTCGGCGAAGCCGTTGGCTCCGGCCAAGGCTCTGCGGCCGAAATACTGACGGCACCCATGAATTCTACGGCTGCCTTAATTGTGGCTGCGATGTGGGGGATTATTCTTCCAATCCTTTGCGTCCTGTATCACCAGAATGTCGATGAGCAGGAAGAGCATGCCTATTTATGGGCTGGATTGCTCGGCTGGTATGCAATGATCATCACCATCCCGGCATGGTATGTGCTTGAGCTGGGGCGGCTGGTCCCGCCGGTGAATGTCGGAGTGATCTTTGCGCTCGGCTTGCTCACTAACGCGGCCGTCTGGCTATGGAAAAAATTTCGCTAATCGCTTTTCTCAATATTCTATCCTCGAAAGGAAAACCTTATGAAAATTAAGATACTCAACGGCCTGCTTTTGGCTTCAACGCTTGTGCTCTCTTCGCTCTCCCCCATCGGCAGCACTGTCTCGCTTGCGCATGATCCGGCGGCAACGCCTGCACCAAAGCCGGTGATGCCGGAAAAGATGGAGATCAGGGATGTCGATCCTGCCCTTTGGGTGGTGAAGGATGAGGACACGACGATCTACTTGTTCGGAACGGTGCATGTCCTGCGCCCCGGTTTGAGCTGGTTTGACGAGGCGGTAAAGGATGCTTTTGACGAATCCGACAAGCTTATTCTCGAAATTGTCGATCCGCCAGCGAGTGAAGCGCAGATGGCTTTTGGCAAATATGCGCCCGACAGCACCGGCACGCCGCTGCGTGAAAAATTGGCTGGGGCTGACCGTGACAATTACGATGCCGCGATGAAAAAGCTCGGCATACCGGCGGCGGCATTCGATCCGCTCGATCCTTGGGCGGCCGCGGTAACCATCCAAATACTGGCGATAACGAAAGCCGGGTATGATCCAAATCAAGGCGCAGAAAAACAGCTTACCGCCGCTGCGAAGGCCGCGGGTAAGCCAATTGGCGCGGTCGAAACGATGGAAGGGCAATTGGCGATATTTGACGGCTTGCCGCAAGGGGACCAGTTGCTTTTCCTCAACGCTAGTACGCAGGATCTGGGAGCGATCACCGACGGTATTGACCTTATGGTTGATGCCTGGGGTGCCGGTGATGCTGAGGGACTTGGCAAGATCATAAATGCAGGTTTCACCAGCCCGGAATTGAAAGCAGCGCTGCTCACCCGCCGCAATGCACAGTGGGCGATCTGGATCGATAAACGTATGAAAAAGCCCGGAACGATCTTCATGGCGGTGGGCGCAGGGCACCTTACCGGCGATGTTTCGCTGCAGAAGATGCTTAAGCCCTACGGCATCACTGCGACGCGTATAAAATACTGATAACTCATCATCTGCGCCAACACTCCCCAGTTATGGCGAAAGCAGATGGAAGGGAGCGGGCCAAAGCGGCTCGCTCCCTTTTTTCGTGAGCACGCAATACTTGCATTCGCCTTCTGTAGCGCTTAATAGCGCGCGCTTGCTGTTATGGTCATCCCTGGAGGCGTGACAGCAGGTAAACTTATTTTTGGAGATTTATTATGAGCGATCAGCTGACATTGTCGGCCGAACCTCGCGAGCGGGCTGGCAAGGGAGCCTCCCGCGCTCTGCGTCGTGAAGGCCGTATTCCTGCCGTTATATATGGCGATAAAAAGGACCCCGAAGCCATCCATGTTGAGGAAAAGGCCCTCAACAAATTGCTGATGACCGGCGCTTTTACCAACAGCACGGTTGAAGTCACCGTTGGCGGCAAGGCGCAGATTACGCTGCCAAAGGATGTGGCATTCCATCCGGTCAGCGATCGTCCGCTGCATGTTGATTTCTTCCGCATTGCAAAGGGCTCTACTATTCAGGTTGCTATCCCGGTTAGCTTCGTAAACGAAGAGGAATCGCCCGGCCTTAAACGCGGCGGCGTTCTTAACGTTGTCCGTCATGAGTTGGAATTGATCTGCGATGCAACCAAGCTTCCAGAGCTGATCGAAATCGATGTCACAGGCCTCGAAATTGGCGATTCGATTCACATCTCCGCGCTCACGCTTCCGGGCGGCAGTGAAAGCGCGATTACCGACCGCGACTTTACCATCGCGACGGTTGTCGCTCCGTCTGCTCTCAAATCTTCGGAAGAAGAAGAGGAAGAAGCAGCAGAAGGTGAAGAAGGCGAAGAAGGAGCCGAAGGCGAAGAGGGCGCAGAAGGCGAAGCGGGCGCTGAAGAAGGCGGCGCAGAAGGCGGCAAGGAAAAATCCAAGGATTGATCCACTCTCGCTAAGCAAAGAATTAAGGCCGGTATGGTTTCCCGCAATGTCGGAAAGCCAACCGGCCTTTTCTTTATGCGCATAGGAAGCTAGCAGCATTACATGCAAATTTGGGCAGGCCTTGGAAATCCCGGACCGCGCTATGCGCTGAACCGGCATAATATCGGCTTTATGGTAATTGACGCCATATCCGAGATGGAAAATCTGTCAGTGCCGGCCAAGAAGTTCAAAGGCTGGGTGAACGAAGCGCGCATTGGGAACGAGAAAATCCTGCTGCTCAAACCCGCAACCTATATGAATGAAAGCGGGCAATCCATCCGTGCCGCGATGGATTTCTATAAGCTTGCGCCGCAAGATGTGACCGTCTTCTACGATGAGCTTGATCTTGCCCCGTTCAAGGTGAAGGTGAAGCAGGGTGGCGGCGCTGCTGGTCACAATGGTATCCGCAGCACTACCGCGCATATCGGTGAAGATTACCGCCGCATTCGTATCGGCATCGGCCATCCCGGCCACAAAGACCGCGTGACCCGCCATGTGCTCGGCAATTATGCCAAAGCTGACATGGATGACCTCGCCGACCTTCTTGGCGCGATTGGCGGCGAAGCGCACTGGCTGGCCAAGGGCGACAATGTGCGGTTTATGGGCGATGTTGCGATGCGGATGGCGGAATAAGGCAACTCGTTACCCTAACCCTAATTCAGGGTCCAGAGCGGCTAGTCGCAACCATTGAGTGATCTGGCCCTAAATGCTAAATCAGGTTTAGCATGACCGCGAATTCCCAAGGAGACGACAATATGCCCAGCCCGAAATTTGATCGCCGTCAAATCATCGGCGGCGCTACTGCAATCGGCGCAGTCGCTGCTGCTGCCGTTGTTGCCAAATCGCAAGACAAACAGGATAAGAAAGCGTCTCTGACTGGAAAATCGGTGCTGATCACCGGCTGCTCGTCCGGTTTCGGCTATCTGGGAGCACTGCACTATGCGTCGCTTGGCGCAAAGGTGATTGCAACGATGCGCAATCTGCCGCGCGCCGAAGCGAATAAGCTGAAAGCTGCTGCCAAGAAGGACAAGCTCGATGTACATATCGTCGAAATCGATGTGCTTTCGGATGATAGCGTCGCGCGGGGCGTTGCCGAGGCGGAAAAGATTGCGGGCGGGGCTATCGATATCCTCGTCAACAATGCCGGTATTGGCCTATCGGGACCGGTCGAAGCGCAGGATGCGGAAGCCACAGACCTGATATTCGGCACCAATGTGTTTGGTGTCCAGCGGATGATCCGTGCCGCACTACCGGCCATGCGGGCGCGCAAATCGGGGCAAATTTTCAACATATCTTCACAGCTTGGCCGCGTGATCGTGCCCGGCGCCGGGCATTATTCGGCGACCAAATTTGCGCTTGAAGCACTCTCCGAACAGCTCGCCTATGAACTCGTTCCGCAGGGGATTGATGTCACGGTGATCCAGCCGGGCGGTTATCCGACCAAAGTGTGGGTGAACCGCAATCGTTATACCGCAGAACTGCGTGATCGTAGCGACACGAAATTGCTAGCAAGTTATGGCCGATTGGCGGCTGGAATGGGTAAGGAAGATGGCAGCGGTAGGAGCGCCGATCCGCTTGACGTGCCGCGCGCGATTGCAGAAATTGCGGCGATGCCCGCTGGCAAACGCCCGCTGCGCCGCGCTGTCCATCCTTGGCGGAAACCACAAGAGGCCATCAATGATGTGAGCGCCGAGGTGCAGCAAGACTGGCTTGGCTCGACAGGTTACGGGCCGCTTATTAAGGCTGTTCACGATTAAACCGGACGCCTAGCCAACTCGGCGCGAACAACAATAAAATGCCGTCATGCCAGCGAAAGCTGGTATCTCCAGCAGCCACGCGCTAAGTGGCCTGAGATTCCGGCCTCCGCCGGAATGACGGAGTAGAAATATGGGTTTCAAATGCGGTATTGTCGGGCTGCCCAATGTGGGCAAATCCACGCTGTTCAACGCGCTGACCGAGACGCAGAGCGCGCAGGCGGCGAATTATCCTTTCTGCACGATTGAGCCGAATATCGGCAATGTCGCTGTGCCTGACGCGCGGCTGGACAAACTCGCGGCAATCGCGGGCAGCGCGAAGATTATTCCGACGCAGCTTGCGTTCGTTGACATTGCCGGCCTAGTGCGCGGCGCGTCAAAGGGGGAAGGGCTGGGCAATCAGTTTCTCGCCAACATCCGCGAGGTCGACGCCATCGTCCATGTGCTGCGCTGTTTCGAGGACGACGATATCCAGCATGTCGAAAACAAGATCGATCCGGTGTCCGATGCAGAGACGGTCGAAACCGAGCTGATGCTGGCCGATTTGGAAAGTCTTGAAAAGCGTGTGCCCGCTGCGGAGAAGAAGGCGGCGCAAGGCGACAAGGAAGCAAAGATATTGGCTTCGGTGCTGGGGCAAGCGCTGGAATTGCTGCGCGAAGGCAAACCGGCAAGGCTAACCGAGCCCAAGGATGACGAGGAAGCGCGCGTATTTGCGAGCGCGCAATTGCTCACCTCAAAGCCTGTGCTCTATATCTGCAATGTAGAGGAAGGCGCGGCGGCAAATGGCAATGATCATAGCGCCGCGGTATTTGCCATGGCTGAAAAGCAGGGCGCCAATGCCGTGATTGTTTCCGCCGCCATCGAAAGCGAACTGGTTGCCATGGATATGGAAGACCGGCTTGAGTTTCTCAATGAGATCGGGCTATCCGAAACCGGCCTCGCCCGCATCATCCAATCGGGTTATGATCTGCTGCATTTGCTTACCTTCTTCACCGTTGGTCCAAAGGAAGCGCGGGCTTGGACAGTCGAGACCGGCAGCAAAGCTCCGCAGGGTGCCGGTGAAATTCACAGCGACTTTGAACGCGGTTTCATCCGCGCCGAAACGATTGCCTATGATGATTATATTGCGCTTGGCGGCGAGGCAGGCGCGCGTGATGCCGGGAAATTACGGCAAGAAGGCAAGGAATATGTCGTGCAAGACGGCGATGTCCTGCATTTCAAATTTAACGTTTAGTTGCCAAATTCCGCCCCGGAACGGGGAGGTGGCAGACGCGCAGCGGCTGACGGAAGGGCGGGAGCGAAGCGACCATTATACCTTCCCGCACCGTACCAAACCTCGCTTCGCTCGGCCGCTCCAATACTCACTGTGTGAGCGGTCCCCCTCCCCGTTCCGGGGCGGAATTTTCTTGCAAGCTGCCCGGTTCGCGGCAATTAGGCGTCATGCTCTATTACGAAGATATCGAAACCGGCGTCATCCGCAAATACGGACGCTATGAAGTCACCCGCGAGGAAGTGATCGACTTTGCGCGCCAGTATGATCCGCAGATATTTCACTTGGATGATGAAGCCGCGGCCAAGACGCATTTCGGGCGGCTTTCGGCCAGCGGCTGGCATACAGCCGCGATGGCGATGCGGATGATGGTCGATAGTATGAATGAGCATAAACAGGCCGGGCTGGGTTCCCCCGGCGTTGAAAAACTACGCTGGATAAAACCGGTCTATCCAGACGATACGCTGCGCTGCGAAAGCGAAACCCTGTCCAAACGACGTTCAAAATCGCGCCCCGAAATGGGTTTACTGCAAGGCTCGCTAACCGTCTATAACCAGCATGACGAGAAGGTCATGACGATGGAAAGCACGGGGTTGATTGAGGTGCGTGGGGATTGAGAAGGAATTGGGGGGGTGACGTCGGTGCGATTGTTCGATCGTTGACGGACGAGGATAGTTGCTGAGCTACTTTGGCCTACTGCCGTCACGACGGCATTACTCGAACGCCTGCTTGTTACGCAAAGGTGGAGATTGGAAACAAAAAACCTGATACACGTCCAAAATTACAATCGAAATGATAGCTTGCCTGCGTTTTGACAATCACGGAGAATGAAAATGAAATCGCGTATGATGATGCCCTTTCTACTATTGCTAGCGGCTTGCGGTAGCGGCGAAACCAACGCTGATGAAGCAGACACAGCAGTTGCCGAATCAAAAGCGGCAGCTCCGACAGCCCTGGCTACTGTTGAGGCGAGCAACGCGAAACTACCCTTCGACATGCCAATAATGCCCGGCGCTCGCTATATCAGCGGCAGCTTGGAGTTTTCACGGCCCACAAAGAGGCGAGGCGGAGAGGCAATCGCAACGATAGCCGCCAAAGGCACACCGCTCGATGTTGTCAAATATTACGAAAAGGCTCTAGCAGACAATGGCTTCACGCCCGAGCTTGGCAGACATAATAGTGAGTCTACCGCTTCGGTGAGCGGTGTGCGCGCGAATGGCGAGAAATTCTCGGTCACCAGCATGGGTGGAGGTTCAAAGGCAAAGGCAGGCGAAAGCCAGACGGCCATCATCGCAACCAAGCCAAAGGAGCCATAGAGACTCTACGGCTCGCCTAGTGAACAAATACCAACCCAGGCAGTTTACGGCAACGCCGCCTACGTCCTCCCAAACAACTTCTCGACATCGCCCAGCGCCAACTTCACCCATGTCGGACGGCCATGATTGCATTGGCCAGAATGCGGGGTGACTTCCATTTCGCGCAGCAGCGCGTTCATTTCATCGACCTTCAAAACCCGTCCTGCGCGTATCGATCCGTGGCAGGCCATTGTCGATGCCACCAGGTCGATGCGCTCTTTCAAGCTTAGCGCCTCATCATAGGCGGCGAGTTCGTCGGCCAGATCCTCGATCAAACCGCGCACGTCGCCGCTGCCCAGCACAGCGGGCACCGCGCGCACCAGCATTGCCGAGGGGCCGAAGCGTTCCAGCTCCAGCCCGAATTTGGAAAGCTCTTCAATCCGCGCCTCAAGCCGGTCGCATGCATCTTCGGTAAGCTCCACCACTTCGGGCATCAATATCGCTTGCGACGCAGCTTTGCCGGTTTTTCCGTCTTCTTGTGGGCCTTCCACCGCGCGGCGCATTCTTTCGAGCACGAGGCGTTCATGCGCGGCATGTTGATCGACGATCACCAGCCCGTCTTCAGCTTCGGCAATGATATAGGTGTTGGCCACCTGCCCGCGGGCGATGCCCAGCGGATGGCGCGCAGCCTCGGGAACGGCCTCATGCGCTTCTGCCGCGCGGCCCATTAACGGAGCGATGTCCTCACTGCCAATAGCGGCTATATCAGCAAAGTTGCGGGTGTTTTCGCCCAGCGAAGGAAATGCGGAGCGGGGTGGTCTGGACTGATACTGGCCGGATTGCGCCGCGATTGCGCCTTGCGCGGTGAAGATGTCGGTCTGCGGATCGGGCATGACTGGTTCGCTCTGCCATTTGCCAAGCGCAGATTCAGATGGCCGCTGCACGCTGCGGAAACCGGAGCTATCGAGCGCATTTCGAAGGCCGGTTACGATCATGCCCCGGATCATCGCAGGATCACGGAAGCGCACCTGCGTTTTGGCCGGATGGACATTCACATCGACCTCGCCCGGGGGCAGATCGAGAAACAGCGCCACGAGTGCATGCCGGCCGCGCGCCAGCATCTCGGCATAGGCACCGCGCACTGCACCGATGAGCAATCTGTCCTTCACCGGACGCCCATTGACGAAAAGATACTGGTGGTCGGCAACGCCGCGATTGAAGGTCGGGATGCTGGCTATCCCGCCCAGCGTTATGCCTTCGCGCTCAAGATCAACCGGCACGCTGTTGGCGGCCAAATCTTTTGCGGTCAGCGCCGCAACCCTCTCCGGCCTCGACATTCCGGGCTGCACGCCAAGCGATTTGCGGCCATCATGCTCCAGCGTAAAACCAATATCGGGCCGCGCCATGGCGAGCCTTTTTACCGCATCGAGCGCGGCGCCATATTCGCTGCGCGGCGTGCGCAGAAATTTGCGGCGGGCGGGGACTTTTGCAAAGAGGTTTTCGATGCGCACCCGTGTTCCGGTCGGTAATGCCGCAGGGCCTTCGCTTTCAACTACGCCATGGTCGATGATCCGCTGCCGGCCGTCGCCGTCCTCGGTTCGGCTCTCCAGCGTCAGACGTGATACGCTGGCAATCGATGGCAACGCTTCTCCGCGAAAGCCCATCGTCGCCACCAGCTCTATGGCGTCATCGGGCAATTTGGATGTTGCGTGGCGTTCAAGTGCCAGGGCCATTTCCTGCGCGCTCATTCCGCAGCCATCGTCGCTGACCTCGATCAGATCAAGCCCGCCAGCGCTTAATCGAACCGCGATATTATGCGCGCCGGCATCTATTGAATTCTCGACCAGTTCCTTCAGCGCGCTGGCTGGTCTTTCGACCACTTCGCCCGCCGCAATGCGGTTCACCAGAGCTTCAGGTAGCCTTCTTATTGACATGGGCGCAGTCCTAGCCCAAGCGCTGCGTCCAAGCGAATCCTTAAATCAGATTTTTCGTCAGATTACGATTCCATGACACGGCGTTTTCCGTTAGGAGAATGTCATCATTGTTCTGGCCAGCAACCGGCTTTGCCGAAAACTGGTCTTTTTCTCGGGTAGGGATATGTTTTTTAATAAGTTTTTTCGGTTTTCATCGCAAGATATGGCCATTGACCTCGGCACCGCGAATACCGTGGTTTATGTGCGCGGGCAGGGTATTGTTCTCAACGAGCCCTCTGTTGTCGCCATTGAAACAATAAATGGTATTAAAAGGGTCAAGGCCGTCGGCGATGACGCGAAGATGATGATGGGTAAAACGCCCGACAGCATTGAGGCCATTCGTCCGCTGCGTGACGGCGTGATTGCCGACATCGATGTTGCCGAACAGATGATCAAATACTTCATCCACAAAGTGCACGGCAAACGCCGCATGTTCAGCTATCCCGAGATTGTGATCTGTGTGCCATCGGGTTCCACTTCGGTTGAGCGCCGCGCCATTCGCGATGCGGCATCAAATGCCGGTGCCAGTCAGGTGTTCCTGATTGAAGAACCGATGGCTGCCGCAATTGGTGCCGATATGCCGGTGACCGAGCCCATTGGTTCTATGGTCGTCGACATTGGCGGCGGCACGACGGAAGTTGCGGTATTGTCGCTGCGCGGCCTTGCCTATACGACTTCGGTTCGTACCGGCGGTGACAAGATGGACGAGGCGATTGTCTCCTATGTCCGGCGTCACCACAATCTGCTGATCGGCGAGTCGACGGCGGAACGGATCAAAAAGGATTTCGGCACCGCCCAGCCGCCAGCCGATGGTATCGGCCACACGCTGCATATCAAGGGCCGCGATCTGGTGAACGGTGTGCCAAAAGAAATTTCGATCAATCAGGGTCAGATTGCCGAAGCATTGTCGGAGCCAATTGGCACTATCGTTGAAGGCGTGCGTATTGCACTTGAAAATACTGCGCCTGAATTGGCGGCAGATATTGTCGATCAGGGCATTGTGCTGACCGGAGGCGGTGCTTTGATGCACGGGCTTGATGAGCATATGCGCGATGAAACCGGACTGCCGGTTACCGTTGCCGAAGATCCGCTGACCTGTGTGGCAGTGGGAACAGGCAGGGCGATGGAAGATCCGATCTTCCGCGGCGTCCTGATGACTGCATAAGGAAAGGGGCAGGTGAGCAATGGCGCCGCCGTCTAACCGGCGCCCGGGATATTCCCGCAAGGCGCAATATGGGCTTTTTGCTACTTACGTGCTGGCTGTAGCCGGCGCGCTTGTGGCTGCGCTGCTTCTTGTCATTTCAATTGCCGATCCAACCGGCTTTTCTGCGCTGCGCACGGCGGGCTCCGAAGTCACCGCACCGATATCGCGTTTTCTGGGCAGCATCCGGCGCAGTTTTGGCGACATGGGTGAGAATATGTCAGCCTATTTTGATGCAGCTTCAAAAAATGATGCGTTGAACCGCGAGGTAGAGGCGAACCGGCAAAAGCTAAATGATGCAGCCGCACTCAAGGTGGAAAATAACCGGCTGCGCAAGCTTCTCGGCCTTGTCGAGCAAGCAGAAGAAATCGGTGTTATCGCGCGGCTGGTCAGCACAAGCGCATCAAGCAGCAGGCGGCTCGCGACCTTGTCGGAAGGATCAAATAAAGGCATCGTAACCGGGCAGCCAATACGCGGCCCAGCGGGGCTAGTTGGAAGAATTATCAGTGTGGGACCAACCACTGCCAGCGTGCTTCTGGTTACCGATGCCGATAATGTCGTGCCTGTGATGCGGGCCGCTGACGGGCTTCCCGCCTTTGCAACGGGGCTTTCGAACGGGACGGTTTCTATCCGCCCCATAAACCTTGGCGTGAACCCCTTCAAAAAGGGCGACGTTATAGTCACATCGGGAAATGGCGGGCTCTATCCGCCCAATATTCCCTTCGCGCTGGTGCTCGGCAAAACCGATGATGGTGCAACGGCGCGTCCATTTGCCGATCCGGGGCGGACGCCCTTCGTGATGACGATGCCGATTTATGAGCCTGAAGTTGTTGCTATCGAAGCGGCGAGCGACGAAGCGGAGCAAGCCGAGGAATGAAGAGCCCGCTGCCTGCCATGATGCGTACGCGGCGTTCGCGTAGCCGCTATCAATCCGAGATTGACCGGTCCCAGTCGCCGGTATGGATGACCGTTATACCGATCGCCTCGGTTTTGCTGGCATCGATGATAACATCGCTTCCGATCATTGCCGCCCAGCCATTATTGCCTCCGCTGGGGTTGATGGTGTTTGTTGCGTGGCGTTTAATGCGTCCGGGTATCTGGCCGATGTGGGCCGGGTTACCCTTTGGCCTGTTCGATGATATTTTCAGCGGGCAGCCCTTCGGCAGCGGCGGCCTGATCTGGTCATTGGTGATGCTCGGGATGGAATTGGTAGATACTTATATGATTTGGCGCGACCACTGGCAGGACTGGCTTATCGGCGCAATCATCATTGCACTGGCGTTACTGGTCGGGCTATGGTTTGTAGGCTTGGCCTACAACGCGCCCGGAGCTGTCATCTTGTTGCCCCAGATAATATTGTCTGTCCTGCTATTTCCACTGGTGGTTCGGCTGTGCGCTCGGCTGGATAGCTGGCGATTGGCAACATGAAGAACAATCGCACGATCAACAGCGCACAGCAGACCTTCACATTTACCCGCCGCACGATGTTTATCGGCGGAGTGCAGGCGGCTTTCGGTCTCGTTCTGGCCGGCCGGATGTCTTACATCGCGGTGGCAGAGAATGAAAAATACCAGCTATTGTCCGAAAGCAACCGGGTTAACTTGACGCTGATTCCGCCGCGCCGGGGCTGGTTCATAGACCGGACGGGCAAACCGATTGCGATCAATCGTGCCGACTTTCGCGTTGATATTATTCCAGACCGCATGGTTGATAAGGAAAAAACCGTTGCGACGCTTGCCGAATTGCTGAGGCTGACCCCCGATGAGATTGAGCGGGTCAACCGCGAGCTCAAACAGGCGCGCGGATTTCAGCCCATTCAGGTTAAGGACGGGCTGGATTACGAAAGCTTTGCAAGGATCAACGTCCGGCTGCCCGACCTTCCCGGTGTCAGCCCGCGCCAAGGCTTTTCACGCTATTATCCAAGCGGAGCTGCTGTTGGCCATCTTATTGGATATGTCGGGGCAGTATCGGCAGAGGAATATGCCGAAAAGAAGGACCCGCTGTTAATTACGCCGGGTTTCAAGATCGGGAAAGATGCCCTTGAGAAATACTTTGAACCAAGATTGCAAGGAAAGCCGGGCGCGAAACGGGTGGAGGTAACGGCGCGCGGGAAGATCATTCGCGACCTTGAGACACGCCGGGATGTTCCTGGCAAGCCGCTGAAGCTGACAATTGATATCGACCTGCATAATTATGCGGCGCGGCGGCTGGGCCGGGAATCGGGTTCGGTCGTGGTGATCGATTGCCTGACCGGTGATCTTTTGACACTGGCATCGATGCCCAGCTTTGATCCCAACAGTTTTTCCGACGGCATTGGTGTGTCTGAATATAAATGGCTGCGCGAGAACGACCATGTGCCGCTTCGTAACAAAACCCTCAGCGGGCTGTATCCGCCGGGTTCTACGATAAAGCCAATGGTTGCCATGTCGTTTCTTGACGCAGGACTCGATCCTGACGAAACGGCATTCTGCGGCGGCGGACTGCGTGTGGGCGACCGCATTTTCCATTGCTGGAACCGGCGCGGGCATGGCACGGTCAACATGGCCAGAGCGATATATCAAAGCTGCGACGTCTATTTCTACAAATTTGCGCAGCGCATGGGCATGGATGTCATTGCCGCCATGGCGCGGAGAACCGGGCTGGGACAAAAATTTCCGCTGGAGGTTTCCAGCCAGTTTTATGGCACCGTTCCGACGCCGGCTTGGAAATTGAAGAAATATGGTAAGAAATGGACCGTGGCCGACACGGTGAATTCGACGATTGGTCAGGGTTACGTGCTGTCCAATCCGTTGCAGCTCGCTATTATGGCGGCGCGGCTTGCCACCGGTAAAAAGCTCTCACCTCATCTCTTGTTTGACAAAAAGCGCAAACCCGCACCATCGCTTGGTTTTACCCAAGAACATATAGACTATGTTCGACAGGCAATGAGCGATGTGGTCAATGGCCCCGGCACAGCGGGACGCGCGCGGTTGCCGATACCTGACGTCAAACTCGCCGGTAAGACGGGAACCGCCCAAGTTGTCGGTCTTGAAAAAGGGCGCGGCGGCAGAGGCGTGCCATGGAAATACCGCGATCACGGCCTTTTCATATGCTTTGCACCCTTCGACAAGCCGCGTTACGCAGCCGCTGTTGTCATCGAGCATGGTTCCGGTTCAAGCGCTGCCTATCCGATTGCACGTGACGTTATGACTTTCTTATTTGACCGCGAGAAAGCGATGGCCGCGCTGGCGGGATATGAAGCCGGTTGGGGCGGCAACATTGAGCAACGTATGGCGCGCGACCTTGCCGCTTTCAGGGCAAGAGCTGAGGCCCCGACGCCGGCAGATAGCAAAGCAGCAGACGAAGCGGAGGAGGGATGAGGCACGGCATCGTCCCCGCACCGATAGCAGGGCTGCCTTGGCGGCTGATATTGCTATTGCTCAGCCTGACTTTTTTCGGCTCGCTTGTTCTTTATTCGGCAGCCGGGGGCAGCGTGCAACCTTGGGCGGGTAAGCATGTCACGCGCTTCCTAGTGTTTCTAGCCATGGCGATTGTCATGTCGCGCTTTCCTTTAAGTTTTTGGAAAACAGTGACATTCCCGATATATGGCATCCTTGTCATTCTCCTGATAGTTGTTGAAGCAATTGGCTTTGTCGGCGGCGGAAGCCAGCGCTGGATCAATCTGGGCTTTATGAACTTGCAACCATCTGAATTGATGAAGCCTGCTGTTGTCCTTGCGGTGGCCTGGTTCTTTGACCGGTTGCCGCCTTCCAAAATTACCAGCTTCGATGCCGTCTGGCCGGTCGCGTTAATTCTGGGCCTGCCGTGGATTATGGTGGCGTTGCAACCCGACCTAGGAACATCCATCGCGATTCTTTTTGGCGGCGTAGTTGTTGCATTCCTCGCCGGTTGGCCGCTGCGTTATTTTGTCGGGGCGGGGGGCGCGCTGCTGATGCTGATCCCGGTCGGCTATTTCTTCCTGCTTGAACCCTATCAGCAGAACCGCGTTACCACCTTCCTTGATCCAGAATCGGATCCGCTGGGCACCGGATATCATATTAGCCAATCAAAGATTGCAATCGGGTCGGGCGGGCTGACCGGCAAAGGATTTCTTGACGGCACCCAGAGCCATCTCGATTATCTGCCCGAAGGCCATACCGATTTCGTCTTTGCCACGATGGCAGAGGAGTGGGGTATGATTGGCGGGCTTGGCGTATTATTCGGCTTTTTCCTGCTGCTGCGCTGGGGGCTGAATGTTTCGATGAAAAGCCGCTCGCGTTATGGCCAGCTTGTTGCTGCCGGACTTACCTGCACGATATTCTTTTATGTTGTGGTGAACCTGATGATGGTGATGGGCCTCGCGCCCGTTGTTGGCATACCGTTACCCTTTCTCAGCCACGGTGGGTCGTCGATGCTGACCATCATGATTTGCGTCGGCATCATCATGTCGGTGGAGCGCCACCCAGGAACGCGGATAGGTGCGTTTGGATAGTATCTGCAGCCTGAGATGAGGCTTGACAAAGCGCCCCAAAATCACCAAATGCCCCGCTCCGGTCGGCAATACATCACCTGATTATGTTGGCCGAATTTGCCGGAATGTGGACGCATAGCTCAGTTGGTAGAGCAGCTGACTCTTAATCAGCGGGTCGTAGGTTCGAACCCTACTGCGTTCACCATTTTCGCGCTTTAATGTACACGCTCCACCGTCATTCCGCGCGCTTCGAGCATCTTCTGCACAGAATCTTCGCCGGTCAAATGCCCCGCGCCAACCGCGACAAGGATGTTGCCCGGCTGGTCGAGCCGTTTAATCAACCATTCGGTCCATGCCGCATTCCGGTCGGTCAGCAGCACCCGGTACATGCTCTTGCCCAATTCCGCTTCGGTCAGGTTTTCCGCGAGTATTTCATGCAGGCCTTTGGCCCAGCCAATATCATCGGCATAGTCGGTTGTGGTCGGGGCAGGGGCTTCCTCGCTGGGGACAAGGCTAACCACTTGTGCTTCGCGTATTTCAGCCAGCATATCGTCTATCATTGCCAATTGTTCACCTTGTGGAAGTGCGCTGAGCGATGCGAATACAGCGTCGCCGTCCTCAATCGACAATATCGGTTTCTTTGCCTTGTTAAACTCTGCTTCCAATATCGTTTCAACACCATATTCGCCGGAAATGTCGGTTCCATCAATGCTCCTAAAAAACACCATAAAGGGCACCATCCAGGCTGGCAAGATATCGAGCAGCCCGAGCGGAATTTCTATTTCCTTCGCCAGCAGTTTCAGCGCATCACGGTTTTCCGGCTTTACGCGTTCGATGAGCGGTTTTTGCTGCAGCCCAGCGATGATCATTCTGTCGAACATCTTGTCGAAACCGTCTTCCTTTTCCTCATCGGTTTCGGTGGTTTCCACGATCAGCGCGTCTGCCTCCTTGACGATGCGGTTGAGAGCCGCCGACCGCCATTTCAGTTTTTTGGGCAACACATGGATCGTGCCAAACAGATAAATGGTCGTATCATCATCTGCGAGCCGCCAGATGGCGGGGTTCGGCTCGAAATCAAAGGGGTCGGTTTTGCCAGCCTCTGCCGCAGCGCTGGTCGCCAATGTCGCAAGGGCGGCTGCACCAAGAAATAGCTTTTTCAGGATCATGGCGTGAATACGCAACAAAGCGAGCGGCGGGTCAAGCCTTAATCTGCAAGCAACCCGCTTGATTTAGCCATGCGCATCCGCCAAGGCGTGTCGGGTAATTATTGGACACGCGAAGGAGCTATCGTGGCCGAGGCGCAGCCGCTCAATTTTCAGGATATGATCCTCAAGCTGCACGTTTTTTGGGCAGGCAAGGGCTGCGCGATATTGCAGCCCTATGATATGGAAATGGGTGCGGGCACGTTTCATCCTGCGACCACTTTGCGCGCTCTCGGCCCCGATCCGTGGAACGCCGCATTTGTGCAGCCCTGCCGCCGCCCAACCGATGGCCGGTACGGCGAAAACCCCAACCGGCTGCAGCATTATTACCAATATCAAGTGATCCTGAAACCATCGCCTAAGAATATCCAGCAGCTTTATCTTGATAGCCTGACCGCGATCGGCATCGATCCTATGCTGCATGATATCCGCTTTGTAGAGGATGATTGGGAAAGCCCGACGCTGGGCGCATGGGGGCTGGGCTGGGAGGTTTGGTGCGACGGCATGGAGGTGACGCAGTTCACTTATTTCCAGCAAATGGGCGGATATGATTGCAAGCCGGTTGCGGGTGAATTGACCTACGGCCTCGAACGCCTCGCCATGTATATTCAGGGTGTCGATAGCGTTTATGATCTCGATTTCGGCGGGAACGGCGTGAGTTACGGCGATATATTCCTCGAAAACGAGAAGCAAATGTCGAAATGGAATTTCGAGATTGCGGGGACCGAGGCCTTGTTTGATCTGTTCAACAAGGCAGTCGGTGAATGCGAAAATTGCCTGAAAGAAAAGCTCCCCATTCCGGCCTATGAGCAAGCGATCAAGGCGAGCCATGTCTTCAACCTGCTGCAAGCGCGCGGCGTGATTAGTGTGCAGGAGCGGGCCAGCTATATGGGCCGCGTGCGCGATCTCGCCAAAGGGTCTTGCGAGGCGTGGATGGAGAAAAACGGGTGGGATCAATGACCGATTTCCTCCTCGAACTTCGCTCCGAAGAAATACCTGCGCGGATGCAGGCAAAGGCGCGCGCTGATCTCGAAAAAGCGTTTGCTGCTCAGCTTGCCGATGCCGGTTTGAACGCGGCAAGCATCAATGTCTATTCCACGCCGCGGCGGCTTGCGCTTATCGGACGCGGCCTTTCGCAGGAAACCGAGGCCGTTAGCGAAGAAGCCAAGGGGCCGCCCGAGGGCGCACCCGATCAGGCGGTTGACGGGTTCTGTCGCAAGCAGGGCGTAACGCGCGAGCAGCTTGAGGTGCGCGTTGTTAAAGGCCGCCCGACCTATTTCGCGGTGATTAACCGGCCGGGCAGAGCGACGAGCGATGTGCTCGCTGAAGCCATCCCCGCGATCATCCGCGGCTTCCTATGGCCCAAATCGATGCGCTGGGGCGATGCAAGCGTGACCACCGAAAGCTTGCGCTGGGTACGGCCATTGTCGGGCATTGTTGCGCTGTTTGGTGATGATGTGGTGCCGTGCGAAGTTGGCGGTATTGTCAGCGGCAATACCACGCTGGGCCACCGTTTTCATTCCGACGGCGAGATTGTGATTGGCAACGCAGATAACTATGCCGATAAACTTCGCACCGCGCACGTCATCGTCGATCATGAGGAACGCCAGAATATCATCCGCGACGGCGCGGCAAAGGCTGCAAGCGATGCCGGACTAAGCCTGATCGAGGATGAAGGGCTGGTGATTGAAAATGCGGGGTTGACCGAGTGGCCAGTGCCGCTGCTCGGCCGCTTTGACGAGGCTTTTCTTGATGTGCCCGAAGAGGTGATCCAGCTAACCGCTCGGGTGAACCAGAAATATTTCGTGTGTAAATCCCCTCCGGCACGGGGGGGTGGCAGCGGCGCAGCCACTGACGGGGGGGGCTCTCCGTCAGATGCAGTTAGTGACGAGGTCCCCCTCCACCATCCTGCGGACGGTCCCCCTCCCCGTGCCGGGGAGGATAAACTCGCAAACGCTTTCGTTTGCACCGCTAATATTGACGCGACCGACGGCGGCAAGGCGATCGTCGCGGGCAATGAAAAAGTGCTGGCGGCGCGTTTGAGCGATGCCAAGTTTTTCTGGGAGCTTGATCAGAAAACGAAGCTCAGAGATCATGCGAAGAAGCTTGAGAACATCGTGTTCCACGAGAAGCTCGGAACGGTTGCCGATAAGGTGGAGCGGGTTGCGAAATTGGCGCGGTGGCTGTGTGAAGAGGGGATCATAAAGCCCTCTCCCCCTGTGGGAGAGGGAGGAGCGCCGTCAGGCGCGGAGGGAGAGGGGCTATCAAAGGACTCTTCAGCCGCCGTCGACGCGGTTGGGCCCCACGATTCTTTGAATGGCCCCCACCCCAACCCCTCCCCACAAGGGGGAGGGGCTTCGCTCGCCGATCTCGCCAGGCAAGCTGCCTGTCTCTGCAAAGCCGACCTAGTCACCGAAATGGTCGGCGAGTTTCCTGAGCTGCAAGGCCTGATGGGCGGATATTATGCCGCGAAGGAAGGGCTACCAGCGGAAGTCGCCGCCGCAATCCGCGATCATTACAAACCGGTCGGGCAGGGCGATGATGTGCCGACTGACCCCGTGACGGTTGCGGTGAGTTTGGCGGATAAGCTGGATACGCTGGTTGGGTTTTTTGCGATTGATGAGAAGCCTACCGGGTCAAAAGACCCATTTGCTCTTAGACGTGCCTCAATCGGAATTATAAGATTGCTAGTCGAGAATAGATTAAACACTTGCATGGGTGACCTGCTCTGGGCAGCAAGTTCAGTTTATTTGGCGCAAGCTGCAGAGCATGGACGGTTATATCATCGACCCGATTCGGAAGTTGACTTTGTGGACGCTACTAATTGGCCGAATTCAGAAGAGGAACAGATGCTAGGCGACTGGTTTATCCTTCATGACCGCTCCGTAGATCCTTTTGATCGGGATGCACCGGTTATTGACGAGTTAGATTCTGCAGACAGCCGGTTAACTGATTGGAGCGGCTATCTGGAAATTGAAGAGAATTGGCTCTCATTCTTCGCCGACCGCCTCAAAGTCCAACAACGCGAAGCTGGCGTTCGCCACGACCTGATCGACGCGGTTTTCGCGCTTGGCGGCGAAGATGATCTTGTCCGCCTCCTCGCCCGTGTAAAGGCATTGCAGGCTTTTGTCGAAACACCCGACGGCACCAACTTGCTCGCCGGTTACAAGCGGGCGGCGAATATTTTGAAGCAGAATCCTTCTCCCCTTGTGGGAGAGGGAGGAGCGCCGTCAGGCGCGGAGGGTGAGGGGCTAGCAAGAGATTCTTCAGCCGCAGACGCGGCTGACCCCTCACCCAACCCTCTCCCACAAGGGGAGAGGGCTATTGAAGAAACCGCCCTCCTCAATGCGCTCGACACTGCCGAACCGAAGGCCGCCGCTGCTATCAAGGCAGAAGATTTCGCGGCCGCTATGACTGCGCTTGCCTCGCTCCGCGCGCCTATCGATGATTTTTTCGAGAATGTGATGGTGAATGATGAGGATGAGGCCAAACGCGCCTTCCGCCTCGGCCTGCTCACACGCTTCCGCGATGCGGTTCATACGGTCGCCGATTTCTCGAAGATTGAAGGATGAACAATTAGTTCCCCTCCCTCTTCAGGGGAGGGGTTAGGGGAGGGGGCTATCGGTTTCCTCCGCAAATTACAAAAAAGGCCGGGCTTGGCGGTAAACCCCCTCTCCCGGCCTCTCCCCTGAAGGGGAGAGGAGCAAAGTAGATGACCCAATATGTATTTCGGTTTGGCGGCGGTGTTTCGGATGGCGACGATGCCGTGCGCGGTAACGCAGATTTGCTGGGCGGCAAGGGCGCTAACCTTGACGGCATGGCGAGCATCGGCCTTCCCGTGCCTCCCGGTTTTACGATCACCACCGAGATGTGCGCGCTTTACTATTCCAAGGGGCAAAGCTTCCCCGATGGCGTTCGCCGTGAGGTCGCAAAGGCGCTGGAGCATATCGAGGGCGTAACCGGCAAAAGCTTTGGCGATGCAACCAATCCGCTGCTTGTTTCGGTACGTTCGGGCGCGCGGGTTTCGATGCCCGGCATGATGGATACCGTGCTAAATCTGGGACTTAACGACGAGACCGTAGAAGGGCTTACAACTTCGTCGGGTGATGCGCGTTTTGCGTGGGACAGCTACCGGCGGTTTGTTCAAATGTATGCCGATGTCGTGCTTGGCCTTGATCATGATGCCTTTGAAGAAGCGCTCGAAATTGCCAAGGAAGATAAGGGCTTCTTCCTCGATACAGAGCTTGAAGTTGGTGATCTGAAAGCGCTCGTCAGCGAGTATAAGCGCCTTGTCGAAGCCGATTGGGGTAAGCCTTTCCCGCAGGATGTGCAGGATCAGCTTTGGGGTGCAATTGGCGCCGTATTCGGTAGCTGGGAGAGCGAGCGCGCCAAGGTTTACCGCCGCCTCAACGGCATTTCCTCAGATTGGGGAACGGCGGTCAATGTGCAAGCGATGGTGTTTGGCAATATGGGCGAAACATCGGCGACGGGCGTGGCCTTCACCCGCGATCCGGCGACCGGCGAGAATGCCTATTATGGTGAGTATCTCATCAATGCGCAGGGCGAGGATGTGGTCGCCGGTATCCGCACGCCGCAATATCTGACCAAAGCTGCGCGGGAGCGGGCAGGGGCAAAGCCGCTATCGATGGAAGAGGCGATGCCGGGAACTTATGCCGAGCTGGCCGGGATGTTCGATATTCTCGAAAGCCACTACCGCGACATGCAGGATATAGAATTCACCGTTGAGCGCGGTAAGCTGTGGATGCTGCAAACGCGCAGCGGCAAGCGCACTGCAAAGGCGGCGCTCAAAATCGCGGTTGATATGGTGGCCGATGGCCGGATTAGCGAAGATGAGGCGGTGCTGCGTGTCGATCCGATGGCGCTCGACCAATTGCTGCACCCCACGCTTGATCCGGACGCGCCGCGAGATGTGCTGACCAAGGGATTGCCGGCATCACCGGGCGCGGCTTCCGGCATTATTGTCTTCGACGCTGATACTGCGGAGAAGCGCAGCGAGATGGGTGACGGCGTGATCCTTGTGCGCATCGAAACCAGCCCCGAAGATATTCACGGCATGCACGCTGCCAAGGGCATCCTTACCGCGCGCGGCGGGATGACGAGCCATGCGGCGGTGGTGGCGCGCGGCATGGGGCGGCCGTGCGTATCGGGAGCGGGCAGCCTTGTGATTGACGCAAAGGCAAAAACACTGCGCATCGAAGCGCGCGATTTCACCGAGGGCGATGTCATCACCATTGACGGTTCGACTGGCGAGGTGATGGCAGGCGAAGTGCCGACATTGCAGCCCGAACTGGTTGGCGATTTCGGCACATTGATGGTGTGGGCCGACAAAGCCCGGCGGATGCGGGTGCGGGCCAATGCCGAAACGCCGGCGGATGCGCAGGCCGCGCGCGATTTTGGCGCCGAGGGCATCGGGCTGTGCCGTACCGAGCATATGTTTTTCGAGGCGAGCCGGATCACAGCCGTTCGCCAGATGATATTAGCACAGGATGAAGCTGGACGCAGGGCCGCGCTGGAAAGGCTGCTGCCCGAACAACGCAGCGACTTTGCCGCAATATTCGAGGTGATGGCCGGATTGCCCGTCACCATCCGTTTGCTTGACCCGCCTTTGCATGAATTCCTGCCGCATCAGCAAAGCGATTTTGCCGATGTGGCCGAGGCCGCTAATGTCAGCATCGATACGCTCAAACGGCGCGCCGATGAACTGCATGAATTTAACCCGATGCTCGGCCACCGCGGATGCCGGCTTGGCGTAACTTATCCTGAGATCTACGAGATGCAGGCGCGCGCGATATTCGAAGCCGCCTGTTTGCTGGATGTCGCGCCTGTCCCTGAAATCATGATTCCCTTGGTTGCGACAAAACGCGAGCTGGAGTTGATGAAGGATGTCGTCGATGCAGCGGCGGAGAAGGTGTTTGCCGAGCAAGGCAAGCGCATCGAATATCAGGTCGGCACCATGATCGAATTGCCACGGGCAGCATTGATGGCAGGAAAGATTGCCGAATGCGCTGCCTTCTTCTCGTTTGGAACCAATGATTTGACGCAAACAACTCTGGGTGTTTCGAGGGACGATGCGGCGCGCTTCCTCACCCAATATGTCGATAAGGGCATCTATGACCGCGATCCTTTTGTCAGCCTGGATATCGAAGGTGTGGGGCAGCTTATTGAAATAGCCGCTGAAAGGGGCAGGGAAACGCGCAGTGACTTAAAGCTTGGCATTTGCGGCGAACATGGCGGAGACCCTGCATCAATCGCATTTTGCGAAACTACCGGCCTCGATTATGTCAGCGCCTCACCATACCGCGTGCCGATTGCACGGCTGGCAGCGGCGCAGGCGGCACTTTGCCGAAAATAGATGTTGCGAAAAGCGGCGGCCTTTCCTAATAGCGCCCTTCCAAGCACCCGTAGCTCAGCTGGATAGAGTACCTGACTACGAATCAGGGGGCCGGAGGTTCGAATCCTTCCGGGTGCACCATTTTCCTCTCATTGTCTGAGAGCTGCGATGACTTCACCTGTAAAAAAAGCCGTTGTCCTTCTTTCAGGAGGACTCGATTCGATGGTCGTGGCGGGGCTGGCGAAGCAAGCCGGTTATGATCTGGTCGCGCTGACCATCGATTATGGCCAGCGTCACCGGATAGAGCTGCAGGCTGCCGCAAATATCGCCAAGCATTTGGAAGCCTGCGAGCATATCATCCTGCCGCTTGATTTGACGCGCTTTGGCGGCAGCGCGCTGACGGCGGATATTGATGTGCCGAAAAGCGGGCTCGGCAACGACATTCCGGTGACTTACGTGCCCGCCCGCAACACAATATTTTTGTCGCTCTGCTTGGGTCTTGCCGAAGCACGCGGCGCGCGCGATTTGTTTATCGGTGTGAATGCGCTCGATTATTCTGGCTATCCCGATTGCCGACCCGAATTTATCAGCTCGTTTGAAGCAATGGCGAATCTCGCCACCAAGGCGGGGGTTGAAGGCGGGGGAGCAGAAGGCGGCGGGTTCACTATCCACACTCCGCTGCTCGACATGAGCAAGGCGGATATTGCATCGCAGGCGGCGACGCTTGGGCTGGATACGAGCATGAGCTGGTCTTGCTACGATCCCACGCCTGATCTGAAGGCCTGCGGGCAGTGTGATAGCTGCCGCCTGCGTATAAAGGGCTTTGCCGATGCCGGGCTGGTCGATCCAATACGCTATGCAGACGCGCCGTGAGCTACGCCGTCAAGGAACTGTTCCTCACTATTCAGGGGGAGGGTGTCCATGCCGGGCGCAAAGCCGTTTTCCTGCGCTTTTCCGGATGCAATTTATGGACGGGTTTGGAGAAAGACCGCGCGGCCGCCATTTGCAAATTTTGCGACACAGATTTTGTCGGTATCGATGGGAAAAATGGCGGGCGGTATGAAGCCGTCGGTCTTGCAGAGAAAGCAGCCGCATTGTGGGGTAGCGAAACCGGGCACCGTTATATCGTGCTGACCGGCGGCGAACCGATGCTGCAGGTTGATGACGCGCTAATCGGCGCGCTCCACGATCAGCAATTCCGGATAGCGATTGAAAGCAACGGCACGATTGCCGTTCATGGTGGTATCGACTGGGTCTGCATCAGCCCCAAGGCAGGCAGCGATGTTGTGCAGCGGGCCGGGGATGAACTCAAACTGGTCTGGCCGCAGGCGGGCAGCGACTGGCAGACTATGGAGGCGTGGGCCTTCACCCATCATCTGATCCAGCCAATGGACGGATTTGCATTCAAGGCCAATGCGGCGAATCAAAAGGCGGCGATGGCATTTGTAGCCGACCACCCCAAATGGCGGCTGACGCTGCAAACTCACAAGATTCTCGGTATTCCCTAGGGGTTTGACGCCGCCTTGGTTAACCCGGTTTGACTCGGCCCCGGGTTGGTGACATTCTGCGCAGCGGAGAGACAATTTTTGGGGGAGAGCTGCAATGGTGAAAGCTGTGCATGCGCGTTCTTCGCGTAAGAGCTATACGAAGCGGATAAGCGATCACGTCGCGGTCGCCTTGATCATATATACATTGCTGCTGATTTTCATGGTGATGCCAGCGATGGAAACCGAGGGAATGTCGATTCTTCCGCTATTTTTGCTCGTGGTTTTTGTTGCTTTGATGATTCCCTTTTGTCGCCATATCGACAAACGGTGGAAGCTACTGGAAGGCAGCGAACTGAGTGACAGCAATCTCCGGTCGCGCTTTGCAATTGACCGTACCAAGCTGTGGATTGTGGCGATCGGTGCGCCTGTTTTGTTGGCGTTTTTGTTCGGCGCGTTTTAGGTCGCTTCCCCTTAGATAGCGCGATTGACGGCTTGTGCTGCCGCGCCTAAGCGGTTGCCATGTTAAGCAAAGACGAAGCGCTTGATCGCGCACAAAATCTCGTAAATCAGGCAACCAAAGCAGGCGCCGATGCAGCCGATGCGGTTTATGTCTGCGATGCTTCCACCGAAGCCTCCGTTCGCCTTGGCAATCTTGAAGAAGTGACGCGAAGTGAGGGCGAGGAGATTGGTCTGCGCGTTTTTCTGGGGCAGCGCTCTGCGACCATCAGCTCATCAAGCATGAACCCGGTGGTCCTCGCTGATCTGGTTAGCCGAGCGCTCGATATGGCGCGAGAGGCACCCGAAGACCAGTATGCCGGGCTTGCGCCTGAAGAAATGCTGATGACCGGCAAGCTACCTGAAACCGACAGCGATGATGGCGGCGACCCCGATCCTGCGGCGCTCAAGGAACGCGCGCTTGCCTGCGAAGATGCGGCGCGCGCTATTCCGGGTATCACCAACAGCGAAGGAGCAGGCGCGAGCGCGGGCCGCACCGTTTTTGGCCTTGCCACCAGCCATGGTTTCGCCGGCGCGAAAAGCGCTTCTGGCTACGGCCTGTCAACCGCCGTACTTGCGGGCGAAGGCGATCATAAGGAACGCGACTATGACTATCGCTCAGCGCGCCATGAAGAGGACCTTGATATGCCTCAGGCCATCGGTTCGCGCGCCGGGAACCGTGCCGCCAAACGGCTAAATCCCGGCAACGTCAAAAGCGGGTCAATGCCGGTCGTGCTGGATCCGCGTGTGGGTTCGTCGATGATTGGGCATTTGGTTGGCGCAATTGCGGGCGCGTCAATCGCGCGGCGCACCAGTTTTTTGCTCGATGATCTTGGAAAGTCGCTTTTTGATAGCAGCCTATCGGTGATCGACGATCCGCTACGCGAGCGCGGCTTGGGCAGCCGGGTGTTTGATGGCGAGGGGCTTCCCACGGCGAAAAGCGCTATCATCGACAAGGGCGTGCTAACCGGTTGGCTGATGGAAAGCGCCTCGGCGCGGCAATTGGGGTTAGCGCCCACCGGCCATGCCAGTCGGGGCACTAGCGGCGCACCAGGCGTATCAGCCTCCAACCTGCATCTTGAGGGCGGCAGCGGCAGCGTAGCCGAACTGATCGCTGATATCGGCGAAGGCGTCTATGTGCATGAGCTTGCCGGGCAGGGGGTCAATATGGTCACCGGCGATTATAGCCGGGGCGCCGCTGGCTTCCGCATAGAAAATGGTGAAATTACCGGGCCAATCAGTGAATTCACGGTCGCGGGCAATTTGAAAGATATGTTCGCCGCAATGCGCGCCGCCGGTGATCTGGAATTCATCTATTCCGCCAATGTCCCGACATTGCGTATCGATGGTATGACGGTGGCGGGTGGCTAGGCTCTCCTCCGATCCCGATTTCGATGCCATCATAGCGGCAACGCGCGAAGCAGCGGCGTTGGCGCTTGGCAAATGGCGTGACGGTGCACCGCCCCATGCGAAAGTTTGGGAAAAGGAGAAAGGCCATCCGGTTTGCGATGCCGATCTCGCGGTTGATGAACTGCTAAAGCCCCGGCTGGCAGCTGTGCTGCCCGATGCTGGCTGGCTTTCCGAAGAAACCGCCGATGATCCTGCGCGGTTGGCAGCTGGCATGGTTTGGGTAGTAGACCCTATCGACGGCACGCGCGATTATGTGCGCGGCCGAAAAGGCTGGTGCATTTCGGTGGCACTGGTGTCGCAGGGAAAACCTATATTTGCGGTGATGGATGCCCCGGCAACGCAGCAGCTATGGGTAGCAAAAGTGGGCGGCGGGGCAAGTTGCAACGATAAGCTGCTGACCGCCAGCAGCCGTGAAGAATTTTCCGGTGCGCGCGTGCCCGCCAACGATCTGCCCAAACAGGATCGTGACCTAACGGTGGTGGAACAGCCCAACAGCATAGCGATGCGGATGGCGATGGTTGCCTGCGACCGCGCCGATCTGGTTGCATCGCTGCGCTGGGGCAATGAATGGGATGTTGCAGCGGCGCATTTGATCGCTGAAGAGGCCGGCGCGAAGGTCACCGATGCGCTGGGCGGCGCGCTGTGTTACAACAAGGCCGAGCCGCTAGATTTCGGCCTTATCTGCTGCGCGCCGGGGATACATGATGCCGCGGTTGAACGGTTGGAAGAACGGGCGAGGCTACTGCAGCAAAAATAGCTGACGGCCAGATGGCTGTGCCAGCCTTACAAATCCTCCGCCTTCATCTGGAATATTGTCTTGTGCGGTTCATAGGCCGCCAGCTTGTCGATTAGTGCGCCAATCTCCTCGGCGACAACCAAAATCCCGCGATGCTCGCTACGGATAAAACCGACATCTCCCATATGCGCGTTAAAGGCGACCAGATGGTCAAAAAAACCATATGCGTTGAGCAGCCCCACCGGCTTGTCATGATAACCAAGCTGCGCCCAGCTGATCGCCTCCCAAAGCTCATCCATCGTACCAACGCCGCCGGGCAACGTGACGAAGCCGTCCGAGAGATCGGTAAACATCGCCTTGCGTTCATGCATATTTTTGACAACATGCAGCTCGCTGCATCCCTTATGCGCAACCTCGCTGCCGATCAGCGCTTCAGGAATTACGCCAATCACCTCGCCGCCCGCTGCCAGCGCGCTATCCGCGACAGCGCCCATCAGCCCCAACCTGCCGCCGCCATAGACGGTGGTGATACCGCGCTCCGCAAGCGCGCGGCCAACTTCGCCAGCAAGCTTTAGATAGCGCGGGTCGTCGGGCGTTGCCGAGCCGCAATAGACAGCGAGTGATTTCATCCCAAATCTCCGATCGTAAATTCTGCCAATGCTCGCGCGCCCCACTGCACCGAACGCTCACTAAGCCTTTTTCCTCAGCGCCCTGATTGCTTTGCCCACCGACACCGGCGGCTTGCCAGACAGGATGCGCGCTTTGTCGGCGACGCTGCTTACACCGGCAAAGAAGCGCTCGATCAGCTCAGGTGAAAGCGCAAAAAGACGTTCGAATATCTTGTAGCGCTCATCCGGATTTCCATTGCGGATCATCGTCCGGTTGAGTTTGCGCAGGAGGCTTTGCTCCTTCCAATGCCTATCCGCCCGGCGGCGCATCGTTACATTCAGCCTGTCACCATCCAGGTCATCCAGCTGCGAAATAAACACTGCACACCGCACCGCATCGGGCAGCACATAGCTGGTAACGCCGTGGAAGAAACCGCCGCGCGCACCCGCCTTTGCCACGCGCCCCGATCCGCTTGCCCAGTAATTATCAAGGTCGCCGTCCATCACTACCGGCAATACGCCCTGTTCCTCGCGCAATATGCCCTCGACGTTCCAGCCGCGCTCGCGCGCATATTCGGCAATCCGCTGCTTCATGATCCGCTCGTCGAGATCGGGGGTATCGCTATAATAGGTGTCCTCAATGAATAGCTTATCCATGCCAAAGGGCAGAATGTGGACGAAGCGATAGCCATCATGCTGCGCGACCGTGGCGTCCATGATCACCGGTTTTGCCTGGTCATGCGGATGGCTAAGTTGCAGCAATTGCCCGGTGAATTTCTGCCAGCCGCATTCCAGATGGTGCAGGTCGGCCGCGCCGCGGGCATCAATCACTCCGCCAGCATTGATCCGCTGCCCGCCCTTTAGCACCACCAGTCGCGGCGAGATCGACTTCACCTCGCACCCGGTCAGCAGGCTTTCCGCCGGTAACGCGGCGCGCAATACCTCGTCCAGCCGCTCGCTTTCGATGGTGTAATAGATGGTATCAAGTTTGCGCTCGTGGCCAGGAAAACGCACCTCGTAACCCGACCACCCATAGGTGACGAGCGGCGCGGTCAGCCAGCGGTCATCCGGCGCGATATCGGTCGCGAAAAAACTCCAATAATGATTGCCGCCAAATTTTGCCTGTGCCTCGACCAGCACGACCTTCATCTCAGGCCGCGATTTTGCCAGTGCAAGCGCTATCAGCCCGCCCGAAAGTCCGCCGCCAACAATGGCGACATCGCATTTGATATTTTCCTGAGCCGCAGATGCCATTGCCCGCAACTAGCCGAGCCGAGTCCTTTGGGGAAGGGGCTTTGCGTATGCCTGTTTATGGCCCCGGGGGATCAGCTATACCTTCTCCTCGCTCGCTGGACTCATTTTGGCGGCTGGTTTAGTATGACGATCGAGCCGGAGCGCATCCATCCGGGTTTAAGGGAGAGATAAGATGGCACAGGCTGGCACGATCACCGCGTGGATATTGCTGATATTCGGATTCTATTCACTCGGTGCAGCGATCGGCGAGCTACGCCGTCCGGGCGGCTGGGCGCGGGTAATGTGGGAGGTGGAGCAGAGCAACGCGCTGCAATTCCTCATCGGCTTTGTCGTGCTGGTATTGGGGGCGCTGGTTTATCTGGTTAATCCCTATAACCCGTCCGACTGGCAATCTATTCTGGTGACCCTGCTCGGCGGGCTGATGATGGCGGAGGGCATCGCCTTTCTTGCCTTCCCCGACTGGATAATACGCTTCTCACGGTCAATGATGAACAGCAGTTCCAGCATCTGGGCATGGCTATCGCTTCTTATCGGTGCCGCGCTCATTCTGATTGGCTATGTCCGCTTGCTTGCCAGCTGAGCTACGGCTATCCTGCTCTCATCCCCGGGGAGTCGTTTGACTGAGAGGTGCGTTTAACGCCGCACGACCCGCTGAACCTGATCCCGTTAAAGCGGGCGGAGGGAGGGAGCGGACATAAATCACCGCCCTCGCTCCCGAAAAATGGAGTGAAAATGACATGGCAGATATTCCGGCAAGAACCGAAATAGGCGTTACCACCGGGCCTATTCGCGGTTCGAAGAAAGTGCATATCGCGGCGCATAGCGGTTCGGGCATTCGCGTTGCGATGCGGGAGATTGCGCTTGAGGGCGGAGAGGCTCCGCTGCGGGTGTATGATACGTCCGGGCCTTACACCGATCCCGATATGCAGATCGACATTAACGCCGGTTTGCCGCAGCTTCGACGCGATTGGGTGATGGCGCGCGGCGATGTCGAGGGCTATGATGGCCGCGATATTCGTCCCGAAGACAACGGCCAGCTTGGGCCTGATCGCAGCAGGGGTGTTCCGCAATTTCCCACGCCCATAAAGCGCCCCTTGCGCGCCAAATCCGGCGCGAATGTCTCCCAGATGCATTATGCGCGGCAGGGCATCATCACGCCCGAAATGGAATATGTGGCGGAACGCGAAAATCTCGGGCGCGAGCGGCTCGCCGAATATGCCCGCGCCAAAATCGAAGATGGCGAGAGCTTTGGCGCGTCCGTCCCCGATTATGTCACGCCCGAATTTGTCCGCGATGAAATCGCTCGTGGCCGCGCGATCATCCCCAGCAACATCAACCATCCCGAAAGCGAGCCGATGGCCATCGGTCGCAATTTCCTTGTGAAGATCAACGCCAATATCGGCAACAGCGCCGTCGCGTCCGATGTGGCGAACGAGGTCGACAAGATGGTCTGGTCAATCCGCTGGGGTGCGGATACGGTGATGGATCTCTCCACCGGCCGCAACATCCACGATACCCGCGAATGGATCATCCGCAATGCGCCCGTCCCCATCGGCACCGTGCCGATTTATCAGGCGCTGGAGAAAGTCGGCGGCGTGGCCGAAGACCTTACGTGGGAAATCTTCCGCGATACATTGATCGAACAAGCCGAGCAGGGGGTGGATTATTTCACCATCCATGCCGGCGTACGGCTGCCTTATGTGCCGATGGCGGCGAAGCGCGTGACCGGCATCGTTTCGCGCGGCGGCAGCATCATGGCCAAATGGTGCCTCGCGCATCACAAGGAAAGCTTCCTCTACGAACATTTTGACGACATTACCGAGATCATGAAAGCCTATGACATCGCCTATTCACTCGGCGATGGCCTGCGCCCCGGCTGCATTGCCGACGCGAATGATGAAGCGCAATTCAGCGAGCTATATACGCTTGGCGAACTCACCCACCGCGCATGGAAATCCGATGTGCAGGTGATGATCGAAGGGCCGGGCCATGTGCCGATGCACAAGATCAAGGAGAATATGGAGAAGCAACTCGAGGTTTGCGGCGAAGCGCCTTTCTACACGCTCGGCCCTTTGACGACAGACATCGCGCCCGGATACGACCATATCACCAGCGGCATCGGCGCGGCGCAAATCGGCTGGTATGGCTGCGCGATGCTCTGCTACGTCACGCCCAAGGAGCATCTTGGTCTGCCAGACCGCGACGATGTGAAAGTCGGTGTGGTGACGTATAAACTCGCCGCCCACGCAGCGGATTTGGCAAAGGGGCATCCGGCGGCGCAAGTCCGCGATGATGCGCTCAGCAAGGCGCGCTTTGAATTCCGCTGGCGTGACCAATTCAACCTGTCGCTAGACCCCGACACAGCGATGCAATATCACGATCAAACGCTTCCCGCAGAAGGTGCCAAAACCGCGCATTTTTGCAGCATGTGCGGCCCAAAATTCTGCAGCATGAAAATTTCGCAGGAGGTGCGCGATTTCGCCAGCAAACAGAACCAAAGCGCCGAAGGGTTTATCGCCAGCGAGAAATTAGGCGCGGAGACGGCGGCGGCAAGCAAAGCGGCTGCAGAGGAGGGGATGCGCGAGATGGCGAAGGTGTATAAGGATAAAGGGCAGGAGTTGTATTTGCCGGCGGATGAGGTGGGGTGACTATGAGTTTGATCAAAATGCAAAATAGAAAGTCGCCGTCATTTGTGCGGCCTGGGAACAGCAAGGGCCGAGTCAATAGATCGGGAACCGCGATTTCTCTTGGCAACCAAACTGCTGAAGACATGGCTGTGGTCGAAAACTGGAGAACCTCTCACGCCTACCTTTTGAACACTTTTCAAGCAACGCTTCGTAACAAGGCAAAGGGCAAACCAATAATTGTTGCCCAGCGGCTCAAGCGTAGGCCCACTATCCTAGGAAAGTTGCAACGATATCCACAGATGAAATTGGCAAGGATGCATGACATAGCAGGGTGTCGCGTAATTTTTGACTCGGTCGCGGCGCTAGAAGATTATCGAGCAAAAATGCACAAAGCCAGATTCAAGCATATTCGTAAAGCGGAAGAGCAAGATAGGTGGAACTATCTTAGGAGCCCAAAACCTTCTGGGTACAGGGGGGTTCATGATGTTTATGAGTACAGGGCGAAAGTGGGTGGAGGCGAACCGTGGAACGGTTTGTTGCTTGAGATTCAGTATCGAACACAGGTCCAACATGCTTGGGCAACTGCTGTCGAAGTGGCGGGCCTTGTAACTCACAATAATCCCAAATTTGATCAGGGAAGTTCAGAGGTATTAGAGTTTTTCAAACTGTCGAGCGAAATTTTGGCTCGTGCATATGAAAATAGCACCTCTTGCTATCCTGGCTTAACAAACTCTGAAGTAATTACTCGGCTAGACGAAGCGAATCGAAAAACACACATGCTTCGTCTATTTAAACAAATCAGAATTGTACAAGGACAGAAGGAAGTTCAACGCAAAAATACTATAATGGTTCTAAAACCAGCTATTTCAAATGGTATTGAAGAGATTCAACTTGATATATATACATTTAATAATATTTTTTCGGCTACGGAAGAATACCATAAGCTAGAGCAAGACCTTGGAGAAAAAGCTGATGTCGTTCTGGTTAAATCAGATAGTATGGACAGCATTCAAGCAGCTTATCAGAATTATTTTGGGGACACCTCGGAGTTTACAAGCCTATTAGCGGATGGTCAAAAAACCTTAAAGAGAAGTTTGTAATTGCGTTGACATCTTAATAAACTAACGCACTGTGTCTTGTACTGCTTTCTAAACCATCCTCATTTGCCAGTTTCCTCCCTCCTCTTCAGGGGGGGGATTGAGGGTGGGGCCTCGCAGCCAAACCCAGATTCCGCCGATAAGGCCCCACCCCAACCCCTCCCCTGAAGGAGAGGGGCTTTGACAGCCAGCAAGGCAGTATCCGAAGAAGGGATGCATGAGGCGGCAAAGGTCTATAAGGACAAGGGGCGGGAGCTTTATTTGCCTGCGGATGAAGTGGAGGAACCTGCCGAATGATGCTATTTGCTACCCTTGCGCTATTGCTGAGCGCCAGCACCACCGAGACGCCGCCCGCGCCTCCGGCCCAATCCCTGCAGGCATCGGCGAAGAAGCCCGCAAATCCGGTAGAGGCTCGCGCAGGTAATCTGCATATCATCCAGCTATGGTCCAGTGACCAGCAGCGCTTTTTGAAAGAGTGGAAACAGCCGACGCCGCCGCATTTGACGACCGATAGCTCGATTGAGCGCAACAAACCAATTTTCCAGTTCATCATCATTGGCGGTTGCCAAGCGAATGAGGCTGGCAATTGCGATCTATCAGGCGAGACGCGCATGACCGGCCCAGATGGGAAGCCATATGGCGAGCCGCTGAATTTCGCGGTGTGGGATAATCTGCCCGCGCCGCCGCCCAACATCCTGTCGCTTGCGCCTGCGGGTATCGGGTTGACCGTAGAGGATGGCGAAAAGCTTGGCCCCTACAAGATAAAATTATCGGTTACGGATAATGTTGCCAAGGTAACCGCAACCACCGAGGTCACCATAACGGCCGAGGAAGCAGCGGATTAACCGGCCATAAAATTGGGAGGGTAGAGTGTAATCCGCGCCTTAATGCCGCCGTTTCATCCAGACCTTACCGGCTCTGATGGCGACACCGACAAGATGCTTGCTGCCCTTTTTGAAGATATAATAGTTCGAAATGCCCGCCTTGAATTTATGCTCGGACATATGGCTGCCGTGGCAGCCCAGAACATGTTCAACCTGAAGCAGCGTCATGCCGTTTTTAACCAGACGCCATTCGGCCTCGGATACCGTATCGCATTTTCCGGCGGGTTTTATGTTATTTTCGGGATGAGCCGACGCGGGCTGTGCGGCGAAAGCGCTCATCGAAAGGGCAAGTGCCCCGGCTATCAATAGCTTGTTCATGTTCTCTTCCCTCCTAGATATCGTGGATATCAGGTACTCTCCCAAAGACTACGCTGGCATGCGCTGGCGAGCCTATCCGTTTGATAAGCGCGCTGGGCTGTATCAAAAATGAACGGCCTGTCTCGCCTTGTTCACATAAGCAATAGATGCTTTCGGCAAGTCTTTACCGGCAGCTATTGTTGCACGATATTGGCTGTTTATGGTAACCTTGGCTGGAGACATGCAGAGGAGAAGTCGATGTTCAGGTGGATAGTCACGGTGGGTGCATTGCTGATGCTGGTATCATGCGGCGGCCCGGGGGCTGGAGCAGGGGGCGGAGTGGCTTCGGCCCCCGCCGGTCCCCCGCCGCTATCTCCGCCTGCGCCTCCGCCCAAGCCATCTCCCAATCTCCCGACAAAGAACATCATCTATGCCAACGGTCAGCGGCTGGATTTGTATATTCCCAAAAAGAACATCCGTCGCACCGCGATCATATTCGTTCATGGTGGCGGGTTTACGAGCGGGAACAAGCGCGATCTTGCGGGTCATGCGAAGCTGCTTTCGGATGGCGGTTTTGTTACGGCGACGATCAATTATCGCCTCGCGCCGAAATCGCCCGCGCCCGCTGCGGTGAGTGATGTGACGGCGGCCTTGCGCTGGATGAAGCGCGGCGGCGGGGGCAGGGCGCTCAAAATCGACAAGGTGATCCTGCTCGGCTATTCGGCGGGCGGCACGCTGGCGATGATGGCGGGGCTGAAGCACAAGAATGAAGTGGCGGCTGTGGTTAGCGCGGCGGGTGTTAGCGATCTAGCGGCATTGTCACGCACCACCAGCCTTGCGAAATTGAAGCAGGATATTGCCGCCTACACACGCAACACCGGCGCTGCTGCGGCATCCCCGATCAATCAGGCGCTTCGCGGCGCTCCACCGATGTTCTTGATCCACGGCAAAAAAGACAAGCTTGTCCCCGTCGCCCAATCGGTGGCGATGGCGCAGAAGCTTAGGGCCGCGAAGGTCAACATCTTGCTAAAAATTGCCCCCGGAGTCGGCCACGAAGTGCTGCTCCCTAATCCAAAGCTGGGCGAGATATTGCGCGATATAGCGAAATATGCTGCGGCGGTTGACGGGAGTTAACCTCTGGCTGCAAGATGGCGTTCCACCACGATCAAATATTAGGAGCGCTCCATGTCGTCACGCCCACAGCCCGCCGATGATGTGCCGAAGGATATCCAGCCGATACTCGCTATGGCCACGGCCAGCATGGGCTTTGCGCCCAACAGCCTAAAGACGATGGCGCGGCGGCCGGGGCTGCTTAAAGGGCTGGCGGGGTTGATGGGATATATGTTCGGTCCGGAGCTGTCGATTGACGCAGGGCTGCGGCAAATGATCGGCTATATGGCGAGCTATGGTGCGGGTTGCCGTTATTGTCAGGCGCATACTTCGCACGGCGCAGAGAAATTCGGCGTCAGCGCGGATAAGATTGCCGACCTATGGCGCTTTGAAGACAGCGATCTGTTCGAGCCAGACGAAAAGACGGCGCTCGCCTTTGCCCTTACGGCGGGGCAGGTGCCGAACGGTGTGACAGACAGCCACTATGACGCGCTGGCCGAGCATTATAGCGCAGAGCAGATCATAGACATCACCGCGATCGTCGCCATGTTTGGCTTCCTCAACCGTTGGAATGACACCGTCGGCACGCAGCTAGAGGACGCACCCGCTGCCTTTGCCGCTTCGGCGCTAGAAGGCAGCGGATGGGAGATAGGCAAGCACAGGGCTTGAAAATTATGAACAGGCGGGCAGAGTGCGCGCCTGTCATTACGGGGGAGATATTGGTATGAATGAAAGCATTTTCAAAGGGGTTATCATCGCAACAGCATTGCTGTTCACGCTGCTTTTTTGTGCAGTGGTGATGCCGCCGCTCATTGCAAATCCCGATATCGTCGGCGCGTTGGGAGCAGGGTTTGTTAATCCCTATGCCGCCGGATATTCCGCCGACGCCATTGCCTGCTGGTTCATCCTGGCGGCGTGGATATGGTATGAAGCGCGGACGGTTTCGATCCGGCATGGCTGGATATGCGTGCTGCTCGGTTTTTTCCCGGGGATTGCGGTTGGCTTTGCGCTTTATCTGTTGCTGCGGATGCGGCAGCTTAGAGAGCGCTCAGACCAAAGCGAGTGATTGCCAAACGCGCGGCTCTGTTTCCTGTTTCGCCCTTCTGTCACGGCACATGCGTGGCGGCCAATGGCCTATTCTTCGTCCCATGCGGGCGGAGGCACTTTCACCGGTTTCGACAAATCAAACTCGACGCGAAAGAAACGGCCCCCGGCTTCTTTGGGCCGGCGCAGTTCATAGGCGAAGCGATCCTTGTCGATCTCCATCGCCCAGATATTGGTGACTGATTGTTCGAGCTTGTTGGCTTTGAACAAAGCGATGGATTCGGCATCGACCGGAAATTCTTGACGCTTGGCCGAGCCTTCGCTTGCTGTATCGCCGCCATAATTGGTAACCGTATCGAGGGTGCCATCCTCATGCCGGTGCCGGTGTTTTAGACGTATTCCGTCTGCTGTGCGTGTCAATATCCAGGTACGCGAGCGGTTCCATTCGCCGTCCTTCTCCGCGCCAACATGGAAGGGAATATGAAGCTCGCCTTCGTCGCAGCGGGCAACATGCATCATCATCGGTTTGCCCTTGAAGTCATCGTCAGCCGCATCCTGCGAAACCAGCCTGCCGGAAAAGGCTTTGCCGCACAGCGCGGATAGGCGATCGACAAAGGCGCTTTGCGGTGATGCGCGGGCAGGCGCATCGCTGCGTTCTTGCCCGCAGCCGGTGAGGAAAATGGCCGCAACGAGCAGATACGGCGCGTTTTTCAAAATCTGCGCGATACTATTCACCTGCCGGAGCGCCAGCAGGCTCCTCAAGCAATTCAGGCGGTGTTTCGCGGCCATGATCGGTGCCCGCACTGCGGTTGCCCCTTGCGAGCGCAAAGACCACGCCCGAGAGCGCCAACAGCGCGATGATATTGGGCAGTGTCATTGCGGCATTGGAAATATCGCCAAGACGCCAGATCAGCTCGAGCGGTGCGAAGGAGCCGATAAAGATCACCACACACCACAATACACGCCAGATGATGTGCAGGATTTTCTCGCCCTTCAGGCTGGAACCGGGGAATTGATCATACAGGTAAGTGATCGCCCGTTCGCCATAATAGCTCCAGGTGAGAAGCGTTGTAAACACGAACAGGATCAGCGCGACAGAAGCAATCAACGTGCCGATGGGAACACCAAATACCGCAAACGGGAACGCTGCTGCAAAGGCACCACTGGTCATCCCAAAGCCGGTGAGATCGGATTGCCAAGCATGTTGAACGGCAACTTGCGCGCCATCAACGGTCGCGGTGAAATCACCCGAAACGGTAAGCATCACCAGCGCGGTCATCGTGCAGATCACGATCGTATCAATGAAGGTGCCCATCATCGCAAAACGGCCCTGTGCTGCCGGATCGTTTGTGCGCGCCACGGCATGGGCGATCGGGGTGGAGCCTTGCCCGGCTTCGTTGGAGAATAACCCGCGCGCTACACCGGCGCGAATGGCAATGATGATCATCGCGCCAAGAAACCCGCCGCTCGCTGATTGCGGGTTAAACGCCCCGCCAAAAATGCGCCCGAATGTTTCGGGAAGATCAGGAATGTTGATGACTAGAGCGATAAACGCCATCAGCAAATATGCGCCAGCCATCCAGGGAACGATTGTTTCGGCAACGCGTCCGATGGATTTGATGCCGCCAAGAATGACGATGAATACCGCGACTGCGGCCACGGCTCCGCCGACCCATTCGGCCACACCAAACAGCTCGTGAGCGCTATCGCCAAGGCTGTTTGCCTGGATACCGTTGCCAGTGACAACCGCCGAGAATAATGTGCCAAGGCAGAAGATGATCGCCAGCCATTTCCATTTGGGGCCAAGGCCAAGCGTAATATATGTCATCGGCCCGCCGCGATATACGCCGTCTTCGCTCTGAGTGCGAAACCGTACGGCCAGCGAACCTTCGGCAAAAGCGAGCGCCATGCCGAACAAAGCCGTCACCCACATCCAGAAGATTGCGCCCGGCCCGCCGAGCGTGATTGCGGTTGCAACACCGGCGAGATTACCCGTGCCGACCTGCCCTGAAAGCGCTGTGGAAAGCGCGGCAAAAGGTGAAATTTCGCCGACGCCTTTGCTTTCGGATTTCTTGAAAAGACCGCGAAGAGAGCTGAATAATTTGGTGAGTGGATAGCCGCGCAGGCCAACCATAAAATAAAGCCCAGCGCCGAGCAGAATTACCACCATCGGCGGGATTGGCAGCACTTCGGCTCCGTTCCAAGAGCCAGCCCAAATAAAATCGCTGACATTGGTTATTGGCTGGATCGCGGCTTCTGCCGCTGCTTCAAATGCCGAAACTTCGGCCTCCGCGCCCGCTGCACTCATAATATCATTCCCCGTCCCAAGGCTCTAATTATCATCCGGCACATGCGACCGGCCCGTTACGGCGATGCATAAAGCATGTTGCGCATTAGGCAAGAGACTGCGAGAAACACTGGCGGCGTATGAATGGCCGGAAGGCGGAGGCGGTGCCGATCAAGGGGGCGTTATCAAATGAAGCAGTATTTCGGCATAATAATTCTTGGCGCAGCGCTGAGCGTAGCTCCGGCGTTGGCCGGACAGCCAGAGGAAAAGGCTGACAAGGCGGTGATGGCGCAAAGCGCAGAGACATCGGGCGCAGTGGAAACCGCCGCCACTACCGACGTTAGCGCAGAGAACAACGGCAGCGCCCAGCCGGTGTCGACAGAAAAAGTCGAAAGCAAGCCGGTTGCGGTATTCTATATGCGCAGCAGCGTGGTGCCGCGCGCGGGCGATGAAGCGCCGCTCAAAAAGGGCCTCAGCCTGATGATCGCGAGCAGCCGCGGCGGCATGACCATCGTCGAATATGGCGTAAAAGACGGCCAGATCATCTGGAAGGCAACCAGCGGCAAGGTAGACAAGAAAACGGCAAAGCAAATCGACAAGGCCGTAGCGAAATTGCAGAAGAAGATGTGAGGGCGCGCGGAAGCTATTTTGCCTCCCTGATCCACCATCGAAGAAAGAACTTTCCTACACATCTCCGTCTATGCTCCATGCTGTCGATGGACAGGACACACCCCCAACAGACACTTTCCCCGCTGGCGATGATCTCCACAGAATAGATTCTGGATGGCCAGTTTTTCCAACCAAATCACAGATTTGAAGAAAAACCGCTTCTGGAATGACGGGTTAGGGTTATGGTACCTAAGCAAGAGGTCACGAAATACAGCGGTGATCAGGAGATAAGGATATGGCATCGATCAGAGCAAGGATCGTCAATGCAGTGCTGCCGCTACTGGGCATTAAGAGTTTTTTTTCGGAGCCGGACAAAGTTGCCGGACGGCTTGCCAAAATGCGCGCTCGCAAACCGCAGCGACCCTCGGCAAAAATGTGGCGACGCTTTGATATTACAGAGGATACGAGCCGCGGCTATTCGGTGATCACGGTCGCGCCAAAGGGCGCGCGCCGCGATGGCGCGCCGCACCTGCTTTATCTGCATGGCGGCGGCTATATTATGGATGTTGAAGCCGTCCACTGGAACGCCGTTTCGCGGCTTTGCGAAATGCTGGGTGCATCGGCAACGGTTCCGGTTTATCCGCTTGCGCCCGAACATAAAGCGCCGGAAATTCTTTCTGCCATGCGCGCGCTGTATGCCGATATCGCCGAAAGCTATGGCGCGAAGAATATCACTATTATGGGCGATAGTGCGGGCGGCGGGATGAGCGTCGCGCTTGCCAGTATGATCCGCGATGATGGCGGCGATCTTCCGGCAAAGCTGGTGCTTTTTTCGCCCTGGCTTGATGCTACCGGAACCGCCGAGGGGCAGGCAGAGATTGAGAAGAAGGACAATATGCTCGCTATAGTCGGGTTGAGGGGTGCAGGAAAAATGTATGCCGGCGGTTTGGAATTGACCGATCCGCGCATCAGCCCGCTTTTTGGCGATTATTCCGGCCTGCCACCGATGGCAATCTTTGCCGGGACGTCCGATATCCTGGTTGTTGACGCACGGCGTCTGGTCGCGAAATTGCAGGCGCAGGGCAGTCCGCCTCACGAATATCATGAATATGCCGATATGTTTCATGTCTGGATGCTGATCGGTATTCCTGAGGGGAAGCAGGCGCTTAGGCAAACTGCGGAATTTATCGGCCGTGCATGACCCAGTGGCACAATAATTTGCTATTGCGCTGCGCTGCTGCTACACGCGCCTCGCTACGTCGGAATTTGCGACGGAATTGACGGACGGATTGTACTGCGAAACTACGCAGACAGCCCGGAAAATTTGTTCCTTTCTCACGACACGACTTAAGGCGACGGACCATTTCGCATTTCGCGAAAATGGCCATTAAAATATGTTCTCTTGAAAGGAACAAGACTATGCCAACAGGCACCGTAAAATTTTTCAATACCGACAAAGGCTATGGCTTTATTCAGCCCGATGATGGCGGCAAAGACAGCTTCGTTCACATCAGCGCCGTTCAGGCCGCTGGCATGCACTCGCTCGACAAAGAGCAGCGCGTGAATTACGAAGTTGAAACCGGCAACAATGGTAAGGAAAGCGCAATCAATTTGTCTGCTGCTGACTAAGCTTATTTAAGCCGATTTGAAATTAAGAGAGGGCGGGGCGTAATTGCTCCGCCCTTTTTTGTTCTCGGCGGTCAGTTGCTAATCGCCGGAATAATCCACATCAGCGAAAGCGCTACAATGGCCAGAAGCAGCGATGCCGCGAGCACATAACGCACGCCGTGCTCCTTCACTCCGCCGCTGGCTTCCTCTTCATTCAGCTCGTCATGATCGTCAAAATGCTGCATCGCTTCTGGCTCCTGAGTAGCCAAGCATAGCACAGTTCAGCCATAAATGGCAGTTGGAACGGCTCCCTTCAAAATATGCAAACAGTTCAGCGGATAAGGCCATTGAACGGCTCGGCGAAAGGTCAGGCTCGCCGCGCCTTCATCCAAGCTTTGTGGGCGCTCTCTACTTCGCGGAAGGATGCGAAAACCGATTTTGCAGGATCGGGTTTCCCCGAGCGGCCTATCGCATATAGCTGCGCATAGAACCAATATTGCACCGCAAAGCCATCGATAGCGCGGATCACCTTGATTTTGCGCAGGAAGGCGAGCCAACCTGGTAGCAGCGCAAGCTCCTTTTCGCGTGTCGGTAGCGCGCTGGTCCCGCCCAGCAACGCATTGGGGCCTTCGGGCATGTAGCAGAGCGGACGGCCAAGGCCGATCATATCAGCAGCGCCGCTTTCCAGCGCCTGCACCATAGCAACGCGGCTGCGGAAGCCGCCGGTTACCATCAGCGGAATGGAAATTTCCTTTCGCATAGCTTTGGCAAAATCGATAAAATAGGCCTCACGCTCGGTTGTTGATTGCGCGACATTTTGTTCCACGGCAGGCTCAAGCCCTTCGATATCCATGAGCTTGGGCTGCTCATAGTTGCCGCCCGAAATCTCCAGCATATCAACGCTTGCTGCTTCGAGCCATTTGGCAACTGCCAAGCTTTCTTCAAAGGCAAAACCGCCGCGCTGGAAATCAGCGCTGTTCAATTTGACGCAGACGGGGAAATCGGGCCCCACGGCATTGCGCACGGCTTTCACGGTTTCGATCAGCATCCGCGCACGATTTTCAAGGCTACCGCCCCATTTGTCGGTGCGCTGGTTCGAAAGCGGGCTTAGAAACTGGGAGAGCAGATAGCCGTGCGCGCCATGCACTTGCACGCCTGTAAATCCCGCCTGCTTGCAAATAAGCGCCGCACCCGCAAAGCGGTTGATAAGCTCCTCAATCTCAGTTTCGGTCAGCGGCAGGGGGCTACCGAATTGTCCGCCGGGTAGACGAAGCTTAACCGCAGAAGGAGCTTTGGGCGCGGGGTTGACCAGCTTTGGCGTTTGTCGGCCCGCATGGCTGATTTGCGCCCAGAAATGATTGCCGCCGCGCGTCGCTGCAGTGGCCCAGCTGGCGAGTGTATCGCGCATCGCACTGCCAAGCGCATCGTCCGCTAGCGGTTTATCCAATATCACATTGCCGGGTCGTTCAAGATGGTCGCCGTCAATTTGGATATTTCCCGAAAGCAGCATTCCCGCACCGCCATCGGACCATACTCCATATAGCCGCTCAAGCTTGGCGGTGGGGCGGCCCTGGTGATCTGCTAACCCTTCGGTCATCGCTGCTTTGCCAAGACGGTTGGGTATCGTCGCCCCGCAGGGCAATATTAGCGGTTGCGCCAATATATCGGTCAAGCGTCAGGTTCCGTTTTCATCGCCGCCGGAGCCATCGGACGGTGTTTTTGCAGAGCCGGAATTGCTGCCCGCGCTGCCCTTGCCATCGTCCTTGGCAAGCGGCGCGATGTCGGTTGTTTCGTCGACATTGATCATATCATCATTGATCGTGCCTTCGATGCTGTCGATATCATCCATCCGCGTTTGCGTGACCTGACCGCTGGTTTTGCCGCCGCCAGCTTTTTCGGTATCGTTACCGCAGGCAGCGAGCAGGCCGATCAGAATTAGCGGCGCTGCCAACATAAATTTTCGCATGATAGTTTCTCTCACTTAGAAATATTCAGCCAGACGCGACGTTACATTGCTCATCCGCTTTGGCAAGTGTGTCCAAGAAAGCGGGAAAATGCTTCTCCAGCGCGATATTGAAATCTGTCATCGTCGTCGATATGCCAAGGTCGGCGAGGCTGGTTACCGGATATTCGGCGATACCGCACGGAACGATACCGCCATAGTGCGAAAGATCCGGCTCGACATTCACGGCAAAGCCATGCGCGGTGACCCAGCGCCTGACACGCACGCCAATCGCGCCAATCTTCGCCTCCCGGCCCTGCCGGTTGTTGCACCAAATGCCGATGCGTCCCTCCGCCCGGCGTGCTTCCACGCCAAAATCGGATAGCGCATCGATGACCCAGCCTTCGAGGCTATGGACGTAACAGCGCACATCTTTGCCTCGCTTACCCAGATCGAGCATGACATAGCCCACACGTTGCCCCGGGCCATGGTAGGTGTAACGCCCGCCGCGCCCGGTATTATATACCGGAAATTGCGGGTTTAGTAATTCCGCCGGATCGGCGCTGGTTCCGCCGGTATATAGCGGCGGGTGTTCGAGTAACCAGACAAGCTCGCCGGTATCGCCCGCGTGAATGGCCGCCTGCCGCGCTTCCATCCGGGACAGCGCCTCGGGGTAAGGGATTTGGCCTTCGGATACTTCCCAAGCGACATTCTGGATGTCTGTCAAAGCATCAATCCCACACCGCTTCGGGCGGAAGGCTCATCAGGATGGCATCGATATTGCCGCCGGTTTTGAGGCCAAATAAAGTGCCGCGATCATAGATCAGGTTAAACTCTGCATAACGCCCGCGCCAAACACGCTGCGCATGCTTTTCTTCGGGCGTAAATTTCTGATCCATCCGCCGCCGCACCAGTTTTGGAAAGGCATCGAGGAAAGCCTCGCCGACTTCGCGGGTGAAGGCGAAGTTACGTTCAAACAGCGCTTCGCTGTCTGATTCCAGATGGTCATAAAATATCCCGCCGACGCCGCGATGTGCCTCTCTGTGGGGGATGTAGAAATATTCGTCGGCCCATGCTTTGTAACGATCATACACGTCGGGGCCGTATGGCGCACAGGCCGCGCGCAGCCTTGCATGAAAATCGTCGGTGTCTTCCTGATAGGGCACCGGCGGGTTGAGGTCTGCGCCGCCGCCGAACCAGGCCTTTTGCGTTACCAGATAGCGGGTATTCATATGCACCGCCGGGACATGCGGATTGGCCATATGCGCGACCAGACTGATTCCCGTGGCAAAGAAACTGGGGTCTTCATCAGCGCCGTGGATGGTCTTGGCAAATTCCGGATTGAAACTTCCGCCGACGGTGGAGACGTTGACGCCCACTTTTTCGAAAACCTTGCCCTTCATTACCCCGCGCACTCCGCCGCCACCTTCGCCAGCATTTTCGGGCGCGCCGTCATCGTCACTCCGGTCCCATGGTTGATAGTCAAAAGCTGCGTCGCAGCCGGCTTCGCGTTCGATTTCCTCAAAAGCTTCGCAAATGCGCGCGCGCAGGGCCTCGAACCAGTCGCGCGCTGCTCGCTGGTGATCATCAAGTTCAAGCGTCATTACTCAAGCTCCATCAGGATATTGCTCCGTCTGCCTTAGTGCCTCACCGAGCGCGATGCCAGCGGCAACGGCAACATTCAAGGATCGAAACCCTTCTCGCATAGGAATGTGGATGCGCCCCGAGGCACTTTCATGCACATGCTTCGGCACGCCCGCGGATTCCGAACCCATCAGCAGAATATCGTCGCTCTCAAATTGCGCTTTGGGTAAAGCGCTCGATCCCCGTGTTGTCATCAACATGATCCGCCTGTCATTTTCAGCGGCCCAGCGGGCAAAGCCTGACCAATCGGGGTGCCGCAGATAATCCGCTGCTTCGAGATAATCCATTCCCGCGCGTTTGAGCGCACGCGCGCCAAAGGCAAAGCCGCAAGGTTCGATAATGTGGCAGCGCGCTCCAAGGCAGGCAGATAGCCGGAGAATCGTCCCAACATTGCCCGCAATATCGGGCTGGAAAAGCGCTATATCTATCACCGAGAAACCGTTTCTTTCCTTTTGCGCAACTGGGAGGGCGTGTTTTTATTCTCTATTGGCCAATTTCCCTGTTGGCAATTGCCATCAAAGACGTCTATCAGGCCGCTGAATCGTGCCACCGGTGCGGTCATGTGCGGTTGTCCTTTCTGGTAACTGCTGGGGTAATTCGGACGGTTCGGTCAGCTAGGGCGCGGCGTCAAGCAAGGGCATGTAAATGGCTACGAGCAAAAAAAGCGGTGGTTCTGCCAAAAAGCTAGCCAAGAAGGCGGCGGCGAAGAAACCTGCGACAAAAAAGAAAGCGGCAAAAAAAGCAGTGACGGCCAAGGCTGCCAAGCTGGACGGCAAGCTGATTGATAAAAAGACTGTTGGCAAGACTTCGGGCGCTACGGTATCTCTCGATGAACGCCCGGTAGGAGGTGACGGCGTTCGCCGCCGGGACTTTATCAACATTGCAGCGGTTAGCTTTGCTGGCATGGGCGCGGGCGTTGTTGTTTTGCCACTGATCAGCCAAATGAATGCGTCGGCCGATGTTCGCGCGCTGGCCTCGATAGAGGTCGATGTATCCGCGATCGAACCGGGTCAGGCGATCAAAACCAGCTGGCGTAAGCAGCCGGTCTTTATCCGCAACCTGACCGAAAAAGAAATAGCCGAAGCACGCGCGGTTGATATTTCTACGCTGCGTGACCCGCAAACGCTCGAAGAACGCACTCAGGCAGGTAAGGAAAACTGGCTGATTACACTTGGCGTGTGCACCCACCTTGGCTGCGTGCCTCTTGGCGCGGCGACGGGCGAAGCCAAAGGCAAATATGGCGGTTATTTCTGCCCTTGCCATGGTTCGCACTATGACACCGCAGCGCGCATTATTAAAGGCCCAGCGCCGCTGAACCTTGAGGTTCCTGATTTCACCTTCACATCCGACACAATTGTCCAGATAGGCTTGAGGATAGACGAACAATGAGCTTCCCATGGGCACAGCAATATAATCCCAAAAACCCGCTCATGCAGTGGGTGGACGAACGTCTGCCGCTGCCGCGCCTGGTATATGATGCGGTGGGTGCCGGCTATCCGGTTCCACGCAACCTCAACTATTTCTGGAATTTCGGCGTGCTTTCGGGCGTAGCGCTTGTCATCCAGATCGTGACCGGCATTGTTCTGGCCATGCATTATTATGCGAGCGTTGATGGTGCCTTCAATTCGGTTGAGCATATCATGCGCAACGTGAATTCGGGCTGGCTCATTCGCTATGCCCATATGAACGGTGCAAGCTTCTTCTTCATCGTCGTTTATATCCACATGTTCAGAGGGCTATTCTATGGCTCTTACAAGGCACCGCGAGAGATGATTTGGCTGCTCGGCTTGGTCATTTTCCTGCTGATGATGGCGACCGCCTTTATGGGCTATGTGCTGCCATGGGGACAGATGAGCTATTGGGGCGCGCAGGTTATTACCGGATTTTTCTCGGCAATACCGATTGTGGGTGAGCCGCTGCGGCAATGGTTGCTCGGCGGGTTTGCACCCGATCAGGCTACGCTGAGCCGCTTCTTCTCGCTCCATTATTTGCTGCCCTTTGTAATTGCCGGTGTGATCATCCTGCATATCTGGGCGCTGCATATTCCGGGGTCATCGAACCCCACCGGTGTGAGCATTAAGGGAGAAGAGGACACCGTCCCGTTCCACCCATATTACACCGCGAAAGACGGCTACGGCGTCGGTATCTTCCTGATTGCTTTCGTCATCCTGACATTCTTCGCGCCGAATTTCCTTGGGCATCCGGATAACTATATCCCGGCGAACCCGCTATCGACGCCTGCGCATATTGTGCCCGAATGGTATTTCTGGCCATTCTACGCAATCTTGCGCGCCTTCACCGTCGATTTCGGGATTCCCTTCACCAGCATCACGATCATCCCGGCGAAGCTGATGGGCGTGCTCGCAATGTTCGGTTCGATCCTGTTGCTGTTCTTCCTGCCATGGCTCGACACCTCGCCTGTGCGGTCGGGTCACTATCGCCCGCTGTTCCGCAAATTCTTCTGGTTCGGCCTGATACCTAGCATCGTCGTGCTTGGTTATTGCGGCGTCATGCCAACGGACACGATTTATCTAGTTCTCGCGCAGATTGCGGGGGCATATTATTTCGCGCATTTCCTGATCATTCTACCGATCATCTCGCGCATAGAAAAACCGCTGCCGCTGCCCGGTTCGATAACCGAGGCGGTAACCGGCAAGTCGTTCGCAAAAGCAACGGCTTAAAGACAGGGAAAGTAGTTCATCATGGTACGTTTTTTCGCTGGTCTGATCGGTCTTTTCTTTAGCGGTATGCTGCTATTGGCGCTGTTTGATACCATTTATCTTGGCATTACCGAGCCTGCTGAGGCGACCGCCGAACATGAATTTCACAAGCACGCAAAAGATGTGTCATTCGCCCAAGACGGCCCGCTGGGCCAGTATGACCGGCATCAGCTGCAGCGCGGGCTCAAGGTATTTCAGGAGGTTTGCGCGGCATGCCACAGCCTAGACCTCATCGCCTTCCGCAATTTCGAAGATCTGGGCTATAGCAAAGATCAGGTGAAGGCGCTTGCCAAGCAGTTTCAAGTGGCGTCGATCAATCCGGATACCGGCGAGCCTGCAACGCGCGATGGATTGGCGAGTGACCAGTGGCCTGCGCCTTATGCCAATGAAGTTGCGGCGCGCGCGGCCAACAACAATGCGCTGCCGCCTGATCTGTCGCTAATTACCAAGGCGCGTCATAACGGCCCGGCATATGTCTATTCGTTGCTAACAGGGTATGGCGCGCAGCCGGCTAAACTGCTCAAGGAATTTCCTGATGCGAAGACGCCCGAAGGCCTGCATTATAACCCCTATTTCGCCAATCTCAACATCGCGATGGCAAAGCCGCTTTCCGACGGGCAAGTGTCCTTTGACGACGGTTCGCCCAACAAGGTCGGCGATATGGCAAAAGATGTTTCGGCTTTTCTGGCATGGACAGCGCAGCCCGAGCTTGAAGTACGCAGACAGATCGGCTGGGCGTCTTTGCTGTTCCTGCTGATCTTCACGGTACTGGCCTATTTGTCTTACCGGAGCATCTGGGCTGATAAGAAGCATTGAGTTGACGCGAAGTAGCGGCAATGGCAATAGGCCGCCTGCTGCATCGCAGACGAAGCGGGTATAGCTTAGTGGTAAAGCCCTAGCCTTCCAAGCTAGTGATGAGGGTTCGATTCCCTCTACCCGCTCCAGCCTTCTTTCCCTCCAATGAACCTCGCGCATCGTTGATACATTTTGCGACAATTTGGGCGTTGCGCTGACATATTCACGCGACAATTATGCTCTATAGCCGTCTATCATGGTCGATAGGGTCGGCACCAACAATCAGCGATAAGGAACATAATCATGAAATATGCGAAAACAACGATGGCAATTACGGCTGCTCTTTTGGGCAGCGCAGCATTGATGGCGGCGCCGGGCGGTGACCACAAAGGCCACATGAAAATTGATGCAGATGGCGACGGCGTGGTGACCAAGGCCGAAGCGATGGCTGCGGCTGACGCGCGTTTTGCCAAAATGGATGTGACCGGCGACGGAAAGCTTGACCAGGCAGACAAAGAAGCCCGCGTGAAAAAGCATTTTGCAAAGATGGATGCCAACAGCGACGGTTCGGTGAGCGAGGCGGAATTTGTCACTGCTCATGAAGCACGGAAGGAAAAACATAAAGCGCACCGGGCGGCAATGGCGGAAAAACGCGGCGGCAAGCCGGGTATGCACGGCAAACATGGTGGGCGCAGCATGCGCGGCCATCGCGGCCACATGATGGCGATGATGAAAAAGGCAGATACCAATGGTGATATGGCGATTAGCCGCGAGGAATTCACCGCAGCTGCCGAGGCGCGTTTTACCAAAGCTGATGCGAATGGCGATGGTAGCATCACCAAAGAAGAACGTAAGGCCGCTCATAAGGCTATGCGCGCCAAGCATCACGGTCGCACTGCCGGATAATTGAAGGTAACGGCACGGTGATCCCTCCCATTTTGACCGCGCCATTTCGCCGGAGCGGGCCAAGCCAATCTTGGCGGCCTGCTCCGGCTCTTTTTCCTTTTGAACGCTTTTGCCCTAGGCCAGCTTCATGTCCAAACCGCATATCCTTCTCGTTGATGACGAGCCATCGATCCGTGAACCGTTGTCGAAATATCTCGGCAAGCAAGGCTTTCGGGTAAGCGATGCGGAAAATGCGGCGCTGGCGCGCTCGGCGCTGCTTTCCTATAATATTGACCTCGTTCTGCTCGATGTCATGATGCCGGGAGAGGACGGGCTTAGCCTTTGCCGACATCTTGCCGCGAATGGCGGGCCGCCGGTTATTCTGCTGACGGCGAAGGGCGAAGAGATGGACCGCGTGGTCGGCCTCGAAATTGGCGCCGATGATTATATTTCAAAGCCCTTTTCGCCGCGGGAGTTGGTTGCGCGTATACACGCCGTTCTGCGCCGCACGGGGAGCGCCGCCCGCTCGGTGGACAGCGGCCAGCAAAATTACGGTTTTGCCGGATGGACGCTGAATGCAGCGCAGCAGACATTACACAATCCCGAAGGCGTGCTCGTGCTGCTTTCTTCCGGCGAATACCGGTTGCTTGAAGTGTTTGTGCAAAGACCTGCGCAAGTGCTTGACCGTGACCAGTTACTTGACCTGACAAAGGGGCGCGAGGGCGGCCCTCTTGACCGCGCCATCGACAATGCGGTTAGCCGTCTCCGCCGCAAAATTGAGGTTGATCCCAAGCAGCCCGAGATCATCAAGACAATTTGGGGCGGCGGATATCGTTTCACAGCCGAGGTGAAGAAACTGTGAGGAATATGCTCGCCCGCCTCTGGCCAAGAAGCCTCTACGCGCAGATCTTGCTGGCCGCAGCGCTTGCCTTATTCGCGGCTCAGATCGTCAATGCGGCATTGCTGTTTAACGGTATGCGCAACCGTGCGGAGCTGGAGGCTGCGACGTTGGTTGTAGGCTCGATCATGGCGCGCGGCGGAGTGGAAGGGCAGGATGCCCGGATGCATAAAACACCGCACCCGCTGCACCGGCGGCGCGCAGTTGCCTTTACTACCAGCGATCAGGCGCTAACGCCCAGCGGCTTTTCACGCGATGCCGCTTTAAGCCGCCGTGCAGCGGCCTTTCTGGGCCTGCCGCAGGAAAGCGGCGCTGGGCCATATATTGCAATCGGGCAGATCGCGGAGTTGCCAGCGATATTGCGCCAGAAAGTTATGAATCGCCCGATGGTGCGGCGTATGCTGCGCAATGGTCGGCGCCCGCCGGAGCGCGCGCTCATTTTCTCGCTACGTGAGGCCGATGGTAGCTGGGCCATAGCATCGGTGGTAATCCGCCCGATTGAACGCGGCGCGGTAACCGCGTTAATAGTCCAGACGCTGCTGCTCTACATTATCATGCTCGGCGCATTGGCATTGGTCGTGCGCAGGATTTCGCGCCCCTTGGCGCGGCTCAAGGAAGGGATGAATATTTTTGGCCGAACCGGTAGCGCTGCTCCGCTTGCCGAGGAAGGCCCATCGGATATCCGCGACCTGGTGCGCGCCTATAATGCTATGCAGGAAAGGCTGGGTTCGTTGCTTTCGGAAAAAGACGTGATGCTTGGCGCAATCGGGCATGATCTAAAAACGCCGCTGGCATCGCTGCGCGTCCGTGTTGAGAGCGTGAATGATGAGGCTGAGCGTGACCAGATGATTGCGAGCATCGATGAAACAACCGCGATCCTTGATGATATCCTGTCGCTCGCACGGCTTGGAAAAAGCGGGGAAGCGATCGAACGGACTGATATTGCAGCATTGGTGGAAACGGTGCTGGATGATTTCCCCGGGCAGGAAGAACTGCTTGAACTTGAAATGCCAGATGCGCGCATAGTGGCCTCAATTCGCCCTATGCTGCTGAGGCGGGCATTGCGCAATCTGGTTGCCAATGCACTGCGTTATGGCGGCAATGCGGCTATCCACCTTGCCAGCGGCAATGAAGGTATCCGCATCGTGGTCGAAGATAATGGCCCGGGCATAGCTGATGCCGATATCGAGCAAATGTTCGAACCCTTCGTTCGCGCCGAAGCTTCGCGTAACCGCGCCAGCGGCGGGTCGGGGCTGGGCCTTACTATTGCCCGCGCAATCGCGCGCGCGCATGGCGGCGATGTCACATTGGTGAACCGCGCAGAGGGCGGGCTGCGGGCCTCCATTCATCTACCGGCTTAGAACGCTTTTCGTTCGATCCCGTGCTTCTTCATCTTGGCCAGAAAGGTGGTTCGCTTTATTCCGGTCATGTCGGCAGCTTGCTGCACAATGCCGCCCGCTTTTGCGAGCGCAATCCCGATATACTTCGCCTCCTCCTCAGCAAGGTAATTTTGCAGGTCAAAACCTGGCTCAAGCATTTTCGCATCGCGCTGCGTGACATTCGCCTCAAACCCCTTTGGCCTGACACCCCTCCCTCGCAGGATAGCAGCCAGATGCCGCGCTGAGACGCGCTGTCCAGCATGATGCCTCGCTATGCGTGTAACCAGCTCCTGCATTTCCGACAGATTACCAGGCCAATCATAGCGGCGCAGCATTTCATCAGCACTGCGATCAATAGTGAAGCGCATTTCGCGCGGCAGAAGCTGAATATGGGCCTCAAGCAGTAGCGATATGTCCCGCCGCCGTTCGGTTAGTGCAGGAACGGGCAGGTTCAGCACCGACAATGCAGTGCATAGCTCGGCGGCGAGTAAATTTTGCTCGCGCAAGCTGGCAGCGCTCTTGCTAGTTGCTGTAATAATGCGGATATTACGGCTTTCCAGCAAGCGATACAGATCGCTGTGCAGTGCCGCTTCCATATCGCCAATTTCATCGAAAAATACCGAACCGCCAAGCGCGCTTTCAAACAGCCCGCTATTGCCAACCTCGTGGTCGATGGCGGCGCAATGCACCGAAACAAAACCAGCGGCAGAACGGTCAGACTGGGCATGGATGGCCCCGGCAACATCCCGCTTTCCTGCCCCGTCTGGCCCCGATAGTATCAATGGCGCATCGGTCGCTGCAGCCAATGCAACCATCCGGCGTAGGCTTGCCGCAGTAGCACTTTGCCCGATCAGGCTGATCCCCCGGCGGCCAATTCGGTCGGCAGTTCGATCGACGGCATTTGCATCCGTCACCGGCAGCTTTTCATGTAGCATTATGTTGTTCCCTCGGCTTTCCGCGGGCAGTGCGGATGCCAAAAGAATAGCCGTAAACAAGTTAATCTGCGTCCGGTATCAGGCGCTGGAACTGGTCCGATATGGGGAGTATTTAGCGGTATCGCCTAGCGATCAAACCCTAGCTGCCGGGCCGCTTTTTCCAGGTACCGCTATTTTGATATTGCGGCTTAATGTTGGTTGCGTCGGGCAGGCGGCTGCCAGCATAAGCAGTTTCGCCGCCCCTGTTTTTCGCCGCAGCGGAATAGTCCGGTGTGGAGTAAGTCGGCGCGGCGCGCTGGCGAACTGGCGTGATGTCGGCATAAGCGGACGGCGCAGGCCGGGGCGCAACCGATGCCGAACGTTTGGCTGCTGCGCGTGCTTCGATCTCCGCTTTCAACCGCGCTGCGGCATATTCGCGCTCATATTTCTTCTGCAACTGGATTGGATCAAGCGTTTGTGCACGCTTGCTGCCAGGCGACCATTTGCGCGGTTTAGGCGCTGGGAATGGCTCGCGTCCGGCATAGCCGCGGAAGAAAGCCGATGGCCGTCCTGCGCTGCCTTTCCAGCGATAGAAGCGATGCGCGCCAATGGTGCCGACAAAATGCAGGCTGGGCGCCCAATAAGGATAAACATAGGTTGCGTGATAATGCGTGGACATGCCAACAGGCTGATGCACATAGCCCCCCAGTGCCTGCGCAGCGACACGGCTGGCGCGGCTCCACAGGAATCTGTTCGGGCGCCGCGCTGTCGATCCGTCGCAGGCATAGCTGAACTGGCAGCCTGTGCGCCGTTCGGAACCCTGATAGATGACACCGCAGACGGTGTTTGGATAGGTTGGATGGCGCATGCGGTTAATGATAACCTGCGCAACGCCGCGCTGCCCGCTGTCGGGTTCATTCGCCGCTTCATAATAGATCGCATCGGTCAGGCATTTCAGCGCCCGGCCGTAATCGGTCGTTCCTCGCCGCGCCAAAAATGGGTTCGCTTTCCCGCCAATGCCCCTGATGTCGGCAACCTTAGACGGGTCGGTTGAAAGCGGCGCCGCGATTTCTCCGCCCATGCCCAGACCAGTAGCCATCTCCTGCGCGGTCGCGATGCTATAGTCAGTTTCCATGAAGTAGAATGCAGAGCCAGCAAAATTCTCATCTGCCCGCTCGGCTGACCCCAGTGCAGCGCGGGGTGCCTCTTTCAATTCAACGCCAGAGGATAGCCGCTGCGCCATGCTGGGCACAATTGCCAATAGCGTGAAGGCGATCAGGACGAGCACAATCTCCCGCCCACCAATTAGGCGCTTGCGCGGGCTCGCCGACGTCGCCGCCGGTGAAAAGGTTTCAGATGGACCTGCCTCTGTTTTGGAGATCTTTTCCTGGATCATCGCCTGCCTGATAAAAGGGTCGCAAACTTGCTTTGTTCCAGCGCTTTAGCCGATGTATATTGGCGCAGCGCGGGTGATTTTCGCCGTGTGCCAGCATGGGACGAGGCGTTTACACAAGGTTAACGCCTTAAAACAGGCCGAAAAATTGGCGGCGACTCGCCCATTGCTTATTGTTCAGAACCAGATAGGTTGCCGCCAACCACCCGATCATCAGGATCAGATATGAAATTCCGAAATACTGCGCGGACTTTTGCGGTTTCAGCGCTGTTGCTGGCATCGCTGGCGGCTTGCGACGCTGCCAAGGATGACGGAGATGTCATTGCCGGAAAGCAGCCGCCGGCAAACTCGGGCGCAGCCAGAACATTGCCGCCAGACGGCCGTAAGAATGATCCCAATATCCGCTTTGCATCGATGGCGCTCGATTGTGTGAACAAACAATATCCGGGCAAAATCAGCCATATATTAAACAGCGCAGAGGATGTGAAACGGCCGCAGCAGCTTTATCCAGCATTTTACGGTTGTTTCGACTGGCATAGCTCGGTGCACGGCCATTGGCTGCTCGCGCGGTTGTGGGGCAGGGGTGATGTTCCGGAAATGGACGGCGAGATAGAAGCCGCATTGGCGCGCAGCTTTACCAAGGAGAATATTGCGGCTGAGAGGCTTTATTTCCAGGGCGCTGGCCGGGGCAGCTTCGAGCGGCCCTATGGGATGGCCTGGTTCCTGCAGCTTACGGCGGAATTGCGCGGGATTGAGGCGCAAGGCGGCGAAAAGGGCGCAAAGGCAGCGGAGTTCATTGAATTGCTTGCCCCGCTGGAAACGACAATTGTTGAACAGTTGAAGAAATGGCTACCAAAACTCGCCTATCCGATACGCATTGGCACGCATAACCAGACCGCTTTCGCCTTCGGGCTGATGATCGATTGGGCCCGGCAAGGCGGGGACAAGGGGCTCGAAAAGCTAGTTACCGACAAAGCTATGGAATTCCACCGCGGCGACAAGGCCTGCCCGATTGCTTATGAACCTTCGGGAGAGGATTTCTTCTCGCCTTGCCTGATGGAAGCGGATCTGATGCGCCGGGTGATGAAGGCGGACGCATTTGCCAGTTGGCTCACCGAATTTCTCCCCGCTATCCCTCAGGATGGCAGTGCGAATTGGCTGAAAACCGGCATAGTCAATGACCGGGCCGACGGGAAGCTGGTGCATCTTGATGGCTTGAACCTGTCGCGTGCATGGGCTTTGGAGGGCATCGCCAGTGCGCTACCCGAAGGTGACAACCGCATAGCGGCTCTGCGCGCCGCTGCCGCCAAGCATACCCAAACCGGTCTCGCCAGCGTTTCGAGTGACAGCTATGCCGGTAGCCACTGGCTGGCAAGCTTTGCCACATACCTGACCAGCCACCGGGGGATCGAGAAGAAACCCACGCCCGAAACGGATATTGCTGAGTGAGCGTCAGCTGGCCGAAAAGTTACCACTGAAACCAGTTCCCGATTATCGCCATTGCCGCTTGCAAGAGTAACATTGCTGCGCGTATTAGCGAAGTCTTGACCGAATCTGACGGAGAATAACCATGGCGGCGAAATGGGCGCCTGAAAGCTGGCGCAAGCATGAGGGCATACAGATGCCCACATATCGCGATGCCGAAGCGTTGGGCGCGGTGGAAGAGTTGCTGGGCAACTATCCGCCGCTGGTTTTTGCCGGAGAGGCGCGCAACCTGATGGACGATCTCGCCGAGGTTGCGGAGGGCAAGGCGTTTTTGCTCCAAGGCGGAGACTGCGCCGAAAGCTTTGCCGAATTCCATCCCAATAACATCCGCGATACCTTTCGGGTCATCCTGCAAATGGCGGTGGTGTTGACCTTTGCCGGTAAGGTGCCGGTGGTGAAGGTTGGGCGGATGGCAGGGCAGTTTGCCAAGCCGCGTTCTACTGATACCGAGACGATCGATGGTGTCGAATTGCCGAGCTACCGCGGCGACATCATCAATGACATCGCTTTTGAGGCGGAGGCACGCGAGCCCGATCCGCAGCGGATGATCCGTGCCTATAGTCAGGCCGCTTCGACGCTGAACCTGCTGCGCGCTTTCAGCAGCGGCGGCTATGCGAATTTGAAACAGGTCAACGCCTGGACTCATGACTTTATGGGACGCAGCGAATGGGCGAAGAAATATAAGGAAACCGCCGGCCGGATTAGCGAAGCTCTGGAGTTTATGGAGGCCTGCGGGATCACGCCCGAAACGGTGCCACAGATCAAGGGCACGACCTTTTACACCAGCCATGAAGCGCTCCTGCTCCCGTATGAGCAGGCGTTGACGCGTCAGGACAGCCTGACCGGGCAATGGTATGATACCTCGGCGCATTTCCTCTGGATTGGTGACCGGACGCGCTTTGAAGGTTCCGCGCATGTCGAATTTCTGCGCGGCATCGGTAACCCCATCGGTATAAAATGCGGGCCAAGCCTGGAGCCTGATGCGCTGATCAAGATGCTTGATACGCTCAATCCGGATCGTACCCCCGGGCGGATCACGCTGATCTCGCGCTTTGGCCATGATCAGATTGAAGCTGGCCTACCGCCGCTGGTGCGCGCTGTGCAGCGCGAAGGGCATCCGGTTATCTGGTCGTGTGACCCGATGCATGGCAATGTCATCAAGTCGGAGAGCGGCTACAAAACACGCCCCTTTGAACGCATCCTTGCCGAAGTGCGCGGTTTCTTTGCCGTCCACCGCGCCGAGGGCAGCTTTGCTGGCGGCATCCATTGTGAAATGACCGGGCAGAATGTCACCGAATGTACCGGCGGTGCGATTGCGGTGACCGACGAGGGGCTTGCTGACCGCTATCATACGCACTGCGATCCGAGGCTGAATGCTGCGCAGTCGCTGGAACTGGCTTTTTTGCTTGCCGAAATGCTCAATCAAGAGCTTGGTGAACGGGCAAAACAGGCGGCATAGGGAGAGTTAGATGACTGACCGAGTGAAGGTGTTACAGCGCAATGTGGTCAAATCGGGCGTCGGTTTCGGCAGTGCGCTGGCGATGGCGATCAGCTTCACGACGCATAAATCGGTATTGTGGGCGATCATCCACGGAATTTTCAGTTGGCTCTATGTGATCTATTTTCTGGTCACGCGGAATTAGCGTAATCAAGCTTTGGCTTGCGTGACGCTAGAGCAATGCTAGTTTGCGTGTAATGCGGCCCAAATTTCCTCTTGTCATACTGCTTGGCCTTGCTGCTTGCGCAGGGCCGATTGAGACCCGTCTTCTGAGCGCCGGGGAGGCCAATATCGATGCGCTTTCCTACAGCTATTCCAAGCCGACCGCAGCCGCGTCGGCGGAATATGGAATGGCGCGCGCGCTGATAATAGAAGCTTTGTCGAAACGCAATTTCCGCAACGCAGAAAATGCGCCCGTGCTGTTGCAAATGGCGGTATCCGAAAGGCCCGCCAACCTTGGCTTGAAACGCGGCGAGGGCGAAAATGTGAAGGTCATCGCGCCAACCAAAAAGCGCAAATTATTCCAAAGCTGCAAAGACCGTGAATACCGGCTGTCTCTGCGCTTTACGCAGGTCAGCGATGGCCGCTTGCTTTATTCCGGAGAGGCTGCGCAATATCATTGCAAACTCGGTCTATCCGAAGCGCTTCCCGGAATGGTTGATGCGGTGATTGCCGATATTGATGGCCCGCGCGGCGCGAAGGTCATCAAGCGGCGGGGCAGGGAATAGCTTGGCTCAGACAGCTTCCGCTTCCTCGGCGGCTTCGGGTAGCATCAAGATAAAGTCAGCGCCGCCGCCCTTGCGGTTTTCAGCGCGGATTGTACCGGAATGGCGCGTAGCCACCGTTTCAACATAGGCAAGACCCAGGCCAATTCCCTTGGCCCGGCGTTTTTCCTTGTCGCTGCTTGCAAATTTGGTGAATAGCCGAGGCAGAATTTCGGAGTCGATGCCTGCGCCATGGTCGCTGATAGTGAGCGAGATCTGGGCTGCTCCATCAATTTTCACCCGGCGGAGCGTCAGCTCAATCACGCTGCCTTCGGGGCTGAATTTGATCGCATTATCCAGCAGATTGGAAATTGCGCGCGACATTGCGTCTGGCTCGGCGAGCACGAATGCTGCATTGCTCCGGTCATCGACTTTGAATTTAACATGTCGCTCTTCGGCAAGCGGCCAAAGGTTGTCGGCGACGTCGCGGGCAAGGTCAGCCAGCAATATATCCTCGCCCTCAAACTCGGTCTCCGCCATCCTAGCCATGTCGACGAAATCCTGCGCAAGCCGCATTGTCCGGCGGGCATTGCGCTCGATGCGTTTGCGCGCAGTCTGGTCAAGTTTTCCGTCGAGCGCAGCGATGATCGCGGATTGCGGCGCGCGCATATCATGTGAGAGAAGTTGTAGCACCTCCTCGCGCTGTGCCTCCGCCGTTGCCAGCGCGGAAATATCGGCAAGATAATATACGTCGCCAAGATACTCATTGTCATCGCTCCTTACCGGCGAACGGCGCATGACATAGGTGCGGTCGTCATTCGTTCCGAAACGAACATAGTCGAGCTCTTTTTTTTCATCCGCGCCGTGATCATCGGTTCTTGGTTCGAGAAATTCCCGGACGGCTGTCAAATTTTCAGGCCGGACCGCCCCTTCCATCACCGTGCCTAGGCGAAAGCCAATAATCTCCTGCCCCAGCCTTTCTTCGACTAGGTCGCTCGTAATTCGAACCTTTCCTTTGCGGTTGGTTACCACCATTGGATCGGGCAAATCCGACAGGACATCGGTTACGAAACGGCGCAGGTCGCGGATATGGTCAATCGCTCTGCTCAACGCAGCACTTTGCCGTCCGACAATGTCAGTTGGCGTTTTTCCGCTCCGTAAAAGCGGCGTGATATCTCCCGCTGCATCCAATTGTTGTAGCTCGCCATCCATAAAGTCGCTCATTGCCTGAAGCCGACGCCAACCCCAAAGCGGATAGATGAGCAATATTCCGATCAACGCTGCCCCCGGCGGGAACCAGTAACGCGCGCCGAGCGCTAACGCGCTTCCAAGCAAGATAAGCGCGATAAAAATGACTGATGATATCAGCGCCATGCGCGGGCGAAAGCGTAGAAAGGCAAAGAGCAGCAGCCAGATTGGCAGGATAGACAGGATCGCCGCCAACCGGCCATCTATCGGGCGAATGAAGCTGTCCTGCTTTAATGCCGATAGCATATTCGCCATAATCTCTACGCCTGGCATCTGGCCGCCACTGGCGAACGGCACAGGGTGGCTATCGCCCATGCCGGTCGCGGTGGCACCGATGATAACATCGCGGCCCTTGATCAGGCTTTCCGGTATATCTGTTCGCAGCAGATCGACATAGGATATGGTCGAAAATCCGCCGCGGCTGGCATAGGGAATGATTAGCTCCTCACCGCATTCGCTTCGTGCAAATGCCGGGGAAGGGGTGCCGCCAGAGGCGGCGCGATACTGATATTCAATCAGATGCGGCCACTGCCCGTCGCCATTTTGGGGATCAAAACACAGCGCGGCCGTGCGAACAACTTCGTCGCGCTCTGAGAGGTTTACATGCCCGGTTTTGGCGGCTGCTTGCGCAATTTCCGGGATAGGCAGTTCGGTGTCGTAGGGGCGGCCATCGGTGCCCGGGGAGGCAAAATGCAGCGGGATGAAAACCGGCGGATTGCCGGCCAACGCTTCGGCCAGGGCCGCATCCGCGCCTTCGCCGGATGGCTCGCTGATCAAAATATCAAACGCGACCGACCTTGGACTTGCGTCTTTTAGCTTTCCAAACATCTGCGCATGGATGTCGCGCGGCCACGGCCATTTTCCGATCTCTGCGAGGCTGCGATCATCGATTGCGACGATCAGTAATTCCTGATCTGCAACGGGCCTGCTGGCCGAAGCAATCTGGTCATAGATAATATTGTCGAATTCTTCGGCGCCGCGCCAACCCAGCGCAAGCACCACGATAAGGCTAGCGATGCCGCCGATCAGCAACCATTCAAATGCAAGGCGTAACCGCAAATTCATGGGTTATCTTTGAAGCATCGATTTGAAATGGCAAGGTGGAAGCGAAAAATGCTCCCGCTTAATGCGAAGCCTATTGCGATAGCGTGATTTTCTCAAAACTGGTCCAGCTGGTCGCGGCCTCGCCGTCAAGATACTGCACCACGCCCACGCGCCAGTAATATTCGCCGGGCGATAGATCGGAGATGGCAATCCTGTTTTCCTCAATACCAACCTCGTCGATAAGGGCGGCGCTGTCCTTGCTGTCTTTGAAAAGCTGGAAGTGATAGCGCTGAACACCGCCGCCCACGGCGCTCCATTTGAAAGCAAAGCCGTCATCAGCAGCGCCTGCGCTCGCCTTCACGCTATTGAGTCTGCGTTTGAAGGCAAAGGTTGCAGGTAAACCTTCCATTCCGGTTTCGGAGATTGCGCGGACACGGATAAAATAATTGCCATTGGGAATATCGGAAAAACTTGCGGTCTGACCGTTAACCTTTGCATCGGCAATCATATCGGTAAAGCCTGCATCGGCCGCGAGCGTGTAGCGCTGGCCCGCACTTCCGGATGCAGGAGCGGCGGCAAATTTTACCAGCGGGGCGGACTGGGTCCTGCCGGGATTTTGCAAATCCGGCGCAGGGCGCAAAGTCTCGATTGCGAATTGGCCCGAAGAATTAACTGCCAGCCCGTTTCCCGATTCAACGGCCACCTTGTGATTATCCGCCATGCCAACCTCAAGCCCGCCTTCGATTACTTCGGCATAGTCGCGGTTGGCAGCTTCGTCATAGCGTGTCTGGAAATCTGTCCCGCGCACCGCCGAAACGGCCCTGGGAGAGCGCACCCGGTAGCGATCATCGCGCGATCTTTTCGGCGATACCTTTGAACGCACACCGCCGCGCGACACTGCAAAGTCATAGTCCAGACTGCCGCCCAAAACATATCGGCGAAGACGGCGAATGCGCATGCTGCTATTCGAAGGCAGCGATATTGTTGAACCATCTTCAAGGGCCAGTGAGACGAAAGAAGACGCCGCGGTGGAAAGAGAAGCGCCTTCCCGTATGACATCACCGCCCTTGGCGACCCTACCGGAACGCAAGACACGTCCGCGCACTGAAACCAGCCTAGCCTGCGACCGCCGGAATTTCAGGAAAGACCGTGAAATACGGATCGTCCTGCCAACGCGGATGCGCTTCGCATCGGAAATACGATTACGTCTCTGAACTATCCTATAAAGCCCGGGTTTGCGGAAATAGCGGTTGGCAATACCAATCAGCGTATCTCCGCGCTTGAAACGGTAGCTGATATAGCCGTCACCATCTTGCGCGGTAGCGGTTTGCGGAAGAGTGAATAGCAATGCTGCGAATATAACAATAAAAAAGCCAGCGCGCTTCGGCATGTCTTTCCCCCGCATTCAATTTAACCCTTGTCGATCGTCTCTAACCGGTAGCCATAGCCGAAAACTGTGAAAATCCGAAATCCGTTTTTTGGGCTAAGCTCCAGCTTCGAACGCACGCGTGATATATGCATGTCGAGCGTCCGCGTGGCAAGCGACGCTGTGGTGCGCCAGATGGTTTCCATGATGTAATTGCGCGACAGTGTACGGTCACGGTTGCGAAAAAACAAATCGGCCAGGTCAAACTCTTTGGCGGTTAACGAAACCGTCTTGCCATCCATAGTGACAGTTTGTTCGATACGGTCGAGTTCATACTTGCCGTAAGTCGCTTTGGTCTCAAACGCGCCCGAGCTTGATGTCCGGCGCAGCAGGGCATTGATCCGTGCGGCGATAACACCGCGATCTTCGGGCTTCGTGATATAGTCGTCTGCGCCCGCGTTCAGGGCATCGGCAATATCCTGCTTCGCGGTACGGTTGGTCACCATCATGACGGGCGGAGCTTCGGTGAGCGTCTCTTCCATCCATTTGAGCGTTTGCAGCCCGTCTTTACCCGGCATCATCCAGTCGAGGATGACCAGATCAAACGTATCGCGCACCAACGCCTGTGTCAGCAGCGAGCCATCGGAGAAGGTGACGGCGACATGGCCTTGTTCTTCAACAATTTTTGCCAGAAATTGCGTTACATCAATTTCATCATCAGCGATTGCAACCCGCATGTTTTCTACCTCTTGCCCCTATACTCTGATCTTCCAGAGAAATATGCTATTTCGGATTGTGACAATAGGTAGATTTACAACCAAATACCAGCGATTGCGACTTGACGTTACAAACATTTACAATGATAGACGTATGTTGACCAAGTCCGAGTTTAGGCGATCAATTGGTGACTGCCTGGCTGGGGTGGCAGGATTCGAACCTGCGCATGCCGATACCAAAAACCGGTGCCTTACCGCTTGGCTACACCCCATCAGGCGACTTCACCGCTTACGCATAAACGAGGATAGTGGCGCGCCTTATAGCGCGTCATTTGCCAATATCAATTGCGATTCTGCCGCATGCCCGCCTGAAGAAAATCAGCCGATGCGGTGAACCCAGCCATGGCGGTCTTCTGCTTCGCCGCGCTGGATGGCTACAAGTTGGTTTTTCAGCATTTGCGTCACCTGTCCCGGCCCGCCCGCGCCGATGGTAAACTCTCCGCCTGCGCTGGCAACCTTGCCAACGGGCGTAACCACCGCCGCCGTACCGCAAGCAAAGGTCTCGGTTAGCTTGCCGCTCTTCGCATCGGCTTCCCACTGGTCGATAGCATAGGCTTCTTCGCGAACATCCAGCCCGGCCTCCTTTGCCAGCGTGATGACGCTGTCGCGGGTGATGCCCGCCAATATCGTGCCATCGAGCGGCGGGGTGATGATGCGCCCGTCATCGAAGAGGAAAAACAGGTTCATTCCGCCTAGCTCTTCGATCCATCGGCGCTCTACCGCATCGAGGAAGACAACTTGATCACAGCCGTGCTTCGTCGCCTCTGCCTGCGCGATCAGGCTAGCGGCATAGTTGCCTCCGCATTTGGCGGCTCCCGTTCCGCCCGGCGCAGCGCGGGTATAATGCTTGGAGTTCCACACCGTAATCGCCGGCGCTCCGCTTTTGAAATAGCCGCCAACCGGGGAAGCGATGACCAGATAGCGATATTCTGCCGACGGTTTGACGCCGAGGAAGACTTCGCTGGCGAACATGAAGGGCCGCAAATAAATGGCACCGCCTTCTACCGGCGGGAACCAGTTCGCATCCGAGCGGACCAGCGCATTGACCGACTCGATGAACATCTGCTTGGGAAAATCAGGCATCGCCATACGGCGGGCACTTTCGTTGAAGCGTGCTGCATTGGCATCGGGACGAAACAGCGCCATCGCGCCATCGGCAAGCCGGTAGGCCTTCATCCCTTCGAATATTTCCTGCGCATAATGCAGCACTGCCGTTGCCGGATCGAGCGTCAGCGAAGCGCGCGGCGTGATCTTCGCATCATGCCAGCCCTTACCTTCGTGATAGCGGGCGGAGGCCATATTGTCGGTGAAAACGCGGCCAAAGCCTGGATCCGAAATCAGCTTCTCCCGGTCATCGGGATCGACCGGGGAGGGGTGCGGTTCGGACATAAATGCATGCGCCGCAGCCTTATCTGTCATGCTACCTTCTCCTGAAATTCCCCATAACATATCTCGCGTAAAGCCATGCCATGAAAAGCTTGATATTCCCTATCCTTGAGGGCAAGATACGTCAATATGGCTGTCCCATCTTCTTCAGCGCCTGAAAATAGCGCGGCCGCTGCCTCCCCGCTTTTCCTACGCGAAGACGAGGTGCGGCGCGGTGTAGAGCTACTTTATTTCGGCTATACCCGCCTGACCCGCAGCATTGACGAGCGGCTCGCGCAGCAAGGCCTTGGCAGGGCGCATCACCGCGCGCTGTATTTTGTCGCGCGCCAGCCCGACCTGACCGTCAGCGATCTCTTACGCTTTCTGGCCATCACCAAACAATCGCTCGGGCGGGTATTGAAAGACCTATCTGATCGCGGCCTGATCGAAACACGACAAGGCACCTCGGATAGGCGGCAGAAGCTGCTGCGGCTGACAGATGCCGGAGGACGGCTTGAAGCAGAACTTTTCGATGCATTGCGAGGGAAGCTGTCGGCTGCCTATGGCGCCGCAGGCCAAGAATCGGTGACGGGCTTCTGGCGCGTATTAGAAGGACTGATCCCCGAAGACGAAAAACCGATGGTTGCCATGTTGCAGGGCAAACCAAGATGAGCGATATTTTACGCAGGCTTGAAACGGTGATTGCGGAGCGCCGCGGGGCCGACCCCGATAGCAGCTATGTTGCCTCGCTCTTTGCCAAGGGCGATAAGAAGATTGCCGAGAAAGTGGGCGAAGAGGCGGTTGAGACTATTGTCGCGGCGCTGTCCGAGGATCCAAAAGCGTTGACATCCGAAGCCGCCGACCTGCTCTTCCATCTGCTCATATTGCTCAATGAAAAAGGCCTGAGCCTTGCTGATGTCGAGGCGGAGCTTGAGGCGCGCGAAGGGCTTTCCGGCCACGTCGAAAAAGCAGCGAGGACAAACGATGCCGATTGATGCAACCAAGCCTTATGATGACCAGAATATCTTCGCTAAAATCCTGCGCGGCGAAATTCCCAATAATACCGTTTATGAAGATGATAATGTGCTGGCATTTGAGGATATCAATCCGCAGGCACCCTATCATGTGCTGGTAATCCCTAAGGGCGCTTATGTGAGCTGGGATGATTTTACCGCCAATGCGAGCGACGCGGAAATAGCGGGCTTCATGCGCATCATTGGTGACATCGCGCGCGAGGCCGGTTTTGTCGAACCGGGTTACCGGCTGCTCGCTAATATCGGCATGGACGCGCATCAGGAGGTGCCGCATCTGCATGTCCATATTTTTGCTGGCCGAAAATTAGGCCCGCTGCTAGCAGGTCAATGATAGAGGGAAGGCAAGGCGCTATCCAAGAGCGACCGGCCTAAAATGGGAGAGATATAATGGCAGGCGCAGCAGGCGTAGCACCCGCAGGACGTGAGGGTTGGTCCTCGCGTTCGGCTTTCGTTTTGGCCGCAGTCGGGGCCGCAGTTGGCCTTGGTAATATCTGGCGTTTTCCAACACTTGCAGGCGAGAATGGCGGCGGCGCTTTTGTGCTGTTTTATATTGCTTGCGTCGTCCTGATCGGCCTGCCGCTTATTCTTTCTGAAATCCTTATCGGGCGTCACGGGCGCAGCGATGCCTATGACAGCGTGATGAAGGTTGCCGCTGATTCCAACCGAAGCGGTATTTGGGGAATATTTGGCGGGATAGAAATTCTCACAGCGTTTCTTATTCTCACTTTCTACAGCGTCGTTGCCGGTTGGGTGATGTATTATGTCGGCGTGATGGGAGTGGATTTCCTTGGCGCGCTATTTTCTGGTGATCCCTTTGCTGGGGCGCTTGCATCCGAAAACCCCGAAGCCATCGCGGGTAGGATGACGACGCTGTTTGCCAATAACCCGATGCTGCTGAGCATGCACACTTTGTTTATGGCGATCACGATCTGGATTGTGGCGCGCGGTGTTACCGACGGTATCGAGAAAGCAGCCACCTATCTGATGCCGATTTTCTTCGTGCTGCTCATACTCATCACGATCTACGGGGCTTTCACCGGTGAATTTGCCAAGGCTGTGAGTTTCATGTTCACGCCCGATTTTAGCAAGCTGACACCGAGCGTGATGAATGAAGCGCTCGGTCAAGCGCTGTTCTCGATGAGTTTGGGGTCAGCTGCGCTGATTACCTACGGTGCTTATGTTTCGAAGGATACCAAGCTCGCACCAACGTCTGGGATGATCGCTTTTGCCGATACCGGCGTTGCCATATTGGCCGGACTGATGATCTTTCCGATCGTATTTGCGGTCGGGCTTGATGTCGCCGCCGGGCCAACTTTGGTGTTCCAGTCGCTACCACTCGCGTTCCACGATATGCCCGGAGGATCGCTCATCGGGATGCTGTTCTTCGTGCTGGTTTTCTTTGCAGCGCTCACCAGCTCAATCTCGCTGCTTGAGGCGGTCGTTGCCTGGGCAAAAACCAAATTTGGCTGGAGCCGACCGAAAGCTGCCTGGATCGTCGGCGGCGTGATATTCCTGGTGGGTGTGGCCTGCGCATTGTCGCTCAACGTCTGGTCCGATGTTCGCTTGCTGGGCTTCTGGCCATTATTTGCCGACGCGAATATTTTCGACACGATTGATGGATTTGTCGGCAAGATTTTTCTGCCGGTTGCGGCACTTTTTCTAGCGATTTTCATTGGCTGGCGCGCGGATAAAAAACTGGTTGAGGCCGAGACCGGGCTAGAGGGCGGAATGTTTGCGCTGTGGCGTTTTCTGGTCGCGTGGCTCTGCCCGATAGCTGTTGGGTTGATCCTGCTGTTCGGTCTATTCCCCGGTTTGCTCGGATAAGCAGCCGCTACATCGGCGAACGTGGTGCAGAGTGCGGGCGGGTGAAGAGCTTGCCCCGCTCGCCCCAGAATATCAGCAGCAAGCTGGCGGTTCCGCAGACGCAAAACCCGATGGCCATGGGAATGGCTGTGCCATTAAATTGCGCGCCGATAGCCGCACCGATGCCTGCCCCCAACATTTGCCGCAATGATTGCTGAAAAGAGGATGCGATGCCCGCCATATGGCCAAAGGGCTGCATGGCAATGGACGAAAAATTGGGTCCCAGAAAACCGATCAGCGCCATGTTGCCCATCAGCAAAGCCATGAAAAGCGACAGCGAGGACGCAAAAAACCACGCCGCTCCAAGCTGTAGCAAGCCAAGCGTGATATAGATGAAGACGGCGCTGTGCGACACGCGCCGTGCGCCAAATTTCATGACAATGCGGCTGTTGGTGAAATTGGCAAAGGCGATGCCAATGGCGATGATGGCAAAGCCGATGGGAAAGAAATCGCGCGCGCCGAATGTGAAAGAAAATAGCTGCTCGGATGCGTTGAGATACCCGTAGAGCGAACCCTGTATAACCGCGCTCGCCAGCACATAACCCATCGCTTGCCGGTTCATCAGAACCGTCTTTGATCCGCTGGCTATCGAGCCAACGTTGAAGCGAATGACATTGTCCGGTGACAGTGTTTCGGGCAGACGGCGCCAAGCCCAGAAGGCCACGACCAGAGCCAAAACAGCGAACAGATCGAATATTGTCCGCCATGGAGCAACCTTGAGGATCAACGCTCCTATGCTGGGTGCGATGATGGGCACGATCATGAATGTCATGAAGATCATCGACATATGGCGCGCCATGGTGTCGCCTTCGAAGCGGTCGCGGATGATTGCCGCGACTAATACGCCCAGCGCCGCGCCGCAAAGCCCCTGCGCCATCCGCATTGCAAGCAGCATCTCAAAGCTGGGAGCAAAGCTGCAGGCGAGCGAGAATAGGCCATATCCGGCAAGCGCGGGCAGCAACACGGCTTTGCGGCCAAAGCGGTCTGACAGCGGGCCATAGATGATCGAACCCAGCCCCATGCCGAGCAGATAGAAGCTGATGACATATTGCACATGATTGGGATTGCCGATGCCCAGCGCGTCGCGCATTTCCTGAAAGGCGGGCAGCATGGTATCAATCGCCAGCGCGTTGAGCGCCATGATAGACGCCATCATGGCAACCAGCTCGCGCTCCTTTGGAATTTTGATGCGCTTCTTGTTCGTTGCTTCCTGACCGTGCATCGCCGTCCTATGGGGATTTGCTGCGGGCTTGGCTATAGGGATCAGTAGCACTATGGGTTGAAAGGCATGGCTGTCCGTAAGATCATCCACGTCGATATGGACGCATTCTTCGCGAGCGTTGAACAGCGCGATGATCCTAAGTTACGCGGTAAACCTGTCGCGGTCGGAGGCTCCTCCAAACGCGGCGTGGTCGCGGCGGCGAGCTATGAAGCGCGCAAATTTGGTGTCAAATCGGCGATGCCATCAAGCCGCGCAATCCGGCTTTGCCCTGATCTGATATTTGTGAAATCGCGCTTTGACGCCTACCGCGAAGTGTCCCGCCAGATACGCGCAATTTTTGCTCGCCACACCGATCTCATCCAGCCGCTATCGCTCGACGAGGCTTATCTTGATGTGACCAAAGACAAACAGGACATTGGCTCAGCCGTAAAAATTGCGCAGGCAATCCGCGCAGCTATCCACGCGGAAACCGGGCTGACCGCCAGCGCCGGTGTTAGCTATAACAAGTTCATTGCAAAGCTCGCTAGCGACCAGAATAAGCCCGACGGGATGTGCGTTATCCTGCCCGAGCAAGGCGCGGAATTTGTTGCTAGTCTTCCGGTGCGCCGCTTCCACGGTGTCGGCCCGCGTACCGCAGAGAAGATGGCCGGGCTTGGTATTGAAACCGGTGCGGATTTGCGGGCGAAGGACGAAGCCTGGCTAAACCGTAATTTCGGTAGCTCGGGTAGCTATCTGTTTAAGGCGGCGCGCGGGATAGACGACCGCCCGGTCAACCCAAACCAGATACGCAAATCGGTCAGCGCCGAACGCACTTACTTTGAGGACAAGGAAAGCGAAGAGGAAATACGCGAGGCGTTTGATGAGATCATAGATATTACCTGGGAGCGAGTTGAGCGTAGCAAGGCGGTGGGCCGCACGGTTACATTGAAGACGCGTTATGCCGATTTTCGCACCATCACGCGCAGCCGCAGCCTGCCGCATTATGTGAAAGACAAGGTCGAATTCGCCAAGGTTGGTTGCGAATTGCTCGATCAAATACTGCCCGCGCCCATGGGGCTAAGGCTGTTGGGGTTGACGCTGGCTGGATTGAATGAGGGCAGGGATGATGACGAAGTGCGTCAGGCACACGGCCAATTGCAGCTTTTCGATATTGAAAATTGAAGAAAAACTTCATATATCAGAAAACTGATATACATAAGCAATACGCGCAATCCCCATTCAAGGAAGGTTTCTGCACATGGCACGCCCGCAAACGGATATAGAGGCTGGTAGAAAATTGCTGCTTGAAACGGTAGAGGCGTTGATAAAACGGCGCGGCGCGATCGACATTTCAATGTCCGAACTTGCCACAGAGGCGGGCATGTCCCCGTCCAATATCTACCGCTTTTTTGAAAGCAAGGAGGCGGTGATGGAGGCTATCGCCGAAGACTGGTTTGCCGACAAGGTCGCGGTGATGGAAGAGGTCGCCGCAGCGGATATGCCGACGAAAGAGAAGATGCTGGCCTTTTTCCACCGCCGCTTTGTGCTGATGCGGGCGCGGTATGATGAGGATCCGGAATTGTTCAACAGCTATTGCGCGCTTGGCCATCAATATTTTGATGTTGTCCGCGGCTATGTCGATTTGGGGGATCACTATCTTGCAATGATTGTGGCCGAAGCAATGGAGCATGATCATTTTGCAGGGCTGTCGATTGACGAGACGGTTTCGCTGATCAATCAGATGGTGCAGCCCTATTGCAACCCCGACCTGCTGGTCATGCTTGGCAACCGGCTTTCGGAGGAAAAGCTGGCTATGATTATCGACACGATCTATCGCGGTTTGGGTAAATCACTATCGGGTAAAGACAGCAAGGCAGAGAGAAATATGCAGCTCGTTTCCTAAGCAAGGGAAGCCGGTGGCGAGCTTTCCCGTGAGTATGATCAGAACTTAAAATAAGCCAGGAGAGCACCAATGAAAACCCGCATCACAGAAATGTTTGGCATCGAGCATCCGATCATTCAGGGCGGTATGCATTATGTCGGCTTTGCCGAAATGGCGGCGGCGGTATCCAATGCAGGCGGGCTGGGCATCATCACTGGGCTGACGCAGAAAACGGCCGCTGATCTGGCCAACGAAATCGCCAAATGCAAGGATATGACCGACAAGCCGTTTGGTGTGAACCTCACCTTCCTGCCGGTGGTCAATGCGCCCGATTATCCCGGCATGATAAAGGCCATAATCGAAGGCGGCGTGAAGGTGGTTGAAACCGCTGGCAACAATCCGCAGCAAGTGTTGCCGCCGCTCCAAGACGCCGGCATCAAGGTGATCCACAAATGCACCAGCATTCGCCACAGCCTGAAGGCGCAGTCGATTGGCTGCGATGCCCTATCGGTCGATGGCTTTGAATGCGGCGGGCATCCGGGCGAAGATGATATTCCCAACATGATCCTGCTACCGCGCGCCGCAGACGAGCTTGAAATTCCGTTCGTTGCCTCGGGCGGTATGGCCGATGGCCGCAGCCTTGTAGCCTCGCTCGCCATGGGCGCAGACGGCATGAATATGGGCACGCGCTTTATCGCCACGAAAGAAGCGCCGGTGCATGAAAATGTGAAGGCGGCGATTGTGGCGGCTTCGGAACTCGATACACGCCTCGTGATGCGGCCATTGCGCAATACAGAGCGCGTGATGAACAATCCGGCGGTCGAAAGATTGCTGGAGATTGAAAAGGAAAAGGGCGCCGATCTGCAATTTACCGATGTGATCGAGCAAGTCGCGGGCGTCTATCCGCGGATCATGATGGAGGGCGATATGGATGCAGGCGCATGGAGCTGCGGCATGGTTGCGGGGCTTATCAACGATATTCCGACCTGCAAGGAACTGATCGACCGGATCATGGCGGAGGCCGACAAAATCATTAAGGAGCGCCTGCAGAAATTTGCCGCCTGCTGAACTAAAAAGCCGCCGATGAAAAGCATGGCATATCGACGGGCCTCACTTCTCATTTCCGCAATAACTTCAGGCCTGACCCTAGGATTATGGCGGCTCGGTTACCCTATCAGGCGCTTTGCCAGATTTCGCGGGGGAAGAGCCGTCCTTTTTTCCGATCATCCATTCAGATCGCAGCCGCGTGTCAATTCTATATGCCATTTCTAAGGGATAGGCATTTATGACCTTATCGCCGCTCATATAGAGTATCCAGATATCGTCCTTGGACGGAGAGGGCACCCCATCGTCACATGCCGAGGTGCTACCGGTTCGGCCAAAGCTATATATTCGCGTTTTATCCACTTCCCTGGTGGGCGTATCCACCGCGATCGGCACGTCAGAAAGATCGGTTAGCGGCATCGCCTTCGCTGCCCAGGGATGCCAATCGTTGCGCGCCTTTTCAGTATAGCCGGCCTCAATGACCTGCGCCAGAATGATCGAAGTATATCGATTATTTTCATAGCGGTCTGCGACAACCGTCTCCGGCGTACTATATAAGCGGCAAGCTTGAGCCGGTCCGCCGAAGGCCGCCGAGATCACCAGTGCAGCACTGATTGTTGATAGAGTTTTCATCACGCCATTCTCCCTTGGAAGAGGTAAGCTATTAATATTTATAGTATTTACTGGACATTAACGTGGCGTCCGTGTTTTCGCCTTGTTTGGTTTCAGGGCCTGATAATAATCCCCATGCTCGGATCGGTCTCGCCCTTGAATGTTGCAACGAACGCCTCGGCTGCCGCCAATACTCCGGCGCGTTCATCAATCTTGAGCGCGCCATCGACACTGTTCAAAAATTCCGTCCAGTTGGCCGCCACCGCTTTGCCAAATGCCTGCGGCCCCAGTTCCTTGATCGCGGCAACCGCATGGTCGGGAGCGAAGAACAGGATCGGCGCCGGGCCGGGCATACTGCCTCCACCACCGCTGATCGTGCCGCCCCCTGATCCTCTGGCATCAACATGGGTGGCGCCGACGAGGCAGCTATATTTAAGATTGTCACCGAGCATGGTATGAATGTCGCCGAGTAGCGCCCTGTTGCCTGCGAAATCCACCGACACGCTTGGCGTTTGTGCCAGGCTCGCGACATCATTATAGGCGAGCACTTCATCATAAAGCCCGGTGCCTTTGACAAAGCCGATATTACCCGCCGAGGTAAGGCCAATCCGCTTCACTTGCGGCGATGATTGCTTCGCGCAGCTCGCCAGCCCCATGGAGGTCTTTGACGACGCGCTGGTCATCAACAGCGTTTCTGCCCCGAACCAATTTTCGCCGCGAAACATATATTCGATCAGATAGCCTGTCTTGAATAGCGGCGCGAAAAGCATCCGTTCATCCTCTTTCGCCGGATCATGCTCCGGGTCTGCGGCGAGGCGGCTATACTGGTTATAGATAGGCGACATTGGCAGCCGATGCGCGGCGGTATCCATGAAGCTGCCTGCGCTTATCTTGCCGGGCAGAACGTCAATATGGCTGCCCATGGGCAGGTAGCCGTAAACGCGTTCGCCCTTGCTGATCTCGGCATGGCGCGTCTCTTCGACAACAGCATGGCCCCACATTGGTACGACGCCATATCCTTCGCCCGCCGGGAAAAAATTCCAATAGCCAAACTGCTCGCCAATGACGGCATAGGTCACATTGTTGGCCGTCACCGAAAAACTCTCGACGCGCAAACGCACTTCGCCATCGCCAAGCGCGGGGAGTGCTTCTTCGTTGACGAGTGTGTCGGTCAAATCATTCTTGTTGGCCCAGATTGTTTCAGCCATGGATATTCACCTTCAAAATGTGGCTTGAATGTGATTCACCTCTTGACTATCACATTACAATGTGAAAACAGCGCATCACTGACGCCATCTTGGTGTAACCTTTGTAACTTTGGAATTGCTCATGTCTACCGAATTGATTGAAAAACTGCGCGGCCTTGTCACCGATGGTGGCCTGTCCAAATCCGGCCTGTCGCGTGCCGCTGGCCTCCATGCCAATACATTGCGTGATCTGGAAGAGACTGACTGGAACCCGACCGCCGATACTTTGCGCAAGCTTGAAAGCTATCTGTTTGAAAATGACGATACGCCCGCGCTCGTGCCGATCGAAGAGATTATCGAGGAAGCGCGCAATGGCCGGATGTATATTCTTGTCGATGATGAGGACCGCGAAAATGAAGGTGATCTTATCATTCCGGCGCAGATGGCGACGCCCGATGCGATCAATTTCATGGCGACGCATGGCCGCGGGCTGATCTGCCTTACGCTCACCCGCAAACGCACCGAGCAGCTTGGCCTCGAATTGATGAGCCGGGCCAATGAGACTCGGCATGAAACCGCTTTCACCACTAGCATCGAAGCGCGCGAAGGTGTGACCACGGGGATTAGCGCGGGGGACCGCGCGCGCACCGTTTCGGTGGCGATTGATACCGCCAAGACGAAGGATGATATTGTCACGCCGGGGCACGTCTTCCCGCTGATCGCGCGCGATGGCGGCGTGCTGGTGCGCGCGGGCCATACCGAGGCAGGCGTTGATATTTCGCGGCTGGCCGGGCTCAATCCGTCGAGCGTGATCTGCGAGATTATGAAGGATGACGGCACGATGGCGCGAATGGATGATCTGGTATCCTTCGCGCGGATGCACAAGCTCAAAATGGGCACGATCCGCGATTTGATCGCCTACCGGATGAAACATGACCATCTCGTCGAAAAAGCCAGCGAGAGCGATTTTGTGTCCGATTATGGCGGCGATTGGCGCGCGATGACTTACCAGAATACCGTTGATGGCTCGACCAATGTCGTGCTGCAAAAAGGGCATATCCAGAGCGATGAACCGACGCTGGTGCGGATGCACGCCATTTCGATCTTCGATGATGTGCTGGGTCAATCGGGCCCGCGCAAACGCACATTGCAGCGCTCTATGGCAGAGATTGGCAAAAACGGCAGCGGGCTGATCGTCGTGCTGATGCCCAATAATGCGCAGCGATTGCAAAATGAGATTGCCAAAGAGAAACCGCCGAGCGGCGAATTGCGCGATTATGGCATCGGCGCGCAGATACTGGTTGATCTGGGTGTGTCCGATATGATCCTGCTCAGCAACTCGCATCACAGCCCCGTCGGGCTCGAAGGCTATGGCCTGCGCGTAGTGAGCGAACAGGCGATACCGGAGTAAGCAGATGGCAAAGTTCCTGATAGTTGAAGCACGGTTTTATGATGGCCTGAATGATATGCTGATCGCCGGAGCGAAGGCGGCGCTTGAGAAGGCGGGGCATGAAACAGAGGTCATCACTGTGCCGGGAGCGCTGGAAATTCCCGGCGCGCTCGCAATGGCGGCGGAGAGCGGGCAGTATGACGGCTTTGTTGCGGTCGGCGTCGTCATTCGCGGCGAGACCTATCATTTCGAGATCGTCGCAGGCGAAAGCGCGCGCGGCATCATGGCGTTGACGATGGACAGTATTGCCATTGGCAACGCTATCCTCACCGTGGAAAATGAGGAGCAAGCGCTGGTGCGCGCCGACCCGACACAGAAAGATAAGGGCGGAGAGGCTGCGGTTGCGGCGATGAGGATGCTGGAGTTGCAGCAGAGGTTCGCTTGAGCACCATGCTCCCAAGTGTGTTCTCCTGCGAAGGCAGGAGTCCAGAGCCGCCTAGCGCGTCGCTGCCCTAGACTCCTGCCTTCGCAGGAGAACACGTCGTGGGATTTTGGCGATTTAGTGCCGCAACATTATTGCGCATTCCCTTGCACGAATTGCACGCTATAAGAGGCGCATGACAGCACCCACCCTTAATACATCAATCAACACCGAAGCCGATTCATACCGCAGTAATGCTGCGCACAATAAAAAGCTACGCGACGAGCTTTGGGAGAAGGTATCCGAGGCCGCAAAGGGCGGCAGCGAGAAATCTCGGGAGCGCCATATTGCGCGAGGCAAGCTGCTTCCCAGAGACCGCGTTGAACGCCTGCTCGATCCCGGTTCGCCGCTGCTTGAGCTCGGCCAGCTCGCCGCAAATGGGCTGTATGATACCGATATTCCCGGCGCGGGCATCATCACCGCGATTGGCCGCGTATCGGGGCGGCAGTGCATGATTGTCGCCAATGACGCGACCGTCAAAGGCGGCACATATTATCCGATGACGGTCAAAAAGCATCTGCGCGCGCAAGAGATTGCCGAGGCGAACCATCTGCCCTGCATCTACCTCGTCGATAGCGGCGGCGCGAATTTGCCGCATCAGGATCAGGTCTTCCCGGATCGTGATCATTTCGGGCGGATATTCTTCAATCAGGCCAATATGAGCGCGCTCGGCATCCCGCAAATCGCCTCGGTCATGGGCAGCTGCACGGCGGGCGGCGCGTATGTGCCCGCAATGTCCGACGAGAGCATTATTGTGCGCGGGCAGGGCACGATCTTTCTCGCTGGCCCGCCGCTCGTAAAGGCCGCGACGGGCGAAGAGATTAGCGCGGAAGACTTGGGCGGCGGCGATCTGCATGGCAAAAAATCGGGCGTGGTCGATCATGTTGCTGAAAATGACGAACACGCGCTCACCATCCTGCGCGATATTGTCAGCCATCTCGGTCCCACGTATGAAACCGATCTTGATCTTAAAGAGCCGCGTGAGCCGAAATATGATGCTGAGGAATTATACGGCATCATCCCCGATGATGTCCGCGCGCCCTATGATGTGCATGAGGTGATCGCGCGTTTGGTGGACGGCAGCGAATTCCACGAATTCAAGGCGCTATACGGCTCCACGCTGGTCTGCGGCTTTGCGCATATCTGGGGTATGCCGGTCGCAATTCTCGCCAACAACGGCGTGCTGTTTAGCGAGAGCGCGGTCAAGGGCGCGCATTTCATCGAGCTTGCCTGTCAGCGGCGGATACCCTTGCTGTTTTTACAGAATATCAGCGGCTTCATGGTCGGCGGAAAATATGAGGCCGAGGGCATCGCCAAGCATGGCGCAAAGCTGGTGACAGCGGTCGCCACCGCAAGCGTGCCGAAAGTCACCGTAGTCATCGGCGGCAGCTTTGGCGCAGGCAATTACGGAATGTGCGGCCGCGCCTACGACCCGCGCTTCCTCTTCACCTGGCCCAACGCGAGGATCAGCGTCATGGGCGGCGAACAGGCGGCGAGCGTGCTGGCAACGGTGCACCGCGATGCGGATAAATGGAGCGAGAAAGAAACCGAAGCCTTCAAGGCGCCGATCCGGCAAAAATATGAGGATGAAGGCAACCCGTATTATGCAACCGCGCGGCTGTGGGATGACGGGGTGATTGACCCGGCGCAAACGAGGGATGTGCTGGGGCTGGCCTTTGCGGCTGCATTGAACGCACCGGTGGAAGAGAAGGCGCGCTTTGGCGTGTTTCGGATGTGATCGGCGTTCCTGAAATTCCTCCCCGTGCCGGGGAGGAATTATTATGATTAAATCCCTCCTCATTGCCAACAGAGGCGAAATCGCCTGCCGGATCATCCGCACGGCGCGCGCGATGGGTATTCGCACCATCGCCGTATATTCCGATGCCGATGCGAAGGCGTTGCATGTGCGCCAAGCCGATGAGGCGGTGCATATTGGCGCGTCGCCCGCTGCCGAGAGCTATCTGGTGGGGGCGAAGATTATTGCTGCGGCGAAGGAGAGCAATGCGGAGGCTATTCATCCGGGTTATGGTTTCCTGAGCGAGAATGCGGATTTTGCGCAGGCCGTGATCGATGCGGGGCTGATCTGGGTGGGGCCAAAGCCGGATAGCATCCGCGCGATGGGGCTGAAGGATGCGGCCAAGACGCTCATGGAAGCGGCGGGCGTGCCGACCACGCCGGGCTATATTGGCGACAATCAGGATGCTGCATTTCTGGCCAAGCAAGCCGCGAAAATCGGCTATCCGGTGCTGATCAAAGCGGTTGCGGGCGGCGGCGGGAAGGGGATGCGTAAGGTTGATGCCGCATCCGATTTTGCCGATAGTCTTGCCTCTTGCCAACGCGAGGCCAAGGCGAGTTTCGGCAATGATATTGTGCTCATCGAAAAGTGGATCGAAAGTCCGCGCCATATCGAGGTGCAGATATTTGGCGATAGTCATGGCAATGTCATCCATCTGTTCGAGCGCGATTGCTCGCTGCAACGCCGCCATCAAAAGGTGATCGAAGAAGCGCCCGCGCCCGGCATGGATGAGAAAACCCGCGAAGCCATCTGCGCCGCCGCCGTAAAGGCCGCCAAAGCGGTGGATTACGAAAATGCCGGCACGATAGAGTTCATCGCCGATGCTTCGGACGGCCTGCGCGCAGACCGTATCTGGTTCATGGAAATGAACACGCGTTTGCAGGTTGAACATCCGGTCACCGAAGAAATTACCGGCGTTGATCTCGTCGAATGGCAGTTGCGTGTGGCAAGCGGCGAGGCGTTGCCGAAGAAGCAAGATGAGCTGTCGATCAATGGCCATGCGATAGAGGCGCGGCTCTATGCGGAAGATCCGGCGAAGGGGTTTTTGCCGAGTGTCGGACGGTTGGAAGTTTTCACTTCACATCCCGACAGGCTAGAAACTGGAGTTTCGCAAGGTGACGAAATCTCTCCGTTCTACGATCCAATGATCGCTAAATTGGTTATACATAAAAGAAATCGATTAGATGCGATCGATCATTTAGTAGATGCTTGTGCCGAAACTGCCGTTTGGCCGGTAGCTACAAATGCAACTTTTTTGGCATGTTGCCTTGTGAACAAGCAATTTCGCTCTGGTAATATTTCAACAAGCTTCATTGGTGACAACGAAGATTTACTCGTTGATCATGGACCCATTCTGCAGCGTTTGTGCGAAACGGTTCCTGCAGCAATTATGCAGAATGCGGCCATCGGTCCAAAGTCTCTTTGGGGGAATTTTAGCGAGTCAATTTCTGATGTAGAAGAACTTCGAATTAGGCCATCAATGCTCGGATGGAGATTGAACTCTGAACCAAGAAGTGAATTTTATGCCGATGTCGGCGACGGAACAGAAGTTTTCCAATTAGAGCGCAACTGGAAAAAAATGGAGGTCAAAGCAAGGCCGGTATCGGATGGCTTTGTTTTATTTCACATGGGTAAGTCACTACATGTGCGTCAGCAGTTGCGGGACTTCACCGGTACAATTGCGGCCTCCGACGGCGCAATCCTATCCCCCATGCCGGGCCGGATCATCTCGGTCGATGTCGCGGCGGGCGATAGCGTGACCAAGGGTCAGAAGCTGCTCACGCTGGAGGCGATGAAGATGGAACATACGCTCACCGCGCCCTTTGACGGCGTGGTCGCGGAGTTGAATGCAGAGGCTGGCGCGCAGGTGCAGGTTGAGGCACTGCTGGCGAAGATTGAGGTGGTGGAGGAATAAACCTTCTCCCATTGGGAGAAGGATATGAAGTCTTGCTGCATAGCAGCTAGACGCAGTTGGATGAGGGATTCAGCGGTGCGGGCAGGGCGGCGGCCCCTCACCCAGCTATGACTAGGCAGCAAGCTGCCAAGTCGCCGCAACCCTCTCCCGATGGGAGAGGGAATATGGAGGATCTAATGGCAGGCAAGTTTTTCGATGAATGGCAAATTGGCGATAGCATGACGCATGAAATCCGCCGCACGGTGACGGAGACGGACAATCTGCTCTTCACCACGATGACGCATAATCCGCAGCCGCTGCATCTCGACGCAGAGGCCGCGAAGCAAAGCGAGTTCGGGCAGATCCTTGTCAACGGCACCTTCACTTTCAGCCTGATGGTCGGCCTGTCGGTGGGTGATACCACGCTGGGCACGCTGGTCGCCAATCTGGGCTATGACAGTCTCGTTATGCCAAAGCCGGTCTTCATCGGCGATACATTGCGCGCGGAGACCGAGGTGATCGCGCTGAAAGAAAGCAAATCGCGGCCCAATGCGGGGATCGTAACTTTCAAGCATATTATGTTGAACCAGAAGGGCGAGATTGTCTGTTCGTGTGAGCGCGCCGCATTATTGAAAAAGACCGGGATATGAAACTGCGCTCACTCCTTTTCGTCCCCGCCGACCGCCCCGATCGCTTTGCCAAAGCGGCCGCGAGCGGCGCCGATGCGATCATCATTGATTTGGAAGATTCGGTGGCGTTGGCGAGCAAGAGCGCGGCGCGCGATGCCGCCGCCGAGTGGCTTTCCGGTGAGCGGGAAGGCGTGCGCAGCTTCGTCCGTGTCAACCCCGAAGGCAGCGGAGAGACGCAGGCTGATCTGGACGCTGTGCTGCCGCATTATCCAAATGCGCTGTTGCTTCCCAAGGCGGAAGGTGCGGCCTCTGTGCGCTGGCTGCGTAGCTTGATGACACCGGCCATCGCAGACGGCGAAGAACCGCCGATCCTGCCCATCGCCACCGAAACGCCTGCCGCGATATTTGAACTGGGCAGTCTGCGTGAGGTCAGCAGCGCGCTCCTTGGGGTAAGCTGGGGCGCAGAGGACCTGCCCGCAGCGATAGGCGCGGCGACCTCTCGGCAGGAGGATGGCAGCTATACGTCGCCCTATGAATTGGTGCGCAGCCTTAGTTTATTTGCGGCCCATGCGGCGGGCGTGGCGGCGATTGATACCGTGTTTCCGGCGATCAAAGACGAGGTCGGCCTATCAGCCTATGCAGGCCGAGCCGCACGCGACGGCTTCACAGGAATGCTCGCCATCCATCCCGGGCAAGTGGCCACCATCAACGCTGCCTTCACGCCAACAGACGCGCAGATCACCGCCGCGCAGGCCATAGCAGACGCCTTCGCCGCCAATCCCGGCGCAGGCGTGCTGCAGGTTGACGGCAAAATGGTCGATGCCCCGCATTTGAAAGCGGCGCTGGCGGTGCTGGCGCGGGCTTGATTGAAACGGACGCTCACCTCACATCGTCACTCCCGACTTGATCGGGAGTCTATTTCCTGAGCTATCGTTCATACCCAATGTCAGGAAATGGATACCCGTTTTCGCGGGAATGACGAGAGCTAGGGTATAGCGAGCGGGCTGAGTAGCCCTTACCCTCCCGCCAAGTTCCGCAGCACATAATGCAGTATCCCGCCATTGAGGAAATACTCCATCTCGTTCGTGGTATCGATCCGGCATAGCGTGTTAAATATCTCGCTCGAACCATCAACGCGGGTCATTTCAACTTCGATCTCTTGACGCGGATCGAGTGTGGCGACGCCCTTTATGGTAAAGCTTTCGCTGCCATCCAATTTCAACGATTTGCGCGAAACGCCTTCTGCGAATTGCAGCGGCAGAACGCCCATGCCGACGAGGTTGCTGCGGTGTATGCGTTCGTAGCTTTCTACGATCACCGCTTTGACGCCGAGCAAATTCGTGCCCTTCGCGGCCCAATCGCGCGAGGAGCCGGTGCCATATTGCGCGCCGCCGATTACGACGAGATCATTGCCGTCAGCTTTGTGACGCATTGCGGCGTCGTAAATCGACATGATTTCGCCGTCATATTTTGTGAATCCGCCCTCTTTTCCGCCGGCCATTTCATTCTTGATACGGATATTGGCGAATGTCCCCCGCATCATGACATCGTGGTTGCCGCGCCGTGAACCGTATGAATTAAAGTCCTTTTTCGCGACTTGGTGATTTTTAAGATATTCTCCGGCCGGGGAGTCTTCCTTGATCGCGCCGGCAGGCGAAATGTGATCGGTGGTGATGCTGTCGCCGAGCACCGCCAAAGTCTTCGCATCAATGATGTCGCTGATCGGCGCGGGGGTCATCTCCATGCCATCAAAATATGGCGGGTTGGCGACATACGTGCTGCCCGCGCGCCAGGCGTAAGTTTCGCCGCCGGTGACTTCGATATCGCGCCACGCCGCATCGCCATTATAGACGTTGGCATAGCGGCTCTCGAACATCTCGCGCGAAACCGCGCCCGCCATCGCCGCGCTAACTTCCTCGTTGGAAGGCCAGATATCTTTCAGATACACATCCGCGCCGTCGCTGCCTTGCCCGATCGGTGTCTCATACATATCCTCACGCACCGTGCCTTTGATCGCATAAGCGACCACCAAAGGCGGCGAAGCGAGATAGTTGGCCAGCACATCCTGAGACACGCGGCCCTCAAAATTCCGGTTGCCCGAAAGCACCGATGCGGCAACCAGGCCGTTGTCGTTGATCGCCTTCGATATTGGCGGCGGCAGAGGCCCGCTATTGCCGATGCAAGTCGTGCAGCCATAGCCGACAAGGTTGAAGCCGAGATAATCCAGATCCGCGCTCAGCCCCGCCTTATCGAGATAATCCGTCACCACCTGAGACCCCGGCGCAAGCGAGCTTTTCACCCAAGGCTTCCGCTGTAATCCCAGCGCTCGCGCCTTCCGCGCCACCAGCCCGGCCGCAATCAGCACGCTCGGATTGGAGGTATTGGTGCAGCTCGTAATCGCCGCAATCGTCACATCGCCATGGCCAAGATCATAATCCTCGCCCTCAACCGGCACGCGCCCGGCATCGTCATTCGCGCCAAAAACCTTGCTTAGATCGCGGTTGTAGCTTTCATCGAGATCGGCCATCGAAACGCGCTCTTGCGGCAATTTTGGCCCGGCGAGTGATGGCACCACGCTCGCCATATCGAGCTTGAGCGTTTTGGAATAAACCGCCTCGACCATATCATCATGCCGCCAGAAGCCCTGCGCCTTCGCATAGGCCTCGGTGAGCGCAATATCATCCTCGTCGCGCCCCGTAAGCCGCAGATAATCGAGCGTCTTGTCATCAATCGGGAAGTAACCACACGTCGCGCCATATTCGGGCGCCATGTTGGCCACCGTCGCGCGGTCAGCCAGTGAAAGCGCTTTTACGCCGGGGCCGTAAAACTCGACAAACCGCCCGACAACTCCGGCGGCGCGCAGCATCTGAACGCAGGTGAGCACCAGATCGGTCGCGGTGATCCCTTCGGCCATCGCGCCGGTAAGTTTGAAGCCAACCACTTCGGGGATCAGCATCGAAACCGGTTGCCCCAGCATCGCCGCCTCCGCCTCAATCCCGCCCACGCCCCAGCCAAGCACGCCAAGGCCGTTGATCATCGTCGTGTGGCTATCGGTGCCAACGCAGGTATCGGGGTAGGCGACCATATCGCCGCCAGCATCCTTGCTCGACCAGACGCCCTTCGCAATATTTTCCAGATTAACCTGATGGCAAATGCCCGTTCCCGGCGGCACAACGGAGAAATTATCAAACGCCTGCCCGCCCCATTTGAGGAATTCATACCGCTCCATATTGCGCGAATATTCCATCTCGACATTATGCGCGAAGGCATCGGGCGTGCCGAATTCATCGACCATAACGCTGTGATCAATCACAAGATGCACCGGCACCTGCGGGTTAATCTTCTCCGCATCGCCGCCGAGCGCCTTTATCCCGTCGCGCATCGCCGCGAGGTCAACAACAGCAGGAACGCCGGTAAAATCCTGCATGAGCACACGAGCAGGCCGATATTGAATCTCATGCGCGGATTTAGCTTCCTTCTGCCAATCCACCACCGCCTGCGCGTCCGCCGCAGAAACAGTCGCCCCGCCATCCTCAAACCGCAGCATATTTTCAAGCAATACCTTCAGCGTCATCGGCAACCGCGAAACATCGCCCAATTTCTCCGCCGCCTTGGCGAGCGAATAATAGGCGTAGCTCTTGGAGCCCACATTGAGCGTGTCGCGGGTGGAAAGCGTGTCTTTGCCGGTGGCTGTCATGGGAGTTCCTTATGTGAAGAGAATCTTGTTTTTGTTAGTTCCCCGCCTGTTAGCGGATATCGCCGGGAGGAGCAATAAGGGGGAGTGTTCGGGGACATGCTGTTGCGTGTCCCCGTGGCGCGGCAGTCAGTTGAATTAAGGGGCAAAGTAAACAGTCACCGCAGTTTCGTAATTGCTTAGCAGTTTTCAGTTTATGATACGCGTGAATTGAACTAGGTATCTAGATCATATAAATTGGTCACGTTAGGAGCGAATTTTCCATGTCAACTATCAGCACAATAGAATGGACGGATGCTACGTGGAATCCAGTAACGGGATGTACAAAAATAAGCCGAGGCTGCGACAATTGCTACGCTGAAACGTTCTCTGAAAGATTCAGGGGAGTGGAGGGGCATCACTTCAATTCTGGCTTTGATTTAACACTTCGAGCGGAGCGGCTGGAGCAACCACTTAAATGGAAGTTGCCTAAAATAATATTTGTCAATTCGATGAGTGATCTCTTCCACAAGGACATTCCCACTGAGTTTATCGATAGCGTTTTTGATACCATGGAAAAAGCTCACTGGCACATTTTCCAATTACTGACCAAAAGAAGTTCATTGATGAAGAAATATATTAACAACAGATACGCGAGCAACCCTTGCCCAAATAACATATGGATTGGTGTTTCTGTTGAAGATTCTCCTGCAAAGAGTAGAATTAAACATCTACAAGATGCCAATATTTCTACGCGGTTTTTATCTATTGAGCCGCTGATTGCAGATGTCGGAGAATTACAGTTGAATGATATCAATTGGGTGATTGTCGGAGGTGAAAGTGGAAATCAGGCACGACCCATGAACCCAAAGTGGGCAATCGGTGTAAGAGACCAATGTATGGCAAGCGGAGTGGCATTTTTCTTCAAGCAGTGGGGTAGGTTTGGGCAGGATGGTATCGCAAGAAGCAAGAAAGCCAATGGTCGAGAACTATTTGGTGAAGTTTACGATGGGATGCCAATTTGACAAACCCTCCACCGACGAATTTTCTGTGGGAAGGTGAATTGCCTGAACGAATGATCCACAGTTCAATTAAGCATGACCTTATAAGGCAATATATTCGCGACTACATTGCTATACTAACCAATGTTCCAAAACGAAGTAAGCTGCGGCTCACACTGTTTGACGGATTTGCCGGAGGCGGGGTTTTCTCGGAAAACGGTCTAATTGTTCCTGGAACATCGCTAATTCTCGGAGAAGAGATAATGCGAGCCAAGGCTGAATTTGGAGATGCGCGCAACATCGAGTTTGATATTGATCTTTGGGCGGTTGAAAGAAATAAGACGAATTATGAGCAGCTAAAGCACACCGTTGAGAATTCCGAATTCTACAACAATTTTCCGGGCAGAGTTCATCTTAGAAATTGCAGTTATGAAGAAGCGCTCAGAGAATCTATCGAAAGGATGCTAAAGGTACGCAATACCACTGGCCGTTCGATTTTTTTGCTCGATCAAACAGGATTTGGACAGGTTGATTTCGATCATGTTAAATCAATTTTTGAGCAACTGAAATCACCTGAAGTTATCATGACAATGTCTGTAAGTTGGTTGGTCGACATTGCTGGAAACAACCCTACTTTTCTCAAAAAAGTTGCTTCACTTGGTATTGATAAAAACGAACTTCGTGAATTGTTGGAATCCAAGCGAAGTCAAGCAAGCCGATATGGCGGTCAGAAGTGGGTCAGAAAATATATCACACAGCATATCGGAGCCGCATACAACACCTGCTTTTTCTTGAAATCTCGACCTTCCAATAAGGATATTTGGCTGTTGCATTTCGCTAATAATTGGCGTGCGCGTGATGCGATGATGGAAGTCCATTATAAATTTGCAAATAAAACACACTTTTATGGCAAGGCTGGGTTCGAAATGCTTGGATTCGATGTAAATTCTAATGTAGATCAAGTTGAAATGTTTAATTTTACCAAAACAGATGGAGAAAATTCAAGCATTGCTATGCTTGAGGACATTCCCCGGTCGCTGATAGATCGCGGAGGAGCAAACGGAATTTCATTAGGGGATCTGTTCGACCGTGAGTTGAACGATGCAACAACCACTCTTCGGCAATTTGAATTGGGCGCTGTTTTGGCAAGGGGTAACAAGGTTTTGGAAATTTTGACAGCTGATGGGAGGACTCGCCCTCATGCCAAATGGCTCCGCCGCGATGATGTTTTGAGAATACCTGATCAAAAAAGCCTTTGGACAAATTTTGCCCGATAGAAAGAATTCGATAACCCCTCTGATAAGAAACAGCGCCGACGCTCTGTTAAAAAAATTCGGTGAGGGAAACGCGACTCCCGGTTCAGGCAGTGCCGCCGCCTTTATGGGGTTGCTGTCTTGTAGTATGATTTTGGCGGTTGTCCGTAAATCAAAAACAAAATCAGTCAAAATATCAGAGAGTCGCCTCGACTTTATCGAAGAGAGAACGATCAAAGCCGACTTGAGGCTGAAGGACTTGTTTCAAAAAGATTCAGATGAATTTGAAGAGGTTGTTCGACTACGGCGAGAAAGGGAAGAAGCAAAAAACGAACAGCAAGCAAGACTACTCCAACGAAGAGCTATCGACCGATTGGAAGAAACCAATAAGATAATATTTGAAATTGCCGAAACATGCTTGGAATTGGTTGATTACGCGACTGAACTTTTTGAAGTTGGCTGGCCTCACGTGAGAGGCGATTCAGGAGCCGGAATCAGTTCCGCTATTTCGGGTGCCATGTCGTGTATTTTCGTTGCTAACCTTAATCTAAAAAAATTCGAACGGCGGCTAAGTGCGGCAGGATATGCCGAAAAAATAGAGGGACTAACAAACAAGATATCTGCTTCTCATGATAAAGCACTTTCTTGCATTTCCCAACTATCTAGCGAAGCCGACGTAAGCCCGACCTTTTTTGACAACCGATGATGCGCTTCCCAATATCAGGATTACGGTGACAGGTGCAATAACCCCTAAACCCCCGCTGTCCTACACGTCCTCATCCAATCACCCCCCTTGCAATGTAGGATATCGCCTGCAACAATCCTTGTTGACATCGGTAACCCGCTGACGGGCAGCAGCAGCCTTTCTGCCCGTATCCTCGCCGGAGAGCGCCTCACCGCCAGACGCACGCTCACTGGCCCGCAACATTCTTGCGCTTTCGCAATATACCGCAATAGGCGTCACTCCTGTCACCCCGGTGTCTCCTTGGTGTAACCTTCCCTTGCCTTGCCGGGCAGAATTGCGGTGCCAGCTTACCTCGTCTCCGCTCGAGGCGAACGGGAGAGGTTGCGCGCGCATCATTCATACTTCGCCCTTCGTCAAGCTCAGGGCCCGATGCGCAGGTGGATGATGCGCTCGCCGAGCAGGGGCTTTGTGCGCGCAGCATCGCGCTTTGTCCTTCGCTCTTTGACCGGCGCATGGCCTCAACCCGATTTATCTGTCAGGGTTGGCAGAGGCCAACCGCGACACCAGCCCGCACCCCCGCCCGAACCACCCATGACATTATACTGAATTGGGTGGTTCGGGCGGGGGTGCGGGCTGGTGCTGCACCAAAAAGGCGCTTCGAGCGCTTTTGCAAATAGATCGCCGAGGTTGGCCGGGGGCCAATCCTGACAGACAAATCACCTCGATCTTTACCCGCTGTTAACCATCTTTGGGCGATAGCTGTTGATGCGATCCTTTTATGGTCACGAATAATGATAAGGGAAGCAAGGATTATGACGAAGATTTTTACGCTGAAAACGGCTTATATGGCGGCGCTTATGGCTGCTGCGGCATCCGGTTCGCTGGTCGCCATGGCGATTTCAGTAAAGGCGGAGGCGCGCACGGTTTCGGCCGCTGCAGCGCTTTTGCAGGGCGTAACGCTTTCTAGCAAGGCGATGGTTGAGCGCGTGGAGAAATCCGCCGATGGCAGCGAGAATGTCGTGCTCAAAAGCCCCAAGGACGTGATTGTCATCCCCGGTGACAAGGTGATTTTCACGCTGAGCTATACCAATAAAGGTAGCGAAGCTGCGTCGGGATTTCGCGCGACCAACCCGATGCCCGCCCCGATCCGGTTTATCGAAGCTGCCGAGGGCTGGGCGCTGGTGTCGGTCGATGGCGGCAAGAATTTTGGACAGCTTTCCGATCTGACCGTGATCGAGCGGCACGAAGAAGCTGCGATACTTGACCCCGAAAGCGGCGAGACAGTGCAGAAGGCTTCCTCGGCAGACGTCACCCGCGCGGCTATTGCCCAGGACGTGACCCACGTCCGCTGGGCCTTTACCAAACCAATTGCGCCCGGTGAAAAGGGCAGCGTCTCCTATCGCGGGGTGGTGAAGTAAGGTTGGGTATTATTTGTCAGAATTTGCTAGCGCAAATCGCGGCGATTCATTTGTCAGACCCGACCTTCGTCGGACGCGGCACCAGCCCGCTCCCCCACCCGAACCACCCAATCAGTATAATGTCACGGGTGGTTCGGGTGGTGGAGAGGGCCGGTGCCGCGATTTGCGAAAGCAAATTCTGACAAACAAAAAAACCCTGCCGCGATTTGAGAAAGTGAATTCACGTAAACAACCCCCCACGCGCACCCATTTTGTTAACGCTTCATGCCGCAGCCTGTCCCGCGCTGACACAGGCGGAGCGGCGTTATGGTTAACGGCCGGGAAATTCAGCGCGTTAACCATTTTTTGGGCTAGATTTGCGGATTGGTTTCAGACAGCTTGGTCATCAACAAGTGAATTGGAGCATCGATCATGCACAGCATCACCAAGACCTTATTGACGGCAGCCGCCGCGCTTACGCTTCCGTTCGGCCTTGCCGCATGCAGCAGCGAACCCGACAATAGCGAAGCGGTTGCCCAGCTCGACAAGAAGCTGGCTGGCAGGGACGCGGACCCCGCGATGAATAGCGCGCTTAATGACCGCATCCTCGTCGATCCCGATCTTACCGATAGCGCGAATGTTACCGCAGTAAAGCCTGCCGATGCTCCGCTTAATGGACAAACACCGCCGGACAATGGCTACCGAGGCGATACACCGGGCAAGGGCCGGGGCAATGGCAAGCGCGCGATCGTTTCTGCCGAAGAGCTTAACAATGCAAAACTGATGCGCGCGCCGAAGCCTACAGTGGTCGCGGCGCAAGATTGCAAAAGCTGCGGCAGCAAGCGCGCAACCACTTTGGGCGGACTGGCCAATGATCAAGGAATGCAGCGCGGTAAAGGTACCTGCGATGCGAAGCTACGATATGGCGCCAAATGGGCGACCCGTATGCCGACCGAATTTCCGGTCTATCCAAAGGGCCGCGTAAAGGAAGCCGCCGGTATAGATGGCGGCAAATGCGATATCCGCGTGGCCAGCTTTACCACCAGCGCAAAAATGCAGAATGTCGTCGATTATTATTATACCCGCGCAAAACGTTCGGGCTATTCGGCGGAATATCAATTGCGTGCCGGCGAGCATGCGTTGGGCGGCGTGCGCAAAAATGATGGCGGTGCCTTTTTTATCACATTCAACCGGCATCCGGGCGGGGGCACGACCGTCGATATAGTGGCCAATAACGGCCGCTAAACCGCGTAAATTACAAGTAAGCACGACTATGACTAAGCAAGTACTACACAAGGGGAATACGACCATGAAGAAACTGATTGCAACCGCGCTGTTTGGCGCAACAATGCTGACGGCAGCTACATCTGCCTCTGCTACCACATATATCTACAAACAGAATAACGGCGCGGTATTGACGCTTGATACAGCCAACAACCGTGGCACGCTGATCGGGCGCGACATTAATGTCAGCTTTACCAGCAGCGATCTTGCCAATTTCACCGGCGGCGCGAAGCCGAGCGGTTCATTCACGCTCGATAACCTTGATGGATACCGCAAGATCCGCGGTCGCCGCTATTATGACAATCCGTCGCATACGCAAAAGCTGATCATCTCAGACAATGGCCGCACCAACCTGTGGTCTCACTGGGGTACGACCCCGCGCTATGGCGACTATATCACTTATGTGCGCAAATATTATCCGCCCACAACCGGAAGTTCGGGCGGATCCACGAGCACCGGCGGCAGCACGGGCGGCGGATCAACCGGCGGCACTGATGTTCCGGCACCCGGCATGCTCGCACTCTTCGGCCTTGGCGCAGGCGCACTAGCCTTCCGCCGCCGCCGGAACAAGAAAAACGCATAAGCCAGAAGTTTGACGGCCCTTCGAGGACCAGTATGTTTCGTTGGGGCCTTTACCGAAAGCCCCAAATAACTGAGCGCAGGAGACCAGCAATGGTTTCCTGCGCTTTTGTTTTTTGTGAGGCGGAGAGGGTTTTCGGGCAGCGATATACCGACAGGTGTTTTTGGGTGTGATTGTCACTGAAGCTAAGAACGATTGCTGGGAAATGGCGCGCCATGCTCCAAAATCAAACCTCCACACCCCGCACTAAAATCCGGTAGTCCTGCATCGGGATGCATAGCTGCGCTTCACTACCTTCGCCGCTTCTACCTCCCTCGCGGGCATAGTGGGCGTCGATCATGCGGCGTAGGCGGCCCATCTGGACGCGGGGGTAGCTGTCCAGTTGAGGATCGAAGTCGCAGGGCTTTCCAAGTGCTTCAACCGCGATTGTGTAGGATTTCAAGTGAAAGGGGCTGCCTGACATGCGGTGATCGACGGAGGTAATTTTTCCGGGTTTCATAACGTTGCTCCTTTCTCTTGGCTGCGTGCAAACAGGCCCTCGCAACTGCGGCGCAGGCTGTTGCTGCCCCCACGTCCGACAATGATGTGATCGAGCAGCGCTATACCCATCAGGCTTGCAGCCGCGGCGATTTCTCTAGTCAGCCTCAAGTCTTCGTGGCTCGGCTGTGTGTCGCCTGATGGATGATTGTGGACCAGGATCAGCGCGGAAGCATTTTCAGCGAGCGCATGGCGGATGATTTCGCGCGGATGGGCCTGCACCTTGTCAACGGTGCCCCGCCACAGCGTGTGATCGGCTAGGAGGTGGTTGGCGCTATCGAGGAAAAATACGCGGAATGTTTCAATCTCTAGGCCCGCCATATCAAGCTGCAGATAGGGGAATAGATCGTCAGGTGCGGCGATAACGTTGCCACCGGCGAGGCGATGCTGAGTGCCCGAGATAATGGTGTTGACCAAATATCGCAAGCGCGCGCCAATGCGCTGCGATGTGCCAAGGTTTTCGCCGCCGGTCGTTAACACTTTGGCAAATATGTGATCGAGCGAACCATGGCGCGCGATCATTTGCCGACTGGTGGACAATGCGCCGGCGCCGGCCGGGCCGGCAAGAAGGTCTGTGAGGACGGCTAGGTCGGTGTCTCGGCCTTGCTGCGCTGCACATGCCGATATGTCGCGATCAGCAGCATCAGCATCTGCGGATAAGACCATATGCCCTGCATCACGCCGAGCGCGTAGGATTGGAGATTGTCGCCGAAATAGGCCACGAAATGCGCGCCTAGGGCGATGAGCTGGGTTGCGGCGATGGGTAGAGGCCAAAATCGTTCACTCCGGAAGGCAATCCAGAGGAAGATCGCTGTGACCACCATCTCGTTGATTGCCAGTAATGGGCTGGGTTCAAGCCAGTTTCGGCCAGTTTCCCAGTAGATTATTGCGGTAGTGAAGCTGCCAAGATACAAGGTTATCATCACGATTTTCTGTGAGCGGCTTCCCCAGATGAGGATAGCAATCAAGCAGACTGAAGACAGAATATCGTAAATTGTACCGATCATTTTGGTCCCCAATATTAAGGGGCTGCAGCATCACCATCTTCACGGCGAGGTCAAGCTATGCGATACGTAAATGGGTTTCGCTTAACGATTGACCCGAAGGCTGATCTTTCCATTTGTCGCCTCCAGCTTTTGCCGGTATCCGCATCTTCTGGCGAACTTCGGCAAAACCGCCATGCGCGTCGATGACCGCATTCTGCGCTGCATAGAGCGCGGCGATGGTTTCGCCCGTTTTTGCTACTGCATCCTGTCCGACAATCGTGGACGCCCTGATATCGCGCCGGGCGGTTGACGTGGCGCAAGTCAAATTTGCCGCACACACCAGCGCTTCATCGATTGCGGTCTCCAGCGCGAATAGTTTTTCTGCGACCATCTGGGTCGCGGCTAATCTTTCATTCAACATAAGCACCTCCCGCTTGCAAAGCGCATGCACGCCAGCAAGTTTGCTGGTTGGGAAATCAGTCGCTCAATAGAACTTGGAAAGATTCTCTGCGATGCCGACAAGTACTGCAAAAATAACGATAGATATTATCATCAATATTGAGATTGCCAGCGCCCTTCGTGCAAAGGACATTTCGTTCCGGCGACTATTCTCCCACAGAACCGAAAATGGAAACTGGATGAACTTTCCGCCTTCTTCGCCCGCAAAATACGCTGCTTGCGCTTCATGAGCGGAAAATGTCCCGTTATCCTCCGCCGGGTTCCATTCGCCGGGGGACGACCTTGTTTGAGGGTATTCAGGGGCAGCGGGCAACGCCGGAGATTGGTATACCAATGATTGGTCACTCACAGATTCGTCAGCATGCAGGCGATTCTCGCGGTATATGCGGGCTGCTTCGAAGCGTGAGCTGACGCCCAGCAATGATTGCACACGCTTTAGCCGCTGATCGACTGTATGCGGGGATATGCCAAGGTCACGCGCGATTTCTTTGCTATTCTTGAGCTGCTCGACACCGTTCAATACATCGAAATGGAGGTCATCCAGCAGGCTGAAGTCTGGCAAATCGCCATTGTCGGAATTTTTGATGCCGCCCCTCGTCATAATATTGGAGTATCATAGGTGGCGCTTTCTTTCCAGCCGCGCATTTGCACCTATTTCGAGATGTAACCGAATGTTATCTCACGTTAACTTGACGGCGAATGCTGCCAGGAATTGCCGCAAGCTTTGCCTGCGCAGCGCTTTCGTCTCCTGCTGCCCGGTAAGCGCGGATCAGGCCGCCATGATATTCGGGCAGGTCGGGACGGCTCCGAAGCGCGCCTTCCATCAGATGAATGGCCTTCCATGGCTGGCCGAGCTTGAGCAAAGTCTTGCCCGAAAGGAACATTGCTTCTGAGTCGCTTTCGACAAGATCGCGTGCGTTGGCAAAATGCGTGCGGGCATTGGCATAGCGCGCTTGCCGCACGGCGATTTTGCCTGCTAGCAATTGCATTTCGGGGCGCTGCACCACACCTTTCGGCAGGCCATGCAGCCGCTTGAGAGCGGCGCCGAATTTCTTTTGCGCATAGAGCGCGCCAGCTAGCCCGGCCTGCGCATTGTTGCTCCCCGGAGCAAGATTAAGTGCGGCAATAAATGCGGCTTCAGCGGCTTTATAGTCGCGCGCGCGCATGTCGATATCGCCTAGCGTTAGCGCAGCGATGATATTTTCCGGCTGGGCCTTTTGCACACGCCTAACTGCTTCCCGCGCTTCGGGGAAAAGCCCAAGTTCGCTCCGCGCTCTTGCCAGGTCGATGGCCAGGCGGTGGTTGGTAGAATCTAGCCTATAAGCTTCTTCGAGCGCTTCGCGCGCATCCCAAGGCTTGTTCGCGGCCCAAGCGTTGAGCCCCCGGACAAAGGCTATGGTTGCCTTGCGGCCGCTCTTTTTGGCACTGGCAATTGCCTTCTCTGGCCTTTGCTGACGAGCCTGTGCTTCGGCCAGTAAGGGCAGTATTGTCTTCTCGGCGATGCCCGCGGACTTGGCTGCATGCAGACTGGTTTCTGCACCAGTTCCATCGCCGCGCGCGAGATCAACTTGCGCCGCGATCAGGCGGATTTTGCCGTTGCTCTCCCCCGCCTTGAAGGCCGACGCGATTAACCCGCGCGCCTTGCCAAAATTTCCGCGCTCATAGACCTGCTCGATAAGCTGCGCATCGGGCGCGTTGGAACCGCCTATATTGCAGGCGGCAAGCAGGCAAGTCGCAGCGATGGCCAGCGGAAATCGGGTCACTTTCATGGCTCAACTCAATAGCAGCCAAGGGTAAATATATGGCTTATGCGCTGCCAAGCTTGCGCCGCTGCGCGCCGCTGCCTAATGACAGCGCGATGAAAGCGATTTTCCTAGTTATGGCAGGCGGCGGTGTGGGCGCGGCTTTGCGGCATTTGCTCGGGCGTGCCTTGGCGCAGCAGGCGGCGGCCACCGGTTGGCCATGGGGCACCTTTGCGGTGAATTTGCTGGGCGGATTTGCAATGGGTTTGCTGGTAGGCTGGTTGGCACAGCGCGGACAGGGAGATGAGAATTTGCGGCTGCTATTGGGCGTTGGGCTGCTCGGCGGCTTTACGACATTTAGCGCGTTTAGCCTTGAGGCGGCGTTGATGATTGAGCGCGGGCAGGCGATGCTTGCTCTCGGATACGCACTGGCTTCGGTGGTGCTCGCGGTATTCGCGCTATTTGCCGGACTGTGGATCGCGCGCGGGGTGTTTGCATGAGCACCTCGAAGGATGTGCGGCAGTTTAATGTCGGTATTGATGATGACGGTATCCGGCTTGATCGCTGGTTCAAGCGGCATATGGCCGATGCGCCCTTTGCATTGGTGAGCCGCTGGGCGCGCACCGGGCAGCTGCGGTTGGATGGTAAGCGCGTGCAGGTATCGGACCGGATAGCTACCGGCCAAACTATCCGCGTACCCCCCGTTTCTGCAGATGCGATTAAAAAACGCACGGCGCGCAGGCGGATCGAGCTTAGCGCAGAGCAGATTGAGATGGCGCGCTCCTTGGTGATCCACCGGGACCGAGCGGCGCTTGTGCTCAATAAACCTCCGGGGCTGGCGACGCAGGGCGGTACAAAGATTTCCCAGCATATTGATGGCCTTCTCGATGCTTACTGCGAAGAGGATGATGAACCGCGCCCGCGGCTTGTCCACCGCCTGGACAAAGATACATCGGGCGCGCTGCTGGTTGCTCGCTCACCGGGCAGTGCGGCCTATTTTTCGAAGCATTTTTCGGGGCGCAGCGCGCGAAAAACATATTGGGCGCTGGTGATGGGTGTCCCCGATGTGAAGGACGGTGTCATCGAATTACCGCTGGCCAAACAGCCAGGCACCGGCGGCGAAAAAATGTATGTCGATGAGGTTGAGGGGCAGACCGCCAAGTCGCGCTACCGGGTTATCGAAATAGCCGGAGATCGTTGCGCCTGGGTCGAGCTAACTCCTTTCACCGGACGCACACATCAACTGCGAGTTCATATGGCAGCGATTGGCCATCCGATTGTCGGTGACGGCAAATATGGCGGTAAAGAAGCGTTCCTGACCGGCAGTATCAGCCGCAAGATGCACTTGCATGCGAGGGCCATAAAAATTGGTCATCCCGATGGCGGCAAAATTTATGTTCGCGCTGATCCGCCCAAGCATTTTCTGGCCAGCCTTGGTGCGCTCGGCTTTGACCCCGATGCCGGCGACTTGCCCGATGATGAGAAGCGCCCGCCGATGACGCGGGCAAAGGCGAAACAAGTGGCGCGCCACCATTCCAAACAGATCCGCAAGGAACGGCGCGGTGAACGGCGCGGGCGCGCCGATGCGAAGGCAGCAACAAAGGCCGGGACAAAGGTGGGAAGGGGCGCGAAGGCAGGCGCGCGCGCGAAGGATGAAAAGCCCAAAAGGCGGCCGCCCAGACCCACTGGGCCTGTCCACAAGAAGACCGCCGGCCAGCCGCGAAAACGCAAAAAGAAATTTTAGGGAGCTAAATGATGCATCCCGATCCGGCATTCCGTACCAAACTCAGCCCCGCCGATGAAAGGCTGATGCTTGAAGCATTAGTGCGAGAGATCGGTTTTGGCACGATATTCCTGACCACGCCCGATGGGCCGCGTGTGGCGCATGTCGCTTTTTTTGGCAGCGGTGACGGTGCGCTCCAGTTCCATCTCGCAAATAGCAATGCGCTGACAAAACATCTTGACGGCAATGCCGCGCTGGCACTCGTCAACGGCCCCGATGCCTATATCAGCCCCGATTGGTATGAAGCAGACGATCAGGTGCCGACATGGGACTATGTTAGCGTTGAAATGGAAGGGCCGGTGCGCAAGATGGATCGAGAAGGGTTGATCGCGCTGCTCGATGATCTTGCCCGCGAGAATGAAGAACGGCTCGCCCCCAAAGCCCCGTGGACGCGGGAACAGATTGATGGCGTAAAGATGGACCGTATGCTTGGCGCGATCACCGGTTTCGAGATGGAGGTAAAGGCGTGGCGGCCCACATTGAAGCTATCGCAGAATAAGCCGGCAGAGGTGCGCGAACGCGTGGCGGTGCAGCTCGAAGCGCAAGGCAAAGCTGCGATGGCCCACCTGATCCGTCAATGGGGCGGGTGAGGTGATGAAGCGGCTGGCTCTTTTTGATTGTGATGGCACGCTGGTGGACGGTCAGGCGAATCATTTTCAGGCGATGGAGCAGGCATTTTTCGCCGCTGACATCGAACCGATACCGCGCAGTGAAACGCGGCGAGTGATCGGGCTTTCGCTACTTGAATCGATGCGCGTTCTGGCACCGGAAACCGGTGAAGATACGCGCCGCGCAATGGTGGAGAGCTACAAATCTGCCTTCCTTGAAATGCGCGGTAACGGGGCAATCGAAGAGCCGCTGTATGAGGGTATGCGCGAATTGCTGGTGGCGCTTGATGGTGACGGCTGGATGCTGGGTGTGGCGACGGGCAAGTCAGATCGCGGCCTGACAAAATGCCTTGCACATCACGGGATAACCGACCTGTTTGTTTCCTTGCAAACAGCCGATAGGCACCCGTCAAAACCGCACCCTTCGATGGTCTATCAGGCGATGGGCGATGCCGGTGTTGACGCTGACGGCACCGTGATGATCGGTGATACCGTCTATGATATCGAAATGGGAAAGGCCGCCGGTTGCCGCACGATTGCTGTGGGCTGGGGCTATCACGGGATTGATGAAATGCACGCAGCGGGGGCGGGCGCGCTGGCGGAAACGATGGCAGAGTTAAAGCAGATTTTGGGAGAATTCACATGACGCCAGTGGAAAAGGAGCAGCGGGCTTTCGGGCGTTTTCAAATACTCAATATTTCGCGCTTTGTTGCGGTCGGCTTTGTGATGGCTGGGGCGGCCAATATTGTTGGAAAGTTTATGCCCGAATATTCCCCCATCCTTGGCTATACATTGCTGGTAATCGGCGTGGTTGATTTCTTCCTGATGCCGGTCGCGCTCAAAAAAATGTGGGCGCAGCAAGCTGGCGACGAACAAAAGTGAAGCGTTTCTGGCAGGACGTCGTGGTTGAAGAGCGGGATGGCGGCCATGCCATCCTGCTCGACGAGCGCGTAGTGAAGACGCCTTTGCACGGCGAACTTATCCTGCCCAATGAGGCGCTCGCCAATGCGGTGCTTGCCGAATGGGCCGGCGTGGGCGAGGAAGTTGATCCCGCCACCATGCCGATGACCGGCTTTGCCAACGCCGCGATTGACAAGGTGGCATCGGAGCGGGCTACCTTCGTTGATACAATCGCTGCGTATGGCGAAGCAGACCTTTTCTGCTACCGCGCCGAAAACCCGCGGCCGCTTGTTGACCGGCAAGACGAGCAATGGGGCAAATGGCTACGCTGGGCGCAGGCGCATTATTCCCTCAGCTTCACTGTCATCTCCGGCATTATCCATCAGCCACAGCCCGAGGATACCGTCGCGCGGCTCAAAGAAGCGGTGGAGGAGCTGTCTGACTGGCAATTGGCCGCCGCATCGAAGCTGGCGCATATATCGGGGTCGCTCGTTGCTATGCTCGCGTTGGTGGACGAGGAGGCGAGCGCAGCGGTAATCTGGCCAGACCTGATCCTCGACGAGCTATGGCAGGAAGAGCATTGGGGTGCGGATGAATTCGCGCTGAAAAACCGGCAAGACCGCGAAGTGGAGTTTATGGATGCCGCCAGGTTTATGACGATGTGCCGATGATCGTATCGGTGCCGGATGTCCGGCCGCATTGATCACTATTGCACCTGGGTGGCTATCAATTGGCAATAAGCGAGTTTGCCAATTTTCGGGCCGGACCCAAGTGTGGGTGTATTGGAATCCGGCCCGAATATGATAGTCAGACGAAGCGGCTTGGATGGTCAGTTTGCTTCATCTGCTAGGTCATGCATCCCAGCAAATTTGAGACATGGACCAGAAGACCCAAATTTCGCTGGAGCGCAGTATGTTCGCAATGACGATGAACCGTCGCGGGGACCAGCCCTGATTCATCTTCGCTTCGAACGATCTGGGTTATGGAGGAACAGCGCGGTTAATTGGAGTTACAACCCGTATCAGATACCGTGATCCGCGGTAACAAGTTAACGATGTTGGTTGAGTCGGCCTGAATTCCAGTTACTGTGGTGGAGCTTCTGTGTTCATAGTTAATATTTTGTAACGGTAACACTGTTTGTTACCTACATCTTGATGCGGTTTGAGCGCCGAAAACCTCCCTTTGGCTGCGCCGGGAGCATGTAAGGCGGCATGCGGTATTTTTTGCTAAATATCTGAAATTGGGCTATGGAAGCCAAATGGTTGGTTCGGATTTTGAAAGTCTGATGGAGAAGGAACGGGCAGCACTTCGTCTTGTGCTTTGTGGCTTTGACGCAAAAGCAGCTGCGCGCGAAATCAATGTGACGCCAAATGTCATCGTCGAACGACTGCGCTCAGCTCGCCAAAAACTAGGCGTTACCAGCAGCAAAGAGGCAGCTCGGTTGCTTGCCCAGCATGAAGGTATCGCACCCAATTTTCTTGTATCCAAGAAAATTGGAATTGTTTCGCCACCCAAAACTATAGCAATAAATCCCTTGCCTGATCGACAGGCAGCGACATCCGATCAAAATGTGGTCAGAGAAATACAAGCGACTTACCAGTCTTACTCGTCTTTCTCCAATCCGTTGGTATCGGTGCCGTTTCGCAAGCAGGGAGAAGTTGGTAATGATCTGAGTAAATCGGCGAGATTTTGGGCAATTGCTGACCTGACCGTCAAACTTGCCTTTGCCTTCGCATTTGTTTGCCTGGCAGCAATCCTCGTCAGCACTTTGATCAACCGCGCCTAAATTTCCTGCTAAACTTTGACCTGTAAAGTCGCGCCGATGTTGAACGGCGCAGGGGGAATGTATGTTGAACGAACGTATAGAAGCAGCCCGGCCTATCGCCGAAAAAATCAATGAAGTAGAAACTTCACTGAATACGACGATGATGCAAATGGGCGAATTGATGAGCAGTATCGCTGCTGCACGCCTATCGCCTGGAACCAGGTTCGCGCTTTCGTCCGGTGTTGATGCATCGGAAAAACTGATCGACGCTGCAGCTACCACAGCGCGTAGCTATCGAGAGGTTGTCGCGGCGCATGAGCATTTGGTAGCTGACCGCAATGCGGCCGGCCTGCGTGCGGTAAGCTGGGGCCCAGCCGGATGCCCGCCAGAAAAAGGTGAGGCAGAATCTGCTCAAGGTGTCTACCTTGAAGCGGTCGCCAATTCCTAATGGACCCGCCTTGACCGGACTGAATTATTTTGGTTTGGTCAAGGCATGTCCATCAACGGCTTGTTCGAGTTTCTGCTGATACTTTCCACGGGCTATGCTCTTGTTAAGGGCGGGATGCCTGAACGTGTTGCAGCCGTTACCATGCTTGCCGGTTATGTGCTTACCATAGCCGTCGTTTCACCAACGGCATCGAGATTCCTATACATGGAATATCGAATAATGTTGGTGGATATTATGATGCTGGCAAGCTTTCTTTTTCTAGCGTTAAATGCAGAGAGATATTGGACAATATGGTTGTGCTCAATGCAAGTTGTACAGGTGTTCACTCACTTTCCGATAATGTTCATGCCGGAGCTGTTACCCCGGGCCTACGCTTTGGTGGTGGCAGTTTGGGCAATTCCAATGCTGGCAGTTTTAACGCTTGCAACCTTCCGCCACCGACGGCGTCTCAGACAATTCGGGACCGACAGATCCTGGAGCAGCTCCTAACAGTTGCCAAAATAGCAACAGCGTCAAGCGTCGCAGACGATCTGCTCCACGAATATGGTACATTGGCAGCGGCCTTGTCGGCTAGCCTGGAATCTAAAGTGATCGATCCGGTGTCGGCCTTATTGTCTTCGGTTCAGCAGGCATTGATTGAATCGGTGAGGCCAAAGGTCGCCGATCGGAAACGCCTTTCAAGCGCCGCCGACGTTATCGAATATCTAATTGTCGCGATGGCAAATTTGCCGATCGAAGTGGTCCGCGTGCTCTTTCTTGATATCCAAAACCGCCTGATACGAGACGAGATTGTAGGTCGGGGTTCGGTATCTGAAGCACCTATTTATCCGCGTGAAATTTTGAAACGGTCTTTGGCGCTAGGCGCTACTGCCCTGATCCTTGCGCATAACCACCCTTCTGGAGATCCTGAGCCTAGCGAAGCTGACATTCTGGCAACGCATAGATTGGCAACAGCTGGCGCAGAGCTTGGTATCGCTGTGCATGATCACATTATAGTTGGACAGGCTGGCTGGGTCAGCATGCGGGATAATGAACAATTTCAGGATCAGGGGTAGGCAAAAAGTAGAAGTAGCGCTTGGGGAAATGTCAACTGGTTGTGGGGACAAAGACATGACATCGCATTCAAACATCGAGCATGGATCCAAGCAGGTCATGTCAGAACTTGAAGAGGTTTTGAATGCTCGGGAGTTTGTCAGATCACCAGTGATGTCGCGGCTGCTGACTTATCTTGTCGAACAATCATTATCCAATCCGGACAATCCTCCAAAGGCATATCATGTGGCAGTTGAGGGGCTTGGCCGGGCCGATGACTTTGATGTGCAGGCTGACAGTTATCCGCGGGTGCAAGTGGGGCGGCTGCGCAAAATGCTCGCTGCGTATTATGCGGAAATTGGCATTGGCCAACGGATCTGCATTCCGACGGGACACTATGCTGTGGTCTTTGACCATGGTCAGGTGGGCGCGGCAGCCACAGAGAACCAAAACGCCGCCCAGTCGCCCTTCGAAGGTGCAGGCAACCGTAAGCAAAAAAATCCGTGGAAGCAAAAATTGATGCCCCATTTAATGGCCGTGGCGATAGTGCTGGTCGCCGCCATTTTGCTGCTACCATCGCTCATTAATGGCCTCGCCCATGATAGCAAATTTGCGTTCTTTTCAACAACAGACAATTTCCGAAAGCCGCCAATATTATACATCGGCGCGGTAAAGTATGATGCTGATGTGGAAGCGTCCAAAACTGCAGGAGCAATCACAACCTTTCTCACAGATGCGTTTCAACGCTTCCACTCAATCCGGGTTTCTTCCCAAAATAAGGTGGCGGTGACGAAAGATGGAATATCCAATGCCTATTGGCTCGATAGCGAACTGGTGGGCGCGGGAAGAAATTGGCTGGTCAGGCTTCAACTTGTGGCGCTTGATCGCAAAGAGATTGTTTGGTCGCGGCAAATTTCGATCCTCGAAGGTCGCCATGATCTGCCAGCAAAATTGGAGCCAATAGTATCAAAAATCGCGAGTATTTACGGCGTGATCCCGGATGACCAGAGAGCACAGCTTGGATCACGTAGGCTGCTCGGATATTCGTGCGTACTCCAGTTTGAAGAATATCGCCGCATAAGATCGCCTGAAATGCTAGAAGATGTCCAGAAATGTATTGATGCTACTTTGGAAGTGGCGCCGCTCGATCCCGGTATTTTGTCGGCTGCATCCTTCCTAGAATATCTCGACAATGATGTGTCGCGGCGCGAAGGCAATGCAGAAAAAGGCACCAAGCTTGCCAGCAAAGCCCTTATTCGCGGAAAGAACAATGCCGTTGCAAATTTTGGAGTGGCCCGCGCTGCTTTTTTTGCTGGAAACTGCCAGCGGGGCGTGCATTACACACGCAAAGCTCTGCGCCTCAACCCTCTTGAACATGATGTTTTGATCAACGCGGGAGCTTTTTTGCTAGCTTGCGAAAATCCCGATGGGGAAAAATATTTGCAGCGCGCTATCACTCTCGACCCTGACGGGCTGGTTACGCAATATACTACGCTGGTATTTCTGAAAATATCGCAAGGAAAAGGCGACGAAGCGCTTGCGTTGGCAGAGAGCATGGTGCCGCCTGCCGGAAGGGCTGAACCACACTATCACCTTGCCATGGCCATGGTGTATGCAGAAAACGGCCAGAGGGAAAAAGCAAAAGACGCCTGGAAACATTTGGAAAGCCAGTTTGGCACATCTGGCGTGAGCGATCCGGAACAGATATTGGGCGCCTTCATCACATCCAAGCCTTTGATCAAGCATGGCCTCCAAATATTGCGCAGCAAGGATGTTATTTGATGTTGGGTTTTTCGCCCTAACGCCCCACCAATTCCCTCGCAAATCCGATCAGGCCTTTCTGTCTACTCCGGCGGAGCCGCTCGGCGGCTAGGATATGTTGCACGCTGGTAAAGCAGGCGTCGATATCATCGTTGATCAGCACGTAGTCATAGCCGTCCCAATGACCGATTTCAGCCCGGGCCCGGGCCATGCGGTCTTCGATGACTTCGTCGCTGTCGGTGCCGCGCGCGTGCAGCCGGCGTTCGAGCTCGGTGATCGATGGTGGCAGGATGAATATGCGGACGACGTCGCTGCCAGCCTCCTGAAAAAGCTGCTGCGTTCCTTGCCAGTCAATATCGAACAATACATCCTTGCCATTTGCCAGCATCTGCTCAACCGGCGCATTGGGAGTTCCGTATCGGTGGCCGAAAACATGCGCCCATTCGAGGAATTCGCCGTCTTTCACCATGCGTTTGAAACTGGGCACATCGACGAAGTGATAGTCTTTGCCATCGATCTCACCGGGCCGCGGTGGTCGGGTAGTGGTGGAAATCGAAAGCGAGATTGCGTCGTCCGAAGCGAGCAATTTATGCGCCAGCGTTGACTTGCCCGCGCCCGATGGAGAAGAGAGTACAAAGAGCAGCCCGCGACGTTCGAGCGATTTGCCAAGATCATTATTTGCTTGAGCCATAGCCGCACCTGCCGCAAACTGGGGGGCGGCGTCAAGATGTTTGGATGCACAGAGGCTTTTGGGGGGAGAAGAGCGATGAATTGGCCGCTACGGATAAGCAAATTCAGCACGGTCATCGCGTTGCTGCTGTTTCTGGCGTTTGGCGCTATCTTGTTCAGCATGGGCCGGCCGCCTATCTGCGCCTGCGGCACGGTAAAGCTGTGGCACGGGATTGTGCAATCGAGCGAGAATAGCCAGCATCTCGCCGATTGGTATACGCTCAGCCATATTACCCACGGATTTCTGTTTTTTGGTGCGGGGCATTTGCTGCGCAAGAAATGGCCGCAGCTTTTCCCGCTCGGTGTCATTGTCTGCCTTGCGATACTATTCGAGGGCGCGTGGGAAGTGATGGAAAACAGCTCCGTCATCATTGATCGCTACCGTGAGGCGACAATGTCTTACGGCTATGAAGGCGACAGCATTATCAATTCGATGGCCGATATTGCCTGGATGATCATCGGTTTCTTTCTGGCATCACGATTGTCTTGGAAGGTGACGCTAGCGCTAGCGTTGTTTTTCGAAGTGCTCACCGCCTATCTGATCCGCGACAATTTGACGCTCAACGTGCTGATGCTGACGGTTCCGATTGAGAGCGTGAAAGAATGGCAAGCGGCCGGAACGGGTTACTGGCTGACGGGCAAGCAGTGACATGACCGATTTTCTATTGTTGGCGTTTATTTTTCTGGTCGCGGGCGTTGTCGCGGTTCCGATTGCTTCGAGGTTGGGGCTAGGTTCGGTGCTCGGTTACCTGATCGCCGGGATTATCATCAGCCCGGCGCTTGCGTTTCTAAACGTCGATGTCATTTCCATCCAGCATTTCGCCGAATTTGGTGTGGTGATGATGCTGTTTCTGGTCGGACTGGAGCTTGAACCAAAAGTCTTGTGGGGGATGCGCCACCGCTTGCTTGGCCTTGGCGGCGGGCAGATCGGCCTGACCGCGCTGGCCTTTATGACTGCAGCATTGCTGCTCGGGTACGATTGGCGGATGAGCCTGACGATTGGCTTGATCCTCGCGCTCTCCTCAACCGCGATTGTTCTTCAGACATTGAATGAGAAGGGCCTTATGAAGAGCGATGGCGGCCAATCGAGCTTCTCGGTTCTGTTGTCTCAGGATATTGCAGTGATCCCGATGCTGGCGCTATTGCCCTTGCTGGCGATGCCGGAGTTGGGGGTTCTCGCTGGTGAGGCGGCACCACATGCTGGCGATGCAGGCGATCATGCTGAAACGTTTAATCTGCTTGCGGGCTTGAACGCATGGCAGGCCGCTTTGGCAACGCTGGCTGCAATCGCTACGGTCGTTCTCGTGGGCAATTATCTGACCCGCCCGATTTTCCGGTTCATCGCGATGGCAAATTTGCGCGAATTATTCACCGCTACCGCGCTGATGTTTGTCATTGGTATCGCTTTGCTGATGACATTTGTCGGGCTTTCGCCGGCGCTAGGCACATTCCTTGCCGGTGTGGTTTTGGCAAATAGCGAATACCGGCATGAGCTTGAATCGGATATTGATCCCTTCAAAGGGCTTTTGCTCGGGCTGTTTTTCATGACCGTCGGTGCAAGCATAAATTTCGGTCTGCTCTCCCAGAATCTCGGGAATGTCGCTGCGCTGACCGCAGGCTTGATGGCGACAAAGATCATAATCCTGCTTGTCCTTGGGCGGATATTCAAGATTGAAGGATCGGATCGCTGGCTGTTTGCGCTCGGTCTCGCCCAAGCTGGCGAGTTCGGTTTTGTGCTGCTTTCCTTTGCGGTCTCCAACGCCATTCTGCCCGATGCGGTGGCGGATCAATTGTTGCTGGTGGTGGCGCTATCGATGCTGCTGACGCCATTGCTGTTCATCCTGTATGACCGCGTGATTGCCCCGTTTTACGACAAGACCCAGATACAAGAAGCAGATGAAATACTGGAAAACAGCCATATCATCATTGCCGGACGCGGACGGGTGGGCGGCATTGTTGACCGGATGCTGACCAATGCCGGGCATCAGGCAATCGTGATAGATTTCAGTTCGAAACAACTGGAAATTCTGCGAAAATTTGGAATGAAGGCCTATTTCGGCGATGCGACACGGCCTGATTTATTGGCTTCTGCCGGTATCAACGATGCCAAATTGCTGATTGTCGCGCTCGATGGCAAAGAGCAGATCAACACGCTTGTCAGCTATGCCGTGCAGAATTTCCCTAATCTCCATGTGATCGCGCGCGCGGTTGATCGGGACCATGCCTATCAGCTCTGGTCGAGAGGTTGCCGCGATATTATTCGAGAGACTTATGATAGCTCAATCCGCATGGGCCGATCGGCCTATGAGGCATTGGGTGTCTCAAAGAGTAAGGCCGTCAAAATGGCGCAGGCTTTTGAAGAAATGGATCGCCGGTCAATGGTCGAAGTCGCGGATGTCTATGACGTCAATATCCCGCCGATGGAGAATGAAGCGTTGATCACGAAGGTTCGCCAGCTAATGGCCGAATGGGACCCCAAACTGAGCGAGCAGATGAAGGACATCATCGGCATTGACGATAACGAATTTGAGGGAGAGTGAACGGATTATGACCGATATTTTGGATGCGATGAAATTGAAAGCCAGCGAATATTCCGGGGTTGCCGAAGGCACAGCCTGCACGCAGAGCTCATTCAAGCGCGGCAAGAAGTCCTTCTTTTTTGCCGGTGAACAGGGCGGCCGTTACAAGGCGATGTTCAAGTTGAAAGATTCTATTCCCGAAGCCCAAAAATTGGCGGCGACGGCTCCCGATGATTTTCAAGCCGGAAAGCCGCCCTGGGTGACGACGCGCTTTACCAGCGAAGAACCGATTGCCGATGGCGTTTGGCAACGATGGATGGATGAGAGTTATGAGCTGAGTGGGTAGGGCGAGCCGGCATTTTCCTGCGCTGATACAGCGTCCGCGCTACCAACGCTCCGCCGACTAGCACCGCGCCCGGGATTGAACGAGTGGCGATGCGGGTGGCGACTATGCCTATCCCGGTGCCGAGCAGTCCTGCGCGCGCGCTGCGGCGTTTGATCCTGCGCCCAATGGCGGCTTTTCCGATGTTTCTGATCAGGGACATATCGTAGGTTCCTTATACCATATCTTCCGCTTTGACATGGGCGTCGAAGGTGGCTTCGTCAACCAGGCCCATCTCCAGCGCGGCTTCTTTCAGCGTCTGTCCGCTTTCATGTGCGTGCTTGGCAATTTTGGCGGCATTATCGTAACCGATGACGGGTGCAAGCGCGGTGACGAGCATTAGCGATCTATCAACCAGTTCGGCAATCCGTTCGCGGTTGGGTTCCAGACCGGCAACGCATTTTTCAGCGAAAGTTGCCATGCCAATGGACAGCAATTCGATCGAACGCAGCACATTCGCGCCGATCATCGGCTTGAAGACGTTGAGTTCGAGATGTCCCTGCATCCCGCCCACTGTCACCGCCTGATGATTGCCGATTACTTGCCCCGCCACCATCGTCAGCATCTCGCATTGTGTCGGATTGACCTTGCCCGGCATGATCGAGCTGCCCGGTTCATTGGCAGGCAAATCAAGCTCGCCCAGCCCCGAGCGCGGGCCGGAGCCGAGCAGGCGGATGTCGTTGGCGATTTTGGTGAGCGATACGGCAAGCGTGTTTAACGTGCCGGACATTTGCACAAGCCCGTCATTGCTGGCGAGTGCCTCGAATTTGTTGCGCGCCGGTTCGAAGGTTACGTCGGTAGCCGCGCTGATCTCGCTGGCGATGGCGCGATCAAAGCCCTCCGGCGCATTAAGGCCGGTGCCAACTGCTGTGCCGCCCTGAGCAAGCTTCTGGATATTGTGCTCGGCGGTGCCTTCGATCCGCGCTTTGGCGGCAATTAGCTGCGCGACATAGCCGGAAAATTCCTGCCCGAGCGTGACCGGCGTTGCATCTTGCAAATGCGTACGGCCGATCTTTACAATGTCTTCCCATGCCACAGATTTTTCGGCGAGAGCATCTGTTAGCGCGGTCAGAGCCGGGAGCAGAGCGCGCTGCACTGCGAGCGTCGTTGCCACATGGATCGCGGTCGGAAAGCTGTCATTCGAGCTTTGGCCCTTGTTGACATGATCGTTGGGATGCACGGGGCTTTTGCCGCCGCGTATGCCTTCCAGCTCTTCATTGGCGAGACCTGCGATCACCTCATTCATATTCATATTGGACTGCGTGCCGCTACCCGTCTGCCAGATAGTCAGTGGGAATTGATCGTCATGCCCGCCCGCCAGAATGGCATCCGCCGCCGCGACAATGGCATCCGCAATCTCTCCCTCCAGCGCGCCCGATTTCTTATGAATCAGTGCGGCAGCGCGCTTCACATGGGCAAGGCCGTGGATGATGCCGATGGGCATGCGCTCATGCGGCGGGAAGGGGAAGTTGCTTATGCTACGCTGCGTCTGTGCGCCCCAATAAGCAGAGGCGGGAACTTCGATAGGGCCGAGCGAATCAGTTTCGGTGCGGGTTTCCCCGCTCACTTTTTGTTGCCGAAATCTACGCTCACGACGTTAGAGCCGTCCTCCTGTGCCTCTGCAATTGCAGTGCTATCCTCATCATTTTCGGCTTCTTCGTGCGGCTCGGGGCCATCATCGGCGTCACCGACATGGAATTGGAGTGCGAAATCAACCGCCGGATCGACAAAGGCCGTAATCGCGGCATAGGGAATGACAAGATGCGAAGGAATTTGGCTGAAAGACAGGCCAACCTCAAAATGCTCTTCCTCAACTTTCAGGTCCCAATATTTATGCTGCAGCACAATTGTCATTTCATCGGGGAAGCGTTCCATCAGATGCGACGGGATCGAAACATCGGGCGCCTGCGTTTTGAAGGTGATGTAGAAATGATGCTCGCCGGGCAGCCCATTTGCGGAAACCTCACCCAGCACACGGCCCACCACAGCGCGCAGCGCCTCTTGCACGATATCATCGTAAGGAATCAGGCTTTCGGGCGTTTCGTCGCTCATGGCGTTGCTGGTGGACTGCTAGGCCGGCGAAATCAAGGGAGTTTGTTTTTCAGGCAGCTTCCTCATATCTTGCCAAAGTCGTTGGCTGGCTTATAGCCGCTGTCATGCGGACGGCGAAGATAGAGCGGAAAACCAAAGAAACCGAAATTTCCGTTGAGGTCAATCTCGACGGAACCGGCAGCTATGATATTTCCACCGGCATCGGTTTCCTCGACCATATGATAGAGCAATTTTCGCGCCACTCGCTGATTGACGTGGCGATGCAGATCAAGGGTGACTTGCATATCGATCAGCATCATACCGCAGAGGATAGCGCGATTGCGCTGGGGCAGGCATTGATGCAGGCGCTTGGTGACAAGGGCGGCATCATGCGCTTTGGCAGCGCTTATTCACCGATGGATGAGACATTGACCCGTGTGTCGCTCGATATTTCCGGGCGACCCTTTCTGGTGTGGAATGCGGATTTTAGTCAAGAGCGGCTAGGTGAGATGGATACTGAATTGTTCAAACACTGGTTCCACTCGCTAGCTGACAGTGCCGGGCTGACGCTGCATGCGCAGCTGCTTTATGGTGAGAATAACCACCATATTGCAGAGAGCTTGTTTAAGGGGTTAGCGCGCGCCATGCGCCAAGCGGTGGAGATCGACCCGCGCAAGGACGGCGCTGTGCCTTCGACAAAAGGTCAGCTTGGTGGCTGAACGTGTCGCGCTTATCGACTATGGTGCGGGCAATCTTCATTCTGTGCATAATGCGCTAAAGGCTGCCGGTGCGGTCGATGTAGCAGTGACTTCGGATCCCGATAGCGTGGCGAAGGCCGACCGTATTGTGCTTCCCGGCGTAGGGGCGTTTGCGGCATGTATGGGCGCTCTGTCGGCAATTGACGGCATGGTGGAGGCTATGCACCGCCGCGTGCGCAGCGTGGGCGTTCCCTTCCTTGGCATCTGCGTGGGTATGCAGCTTCTTGCCGACCAAGGGACCGAGCATGGCAAAACCGCGGGGCTTGGCTGGATAGGCGGCACAGTGCGCGCGATTGAAAGCGATGATGCGAGTATCAAAGTGCCGCATATGGGCTGGAATGATGTGCGCGCGCGGGCCGGCGCACCTTTGCTGGAAACGGGCGAAGCTTATTTTCTGCATGGGTTTCATTTTGATGCCGCCGATGATGCCGATATACTGGCGACAACGGATCATGGCGCCGCGCTTGTGGCGGCTATTGGCCGCGATAATATAGTGGGTGTGCAGTTTCATCCGGAAAAGAGCCAAGCATACGGTATCGCGATGTTACAGCGTTTTCTGGAGTGGAAGCCATGAGAGTTATGTGCTCGCTCGCGCTCGATTTCCGCACCGGCCCGCTCCCCCACCCGGCCACCCAACAAGGTATCGTCATGGGTGGTCGGGTGGGGGAGCGGGCCGGTGCGGACGCGCTTCAACGCGAGGATAAGCCATGATCGTCTTTCCCGCAATTGACCTGAAGGCCGGTCAAGTGGTGCGCCTTTCGAAAGGCAAGATGGACAGCGCGACGGTTTATGCCGATGATCCCGCCGCGCAAGCGCTGGAGTTTGCCGAGGCTGGCGCGGAATATCTGCATGTGGTGGATCTGGATGGCGCGTTTGCAGGCAAGCCTGAAAATGCCAGCTCGGTGGAGGCGATAGTCGCTGCTTTCCCCGGCCATGTGCAACTTGGCGGTGGTATTCGCAATGCCGAAACGGCGGCGCGCTGGTTCGATCTGGGCGTGTCCCGGCTGGTGATCGGCACGGCGGCGCTCAAAGACCCCGATTTTGTCAAAGCGGCGGCGAAGCGGTGGGAAGGCGGCATTGTGGTTGCGCTTGATGCGCGCGACGGGATGATTGCGACCGAAGGCTGGGCAGAGAAATCGGATATGCCCGTCATCGATCTGGCGCGACGGTTTGAGGATGCAGGTGTCGCATCGCTGCTGTTCACCGATGTCGGGCGCGACGGAATGCTCAAAGGCTGCAACATTGATGCAACGGTGGAATTGGCGCGGCAGGCGAGTTTGCCGGTTATTGCCAGCGGCGGAGTGAAGGGGATTGATGATATCCACATGCTGAGCCTGCATGCGAATGAGGGGATTGAAGGGGTAATTGTCGGTCGTGCGATTTTTGAAGGCCGGCTTGATTTGGCGACGGCAATTGCGATGGCTGCGCGCAGATGAGCGTCCGTATCCGCGTTGTCCCGTGCCTGGATGTAGCAAATGGCCGCGTGGTGAAGGGTGTTAATTTTGTCGATTTGCGCGATGCGGGAGATCCGGTCGAACAGGCGAGGGCCTATGATACGGCGGGGGCCGACGAGCTGTGTTTGCTGGATATTACCGCCAGCCACGAGGCGCGCGATACCATTTTGGACGTGGTGCGTCGCACGGCGGCGGTTTGTTTTATGCCGCTAACAGTCGGCGGCGGCGTGCGCGATGCCGATGATGCGCGCGCGCTATTGCTGGCGGGCGCCGACAAGGTGGCGGTAAACAGCGCTGCCGTTGCCCGTCCCGAAATCGTCGCCGACATTGCTGATCGTTTCGGCAGCCAATGCTGCGTTGCTTCGATAGATGCGCGCGCCCGCAAAGATGGTGGCGGCTGGGAGATATTCACCCATGGCGGACGTGAGGCTACGGGTATTGATGCGCTCGATCATGCGGCGAAGCTTGCCGAGTTGGGCGCGGGGGAATTGCTGATAACCAGCATGGACCGTGATGGCACACGCGATGGCTATGATCTTGAGCTGACTCGGGCAATTGCCGATGCCGCGTCGATCCCGGTGGTGGCAAGCGGCGGCGTCGGAAATTTGCAACATTTGGTGGCTGGGGTAAAAGAGGGCCATGCCAGCGCGGTGTTGGCGGCGTCGATCTTTCATTTTGGCGAGCATAGCATTGCAGAGGCGCATGCGGCGCTAAGAGCAGCAGGATTGCCAGCGCGGAGGTAACTAACCTCTTTGGGCAATGGCGCAATTTGGGTATTTGAGGGGGAGGACAAAATTATGGCCGAAAGCAAAATGCGGATGATCTGGCGCTGTTTAATGGCGTTGTTCTACCTGCTCGCTGGCATTGCGCATTTGCGCGTTCCTGACGGTTTTCTAGCGATTACGCCGGGCTGGGTGCCATACCCTGAAACCGTGATTATCGTTACCGGTATCGCCGAAATTGCCGGAGCCATCGCGTTGATGATACCCCGGCTGCGTTATGCAGCCGGATTGGGGTTGGCATTATACGCATTGTGCGTGTGGCCAGCCAATATCCATCATGCCTTTGCCAATGTCGCAGTCGACGGGCAGACTTTAAGCTGGTGGTATCACGCCCCGCGGCTTTTGTTGCAGCCGGTGATTATCTGGCTCGCGCTATGGGTTGGCGGAGTGACCAACTGGCCGTTTCGCCGCCGTGTGTGATATTACCAGCGAATGAGCTTCGGCACGATCAACCGTCCTGCAACCGCGCAGACGGCTACCGTGCAGCCATACCAGACACCGGTATAGACAAGGCTGTCATAGGGGCAGTGGAAATTATAGGCCAAGGTACCAAGCCCGCCCGATGCCACGCCGGTCAACCAGCCTGCGCGCTCGGGTGAGGTCGGTGCGCCCTTACGCAATGTAACAACCATCGGGATGGCCGTCGCGGCGGCGGTGACCGCGCTGTAAAATAGGCAAGCAAGGCCAGAGCTAAGCGGCGCGTCGGTTAGTCCGGTATCACCCGTCGCCAACGCAACGATCCCAGCAAGCGGGAACAAAATCGCGCCGACCAAGGCCATTTGCCAGCTGCTATGATGCTTGCCAACCGATGGGCTTGCCATCGCAAGCACGCTGTATGCAGACGCAAAGCCAAGTAGCCCCAAAATGCCCGAGCGCAGCAGGAACAGGGCCTCTGGCTTGCCAGCAAGAAGATCCGCGCGAACGCCAGTAATCGACACAATAATTGCCAAGGCAACCATCGTAATAATCGCCGCCGTCACGATAATATTTCTCGGACTAATCGGCTTGACGGGCTCAAGCTCGTCAACCAATGCCGCTATATCAAAGCTCCGCTGTGTCATCTTCATCATTCGCTTTCAATTAGAGCGGTCAGTTTTTTAAGACCGCGGTGTACGTTTACTTTGACCAGCGATTCAGACTGGCCGGTGCGCGCGCAGGTTTCTGCCACGCTATGCCCCTCGATTTTGGTTAGCCGGATAGCTTCGGCTTGATTTTCCGGAAGCTGGAATAGCAATCGGTCAATGCTAATTTTCGCGCCGACAACATCTTCGTGACCCTCTGTGGCAACGTCGAAATCAAGCGCGCTCGCTTGATGTTTGTATGTCTGCCTAAGCCGGTCAACCCAGCGATAGCGCGCTATCGCGGCCAGCCATGGCAGAAAGGGGCGCGAGGGATCATAGCTCGAAAGCTTCCGGTGTACCGACATCAACGTATCCTGCACCAGATCATCAACCGCATCGGGCGCAATTTTATGCGCGTAAAAGCGCGAAAGCCACCTGCCAGCCTCTGTCAGCAGCGTTGAATAGGCGCTTTTGTCCCCCCGTTGGGCGAGGCGCATCAACTGGCGCAGGCTTTCCTCGTTCGATTTCATCCAGCAGGCATTCCGGCAGCGGTTGTGCGCTTACCAGCCAGCAAACGATCGAGCGACAATGCTCCGCCGCCGCGCACGATCAAGACAAGCGCAAGTGCGACCCACAAAATATGCACCTGCCACCAGGCATCGGGTATTACAAAGAACTGTATCACCAGCGTCATCACCAGCAAGGCTGTCGCTGAAAGCCGGGTGAACAATCCCAATATTAGCAGGATTGGAAAAAAATGTTCGGCATAGGTCGTAACATATGCGCCAAGATCGCCATTGAGGATTGGCACATTGTTGAACGGTTCATCGCTGAATTGGTAACGCGCATTTTCGCTGACCGAAAGCAAGCTTCCTTCTTCCACCTTTGCCCGGGCAGACCGCCAGAAAATACCGGCAAGCGCAACGCGCACAAAAAGGAGCGTAATCGCTTCACCGAAGCTTCCCGAAACAAATGCAACGGCCCTGTCATATAGTCCAACCAATTTCTTCATCTCTCGTCCCCTTGCTTTGACCCTTGTTGTGGCATCTGAATGAGTGCGCCGGCATTTATCACCGAAATGACGGGGGCCAGCGCATCGTTCTCCCCCCCCTGTTCGATAACAAGTTTCAGGAGGTTACCGATGGTCGCATTTTTTTCTGCATGCGTACAAATACTGGCCTCAAGTGCATTTGCCGGTGTTAGCAGCGGCTGCGTATCGGGGCGGGTGATAATCACCGCATCGGCGTCTGCATTGTCTTGCAATTCGGCGATAGCGGGCGATAGCGGCGCAGATAGCGTCAGGCAGCAGGTCGCCGGATGCAATGTCACCGGCAGATCAAGCAGCGCGCCTTCATCAAGCCCGGCAAGATCAGCCAGCTTGAGCGTTTCCGCTTCACCAGCATTGTAGCTCGTGAGCCAGAGCCATTCGATGCGCGCCAGATCAATGTTCGCTGCGGCGATGCCTTCAGAAGCGAGATGACCTGGAAAATGCGCGCCGATGCCATTGCCATCGCTGGCACGCGCCGTCTGCGTGTCGCAAAAGCTCCGGCTCAGGCGGTTAAACTCAGCTTCACCGATGGTCTGGCGGCAGCGCGGAAAAGTATCTTCCAATGCCACCAGGCGGGCATGGCTTATGGTGTTGGCATGCGCCTTTAGGCCCAGGATCGCACGGTCAGGGCTACCGGCAAACAGAGCTGGGTCAAGCGCATCTGGGCCATCATTGATGGTAGCGATAAAGTTTGCCTGCGCCTCAACCAGTGAGGGCATGGTGCTTTTCCTGCGGTACCGATTGGGCGTCCAGAACGGCCTGCGCTTTGGCGGCTTCGGCCATCAAGACATCATAGGCGGGGATATCGGTATCCCATTCGATAAGCACGGGAAATACCCCGGCACGCGCGATGAAGCGTTCAAACAATTTCCAGGTGATCTCGCTGACGATGCTGCCATGATCGTCGATGCGTAACGGCCCGCTATCATGTTTTTCGACCGAGTGGCCGGCGAGGTGGATTTCGCCGACCCAGGCGGGGTCAACGGCGTCGATATAGTCTTCGGCGCAAAGCCCCAGATTGCTGCTGGAAACCTCCACATTGTTGATGTCGAAAATAATGCCGCAACCCGACTTGCCGACGAGACGCGCGATAAATTCAACCTCATCCATTTCGTCGTCTGCAAAGGCCAGATAGCGCGACGGATTCTCGATCAGCATCTTTCGTTTCAAGCGTGATTGCACGCGGTCGATCTGCCGTGCGAAATGATCGAGCGCTTCATTTGTGTATGGGATCGGAAGTAAATCGGCAAAGCGGTCATGCGCGTTGCCCGAAAAACTCAAATGATCGGAAACCATCGCCGGATCATAGCGCTCGCAAAGCGCAGCGAGCTTTTCAAGATCGCCCTCATTCAGGCCGTCTGCACTTCCCAGTGACAGGCCGACTGAATGAAAACTGACAGGATAAGTTTCGGCGATGGCGGTCAGCCAGCGATGTGGCGGGCCACCATCACCGAAATAATTTTGCGGGTGCACCTCGAGCCATGCCGGGCTTTGGGAAGGTATGGCACGGCTTTCCTGGACAGTGCTGTAATGCTCCGGTTTCAGACCGATGCCAGTGGCGGGAGGTAAGTTGCCAAAGGCGCTATCGCTCGTCAGAGAATTAACAGCATGGTGCATTTACGCAAAACTACAGCAGTTAGCCTTTCTTGGGAACAGGCTTATGATTGCCCTTTTTCGCGCTCAGCGATCCGCCCATTTTCGCGCACTTGCCTTTGCCCACATATTTCCAGGCATTACCCTGATAGTTGACAGTCGATGAGCCCGAACAGCTTGTGCCCGGCCCAGCAGCACAATCATTCTTGCCTTTCAGCGAAACGCCGTAGCATTTTTCTTTGCTGGCGGCGGCGGCAGGGCTAACGGCGATGCCAGCAGCAGCGGTAAGAGCGGCGGCGGCAGCGGCGACTTTGATTAGGTTATGGGACATGATTTTCCTCATTGGGTTCTGGGGTTGTATTGACCTGTGAAGCGGGCAGCTTCGCCTGCTCACAATGCCCTGTTCGCCGCGACCCCCAAGATGGTTACGCGGTCTGGCTCAAAAAAATCGCGGCCGAAAGCTTGACCCTATGTCAAATAAGCCCATATGGGCGCCGTTAGCACTCGCATTTGATGAGTGCCAATAAGAGATTCGTGACGCGCGCTATTGCGCAATCGAAACCCAAATATTCTTGAGAAGAAGGAAAGCAAGGTATGAAATTTCGTCCATTGCATGACCGCGTTCTCGTCCGCCGCGTAGAGGCTGATGAGAAAACCGCTGGCGGCATCATTATTCCCGATAGTGCACAGGAAAAGCCGCAAGAAGGCGAAGTCGTCGCTGCAGGCGCTGGTGCCAAGGCCGAAGATGGCAAGGTAACACCGCTCGATGTAAAGGCTGGCGACAAAATCCTGTTCGGCAAATGGTCGGGCAGCGAAGTCACCGTAGACGGCGAAGAACTGCTCATCATGCAGGAAAAAGATATCCTCGGCATCGTCGAGTAATCAGCGCCTCATCTAATTGAATTCAAATATAAAGGAATAAATCATGGCTGCAAAAGACGTGAAATTTGGCCGCGATGCGCGTGAGCGTATCCTAAAAGGCGCAGATATCCTTGCCGACGCGGTAAAGATAACGCTTGGTCCCAAGGGCCGCAATGTTGTTCTCGACAAGAGCTTTGGCGCACCACGCATCACCAAGGATGGTGTTTCGGTTGCCAAGGAAATCGAATTGAAGGACAAATTCGAGAATATGGGCGCTCAGATGCTGCGCGAAGTAGCATCGAAAACCAATGATGTTGCCGGTGACGGCACCACCACGGCGACCGTGCTGGCTCAAGCGATCATCCGCGAAGGCATGAAGTCGGTTTCTGCGGGCATGAACCCGATGGATCTGAAGCGCGGAATTGATACCGCTGTCATCAAAGTTGTCGAAGATCTGAAAAAGCGCTCAAATGATGTGTCCGGCTCGATCGAAATCGCTCAGGTTGGCATTATTTCTGCCAATGGCGACACCGAAATAGGTGAGAAGATTGCTGAAGCTATGGACAAGGTTGGCAAAGAGGGCGTCATCACCGTCGAAGAAGCCAAAGGCCTCGAATTTGAACTCGACGTGGTTGAAGGCATGCAGTTTGATCGCGGCTATCTGTCGCCATACTTCATCACCAACACCGAAAAAATGCTCGCTGAGCTGGAAAATCCGTATATCCTGATTCACGAGAAGAAGCTGTCGTCGCTGCAGGCGATGCTGCCGATTCTCGAAGCAGTGATGCAATCGGGCCGTCCGCTGCTTATCATCGCCGAAGATATTGAAGGCGAAGCGCTGGCTACCCTGGTTGTAAACCGTTTGCGCGGCGGCCTGAAAGTGGCTGCGGTGAAAGCGCCTGGTTTTGGTGACCGGCGCAAAGCAATGCTCGAAGATATCGCGATCCTGACCAAAGGTGAGATGATCAGCGAAGATTTGGGCATAAAGCTTGAGAATGTGACATTGGGTATGCTGGGCGAAGCCAAGCGCGTGACGATTGACAAGGACAACACCGTCATTGTCGATGGTTCCGGTGCAGCGGGCGATATCAAGGACCGCGTTGAAGCCATCCGTGCGCAGATCGAATCCACTACCTCCGATTATGACAAGGAAAAACTGCAGGAGCGTCTCGCGAAGCTCGCTGGCGGTGTTGCCGTGATCAAGGTTGGCGGCGCGACCGAGGTTGAGGTGAAAGAACGCAAAGACCGCGTTGATGACGCTTTGCATGCCACGCGTGCTGCGGTTGAAGAAGGCGTCGTGCCCGGCGGCGGAACAGCGCTTCTTTATGCAATATCTGCACTTGAGGGTACAGAAGGCGTGAATGAAGATCAAACGCGCGGCATCGACATTGTTCGCCGCGCGCTTCCATCACCGCTTCGCCAGATTGCCGAAAATGCCGGCCATGATGGCGGCGTAGTCGCTGGCAAGCTGATCGACGGAAATGACGAAAATCTTGGCTTCAATGCGCAGACCGAAAAATATGAAGACCTGGTCAAATCCGGCGTCATCGACCCGACCAAGGTTGTGCGTGCGGCTTTGCAGGATGCAGCTTCGGTTGCTGGCCTGCTGATCACCACAGAAGCGGCTGTTGCCGAGCTTCCCGAAGATAAGGGCGCTGCTCCGGCAATGCCTGACATGGGCGGCATGGGCGGCGGTATGGGCGGCATGGGCTTCTAAGCCAGCCAACCATTCGTTTGAAAAAAACGTAAAAAGGGCCGGAGGGGAAACCTTCCGGCCTTTTTCTTTCGGCTCAATCGCTTTATGATGCGGCGCGTGGGGAGGCGGCCATGTTTGACCGAAGATTGTTTTTGAGCGGCGCGGCTGTTTTGGGCGGCGGGATGCTGAGTGGCTGTGACATCTCTTTTGGCGAAGGTAACCGGCAGGGCCAAGGGCCGCGTGAAATACCGCATGCCCGACGAGAGCGCCCCGCATCTGCGCACATTCATGCAATGGCCTTCGAGCAGGGTCGTTTACACCCATGAAGGCGATCTGGAAGCGATGCAGGAAAGCATTGCCCTCATCGCCCGGACGATAGCGCAGTTCGAGCCGGTGGTTATGCTGGGCAGGGCGGAGCATGCAAGGCAAATCGATGAATGGGCCGGCGGTAACGCTGAGCATTGGGAGATGCCTACCGAGGACCTATGGTGCCGAGATGCTCAACGTCGATCCTATCGGCGAGGCGGGCGGCGGCATCCACTGCGCCACCCAGCAACAGCCGAAAAACCTGTTATAGCACCGTTTATGTTTTAGATGCTGATAGCAAGATTGAGGTTAAGCAATAGTGATTGATCGATTGAAAGTAATAGCGGCCGTCTGCGGATTGATGATCGCGGTGTATATCGCCGATCTATTGTCGGGCGGATATCTCAAATCATTCGGGATCCATCCACGCGAGATAGGCAGCATATATACCATTTTCACCTCGCCCTGGCTCCATGGGGACATATTCCATCTGGCAAACAACTTGTTCGGCCTGGCCATTTTCGGCGCGCTATGCCTGATGAAAGGCGTGCGATATTTCTTCAGCGCCAGCGTGCTGATTATATTGCTGACGGGTATTCTGGTCTGGTTGTTTGCACGCGATGCCAACCATATCGGCGCCAGTGGCTGGATATTTGGATTGTGGAGTCTAACCATTGCGCTGGCATGGTTTGAGCGGAGTTTTCAGAGCATCGCGATCGGTATTGCCGTTATTTTCTTTTATAGCGGCATGGCGTTTGGCGTGCTTCCGACGAACTCCGCCATATCGTTTGAAGGGCATCTTTTTGGTGCGCTATCCGGTATCTTGGTCGCTGCTCTGCTGGAGAAGAACGAGAAGTTTGCGCGTTGGGCTGGTTCCTAGGCTCCCCCAGTGGTTTAGCTGGCAGTAGCAACCCAATTGCCGTGGAAGCCGGTGGGCACGCGGTGGGGTAGGGTGATGATGGCTTGCGGCGTGCCTTCAAAATCTTGGGCGTCCAGAATGACGAGATCGGTTGTGTCATTGTTAGAATTGATGACCAGGCCCATCATCCAGCCGCTATCTTCGTTGGCGCCTTCCGCTTCTGCTCCGGCTTTGGGAACGAACACAAATTCGCCGGGTATCCGGCCCTCGCCGAAATCATGCACCTGCTTTTTGCCTGTTTCCAGATCATGCTTGAAAAGCCGCGTCTGGCGGGGTGATGCTTCGAAGCCGTCGCGCAAGGCGATCGTATAGGCATAGCGATAGGGCTTGCCGGTATAGGCTTCGTTGGGGCGCGGGAATTCCTGACTGTCGCTGTCGATTACCTTGCGCGCAACTTTGCGCTGCGCGGGATCAATCGTCCAGCGTTCAAACGGGACGCTCGTTGATTCAGGGCCTTGCAGGCTGGTTTCAAACATATTGTTGTGGACGCAGGCATCAAATGTGATCGTACCATCGGCATTCTCATACGCATTGCACGGGTGGAAAACGTAGCAAGGCTCGATATCGCACCAGACGATGTCTTCTTGTGTTCCTTCTTTCGGCAACAGGCCGACGCGCGCCTTGTGATCTGCATTCCATCTATAGGGGAATTTATGCCCGGCGAGCAGCGTCTTCATCGAGAAGGTGACCGGCAGATCGAGGATGATGACGTAGTTTTTGGTAATCATGCAATCATGGATCGACGGACCGTCTTGCACCGCTATAGCCTCTTCACGGCGGACTTTGCCATCGGTGCCGAGCACAACATGGCGGATGGTGTTGGCATCGGTTGCCTCATAACAGATGGCGTGCATTTCGCCGGTATCGGTATCAAGGTGGGGATGCGCGCTGAAGCTTTGTTTGAGCGTGCCGCCAAAGGGATCATGCGCGATGGTGTTTAGTTCCTCGTCGATACGCACCGGATAGCCGCCCGCCTCTACAATGGCCCAGGTTGCTCCGGCAAAGCCAAGGATGCTGGTGTTTACCGTGTCGCTATCGCCATTGCGCGGGCCTGGGGCTGCGTCAATTCCCATCGCCCTTGTCACTGGCGTGCTGCGTATCCAGCGGTTGCGATACCACAGCGCTTTGCCGTCTTTCAAACGCACACCGTGCACCATGCCGTCGCCAATGAACCAATGGTAGGCCGCTTCAACGGGCGGGACGATCGGGTTGGGGCCGATGCGCAGATAACGCCCGTCAAGCTCTGCGGGGATCGAACCGGTCACGCTAAGGTCGGTCAGCGTCAGTTCTTTGTTCACCGGCGCATGAATGCCATGCAGATAAGGATTTTGCTCATCAGATTTCAAGCGGGCTGCGTTATGCTCGGCGACCTTTGTGACGCCTTTGGTCACAGCCTTGCGGATGAGGGTTTCTACTTTGCTGGGCATGGGAAACGTCCTTTTGCTTGAAAACCGACTCGGCGATGTTTACGGTGTTAATATGAGCAGCAAAGATAACAGTGTCAACATCAAACAAAAGGCGCGCCAATATCACCATGGTGATTTGAGCGCCGCGCTCGTCAAAGCGGGCCTGGAACTGCTCAAAAACCGGGCGGCGGATGATCTTTCGCTGCGCGAGGTTGCGCGTCATGTCGGCGTAAGCGCAACGGCGGTTTATCGCCATTTCCCTGACAAGCAGGCGCTGCTCTACGCGATGTGCCGCAAGGGGGCGGAAGAGCTGGCCCGCGTGCAGACGGCAGCGACGAAAGAGGCGGGCGGGGGTAAACCGGGGTTTCGGGCATCGGGCCGGGCCTATATCTATTTCGCGCTCGGCAACCCGGCGCTTTACCGGTTGATGATGGCAACCAAGCCGCCGCAAGGAGGATATGAGACAGGCGGCGCTGCGGTGCAAGGCGCGATGCAATTGCTGAACGAGAATGTGGCAGACATCCTGTCCAAACAGGCTGGTTCGCTAGACCACAGGGTTGCAACGCTTCACAGTTGGGCATTGGTGCACGGTGTTTCGATGCTTATTCTGGACGGGCTTGTTGCACCAGACGGAGAGGTCATTGATGCGCTGCTGAATATTCCGACAAAGCCGAATGTGTACTAACCGCTAGCGGCAATGTTAGCAGATAGGCGCAGTTGCCTTCATTCGCTGCAATTGCCAATCTCAGCATCCTTGTCGCCCTTGGCCACATAAAATTCGCGGACCAGTTTGCAGGGAATGCTGTCATTCGGGGCGACGATCTCGACGTAGCTATCACCCGATTTGCGGAAGAAATTGGCGGCCTTGTCATTGACACCATTGATGGTGAAATTGACGATCACCATGGCATGGTCGCCTGCCACTTTCTCGCCGTGGATATTTGATTTCAGCGTGGCATTCTTCATATTCTGCTGAAAGCGCTCTTCGCCCAGCCGTTCGACCGCTATCGTCATTTGCGCGGTGTAGCTTTCGGGATCGTCGGTCAGCTTGGCCGCAGCGGTGATATCACCCTCGCCTGCAAGTTTCCGGATATTGACATAAACGTTGGTGGCACTTTCAGTTTCCACTGCATCGGCATCCGGTTTGGCCTGTTCAGCTGGGCTGCAGGCGGCGAGCGCGAGCAATGAAACGGTGAATGCAATGATGCGAGCGCGCATGGAAAGTCCCCTATATTGTCCTCAATATCAAAGGCTGTCTAGCCGTTCAGCGCGCGCAAATCCACGCGGTTAACCTTCAAATGCGTAGCCTACCGAACGGATGGTACGAATTGGGTCTTTTTCGCCGGGCCGGGTAAGCGCTTTGCGCAGCCGGCGGATGTGGACATCAACGGTGCGCAGTTCGATGTCGCTGTTATGGCCCCACACCGCATCAAGCAAATGCCCGCGCGTTTGCGCCCGGCCTTCGCGCTCCATCAACACGCGAAGCAGGCGAAATTCGGTAGGCCCCAGCGCCAACGGGTCGCCGCTGCGGGTGACGCGGATTGCAGTCAGGTCAAGTTCGATATCACCCGATTTTAGCACTTCTTCGGTCGCGCCGGGACGCGTGCGGCGCAGGATAGCATTCACCCGCGCCTTCAATTCGCCGGGGCTGAAGGGCTTGGTGACATAGTCATCAGCGCCCGTTTCCAGCCCGCGAATGCGCTCATCCTCCTCGCTCCGCGCGGTCAGCATAATAATCGGCAGTTCTTTGGTTGCCGCATTGCGGCGCAAGCGGCGGCAAACCTCAATTCCCGAAAGACCTTCGATCATCCAGTCGAGTATCACGATGTCGGGAATTTGTTCAGCTACCAGTAGCATCGCTTCTTCGCCGTCGGGCGTATGCGCTACTTCGAAGCCTTCGCTTTCAAAATTCCACGTCAGCAACTCGGCAAGCGCGGGATCATCTTCGACTATGAGTATCCGCGCCTTCACTTGGGTCGCTCCCGAGAGTCTTGAACTCTAATTGTTGGACTCGCCCTTTTCGTGACGATCACCATCCGAATAATAGGCGCCGGTGGCGGCGAAATAAACCATCTCTGCAACATTGGTGGCATGGTCACCGATGCGTTCGAGGTTGCGTCCGACAAATAGCAACTGCGCTGCGCTGCTAATCGTTGCGGGGTTTTCCATCATGTGGGACACTAGCGTGCGGAACAGCGAATTATACAGATTATCGAGCTTGTCGTCGCGAAGGATCACCTCAACCGCCAGTTCGGCGTCGCGCGCTGCATATGCGTTTAGAATGTCATGCACCATGCTTTTGGCGATGTCTGCCATTGCCGGTACAAGCGCAACGGGCGTGATTTTGGTGCGGCTTCCCACTTCATCAACGCGCTTGGCAATATTTTTGGCATAATCACCTATCCGTTCGACGATGCCGGAAATTTTAAGTGCAGCAATGACATCGCGAAGATCGTCGGCCATTGGCGCGCGCAGCGCAATGACACGGACGGCAAGGCGGTCCACCTCTGCCTCCAATTTGTCGAGTTTCGGGTCGGCATCAACTACCCTTTGCGCTTTATCGGTATCATCCTCGATAAGCGCGGCAATGGCCTCGGCAATGGCAACTTCGGCAAGCCCGCCCATTTCCGCAATCAGGCCGCGAAGCCTGCCGATTTCGTCGTCGAATGATTTGACTGTATGTTCAGCCATGCGATTTGCTCCTAACCGTAACGTCCGGTGATATAGTCTTTGGTACGCTCTTTTTCCGGATTGGTAAAAATATGTGATGTTTTGCCATATTCGACCATAGATCCCATATGAAAAAAGGCAGTGCGCTGCGAAACGCGGGCGGCTTGTTGCATCGAATGGGTAACGATGACGATGGCATAGCGGCCCTTCAGCTCATCGATCAACTCTTCGATGCGTGCGGTGGCAATTGGGTCGAGCGCCGAACAAGGCTCATCCATCAGGATCACCTCGGGGCTAACCGCGATGGCGCGCGCGATGCAAAGCCGCTGCTGCTGCCCGCCCGATAACGCTGTGCCAGGATCACTAAGCCGGTCTTTAACTTCGTCCCAAAGCCCGGCGCGCGTCAGCGATTTCTCTACAATTTTGTCAAGATCATCCTTGGATGGTGCAAGCCCGTGGATGCGCGGACCATAAGCGACATTTTCATAGACTGATTTGGGGAAGGGGTTTGGTTTCTGGAACACCATGCCGACGCGCGCGCGCAGCTGCACCACATCCATCTGCTCGGCATAGATATCTTCACCATCCAGCTCGATCTGGCCTTCGACGCGGCAGCTGGGAATGGTATCATTCATGCGGTTGAGTGCGCGCAGGAAGGTTGATTTGCCACAGCCCGAAGGGCCGATGAAGGAGGTCACATGCTCCCTGGAAATATCGATCGAAACATCGTTGATGGCCTGCTTGTCGCCATAATAGACATCCACATTGCGCGCAGTGAGTTTTAGTTTATTTTTTGCCATATATCTACCAGCGGGTTTCGAAACGGTTGCGCAGATAAATAGCCAGGCCATTCATCGCGATCAGGAATACAAGTAGGACGATGATAGCAGCAGATGTGTTCTGCACAAAGCCGCGGTCAATTTCATCCGACCAGAGGAAAATTTGCATCGGTAGCACCGTGGCATCGCTGGTAAAGCTGTCGGGCGGAGTGCCGATAAATGCGCGCATCCCGATGAGCAGCAATGGTGCAGTCTCACCCAGCGCGCGCGACATGCCGATGATGGTGCCGGTCAATATTCCGGGTAAGGCAAGCGGGAGCACATGGTGGAATACTGTTTGCACCGGGCTGGCCCCAACCGCGAGTGCGGCATCGCGTATCGAGGGCGGCACCGCCTGAATGGCGTTGCGCCCTGCAATAACGATCACCGGTAGCGTCATCAGCGCCAGCGTCATGCCGCCGACCAGCGCCGAGGATCGCGGCAGATGCATGACTTGAATAAAGATGGCGAGGCCGAGGAGGCCGAAGATGATTGAAGGCACGGCTGCAAGGTTGTTGATCGAAACCTCGATAATCCCAATCCAGCGGTTGCTCGGTGCGAATTCTTCCAGATAAATCGCTGCTAACATGCCCATTGGGAAAGATAATACAAGCGTCACGCCCATCACAAAGAATGATCCCTTGAGCGCACCCCATATTCCGGCAAGGTCCGGATCTGTGGCGTCCGAATTGGTCAGGAAGTTCCAGTCTATACCGCCCAGCCCTTTGGACACCATGGTCACCAGCAGAAAGACCAGAAACGCCATTGAAATCACAATCGCGGCGATGCCGAATGCCTTGAAACGGCGCTCGGCCTTATAGCGTTTTTTGATGCGCGTCGCCATTGCATCAGATTGCCAGAGGGATGCTGATTTATTCATAAGCCTCCCGGAAGCGATTGACGACGCGCAGTGCGATGATGTTGAGGATGAGCGTCACGATAAACAGAACCAGCCCCAATGCAAATGCGGCAAGCGTTGCCGGGTGATCAAATTCGCCTTCGCTATTTAGCAGCTTTGCGATCTGGAATGTAACAGTGGTCATCGAATCGAGCGGGTTGGCCGACAGGTTGGCGGCGGCACCGGCGGCCATATAGACGATCATAGTTTCGCCGATTGCGCGGCTGATGGCCAGCATGACCCCGGCAACGATGCCAGGCAATGCTGCGGGGATCAGAACGCGTTTGATCGTTTCCGATCTGGTCGCGCCCATCGCCAACGAACCGTCGCGCATTGCGCTGGGCACGGCGGCGATGCTGTCATCGGCCATCGAGGAAACGAACGGGATGATCATGATCCCCATCACCGCGCCCGCCGCCAATGCGCTTTCGGTCGACGGATTGGCCATTCCGATTGAACTGGCAAAATCACGCACCAACGGTGCAGCGGTTAGTGCGGCAAAATAGCCATAGACCACGGTTGGAATTCCGGCGAGAATTTCGAGTATGGGCTTTACCCATTTGCGCAGGCGCGGGTTGGCATATTGGGTAAGATAGATGGCACTCATCAGGCCCAATGGGATGGCGACGATCATGGCGATAATCGCGCCGATGAAGATCGTGCCCCAGAAAAGCGGGATGGCGCCATATTTACGGCCGATATCGTCGGTAACCGGCGCGAAGGGATCTGGCGCCCAATGCGTGCCGAACAGAAAGTCGATCGGGCTAACGAAGCTGAAGAAATTGGCGGTTTCGAATATCAGCGAGCCAATGATGCCAACGGTGGTCAGGATGGCAATCAACGACGCGAGCAGAAGCGCAAACATCACCGAGCGTTCAACCTTTGTGCGGGCAGGGTAGGCTGCCTTTACACGCGTATACCCCCACGCTCCGCCGGCAAAGGCAACCACCAGCGTTAGCGCGGTGCCGATCCAGTTAAATTTGGTTATTGCCGCCGCAAACGCTCCGGCAAGCTCCCTTGCCTTGGGATTGAATGCAGGCGCATCCGGGTTGAATGCAAGCTGCCGTGCTTCCGACAATATTGCCGTCCTTTGGATACCGGTCTCTGTAAGAATTCCTGTTGCCGGATCGCCCAAAACTGCGGCTTCGACTAAGCCCGGTGAGAATATCTGCCACAATGTCCAGATGGCAAGCGCCGGAAGGATCACCCAAGTCGCCTGATGCCAGCCATGATAGCCCGGCAGCGAATGGAGAGACCCCCGCCCGGTAAACAGCTTTTGCGCCTTTGCCCGTGCCGCGAACCAGCCAATCAGGCCAAGCCCGAGCGCAGATAGAAGAACGAAAACAGGCGTCATGTCAGCGCTATTTCAGCCCTTCGCCGGTCAAAATTGTGAGGCCCGCAACGATATCCGCGTTGGTTTTACGAACGTCCTCAGGCGATACGACCATGCCTTTTTCTTTGAGCAAGCCGTCCGCACCCCAAGCCTTTGGCCATTCGCCGAGAAACTCTTTGAGTCCCTTGATGACCGGGAGGTGTGCCTTCTTCACATATATATAAAGCGGACGGGAGCCGGGGTAGGAGCCGCCGACAATATTGTCATAGCTAGGTATAACTCCGCCAATAATAATGCCCTTCAGCGTGTCCATATTCGCTTCGAGGAACGAGAAACCGAAAATGCCGATTGCCTTTGGATTTTCAGCGATTTTCTTGACGATCAGATTGTCCTGCTCGCCGCCATCGACATAGAGGCCATCTTCGCGCACTTCGGTGCAGATCGCCTTATATTTCGCTTTGTCGGTTTCTTTGAGCGCGCCCGTAGCTTCGTCGGTTTTACAGCCCTCGGTGAGGATTAGCTCGGCGAGCGCATCGCGCGTGCCAGAAGTTGTTGGCGGCCCGTAAACCAGGATCGGTTCAGCAGGAAGCGCGGGATTTACATCCTTCCAGGTCTTTGCTGTGTTTGGTTTGCCAAACGGGTTGGCGGCGATCGCCTTGTAGATATCAACCGGGGTGAGTTTTATTTCAGCAGCGCCTTTGGCTGATGCGAAGGCGATACCGTCAATGCCGACTTGAACTTCGATAATTTCCTTAACGCCGTTCGTCTGGCATTTTTCAAATTCGCTTTTCTTCATCCGGCGCGACGCATTGGCGACGTCGGGTGTGGCCGATCCGATACCAGCGCAGAATTGATCGATCCCCGCGCCGCTGCCGATTGATTCAACCTTTGGTGTTTTGATGCCCTTATTGTTCGCGGCGGTTACTTCGGCAACTGCCGATGCGAAGGGATACACGGTCGAGGAGCCCGTGACGCTAACCGTGGTGCGCGTACCCGAATCGCCGCTACCACAGCCCGCCAACGCAGCAGTGCACCCTACAATAAAGCTGTATTTCAACAATTTAAGCATTTGAACCTCCTGCCCCATGGGATGCTCTGCGATTAGGACAGTATGGTGACAGTTCTGTGACAGGGGCTGTGGATAAGCGCCTGTTATTTTCCCAAGCCGTCAGTCAGCTATCAGCGGAAGCATGATCGTGATGTTCGTGCCTTTCCCATCCCTGCTCGAAATATTGAGCCGTCCGCGATGATGGATGACGATATGCTTGACGATCGAAAGACCAAGGCCGGTTCCGCCCGCTGCCTTGCTGCGGCCCGGGTCGGTTCGATAGAATCGCTCGGTAAGGCGCGGAATATGTTCGGCAGGCACACCTTCGCCATCATTGCTGACCGAAAGACTTGCCCAGCCGCTCGCGGTTTGCGTTAGAGAGATTTCTATCTCGCCGCCTAATTTTCCGTATTTGGCAGCATTATCCACCAGATTGCGGAGCATCTGGCATAGCTGAGCTTCGTCGCCCCGGATAAAAATATCCTCATCCGGCAGCTTTCTGGTGATATTGGCGTTACCCGAAAATTCGTCGGCAATCTGGTTGCAGATGGCGGCCAGCCCGACATGTTTGCTGGGCAGCCTATGCTTGCTGGCCTCTATCCGCGACAATGACATGAGATCTTCGACCAGCGACTGCATCCGCTCTGCTTCGCGCCTTATTGTGCCCAGAAAGCGCTTCCGTGTTTCGGCATCGCTGCCTGCTTTGGTGTCGTTCAGCGTTTCGACATAGCCAAGTATATTCGCCAGCGGCGTGCGCAGTTCGTGGCTGGCATTGGCTACGAAATCGGCATGCACGCGCGCGATGCTGCGCTGCGCTGACATGTCCTGCATGGTGACGAGGCGCTGACGGTCGCCCAGCAATTGGCAATTTAATTCCCAAACACTGTCGTCTGTCCCGATGCTGGGAACCAGCGCGCGGCTCCCTTGCGGCGCCAGCATTGCCGATATCGCCGATGGCGCGCGCAGTGCCAGACGCACATTCGCGCCGACAATATGCTTGCCCAAAAGCTGCATTGCCGCGTCATTGGCATAGGTTATCTGTTCGCCGTCGATCAGCAATACTGGCTGATCAAGCAGCGCAAGCAGCGCCTCCTGCGCGTCGCGGTCATTGGCGGTCATCCGGCGAGTTCCTGCCCGGTCAATATCCCAACTCCAGATTGACCTGTGGTTGGAGCGGTTCACCCTTTTTAAACCGCGCGAGATTTTCTAAGAAACGCGTTGCCGAGCGGACAAACATCTTATCCTGCGCACGGCCCGACAGATGCATCGAGACATGCGCATTTTCTACATCCCACAATGGGTGCTCTGCGGGCAATGGCTCGGGCGTTGTTACGTCAAGGAAAGCGTTGGCGATGCTCCCCGTTTTGAGCGCTTCGATGAGTGCATCCTGATCGACGACAGCTCCGCGCGCGATGTTAACCAGCGTTGCACTCGGTTTCATCGCGGCAAGTTCATCAGCGCCGATCATGCCGTCGGTTTCTGCTGTCGCTGGGACCGCGAGAATAACCCAGTCAAATTCGCCAAGCTGCGCGCGCCATTGATCGGGCGTCAGCGTGCCCGGCCCCGGCGTGCGGCGCACGATGGTCACGTCGACATTGAATGCCTTAAGCCGCTCTTCGATAAGCTTGCCAATCGCGCCATAGCCGAGCAGCAGCGCCTTCGTTTCAAACAGCTCGACCTTGCCGGGCGAATCCATCAGCCATTCATTGCGCCCCTGCGCATGAACAACCTCGCGGTAGCCCTTGGCCACATTGAGCATCCCCATGATGACATATTCGGCGATGGTGATCGCGTTGATACCCACGCCGTTGGTAACGACGGTTCCCTGCGCTTTCAGGTGATCGAGCGGCATCCAATCAACGCCGGCATAAATACTGTTCAGCCATTTTAGGCTGGTCGCGGCCGATATCACCGCGTGCATCTCATCCTTGTCATACATATCGAACCAGCCGATTTCAGCCGATGGTGCGAGTTCCAGCGCTTCCTCTTTGGTCATGAACCATTGCGGCTCGATCCAGTCGGGTAATTGCGGTTCAACCAGCGGACGGATAAGTGATGATGCTACGAGAGTGGTTTTGGTCATATGTCTAGTCTCCAGTCCCAACCGAGCGGGTCGCCATCCATAACCTCAACGCCCTTTGCGGTGAGTTCGTCGCGGATGGCATCTGATGTGGCGAAGTCCTTTTCGGCGCGGGCCTCTTTGCGGGCGGCGAGTTGGGCTTCGATTTCGTCTTCGGAGATGGTTGCAGATTTGGGGCGGATGCGTAGGTCGGTGCGGGTGGTGGTGAGTAGGTTGAGGCCGAGGACGGCGTCCATGTTTTCAATGACTGCGAGCTTTAGGTCGGCTCCAGACGATTTCATTGTTGCGACATATTCGAGATGCGTAATGGCGATTGACGTGTTTAGGTCATCAGACACTGCCTGCTCGAACTCTACTAACCGGGACGATAGGCCGGGGTCTTGGATTTCGCTGACGTTGTGGTTGGGGGGAATAGCGCTTTTGAATTTCTCAACACCCATCACCAACCGCTTCAACCGCGTAAACGCCGCCGCCAAATTGTCCCAGCTAAACTCAAGCTCGCTGCGATAATGCGCTTGCAGGCACATCATGCGGTAGGCGAGGGGGTGGAAGCCTTTGTCGATCAGCAGTTGCAGCCGCAGAAACTCGCCCGATGATTTGCTCATCTTACCGGCAGAGTCTTTTGATTCTCTGGCGATCAGGAAATTATTATGCATCCAGATGCGCGCACCCGAATGATCGCAGTCTCCATGCGCCTGATTCTGCGCAATCTCGTTGGGATGATGGATTTCGCGGTGGTCGATGCCGCCGGTGTGGATATCAAAGGGATGGCCGAGCAGCGCCTCGCTCATCACGCTGCATTCAAGATGCCAGCCCGGCGCGCCGCGCCCCCACGGGCTATCCCACTCCATCTGCCGGGTTTCGTCAGCAGGCGTTTTGCGCCAGATAGCGAAATCGGCAGCGTTGCGCTTGCCTTCAACCGCGTCAATCCGGGCTTCACCTTCATCGGTAACCGCGCGGGCTAGGCGGCCATATTCGGGAATAGTCGATACGTCGAAATAGAGGCCGCCCTCCAGTTCGTAGCAATGCTTATCGGCAATCGCCTTGCCCCACTCGATCATCGCTTCGACATAGTCGGTCGCTTTTGGATGGGCGAGTTTTCGGATGTTCAGGCGATCAAGGTCGGTCTCAAAATCCTGCTGGTAATGCGCTGCAATATCCCATGCGGATTTGCCTGCCTTTGCCGCCGCCTTCTCCATCTTGTCGTCGCCTGCGTCCGCATCCGATGTTAGATGCCCGACATCGGTGATATTGACGACATGGGCAAGCTTAAAGCCTTTGAAAGAAAGCGTGCGACCGAGCGTGTCGGCAAAGATATAGGCGCGCATATTGCCGATATGCTGGTAATTATAGACCGTCGGCCCGCAAGTATAAACGCGCGCTTCGCCCTTATGGATGGGCTTGAAGGTCTCAAGCTCGCGCGTCAGGCTGTTAAAGAGTTTAAGGTCGGTCATCGCGTTAAGCCGATGCGCGATGGCGCGGCTCAGGTCAAGTACCAGAGGTCTCAAACAAAATACCGTAGTCTTGAGCCTGCCGAAAGGCGCTTCTCGGTGAGGCGTGCTTCGACAGGCTCAGCACTACGGTATTTGTCGGCGGGTAATTATCAAAACCCCTCCCAGCGCACCACCTGATCAACTGCAACGCGCGGCACATCGAAATTGTTGATCGGCGCGTCTGCATCGCGATAGCCAATGGTCATGCCGCAAAAGAAGATATGGTCGTCGTTGATATTGAGCAACTCGCGCATATAGCCGCCATACATTGCCCAGATTTCTTGCGCGCAGCTATCGAGCCCCTCTTCGCGCAGCAGCAGCATAACCGTTTGCAACCACATACCCATATCGCTCCATTGCGGCGGGCCCATATATTTCGGGCAATAGGTAAATAGCTGCACCGGCGCGTCAAAACTGTCCCAGTTTTTGGCCATCTGTGCGCTGCGTCCCGCGTTATTGTCGCGGCCAAGGCCGATGCTTTCAAACATTGCCCGGCCAACCCCGCGCCGTTGCTCCTCATACCGCCCGTCGAGATCGCCGGGATAGATCATATATTCGATGCCTTCCCCTATCGGTGCCGATTTGGCCTTCGCTTTGATTTTGGCAGTGATGTCGGCGAGCGCATCGCCGGTCACAATCACCGCATTCCACGGCTGTGTATTGCCGCCCGATGGCGCACGTTGCGCCTTTTCCAGAACGCGGCGTAGAGTTTCTTGGCTAACAGGCTTGTCGGTAAATTGCCGGATGGAGCGGCGGGTAGTGACGGCTTCGGTTACGTTCATTTTATTCCCTCACTCACTTGGTCATTCCTGCGCAGGAATGACAATATTTGGACGAATTCACTCCTCCTCAAACAATCCGGCAAGCTGCTCGATCATTGTCCCGCCCAACTGCTCGGCATCCATGATTGTCACTGCACGGCGATAGTGGCGGGTGACATCATGGCCGATGCCGATGGCGATCAATTGCACCGGACTGCGCGTTTCGATCCATTCGATCACCTTGCGCAAATGCTGCTCAAGGTAGCCGCCATTGTTGACCGACAGCGTGCTGTCATCAACCGGCGCGCCATCGGAGATCACCATCATGATGCGGCGATCTTCGCTACGCGTCATCAGGCGGCTATGCGCCCAGAGCAATGCCTCGCCGTCGATATTTTCCTTAAGCAGCCCTTCGCGCATCATCAGGCCGAGATTGCGCTTTGCATGCCGCCATGGTTCGTCGGCTTTCTTGTAGATGATATGGCGCAGATCATTGAGCCGGCCCGGATGGCTCGGACGCCCGGCATTAAGCCAGTCTTCGCGCGCTTGTCCGCCCTTCCACGCCCGTGTGGTGAAGCCCAATATTTCGGTCTTTACGCCGCAGCGTTCCAATGTGCGCGCCAATATGTCGGCGCTGATCGCGGCGATGGAGATGGGGCGGCCGCGCATTGAGCCGCTATTGTCGATCAATAGCGTCACCACCGTATCGCGAAATTCGGTCTCTCGCTCGACCTTGTATGACAGCGAATAGCCTGGCGCGACGACGATACGCGCCAGCCGCGCGGCATCGAGCATGCCTTCTTCCTGATCGAAATCCCAACTGCGATTTTGCTGTGCCATCAACCGGCGTTGCAACCGGTTGGCGAGCTTGGTCACAGTGCTTTGCAGCGTCGCAAGCTGAGTATCGAGATAAGCGCGAAGCCGGTCCAGCTCTTCTTCGTCGGCCAGCTCTGATGCGGTGATTATCTCGTCATATTTTTCGGACCATGCTCTATATTCCGACGGCGGGGCATGGTCCCAATTGCGGCGTTGCGGGTTGACGGGCTGCATGCCTCCGTCGTCCATATCGCCCTCGGCCCCTTCTTCACCGTCGATGTCCGATTGCTCGGCCTCGCTGCCATCTTCGTCGCCTTCGCCCTCTTGCGGCTCTGCGCGGGCGTCGCTTTCGCCGCTATCGCCTTCTTCCTGCTCATCCTCGCCTTCGCCAGAATCGTCATCGTCACCATCATCATCACTGCCGTCATCGTCCGATGGATCAATGTTGCCTTCGGTCAGGTCGAGATGTTCGAGCAGCGAGTGCGCTAGCGCTGCAAAAGCATTCTGGTCATCGAGCGCCAAGCCGAGCGCATCGAGGTCGCTGCCGGCTTTCTCCTCTATCCACTCGCGTAGCATAGATACGCCCTGCGCTGCGGCCTCGGGCACCGCCGCTCCGGTTAGCCGCTCCCGCACGATCAGCGACAGCGCGGTTGAAATCGGTACTTCTTCGCCGGATTGCGCGCGGGTGATCGGGTCGGTTTTGAGCTTCATTTCCAGCGCGTTATCCAGATTGGCAGCAACGCCCGACATTGACCGCGTGCCGAGCGCCTCTATCCGCGCAGTCTCTACGGCATCGAATGCCGCTGCTGCGATCGCTTCGCTCGGGCGGAGCGCGGCGTGTCTTGCGGCATTATGATATTTCAGATGCAGCGCGAAGCTATCGGCAAAGCCGCGTGCTTCGGCCACCTGTTGCGGCGGCAGACTGCGCCCCGGCATAGGCACGCGCATATTGAGGCCGCTTTGCGATGGTGCATCAGCAGTGAAGGCAAGCTCGACCTCAGCCTCCTGTGCCAGTGCGCGCGCTGTTCCGGTCAGCACCGATTTGAAATCATCAAGAGGCATTTTGTCGGCCATTGCGCTATTCCTAAGCGCATTGGCCGACGATTTGAAAGGGGTATTTTGCTACTCCTTGGTGGGCCGCGGCTAATCGAGAACGGTAACGCGTCCGTGGCGGATATAACCCTTCTCGATCATCTCTTTGCGGTAGTCTTTGCGCGCATCGATTAGCTCGCGGTTATATTCTTCCCATGCCTCACGGCGGTCCTGGCCGGTTTTTGCGCGGCGCAGATCCTTGCGCAGTTCATTTTCGGCCTCCAGCACATCGGATTGATAGTCATACCAGTAATTGTTACGCACACCTGCGATCGGCCGCTTCATTATCCGGTCGTGATGTTCGGGGCCGGGATGGGCTTTGGCCGATGGTATGCTGCCATCAGAAGACAGCGCCCCGCCACCGGCGGCAAGCAGCGCTGCAATAGTCAATTTTGCCAGATTGTTTCTATTTATCATGGTCATTCTCCTCACCATCGAGTCGCCCCGAGTATGGGAATGCGCCATCAGCCTGTCGCTGGGATGAATAGCTTTGCTGTTTCAGCGCTGAACCGATTGTCAGTTGCGACCAGAGGATTCTTTTTCGCGAGGCCTTATATCAATACCGTCACGCCCGAGCCGAATATCAAGCGGCACACCATCAATTTCGGTAGTTACCGTCAGCCCATCTTCTTCATCTAGCTTCACATCCGATCCGCCAATATTGATGCTATCGGGTAGCTGCGGAATTTCGGGCAGGTCGAGCGGTTCCACTGGCCCGTCAGATTTCGGCTTTGGTGCTGGTTTGGCCGGCTTAGCCGGAGCTGCGCCCTTTAGCGCGCTATTCATAAAGTCGCGCCAGATGCGCGCCGGCGTTGTCCCGCCATTAACGCCCTTTAGCGGGCTATTGTCATCATTGCCCACCCACACGCCGACGATGAGGTCGCCAGCATAGCCGACAAAGATCGCATCGCGGTTATCCTGACTGGTGCCGGTCTTGCCATAATTTGCAATGCGCAGCCGGGCATTTCGCCCGGTGCCGCTATTGACGGCATAGCGCAGCATTTCCTCCATGTCGGAATGAACGCGTTCGCTGAAACTGCGCTGCGGGCTGAACAGCCAGTCGAACCAGCCTTCTTCTTCGGCTTCAAATGCGCGCGGTGCAACCGGGTAGTTATCCGCAGACAGCGCGGCATAGGCAGATGTCAGCTCAAGCAAAGTCATCGTCGAGGTGCCGAGCGCCAGGCTTGGATCGTCCTTGGCCAGTTTGCTCTTTATGCCCAGATCGCGGGCTACGCGGATGACCTTGTCATCGCCGAGATGATTGAACAGCCCCACTGCAGCCACATTGCTTGAGCGCGCAAAGGCTGTCTTCAACGTGATTTCTCCGCGATAGCGACCGCCGGAATTTTTGGGGCGGTAACTGCCTTTGGTAATCTCGCTGTCATCGACCACGCTATCGGGCCGCATCCCCGATTTGAGGGCAGCCAGATAAACGAATAGCTTGAAGGTGGAGCCGGGTTGCCGCCGCGCCTGCGTCACGCGGTTGAAAGATGACTTGGCATAATTCCGCCCGCCAACCATCGCCACCACTTCGCCCGTGGGCCGCATCGCAACGAGCGCAACCTGCGCCTTGCCAAGCCCCGCCCGTCCGATGGCGCGCCGCGCCGCCTTTTGCAGCTTCGCGTCGAGCGTCGTCGCGACCGTAAGCTTGCTATAGCTATGCTCGCTAAATGCGCGCGCTTGCGGCATTGCCCAATCGGCGAAATAGGTTCCCGTTGGCAGTGTGTTTCGGGTGCGCACGTCGATCTGCGCGCGCGGCAACGCGTTGGCTTTACCAGCATCCATAAAGCCGGCATTGATCATCGCATTTCTAACCAGCTTTGCCCGTTTGCGCGCCAGCCGCAGGTTTCTGGTAGGCGCGAGGCGCGAAGGGGCTTGCACCAGTCCGGCGAGCATCATCGCCTGCTCGGGTTTCAACCTTTCGGGCTGGCGATAGAAATAATGCAGCGATGCAGCGCGCAGCCCGTACATATTGTCGCCGAAATAAGCGTTTGAAAGATAGCGTTCGAGTATCTCGTCCTTGGAAAGCCGGGCCTCCAGCCAGAAAGCGATCAGCATCTCGCGCGCTTTGCGAGTTAGGCTGCGTTCGGGCGTCAGGAAAGTGAATTTGGCGAGCTGCTGCGTAATCGTGCTGCCGCCCTGAGTACCGCTGGAGCCCGAAATATTCGACCATAGCGCGCGGGCCAGACCGCGCGGATCAACGCCAATATGCGAATAGAAACGCCGATCCTCAATCGCCAAGAACGCATTCACAACATGGGGGGGTAGGTCGGCAACTTTGACTGGTCGGTCAACCACGGCCCCGCTGCGCGCAATCGGTGTACCGTCGCTCGCCGTCAAGGTCAGCTGCGGCGGCGCAATAGGTTGCAGGCTTTTCGACATTGGCGCGGTTATCGCCAGCCAGACCAGCAGGATGAAAAAGAGGAGTAAAGCTGCGCCAAAGCCCCGGCTAAACCACCACCAGCGCGACCGGCGGGGTTTTTGCGGAAGGGGGGCGTCGATTGGGCGCGCGTCATCATAGCCGCCATCCGCCTCCGCACTGGCCCGGGCATAGACCGGATCGTTTTCGTCCGCCTCCCAACCTATATAGCCATAGTCCCGGGAGGTCTCACCTTGCGAACCAGCGCGCCGTCCAAATGGCCACCAGCGGTGCTTTGGGGCGCTGCCCTGCGCGGAACGTGTGGTGAAATCATCCATTAGGGAACTGTGTTATCTCAATAACACGCAATAAGCGAGAGTGAAAATACAGCCCCGTGCCCTCCCCCTTGATGGAGGAATCTGCTTGCGCCAGCGCCACTGAGAGAAATTTTCTTTAAGCAGATACCACATGGTGCGCTCTGCCTCGGTCATGCTTTTGCGAAGTTTTCGTGCTCTTGCGGTTGCGCCCGGCGGCGGATGGCGTTTCATTTCGAGAGATCACCCGCATCCAAGTTCGCGTAGCAGACAAGCTGCAACGCTACCTATCCTTCCCCCATCAAGGGGGAAGCGGGACAGGTTATCAGCTAGGTCGCGCCAACCACACTCTCCGGCAATTCAGTACCAAACACGCGCTGGTAATATTCGGCGACGAGCATCCGTTCTGCCTCATCGCATTTATTGAGGAAGGACAGGCGGAAGGCGAAGCCGATATCTTTGAAGATCGCGGTGTTCTGCGCCCAGGTGATCACCGTACGCGGGCTCATCACTGTGCTTATGTCGCCGTTGATGAAGCCCTGCCGGGTCATGTCGGCGACTTTCACCATATTTTCGACCACCGCAGGATCGGTGCCTTCGGCCTTTGACAAGACAATCTCGCTTTCCACCTTAGCGGAGAGATAGTTGAGACCAACGACGATATTCCAGCGATCCATCTGGCCCTGATTGATCGCCTGCGTGCCGTGATACAGTCCGCTAGTATCGCCGAGGCCGACGGTGTTCGATGTCGAGAAGAGCCGGAAATAGGGGTTCGGGCGGATCACCCGGTTTTGATCGAGCAAAGTCAGCTTGCCTTCAGCCTCCAGCACGCGCTGGATCACGAACATCACATCGGGGCGGCCGGCATCATATTCGTCAAACACAAGCGCCGTCGGGGTCTGCAACGCCCAAGGGAGCAGGCCTTCGCGAAATTCGGTAACCTGCTGACCATCGCGCAGCACAATCGCATCGCGGCCTATCAGGTCGATACGGCTGATATGCGCATCCAGATTGATCCGAATGCAGGGCCAGTTCAGCCGCGCGGCGACTTGTTCGATATGGGTTGATTTTCCGGTGCCGTGATAGCCCTGCACCATCACCCGGCGGTTGAAGGCAAAGCCGGCAACGATCGCGAGTGTGGTATCGGGATCAAAGACATAGCTGGCATCATGATCGGGCACGCGCTCGTCGGCTTCGCTAAAGGCCGGGCATTCCATATCGACATCAATGCCAAACACCTCACGCACGCTGATAGTCTTGTCAGGCGCGTCCATAAGGGTCGTTCCGCTGGTTCCGGCGGAGATGTTGGGTATGTCGGTCATTGGAAAACTCTTGGTCTGATTGCTTGGACGATGCAATAGTCATTATTAGAGCAAAGAGTCGAGAGGGAGATGAACAGATGGGTTATATTGATGGATATGTTTTTCCGGTTCCAGAAGAGAACAAAGACATGGTCGTTGAACATGCGAAGCTCATGGACGCGTTGATGATTGATTGCGGAGCCATCCGCGTGATGGAATGCTGGCAGGATGAAGTTCAAAAAGGCAAGGTAAACGACTTCTTTACGGCGGTGGGCACCAAAGAAGACGAAAAGATAATGTTTTCCTTCGTCGAATGGCCGGACAAGGAAACCCGCGATGCGGCAATGCAAAAAATGCCCCAAATGATGGATGCCCCCGAATTCAAGGCGCATTTTGAAGAGCTAGGCGAGCAGATGCCATTTGATGGAAAGCGGATGATTATGGGCGGTTTCCGTCCGGTTTTAGTGCTGGAGAGGTAGAGATTCACTCTGCTCCCAATCCGAATTACACAACACTCCTGACAACACGCTGTCAGGAGGGGTATGCCAGTAGGGGCTTGTTCAACCAAACAAAGGAACAAGCAAATGACCGAAGCAACACAAGGAAACATAGTATTTACCGAAATTCCCGCCACCGATCCAAAGCGCGCCTGCAAATTCTATGAAACTTTGCTGGAGGCTCCGCTGACCAAGGATGACAACGGCCCTAATCCGATCTGGATGTTTCCTCACTCCGAGGGTGCCTCCTCATCGGGACATCTATACCCCGGCGCACCCGCCAAAGAAGGTGAAGGGATGACGGCCCATTTCGGGATAACCGGCGAACTTAATGACGCGATGGAGCGGGTCAAAGATGGGGGCGGCGAAGTCATTTCCGAAGTGATTGATATCTATGTCGGCTCCTTCTTTTATGCCAAGGATACCGAAGGTAATTCGCTCGGCATCTTCAAGTCTAAGAGCTAGGCCCTGACCCTGATGCGCAGAGCCGACCGCCTTTTTCAGATTGTTCAATATCTGCGTGGCGATCGGCTCATTACTGCGGCAATAATGGCCGAGCGTCTGGAAGTGTCGGAGCGTACTATTTACCGCGACATTGCCGATCTGCAATCCACTGGAGTACCGATCGATGGCGAAGCGGGTGTCGGCTATATCATGCGCAGCGGCTTTGATCTGCCGCCGCTGATGTTTACCCGCGAAGAAATTGTCGCGCTGGTGACGGGAGCGCGAATGGTGAAGGCCTGGGGCGGCACCGCGATGATCAGCGCTGCCGAAGAGGCGCTGGTCAAAATACAGGCGGTGCTTCCGGAGGAAGATAGGGCGCGTGTAGCGGGGACCACGGTTTTTGCACCGCAAATGGGGCTCGCGGATCAGACCCGAGATTTGATTGATCGCTGCGAAGCAGCGGTTGAGGCGCGTCAAATTCTGTCCTTTGAATATAGCGACAAAGATGGTTCTGCAACGAAACGGAGCGTAAGGCCGCTTGGCCTTTGGTTCTGGGGCAAGGTGTGGACGCTGGTTGCATGGTGCGAATTGCGCGAAGATTTCCGGATGTTCCGGCTGGACCGCATTTCCGGTCTGGAACTTTTGGGGCGCAGATATGAGCCCGCGCCTGAGCGCTCTCTTGTCGAGTTTCTGTGCCAGATCGAAGCCAAATATGGCAAGCAATGATCTGTGTAGTTCGCGTCCGCTGAAATGCTGATGGCTTGACTCATTACGGCTGAACGCCGACGATTGAAGCGTATTGTGCCGTAGCGGCGAAATTATCGAGAGAGAAAAAATGAAAAACCATCTTTACGCGCTTGCTGCGCTTTCGCTTGCGGTCGCGGCTACCGGCTGCGCAACTGCGGGTCAGCACGACGCGCCCGCTATTGACAATAGCGCGCGCCCTGCCGCTGATGTCAAGCGCGATGCCGTGCGGCAACCCGCCGAGATGATGAAGTTTGCCAAGATAGGAGCCGGTCAGACGGTGGTTGATATGCTTCCGGGCGGCGGATATTTCACGCGTGTGTTCTCGCAAGCCGTTGGGCCAGAAGGTAAGGTGGTGGCGCTGGTTTCCGAGCAATATGCGAAGCGCTTCCCGAAGATGGGCAAAGCTATCAAGGATCTGGCCGCCGAACCAGCCTACAGCAATGTCGAGGCGGCAATCCGATTCCTAGGCAATGTTGGCGCGCCGAACAGTGTTGACCGTGTGTGGACCGCACAAAATTATCATGACTTGAAAAGCAGCAAGCTGCCCGCCGGAACCGCCGCGGCCATAAACAGTGCGGTTTTTGCCGCACTCAAACCGGGCGGCTATTATGTCATTCTCGATCATAGCGCTGAGGCTGGCTCCGGCGCGCGTGATGTCGATACGCTTCACCGGATCGATGCAGAAGCGCTCAAGGCCGAAGTGGTAGCCGCTGGGTTTGTATTTGACGGCGAAAGTAAATTGCTAGCCAACGCGGCAGATGATCGCTCGGTGATAGTCTTTAACCCTGCAGTTCGCGGCAAAACCGATCAGTTCGTCTTCCGCTTCAAGAAGCCGGAATAAGTGGGAACCATCATGTCCGAAGGTTCAGTCCAGCAGGAAATGGAAGAATTACTAACCGCGGCCTTTGCGCCGGAGCATCTTGCCGTCATCAATGACAGCGCCAAACATAGCGGCCATAGCGGCGATGATGGCTCGGGCGAAAGCCATTTCACCGTGGAAATTACCAGTGCCGCCTTTGCCGGGGTTGCCCGTGTCCAGCGGCAGCGGATGGTGAATAAGGCGCTCGGCGATATTCCCGGAGAGCGCGTCCATGCGCTGGCGATCAAGGCGAAAGCGGCTGGAGAGTGATGGCTAGTAAGGTCAATCTGGAGGATGCCTTTTCCAAAATACCCGAAGCATGGCAGCCCAAAGTCGCAGGCGATATCAATGATATGCAGGTGAAGCTTGCCAAATTTTCCGGCAAGTTTGATTGGCATCACCACGAGCAAGAAGACGAGCTGTTTCTGGTTGTCGAAGGCCGTATGCGGATGGGGCTACGCGACGGCGATGTCGATTTGGATGCGGGCGAGTTTATTATCGTTCCGCATGGCGTAGAACATTGCCCCGAAGCGCTATCGGAGGAATGTCATGTGCTGATGCTCGAACCGAAAACGACGCTAAATACAGGCAATGTCATCAACGAACGCACGGTACAGGAGCCGGAGAGGCTGTGAGCGATGTGACGAAACGGCGCCATGTGCTTCCCACCGGTGTCGACCTTGACGTTTTTACCGTTGGCGACCCGGCCAATCCGCCGATAATTTTTCTGCATGGTTTTCCCGAAAGCCACCGGACATGGCGGCATCAGATGGCGGCGCTTTCTGGTGATTATTATTGTATCGCGCCCGATCAGCGCGGTTTTGCTGGCTCTTCCAAACCGCCCGAGATTGGCGATTATACGCCTGACAAGCCGGTGGCTGACCTGTTTGCGCTCGCCGATGCGCTGGGCCTGGATAGGTTTACCCTTGCGGCGCATGATTGGGGCGGAGCGATTGCCTGGATGGCGGCGCTCAAGCAGCCGGAGCGCATTGACCGGCTGATGATGTGCAATTCGGCGCATCCGCTGGTGTTTCAACGCACGCTTTATGACGACATGGATCAGCGCGCAGCCTCGCAATATATGAATGCCTTCAAAGGTGACCGGATAGATCGAAGTATTGCGGAGAAGGGGTTGGAGTGGTTCTATGACCACAGCTTTATGCGGCATCTGACGCCGGAGCAGATGGATCTGCAGGAGCGTGCGGCCTATCTTGACGAATGGAGCCAGCCCGGCGCGATGACGGCGATGCTCAAATGGTACAAGGCAACCAATATGATCGTCCCGCCGATGGAAGGCGAGGTAGAGCGACCGGCATTTCTGGACAAGCCTTTTCCGGTGATTGCTATCCCGACTTTGGTGGTGTGGGGCGTGCGTGACCCGGCGTTGTTGCAGTGTCAGCTTGATGGGCTGGAGGAGCTGGTCGAGGATCTAACGATACTGAAGGTGGATGCGGGGCATTTCGTCACTTGGGAAGCGGCGGATGCAGTGAATGATGCGATGGCCGGGTGGCTGGGGAAAACCCCTCTTGCCTGATGGGTGAGCGGGGTTACGCAAACCACTCCACCCATGCGCCATGCGCTTGTGCTTGGCCGAGCAATGCGGTTTTTTCCGGGCCCGGCCAATAGCGGATTTTCAGTTCATGCCGGAATGTCTTGCGGTTGGTTTCAAGGCCCATCCACGCCAGCGGCTTTTCCGCCGTTGCATTTTCGCCCGCGGCAGTGAGCGCGGCGTAAATACGCTGGCGCCGATCTTCGGGGATATATTGCCACACGATGCTGTGATGGAAGACCCGCGTTACGCCAACCTCTTGCGGCGCAGCGAGGCGCTGCTCTACCCAATCGGCGGCATCGGTCTTGGCAACATCGGGCCTTCGTTCGCACGCCAGTTTGATCGCAGCATCCATCCGAGCGATACGTTCCGCATTCTCTGGCCAGACATAGCTTTTGACGCGCAATGCTGATGCCGCATCGGAAAGGTCAACCGGCGCTTGGTCGCATCCGGTTATCGCCGTTATCTCCACCGGATTATCGGGCGGCGGCGGCCCGCGCCATTCAGGCTTGATCTGCATTGGTGAACCCGCTGGCCCGGCCATCACGCCGCCAAGATCATAGTGATAACGCTCCATCATCGTGTTGATGCCCGCGCTTGCGCCCAGCTCATTCATCTCGAAACGCGCGCCGAGCTTGCCCGATAGCCATTTTAGCCCGGCCATGAAGCTTGCCGAGCGGCCCGCTTCGTTGGTTTGCGGCGGGCTTTCGAACCATAGCAGCAGTTTCTCGTCATGATCGGCGGTGGTTGCTGAAACGAGCATATCGACTTCTGCCTGTTCGACGATCTTGCCTGCGTAAACAGGTGCCAGCCGGTCATCGGCCCCGGTCAGCAACAGATGATGGAATCCGCCCGCAAGCCGTAAGGGCAGGGCATCTTCCAGCGGCTTGCCCGGCCAAGTCGCCAGCCTCTGCCCGCAACGTGTGCCGCCCTGCATCAACGCAAGCTGCGCGCGCACGATCCTGCCAGTGGCCAAAGCGCCATTTTGTTCGCAATGCTCGGCCTGATGCAGAATACCGGTAGCGATATCGCCAATGTCTAGCAGATCGCCCATCGCTCAACCCTTCTTCAACAGAAATACCGCATGTTCAGCTAGGAAATTCGCCAAGCCGCCGCCGCGCGGTTTGTTGCCTGACAAAAACCATTCGCCTTCGATGGCAACATTCCGGCTTTTCAGGAAGCTGCGGAAATCATCAATGGTGACATGGTGGATGTTGGGGGTTTCATACCATCCCAGCGGCAGATGCGGAGTGATCGGCATCCGCCCGCCGAATAATAGCGAGCTGCGCACCCGCCAATAGGCGAAATTGGGGAAGGAAACAAAGGCACGCTCGCCAATTCGTAGCAGATGGTCCAGCACCTTGTCGGGGCGGTGGGTTGTCTGCAATGTCTGGCTAAGAATTGCATAGTCGAAGCTGTTGTCGGGATAATCGACTAGATCGCTATCGGCATCGCCCTGCACGACTGCTAGGCCGCGCGCGACTGCGGAAGAGACATTGGCTGCATCGATCTCTAGCCCGCGGGCATCGGCGCTGTTGTCATCGCGCAAAGCCGCCATCAATGCTCCATCGCCGCAGCCCACATCAAGTACCCGTGCGCCCTTGCGGACATTGCGGGCGATAATGGCTAAATCGGATCGGAGTTCGGTCACACCGTTTCCCCCGCTCTTAAAAACCCGTCGATGATCCGGTTTAGTTCCGGCGCATCAATCAGGAACGCGTCATGGCCAGAGGGTGAAGACAGTTCGACAAAACTGGCGGAAGCTCCGGCTGCGTTGAGTGCACGAACAACATGGCGCGATTCCATTGTTGGATAAAGCCAGTCGCTATCAAAGCTGATAAGGCAAAAGCGCGTCTTTGTTCCGGCAAATGCCTTGGCCAGCACGCCATCATGCGCTTCGGCGAGATCGAAATAATCCATCGCGCGGGTGATATAGAGATAGCTGTTGGCATCAAAGCGGTCGACAAAGCTGATCCCCTGATGGCGCAAATAGCTCTCGACCTGAAAATCAGCTTCAAAGCCGAAGCTCTTGGTGCCTTTTTCTCCGTCGCTGCGACCCTGCAAACTACGTCCGAATTTTTCGGTCAGGCCGCCTTCCGACATATAGGTGATATGCGCAGCCATCCGCGCGACAGCGAGGCCTTTGTCTGGCGCAGCGTCGCTGCCATAGTAGCTGCCCCCCTGCCAATTTGCGTCGGCCATGATGGCTTGGCGTCCGACCTCGTGGAAGGCAATATTTTGCGCGCTGTGCCGCGCGGTAGAGGCAATGATGACTGCCGAAGCCACACGATCTGGATAAAGCGAGGCCCAGCTAAGCGCCTGCATTCCGCCCATCGAACCGCCGATGACAGCGGCGAGCGTTTCAATGCCGAGATGATCGAGCAATATTGCCTGCGCGCGCACCATATCAGCAATGGTGATAACCGGAAAATCCATGCCATATTGTTTGGCCGTTGCCGGATCGATACTCGCCGGCCCGGAGGAGCCGAGGCAACTGCCCAGCACATTGATGCAGATCACGCAGTAGCGCGAAGTATCAACCGGCTTACCCGGCCCAACCATATTTACCCACCAGCCGGGTTTGCCGGTGCCGGGGTGCGGGCTCGCGACATATTGATCCATCGTCAGCGCATGACAGATCAGGATCGCATTGCTTTTGTCGCCGTTCAGCTCGCCATAGGTTTCATAGGCAAAATCAAGCGGCGCGAACTCGGCCCCGCTATCGAGGCGCACCGGCCCCATCAGCCGCACGCCCTTATCTAGGCCAAAACGGTCATCAGCATTTTTGGCATCCGCACTCATACGCCCTGCAATATCAGCGCGGTTCGTCGATACAATAGCTTATTGGATTTGCTGCGCGTGGGCGCTAAGGCTGTCTGCATGACATTGCCAACTCCAAAACCATATATCTCCGCTATCCATGCCTATAAGCCGGGCAAAGCCAAAGCCGATGATGGCCGCGCACTTATCAAGCTGTCGGCAAATGAAAATCCGCTGGGATGTAGCAGCGATGCGAGCGACGCGCTCGCCGGACAGGCAGGTACAACCGCACGCTATCCCGATCCTGCAAGCAATGCGCTGCGCCTCGCGCTTGCCGAAAGCTATGGCCTGGAAAGCGAGCGGATCGTATGCGGCACAGGCTCCGATGAATTGCTCAATCTTGTCGCGGCTGGCTATGCCGGAGAGGGCGATGAGATCATCCATGTCAATTTCGGTTTCGTGGTTTATGAAATCGCCACGCGCAAGGTGGGGGCGAAAGTCGTCACCGCGCCCGATGATGATTATGGCACCGACATTGATGCTTTGCTCGCGCTTGTGACCGATAAGACAAGGCTGGTCTATCTTGCCAACCCAAACAACCCGACGGGCACATACATGGCGAATGCCGACGTTAAGCGGCTGCATGCAGCGCTGCCTGCCGATGTTATTCTTGTGCTCGATCAGGCCTACGGCGAATATTTGGATGACGATAGCACCGCGGCGTTTGATCTGGCGCGCAACCATGGCAATGTCCTGATTACGCGCACATTCTCCAAAATCTACGGGCTGGCGGCGGAGCGGATTGGCTGGGCTTACGGACAGCCGCATCTGATCGACACGATTAACCGGATTCGCGGACCATTCAACGTCACAAGCGCAGGCCAGGCCGCAGCGATTGCGGCGCTTGCAGATCAGGGTTTTGTTAAGGCCAGCCGCACACACAACGCCAAATGGCGGGGCTGGATGACCGGCGAAATATCTGCGCTGTCAAATCATGGATTGCGCGCGATACCATCGGCAGCAAATTTCATCTTGATGATTTTCGATGGCGCGGTGAGCGCGGAAACCGCTGACGCGGAGCTGATTGAGGCGGGCTATGTTGTTCGCAGGCTGGCGGGGCAGGGACTTGGCCATGCGCTGCGCATTACCATCGGCACCGAAGAAGAAAATCGCGGCTTCATGGATGCGCTACGCGCGATATTGGAGAAGGCTCGGTGATGGATAAAAAAACCGGTTTAACCTGCACGGCATTTAAGCCCCTCTTCTTTAGGGCCTCCCGCAATTGTCCCCCAGACAATTGCATCTCTCGGCGGGTTGGGGTGGGGCCTGTCCGCCTACATAGCGCCTTGTTGAAACGCCCCACCCCCGGCCCCTCCCCCAAAGGAGAGGGGAGGATTCTCTGATGCTGCCCTTCTCGCGCGTCGCTATCATCGGCCTCGGCCTTATCGGATCATCGGTGGCGCGCGCCATCGCTGCAAACATGCCCGGTGTGCGGATCACCGGATATGATGCCGATAAAGATGTGCGGGCACGCGCGCAGTCGTTGGGGTTCTGCAACGACATAGGCGATTTGGCCGGAACCGCCGTGATCGACGCCGATCTGGTACTGCTCTGCGTGCCAGTCGGCGCGATGGGCGATGTGGCGGCACAGTTCGCCGCCGACCTACCCGCCGATGCTATCGTCAGCGATGTCGGCTCTTGCAAGCAAAGCGTATTCGAGGCGCTATCCGCCGCGCTTCCGGGTGCCACCATCATCCCCGCGCATCCCGTCGCCGGCACCGAGAAAAGCGGGCCTGAAGCGGGTTTTGCCACGCTGTTTAAGGGCCGTTGGTGCATCCTGACCCCTCCCGAAGGCGCTGCAGAAATCGCCATCGAGAAACTCTCGACTTTCTGGCAGAGGCTTGGCGCAGATGTCGAGATTATGGATGCGCGCCATCATGATATGGTGCTCGCGGTCACCAGCCATTTACCGCATCTGATCGCCTACACAATTGTCGGCACCGCCGATGATCTGGAAGAAGTCACTCAGAGCGAGGTCATCAAATATTCCGCAGGCGGCTTCCGCGATTTCACCCGCATTGCAGCATCAGACCCGGTCATGTGGCGCGATGTGTTCCTTGCTAACAAGGACGCCGTGCTCGAAATGCTCCAGCGGTTCAGCGAAGACCTCAATGCGCTGCAACGCGCCATCCGCTACGACAAAGGCGATGATCTGGAAGCACTCTTCACCCGCACCCGCGACATCCGCCGCTCGATAGTCGAGCAGGGACAGGATGATGATGCACCGGACTTTGGGCGGAAGCATTAAGTGTATTGGCCGCAGAGAGTGAAATTTTATATCGAAGATGCTGTTGCACTCGAAGTAATATTATGGCTTATGCATCTTATGCAAAATAAACTGGCTCTATCGCTGCTTCTACGACTTACGCGCCCTTAGGCGCACGCTTGCTGCGGATATTGCCGCACTACCCGCCTAAGGGTTTCCAAAATAGCAAAGTTCCTTCAAAAGAGGCCGTAGGTCTCTCCAAGCAGAATTGCGATCATCATGTCCATGCTCAAAGACCCCGCGCGTAAATATCAGCCTTTCCCGCAGGTCGACCTGCCTGATCGGCAGTGGCCAACGCGCAGCATCGATGCGCCGCCGCGCTGGCTTTCCACCGATCTGCGCGATGGCAATCAGGCGCTGATTGATCCGATGGGCATGGAGAAGAAGCAGCGCTTCTTTGATTTGCTGGTGAAGATTGGCGTGAAAGAGATCGAGGTCGGCTTCCCCTCTTCGGGCGGCACCGATTTTGATTTCGTCCGCAGCCTTGTCGATGGCGGCAAGATTCCGGGTGACGTGATGATCCAAGCTCTGACCCAATCGCGCCGCGATCTGATCGAGCGTACTTTTGAGAGCATGGCGGGCGCAAAGCAGGCTATCGTGCATCTCTATAACGCCGTCAGCCCCGCATGGCGCGATATCGTGTTTAAGCTCGACAAACAGGGCGTGAAGGAAATTGCGATCGAGGGCGCAGAATTACTCGCCGAACAGGCCAGAAAATATCCAGAGACCGATTGGCATTTCGAATATTCGCCCGAAACCTTCTCCACCGCCGAACTCGAATTCTCGCTCGAAGTTTGCGAGGCGGTTATGGCTGTGCTTGCGCCCACGCCCGAAAAGCCCCTCATCCTCAATTTGCCCGCGACGGTGGAGGCGGCAACGCCCAACATCTATGCCGATCAGATTGAATGGATGTGCAAGCATATCAGCGCCCGCGATGCTGTGATTATTTCGCTCCATCCGCATAATGATCGCGGATCGGGGATAGCCGCTGCGGAGCTTGGCTTGCTGGCAGGCGCGGACCGCATCGAAGGCTGTATGTTCGGAAATGGCGAGCGCACCGGCAATGTCGATCTGGTCACGCTGGGTTTGAATTTATATACCCAAGGCGTGCATCCAAATCTGGATTTCTCCGATATAGACGAGCTGGTAAAGACGGTTGAATATTGCAATCAGCTCCCCGTGCATCCGCGCCATCCCTATGCGGGCGAGCTGGTCTTCACCGCGTTTTCGGGTAGCCATCAGGATGCGGTGAAGAAAGGCTTTGCCGCACAGGAAACGCGCAATGACGAGCTATGGCGCGTGCCCTATCTGCCGATTGATCCCGCCGATCTGGGGCGCAGCTACGAGGCCGTCATCCGCGTAAACTCTCAATCCGGCAAGGGCGGCGTGGCGTGGGTGCTTGAGCAGGATTATGGCTACAAATTGCCGAAACGGATGCAGGGTAATTTCTCCAAAACCGTGCAAGAGTTTTCCGAAAGCACTGGCCGAGAGCTGACCAGCGCGGATATATGGGATGCGTTCCAGCAGCGCTATCATCTGATCCCGGACGATGATGCCCGTTTTGAACTGGTTGATTTTAACGAGAGTGTAAATCCGCAAGTGGGCGCGGCGCGCATCTTTGCCGGTAAAATCCGCATCGACGGAGAAGAACAATCGGTGAGTGGGCGCGGCAACGGCCTTATCTCGTCACTGGCCAACGCGCTCGAAGCTTCATTGGGCGGCGCAATCGAAATCATCGACTATTCCGAACACGCCATCGGCCACGGCACAGACGCCCGCGCCGCGGCCTACGTCGAATGCCGCATAGGCGAAGGCCCACTCCTCTACGGCGTAGGCAACAGCCGCGATGTCGCAACCGCAAGCGTGCGGGCGATATTGAGCGCGGTGAATGGGGGGTGATGCGCGGCTGACAATTTGACTCGCCAGTATGCTTCGGCTTTAGCAGTTTCAAATAGAGACCGATTTTTTGAGGGGTTTTCCGCCAATGTCACTGCCACCAATTTTCGATACGCTCCGCCTGCCAGTCATCGGCTCTCCGCTGTTTATTATCTCGGGGCCGGAATTGGTGATCGCGCAGTGTAAGGCGGGGATTGTCGGGGCGTTTCCCGCGCTTAATGCGCGGCCGCAGGCGCAGCTTGATGAATGGCTGCACCAGATTACCGAAGAGCTGGCGGCGCATAATCGCGATAATCCCGATAGCCCCGCCGCGCCTTATGCGGTGAACCAGATCGTGCATAAATCAAACAATCGCCTCGAAGAAGACCTTGTAACTTGCGCCAAATGGCAGGTGCCGATCACGATCACTTCACTTGGCGCGCGCGAAGAACTCAACAAGGCCGTGCATGATTGGGGCGGCATCACGCTCCACGACGTTATCAATGATCGCTTTTCGCGCAAGGCAATCGAGAAGGGCGCCGATGGCCTGATCCCCGTGGCGGCGGGTGCAGGCGGCCATGCCGGCGTGACATCTCCCTTTGCGCTGATACAGGAAATCCGCGAATGGTTTGACGGGCCGGTGGCATTGTCGGGTTCAATCGGAACCGGCGCTTCGGTGCTCGGCGCGCAAGCCATGGGCGCGGATTTGGCCTATATCGGCAGCGCCTTCATCGCCACAGAGGAAGCCCGCGCCGTCGATGGCTACAAGCAAGGCATCGTCGAGGGCGGCGCATCGGATATTGTCTATTCGGATCTGTTCACCGGCGTATCGGGCAACTATCTCGCGCCATCAATTCGCGCCGCAGGGATGGACCCGGACAATCTTCCCAAGGGCGATATTTCGACGATGAATTTCGACTCTGGCGGGAACAGCGAGAAAAAGGCATGGAAAGATATCTGGGGCAGCGGCCAAGGTATCGGCGCGGTGAAAGAAGTGCTTAGCGTTGCCGATATGGTCGCGCGTTTGAGCGGGGAATATCACGCGGCGAAGGCCCGGCTAGACGGAATATTCATCGGCTGAATTTTTTTGGCTGCTTGAAACCTTTCAATGCCGCTATGCGAACAATAGCCGACACGAACCAATAGGGACGACCCGATGAAACATTCTTTGATTGCACTGGCTTTGCTCGGCGGACTTACCGCCGCCTGCACAGCTGAACAGACCCCCGCTGATAGCGCGGTATCAGCCGCAGCCACCGTCGATGACGAAAACAAAGGCCCGGTCTTTATCGATCCCAAAGGTGACGCCAACGTTGCTGTCAGCGGCTATGATGCCGTTAGCTATTTTGACGGCGGTGGAGTTCCGGTGAAGGGGACGAATGAACACAAGGTCACCTACAATGGCGCAGATTATCATTTCGCCAGCGATGCCAATGCCAAGAAATTTGCAGCCGATCCGGCAAAATTCGCGCCCAAATATGGCGGGCATTGCGCCTGGGCCGCATCGCGCGGGCGGCTCGCCACAGCCGATCCGACAAAATACCGCGTCGTTGACGGTCAGCTCTATCTCAATTTTGACGAAACCGTTCAGCAGAAATGGCTAAAGGATATTCCCGGGTTTATTGAAAAGGCCGACAAGGCTTGGCCGGGAATTGATCCGAAGGCTACTTTTGATAACCAGTAAGTCGTAGGCAAAAACACCGTTCGTCCTGAGCCTGTCGAAGGACGTTGGGGCCTGTACTCTTATCCTTCGACAAGCTCAGGACGAATGGATAAGGGGCGATTTAATTCTTCTCCTTATCGACTAGCTTGTTAGCGCCAATCCACGGCATCATCGCGCGCAGTTTCGCACCGGTTTCCTCGATGGGGTGTGCGGCGGCAGCTTTGCGCGATGCTTTTAGTTCGGGCTGTCCGGCGCGGTTGTCGAGGACGAAATCCTTCACGAAACGCCCCGATTGGATGTCAGCCAACACGCGTTTCATTTCGGCTTTGGTCTCATCGGTAATGATCCGCGGGCCGGTTTTTATATCGCCATATTCGGCGGTGTTGCTGATCGAATAGCGCATGTTGGCAATGCCGCCTTCATAGAGCAGATCGACAATCAACTTGGTTTCATGCAGGCATTCGAAATAGGCCATTTCCGGCGCATATCCCGCTTCGGTCAATGTCTCGAATCCGGCCTGAATCAGATGCGTGATGCCGCCGCAAAGCACGACTTGTTCGCCGAACAGATCGGTCTCGCATTCCTCACGGAAATTGGTTTCGATGATGCCGCTGCGCCCGCCGCCAACAGCGCTCGCATAGGAAAGCGCCAGCGCCTTGGCATAGCCGTTGCCCTGCTCGCCCTCGCGCTCCTGCGCCACCGCGATCAGGCACGGAACACCGCCGCCTTTCTGATATTCGCTGCGCACCGTATGGCCGGGGCCTTTGGGCGCGATCATGATGACGTCGAGATCGGGGCGCGCCTCGATCAGGCCAAAATGGATGTTGAGACCGTGGGCAAAGGCTATCGCTGCGCCCTCTTGCATATTTTCATGCAGGTCAGCGGCGTAAAGCGCCGCTTGATGCTCGTCAGGCGCGAGGATCATGACAAGATCGGCCCACTTTGCGGCCTCTGCATTGGTCATTACGTTGAAGCCGGCGGCTTCGGCCTTCTTGGCGGTGGCCGAGCCTTCGCGCAGCGCAACCGCCACCTCTTTGACGCCGCTGTCGCGCAGATTTTGTGCATGGGCATGGCCCTGGCTGCCATAGCCAACAATCGCGACCTTCTTGTCCTTGATCAGGCCCAGATCGGCATCGGCGTCATAGTGAACTTTCATGGGGTTTCCCTTTTTCCCTGTAGATATGGCGAATTATTCTTCGCCGCGATAAGCCTCAAAGAAGGAGCTGATTTCATCGAGCTGCCCGATGCGGGCACGGATGATATCCAGCGCGCAGCTTGGCCCAATGATTGATCGGTGCATCGAACCGAATTCCTTGGTCCAATAAAATCCGCACGCCTTTTCCTTGAACGTGATCCACGCGCGCTGTTCGTCGACCAGCGATTTTCCTGCTTCGCTATCCCTGCCGCCAACGTCTGATAGCGCTTGTTTCCACACCAAATTCAACCGTTCATCGGCGCGCTTGAGGGCTTCGCCGTAGCATTTCTGAAATTCAAAGTTGGTGCCGTTTGACACCTTGATGCATTTTTCAAGCAGCGGATCAGCGGCGGGCGCGGCCACTGTCTTGCTGGCTGCTGGCTCACTGGCAGCTGGCACACTTGCCACCAGCAAAAGGGCAAGGGCAATAGTCATGATAATTCTGCTCCTCGCATTAAGCCGACCACGCCTGTCCGGCCAACTTCAAGGAAGCCAACTTCACGCATCAGCGCAATGAATGTATCGATCTTTTCCGGGCTGCCGGTAATCTCGAAGATAAAACTGGCCGTCGTCGCGTCGATCACGCGAGCGCGGTAGACGTCGGCGAGCCGCATCGCTTCTATGCGATTGTCGCCGGTGCCAGCGACCTTTACCAGCGCCAGCTCGCGTTCGACATGCGGGCCTGCCTCGGTCAAATCGGTTACTTTGTGTACCGGCACGAGCCGTTCGCATTGGGCAATGATCTGATCAATCACCGGCGGCGGGCCGTTGGTGACGATAGTGATCCGGCTGGTGGAATGATCTTCATTGATATCCGCCACTGTCAGGCTGTCGATATTATAGCCGCGCGAAGAGAACATGCCGGCGATCCGTGCAAGCGACCCTGCCTCGTTGTCCACCGTGAGCGTTAGAACATGCCGCTCGGATTTTTCCTGTTTGATATGCATTATCCGGGCGCCCCTATACCAAAGCCTTGGCTTCGTCATCCATCGTTCCGGAAACTTCGTCCGAATGCAGGATCATTTCTGTATGCGACGCACCGGATGGAATCATCGGGAAACAGTTTGCATCCTTGGCCACGCGGCAATCGACCATGACCGGGCCATCATACGCGAGCATTGCAGCAATACCGTCATCAAGCTCGCCGGGCTTTTGAATGCGGAGGCCTTTCCAGCCATAGCTTTCAGCGAGCGCCACAAAATCAGGGAGGCTTTCTGAATAGCTTTCCGAATAGCGGCCTTCATAGGTTAATTCCTGCCACTGGCGTACCATGCCCATATATTCGTTATTGAGGATGAAAATCTTCACCGGCAGCCGGTATTGCGTCGCCGTTGCCATCTCTTGAATATTCATCTGGATGGAAGCCTCGCCGGCAATGTCGATGACCAGCGCGCCGGGATTGCCTATTTGCGCTCCGATGGCGGCGGGCATCCCATAACCCATCGTGCCAAGGCCGCCGCTGGTTAGCCATCTATTGGGCTCGTCAAAATGGAAATGCTGCGCCGCCCACATCTGGTGCTGGCCAACCTCGGTTGTGATGATCGGGTTTTTGCCTTTGGTCAGATGATATAGCCGCTGCACCGCAAGCTGCGGCATTATGGCGTCCTTATTCTCAGGATAGTTCAGGCATTCAACCGCGCGCCAACCTTTTATCCGCGCCCACCATTCATCCAGCGGCTGGGTTTTGAATTTGCGCGATTTCCAAACGTCCGCCATCTGCTTCATCGCCTGACCAACATCGGCAACGATGCCGAGGTCGACAGGGATCGTCTTGTTGATCGAACTGCGGTCGATATCGATATGGATTTTCGTGCTATTTGGCGAGAATGCGTCCAGCCTTCCGGTTACGCGGTCATCGAAACGTGCGCCGAGACACAGCATCACGTCGCATTGGTTCATTGCCATATTGGCTTCGTAAGTGCCATGCATGCCAAGCATACCGAGCCATTTGCTGTCCGAAGCGGGAAATGCGCCCAGCCCCATCAGCGTCGATGTGACCGCAGCGCCGGTGATCTCTGCAAGTTCGCGCAGAGCTTCGCTCGCCGATGGACCGCTGTTGATGATACCGCCGCCGGTATAGAGGATTGGTGCCTTCGCCTTTGAGAGAATTTCAACGGCCTTTGTAATCTGATCGAAATTTGCCTTGTCGGCGGGGTTATACCGGTTACGCGCAGCGGTTCTCTCACCAGTGCTGGCAACTTGCACATCTTTTGGGATATCGACCACTACCGGGCCGGGCCGGCCGCGGGTGGCAAGGTCGAATGCTTCAGCGACAACCGAATGGAGGTCCGCAGGATCTTTCACCAGATAATTATGTTTCGAACAATGCCGCGTGATACCGACGGTATCTGCCTCTTGGAAAGCATCTGACCCGATCAGGCTGGTCGCAACCTGCCCGGTAATGACAACCAAGGGAATGGAATCGAGAAAGGCGTCAGCAATGCCGGTCACCGCGTTGGTCGCGCCGGGGCCAGAGGTGACAAGAACAACGCCGGGCTTTCCAGTTGCGCGGGCATAGCCCTCCGCTGCATGCACAGCGCCAGCTTCGGCGCGCACCAGCACATGCTTGATCTTCGGGTGTTTGAACAGCGTGTCATATATTGGCAGCACAGCGCCGCCCGGATAGCCGAACACCAATTCGACTCCCTGAGCGATGAGCGAATCCACCAATATTTGTGCGCCTGATTTTTCTTTCACTGTTCTTTCGCTTCATTTCTGATTGCTATCTTTCTTACCCACGAAAAGCGGGAGAAAGCAGCCGGATTTCCCCTATGCTGCGCTGCCGAAGGCAACACAAGAGCGGGTTGGCTAATGATTAGAAACTATCTTGTCAACGAATTAGATTGAAATAAAGTTACAATTTTATCCAAGTTTATGATATTTATTTCTTCTTCCCAACGCGGCCAGTCAGCCGGGCTCTGATTGCGGAACCAGGTATATTGGCGTTTGGCATATTGCCGGGTGGCGGTTTGCGCGGCTTCGATGGCCTCGTGGCGGGAAATTTCTTCCGCCAGCATCGCAGAGATTTCTGGCACACCGATCGCGCGCATGACCGGCGCATCGCCGGGCAGATTGCGTTCGAGCAGCACGGCCACCTCTTCGGCCGCGCCATTATCGAGCATCCGTTCAAACCGGGCATTGCATCTTTCATACAGCCATTCGCGCGGCGGTAGCAGGATCAGCGGATGCAATGAGATGTCATTCGCGATGCCGCCTTCCTTAAGCTCGCGCCAGAGCGACAGGCTTTGCCCGGTCGAACGAATGACTTCGAGCGCGCGTTTGATACGGGTATCATCGCCGGAGTTGAGGGTCTCGGCGATATTGGGGTCTTCTCGGCCAAGCGCCAGCCAGGCATCGCTCGTTTCCAGCGCGCGAGTGCCGGCCCGAATATCGGGATCAATCTCCGGTATAGGCGCGATACCATCCAGCAATGTGCGTAGATACAGCCCGGTACCGCCGACCAATACAGGCAACTGCCCATTGGCATGCGCGATGCCGATTTCCGTCTTGGCATCGCTTGCCCAACGCGCCGCAGAGCACGGGTCATTCCCATCAAGATAGCCAAATAGCTTGTGCGGTGCCTTTGACATTTCTTGGCCTTCGGGCTGAGCGCTCAATATCGGCAGGTCGGCGTAGACTTGCGCGCTGTCGGCATTGATGATGGCGCAATTCTGCCTGCTAGCCAGCGCAAGTGCCAATGCGGTCTTGCCGCTAGCCGTAGGACCAGCGATAAGTGCTACCGGCCTCTTTTCGTCAGGATTCGTCATGCCCATAGCGACGTTGATAGCAGCAGATTCTTTCGGCAGCGGATTAATTTCCGAGGCTTGCGACCGTTTGGCCGCAGCGGCTTGCGAAGCTGCCGAGGTGGAATGGCTGGAGCCGGGCAAGGCGGTGGATATCGGCTTCTCCGGCGATGTTCGGTCCGCGCGCGGCGCGCTTGCCGAGATGGAAGTGCTTGCAGATATTGTTGTTCAAGCCGGAGCAAATCGCCGCAAGATGTTACTGGTGTCTGACATGGATTCGACCATGATCACCGTTGAATGCATCGATGAGCTTGCCGACTATGCCGGGATCAAGGAGCAGATAGCGGGGGTGACCGAACGTGCGATGCGGGGCGAACTGGATTTTGCCGAAGCATTGCGGGCGCGGGTGGCAATGCTCGCCGGGCTTGATGAAGGCATGATCGAGCGCTGCCTGAAGGAACGTGTGAAGCCGATGCCCGGCGCAGTGAAACTGGTTGAGACGATGGCGGGATGGGGCGCGCATTGCTTGCTCGTCTCTGGCGGGTTTGTGCAATTTGCAGAGTCGGTCGCCGCGCAGATCGGCTTTCATGCGGCGAAAGCGAATATGCTTGGCATAGAAGGCGGCCATCTGACGGGAGAAGTAGTTGGCGATATCGTCGACGCCGACGCCAAGCGTGCAGCTTTGACATTGGCGCGCGATGCTGATGGTATCGATGCTGCGGGTGTTCTTGCCTTGGGCGACGGCGCGAATGACATTCCGATGATTATTGCCGCCATAGAGGGCGGCGGGTTAGGCGCAGCCTATCACGGTAAGCCAAAGGCCGCCGATGCGGCCAACTTCGCCATTCGCCATAGCGACCTGACCGCGTTGCTTTATGCGCAAGGCGTGCGGCGCAGCGAGTGGGCAGGGGATTGATCGCAAGCGAAAGCATGGGTACCATCAGCGGCATGAAACATCTTTTCAAAGCGCTTCCCTTCGTTGCCATATTGGCGGCGTGTTCAGTTCCATCGGACGATGGGCCATCTGGCGATGCACCGGCTTCGGTTAAATACACCGCTGAGTTGATTGGGGCAGAAACAGGAGACGGCGGGCCAGTGGGCAATGTGGTGCTCGATTCGGGGACGGACGGCACGAAACTGACGCTATCTCTGACTGCGATGAAAGCCGGAACCTACGGCATGCATCTGCATGAAACAGGAAAATGCGAGGCGCCCGATTTCAAGAGTGCGGGCGGGCATTGGAATCCGGAAAGCAAAGAGCATGGGTTGGATAACCCGAATGGCTCACATGCGGGCGACATCCCAAATCTGAACGTAGCGGCAGATGGCAAATTCGACGAACAAATACACCTTATGCAGCTTAAGCTGGCAGCATCGGATTTTATGGATGCAGACGGCGCAGCCCTAGTGATCCACGCAGGCCCCGATGACAATGTGACCGATCCCAGCGGCAATAGCGGCGCGCGGATTATCTGCGGAGTTTTTAGGAGAGCCGAATAGCGAGCCTGACCTTAGGCCAGACCAAGTTCTTCCAGCTTTTCATCGAGATCAATGGGCAGTTCGGCCAGCACATCATTGCCTTTCTGAAAGGGCTCGCGATTCTCTTTTGATGCGCCCATCTCTGCAAAGCGTGCATCGCGCTTCAATATCAGCTGCTCTATCTCGCCGCGATATAGCGCCACCATAGCGGTGAGGAACCGGTTTACCGTTTTGTCTTGGGGCGTATTGTCGACATTGAAGTCATCCAAATGCGGTATGATTTTGTCCGCAGGATACAGCCATTCATCGGTGATCCAGCGGTTGGTGACCATCCATTTGCGCGGGATGCCCGAACGGTCGATAGACAAAGCCGCTACATGCAGCACGTTGGCACGCTTTTCTGATTTGTTCGACGGCTCTGACCAGGCACCATCCGGATCGGTTAGTTGAGTTTGATGCAGGAAGAGGTGGAAATGCCCGTGCTCTTCTGCATCCCGGTCGCCATCAGCGTGGACGTGATAATACCAGCGTGACAGCGTTTTCGCATCGCGGGCGTCCTTGTCGGGGTAATGTTCCCAATATATCACTTTGTCATCGGGGATGACGCGCTGCATCATCGGGCGGCCATCCGCGACCATCTGCATAATGGTCTCAATGACCGTTTCCGCAGCCTTTATGGCAGACATTGATTTTGCTTTTGAGGGCATTCGGAATTCCAATAAAAAAGCTGGCGGTAGTTGCCCACCGCCAGCCTTCTAACTTCAAATTTTGAAAACCGAATTATTCGGTTTTGGCAGCACAAGCACCTTCGGCAGCGCCGCAAGCAGCAGCACATGCACCTTCAGCAGCGCCGCAAGCAGCAGCACATGCACCTTCAGCAGCGCCGCAAGCTGCAGCACAAGCAGCAGCGCAAGCGCCGTCTGTTACAGCATCGGCTGTGTCTTCAACAGCGTCCGAAGCAGCTTCTTTGGCACCGCCACATGCGGTGGTCGCCAATGCGAGTCCGCCTGCAACGGCGAGCATCGAAGCAAATTTTGCCTTCTTCATGATATACTTTCCTCCAATTTTCCCCCGCGCAGGTAAAAATTTAGCGCGTAAGTGAGTCCCGACCCCTTGTCGACACCAGTCGCCGGTGCTGCCATGGAAAAAGCATGGTTGCAAGCATTGATTTACGATTTTGTAGATTTACCTCGCGGCGAGATGTGCTTGAATAGCGTTCAGCCGAGTGCGGCTTCCGGCTCTATGAAAGGCATTTCAAGGCTTTCTGCGACCGGCTTGCTGGTCACCTGACCTTTGTGAATATTTAATCCATCGAGAAGTCCCGCGCCGATCGCACTGTGTGAATGCATCGCGTCACGCCCCTGTTCTGCGAGCGCCAGACCATAGGGGAGCGTCGCATTGTTGAGAGCCGCCGCGCTAGTCTGCGGCACAGCGCCCGGCATATTCGCAACGCAATAATGAATGATGCCATCTACCACGAATGTTGGGTCTTCGTGAGTCGTGGGCTTGCTGGTTTCAAAGCATCCGCCCTGATCGATAGCGACATCGACGAGCACCGAACCCGGTTTCATATTCTTCAGCATATCGCGAGTGACGAGTCGCGGCGCGCTAGCCCCGGGGATCAGCACCGCGCCGATCACAGCGTCAGCAACGCTGATTTCGTGATCGATTGTCTCCAGCGTTGAATAGCGCGTGCGCACGCGGCCGTTAAACAGCTCGTCCAGTTGCCTGAGGCGCGGGATTGACCGATCAACAATGGTGACTTCGGCGCCGAGACCAACGGCCATCCGCGCGGCATGCGTTCCAACCACGCCGCCGCCGATGACCGTTACTCGGCCAGCCGGTACGCCGGGAACGCCGCCGAGCAGAATGCCCGCTCCGCCCTCGCTGCGGCGCATCGCTTCGCCTGCGGCTTCGATCGAAAGCCGGCCAGCGACCTCGCTCATAGGCGCCAGCAGGGGGAGCGCGCCGTGCTCGTCGGTCACTGTTTCATAGGCGATGGCAGTGCAGCCGCTTGCCAGCAAACCCTTTGCCTGTTCGGCGTCTGGCGCGAGATGGAGATAGGTAAAGAGGATCTGGCCTTCGCGTAGCTGCACCCACTCAGACTGCTGCGGTTCCTTGACCTTTACGATCATGTCGGCAGTGCTAAAAATTTCCGTGGCCTCGGCTGCGATCTCCGCTCCCGCTGCGTTATAGGCAGCATCGGTTGCGAAGATACCGCCACCTGCGCCGCTTTGAACCATGACCCGATGGCCGCGCGCGGTGTATTCGCGTACCGCGCCGGGGGTCAGGCCAACACGATACTCATGGCTCTTTATTTCACTGGGCAGGCCGATAAGCATTTTTGGTTTCTCCTAGGGAGTGAAGCCGCTGACTGGAGTCGGCGGCGAAATAATATTATATTCTGTTGTCATTATCTATTGGATTTTTGTTTGACGTTGACGTGCAGCGGAGCAAACTGTGCCAAAAAAATCACAGGAAGGATGGAAAGGACAGTAGCGCTGTCAGATTCCGGCTTGATTGAAAGTGCGAATCAGTGTTGTGTGCAGGTGCAACAAAATGCAGCGCATCAAACAAGCCTTAAGGCATGCTGCATAAAAATTCACGGGAAGAGAACAGCCAATTGCTTGCTGACCCAAATACGGGTCAGCATGTGAAAATGTTACGTGTTTTAAGAAAGGAAATTCCATGCGTAAGACTGTTTTCAAGCTGGCAGCGAGTATAGCTGCCTACACCGCTCTGGCGATATCGGCGCCCGCAATGGCGCAGGACGAAGCCGATGATAGCGAAACATCCGCGCCCGGGCCGGTTGATGTCGAGGTGACTTTGACCGCCGTGTCCGATTACCGGTTTCGCGGCGTTTCGCTGAGTGACAAAGACCCCGCGTTCCAGCCTGGTATTACCGTGACCCACCAATCCGGACTCTATGCCGGCGTTTGGGGATCGACCATTGCCGAAAATCCGGGCAGCGATATCGAGGTTGATCTGTTCGCCGGTTTTTCGGGCGGCGATGTGCTGACCTATGATATCGGCGCGGTCTATTATTTATATCCCGGTGCCAGTAATTTCAATTATGTCGAAATGGTCGGAAAGCTGGGCACGACGATTGGCCCGCTCGAATTGGGCGGTATGGTTGCCTATGTGCCGAGTCAGAATAACACCGGCAATCAGGATAATGTCTATGTTGCCACGACTGCTTCGGCTGGGTTGCCCGGCACACCGCTGACCATTAATGCGGGCATCGGTTTTGAAGACGGCGCGTTCGGCAATGAGAAGATCGACTGGACCCTAGGTGTTTCTGCCGAAGTGAAAGGGTTTTCGCTCGGTGCAGCCTATGTCGACACCAACCGTAATGTCGGCGGACTGGGCCGGGCCGGCGCAATATTCTCGATCAGCTACACGTTTTGATCTCAGACAAGGTTTAGGCTGATTTCGGGCAAGGTTTAGGATTGGCGCGCATTGTCAAAGGGCAGTGCGCGCCTTTTCTATGCAGCCCCGATCAGCTCACGTCCGATCAGCATCCGCCGGATTTCATTGGTTCCAGCGCCGATGTCCAAAAGCTTGGCATCGCGCATAAACCGCTCGACCGGCCAGTCTTTTGTATAGCCTGCGCCGCCCAATGCCTGCACCGCTTCGAGCGCGACCTTCACCGCATTCTCACTGGCGAGCAGGATAGCGCCTGCCGCGTCAAAGCGCGTGGTTTTTCCGGAATCGCAGGCGCGCGCGACGGCATAGGTGTAGGCGCGCGCGGAATTTAGCGCGACATACATGTCGGCAATCTTTGCCTGCATTAACTGGAAAGCGCCGATGGGCTTGCCGAATTGTTTGCGCTCCCGGACGTAGGGCAGCACGACATCGAGACATGCCTGCATGATGCCGAGTTGGAGTCCTGCGAGTACCACGCGTTCATAGTCCAGCCCGCTCATCAACACGCCAACGCCGCCATGGAGCGGGCCGATAATCTGGTCTTCGCTGACAAAGCAGTCGTTGAAGACCAGCTCGGCGGTTGGTGATCCGCGCATGCCGACCTTGTCGATTTTTTGCCCGATTGCAAAGCCTTCCATGTCTTTCTCGATCAAGAACGCGCTTATTCCGCGCGATGCTGCTTCGGGGGACGTTTTGGCATAGACCACCAATGTGTCGGCATATTCTGCATTGGTGATCCAGTATTTCGTGCCGTTGAGCACATAGCCGCCCTGAACCGCATCGGCCTTCATTTTCATCGATACCACGTCGGATCCAGCACCAGCCTCTGACATTGCGAGGGAGCCCACATGTTCGCCCGATATCAGCTTGGGAAGATATTTCTTCTTCTGCTCGTCATTGCCCCAGCGGCGGATCTGGTTGACGCACAGATTGCTGTGCGCGCCGTAGGAAAGCCCAATGGATGCAGAAGCGCGGCTGACTTCTTCGACCGCGACAACATGCTCGACATAGCCCAGGCCAAGGCCGCCATCTTCTTCATCAACGGTTATACCGTGCAGGCCAAGCTCACCCATTGCAGTCCAAAGCTCGTCGCGCGGGAACCAGTCATCGGCGTCGATTTTTGCCGCGAGTGGTGCAATCTTGTCAGTAGCAAAACGCTGCGTCGCGTCGCGGATCATGTCCGCAGTTTCGCCGAGCGCGAAGTCAAGGTTTGGAAGTCCGGTCATACTTTAGAGAAATGCCCGTGGCTGATTTCATTTGCAACCGCTTTATGTTGGCGGTCATCGCCGGCAGTGCAATGCCGACGGCTTGGGCAAGTGCGTGACGGACCTCCAACACCAAAATTTTCACACGAAGCTGTGAAGCCCGTATCGGCGAACAATCACGCTGATCGACAAATCGCCGACCCGGAACTTCCATTTGGCGGAAGCTGGCAAATCAGTGTCGAGCCGGAAGGAGCGAAAACGCGCGTATCGATCATCGAAAATGGTACAGTCAAGGATCCGCTGTTTCGCTTCTTTTCTCGAATTGTATTTGGATATGATACGACGATGAAGAAATACCTAGCCGATCTGAAACGCGCGTCCGAACAAATCTGATCAGGCAAATCTCGCTGGCAGGCCGCAATATCGACATTCAGATTTGGCCTCTCCTGTCTTCACATAAAAGACTTGTCAGATGATGCTTCAACGGCAACCTTGATGCGATGTCCAAATATAAGCGCTCGCCGGTGATAGCCATTCTTGGGCCTACCAATACCGGCAAAACCCACCTCGCCGTTGAGCGGATGTGCGCGCATTCGAGCGGAATGATGGGTTTCCCGCTGCGGCTTTTGGCGCGCGAGGTCTATGAGCGGATAGTTAAAATCAAAGGCGACAGGCAGGTTGCGCTGATCACCGGTGAGGAACGTATCGAGCCTCCGGGTGCGCAGTATTTTTGCTGCACAGTCGAAAGTATGCCGATCGAGAGAGACTTTGCGTTTGTAGCGATTGACGAGGCGCAGCTTGGCGCTGACCCCGAACGCGGGCATATTTTCACCGACCGGGTATTGCATGCCAGAGGGCGCGAAGAAACAATGGTCCTTGGCGCGGAAAGCTTACGGCCGATCATCCAGCAGCTTTTGCCTGAGGCAGAGATTACCACTCGCCCGCGTTTTTCGACGCTCAGCTATGCGGGCGCTAAGAAGCTGTCGCGGCTTCCCAAAAGATCCGCGATTGTCGCCTTTTCGGTTGAGCAGGTTTACGCTGCGGCTGAATTGCTGCGGCGTTTGCGCGGCGGCGCGGCGGTGGTGATGGGCGCGCTCAGCCCGCGCACCCGCAATGCGCAGGTGGAGATGTTTCAATCGGGCGAGGTAGACTATCTGGTGGCAACCGATGCGATTGGGATGGGATTAAATCTCGATGTCCGTCATGTTGCCTTTGCTGGATTAAGCAAATTTGACGGTAAGCGGCGCCGGCGGCTGACGGTTTCGGAAATGGCTCAGATAGCCGGGCGTGCCGGGCGACATCAGACCGATGGCACTTTTGGAACACTGGCTGGCGGAACACAGGCTGGCGGAACATTGCCCGGCGAAGGCTTTGAGATGACGCCGGAGGAAGTGAGCGCGATCGAGAATCACAGCTTCCCCCGGCTCGACTGGCTATACTGGCGCGAAGCCAAGCCGCGTGTCGATAGTTTGGCGATGCTGATTGGTGATCTTGGTACCAGGCCGGAAGAAACCGGCCTTTGCGCCGCGCCCGAAGCACTTGATCTCGATGTGCTCAACAGGCTGGCTGATATGCCCGATGTCACCCAGCTGCTTCGCGGGCCGCCGCAGGTATTGCGGCTTTGGGAGGCTGCAAGGCTGCCCGATTTCCGGCAGCTGGGCGCGGAACCGCATAGCCGTTTCATTGCCTCGCTTTGGCGGCATCTGGGGCAAGGCAATGGCCATATTCCGCAGCGCGTCGCCGCGCAGGAGCTTGCACGGCTGGATAATATCCAGGGCGATGTCGATACGATCTCTGGCCGGATCGCAGCGGTGCGCAGCTGGGCTTATATCGCGCAGCGTGCCGACTGGCTGGCCGAACCGGTCGCGATGGCGGAGCGTGCCCGGGCGCTCGAAGAAAAACTCTCCGACGCGCTTCACGCCGGGCTGCGCCAGCGCTTTGTTGACAAGCGTACGGTAAAGCTAATGCGCGGCTCGGCAGAGGACGCCGCGCTGTTACCTGTGGAAATATCTGTGGATAACCGGGTGTTTGTGGATGATGAATATATTGGTTCTCTGCGCGGCTTTGCCTTTATGGTTGACGCAGCCGCGCGGGCAGGGGACAGGAAAATGCTGCTTGCGGCGGCACAGCGGCACTTGGCCGGGTATTTGCGCGAAAAGGCGAGAAAGGTGGCTATGTCACAAGACGGTGAATTTAGTCTGGCGAAAAATGATGCCGGGCATCCGGTGATCGACTGGAAGGGCGAGCGGCTGGGCTCCCTAACCAAGGGGCGTGGCCTGCTGCAGCCGCTGTTTCAGCCTGAACGCGGTGTTGGCGACCTTGAAGGCGATGCGCTACGCGATGTGGTGCAACGCGCCGAGACATGGATCACGGCCAGCCTTGAAAAGCATATGGGCGGTATCGTCGCGCTCGACAAGCTGGCTCAGGACGCTGCCACTGAAGCTCCGGTACGCGCGCTTGCGATGCAGCTGGCCGAGGCAGGCGGCATTGCGGGTCGGCAGTATCTTTCCGATGCAATCCGCGCCCTACCCAAGGAAGCACGGGGCGCAGCGCGCAAGGGCGGCATCGTCTTTGGCGCGCTCGATATATTCCACCATCAGGCGATGAAGCCGGCTGCGGTAAAATGGCGTATGGCGCTATTTGCCGCACGCGATGAAAAGCCCGTTGCCGAATTACCGCCCGAAAGCGCGGTTCATCTAGCAGAGTGGACCTTTGCCAGTGCGGCGGATTGCCGCAATGCAGGGTATCGCCGCGTTGGCGATGAATATCTGCGCATTGATTTGGCCGAGCGCGTTATCAAAAAGGCGCATGAGGCGCGCAGCGAAAAGAACATCTTTGGCATGGATCTGAGCTTCGCGACTTCGCTTGGGGTGAGCGAAAAGGGCCTCGCAGCGCTGATGCGTGATGCTGGTTTTCGTGGGGCAGAGAGGCCGGCCGAAAGCGTTGAGGCCGATGCCGACAATGGCGAGGTAAAGAAAACCGAGCAGGCGGCTGCCGATATTGTCGATCCAGCGGCCGGCAGCAAGGATGGTGATGTCAAAGCCGATTCAAGCATAGATGCGGGCACCGATGCCGCGGCGGAACAACCGCCGGTGCTTACCTATTGGCGTTGGGTTGGCCTTGGAAAAGCGGGCGGCAATCGGCGCAGGGGCGGGCAGGCTTCAAAACCCGGCGGAAAAAAACCAGGGCGGGGCGGCCCTTCAAAAGAGCCGGGGAACAAGCCGGAAAAAAAGAAAGCGCCTGCCGCGCCCTCTGCTCTGGCTTTGCAGCTGGCGGCGCTAACCGGCAAGGAGCCGCCAAGGTAACTGTAGATGAGCGAAACGTCTGCTGCCAAAACTGCTATGATTTGATTGAAGAACAGCGGGGAAATGCCGGTGATAGTCTCTGGCAAAATGGCATTTTCGCAATCACCCTGTTGACTTGACTCCCCTTCCCGCAATAGTCGTTCCTTCATTCGAGCGGCGCCGCTTATCCGGTGCTGGATATTTTGAAAGCCAACAAGTCATGACCTATGTCGTCACCGATGCCTGCATCAAATGCAAATATATGGATTGCGTCGAAGTCTGCCCCGTAGATTGTTTCTATGAGGGCGATAACATGCTCGTTATTAGCCCCGATGAATGCATCGATTGCGGTGTGTGTGAACCCGAATGTCCGGCCGAAGCGATCCTGCCCGACACTGAAGACGGGCTTGAAAAGTGGCTTGAGGTCAATACCAAATATAGCGCCGAATGGCCGAATATCACAACCAGCCGCGAGCCGCCCGCCGATGCCGATGATTTCAAAGGCAAGGAAGGCAAATTCGAAGAGCATTTCTCCCCTGAGCCGGGCCAAGGGGACTGATCTTCGCGGCAGCCGACGAACAATCACAACAGCCCCGCACTGCGCATACTTGAAAAGCCGTCCTTGCCGATGATGATGTGGTCATGCACCGAAACACCCAGTTTTTTGCCGGCCTCGATAATCTCGCGCGTCATGGAGATGTCCTGACGGCTAGGGGAGCTATCGCCCGAGGGGTGATTGTGGACGAGGATAACGGCGGCGGCGCCCAGATCTAACGCCCGGCGGATGACTTCGCGGGTGTAGATGGCGGCCTGGTCGATTGAGCCCTCGCTGGCAATCTCGTCGCGAATTAGCCGGTTTTTGGTATCCAGATAGAGTGTGCGAACGCGTTCTATGGTGAGATGCGCCATATCTGCGCGGAGATAATCGAGAAGGGCCTGCCAGCTAGACAGGATCGGCATCTCGCGCACCGGCTCGCTGAGCAGACGCAGCGCTGCCGCCTGCACGATTTTGAGAGCCGCAGTGCTGGTTTCGCCCATGCCGGGCTGGCGTATTATCGTTTCGGCATCAGCGGTGAGCAGCGCAGAAAGGCCGCCAAACTGCGCCAATAGCTGCTTCGCAAGCGGCTTGGTATCGCGCCGCGGAATGGCGAGGCCGAGCAAATATTCAATCAGCTCGTGGTCAAGCAGCGCATCGCCGCTTCCCTTCAGCAGCCTTTGCCGAACGCGCGCGCGGTGCCCGCTATTGTTGTGGCCCTTGCCAACATACCCAGTTGCCGTGTCCTCGATCATCTGCCTGCTCCGTAATATGCGCAGAATATCCGGTGCCAAAATGACACCAGACCCAACCGAGATTCCCTTTTTTGGCGATTTTCGCCGCTTAGGCAAGCCAATATGGCAACTATGCGATTGCATGATGCTCTGCTTTGCCGCATTTACACGGCAATGACGGAGGTTGCTGAAACAGAGGTGGAAGAGGTTGCTCGCCCGCGACGAGTGAAGGCGTGGTACATCTTTGCGGGCGTTGCGCTGCTTTTGATCCTGCTGTTGCTGTTTGCCTGGTGGCAGCGTGTCAGCATTGCTGAAAGTTTCGTGCAGGATCAGCTCGAACAGGCCGGTGTCGAGGCAACCTACACGATTGAAGAAATAGGCCTGCGGACGCAGCGGGTGAGCAATCTTGTCATCGGCGATCCGGCGAGCCCCGATCTTACCTTGCGCGAAGCAGAGGTTGATATTTCGCTGGATTTCTCCGGGGCCGCTATCCAGTGGGTGCGCGCCAAGGGTGTCCGTTTGCGTGGCCGCGTCTTTCCCGATGGCCGCATCAGTTTCGGCGAGATTGACAAATTTCTCGACCCCGAAAGCAAGGAGCCATTTTCTCTTCCCGATTTCGCTCTCGATTTGGAAGATGCGTCGCTGGCGCTCGCGACGCCGTGGGGCGCGGTGGGTATCGGGCTGGAGGGGTACGGCCAATTGCGCGGCCAGTTTGAGGGCGAGGCGGCGTTACGCAGCCGCAACCTCGCCTATAAAGGATGCGAATTGCGTGACCTCAGCTTTGATGGAGAGGTCAAGCTTTCGGCGCAGAAACCGCATCTCGCCGGGCCATTGGAGGCGCGCGCTATAAATTGCCCCGGACAGGATATCGCCGTCTCAAGGCTACTGCTCGATGGCGACCTGCAGCTAAATGAGAGCTTTGATCGCTGGGTCGGGAATATCGGTTTCAAAGCAAAGGATATCTTGCTTGCGGGGCAGCAATTTACCAGCCCGGTGGGCAATATCGACTTTAATGGCGGTATCGAACGCAGCAACTTTAAGATTGCATTGAATGAGGCCGGTTACCGCAGTGATCCGCTTTCTATTCGACAGATCGTAATTACCGGCGCTGGCCGGTTGGGTGTGGATGACGCCGGGTTTTCGATGGCGATGCGCGGAGATGCGGAGATTGCCGGCGCGCGCGCCGATCCCTTGCTGGTCGCCATGCTGGACGGCGTAACCGAAAGCACGCGCGACACGCCCGTCGGGCCATTATTGGCAAAATTGGGCCCAGCGGCGCGCGGCGCGCTGGCGAGTTTTGATGCCGGTGCCAGTTTCGATTTTGCGATCCCCGCGCGGGCCGCAACAAAAGTAGATATTCGGGGGCTGGATATTGCTACCCGTTCGGGCGCGCGCATTCGGCAAACGGGCGCGTTGCGGTTGGAAGCGCGGCGCGCGGGCTGGGCAATCGCCACGCCGGTGCAGCTTGCTATGTCTGGCGGCGGCCTGCCCGAGGGGCGGTTGTCGTTGCGGCGCACTAGCGGCAGCGGCTGGGCCGGTTCGCTGGCATTATCGCCCTATGTCAGCGGCAATGCGCGGCTTGCGCTTTCAAAGTTTGATTTTTCCGGACGTCCGGGCGGCAGTTGGCACTTTGGCGGCAATGCGCAGCTTTCCGGCCCGCTGGCAGGTGGGCGGATACAGGGATTGCGCTTGCCCCTGGATGGCAGTTGGAACGGCCAACGGCTTTCGCTCTATGATGGCTGCCGCAATATTGCCTTTGACCGCGCGCGCATGTCCGGGGTTAGCCTCGGCAAACACAGCTTTCAGCTATGCCCCGATGGCGGCCCAATTTTGGTGACAGGAAAGGCAGGCACGCGGCTGCGCACCCGAATTCCGAATTTTGCGATAGAGGGCCATTTAGGCAGCACGCCGATTGATCTCAAATCTACAGTCGTGCGCTTCCGCCTCGACGAGGGTTTCAATGCGAGCAATGTGGAGGTCGCGCTGGGGCAGAAGGATTCGCAAACCGCATTCTCGGCGGCGTTGCTAGATGGCCGTTTCGACCGGCGGGGATTGTCGGGCCGCCTGTCGGGCGGAGAAGGGCAGATTGCCAATGTCCCGCTGGTTATGAGCGATGCTGTTGGCGACTGGACCTACCGCGATGGAGCAATCCGGCTGGTCGGTGCACTTGGTTTTGTCGACATTGAAGAAAACCGGCGCTTTTTGCCGATGCTGGTGCCAGAGATTATTGTCGATTATGAAGGCGGGACTATTACTGCGATTGGCGAGGTTGCGGAGCCAACCACCGGAACCCGGGTGGCGGGGATCGATATCCGGCATGTGCTTGATAGCGGCGAGGGCCGCGCATTGCTCGCGATCGACGACCTGACTTTCAGCGATGCATTTCAGCCCGAATTGCTGACAGAGCTCACGCTTGGCGTCGTCGCCAATGTGCATGGGGCGATCTATGGAGACGCAACGATCGCCTGGGATAATAGCCATGATGGTATCGCCAGCACCGGACGTTTTGGTACTAACAGCCTCGATCTGGCAGCGGCTTTTGGTCCAGTCAGGGGATTGCAGAGCGAATTGGTCTTTACCGACTTGCTGTCGCTGGAAACCGCGTCGGAGCAGATTGCGCGCATAGCGTTGATTAATCCCGGCATTGCGGCGCTGGGGGGGCAAGTGCGCTATCAGCTTCTTCCCGATCAAAGGGTCCAGATTGAGGGCGGGAGTTGGCCATTTGCCGGCGGAGAGTTGATCCTTGAGCCGACGGTCTGGGACTTTGGCGTCGAAAAGCCGCGTAATCTGGTGATCAGGGTAAAAGGTATAGAGGTTGCGAAATTCATCGGGCAGTTTGATTTCAACAATCTGACAGCGAGCGGTGTTTTTGACGGCGTGCTGCCCATGACCTTCGATGCAAATGGTGGCCGGATTATAGGCGGCGAATTGGTGGCCCGGGAAGGCGGAGGCAACATCTCCTATGTCGGCGAATTGACCTATGAAGACCTCAGCCCCTATGCCAATTTTGCTTTTGATGCGCTAAGGTCGATAGATTATCGCGGCCTGACGATCGGAATGAATGGTGATCTGGGCGGTGAAATTATCACTGTCATCAAATTTGATGGTGTGAAACAGGGCACAGGTACAAAGAAAAACTTCATCACGCGCCAGCTTGCCAACCTTCCGATCAAATTCAATATCGTTATCGAAGCGCAGTTTTTTGAGCTAATCGGATCGGTGCGTTCATTTTACGATCCGGAGTTTCTGGTGCTGCAAAATTTGCCGCTATTATTGCGGCAACAGCAGGAAGCTGCGCGCAAGAAGATTGAAGGCGAAAGCGCGAGCGATGGGGGGGATGCCGCCGGAGACAAAAATTTACCAGGCTGAACAGCCGGTTCAGCCTTCAGAAAGCAGGGGTGGGGTATGGAAGAACACAGATTGACGCGGCCCGCAAAAACTGCGATTCGCGGGAACATGAAAGGAATTGCTTCTTATACGCTTTTATTTGCTGCAGGAATCGGCCTAAACGGCTGTGTTCAGGTGGCAGCGCCTGATAAACCGATTGAAATCAATCTTAACATAAGGATTGAACAGGAAGTGGTTTACCGGATCGAAGGTGCGGTTAAGGATGCAATAGCAGAGAATTCGGAGATATTTTGATGGCTAGAAAATGGATTGAAATAGTTGCAGCGGCACTTGCACTTGGTGCAACTGCTAGCTCGAGCGTTGTTGTCGCGCAATCATTGGGCGCCAAATATAACGCGGCCAAGTCGAGCGGCTTGGTTGGCGAGAAGATGGACGGCTATATTGGCCCGGTTTCTTCGCCTTCGGCATCGGTCTCGGCGCTGATTTCGGCGATTAACATCAAACGCAAGGACGTGTATTTCAGGATTGCTAAACAGACCAGCGCAAGGCCGGTAGATGCCGCTTTTGCCGGTGGTTGTACCAACATCAAGAATACCGAGTCGGGTGAATATTATCAGGCACCAAATGGTAGCTGGGTAAAGCGCGCGCCCGGTCGGCCGCAGCTTAACAGTAAATGCCCGCAATAATTGGAATTTTCGAGGCGTAGCTGCGCCCAAACAAAAAACCTAGACGGCCCCGGAGCAAACCGCTTCCGGGGCTTTCTTATTGCTTTGCACAATATGCGCCATGACAGTTGTTGACTTGCGCCATAGCGTTTCCTAAAGGGGCTGCGCCTTGGCGGGATTGGCCGTTTTTGCATGGCGATTTTCCTAATATTCGGGAGGCCTAATATTCGGAAGGAGCGTCATGATGTCAGCGGATGATCCAATTGAGGCTCCCGACGGTGGGGAAGATCCGAGACTTTCCGCTCTTGAGGAGCGATTGCGCAAGGTAAACCACACCGAGAAGCTGAGAACGGATAGAACCCACGGTGTCCCCGGAGTAACCGGAAAAGGTGCGACACAAGGGCATAAAATTCTGTCAGTCTTGATCGGGGGGCCACTTGGCGCGGCGCTTATCGGCTGGTTGATAGACCGCTGGTTAGAAACATCGCCGGTGGCTATATTGATCATGCTGTTCCTCGGGTTCGGCGCGGCGATGAGCCAGATCATTCGGATTTCAAAGGAAGACGCCAGCTAGGCGCCTTGCCGGATAGGGAAGAACAGGGAAAATGAGCGCGCAGGCCGAAGCCAAAATCGACCCTATGCATCAATTCCAGATTGATTCGCTTTTGGGCGGCGCAATCGATGGATCGCCGTTTGCCTTTACAAATTCGGCGCTTTGGATGCTGATTGTTTTTGGCGCGATCTGGCTGTTTATGATGGGCGGCATGAGGCGCTCTCTGGTGCCTGGCCGCTGGCAAATGGCAGTGGAAAATCTGACCAATTTCATTGGCAGCATGTTGCAGACCAATATCGGCCCCGAAGGCAAGAAATACACGCCTTGGGTATTCACCATTTTCATTTTTATCCTGTTTGGCAATTTGATGGGGATGATGCCGTTCGGGATTATTCCCGGCGTTCATCCCTTCACGGTAACTAGCCAGTTTACGGTCACCGGCCTGTTGGCGATTGTCAGCTTCGCGATTGTTCTGGTGGTGGGCTTCTGGAAGCATGGCTTCCGCTTTTTCTCGCTGTTCGTGCCAAAAGGCGCACCGTTGCCATTGCTCTTGTTTATCGTGCCAATTGAGTTTGTTTCATTCCTGATCCGCCCATTCAGCCTCGCATTGCGGCTATTTGTGGCGATGATTGCGGGGCACATCTTGATCAAGGTGTTTGGCTATTTCATTGTCCAAGGGCTTGATGCCGGCGGCATTGGTTATGGCGTTTCGATATTGAGCTTTGTCTTTATCACCGCTATCAGCGCGCTTGAATTGCTAGTCTGCGCTATCCAAGCCTATGTTTTTGCCTTGCTGACGTCCCTATATATAAATGATGCAGAGCATCTTCACTAAAATTACCGTAATTTGAATTTCATCTAAGGAGTTAAGTACATGGATCTCGAAGCTGCAAAAGTAATTGGCGCTGGCCTTGCTGCAATTGGTGTTGGTGTTGCCGCTGGCGGCGTTGGCAACGTGTTTGGTTCTTTCCTCGAAGGTGCGCTACGCAATCCTGCTGCTGCCGATAGCCAGCGCGGGTTGATGTTTGTCGGTTTTGCGGCTGCTGAATTGCTCGGCCTGATCGCGTTGACCGTTGCCATCATCATTCTGTTTGTTGTCTGATTATTGCTGCGTAGGCCGAGGCAGAAGCTTTGGCCTACCGGTCTTATTATCGGGCTAGCGGACTAGCTTGCTTAAACCTTCTTGGGTGAATTATGCCTCAACTTGAACAATTGCTGGAAGTCTATCAGTCCCAATGGTTCTGGCTGATACTGGTCATTGCCGCGATTTATTTCGGCATTGGTCACGGCATGTTACCGAAAATTGATGCAACAGTTGATGCGCGTGACCGGAAGATCGCCGAAGATTTGGCGGCGGCGGAGCGTGCCCATAGCGAAGCGGATCAAACCGAAGAGAAATGGCGCGGCGACATTGCCAATGCCAAAGCTGATGCCGCAGCCCGTGCAGCCAAAGCAAAGACCAAGGCAGCAGAGGACGCTGCAAAGCGGCTTGCCAAGGCCGATGCAGAGATTGACGTCAAGATGGCCGATGCCGATGCGGAATTGAGCAGGGCACTTACCAAGGCATTGAAGACAATAGACGGTATCGCGGCTGAAGCAGCGCAGGACATTGTTGCGAAGGTTTCAGGGGCGAAGGTTTCTGCTGCGGAGGCAGGCAAGGCAGTGAAGGCGGTATTATCCAATGGCTGAAGAAAGCAATCAGGTAGCTGCAGGCCAGAGCGCCGCAGAAACCCATGCTTCGACCGAAGCACATGGCGGAGAACATGCCGCCCCTCCCTCGGCTTGGGGTCTAGACCCGACAGGCTGGGTCGCGCTGTCGATGATTGCGGTATTTGCGATCATGCTCTGGAAAAAAGTGCCTGCTATGGTGGCCGCTGGTCTTGATAAGCAGATCGACGCTATCAAGCAGCAGCTTGATGAGGCGACCAAGCTTCGCCAAGAGGCTGAAGCGCTGAAGACCGAATATCAGGCGGATGCGCGCCAGGCGGAACGCGATGCAGAGAGCATCCGTCAAGGTGCGGAAGAAGAAGCCAAGCAGATCGTAAGCAACGCGAAGGCCGATGCCAGTGACCTGATCAAGCGCCGCAAGGTAATGGCGCAGCAGAAAATCGCCGCTGCTGAAACGGAAGCAGTCGCCGAAGTGCGTGCCAAGGCCGCCGTGACGGCCGCATCTGCGGCGGAAACGCTGATCGCTAGCAAGGCCGACATAAAAGCTGACGGATCGCTGATCGACGAGACGATTGCCTCATTGAATTGATCAAAATCAAATCAGGTTTCTAAAGGGCTGGTATATTGATGCTGGCCCTTTTACTTTGCGGTCATGTCCAAAGCCGACCGTCCCGATCAGCCGAACGCCGCCACGCGTTTCAATGAGGAAAAGCAGACCTATACCGTTCGCGGCGTGGATCAACCCGATCTGGAGGCCGGGATTGCGGCGATCCGCAATGTTTGGAAGACGCTGCCTGCCAACCCCGGTGTTTACCGGATGCAGGATGCGCGCGGTGATGTGCTGTATGTGGGCAAGGCGCGGGCGCTCAAAAACCGTGTGAGCAATTATACCAATGTTGAGCGGCTACCCAACCGTTTGCGACGCATGGTGGCCCAGACGCGTGAAATGACGATTGTCACCACCAATAGCGAGGCTGAGGCGCTGCTATTGGAGGCGCAGTTGATCAAGCGGTATCGCCCGGCCTATAATGTGCTGCTGCGCGACGACAAAAGCTTTCCATTTATCCTACTGCGCGCCGACCATGATTATCCGCGCATCCACAAGCATCGCGGCGCGCGCAAGGCGAAGGGCGATTATTTTGGCCCGTTTGCAAGCGCCGGGGCGGTGAACCGCACGCTGAATGCGCTTGAGAAACTGTTTCTCTTACGCAGTTGCAGCGATAGCTTTTTTTCCAATCGCGACCGGCCCTGTTTGCTCTTCCAAATCAAACGCTGCGCAGCGCCGTGTGTTGGCCGGATCGGTAAGGGTGAATATGCCGAGCTGGTGGGTGATGCCAGAGCTTTCCTGTCGGGCAAGTCAACCGACGTTCAAGCGAAGCTCGCCGCCGAGATGGAGGATGCGTCGGAGGGGCTGGATTTCGAACGTGCCGCGATGCTGCGTGACCGGCTAAAGGCGCTGACCTTTATTCAGGGGTCGCAGGCGATCAATGCACGCGGGCTGGGAGATGCAGATATTTTCGCCTTGGCGCGTAAGGAAGGGCACGTTTGCGTGCAGGCATTCTTTATTCGCGGCGGGCAAAATTGGGGGCACCGTGCTTTTTTCCCGAAGCATATATCAGGGCTAGAGGATGCCGATATATTGGCGAGCCTGCTCGGGCAGTTCTATGAGGAGGTGCCGCCGGCCAAGCTAATCCTGCTCGACCGCGATCTACCCGAGGCCGCGCTGATGGAAGAAGCACTTGGTGAGCGGGCAGGGCGCAAGGTGGAGATCAGCGTGCCGCAGCGCGGCGACCGGGTGCGGCTGGTAAAACAAGCGACGCGCAATGCGGCAGAAGCGCTCGAAAGACGTATTGCAGAAGCAACTACGCAGAATAAGCTGCTCCGCGAAATCGCCGATCTGTTCGAATTATCCGAACCGCCGCAGCGGATAGAAATTTACGACAACAGCCATCTACAAGGGACCAATGCGCTGGGCGCGATGGTCGTTGCCGGGCCGGAAGGCTTCATCAAAAACCAGTATCGCAAATTCAATATCAAGCGCGATGAGACGGTGCCGGGCGATGATTTTGCGATGATGCGTGAGGTGCTGCAGCGCCGCTTCGGGCGGGCGTTGGAGGAGGACCCAGACCGGACAAGCGACTGGCCAGACCTTGTGCTGATCGATGGCGGCAAGGGGCAGATGAGCGCGGTCAAAGGCGCGCTGGAAGAAATTGGTATCGATGACGTGCCGCTGATTGCCGTATCCAAAGGACCGGACCGTAACGCCGGGCGCGAGACATTTCACTTTCCGGGCGGGCGCGAAATCAGCCTGCCGGTGAATGCGCCGGTGCTATATTATCTGCAGCGCCTGCGTGATGAAGCGCACCGTTTTGCTATCGGTGCGCATCGCAGCAAACGCGCCAAAGCGATGACAAGCAGCCCGCTGGACGAGATTCCCGGCATCGGGCCAGCGCGCAAAAAAGCGCTGCTCCTGCATTTTGGTACGGCGAAGGCGGTGCGATCGGCCAGCCTTGAGGATTTACAACGAGCGCCGGGCGTGTCTGTTCAGGTCGCGCAAACTATTCATGATTTTTATCACGCGAGCGGCTAGCATAGGCTCCATTCACTTGGTGTTCAGAAAGACGCGTATACGACCAACCGTTCTATTTCATCGACGAAGTGTTTTAGGGAGAGTATCCATGGCCAAAGAGCGTTCACCGGGATTCAAACTGTTTCTAACAGGATTGATCGGCATGGTTTTGGTCATCCCGCTGATGATGGTTTACTGGCTCAGCTATGACCGGCAGCAGCAATCGCAGACAGCCCAAAATTCAATTTCTTCGGGATGGGGTGGGCCGCAGACTATCGTCGGGCCAGTGCTTGTCATCCCCTATGCCGCCGAGAGCATCGAGACGGTGAACCAGAATGGCAAGGATGTAACGCGCACGGTGAAAGTGACGCGCGAGCTGTATCTTTCGCCCGAAACCAACACCATCAACACCGAACTCAAGCCCAAGCGGCTCAAGAAATCCATCTATGAAAGCGTGCTTTATGATGCGGTGAATAGCGGCAATGCAAAATTCGCGTTGCCCGCCGATTTTGATCGTTACGGTATCAAACGTGAATCGCTCAAATTGCGAAGCGCCGAGCTGCGTTTCGGGGTTTCCGATGCGCGCGGCTTGCAAGCCGATAGCAAAGTTAGCATCGGCGGCAAGACGCTGGAGTTGCAACCGGGAAAGGGGTTAAATGCCTCGAATAGCTCGGGCTTCTTTACCTTTGTCGATTGGGATGCGGCGACGCCGCTTGTCGTGGATTATAGTTATGCCATTCGCGGCAACAAAAAACTCACGATGGTTCCGCGTGCGGGGCAAACCAAATGGACGGTCAAATCGACTTGGCCCAGCCCGAGCTTCGAAGGCGATTTTCTGCCTACGAAGCGTGACGTGAAGGACAGCGGATTTACCTCCACGCATGGCATCAGCAATCTGGCACTGGGGCAGGCTCTGGTGTTGACCGAAGACCCTTCGCCGCCGCCGCAGTATAGCGGTGGGAGCTTCTCGATCAAAGAGCGCGGCGAGTCCGGCGTCAGTCAGGCCGCAATCATCGGGCTTGTCGAGCCGGTCGATTTATACAGCCAGGTAGACCGTTCGGTAAAATATGGTTTCCTGTTTATCGGCTTTACCTTCCTCGCATTTTTGATGTTTGATTTGGTGGCCGGCGCACGGGTTGCGGCGGCAGAATATCTGCTGACCGGCGCGGCTTTGGTGCTGTTCTTCGTGCTGCTGCTCGCCTTTGCCGAAGTGGTCGGCTTTATGTGGGCCTATTTGATCGCGGGCGGTTCGATCACCGGATTGCTGACGGCCTATTCGGCGGCGGTGTTGAAAAGCTGGACGCGGGCGCGGGTGATTGGCGGGCTGCTGATCGGGCTTTACGCAGCGCTTTATACGCTGCTCAGTCTTGAAGCTTTCGCGCTGATTATCGGATCGTTGCTGCTCTTTGTGGCCTTGGCAGTGGTGATGTGGGCGACGCGGAAGATCGATTGGTCTTCGGTCGGCGGCGGCGATGGCGAGGAAGCGGCCAGCGAGGCCGATTCTAGGCCTAGCGCCAGCGTAGCATCGAGCGATTAAGTTCAGACGGAGACCTGACGCCCATCAGCTGCATGTCGCGTTCGATCTCGTCGCGCAATTTGCCGGTAATGCGCGCCACACCCTCCTCTCCGGCGGCGGCCAGCGCGTAGAGATATAGCCTCCCGCCCGAACATGCCGTTGCCCCGGCGGCCAGCGCTTTCAAGACATGGCTGCCGCGAGTGATGCCGCCGTCGCAGATAATGTCGATCTGCCCGCCCACCGCATCGGCGATCTCGCTGATCTGGTCAAAGGGCGAACGGCTACCGTCGAGCTGCCTGCCGCCATGGTTCGAAACCATGATTGCCGTTGCCCCTATATCGACTGCGCGCTTGGCGTCCTCGACCGACATGATCCCCTTCAGGCAAAATTCGCCGCCCCAGTCAGAGCGAAACTTTTCTGCCATTTTCCAATCCATCGACCGGTCAAGCATGCTGTTGAAATAATCCGCCACCGATACGGCGATATTGGTGCCTTCGCCGACATGGGTATCCAGATTGGGGAGCGCGAACTTTTCCCGAAACAGATAGTTGAGCGTCCAGCCGGGATGCGCGGCATAACTGAATATCGAAGCCGGTGTAAAACGCGGAGGTGATGTGAAGCCGCTGCGAAGGCAGCGTTCACGGTTGCCCGCCACAATGGTATCCACTGTAAGCGCTATGGCATCAAACTTCGCAGCCTTGCAGCGTTCAATCATCGACCTGTTCAGCCCCTTATCCTTGTGGATATAAAGCTGGAACAGCTTGGGTGAGCTTATCGTCTCGCCAATCTCCTCGATGCTGACCGTGGCCAGCGAGGAGATGCCAAACCACGTGCCCATCTGTTGCGCCACTTTGGCCACCGCGCGCTCCCCTTGCCAGTGGAACAGGCGTTGAAGTGCGGTGGGTGACAGCATCAACGGCATGGCAATTTCCTTGCCCATGACGGTGACCGACATATCAATATCCGCCGCGCCCGCGAGCACATTTGGAACAAGGTCGCAATCGTCAAAAGCGGAGCTATTGCGCCGCCGCGTCACCTCATCATCGGCGCCGCCATCGATATAGTTGAAGATCGGCGAGGGCAGCCGCGATTCCGCGAGCTTTCGGAAATCCGCTACATTATGGCAATCGGCGAGCCGCATCGGGCCGTCAAAACACGCCTTTGAAGAAATCGCATTGCTGCGGGTCGCCGGACTGTAATCCGCGTTTCAGCGCCGCCATGCGTTGCTCCGAAGAGCCATGAGTGAACATGCTTTCGACGGGGCGCTGCCCGGATTGACGCATCAAATTATCATCGCCGATGGCATTGGCAGCGCGCATGCCCTCCTCGACATCTCCGGCCTCAAGCCGGTTCTTGTTCCGGTTCGCCCAGACACCGGCATAGCAATCTGCCTGCAGCTCCATGCGCACCTGCAATTGGTTTCCTTCCGCCTTACCGGCTCGTGCCTGCCGCTGACGAACCTTGGCCGCAGTGCCAGTTAGGGTTTGGATATGGTGCCCCATTTCATGCGCGATGACATAGGCATAAGCGAAATCACCGCCAGCCTTCATCTGCTTTTCCATTTGTGCAAAGAAGCTGGTGTCGAGATAGATGCCCTGATCGGAGGGGCAATAAAACGGCCCCATCGCCGATTGCGCTGCGCCGCAGCCTGATCGACCGCCGCGCTGATAGAATTCAAGTTTTGCCGGGCGGTACTGCGCGCCTGCCTCGCGGAAAATGGCCGTCCAAGTCTGTTCGGTAGAGGTGAATACGCGGCAAGCGAAGAGCTCGGCTTCGGTGTCGCAGGCAACATTGCCGCTGCTGCCCTGCTGTGCGCTATCCCCGGAGGACATGCCCGAGCCGCCGAAATTGAGCGCGCCCGAATTGAATATGAAAAAACCGACGACAGCAATAATTGCTATCGCTCCGCAGCCAAGCTTGCGTCCAAACAGCATCGGTAACAGGCCGATGAGCAGAGATGCGATGCCGCCCCCGCCGCCGCCGCCAAATCCACGGAAACCGCCACCACCCCGGCCCTGGTCATTAATATTGCCGCTGGGATCAAGATCATCGAGGCGCATTTTATTCTCCCTAATATGGGAAGCAGCATTGCGGTTTTTGCCAAAAAGCGCAACATGATTGGCGACCTCAGCAATCAAATGTGAGAAATTCGATATGTTCCTTAAAGGCAAGACTGCGCTTATCACTGGTTCCACAAGCGGTATCGGCCTTGGCTATGCACGCGCGCTGGCTGCCGAAGGTGCCGCAGTGATGATCAATGGCTTTGGCGATGAGGCGGAGATCAAAGGTTATGTCGAGGAGTTGAAAAAAGCGAGCCGGGCAGAGGCGGTTTACTCCGCCGCCGATATGACCAAGCCCGATGAAATCCGCGCCATGGTCGCCGATTGCGGCAAACAGTTGGGCGCGCCCGGCATATTGATTTGCAATGCCGGTATTCAGCATGTTGCGCCCGTCGATGAATTTCCGCCTGAAAAGTGGGATGCATTGATTGCGATCATCCTCTCATCCACCTTCCACGCGGTAGCCGCCGCTTTGCCCGCGATGAAGGAGAAAGGCTGGGGCCGGATTATCAACACCGGATCGATGCACAGCAAAGTCGCCAGCCCGTTCAAAAGCGCGTATAATGCCGCCAAGCACGGAGTGAACGGCTTTACCAAGACGGTGGCGCTCGAAGTGGCCGAGCAGGGCATTACCGCAAACACGATTTCGCCAGGCTATGTCTGGACGCCGCTCGTTGAAGGGCAAATCCCCGATACCATGAAGGCGCGCGGGTTGACGCGCGAGCAGGTGATGAATGATGTGCTGCTGGCCAATCAGCCGCAGAAGAAATTCGTGACAATCGAACAGGTCGCGGCGCTAGCGGTGTTTCTCTGCCGCGATGAGGCCAGCGCGATAACGGGTGCCAATCTTTCGGTAGACGGCGGCTGGACTGCGCAATAAGCTGCATCGCTGACGAGAAGAATCAAAGCTGGGGAGCACAAAAATGTTCAAATCACCTGTTGCAGTGATCGCGGCGGCGCTTTCGCTATCAGTATCTACACCGGTTTCTGCCGATGAGCTAAAGGACGCGATTGCCAAGGATATGCCATCGCTAATGGAGATATACCGCGATCTTCATGCAAATCCCGAACTTAGCTTTCAGGAGTTTCGCACGTCGAAGAAACTCGCCGACGAGGCGCGCCGGCTGGGCTTTGAAGTGACCGAGAAGGTTGGCAAGACCGGCGTTGTGGCGGTGCTAAAGAACGGCGCAGGGCCGATTGTAATGCTGCGCGCAGACATGGATGGATTGCCGGTAGACGAGCAGACCGGCCTTTCATTCGCCTCGAAGAAACGCGGCACAAGCAAAGCTGGCGTCGAGACCGGGATCATGCATGCATGCGGCCATGATACGCATATGTCGGCCTGGGTCGGCACCGCGCGGCAAATGGTTGCGAACCGATCCAAATGGTCGGGGACGCTGGTGATGATTTTGCAACCAGCAGAGGAAATCGGTTCGGGCGCAAGGGCAATGCTCGAAGACGGACTATTTACACGCTTTCCCAAGCCCGATTACACATTGGCATTCCATGACGCAGCGCAGTTTCCCGCTGGCATGATCGGTTATTCACCGGGCTTTGCACTCGCCAATGTCGATAGCGTTGATATCACGGTGAAGGGTGTCGGCGGGCATGGCGCCTATCCGCACACCACCAAGGATCCGATCGTTTTGGCGAGCCGCATTGTAGGTTCATTGCAGCAATTGGTCAGCCGCGAAGTAAACCCTCAGGATTCAGCGGTAGTCACCGTTGGCAGCTTCCATTCGGGCGCGAAGCATAACATTATTTCGAATGAAGCGAAGCTGCTACTTACGGTGCGCAGCTATTCTGACGAAACGCGCAAATTGCTGCTTGATGGTATCAGGCGGGTCGTGAAAGGTGAGGCAATTGCCGCCGGTATGCCCGAAGACAGGATGCCGGTTGTAACGATTTCAGAGGATGAATATACACCCGCTGCATACAACACGCCGAAGCTGACAGCCAAGATGGCTACGCTTTTCAAGCAGCGTTTTGGCGATGGCCGCGTGATGAAAACACCGCCGGTCATGGGCGGCGAGGATTTTGCTCGCTATTACCGCGCCGACAAAGAGAATGTGCAAAGCCTGATTTTCTGGATTGGCGGTGTGCCGCAAGCAGAAATTGACGCGGCAAAGAAAAGCGGAAAAATCCTGCCGTCTTTGCATTCGCCATTCTGGAAACCTGATGCCGAAAAGGTGATTGCGACGGGCGCGGAAGCGCTAACAGCGGCGGCTATGCAGTTGATGCAGAAATAGGAAATTCGCGCAGTCTAGTTGCGCATCTGCTCTTCGGTCCAATCGCCAGTGTCACCTTCGGGCGGTACATTCGGCGAACGAGATGGAAGAATCGACGGACGTCCGGGTCGCGGCGCAGTTGGCGCAGCCTTAGCCGCCCATGCGCTATCCGTTTTTGCCGAGACGATGGCTGCTTCTGCTCCTACTTCGGCCGCGGAATCGGCATCGGATGAATCATCATCATCATCGCTAGACTGCTTTAGGCCTACCGGCTTGCCGTCGATTGCGGGCTCTCCGAAATTGCCGAAATCTTCGGCCTCGAAATCGGATTCTTTGCTTTCGACCGGCTCTTCGGACGGGGCCGCCTCTGATTGCGCCTGGCTGTTGACCGGGCCGCCTGAAACTGGCTGTTCCTTTGGATTTACTGACAGGTTGGTGGGGGCCAAAAATGCCAATATGCCGCCCAGGGTTAGCACCGCAATGAGGCTCTTTGTGATATTGTCCATGAGTTAGGTGCCCGCAATTGTTTCAACGATTGGTTGTCAGTAATAGCCAAATAGCATTAATTATTTGCAAAATCCGCTATGGTCGATGTTGCGCCGTCATCATTCGCCGCTGTATCGCTGCTTGCTGTGTCGTCATTTTCCGTTTCATCGGCATCTTCCGCCGGCTCGGCAATCGTTGCTACACTCTGATCGAGCTCTGATGGCTTGTCCTGCGCTGCTGCAAATTCGTCGGTAGGTTTGGCGGCGAATATCGGGTCACCGAAACCGTCAAGATCGTCTACTTCCCTGCCAGTGCTTTTTGGTTCAGCCGCGTCCGGTGTCTCGCCGCTGCTTTTATTCGGCGGTGCCGGTGTAGCAACATTTTGCGTTGGCGCTTCAGTGGCTTTGCCGACCTGCGGGGTTTCAACGCCAAATAGCATCAACGCGCCAACAATTACGATAGCGCCGCCGATCATAGCGATTACTGCTTTTGAGATTTCATCCATCGTGCAAATGCTCCGGTTTCATTCGGCGTTGCAACTAGCATTCACATGCTTAATTTTTTACCAACAAAAAATGGCCGTCAACATTGCTGCTGACGGCCAGTCACTATTTTCCTCCCCGGAAAATATCGTTGAAGGGTATTTGGCTACTTTCCGCCAGCGCTACCAAGGCGGTGATAAAGCTGAGCGAATTTGACGCTTTCAGGCTTGTCTTCGATCACCTTGAGATAGTGCAGCACGGCTTCGCGCAGCAATGTCAAATCTGCAGTGGAAAGCACGGCTCTTGCTTTTGCTGGTTCAGCCATGATTATTTCCTTTCATTCATCCAAACTGGTTCATGGTGTTGTGCGCCCCGCCTGCTTTCAGCGCGGCATCACCGGCGAAATATTCTTTGTGATCATCGCCAATATCACTACCCGACATATTCTGGTGCTTCACACAGGCAATGCCTTGGCGAATTTCCTCGCGCTGAACACCGGCCACGTAGCCCAGCATACCGGCGTCGCCGAAATATTCCTTGGCCAGATTGTCGGTCGATAGCGCTGCGGTGTGATAGGTTGGCAGCGTGATCAGGTGATGGAATATACCGGCGCGTTTTGCGGCGTCCGCCTGGAAAGTACGGATGCGCTTGTCGGCCTGTTCGGCAAGCTCTGTCTCATCATATTTCGAGTTCATAAGATCCGCGCGATCATATTGCGCCACATCCAGCCCACCTGACGTCATCGCGTCAAATACCTGCTGCCTGAAATTCAACGTCCAGTTGAAGGAAGGCGAGTTATTGTAGACAAGCTTTGCGGTAGGGTGAACTTTGCGGATGCGGTCAACCATACCAGCTATCTGCTCAATATGTGGTTTTTCGGTTTCAATCCAGAGGAGGTCAGCGCCGTTATCCAGCGATGCAATGCAATCCAGTACACAGCGATCTTCGCCGGTTCCAGCTCGAAACTGATACAGATTACTGGCTAGCCGTTTTGGCCGCACCAACTTGCCGTCGCGTTCAATAACAACATCGCCATTATGTCCGGTCGGGCCGTCCACTTCTTCACAATCTAGGAAGCTATTATACTGGTCGGCCAGGTCGCCCGGCTCGTGGCTGATCGCAATTTGCTTGGTCAGGCCAGCGCCCAGCGAGTCCGTGCGGGTGACGATGATGCCATCTTCCACACCGAGTTCGAGGAAGGCGTAGCGGCAGGCGCGCACCTTTGCGAGGAAGTCTTCATGCGGCACGGTAACCTTACCATCCTGATGCCCGCATTGCTTTTCATCGGAAACCTGATTTTCGATCTGCAGCGCGCAGGCACCGGCCTCTATCATTTTCTTGGCCAGCAGATAGGTCGCCTCGGCATTGCCGAAGCCGGCATCGATATCGGCAATGATCGGCACGATGTGCGTCTGGAAATTTTCAATTTCGCCGATTAGCTCTGCCTCTTTTGCAGCGTCGCCAGCTTCCCGGGCAGCATCAAGCTGCCGGAACAGCGCGTTCAATTCACGCGCATCGGCCTGACGCAGGAAGGTGTATATCTCATCAATCAGTGCAGGAACGCTAGTCTTCTCATGCATCGACTGATCGGGTAGCGGGCCAAAATCGCTGCGCAGCGCGGCGACCATCCAGCCCGAAAGATAGAGATATTTGCGCTTCATGCTGCCAAAATGCTTCTTGATAGAGATCATATTCTGTTGCGCGATAAAGCCATGCCAGCACCCCAGCGACTGCGTGTAGTTGGCTGGGTCACTGTCATAGGCGGCCATGTCTTCGCGCATGATCTTTGCGGTATAGCGAGCAATGTCGAGGCCGGTGCGGAACTGGTTCTGCAAACGCATGCGGGCCACAGATTCGGCATCGATGCCATTCCAGCCGTTGCCATTTGCGGCTTTCAACCGGGAGATTTCTTCAATTTGCTGGTTATAGGACATGGGAGATTGCCTTTCTTCATTTGAAACCATTGGAGTCGTTGACTCACTGCATGTAAGGAAAGTGACACATCATCAGCCCGATTTGAAGATAATTTTGTAAAGAAACTTGTGCTGTGGTGCGAAATGAGTAGGTTAATCTTGTAATGTTGTAAAGAATATGACAAAACTGCGCTGATGTCTGATGCCAAGCTTTTTGCCGGCCACGCGGTTCGCCGCATCCGCCGCGCCAATGATTTAACCCAGGCCGCTATGGCCGAGGCGCTTGGCATATCGCCTTCTTATCTGAACCTGATCGAACGCAATCAGCGGCCAATGACGGGAAAGATCATTCTGGCCTTGGCACAGCAGTATGATTTTGATCCGCGTAGCCTGACCGGGGCAGCGCCGGGCGGCGGCGTCGATGCGCTGCGGCGGCGGTTGAACGATCCACGCCTCGCCGATATAGAACTCGATAAGGCGCAGATTGAGGATTGGGTAGCAGTGGCACCGGGAACCGCGGAGGCCTTTGCGCGAATATTTGATACGCAAGGCGGCGATGACGCGCCGCTCGTGAGTGACCCTCAGTCTGCCGTGCGCCGTGAAATAGAACGCTGGCGCAATCATTTTGCTGATCTTGACTTGCAGGCCGAGGCGCTGGCCGATGAATTGCGTCTCAGATCGGGTGATCTGTATGGCGCCATCACCGAATATTTACGCGTGAATCATCAACTTTCAATCCGCATATTGCCGGCCGAAGTCATGCCCGACCTGCTGCGCAGGCTTGATCTCCATGCGCGGCAATTGCAGCTTTCCGAAATGCTCGACCCAGCCAGTCGCACTTTTGCCGCCGCCTATCAGCTTGCCCAGTTGACGGCGACCAAAGAGATAGACGCGCTGGTCAAGGGGACGGAGTTTACCGAAGGCGTGGCGCGGCGCTTCTACCGCCGCCATCTCACAAGCTATTTTGCCGCTGCATTGATGATGCCTTATGCCCGTTTCCTGCGAGCCTGCGACAATAGCGGCTATGATATCGCGCTGCTTCAGCGCCGCTTTGGTGCAGGCTTTGAACAGGTCGCGCATCGGCTGACGACTTTGCAGCGGGTGGGTGCACGCGGGCTGCCCTTCTTTATGATCCGGATCGACCGCGCGGGCCAAAGTTCAAAACGCTATGCCGGTGCCAGCAAGTCACCTCTCGTAGATGGCCAGGGACGCTGCCCGCTGTGGCAGCTGCACCATGCCTTTGATCAGCCGGGGCGGCTAGTGACGCAGTTGGTGGAGATTGAAGATGGCAAGCGCTGGTTCACGCTTGCCCGAACGGTGGAGCCACAGATCGCGCGTGCAGGCGCTATCGTAGCGGAGTTCACTGTCGGGTTGGGGCTGGAAGCATCATTGGCCGACCGGCTTGCGGTGGCGCGCGGCGTTGACTTACAGGCCGCCGGAAGCGCGATCAACATCGGCCTGGGCTGCCGCCAATGTACGCGCAGCGATTGCGCACAGCGTAGTGCAGCACCTGCGGGCCGATCGCTCATATTCGATGAACGCGAACGCGGGCTAACGCCGTTTCGGTTTGCGGGGGACCCAGATTAACTTGATGAGATACCTAATTCGGCCCCCCGTTATTCGTCATACTCATTGTTATAGCTTGCATACCGCTCCAACTCGCGGATGCGGCTGAGATGAGCCTGACTTTCGCAGCGCAGGCGCACCGCTTGGCGATCTGCCTTATATTCCGATGATCCAGCGGCTTCGACTTTGCATTGCGCGCTGGTCTTCTTGTTCCATGCCTGCTGCAGTGGTTTCAGCTGCTTTTGTACTGGCTCGGGTATGGCATCCCATACAGCGGCAATACGCTCAGCAGTCATTTTGTTCGCTACCCTTGCTTCATTGAGATTGGCCGCCGCGCGTTCCGTCAGGGCCTGATCCATCTCACGCTCTGCTGCATTCTCCGCCGCAACCTCTGCCGCTTCCGCTTTGTCTTCCCCAACCTTCTTCTCACGGATATCGTCGCTGAGCAGGTAGGAAATATATACATCACCGATGAAATCGAAAATTGACGCATCCTTGTCGGCCTCCGCGATCAGCTTGCCGCCATCATCGGTCGGCTGAATGCTATATTCCAAATCATCTTCCCAAGCGCCGCCACTTTTTCTGACGCCCTTTTGATGTGCCAGTTTTGAAAGGTTGTCAGCCTCTGCAATGGTCCTTGCTGATTCAGCGCCTTCGATTACTGTTCCCGGCAGCTTGAATTCAAAACGTGCGGCGCAGAAGTTTCGAGAGCTATCGGGATCTTTTTTGGTGGTCCGTACGTCATGCAGCTTGATACTAATACTGCTGAGGGCGGCACGCAGTTGCGCAGCATCATAGCCTTCAAGTCTCGTTTCGCTATCAAGCAGTGCTCGTACTTTTTGGTCGGTCAGTTTGGCGAACATCTCTTCGGTAGCAGCAACGGCAGCCTCTGACCCGCAGGCCGAACTTGTACTCGCTTGCTTGCATCCCCAAAGCGTGAGCATGACCATTACGGTCAGCAATAACCTGTGTCGCATAAAAAACCCCCCAGCTCTCAATTCCCGTTACGAGATGAAAGCAGCGAAATTATTCACATCTGTCAAGGTCGGATGGGTAAAACCTGGGGCCGGCCCAATAGTTCGGCATCTAGCAGAAGCTCAATCCGGCTTTTTCAAACCCTCAACAATTTGTTTCACATTCTGGCTCATGCCGCGCGGAACAATCAGCACATCCTTCCCGCTGGCGACGACGATCATATTTTCGACACCGGCCAAGTGGATGCGAGTGCCATCCGATTTGACAAAATTGCCGCTGGCGTCAACGGCGCTGATGCTGTCATCGGCGCTGCTGTCATCGGCGGGTGTGAGTTCGACAAGCGCGTCCCAGCTACCTACATCCGACCAGCCCATCGATACCGGCACTACTGCCACCCGTTCGGCCTTTTCCATGATGGCATAGTCGATGCTGTCGGCAGGGCATGGCGCAAAGCTTTCTTCGCCCGGCATGATAGTGTTGCCATCACGCGTTGCGCTGTCCATCGCGGCCCGTGCAGCGGCGAGTATGCCCGGCGCATGGATCGCAAGCGCGACAAGATAATGATCGGCGCGGAATAGAAAGATGCCGCCGTTCCAGGCATGGCCGCCTTCGGCAATCATAGCTTCGGCGCGCGCCAGTTCGGGCTTTTCGATAAAGCGCCGGGCCCGATGCACTCCGCTTGCCAGTTCATCGCCTAGCTTGATATAGCCATAGCCCGTTTCGGGGGCGGTTGCCTCAATGCCGAATGTCGCGAGCCATCCGCCTTCTACATGCGGCAATGCGGTAGCGATTGCGGCATGAAAGGCGGGGAGGTCAGTTATCACATGGTCGCTCGGCATCACCAGCATCGGCGTCGCCGGATCATCGCAGGCAAGCGCAGCCAGCGCTATTGCCGGCGCGGTATTGCGCGCGCAGGGTTCGAGCAGGAGCGTAGCATCCCGGGTGCCCAGCTGCGTGAGCTGTGTATCGATCAATTGTCGGTGCATTGCGCTGCCAACGACTAGCGGCGCCGTAAAGTCTTCGCTGCTCTTCACCCGCGCCAATGTCATCTGGAACATTGTATGTTCGCCGGTTAGCGCGAGAAATTGTTTCGGGCGCTCTGGCGTCGACATTGGCCAAAGCCGTGTGCCGCCGCCGCCGGACAGGATGACTGGAGTGATCTTCACCATTTGTGTGTTCCTATAACATAATCGCAAACAAAGGCTTACTGCCAAAAAAGAGGGTTAGTGTAAAATTAATCGACAGTTTACCAATTGGCCGTAAAGCTAGCCTGACAATATAGTGCAAAACCGTTAGGTAACAGGCGCAAAAACAGAGTGATCAGGCTTTTCAAACATTATGTACCGCATGCGGTGCTTTTTCTGGCGCTGGTCGATTTTTGCCTACTGCTCGCTGCGGCAGAGACCGCATGGGTCATTCGCGCCAACCAGATTGGCATGACGGTTGACTATATCGGCAATCGCGCTGGCCCACTTCTCTCGTTCGCAGCGGCCGTTCAAATCGCCGCTATGGCGGTTGGCGTCTACGGCTCCGATGCTCTCCAGTCTTTACGTTTTGCGGTTGCGCGCCTGCTTGTGGCGGTATCGCTGGGCGTAATCTTTCAATCGATGATGGCTTTCGCGCTGCCCGGCATGACATTGTGGCGGTCAAATTCGCTTTATGCGATGGGGCTGGCTTTCGTCTTTCTAGCGTTAAGCCGGGCATTGCTTGGAAGCTTGATTGGCGGAGAGGCGTTCAAACGGCGCTTGCTCATCCTCGGCGCGGGGAAGCGGGCACAGCGGATTAAGGAACTGGAAAGCAAGCCCGGCTCCGGCTTTATCGTCTCGGGCTATATCGCGATGAACGAAAATAAGCACGTTATTCCCGAAGCCATCAACCGTGGTGCGATCTTTAACCTTGCTGATTTCGTTATCAAGATGGGGGCGAGCGAGGTTGTATTGGCGCTGGAAGAAAGGCGAAATGCCATTCCACTCGATGATTTACTGCGCATCAAAACAACGGGCGTGCATGTTAATGACATGTCGAGCTTTATTGAGCGTGAGACCGGCCGTGTCGACCTTGATAGCGTCAACCCCAGCTGGTTGATTTTCTCCGATGGCTTCTCATCAGGGCGCCGTATCTCGGGAATTTCCAAGCGGCTTTTCGATATGCTGGTCAGCTCGATCTTGCTGCTGGCGTCTGCGCCCATTATCGCGCTCTTTGCAATATTGATTAAGCTGGAAAGTCGCGGGCCCGCAATTTACCGGCAGGAACGCGTTGGCCTGTTCGGTCAGACCTATTTCGTCAACAAGCTGCGTTCGATGCGCAACGACGCAGAGGGTGACGGCAAGGCAAAATGGGCCGAGAAAAACGACCCGCGCATTACCATGGTTGGCAAGTTTATTCGCAAGGTGCGGATCGACGAACTACCGCAGACTTGGAATGTCCTGAAAGGCGAGATGAGCTTTGTCGGCCCGCGCCCCGAGCGCCCCGAATTTGTCGACGACCTTGAAGACAAGCTGTCTTACTATGCTGAGCGCCACATGGTGAAGCCGGGGATCACTGGCTGGGCGCAGGTAAACTACCCCTATGGCGCATCGCTGGATGATGCGCGGCACAAGCTTGAATATGATCTCTATTATGCCAAGAATTACACGCCGTTCCTCGACCTGCTGATATTGTTGCAGACGGTGCGCGTTGTTCTTTGGCCGGATGGAGCACGCTGACATGGACGTAATTCTTCTGCTTATGAGCTATTGGGGTCACGCCTCGGTCGGCATTCTATACACCATTCTCGCGGTGTGGGTCTGGCACAAATATGGCAGCAGCAACCGTCAGCAAATCCTGCTGATCGGGTCGCTTGCGGTCACGGCTGCTTGGGGCGGCGCGGCGATGATCGGTGGACCGGAAAGCCCCTTCGCTCTTGTTACTGAAAGCCTTCGCAACCTGATGTGGATTGGTTTCATGTTTTTCCTCCTGCGAAGCGGCGAGGGGCGCAATCAACCAAAGACCATCAACCTCATCTACCTAGTACTCGCCGTAGTGCTGTTTATCCAGCCGGCGGTGGACGTCCTTAGCGTGAACATGATTGGGTATGCCGCAGAAGGTATTTTGGTGCAGAGCGCGCTGACTATCCACATGATCTTTGCAATTGGTGCGTTGGTGCTCGTCCATAATCTCTACACGGTCTCTGCTCCAGAGGCGCGCTGGGGCATATCATTGCCGATGGCGGCATTGGCAGCAATGTGGACCTTCGATCTCAATCTCTACACGATCGGCTATTTGGCGGGCGAAGTTCCCAAAGAACTGATTGCAACGCGCGGAATCGGGATGAGCTTGTTAGCCCCAATTTTCGTGATGGCGTCGAAACGTAACAGTAATTGGCGGCTGCGGCTGTCCCGGTCGGTTGCTTTCCAATCGGTTTCATTGCTGGCCATTGGCGTCTATCTCGGGATCATGGTGCTGCTCGCCACGGGCATGCAGCTTGTCGGCGGTACCTATGTTCGCCTGGCGCAAATATCGGTTATCTTCGGGATGTCGGTTGCCGCTTTGCTGATATTGCCGTCGGGCCGGTTCAAGGCATGGCTGAATGTCCTTATTGCCAAACATTTCTTCCAGCACCGCTATGACTACCGGGCCGAATGGATGCGGTTTGCAGATACTATCGGTTTCCCAAGCGTCGAGGCCGCACCGTTCCATGAGCGCGTTATCAAATCGCTCGCGGACATTTTCGGGTGTTCGGCAGGGCTGCTATTGGTGCCCGATGAGCAGGGCAGGCTGACATTGCAAGCACGGTGGAATTGGGCAATGATCGATGTGCCGTCAAACTGCGTGACATCGCAAACCGGGCCGTTCTTCGAATCTACCGGACATATTTTATCGATGGATGAAGTGCGCGCTGGTGAGGATGAGCGCTGCGATCCGCGCGCTGTCCCGCAATGGTTATATGACGAGCCGCAGGCATGGGCGGTCGTGCCGCTTGTTCACTTCGGAAAACTGACCGGACTGGCTGTGCTCGGCCGGCCGCAGTTGAAGCGCGAACTTGATTGGGAAGATCTTGATATGCTGCGCGTCGTTGGACGCCAGCTGGCCAGTTACCTCGCCGAGGCATCGAGCCATCGGGCGCTGGCAGAATCGCAGCAGTTTGAACAATTCAACCGCCGCTTTGCATTCGTCATGCATGACATCAAAAACCTGGTTAGCCAGCTCAGCATCCTAGCGCGCAATGCAGAAAATCATGCGGACAAACCCGATTTCCAAAAAGACATGGTTGAGACACTGCAAGGCTCGGTTGGTAAAATGAACGAGTTGCTGGCGCGTTTGTCGCAGCATAACAAGGCGCGCCATGAACCGCCGACGGAGATCGACATCGGCAAGACAGTGCTTAAAGCGGTTCACGCGAAAAGGTTGGTCTATCCGGTGGAGTCCGACCTGCCCGAGGGTATGATGGTTACCGCAGATCCGGCGCGCGTCGAAACGATCATCAATCATTTGCTGCAAAATGCGATTGAGGCAACCGGCGATGGTTCTCCCATCCGTTTGACCTGCCGCAAGCAAGGGCAGGATGTTTCGGTAACCGTAGCCGACAAGGGCTCAGGAATGACCGAGGCGTTTATATCCAACCAGCTGTTCAAGCCGTTTGAATCTACCAAGGAAGGCGGCTTCGGCATTGGCGCTTATGAAGCGCGCTCGCTCGCCACATCAATGGGCGGGCAGCTGCGGGTCGAAAGCAGAATTGGCAAGGGCACAAGATTCACCCTCTCGCTTCCCATCGCGAAGAATAACGAGGGTGAAGATAAACTCGAAAAGGCGGCATGAGATGGACGATACCAAGCAAAAACTGCTGATTGTTGAAGATGACCTTGGCCTGCAAAAGCAGCTAAAATGGTCCTATGAGGATTTTGAGGTTTTCTGCGCAAGTAACCGTGATGAGGCGATGGCATTATTGCGCTCCGAGGAACCCGATGTGGTGACTCTCGATCTTGGCTTACCACCTGATCCCGACGGCGTGAGTGAAGGCTTCATTGCGCTCGACGAGATGTTGAAGATCAAGCCCGATACCAAGATTATCGTCGCTTCGGGACATGGCGCGCGCGAAAGCGCGTTAAAGGCAATTTCTGCCGGAGCCTGGGATTTCTATCAGAAGCCGGTTGATATTGATGAGCTGCATCTCATTGTGAAACGCGCCTTCCACGTGCATCAGCTTGAACAGCAAAATGAAAAGGCACAGGCGCCCGATCAGAGCGGCGAAATGCTGCTCGGTTCGATTATCACAGCGTCACCCGAAATGCTGAAAGTAGCGCGTACAGTGGAGCGTGTTGCAACGACCGGCGTTTCGGTGATGCTGCTCGGCGCGAGCGGCACAGGTAAGGAACTGCTGGCGCGCGGCCTGCATGAATCGAGCGAGCGGCATGACAAGCCATTCGTTGCCATCAACTGCGGCGCGATTCCGGAAAACCTGCTTGAATCAGAATTGTTCGGATATGAAAAAGGCGCGTTCACTGGCGCTGTAAAAACAACCTTGGGCAAGGTAGAAGTTGCCAATGGCGGGACGCTATTCCTCGATGAGGTCGGCGATATTCCGATGGCATTGCAGGTGAAACTGCTCCGTTTCTTGCAAGAACGCGAGATTGAACGGATCGGCGGACGCAAACCCATTCCGGTTGATGTGCGCGTGGTTTGCGCGACCCACCGTAACCTTAACCAGATGATCACGGCGCAGGAATTTCGCGATGACCTGTATTATCGCTTGGCAGAAGTGACCATAAATATCCCGCCGCTGACTGAGCGGACCGGAGATTCTGTTTTGCTTGCAAAGCATTTTCTCAACCGTTTTACCAAGGAGATGAACCCGTCGGTAAAGGGCTTTGCCTCCGCTGCGCTGACCGCCATTGATCAGTGGAATTGGCCGGGCAATGTCCGCGAGCTTGAAAACCGCATTAAGCGGGCCGTCATTATGGCGGACGGTAAGTTTATCACCGCCGAAGATCTGGAATTTAGTGAGGATGAGGATGCCCTGCCGCTTAATTTGAAAGCTGCGCGTGAGGTAGCCGACCGTAAAGCCATCAAGCGAGCCATCTCCCGCACTGAAGGTAACATCTCCAGCGCCGCAAAATTGCTCGGCATCAGCAGACCGACACTTTATGATTTGCTCAAACAGTATGAGCTGCAGGCCTAAGGCCACCTGTTTGCATGGGCAGCGCTGCAAAATCTTTTTGGCATATCCCGGCATCGGTGCTGGCCGTAGCGGTCTTTTGCACAGCACTCGCCGCGCAGCCGGCAAGCAAAGGTAATGCCGATGCGCTGGAAGCGATCGGGGAAGCCGCCGAATATCGTGACCAACAGAATCTGCGCGCGGCCAATGTTGCTGCGCTAAATGCGATCAAGGCAGATCCCAAATGGCCAATGGGCCATATTGCGCGCGCGGAAATTTCGCTTGGCCTTTTTGACGCCATCACTGCCAAGGCGGAGCTTGAGCGTGCATTGTCTCTGGGCGTACCGCGCGAAGAGCTAAACCATCTTATCGGTGAAGCGTTGTGGCTGCTTGGCGAATTGGAACTTGCCGAGAAGACTCTGCTCAGGCCCGGCCTTACACCTAGACGCCAAACCCATGCTGATCGCATTCTCGGACGCGTTTATATGGACAAGGGAGAGCTTGATAATGCCGGCCGGGCGTTTGACCGAGCGCTCAAGCTTGGCCAGGATGACAGCATGCTTTGGACCGACATTGGCCGTTTCCGGCTTGTGTCAGGCAATCAGAAAGGCGCCATTGAGGCGTCGGATCGCGCCATCAAGTTGAATGCCGAAAATGTCCGCGCGCTTGAATTTCGCGGCCGGATGACGCGCGAACAATATGGGCTCGCGACCGGACTTGCATGGTTTGAGCGCGCGCTGGCTATCAACGCTGACGACGTGCCGACGCTGGAGGAATATGCGGCCACGCTGGGCGAACTCGGCCGAAACCGCGATATGCTCGCGCAGGCACGCAAAATCATCTCGCTGGATAGCAAGAATGGCCGTGCATATTATATGCAGGCCGTGATTGCCGCGCGCGCAGGTGACTATGGGTTGGCGCAGCGTGTATTGGCGCTTGCAGGTTCACGGATAAACGAGCTGCCCGGCGCGTTGCTTCTGTCGGGCATTAGCGAATATCAAATGGGCAATTTCAACAAGGCAATAGATATTTTCAAACGGCTGCTGGATGCCCAGCCACACAATATTGCAGCGCGCAAATTCCTTGCAAGAGCGATGTATAAAACCGGTGATGCTGAAGGCGCGCTGGAAGAAATCAGGCCGCTCGCCGCGCGCGCCGATGCCGATAGCTACAGCCTGAACCTAGCGGGTCGGGCGTTTGAAGCAAATGGGGAGCGTGACCGTGCAGCCAGCGGGCTCGATGCCGCGAGCATGCCGCTGATCCGCCTAGCACGGCCTCTTGATGATTGGCTGTCTGATGGCGGCATTGCGGATGCCGCGCGGCGTAACCCCAATAATGCGCATTATGTTATTCCTTATATCCGTTCGCTGATGCGGCGCGGGCAGCTTGGCGTAGCATTGTTGCAGGCGCAGCGACTGCGCACCAAAAATCCCGGTGTTGCCAATGCGCATTTGATCGAGGGCGATGTCCTGATAGACCGCCGGTCGGTAAAGTCTGCTATCGACGCCTATAATCGCTCCGCCGCAATCAATTTTACCGAACCCGTCATGCTTCGTCTTGCCGAGGCATATCGGCAGCAGAATAATGGCAAGGCGCAGCGTGACCTTGTGACGGCTTTCGTTGCCAACAATCCAACCAGCCTGCCGGGATTGCGGCTATTGGCATATTATCATCTCGACGATGGCAATTGGAACCAGGCGATTGCGCCGCTGGAATATGTGCTTTGGAAAACCGGATATAATGATAGCATCCTGCTTGCCAATTTGGCGCGGGCCTGGTCGGGTAGCGGCGACCATGAAAAGGCGGCAAGCTACGCTGCCATCGCCTACCGGATTGATCCGGCAAACCCCATGGTCACGCATGTTTACGGACAGATATTGTTGCGTTCGGGCAAGCGGCCAAAGGCGGCGTATGAATTACTGTATAAGGCGGCGCAGCTAATGCCTGATAACAAACAAGCACGGGCGGATTTCAAAAAAGGGCAGGCGGCATACAAAAAATAGCGTCAGTTTTTTTCGAGAAGCTCCGACGGCGAGATGCCGGCCCGGTCCATCTGCGCCTTAACTTCTGGCCAGACGTTGGTAAGGAAATTATGTTTTTCCGCTTTGCGTAGGCGCGACACTGCGCCGGGTGAAACAAACAGGCCAACGCCGCGCTTTACCTGCACCAGACCATCATCCTGAAATAGCTGATATGCCTTGGCAACGGTAAGTGGATTTGCACCCTGCTGCACGGCAAAGGCGCGTACAGACGGTAGCATCGCGCCTTCGGAAAAATTGCCATCAAGGATAGCTGCCGCGATAATATCACGTAACTTCAAATAGACAGGTTTGTTGTCGTTCCGCATAACTGAATGAGTGCCATAATACAGTAGGTCGCGTCAAGGGTCAGCTTCATATAGCTGCCGGGTCGGTGCTGGCTGGAAACTCGCTGAGCTTCGCGGCAAAATCGGGGCGCGGGCGTTCCTTAAGCTCTGCGCCGGGGCTGCCAAAATAGAAGAAGCCAGTAACGCGTTCCTGAGGCTGGCATAGCGCGGCCTGCACGGTTTCATCAAACGCCGCCCATCCGGTAATCCAGCCGCCGACAAATCCGTGCACATGCGCGGCGTGAAGCAAATTCATTCCGGCAGCACCGCTGCTTAGCTGCTGTTCCCATTGGGGGATTTTGGCGCTTTGCTGCGGCGAGTGGATCATGATGACGAGCGACGGGGCCATATCGGCAAGGGCGACTGCGGCCTCTATCTGTACGGGCCGGGCATCGGGGTTGGCAGCAACAAAGGCGCGTTCCAGAAGGGTAGCAAATGCCCACCGTGCATCCTGCGAAACTTTCACAAATCGCCAGGGCGCAAGCTTGCCATGATCGGGCGTGCGCATCGCGAGGCGGAGGATTTCTTCAAGCTGCGCATCATCGGGGCCGGGAGAAACCATGTCGCGCGGGCGGGCAGAACGGCGGCTGGAAAGATAGGCTGCGGGGGAGGACAAGTTGTTGAACATAGTAGGCGATCTAGCCGCACTGCCCCGGATTTGCCAGCGCCCGTTCAGGATACATCCACAGAAAAGCGCTTAACCGCGCAATATAATTCTTCACAGGCGCAATTTTTTCGTTAGGGTCGCGATTATGAAAGCCGCTTGGGAGAATTGCGGCGCCAATAATTTTTTGGAGGGGTTGGCCGAATGTCGGGTTTGAAAGATATGAGCCTTTGGGTTCAAGGTGACTGGATCGCTGCAATTGCGTCTGTCGTTTTGGTGTTTTTCCTTTTGGCGGGTGCTTGGGCAGTAACTAGACCGCAACCCGAGGTCGCCGGTCATCCCAAGGGGCTTTATATTCTGTTCTTCGCCGAAATGTGGGAGCGTTTTTCCTACTATGGTATGCGTGCGCTGCTGATTTTTTATCTTACGCAGCATTGGCTGTTTAACGACAGCGCCTCGAACATCGTCTACGGTGCTTATGTCAGCTTGGTTTACATAACGCCGGTTCTCGGCGGTTGGCTGGCTGACCGGTATCTCGGACAGCGCAAGGCGGTCGTGTTCGGTGCAGTGCTGCTGACTTTCGGTCACTTTCTTATGGCATTTGAGGGTACGGGCGGACAAAATGATCCATCGATCAATATATTCTGGCTAGCGCTGAGCTTCATTATTGTGGGCTCAGGCTTCCTCAAGGCGAATATTTCGGTCATCGTTGGTCAGCTCTATCCGCTCACTGACGTGCGCCGTGACGGTGCTTACACCATATTCTACATGGGCATTAATGTTGGCGCAGCGATCGGAACGATCATTGCCGGCTACCTCGGTGTTACGCTAGGCTGGCAATATGGTTTCGGTGCCGCTGGGGTAGGTATGCTGCTGGGTCTCATAGTATTCATTCTCGGCAAGCCTCTGCTGCTTGGCAACGGTGAACCGTCGAAGGCGCTCGCCAAAGGTACCGAGATGATGATGTACGGAATTGGTATCGTTGGCGTTGGGATTATGTGGCTGCTGATTCAATATCAGTCTGTCGTGGGGCAGCTGATGTTATTGTCGGGGATAGCGTTGCTCGCTTACGTTTTTGCCAACGCAATGTTTTCGCTTCCGTACGGATCGCTCCGTAAAGCTCCAACCAGTTCAGTCGGAATGTTCGGAGTTGGCGTTGCGCTTTTGACTGTGGGTGCTTTCATTTTTGTGACTTATGGTCAGCCAGCCCTATGGGGCATCGTGGCTCTCATTGGATTTGGTCTCATGATCGCGACTGCTATAAAAGAGGGTGTCGCGCTAAAACATCAGCCGCGAGATCGGCTATTTGCGGTGTTGTTTTTGATTGCCCTGCAACCGCTGTTCTGGGGCTTGTTTGAGCAGGCCGGTGGTTCCCTCAATCTATTTACCGACCGCTATATCGACCTTGGCGGCGTGCCGGCACCGATTTTCCAATCGATCAATCCGATTTACATCATCATTCTGGCTCCGATCTTCGCATGGCTGTGGACCTTCCTCGGCAAACGCGGGAAGGAACCTTCGACTCCGGCAAAATTCGGACTAGGTCTTGTCCAGCTAGGCTTCGGATTCTTGGTATTGGTGTGGGGTGCAGCATCGGTCGGCATCGACGCAAAGGTACCGGTTCTGTTTCTCTTCGGCATCTACTTCTTCCATACCACTGGGGAGCTTTGCCTCAGCCCGGTCGGGCTCAGCGCGATGAACCGGCTTGCGCCGCGCCATCTGGCTAGTCTGATCATGGGTGCTTGGTTCTTTGCTACTGCGGGCGGCAATTTTGTTGCTGGCATGATCGGTGCGGCAACTGGCGGTGAAGATGGCGCGATGACCCGCGAAGCAACTATGTCGATTTATCAGTATATCGGCTGGGTAGCTATTGCCGTTGGCTTAGTGGTTATCGTGATTGCTAGGTTCGTCAAGAAACTCATGCACCTCGACACTCTTGGAGACGATAATGTCGGTGATGATCTTGCGGGCCAAGCCGAACTCGGCGAACCGCAAGCAGCGGGCATCCATCCGGCTACCAAAGACTGATCAGGGAAAATAATATGAAACTAGACGGGTTTCGCTGGGCGGCGGTGATTGCACTGCCGCTCGGGCTGATGGCGTGCGCCGCTGATGCGGGGGATGCCAGCAGCGCATCTGCAAAAACTGAAACAGCTAAGGTCGCGCCTGCAAAAGCCAAGAAGGTCGAGACTCCGTTTGCCTCCACCTACAAAGCCTATCCGGCGCAAGAAACGCTCATCATTCCCGTTACTATTTTCGATGGCGAAGGCGGGCGGATTGACAATGGCTGGGTGCATATGGCGGGCGGCAAGATCAAGGAGATTGGCGGACCGACTTCGCCGCCACCTGATACTGGAATTACCATCGACGGCACAGGCAAATATGTGACGCCGGGCATCATCGATATCCATTCGCATCTTGGCGACTATCCCTCGCCTTCGGTAGCGGCACATAGCGATGGCAATGAGGCGACTTCGCCGACCACGCCCGAAGTATGGGCCGAACACAGCGTCTGGCCGCAGGATCCCGGTTTCAGCCGCGCATTGGCGAATGGCGGCATTACTTCTTTGCAGATATTGCCCGGTTCGGCGAATTTAATGGGTGGCCGCACGGTAACGCTCAAAAATGTTTATTCGCGCACCGTTCAGGGGATGAAGTTCCCCGGTGCGCCTTATGGTTTCAAGATGGCCTGCGGGGAAAACCCGAAACGTGTTTATGGCAGCAGGGGGCGGATGCCCTCAACGCGTATGGGCAATTTCGCCGTCAACCGGCAGACTTGGATCAAGGCGCAGAGCTACCGAAAAAAACGCGATAGCGGAAAAGACTATAAGCGCGACCTTGGCATGGAGACGCTGGCTGGTGTGCTCGACGGCGATATCCTTGTGCATAATCATTGCTACCGCGCAGACGAAATGGCGCAGGTCATGGATATGGCCAAGGAATTTGGTTATAAAGTTACGGCGTTTCACCATGCGGTGGAGGCCTATAAAATACCCGATTTGTTGCGCGCCAACGATGTGTGTTCGGCGGTCTGGGCGGATTGGTGGGGCTTTAAGATAGAGGCCTATGATGCGATCCCGGAAAATGCCGCGATGATCCAGAATGCCGGGGCCTGCACCATCATTCACAGCGACGATGCAAATCAGATACAGAGGCTGAATCAGGAAGCTGCAAAGGCGCTGGCCGATGGCCGCCGCATGGGGCTTGATATCAGCGAAGCAACCGCAATCCAGTGGATCACGCATAATCCGGCGAAAGCCATGGGTATCGGCAAGGTGACCGGCAGCCTGAAGAGCGGCAAGATGGCTGACGTTGTTTTGTGGAATGGCCATCCGCTGTCGGTCTATTCGCGGCCAGACAAGGTGTGGATTGATGGCGCATTGATGTTTGATGCCTCCGATCCGAAGCGGCGTCCGGTTAGCGACTTTGAGCTTGGCCAGGCCGGTGAAGGGGATGTGAAATGAGAAAGCTTCTTCTAACCATAGCAGCGATTGCTGCATTCTCTGCGCCCGCTGCGGCAGAAACGGTCGCGATCACTGGCGGCAAGGTTGTGATCGGCGATGGCAGCGATCCGATTGAAGGCGGCACCGTTATCATCCGCGATGGAAATATCGTGGCCGTCGGCGCGCGCGTCGCGGTTCCATCCGGCGCGCGAAGGATCGATGCCAGCGGTAAATGGGTAACGCCCGGTATTTTTGCCGGTTTCAGCCGCGCCGGACTAGTGGAGATCAGCGCGGTCAGCAGCACCAACGATGCAAGCGCGCGCAATAGCGAATTTTCCGCCGGGCTGGATATCGCTCCATCAATCGACCCGTTCCGGTCATCCTTCGCCGTTAACCGCGCAGCAGGGGTGACCCGCGCTGTCGTTGCCCCCAGTTCGGGCGGCAGGATATTCGCCGGGCAGGGCGCGATTGCCGATCTTGGCGCCGATAACAATCCGGTGACCAAGGCGCGCGCATTCCAGTTCGTTGAATTTGGAGCGACCGGCGCCCGGCGTGCTGGTGGCAGCCGTTCGGCCAACCATACCCAGTTCCGCGCGATGCTGCGCGAGGCGCGCGATTACGCCTCGGGGCGCGGCGCATTTGATGATGATCTGTTGCGGGCCGAGGATGCAAAGGCGCTTTTGCCAGTAATCAGCGGCGCGACCCGGCTTCTGGTGCATGTCGAGGGCGCGAATGACATTTTGCGGCTGCTTGAGTTGAAACGCGACTTTCCAAGGATCAAAATGGTTCTGGTCGGCGCGAGCGAGGGTTGGCGCGTTGCCGGTGATATCCGCGCGTCGGGTGTTCCGGTGATTGCTTCGGCGCTCAATGATTTGCCCCAAGATTTCGATAGGCTTGGCGCGACGCAGTCCAATATTGGCCGGATGCAGGATGCGGGCGTGAATGTCGCGATTGGCATGATCAATGACCGCGATGCGCACCAGCTACGATATTCAGCGCAATATGCCGGAAACCTCGTTAGCCTGAACAAGGTTCCGCGCGCCACTGGCCTGACATGGAATGAAGCCTTTGCCGCGATAACATCGAAGCCTGCAGAAATTATGGGAATGGGCGCGCGCCTTGGAAGCTTGAAGCCGGGGCGCGTGGGCGATGTCGTGATTTGGGACGGCGATCCGCTAGAACTTTCCAGCGCGCCAACGCGGGTCTTTATCGACGGCGTAGAACAGCCACTCGGCAACCGCCATGTCCGCCTGCGCGAACGGTATAGAACACCGACGGAAGGCGATCTGCCCAAGGCATATGACCGGTAGTGCCTTACGCTAGAGCCGGACCATGCTCATGCCGATTTCGCCATAACGCGGGCCGGATGTCTCGCCGACGGGGGCGGCGGCGTTGAGCGTCTCGATATCGCTGGCATCAAGCTCAACCTCGGCTGCACCGACGCTATCCTCCATTGTTACGCGGCGTTTGGTGCCGGGGATCGGGACGATATCATCTCCCTGTGCCAAGAGCCAAGCAAGTGCGATTTGTGCGTTGGAGACGCCATGCTTTGCTGCAACCTCGCCAACCACATTGACGATGCCCATATTGGCCTCGAAATTCTCCTTTGAGAAACGCGGATCATTGCGCCGCCAGTCATTTTCAGGAAGATCATCGATGCTCTTTACTTGGCCCGTTAGGAAGCCGCGCCCGAGTGGCGAATAGGGAACAAAGCCAACGCCATGCTCGCGGCACATCGGCAATATGTCGCTCTCTATATCGCGTTCCCAGATCGAGTATTCGCTCTGCAGTGCGGTGATTGGTGCGACCGCTGCGGCGCGCGCAAGCGTTTCGGGGCCAGCTTCGGAAAGACCGATATGTTTGATCTTACCTTCCTTGATAAGATCGTTCATTCCGCCCACGGTCTCTTCAATCGGGACACTAGGATCGACGCGGTGCTGGTAAAAAAGGTCGATGCAATCCACGCCCAGCCTCTGCAAACTGCCTTCGACAGTGCTGCGCGCATTTTCAGGTGATCCATCAACGCCAACCGGCCTACCATCAGCGATTTTGAAACCAAATTTTGTAGCGATAACAAGCCCATCGCGCTTCCCTTTGATCGCTTCGCCAACGAGCTCTTCGTTGATGAAAGGGCCGTAGATTTGCGCCGTGTCAAAAAAGGTAACGCCAAGATCGATGGCTTTGTGGATCGTCTTTATCGCCTCGTCAGGATCGGCCTGTTCGCCATAGAGAATATTGCCATCTTTTATCATCGGCATACAGCCAATGCCGAGCGCCGAAACTTCCAATCCATGCCCGAGCTTGCGATATTTCATGATATGTCTCCTTCTGCGCGCGCGACTGTAGTGGTGACGGCCATGTCCATCGTGACATTGGCCAATGTTCTCATAATGTCGGGGAATGCCTCGATTGCCAACAGCAACACCAACGGTTCAACTGGCACACCCATTGCGATGGCGATGGGCGCAATTGAGGTGATGAAGCTGACCGCTCCCGGGAGGCTGACCGCGCCGAGCGTGGTAATCGCGGCAGCCACTACGCCGATTGCGAGCGCGGTGAAGGTAAGTTCAATGCCCATCAGATGCGCAACATAAATAACTACCGCGAGGTTCATGCAGGGGCCGGTGGCGCGGAACAATGCGACCGATATTGGCAGCACGACGTCTGCGGAACGCTCGCCAACGCCCATAGCTTTAACGCCGGTTACCATGGCGGGCAGCGAGGCCAGCGAGCTTTGCGTTGAAATTGCTACTGCCTGCGCAGGAGCAGCGGCGCGGAAGAATGTTAGCGGGCTTTTGCGCCCGCCTATTGCCGCAAACGGGAATGAGAAAATCCAGACGACTGTGCCAACCGAGGTGACGATCACGACATAATGGACCAGCGCGCCAAAGGCCTCTACGCCAGCCTTCGCTCCGACGACAAGCGACAATGCAAACACACCAACAGGAGCAAGCACCAGCACCCATTTTACGAGGATCAACATCGCGTCGGCAATCGCGCCGAAGAAATCGGCCATCGTGTCACGTTTCTTTTCGGGCAACCGCGTTATCGCAAAGGCAAAGGCTAGCGTAAAAATAATGAGCGGCAATATCGCGTCATTCGCTGCGGCGGCCACCGGATTGGTGGGGATGATCGCGCGCAGAAATTCGGTAAAGGGCGGCACGTCTCCTGCCGGCGCTGCGGTTGCCAGCGCGCCGCGCAACGCTTCGGCTGCGTCGATTGGCAAAGGAAAGGCGGTAAGCAGCGCAGGGGTAAGAAATGCACCCAAAATTGCAGAGCACCACAATAGCACCATCATCGTGACAATAGCCCTAGTGGTCATTCTACCTGCACGCGCCATTGCGGCGGCCTTTACGACACCGACTATCAACAATGAAACAACCAGCGGGATGATCGTCATCCTGAGCGCATTGAGCCAGAGCGTCCCGATCAGGCTTGCAGCTTCGACAACGGGCGCGGCTTTGTCGGCGATCAGGATACCCGCGATAAGCCCAAAGATCAGCGCCCCGAGTATGATGATGGCTTTGCGCATATTTACCCCTGAAAACTTTGTGCTCCGATACTGATACAGAGCATGGTCATTTCGTCCAAATTGTTTTAGGGGCAGCAGTTGAAATCGGTTAAGGATGAAGGCTTTGGCACGTAAATATTTTGGTACAGATGGCATTCGCGGGCGCACCAACCAGGGCGCGATGACTGCCGAAATGACGATGAAGGTGGGGCAGGCGGCTGGTCGCCATTTCCTGCGCGGGAAGCACCGGCACCGTGTGGTCATCGGTAAAGACACCCGGCTTTCCGGCTATATGGTAGAAAATGCGCTTGTCGCGGGCTTTACCAGCGTCGGCATGGATGTGGTGCAATTTGGCCCGCTGCCGACGCCGGGAGTGGCGATGCTGACGCGATCGATGCGGGCCGATCTTGGCGTGATGATATCGGCCAGCCACAACCCTTATGAGGATAATGGCATAAAGCTGTTCGGCCCCGATGGTTTTAAGCTGTCTGATAAGGATGAGCTGGCCATAGAAGCATTGATTGACGCGCCAGTCGAGCTTGCCGAAGCCTCGGAAATTGGCCGCGCACGCCGGGTTGAAGATGGCCGCGGCCGTTACATCCATGCTGTCAAAGCGTCGGTTCCCGAGCATATCCGCTTTGACGGGCTGCATGTTGTGGTCGATTGCGCAAATGGTGCCGCCTATCAGGTGGCGCCCACCGCGATTTGGGAAATGGGTGCGAAGGTGACCACCATAGGCGTCAGCCCAAATGGCAAGAATATCAATGACCGCGTGGGTTCAACGCATGTCGAAACGCTGAGCGAAACGGTGGTCGCATCGGGTGCGCATATCGGGTTAGCGCTTGATGGCGATGCGGACAGGCTGATTGTGGTTGATGAGAAGGGTCAGGTCGTTGACGGCGATCAGATCATGGCGCTGATCGGCACGCAGATGAGCCGGAACGGCCTGTTAACCGGCGATGCTATTGTTGCAACGGTTATGTCCAATCTGGGGCTGGAACGCTATTTGGCTAGCCAGAATCTGGGCCTTATCCGCAGCAAGGTGGGCGACCGTTATGTGCTGGAAGAAATGCGCGCGCGCGGCATCAATGTTGGCGGCGAACAATCAGGGCATATGATTATGCTCGACCATGCAACAACGGGCGATGGCACGATCACGGCAATGCAGGTTCTTGCGGCTTTGGTGGAGAGCGGAAAAAGCGCAAGCGAATTGTTGCACCTGTTTGATCCGGTTCCACAATTGTTAGAGAATGTACGGTTTTCCGGCGGCAAACCGCTAGAGGATGGCGCCGTGAAAGCGGTTATTGCTGAAGCCGAAGCAGAGCTTAAAGGCAAAGGCAGGCTCGTTATCCGACCTTCGGGCACGGAGCCTGTCATTCGCGTCATGGCCGAGGGCGATGATGCAGCGCAGGTGAAAACCGTGGTAGAGCGGATTTGCGCTGCCGTGGCGCAGGCCGCTGGGTGATGCTCAAAATGCGGCCCGACTGCGAACGCTGCGGAGCCGATTTACCGGCGCATCAGCATGGTGCTTTTATATGTTCTTTCGAATGCACCTTTTGTACGCGATGCACCGAAACAGTTGATAAAGTTTGCCCCAATTGCGGCGGTGAATTGGTAAACCGCCCTACGCGCAGCAAGAAGCTGCTGGAAAAGTTTCCAGCTTCGAACGAGCGCAAATTCAAGCAATGACGCCGCGCATTCTTATCATCGCCGGATCGGATAGCGGCGGCGGGGCGGGGATACAGGCGGATATCAAGACGGTGACCCTGCTTGGCGGGCACGCGATGACGGCGATCACCGCTGTGACCGCCCAGGACACGCTTGGCGTTGACGCGGTGCACCCAATCCCGACTGATGTTGTTATCCAGCAGATTGATGCAGTGGTCAGCGACATTGGCGTAGATGCGGTGAAGATCGGCATGATTGGCAGCGCGGAGACCGCGGAGGCTGTAGCCGAAGCGCTCAAAAAACTGGCGATTCCGATTATTTTCGATCCTGTCATGGTGGCGACCAGCGGCGCCCCGCTTGCCGATGCGTCAACCATTGCAGCTTTCGAGGCGTTGATGGCGCTGGCCTGCCTGACAACCCCGAACTTGCCCGAATTGAACGCGCTTGGCGGTAGCGAGGCGGTTCTGAGGCATGGTTGCCATTTGCTGATAAAAGGCGGGCATGGCGATGGCGACGAGGTTACCGATCAGTTGCTAAGTCCAGACGGCGACATCCGCAAATGGGTCAAGCCGCGTATTGAAAGCGCGCATACGCATGGGACCGGCTGCACATTGGCAAGCGCGGCGGCGACCGGCATGGCGCAGGGCTTGCCGCTTGAAGAGGCGGTGGCCTGCGGAATCGATTTCGTTCGCCTGTCGCTGCATGATGCGCCCGAGCTAGGGCAGGGCAATGGGCCGCTCGGGCAGCAAAAGCTCCGCAATGATGGTGTCATGCCGGGTATCTTGCTCAATCAAGTTACCGTTGGAGCAAGCGACTATCAGGCTTCGGTGGCGTTCTATCAAAATATCGGTTTGCTCCAGATCGTTGATAGCCCGGCAAATGGCTATGCACGCTTTGAAGCGGATAATGGCGTGACGCTCTCGATTCATTCCGGCGAAGCGCCCGCGAGCGATACCGTCATCTATTTTGAGAGCCGCAGGCTCGACGAGTGGTGCGCCGAGCTAGCGGACAGCGGATTTGAATTCGACCAGATGCCGCACGACGAAAGCTGGGGCTGGCGCGAGGCGCGGCTGAAAGATCCCCACGGCAATAAGATATGCCTCTATCAAGCCGGCGAAAACCGACGCTATCCGCCATGGCGGATATGATTGCGGGGGTTGACGAGGCCGGACGCGGGCCATTGGCAGGGCCGGTTGTTGCTGCCGCTGTGGTGCTGTGCCATGCCGGGATCGACGGGCTGGATGACAGCAAGAAACTCTCGGCCAAAAGGCGCGGCGTACTAGAGGCGGCAATCAAGGCCACTTGCCGCTGGTCAGTTGGGATGGCTTCGGTTGAAGAGATAGACGAAATCAACATATTGCAGGCAACCATGCTGGCGATGACCCGCGCGGCTGACGGGCTAGTAAAAGCGCCGCGAAAACTGCTGGTCGATGGCAACCGCTTGCCGAAATGGCGTTACCAGGCAGAGGCAATTATTGGCGGAGACGCCCTGCATCCCTGTATTTCTGCCGCATCGATCATTGCCAAAGAACATCGCGACCGGTTGATGGTGGAGGCTGATGCCCGCTTTCCGGGTTATGGCTGGGCGTCGAATAAGGGCTATGGGAGCGCGCAGCATATGGCGGCTTTGCGCGAATTGGGCCCGACCCCGCTGCATCGCAGGAGCTTCGCCCCGGTGGCGCAAATGGTGCTTATCTGAATAAATCTGGAATTACCCTGCGATGTGAGTCCTCTTTGCAACACCACTAGGGGTTGAGTCTGCACTGTGCCCGCAGACTCCATATCTTGTGGGAGACTCCTTTTGTTCTCCTCAAAAGCCATATTCGTTAACCATATCTTCGCAGCTTTCATGCAGGTTAACAGCCTTGACGTTAACCTTCTTTGGACTCACCATCGTGGTTTCGTGCCAAGGGAACGGGATAGATAATGGGTGTAATTGAGCGCATAAAGCCAGCGAAGAAGACCGCGAAAGCCGCCAAAAAGGCGAAGCTACCGTTGGGTCAGATTCTGCGCATGGATTGTGTAGAAGCAATGCAGTCATTGCCCGATGCCAGCGTTGATCTGGTTTTTGCCGATCCGCCGTATAATTTGCAACTTGGCGGCGATCTTCTGCGGCCCGATGGCAGCCGGGTCGATGCGGTAGATGATGACTGGGACAAATTCGATACCTTTGCAGCCTACGACAAATTTACGCGCGCGTGGCTGTCAGAGGCGCAGCGCATCTTGAAACCGACCGGTAGCCTGTGGGTAATCGGCAGCTATCATAATATCTTCCGCGTTGGCACCTGCTTGCAGGATTTGGGATACTGGATATTAAATGATGTCGTCTGGCGCAAATCGAACCCGATGCCAAATTTCAAAGGCACACGCTTTACCAACGCGCATGAAACGTTGATCTGGGCAGCCAAGGGTGAAAAGACGAGATACACGTTTAACTACCGTGCAATGAAGACATTAAATGACGAACTTCAGATGCGTTCTGATTGGCTGTTTCCGATTTGCGGCGGTCAGGAGCGGATAAAGCGCAATGGCACCAAGGCGCATCCAACGCAGAAACCTGAAGCGCTGCTCTACCGGATATTGCTGGCGACGACGAAGCCAGGAGATGTTGTGCTCGATCCGTTTTTCGGGACAGGTACCACCGGCGCAGTCGCCAAACGGCTGGGCCGCGAATGGATCGGCTGTGAACGTGAAGATGTTTACTGCGCAGTTGCCGAGGAACGGATCGAAGCTGCGTTGCCGCTGGATGAAAGCGCTTTGAAGACGATGCAGTCACCCAAGGCTGCGCCGCGCGTAGCCTTTGGCCTACTGGTCGAAACGGGTTACCTGAAGGCAGGCATCACGCTCACCGACAAGAAACGGAAATTCGAGGCCACCGTACGCGCTGATGGTTCGCTGAAATGCGGTGAATTTGAAGGCTCCATCCACAAGGTAGGCGCTGCCGTGCAAAGCGCACCGAGCTGCAATGGCTGGACATATTGGTACTATAAGGCAGAGGATGGCGCGATGAAGCCGGTTGACGCAGTGCGCCAAACCTATCTGCTGGCCAACGAGCCTTAAGGTTGTGACTTGATGCAAAAGGACTTTCCGCAGCTTGCAAATCTGGACGAAGATTCCCGCATTTACCTGCGGCCGATCCAATTTATTGAAAGCCCCCAGCAACATGATGGACAGGCCGCAAAGCTTGCCGGAACCATGCTGTGGTTTTCGGGCGTAGAAATAGTTGCCGTGGGTTGCGATGGACAAAAGCGGTTTATCGTGCCGGTTGCGGCGTGGGATGGAGCAGTGGCCGCATTGCCCGGCGCGCTCGCCGAACGCGCGCAGAAGCTTTTTGCAAACATCACCAGCCCCAGACCGCCGCTAATATTGGGTGAGCGGACAATCCGGCTCGATCAGCCGCAGGTGATGGGCATCATCAATATGACGCCCGACAGTTTTTCCGATGGCGGCAAGCATGACGATAACCTTGAAGCGGCAGCCGAGGCTGCGCTAGCGATGGCGTCGGCAGGTGCTGCAATCATCGACATTGGCGGAGAGAGTACACGGCCTGGGGCCAAACTGGTCTGGGAAGGCGATGAGATCAAGCGGGTTGAACCGCTGATACAGCGCCTAGCATCGACCGGCACTGCCATTTCAATCGATACCCGCAAGGCAGCTGTGATGCAGTCGGCGCTGGCCGCAGGAGCGCATATGGTCAATGACATTTCCGCCTTGCTCTATGATGACCAATCGGGCGCCATTGTGCAGCAATCAGGCGCAGCGGTGGTGCTGATGCACGCACCGAGCCAGTCCAGCGATCCGCATAAGGATGGCAGCTATGACGACGTTGTAACAGAAGTTTATGATTTCCTCGAAGCGCGCGTCGAAGCGTGTGTTACCGCCGGAATTGCGCGTGAGAAAATTATCGTCGATCCGGGCCTTGGCTTTGGAAAGTCGCTCGCCGACAATCTGGCGTTAGTTAACAATCTGGCTATCTTTCATGGGCTTGGGTGTCCGATCCTGTTCGGTGCCAGCCGGAAACGGATGATTGGCGCGCTATCAAATGAAGCGGAAGCGGGTGCGCGGCTAGGCGGTTCGATATTTCTTGCAATGAAGGCGGTTGAGCAGGGCGCACAGATTGTCCGCATGCATGATGTGCCCGAAGCGGTGCAGGCAATCCGCATCTGGCGCGGCCTGCGCGATGCTGCGCTTACGGCGCGCGCATAACACAGACAATATTAGCTGATGGAATTTCGCTAACCGATCAGGCGGCGTTGTCGATGCCGAGATCGGCGAGCTTACGGTATAGCGTTGAGCGGCCAATGCCGAGGCGGCGTGCGACTTCGGTCATGCGGCCGCGATAGTGGCCGATGGCGAGGCGGATGACGTCGGCTTCGATATCTTCGAGCGGACGCAAATTGCCGTCATCTTCGAAAAGAGTAACGCCGATGCCATCATTGCCGGCAACTCCGGCGGCCTTCGCCTGATCGCTGTTGTCGCCGACAGCAGCAGCGATTTGCGGAAATTCCTCCGGTGTTAGCGCGTCGCGGTCGCACAGCACTGCGGCGCGGAAGAGCGCGCTTTGCAGCTGACGAACATTACCCGGCCATTCGTAGCCGCGCAGCAAATTGAGCGCTTCGTCGGTTATGCCGAGGCTGCGCAGCCCCGGCTGGTTCGCCATTCGCCCAAGAAAATGGCGGGCAAGAGCAGGAATATCGCTGGTGCGCTCGCGCAAAGGCGGGATCGTGAGCTGCACGATGTTGAGGCGGTAAAAGAGATCTTCGCGGAATTCGCCGCTGGCAAGCTTTGCCGAAAGGTCACCATTACAAGCGGTAATCAAACGAATGTCGATACGGTAGCTATGGCCGCAGCCCAGTGGCTGGATTTCATGTTCGGTCAGCAGGCGGACGAGGCGCACCTGCGTTTCCTGCGGCAATTGGTCAACTTCGTCGAGGAAGACGGTGCCGCCCTCGGCCTGTTGCAAGATACCAACGCGGCGGTCGAAAGCGCCGGTGAAGGCATTTTTCTCATGACCAAACAATACGCTATCCAGCAAGTTTGGTGCAATCGCGCCGCAATTGACTTTCAGATAGGGGAGCTTTGTGCGGGGGCTTGCGGCGTGGATTGCGTCGGCAACAACTTCCTTGCCGACGCCCGGCCCGCCTTCGATAAATATCGGTGCTTTTGATCTTGCGGCCTTTGCCGCGATAGCGAGCGCGGTGCGGAAAGCAGGTGCAGCACCAACTATTTCTTCAAATTCAAGCGCCTGACTGATTTTCTCGGTCAGCGGCTGCAATTCGCCGAAATCCTTGCTGTTGTCGGTAGCCAGCGACAATGCCGCAATCAGCCGTTCAGCGGCCACCGGTTTGATAATATAATCACACGCACCGGCGCGCATCGCCGCAATCGCACTCTCGTTTGATCCCATCGCTGTCATCAGCAGGATGGGCAGAGCGGGGCGGCGTGACTTGAGTTCGGAAATGAGCTGCGCGCTATCGGAGCCGGGAACCCACTGATCTAGCAGGATTGCGTCGAGCATCATGCCATCCTGGGTGCCAAGCATCGCAATTGCGGTTTCTGCATCACGGGCAAAAACCGTCCGCCAACCGGCACGACCAGCGATGGCCGAAACCAGCCTGCATTGTGCAGGCTCGTCATCGACAAGCATCAGCAGTCTGGTGTCCTGTTCGCTCATTTATGCATCCATTGCGGGTGTCTGGAACGCGGTGAGTAACAAAAAGGGGTAAAGACCCGATTAAGCACGGCAGGAAATTTGTTAGCAGTCGTTGCTTGAGCAAATGTTACTGCGCGGTTAAGACCAACAGGCAAAGTGATTCCAATGGAGGAAATAATGGCGGAGCAACAGGATATGGGCGCAGCAAGGGAAACCTATTCGGGTTTTCTGTCACTGTTCAAATGGGGAGCCGCAACTTCGGTTGCCGTGGCAGTCATCGTCGTTTTGATTATCGCTAGCTAGCGTGACAAAAATTGCTGTTCTAAAAGAAACCGCTAGCGGCGAAATGCGCGTTGCCGCCTCGCCCGAAACGGTGAAGAAGTTTATCAGTTTAGGTGCGAGCATCTCGGTCGAAGCCGGAGCGGGCATTTCAGCATCGGTAAGCGATGCGGCCTATAAAGCTGCGGGCGCAACGGTCACCAAGCGCGATAGCGTTATCAAGGGCGCCGATATTTTGCTCGGCGTGCAGGGGCCGGATCCCAAAAAGATGAAGGGCGTCAAAAAAGGCGCATGGCTCGTGGCGTCGCTTGATCCGTTTGGCCAGCGAAAACGCGTCGATGAATATGCCAAGATGGGCATTGAAGCGCTGGCGATGGAATTCATGCCGCGCATCACCCGCGCGCAATCAATGGATATCCTCTCCTCGCAGTCAAATCTGTCGGGATACAAGGCGGTGGTAGATGCCGCCGCAACCTATGGCCGCGCCTTTCCGATGATGATGACAGCTGCTGGCACGGTGAGTGCGGCCAGGGCGTTCATCATGGGCGTCGGTGTTGCCGGGTTGCAAGCGATTGCGACAGCAAGGCGGCTGGGCGCGCAAGTGAGTGCAACCGATGTGCGCAACGCCACCAAAGAACAGATTGAATCGCTAGGTGCAAAAGCAGTTTTCGTCGAAGATGTCGCGGGTATCGAGGGAGAAGGCAGCGGCGGCTATGCCACCGAAATGAGCGATGAGTATAAAGCGGCACAGGCGGAGCTAGTATCATCGCATATCGCCAAGCAGGATATCGTCATCACCACCGCGCTGATTCCTGGCCGCCCCGCGCCAAAGCTGATCACCGATGCGCAGATCAAGACGATGAAACCGGGCAGCGTGATCTTCGATCTAGCCGTGGTGCAAGGCGGCAATGTCGCTGGCAGCAAGCCCGACAAGATTGTCGAGAAGCACGGCGTGATGATCATGGGCTATAGCAACACACCCGCGCATCTCGCCGCAGATACGAGCGCGCTGTTCAGCCGTAACCTGTTCAACTTTCTATCCGCTTATTGGGATAAGGATGCCGGAAGGCCTGTGCTACCCGATGATGATGAGGTTACGATTGGGATTAGGCTTACCAAGGATGGTAAGGTTGTGAATGAGAGGTTGTTGGGGTGATGGAATGGCAAAATATTTCATCTGCACCGCGAGATAGAACCATCATACTGGGGAGCGGCTGTGAAGGCCAAGTTTTTCGATGTCGTTGGTATAACAGTAGCATAGATTTCACGCCGATTCTCTCTTTCCCAAACCCTCCCCTGCAAGGGGAGGTGGCAGCCTGTAGGGCTGGCGGAGGGGTGTCAGCGATTCTGGATAGCGCGCTGTTGGTTGGAAGGGTGTCACCCCTCCGACCTGCTTCGCAGGCCACCTCCCCTCATAGGGGAGGGTTTTGATGTTGCAGGGCGGCGAGGGTGGCAAGAAACGCGCCCGGCAACTGCGTCAGGAAGCGTCGCTGCCGGAGGCATTGCTATGGCAGCGATTGAAAGCCGGTCCGGTAGGCCTAAAATTCCGCAGACAGCATCCGTCCGGGCCTTATATCGCCGATTTCTATTGCCATAAGGCAAAGTTGATTGTCGAAGTTGATGGTATCGCACATGACGTGGGCGACAATCCTCAGCAGGACTTAAAACGCGACGCTTGGTTCGCCGAACGGAAATTGGAAGTCATACGGATTCCGGCAAAAGAAGTTCTGCAAGATGTTGATCGAACGGCGCAATCCATCGTTGAATATGCGGCGGGCAAGGCAAAGGAAAAGTAATGGACTTCATCTCAATCCTCTCAATCTTCGTGATGGCCTGTTTTGTCGGCTATTATGTTGTCTGGTCGGTGACGCCGGCTTTGCATACGCCGCTTATGGCGGTGACGAATGCTATCTCGTCTGTGATTATTGTGGGCGCGTTGATTGCGGCGGCTTCGGCTGGTGCGCCTGCGGCGAAGTGGCTAGGGCTGATCGCGGTGGTGCTGGCGAGTGTGAATATTTTTGGCGGCTTTGCGGTGACCGAGCGGATGCTGGCGATGTATAAGAAGAAGGATCGCTAGACCATGGAACATCTAGCCGTCCCCGCATGGGCGCTCCTTGCCTACCTGATTTCGGGTGTTCTCTTTATTCTCGCATTGCGCGGACTTTCGTCGCCTGCCTCGTCGCGGCGCGGTAACCGGTTTGGTATGCTCGGCATGGCGATTGCGGTTGGCACCACGCTGGCCACGCATCAAATTGCAAGTCCGCTTGAGATATTGGGCGCGATAGCCATTGGGGGCGCGATCGGTTTCTTCACCGCGCGGCGGATTGCGATGACCGATATGCCGCAGCTTGTTGCGGCTTTTCACAGTCTTGTCGGTATGGCGGCGGTGCTGGTCGGCGTCGCGGCATATCTAAGCCCGGCTGCGTTCGGAATTGTCGATGCCGCCGGAGAGATATTGACCGTCAGCCGGGTCGAGCTTGGCCTAGGCGTGGCCATCGGCGCGATTACCTTCTCCGGTTCGGTGATCGCCTTCCTGAAGCTTAACGGCAATATGTCGGGCGCGCCGATCATGCTGCCGGGGCGCCATATCATCAATCTGGGCGTGCTTGCCGCGATCATCGGCCTGACGGCCTATTTTGCGACGCTTCCGAGCGCCGATACCGAGACGATTTTCTGGATCATTGTCGGGCTTTCCTTCCTCATAGGCTTTCTGCTCATCATCCCGATTGGCGGCGCGGATATGCCCGTCGTGGTGTCGATGCTGAACAGCTATTCGGGCTGGGCGGCAGCGGCGATGGGCTTTACGCTGCATAATACTGCGATGATAATCACCGGCGCGCTGGTGGGTTCATCGGGCGCGATCCTGAGCTACATCATGTGCAAGGCCATGAACCGCAGCTTCATCAGCGTGATTGCAGGCGGCTTTGGCGTTGACAGTTCGGGTGGAGATACAACCGCCAAAACAGACCGCCCATGGAAAGCGGGCAGCGCGGAAGATGCTGCCTATATGATGGCGCAGGCGGAAAATATAATCATTATTCCAGGATACGGCATGGCGGTTGCTCAAGCGCAGCACGCGCTACGCGAAATGGCCGATGTGCTCAAAAAAGAGGGCGTGAATGTCAAATACGCCATTCACCCGGTTGCGGGACGGATGCCGGGGCACATGAATGTGCTGCTTGCCGAAGCGAATGTGCCTTATGACGAAGTGTTCGAACTCGAAGACATCAACAGCGAATTTGCGCAGGCGGACGTCGCCTTCATCATTGGAGCCAATGATGTGGTGAACCCGGCGGCAAAGACCGATAAGTCGTCGCCCATATACGGTATGCCGGTCTTTGATGTCAAAAAAGCCAAAACCATTTTCTTCCTCAAACGCTCAATGGGCGGTGTCGGTTATGCTGGCGTAGACAACGACGTTTTCTATATGGACCAGACAATGATGCTCTTGTCCGATGCCAAGAAGATGGTGGATGAGATCGTTAAAGCCTTGCAGCATTAGCGCTTTTATGGTCTTTCCGCGTCAGGGGGCAGGCAAAAGCGTAAAGCGAGGACAGTAATGCGCAAGATCGGCCTGATTGGCGGGATGAGCTGGCACTCTACCGCGACCTATTACAACCGGATCAATGAACAGGTGCAGCGGCGCAATGGCGGCATGTCGAGTGCGCCTATGGTCATTGAAAATCTCGATTTCGCAGATGTCCGCCGCTGCGAGAGCGAGGAGGATTGGAAGCGCGCCTTCAAAATTCTGCAGCGATCTGCAAAACGCTTGGAAAGAACGGGCGCAACGGCCATTTTCATCGCTGCCAATTCGATGCACCGGGTTTATGATGGTCTTGCTGAAGCAGTTGGTGTGCCGGTGCTGCATATTGCCGATTGTGTTGGCGAGCGAATGAAGGCCGACGGCATTACCAAGGCGTCGATCATCGGCACGCGTCAGGTCATGACCGAAAGCTTCTACCGGCAGCGCCTTGTCGCGCACGGGGTAAGCTTGACTCCGCCTGATCAGACGCAAGTTTCTGGTATCAACCGTATAATTTATGAAGAATTGATGCTCGGCAAGGCGACACGGGATTCAGAGCGTCTGCTAAAAACGATCATCACCAATATTGCCAAGGATGAGGTTCAGGCGATTGTGCTTGGATGCACGGAGCTTGAGATGATTGTTACTGAGGCGAATATCCTGCCGATATACAATGGCGCGCATATTCATGCTGATGCAGCTGTCGAGTGGATTTTCGGCGAAAAGGAGTGATGCGTAATCGCTCTTGGCAAGAGGCGCGTGCTGCTGCATATTCGCAGGCATGAGGGTCCATATCAAAAGCATCGCCGCTGCCACATTGCTGGCCGCAATATCGTCGCCATTGGCGGCAAAGACCATTTCTGTCGAGGCAGGTGAGGGCGCGCAGGAACGCCTTCAGGAGGCGTTGATCCTTGCCGAACCAGGTGACGTGATCGCGATTGGCGCAGGGCGGTTTGAGCTAACCGACGGGCTGTCGCTTGATGTCGATAAGGTGACTGTGAAGGGCGCAGGCGTAACAAAAACCATACTCGATTTCACCGGCCAGCTTGGGGCAGGCGAGGGGCTTCTGATCACTTCGGATGATGTCGTGCTGCGCGAATTTGGGGTAGAAAATACCAAGGGCGACGGGATTAAATCCAAAGGTGCTGACCGCATCGTCTATCATAAGCTGCGCGTTGAATGGACCGGCGGACCAAAGGCAACGAACGGCGCCTATGGGATATATCCGGTCGAGAGCAGCGATGTGCTTATCGATAGCGTGTTGGTGCGAGGCGCATCCGATGCAGGGATATATGTCGGGCAGTCGCGCAATATCGTCGTGCGCAATTCGGTAGCGGTCGAAAATGTCGCCGGAATAGAGATAGAGAATAGCTTTGACGCCGATGTTCATGACAATATCGCGACGAAGAATACCGGCGGAATTCTGATTTTCGACCTCCCCGATCTTCCGCAAAAAGGCGGGCATAATATCCGCGTATTTTCTAATATCGTGGTCGATAATATGACGCCGAATTTCGCGCCAAAAGGTAATATCGTTGCCAGCGTGCCAACCGGCACTGGCGTAATGGTGATGGCCAATCACAATGTGCAGATATTCGATAATGTGCTCGGTGAAAATGGCACGGCAAATGTGATGATTGTCGGATATCGCCAGAAAACAGATGACGCTGACTATCAGCCGCTGACCAAAAATGTCGGCATGTGGGAAAATCAGCATATGCGCGCTGGATGGGCACCCGAATTTCCTGGAGGCAAGGAAATTGCATCGGCGCTAGGCGGCGGGTTGCCACCGATTTTCTGGGATGGAGCCGGTGGTGCAGAATATGCTCCCTATATCGGTGACAATGCGCCTGCGCTCTCGCTAGGTTTGACTGATATTTCCGCCGCCCTCACATCGGCAAACCCGGCCCAGATGGAACCCGGCGGGAAAAAGCCTACTTCGCTGCCAGCCATCAAATTACCTGAAAGCATGGAGGCGGTTGTTCGCTAATGCGGTTCTTGCTGTTTGCGGTTGCCTGCCTTGGTTTTGCTGCGATGCTGCCGGCAAGCAGCGGTCCAGCTGTTTCATCGAAAGCTATTCTTGATGATCGGATGCCCCGGCAGCTTTCTGCATTCGGATTTTTCAATGGCGCTGCGGATAGGCCGGCAAGCGCGCTCATCGGCTACAGTCTGCGCAATCCGCTGTTTTCCGACTATGCCGAGAAGCAGCGCTTTATATATTTGCCAGAGAATTCCCGGCTAAGCGTAGCACCAAGTGGAAAGGTGAATTTTCCGGTCGGCAGCGCGCTCATCAAAAGCTTTGGTTATCGCCACGACAACGGACATTTGAATATAGTGGAGACCCGCTTGCTGCTGCTGCGCAAAAGTGGATGGATCGCCTTGCCCTATGTCTGGCGCGAAGATGGCAGCGACGCGGATCTGAAAGTTGGCGGCAAACGCATTCCGGTCAGCTTTACTACGCCGCGCGGCAAACGGCTGGTTATCAGCTACGGTGTTCCCAACAAGAACCAATGCAAGCAATGTCATTCCTCCAAAAACCAATTGGAGCCAATCGGCCCGGTATGGCCCGATATGATTTTTGATAGTGAGGCAACAGAGGCGGCTTTTGCTGCGCGCGCAAGCTTCCCCCGCAACGGTCTATATGCATCGGCCCAATGGGATGATCCTGCTTCGGGTAGGCTAGAGGATCGCGCTGAAGCATATCTCGCCGCCAATTGCGCGCATTGCCACCGTCCCACTGGTTCGGCCAGCAATAGCGGGCTGTTCTATGACGGCAGCTTGGGCCGCTATGCCGCGTCAGGATATAAAAAACGGCCTGTTGCTGCCGGCAGGGGTAGCGGCGGTCATGACTTTGTGGTCGATCCAGGCCATCCCGAAAAATCGATCCTCATCCACCGTATGAAGAGCCTTGATCCCGGTGTGGCGATGCCAGAGCTTGGCCGGTCTACCGTGCATCAGGAAGGCACCGAATTGCTCGAAGAATGGATCAGGTCGATGGTAGATGCCGGGACTGATGCAAACTAGCTGCTAATGCCGCATCTCGCGGCGCAGTTCGTATTTATCGCCTGTCCAGTTACCAAAGATATCTTTTATCGCCGGATGGTCAACCGGGCCTTCGTCGCGGTCGGTTAGCAGATTTTGCTGGCTGACATAGGCGACATAGCTGTGCTCGCCATTCTCTGCGAACAGGTGATAGAAGGGCTGGTTTTTGGCTGGCCGCACGGCTTCGGGGATCGATAGATACCAGTCTTCGCTATTGTCGAAAACGGGGTCTATATCAAAGATTACACCGCGAAATTCGAAGATGCGGTGACGCACGACATCACCAATTGAAAAATGCGTTTCGGCGATTTCCGGTGCCTTCGGATTCTCTGTCATGGGTAACATATCGGCCTTGTTGCCGGTCAAATCAACCTAACGCTTGGCAAGCGGCTAAAGTTTCGCTAATTGCCGCGCTCTTTCCGGGATAGGCCAGCCGTCAGAAAGGGCGGCATTGACTAGCCAATCCCCGCGTGCGGAGAGGTGCCAGAGTGGTCGAATGGGGCGGTCTCGAAAACCGTTGAGCCCTAATAGGGTTCCCAGGGTTCGAATCCCTGTCTCTCCGCCAACTATTGGCTTGTCATGATGGGACTGCATGGCTATGCGCCTGCCAGCACTTTCTGCGCCGCTTTAGCTCAGTTGGTAGAGCACATCATTCGTAATGATGGGGTCAGAGGTTCGAATCCTCTAAGCGGCACCACACCCTTACATATTTGTCAGTTTCGCGTTGCCACAGCTTGATTTAGGCGGTTGATCGCTGCAGGGAGGGGCATGGATTTCTTCGATGTGGTGATTGTCGGTGCTGGGCATGCCGGTGCGCAGGCGGCTATTTCGCTGCGTCAGCAGAAATTTGCGGGGAGTATTTTGTTGATCGGCAAGGAAGCCGAACCTCCTTACGAACGTCCGCCATTGTCGAAAGACTATCTTGCCGGCGAGAAGCCGTTCGAGAAGCTGTATCTGCGCCCGCCAAGCTATTGGGAGGGCAATGATATTGAGCTGCGATTGAATCACGAAGCTGTTGCGGTTGATGCCGCTGCTCGCACGGTTCGGTTCGCCGGCGGTAGCCAGGTTCAATATGGCGACCTGATCTGGGCAACTGGGGGAACCCCGCGCAAGCTTCCGGTAGAGGGCGGCAATTTGCCCGGTGTTTATGCGGTGCGCGAGCGTGCAGATGTTGATGCGATTTTGGAACGATTGGAAAGCGCGAAGAGGGTGGTTATCGTCGGCGGCGGCTATATCGGGCTTGAGGCTGCGGCCGTGATGACAAAGCTGGGTAAGAAAATTATATTGCTTGAGGCGCTGGACCGAGTGCTGGCGCGGGTGTGCGGTCAGGAAATGTCGGACTTTTATGAGGCGGAGCACCGCGCGCACGGCGTCGACCTGCGAACCAATGCCGCGATATCGGAAATTGTTGGAGATGGAATTGGCGGGAATGGGCGCGTCACCGGTGTTCGGTTGGCCGATGGCGAAGTGATTGCCGCTGATATGGTGATTGTCGGTATCGGGATTGAGCCGCGCACCGCGCCGTTATTGGATGCTGGCGCAGCAGGAGCCAACGGCGGCGTAGAGGTCGATGAATATTGCCGCACATCGCTTTCACACATCTATGCGGTTGGTGACTGTGCTGCACATCGCAACGCCTTTGCTGATGGTGCGGTTATCCGGCTGGAATCGGTTCAAAATGCCAATGACCAAGCAAAAATAGCGGCGGCAGCGATATGCGGAAACCCGCGGCCCTATGTTGCTACGCCCTGGTTCTGGTCCAATCAGTATGATCTGAAATTGCAGACGGTTGGGCTGTCGGCGGGATTTGAGAGTACTATCCTACGCGGCGATCCGGCCGAGCGCAGCTTTTCGGTTATATATCTGAAGACAGGAAAGGTCGCCGCGCTTGATTGCGTCAACCGGGTCAAGGACTACGCGCAGGGACGTAAGCTGGTTGAAGCTCGCGCTATAATAGCACCCGAAATACTCGCCGATACCGATCTTCAACTCAAAGAAATGATCTAGGCGAAACCGTCCGAAATGATTTTGGCAATATGCTCGCTCGCCTTGCCGTCACCAAACGGGTTATGCGCGCGGGCCATTTCGGAATAGGCCGCTTCATCATCGAGCAAGGTGGAAATCTCGGAGACGATCCGTTCCTTGTTGGTACCAATTAACTTTGCCGTGCCTGCAGTAACCCCCTCGGGGCGCTCGGTCGTCTCACGCATCACCAGCACGGGCTTGCCAAGGGCAGGGGCCTCCTCCTGAACGCCTCCACTATCGGTCAGCATGATATGGCTCATTGCAAGCAGCCGTGCGAAATGCGGGTAATTCAGCGGCTCGATCATCGCTACATTGTCCAACCCGCCAAGCCGCTCATCCATGATCGAGCGGACGTTGGGGTTGAGGTGGACAGGAAAGATGCAAGCAACATCTCCGCGCTGCGCGATCTGCGCTATCGCCGAGGCGATATTTTCCATGCCGTCGCCGAAATTTTCGCGGCGATGGGTGGTAATGCCGATGATACGCTTCCCGGAAAAGCGCTGTTCAAGCGCCGAAAGTCCTTGCGCCATTCCCGGGGTTTGTTCGATTTTGGCGGTCACCCAATGGAGCGCGTCTATCACCGTATTGCCGGTGATGTGCACGCGTTCTTCCGGCACGGCCTCTGCGATCAGCGCCGCTGCCGACACATCGGTCGGGGCGAAATGCTGATCGGCGATAGTGCCGATGATTTTGCGGTTCACCTCTTCGGGCCAGGGGTGGTAGATATTGTGACTGCGCAGACCAGCTTCAACATGGCTAACCGGGATTTTGCGGTAATAGGCTGCGAGCGCGCCGACCATGGCGGTCGCGGTATCACCCTGAACGACAACACGGTCGGGCTTTTCTACGTCGAGAACGCCGCCAATACCCTCAAGTAGCCGCGCCGTTAACGCGTCGAGTGACTGGCCGGGCTGCATGATATCAAGATCATGGTCGGGTGTGATCTCGCCAACCTCAAGTACCTGATCCAGCATTTCTCGGTGTTGCGCGGAAACCAGCACATTGCAATTAAGGCCTTTGGTTGCCTTTAACGCATTTATCACGGGAAAGAGTTTGATGGCTTCTGGGCGAGTGCCGAAGATCACTGATATCTTGTGCATTTGGGCCAATTTCCTGTCTGCTCGCTATCACAGGCGCGTTAGGCGAGGCGGACGGCAGCGGTCAAGCATTGATCGCCCTATCTGCAGCGAACGGCTTGGGTTGTATTGCCCTGCGCTGGCCGCTAAGCAGCCGCAGTCATTAGAACCCGATAGTCAGGCACAACAAAGCCCATGCAAATCGAACAGACATCCTTGCCGGGCGTGCTCATCATTACGCCGCGCAAATTTGCCGACGATCGCGGGTTTTTCTTGGAATCTTACAATCGAGCCACAATGAAGGACGAGGGCATCGACATCGATTTTGTGCAGGATAACCACTCGCTGTCGCGCGGCGCAGGCACGGTTCGCGGGCTTCACTATCAGTCACCGCCTCATGCGCAGGACAAGCTTGTCCGCGTGAGCAGGGGCAGCGTTTACGATGTTGCCGTTGACGTGCGCCGCGGGTCGCCGGACTATGGCAAATGGACTGGCGCCGAACTCTCGGCCGAAAATGGCAGGCAGCTTCTGGTGCCCAAAGGGTTTTTGCACGGGTTTATGACGCTCGTCGATGATTGCGAGGTGCAGTATAAATGCTCCGATATCTACGCGCCCGATTGCGATGGGGCGGTGCGGTTCGATGATGCCGACATCGGTATTGCGTGGCCGTTACCGACGGCGAGTACGATCCTGTCGGAAAAGGACATAGCTGCGCCTGCCTTTGCCGATTTTGACACGCCGTTTATTTTCGAAGGATAGCGAATGAAGATTCTGGTTACTGGCGGCGCAGGCTTCATTGGTTCGGCAGTTATTCGTCAAGCGATCGGGCAGGGGCACGAGATTGTAAACCTCGATTGCCTGACATATGCAGCGTGCCTTGAAAACCTCGACAGCGTTGCTGATGCGGCGGGTTATTCATTCGAACAGGCAGATATTTGTGACCGCATGGCGCTGGATGAGATATTTGCCAAGCATAGGCCCGGCGCGGTGATGCATCTTGCGGCGGAGTCGCATGTTGATCGCTCAATCGATGGCCCCGGCCTGTTCATGCAAACCAACGTCATGGGCACATTCCATCTACTCGAAGCCTTGCGATCTTACTGGCTGGCAAATGATAAGCCGGCAGATTTTCGTTTCCATCACATCTCTACAGATGAGGTGTTTGGCAGCTTGGGCGAAACTGGGCAGTTTACCGAAGATACGCCCTATGATCCGCGCTCACCCTATTCGGCATCGAAGGCATCGAGCGATCATTTGGTGCGGGCCTGGCATGAAACCTACGGATTGCCAGTGGTAGTGACCAACTGTTCGAATAATTACGGGCCATTTCAGTTTCCTGAAAAACTAATTCCGGTGGTTATCCTGAAGGCGCTCGCAGGCGATGATATTCCGGTCTATGGCAAAGGCGAAAATGTGCGTGACTGGCTCTATGTGGAGGATCACGCCGACGCTCTGCTCAATGTGCTCGCTCGCGGTGAAAATGGCCGCACCTACAATATCGGCGGGGAGAATGAAGCGCAGAATATCGAGATTGTGCGGATGATTTGCAGCCTACTCGATAAGAAGCGGCCCAAAGGCGAGCCCTATGAGGAGCAGATAACTTTCGTTACAGACCGCCCCGGCCACGATATGCGCTATGCTATCGACCCTGAAAGGATCAGTAGCGAGCTTGGGTGGCGGCCGTCGCTCACATTGCAGCAGGGTCTCGACAAAACCGTCGATTGGTATCTTGAAAATGAGAGCTGGTGGCGCGCGCTTCAAGGCCGTCAAGGCGTCGGGAGCCGTTTGGGCACTAAGACATGAAGATACTGCTTTTCGGGAGGAATGGCATGACCGGGCGTGAAGTCGTACGCCAGTCGCTGGCCGCGGGGCATGTGATAACTGCTCTGGGCCGCGAAGAAGCGGACCTTTCCGATCCAGCTGCTTGCGCGGCTATTGTCGCCGAAACTGACGCACAGATGGTCATCAATGCGGCTGCCTACACTGCCGTTGACCGCGCCGAAGAGGAAAGCAGTATCGCCCATGTTGTCAACGGCGAAGCGCCCGGCGCGATGGCAAAAGCAGCCGCCGACCGCGACATGCCCTTTGTTCATATTTCGACCGACTATGTGTTTTCATCCGGACATGAGCGACCCCATCGGCCCGATGATGAAACTACTCCAGCCAATGCTTATGGCGCATCCAAGCTGGTGGGCGAAGAGGCGATCAAAGCCGCTGGCGGTCAACATGTGGTCCTGCGCACATCCTGGGTTTTTTCTGCAGACGGCAACAATTTTGTCAAAACCATGCTGCGGCTTGCGGAGACCAGGGGTGAACTTAATGTGGTTGCTGATCAGGTTGGCGGCCCCACATCGGCGCGCAGCATAGCGGCGGCCTGCCTTTCCCTCGCGGAAAAACTACATACAGGCGTGAGCGGGGGCACTCACCATTTCTCCGGTGCACCGGATGTTAGCTGGGCGGACTTTGCGCGCGAGATTTTCCGGCAGGCGGCGCGCGATGTAAAGGTGAATGACATCAAGACTGTAGATTATCCCACCCCGGCAAAGCGCCCGTTAAATTCACGGTTAGATTGTGAAAGCCTATCCCGGAAATTTGGTATAGAGCGGCTCGACTGGCGCGAAGAATTGTCGGAGGTAATGAAGGAAATGGAAGCAGCAAATGGCTAAATCACGCAAGGGCATCATTCTGGCGGGCGGTTCGGGAACGCGGCTCTATCCGGTCACCATGGGTGTGTCGAAACAGCTATTGCCAATATACGACAAGCCCATGATATATTACCCGCTTTCGGTTTTGATGCTCGCGGGCACTAGGGAAATTGCGATTATCACAACGCCGCAAGATCAAGCGCAATTTGTCCATTTGCTGAGAGATGGTTCGCAGTGGGGTGTCTCGTTTACTTATGTAGTTCAGGAGGCCCCCGAGGGGCTCGCACAGGCCTATACGCTTACCGAGGATTTCCTGGACGGCGTGCCGTCCGCAATGGTGCTCGGCGACAACATCTTCTATGGCAATGACTTGCCAAAATTGCTGCACAGAGCCGATGCCAAAGCTGATCGGGCGTCGGTATTCGGATACCATGTGGCCGACCCGGAACGTTACGGCGTTGTTGGTATGGACGGAGATGGCGAGGTCAATCAGATCATTGAAAAACCGAAAAACCCACCGTCAAACTATGCGGTGACGGGTCTCTATTTTCTCGATGGCAGCGCATCGGCGCGCGCGCATCAAGTTAAGCCGTCGGAGCGCGGTGAATTGGAGATTACGACATTGCTCGAAAGCTACCTGCATGATGGCTTGCTCGATGTAGAACTGATGGGCAGGGGTTATGCTTGGCTTGATACTGGCACCCATGGCAGTTTGCTTGATGCCGGAAATTTCGTTCGCACGCTGGAAAAACGACAAGGCTTGCAAACCGGCTGCCCGGAAGAGATCGCCTATCAGCAAGGCTGGATTGATGCAGCCGCGCTTGAGGCGCAGGCACAGCGTTATGGGAAGAATGAATATGGTCGCTATTTGAACGGCTTGCTCGCGTAAAGAACAGCTATCTCAGTATCTCAAGCCACTGGCCGCGTGTATCGTAGACCTGTTTGCCACTGATTTGTTTGGCGGTCACGGATGCGAATGCTTCATGGTCAACCAGCAGAAGCATGATGTCACAGTCTTGCAGCGCGCTTTGCAGTGAAACAAGCGCTGCGCCGCTGCCGTCAAGTTTTCCGGGTAATGTATCGGCAAATGGCTCGACAATCTGTACGCGGTCGCCATATTTCGTGGCTAGGCTTTCGGCAATTTTTAGCGCAGGGCTTTCGCGAAAATCGTCGATATTCGCTTTGAAAGCAAGGCCGAGACAGGCGATTTTTGAATCGGGCCGCGCCGCAACCATTTTGTCAACGCGGCCAGCCACATAGTCGCATTTTCCGTCATTGACCTCGCGTGCAGTGCGGATAAGCGGGGTAACGTTGGGTGCGCTATCCACCAGAAACCACGGGTCTACTGCTATACAATGACCGCCCACGCCGGGGCCGGGTTGCAAAATATTGACGCGCGGATGGCGATTGGCGAGCGAGACTACATCCCATATATTCAGCCCCATCCTGTCAGCAATCAGCGAGAGTTCGTTGGCAAATGCGATATTCACATCGCGTGAGGCATTCTCGACGAGCTTTACCATCTCTGCGGTTGCTGCGGTGGTTTCGATGCACTCGCCTTTCACAAAAATCTGGTAAAATTCGCGGGCCTTCTTTGCGCAAGCAGGCGTGATGCCACCGATACTGCGGTCGTTGGCGACCAGTTCGGCAATTATTTTACCAGGCAAAACGCGCTCGGGACAATAGGCGACATGTATGTCATGCGCTTCGCTATTGTTAACGCCGGCAATTTTCAGATCCGGCCTTTCATCGGCCAGTAGCTTTGCCATTTTTTCCGTCGTGCCAATGGGCGAAGTTGATTCCAGAATAACGATGTTCCCGGGCTTCAGCACCGGTGCGATTTTTTTGGCAGATTCAAGTACGAAGGTAATGTCCGGTACATGGTCACCGACAAACGGCGTTGGCACGGCGATCAGGAATACATCGCTTTGCGTTGGTTCAAGCGACGCTGCAAGTCGCCCGCAAGAAACCATATCACGAACAAGAACATCAAGATCATGCTCTTCGATATGAATTTCGCCGCGATTGATGGTATCAACGACATGGCTTTGCACGTCTATGCCGTGAACGGTGCAGCCGGACTGCGCGATGACAGCCGCAGTGGGCAGCCCGATATAGCCAAGGCCAACCATCGTAACATGGGGAAGAGGAAAAGCGGTCATCTATATTCCCTGAAAACTATGCTGACGGGCATTATGAATAGACGGAACTCTTTGCAATATCATTAATTTTGCGCGGTGATAGAATAGGCAACTTAATGCTTGAACACCGAACACCGGAAGCGCAAGGGGCGCTGGCTCGGAAAGAAGCGAGAGGCAAGTGCCATCATCTTACCCCATACTCAGTGGCGCGCAGATCCGGGAAACAGGCGAGCATACCAGCTTCCCTTAGGGTTTTTGCCAGCGCCATATCCGTAATTATATGCGTAATAATCGCCATATCCGCTCTTCTTGTCATCGAATTTCGTGAGTAATACACCAAGAATATTTGCATTTGCATCGTTCAAACGGCGAAGCGCAGTCTTGGTTTTTCCGCCATGCACTTTGGCAGCTTCAACGACCATGATCGTACCGCCAACGGCCCGGGAAATTTGCGGCGAATCTGCAAGTCCCATAACCGGCGGTCCATCGATGAGAATGAGATCATATTTCGATTCATACTGGTTGATGAAGCGCTGGATCGCATCGGCGACGATGATACCCGTGGGATCGGGTGGAACCGGGCCGCAAGACAGGAAATCGAAATCAACGGACTTCGATCGCTGAGCCTGTTTTTCTAGGGTTGAATGGCCGGTTAGCAGGCTGACGAACCCGTCATTATTTTCCAGATTTAGATGTTTGTGGAGCGAGGGTAGCCGCAAGTCCGCATCCACCAGCAAGACCTTCTTTCCGGCCCGGCCAAAGCTTTCGCAAATTGCTATAGAGCTGGTGCTTTTACCTTCCGAGGGCTGACTACTCGTGATCAAAAGCGATCCAGGCACGCCTTGATTGGTACTGAAATCAAGCGAAGAACGAATTGAGGCAAAAGCCTCCGCAATGGCTGACTGTCGGTTTTTGAGCAGTTCGATGATGGGCTGGCTGCCGTCAAAGACCGGCGTTGTGCCGAGTAGAGGCAACCCAAGCTTGCGCCTGACATCGTCTAGCGAACGCAGCGAGTCGTCAAATGTCTCGCGGATGAAAGCGAGCAGGAAACCTAGCGTCACCCCGCTAAATAAGGCGAGCGCCATGTTGACGAAAGGACGAGGAGCAATTTGCCAGGTACTCTCGGCCTTGTCGACGATCGAAATATTGTTGTTTACGATATCAGCGCTGGTGCTGACTTGCTCGTATCTTTTCAGCAGCGCCTGATACAAAATCTGGTTGGTATCAATCTCGCGATTGAGTAAATTGAGTTGAATTCGTTTGCGCTGCTCGGAAGCCGTTTCCGATTTGGCCTCACCAAGATTGCGATTGAGCGACGTTTCCTGATTGCGCGCAATATCATATTCGCCGCGAATGCCTGCGCGGATATTGGCAGCGAGGCGGTTAATTTGCGTGTTGATTATCGAAATCTGCGAAGTGACTTCCTTGTATGCAGGGTGGTCCGGCTTATAGCGGTCGCTAAGCTCTTGCCGCTTGGCGATCCGGCGCGATCGTTCGGCCTGAAGGTTTTGGATAGCCGGATTGGAGAGCACCTCGGGAAGCCGCATGAGCGAAGTACGGCTTGCCTGCCGCCATTTTTCTTCGGCTCGAATGCGCACCGTCTTTGCATGAGCCGCCTCGGCATTGATCTGGACCAGGTTTGCCGTAGTAATCGAACGCGGTGTTGCATTGTCGGGTGAGCTACTGACGCCATCGCTTGCGTCGATAATCTCCGATTTCTCTGCATATTGAAGTGCAGCCTGTTCGGACTCTTCCAGTCTATTTTTCGCGTCCAAAATTTCCTTTTTTAGAAAGTCACGCGCATAGGAAGTTGCCTCAAACCGTTGCTGGATATTTCCTGTAATCAGGTTCTTTCCGTAGGCGTTTGTTACCATCACCGCTATAGTTTTGCTGGGGCTTTCGAAGCTTATATTCGCGATGTTGCTTCCAAAGGACATATTAACGGAAACATTTTCTGTGAGCGCCGTTATCACTTGCGTGCGGCGGGCCAGGTGCAAATTGACGCCGGCGGGAGCTTTTGTGGTTACTTCAACATTCATTGCCAGTAGGAAATTATCGTTAGCTGCCAACCCCAGATCGTCGACGACGCGGCCGGCCATATTACGGCTTTTCAGTAATTCGACCTGGCCTTGCAGATAACGCTGGATATCGCCGCCCTTAATTCTCTCTTCAACATCGCCGCCCTCGACCACCTGCTGGCCGCGGTGGTCGATCAGCACAGTCAGCAGTGAAGAATAACGCGGCGTGGCCAGCATTGTGGCAAGAAGACCGAGCGCGAGCGCCAGAATAACCGCGCCGCCTATGATGTAGCGTTGCCGGTAAACCATCGAGCGCAGCTCGCCAAGATCGAGCGAAAAACCGCTGGTTTCATCTTCCAAATGGTCTTGCCTATCCACTGCGGCAAAATTTTCATTCATCAAAGTAACCCTTGGGTCGGTTAAATCAGAAACGGGTGAATACACCGAGCAGCGGCGCGGTGCGCAAAAATTCCTGAAACGCCGTTTTCAACCCAGAAAAGCCGACGACGACAATGTCTCCGGCCTTTATCTCGGGATTGGCAGCTTCTCCAGAACGTATCCTTGCGTAGTCAAATACAGCGACTGTGCTCTGACCGTTGATTTTTCGGAAGACAGCAATTTCAGACAATTTGGCCGCATCTCTAGGCCCGCCGGCCATGGCGATTACGCTGATCAGATCAATGTTGCTGGCAAGTTCGAAGATACCCGGTTTGTTGAGGGCGCCCTCTACTGTCACGCGCTTTGAATTCACCTTCGCTATATTGACCGCGACGCTGGGATTGACGAGGTACCGATCGCCAAACCGGTTGGTAATTTCGCGCGACAGCGTATCGGGTGTTTTCCCCGACGCTTTGATTGTTCCGATCAATGCCATCTCAAACCGTCCGCTACTGTCGATAAGTACGCTTGGTAGGCTGAGATCGGGTTCGCGGAACACAATGACGCTCAGTTCATCTTGCGGCCCGATAACATAGTCGGGGAAAGGATCGTCAAGGCCGGAAGCCGAACTGGAAATCGGATCGACTTCGGCGGGTGCCGCACGAGGCACAGTTTTGCGACTGCTTTGGCATGCTGCGAGACAGACCGAGAGCAAGCAAATTAGCGCCAAGCGCGAGAAAAACTGAGAATGAACTTTTGTTACCACCAGTGCCCCCTAAATCAATGGTGGACGAAATAGCAAGAAGAGACGGGTGACATCCAGCCGTCATTTGTCATGCTCTTTGTAGGCTCTCGCCCAGGACAGCTGCTGCAAAAAATGTGCAGCCTTGTGCCATGTTTACTTAGTGCGTGTCAGCTGCCGAGTTCCGATCCCAGCGGTATAAAAATCCATATTGTCTCCAACGCGTCGGGCCAAAATTCGAAGCGATGACCCTCGATCGTCGAATATCTTTTAACAAGCCGGTTGAAGCACCAAATATCCAGATTGACCTTGCACTATGCGGCAAAAAGCACAAAGGCACTGGAAACGGGATAGGGATAGCGAATGGCCGCCGCATGAGCATAGCCAAACACACAACCTATAACCTGATAGGCTCCATCGTACCGCTGTTGCTTGCACTGGCTACGATCCCGCTCTATTTGGGTCTGGTGGGGCCAGAGCGCTATGGTGCGCTTGCGATTGCCTGGCTTATCCTTGGCTATTTCGGGCTCTTTGACCTGGGGCTTGGCCGCGCAACAGCGCAGCGGATAGCGGCGCTGAAAAATGCCAGCGCGCAGGAGCGTTCCGACGTTTTCTGGACGGCTGTTGTCGTTAATATCGCCATGGGAATAGTCGGCGGAATTATCATGTATTTCGCGGCCCAGTATTTCTTCCAGCATATTTTCAAGATTGATGAGCAATTGCGGTTCGAAGCTATGGCTGCAGTTCCCTTTCTGGCAGCCGCAGTGCCGGTGGCAACTCTCACCGGAGTGGCATCAGGCGCGCTGCAGGGGCGTGAAAAATTTCTCGAAGTTAATCTTGCCACTATTGTCGGAACGTCACTGTTCCAGCTCTTGCCGCTTGGCATTGCATGGATCGTCGGCCCCACGCTAAAATGGTTGATATTGGCGGCTGTGGTCGCACGGGTTATCGGATTGCTGATTTTTCTGATCCGCGTGCACAGTAACCTGCTCGCTGGCATCAAGCCGCACTTTGACGCAGCGCATTGGGTCGGACTATTTAAATATGGTGGATGGGTTTCTGTTACTTCAGCTGTCAGCCCTCTATTGTTATCTTTCGACCGGATGATGATAGGAGGAGTGCTAGGCGCGCGTGCTGTGACCTTTTACAGCGTCCCTGTCGAAATTGTGCAGCGCATTTCCGTTATTCCCCTTGCAATGGGTTCAGCGCTTTTCCCTCGATTTGTGAACAAAGATTCCGCCGGTCAAACAAAACTGCAAAATAAGGCAATTAGCTCGTTGACGGTTTTAGTTGCTGTACCAACTCTTGGCGCTTTGCTGCTGCTAGAGCCCTTCTTAATCTTGTGGGTTGGCAATGATTTCGCACAAAAATCATCGGTGATTGGTTTGATCGCTTTGCTAGGTTTTTGGATACGCTCATTCGCCGTCATTCCCTTCAGCAGACTTCAGGCAATCGGTAGGCCCGATCTCGTCGCGAAGTGGCTTCTTATCCAACTGCCATTTTATGTCATCGCCGTCTATTTTGGCCTGATATATTGGGGATTAATCGGGGCAGTAATCGTCTTTTCAATGCGCCGACTGGTGGACTTCCAGATCCTATTCTATCTGTCTGAACGGTGCTTCTCAATACCAAAGCCAATTTTTGTACACTTCTTTATTTTGGCGGTCGGGTTCTTGATAGCTAGCGCAATGCCGGTAACCAATCCTGTTCGTTGGCTGTGCAGTATTGCTCTGCTTGCCGGAACCATAATTCTGTGCGTTCGCACTATGCCTGCTGAGATGGCGGAGCTTATCGTTGATATTGCTCCCCGACCAATCAATTCTATTATTGAGAGAATTTTTAGCTTGCTGCGGCCGGGTTACGGAAACAGATAGCCAAGTTGGGATAAGTCAGCAGGGCTATATTTTTGCAAAATTTGATTCCCCGTTGCAAAGCGGTCGCCGATCCTATCTGCGATGATATTGTCGAGTTTGTCGGGCCTGCGGTCGTTATTTGGCAACAAAAACCTAGCCGCCTTTCGAATGACGCTGCCAAAGACTTCCGGTCCAATCTTCAAATCGGGATTGATCGGAAGCTCCATAAAGAGATTGGAAAGCCTGAAGGCTTGGAGCTGCATCATGCTGGGGCTTGGAGCGTAGGGCTCGCTTTCAAAATTGATGCCATCGAGATTCGCGCCGGAAAACCTGCCCAGAGACTTGTAGAATTCTACAGGGCTTTTTTTGAGCTGTTCCTGAGTCAGGACCAGTATCCGTTCATGTCCGAATAATTTGGCATAATGGTCAACCAATAATCCATAGTTGAGCGTTTCCCAATTGAAGCGATGAAATTGGGATGTTGACTTTGCATCAAAGAATTTTTTTGAACTGCTCAGCCCCCCCATCTTTACATATTGTTTGTACAACGAACGCGCTGCTGCCGTCTGTTCCCTCACCGTAAACAGTATTTTCACCTCACCAAATGTCAGATGCAGCCGGTTTGCAATGGTTTTCGCTTCGCGTGAACCGAAAAACGGGTTGCCGCATAATGTCTCGGAACTCAAAATGTTCGGCTTGTCAGAACTGAAACTGCATAAGTCTGACAATTGGTCTAGTGCAGAGCTAGCCGAATAGCTCAGGTCGGAAGGGCTTTCGAAGATTTCTGCGGCTTCGACATGGTTCCCCAGCCGATGAAAGACCAATTCTTGATTGAAAACTTTATATTGAAGGAAAGTGGTCCCGGTTTTGTGGAAGCCGGGATGCAATATGATATTTTCCGGATCGAAATGGTCAGCCATCACTTTTTTGTCCAACAATGACATATTGGCGATCGGTGAAGCTGTTAAGTAGACCGAATGTGATCTGCCTGAACAAACGGACCTTTCGGCCTCCGGTCGGCGAGCCAACAACATTGGTAATTTTTAATCCCGCATTCGAAATAAGCGACTCTGCAGTTTCGCGCACAAAAAAACGTAGATGCGTTCGATCCAAAATACCGGCATCCTGATAGTTCCAGCTATTGCGCAGAAAAAGAGGCATGAGAGCCTGATAGTTTCGGATATTGGGTATGCTGGCCACGAGATATCCTTTTGGTGCGAGGAGATCTTCTAGGCCAGTGATTATCTTCCACGGATCAACCAGATGCTCCAATATGTCGAGCGCAAGAATGGTCTGGAACGTGCCGCGTTCAGCTTTGATCCGCTTGAGTAATGCAGGGTCTTCCAGATTTCCCTGAAAAGCATAGTCGAGTTTGATCGCGGAGTTTTCGTGAGACACCATGTCAACAACGCCAACCTTGTCAGCCACGCCATTTTCACGCAGGGCAAAAGCCGTCGCGCCAACCCCGCCGCCAACATCCAGCAATTGACCACCAGATTTCGGAATATACGGGATGACGTCCCAGCGTACGAGGTCGTGGTAGGATTCTCGATATTCCCCAGAAGGTTCAATTGTCATAAGCGCGCCTATACTTTACCCGTCTTCATTTGCAAGCATCACCAGATTGTTGGTTTGCGCTAATTTTCCAGTTGCTGTCCGGCAGGTAGATCAATGATTGCCTTGGTGAGAAATTTCAATCGCGCCCACCATGCCTCGGCCTGAGAGGTCCAGCTGAAACGGTTGAACACAGCTTGTGCGCTATAGTATGGTAGCCGCACGAAATCGCGAAAGAGCATCATCAGAGTGCCAATCCATGCAATGAACGGTCCCCTTGTAAACCGCAGCAAGAGAATATGGCCTCGCGTCATTTCCACCGCTCGCCAGACGCTCATATTTGCCGTGCTCGCGCCGCTATGATGCACTATTTTGGCATCGGGAAAATAGGCCACCTTATAGCCGGCTTGTTTGATACGGTAACACCACTCGCATTCTTCACCATACATAAAAAACCGATCATCAAGGCAGCCAACTTCCTGCAATATCCGGCGCGGTAACATCATGAAACTACCCATCACACTATCGACAAAGCTTGTCTCGTCGGACGAAAGGCTGCCATAGCGATGATCACCCATAGACCGATTGCGTACAACATATTTACTTGGAAGAAAAATAAGGAAAAATAATGTCTTAAGGCTCAAGAAACGTATCGTGCTGTTTTGCGGAGTGCCATCTGGGTAGCTGATTTTTGCGCCAACAAGGCCGACTTCCGGATTTGATTTCAGGTACTCCAACGCGCTCTTTAGCGTTTGCTCCTCCACCTCTGTATCGGGATTTAGAAGCAGTATATATTCACCGCTACAATGGCCAAAACCGATATTGTTGCCATGGGCAAAGCCGCCGTTGATCGGGCTATCAACAACCCGGATCATAGGAAATGCCGCTCGTAAGGCAGGCACGCTACCATCGCTTGAGCAATTATCCACCACAACTATCTCAAGGTTTAGAGCGCCGTTATGCTTAAGTAGGGAAGCAACACATTCCATCGTAATATCGCGAGTGTTGTAGCTCACAATCACAACTGATAGATCACTATTGGCGCCTTCAGGTGTTTTTTTGGACATGAAATTTCAATCCACTAGCACTCTAAATTCTGATGGGTTTCACATGCGTGAAGTCGCGTTATTCCATGAACCACTGCGTTGCAAGTCTGGAGGTAAAGTTGAAAGCAATTGGGTTGCTATTTTCTCTCTGAACCTTAGTAAAGTGCAACAATAATTCGGCAGGCTATTGCATGTGGAGGAGCGGAAACGGCCTTGGCAACTTCACCATACCCGCATAGTTCCCTTGCTACTCGGCCAAAGCCGATAGGCACCGGCTTGCATCGCATTTGGCCAGCGGTGCTGTTGCTCTATGTGACTCTCATCCCGCCCGAAGTCGCTTTTTTTGCGGGTTCTTTCCGCTTTGGCGCATACCGCATTGTCTTGTTCCTGCTGATCCCGTGGTTGTTCACCCAATTCGCCAAGGGGCGGATCAAACTCGGTTTGATTGATATTGCGATGCTGGTGGTCACCTTATGGCTGCCCCTCTCATTCGCTCAGAATTACAACATCGCGGTAGGAATAGAGGCAGGCGGCAGTCAAACAGTGGATATGATGCTTGCTTACCTGATTGGCCGCGGTTCGATCAGGTCGCTCACAGACTTTCGAAATTTGCTCCGCCTGGTTTTTCCCGGATTGCTCGTCGCGGGATTGTTATTGATGTTGGAGAGTGTCGGCGGGAGGTTATTCGTCCGTGAGGCATTTCAAGCCGCCTTTGGTGCTGCCGATGAAGTAGGCGGAGAGATCAAACATGAATTCCGGTACGGCTTTTTGAGGGCGCAGGGGCCTTTTTCACACCCTATTCATGCAGGCATGTATCTCACCGCCTATGTGCCGCTTTTTTTCATGACCTTCCGGGCAAAAATTTGGCGATTTGGCGGGCTTATCCCGGGGGTTTTGGGCGTATTTTCACTGAGCTCTACAGGGGTGTTGGGTTTGGTATTGAGCATCGGCCTGATTGGCTATGATTGGTTTCAAAAGCGGGTTAAGGAAATCGGTTGGATAGTAGCTGTTACCGCGCTGTCGGTTGGTCTGTTTGTGATCCATCTAGTCTCTAATAGCGGGTTGATTTCTGTCATCTATCGTTACCTGACATTCAACCCGAAGACCGGATGGTTCCGGACACAGATCTGGTATTATTCGATCGACGATATTTGGGCTCATCCGTGGTTCGGGATCGGCTATGAAGCTTATACGCGGCCCTCATGGTTTGTTTCCGACAGCATTGATGCGCATTATTTGGCGATGGCAGTAAAATATGGTGTGATCCCGGCATTGACATACCTGATGGTGGCCATCGTGATTGTCATCATGCTTGCGGCGCGCGCGCGGCAAAGCGCAGCAACTAGTCAGCGCGATTCTTTTGTCGGCATGGCAATTTGCTTAGTGACCATCGTTACGATCCTCTTCACGGTGGCCATCTGGGGCGCGATGCTCACCTGGTTCAACTTCCTGCTTGGTGTCTTTGTCAGCATGATTCGCAATCCAGCCAACTACAATAGGCAATTAGGTGCAGGGTAAATTGCGCTGGGCGCTATTTTTCAATCAAGGAAAAAGGATTGCGGCTCATCCACTTACAATCAAAGACTTTGTGAGGCCAAAAAAACGCTCTTTCGATATGCTGCTGTCTGGAAAGAGAGAACGGATTTCGCTCTTTTCGAGCAATATGGCGCCCTCGATAGCGAAAAGCGCCTGCTCTAAGTCTGTAATTTTGCCGCGATGGGCGAGTGGTAGTAGCCCAAGGAACCTTCTCCGTATTGGCCTAGGGAGCCAATGAAAGAATGGCATTTTGTGGAAATGGGGGTCTATCGGAAACCAAAAATAGGGTGTTTGCAAATAGTGAGCTTTTGCAACGCGTTGGCTCTCGTTGGCAAAGCTCCGCATATTTTCCCACACACCGACATGCTCTATCACACTATTTGAGTGAGATAGATCATACGCATTGTCTTTCACGTCATGCAGGTCGCAGCCGTTACCTACCTTGAGCGTTACAATATCCCCGAGACTTCCCACATCACCCAGCTCACTTTTGTGCAAATTGTAGATGTCGATCCGGCAATGATGGTTGATCAAAAATTGCTCGCCAACCCTCATCCAGTAGTTTGTGGTGCCTCCGATATCGATGATTGAGACAGATCCGGCCTCTTTGTAAATATCGGTAATAATTTTGCGGAGAAACTTATCCCTTTTTTTGCGCAATTTTGTGGACAAAGAATTGGGATCGCGGGTATCAGCAAGTCTCATAAAGATTTCTCAAGGAACCCTAAACAGCGTGGAATGTCATCGCACATTTACATGCCAATCACCACGAAGCAATGACCATTATTCACATCTCCACCGATTATCCGGATAGCTTCAATCCCGACAAGACATCCGCCATTAAAAATTTGCTCGACGCAACGGCAAGCAAGCATGACCATTTCGTCTATTCGCTAAATCGCACCGATATTTCGCCGATAAAGGTCGGCCTCGGTAAGCTCTTGCCCAGCAGGGTTGCGGGCAAAATCGAGAGCTTAAGCGACAATCCGAAAATGATCAGCTTGAGCTACGAAGCGCCGTCCAGAGGCATTTTCCTAAAATCGTCGATGATTGCACTTGCCGATCACATTGCCGGTGACATTGCGAGACGCAACCTGCGACCAAAGCTGGTGCAGGGCCATAAGATCAGCATGGAGGGCATTATCGCCTACCATGTCGCGCAGAAGCTAGGCATTCCGTACGCGCTGTCCATTCAGGGCAATAGCGATCGCAGCATCCTAAATGTTCGGCGCGACCTTTGGCCGCTCTACCGGCGGATATTTCATGAGGCCGCAGTCGTTTTTCCTTTCACCCCGTGGGCATTGGCATATCTTGAACAAAGGTTCGGCAAGCGAAAGGGCGAAACGGTATTGCTACCCTGCATAACGCGGCAGGACAAAATTTTGGCTCCGGCGATGGCGGAAAACAGGATAGTTAGCGCATTTAACCTAAAACATTGGAGGCTCAAGAATTTGCCGGCACTGATACGCGGCGCTGATTATGTTGCCGGCAAGGTAGATGATTTCAGTTTGGATATTTTTGGTGGCGGAGACGCTGCAGATGTTGCGATTGTGCAATCGTGGGCCGCGAGCGCCGACCATGCAACTATCCGGCTTCCCGGTGCCGTGGCGAGCGCGCAAATACAGCGTGAAATGAACAAGGCTGCGGGCTTCACGATGGTTTCTCACAAGGAAAGTTACGGGATGGTATTTGTCGAAGCGCTGCTTGCCGGGTGCCCAGTGGTTTACCCCGCCAATGCAGCGATTGACGGCTATTTCGACGATCATGATTTTGCCATTCCGGTACCGGCAAAAAATCAGACGGCGATCAACGAAGCGATGCTAAGGCTTTTGCGCGACCAGCAGCAATTGAAGTCTGCGCTCGCCCGGTGGCAGCAAAGCGGCGAAGCTGCCTTCTTTCAAAAACGGCAGATAGCCGCTAGCTATGCAAAAGGCCTTAAGGCCGCAATCGGGCGGGGCAAATAATGCGCAGCGAGCTATTGGGAACACCGGTCGATATACTCGACTTTGACGCAACATTGGTGCGCGCTGAGCAAGCGATGGAAAGCCGCGAACAATGTGTCCATGTCGCGTTGAATGTCGCGAAATTTGTGAAGCTGCAGGATGACCTCGAACTGCGCCGCGATGTGCATGGCGGCGATATTATTGGTATCGACGGAATGGGGATAGCTTGGGCGCTAAAGCTGCTTGGGGGCAATGAGGTTCCGCGCGTGACCGGCGTTGACCTGATGACGGCGTTATTGGGTCTATGTGCGCAAAAGGGATATCGGCCCTTTATTCTTGGCGCGAAAGAAGAAATACTCGTCCGCGCGATTGAAAATGCGGAGACCCGCTGGCCGAAAATCGAATTTGCCGGTAGCCGCAACGGTTATTTCGGAAGCGAAAACGAAACGCAAATTATCGATGCGATCAATGCCAGCAACGCCGATTGTCTTTTTCTTGCCATGCCCACTCCAAAAAAGGAGCGTTTCATGGCGGCTCATGCTGGCAAGTTGAATGTGCCTTTCATCATGGGCGTTGGCGGTTCCGTCGATATACTGGCGGGCAAGATCGAACGAGCGCCGCTATGGATGCAACGCTCGGGGCTGGAGTGGCTTTACCGGCTTTATCAGGAGCCGAGAAAAATGTTTATGCGATATGCTTCCACCAATGGACGTTTCGTTTGGATTGTCCTGACTGCCTATCTAAGGCGCAATCGCAAACCATCGACCAACGCTTAGGGCGCGGAGAAAAGTAAATGAGTTTATTTTACAGGCTGGCCGACATCGCCCTTGCGCCGGTTGTCGCCATTGCCAGCTTGCCGATGAAGCTTGTCCGGAAACGGCCGATGCGGATGCTGCCTATGACTGCAAGCGTGTTTCGCAAAATGGGTATTTTCCCCATTACCGGCCATTATTACGAGCCGCTTTATGATATGAGCGGGCTTGATTTGTCGGGTGCGCCCCGCGATCTGCCGGGCATAGATTTTGCGCTCAAGAAGCAAACCGACTTGCTCGCCAAATTTGACGCGAGCGATATGCCGGAGGGGCTGGAAAAGTCCGCTTCCGATGATATCCAATATAGCCTGCAAAACCGCAATTTTGGGGCAGGGGATGCTGACCTTTGGTATAATGTCATTCGACATTTCAAACCGGCGCGAGTCATAGAAATCGGTTCTGGCCATAGCACCCGTGTCGCGCGTCTGGCGATTGCGAAAAACGCAGATGAGGCGTCCGATTATTCCTGCCAGCATATTTGTATCGAGCCGTATGAGATGTCGTGGCTGGAGAAGCTGGGGATCGAGATCAAGCGAAAGAAGCTGGAAGATATCGATCTTGGAATATTCGATATGTTGAAGCGGAATGATATCTTGTTTATTGATAGTTCGCACATGATCCGGCCCGGCGGCGAGGTGCTGATCGAGTTCCTTCAGATATTGCCGCGGCTAAAACCAGGCGTGATCGTCCATGTGCATGATATTTTCTCGCCGCGCGACTATCCCGCCCGCTGGCTGAAAGAACCGCGTTTCTGGAATGAGCAGTATCTGCTGGAGGCATTCCTGTCGCATAATGACGATTGGCGGATATTGCTTGCCGGCAACTATCTTGCTCATGCCGCGCCCGACGAGATGGAGGCAGCCTGCCGTTATTTCAAAGCCGGGAGTCACGAGCCCGGTTCGTTCTATATGATCAGGAACTAGGGTTCAGGCCTCCGCGCGAACGTGCAGCCTAGAACGCATTTTTGTGCATCAATACGCGGAATGTCAGCAGTACGATTTTAATATCGCCCCACAGCGACCATTCCGAGCGATATTCGAGATCTGATTGAAGGCGGCCTTCAAGGTCGGCTGCTTTCTCTGTTGCACCGCGAAAGCCGCGCACCTGCGCAAGGCCTGTCAGCCCAGGCTTAATCGTATGGCGGTGCCAATATCGCCGGTCGATATCCCAAAACAGCTTATCTTCCGCAGTTGATCCGACGGCATGTGGGCGCGGCCCGACAATGCTCATATCGCCGCTTAGTACATTGAATAACTGCGGTAATTCGTCGATGCTGGTGCGCCTGATAAAGTTGCCCAAAGCGGTAACCCTGCTATCATCGCGCTGCGTTGAAAGATCACCATCGGCATCGGTTTTTTCGGCCTGCATGCTCCTGAATTTCAGGATCGAAAAGGGTCTACTGCCAAGCCCGATGCGTTTTTGCTTGAACAAAATGGGGCCTGGCGAATTCATTTTTATCAGCAATGCGACAATTGCCATGGGGATTGCCAGCGACGCGAGCCCAACGCCGGCAATTACGATATCGAACGCCCGTTTGATGGCGCGTTGATGCCATTTCAGTGGAGCAATTGATACGGCCAGCGAGATATGGCTGTCCCGCCGGTTGAGCGAGAGCGGCGCCAGTGCAGTAAGTTCCGGCACTACGATCTCGCCATTGACATCCAGCGCCTTTAGCGCATGCGCCCAATCGTCGCGAAATTCCGGTTTGCAGTGGACGATAACCCTGTCCATGTCTTGCACGACCATCCCTAGTCGTTGAACATTCAGTGGGTCCTTTGGATTGGGATGGATACCATAGGCCTTTGCATCCATAAATTCTGTCTTGTCGCTATCCAGATAATCAGCGCCATCGCAGATCACCAGTTCCGACATCGGATTGCGGCCAAGGGTTTTCCAGCATATATACCTTACCCCAAGCCGTCCCAGCGCGATCAAGGCGAAAGAACCGATCACGCCCATACCGAAAATCAGCCTGGAAAAATCTTCGCTCGCTTTCAGGAAGAACGCGACCAGCAAAACACTAACAACCGCAAATATTAGCGAAATCGCGCTTCGCTGGAAACTGGTGCCAATTTTATTTAGTGCACTCACCGAATAGGCCCGGTTGTTGATTGCGAAGCCGAAATAAATCGGCAGCGTCACAATCAGCAGATTGTAAAGCTGTGAGGCATAGAATTCGCCAAGGCGGATAATGCAGGCAATGGCAAAAGCTATTGTAATAGCAATGAAATCAGCGGCTCCCGCGGTAACGAGCAGCAAAAACCTTTGCCGGCCTTTGCCAGCAAGTTTGATCGACGGATTGGTATTCGGATCAAGCACGTCAGCTCCATAGTCATTTGAGAAGGTAAAGGCCAGTTTTTCGCTCTATTGCTCTGCTACAAAGAGCGGCGGTGTAAAAGGATAACAGCCTAACTGGCGTAGTTTCTAGCCGGTTACAGCGACGCGATTGGCCGAGTTGCGGGGTTCGGCATTGGCAATCCGTAGCGTAATGCAGTTACCCAAATTTACATTTTGCGTAACTGCCGTATCATTTCAGCACAAAATAACTCGGCTATCCATCGGGAAAGCAACAATTTTATAAGAAACTGTGCGTTAACCCTTTTTTTACCTTGTTAAATATTAAAACGTGCTAAAAGCAAATATTGGTTGGGGTGGCCAAGAAAAGAAAATTCTATTGGGGGAAACAATGGTATTCCACTCCCGCGTGACGGATCGCAATGCTAAAAATGCCGCTATGGACGGGGCGGCTCTACGTTCAACCAGGTCGATTTCCGGCAGGAAGTTTGACGAGTTGATCGTCAGGCATGATGTGCAGGACCAGATACTCTGGTGCTTTATGAACCAGGCCGGAAGACCTAGCTATACATATAGTCTGGGCGAGGAAGTGCAGGCGGTTCAAGACTGGATCAGCTATAATTATGCGCTACCTGCAAATAGCGGACGCGACGATCTACGCTATTTTGTTTGCGGTTCCAAAACGCCGGGCATTTACAATCTGGGCGGCGATCTGCGTCATTTTGCGGAGTGTATTCGCGACCGCGATTTGGTCGCCATGCAGAAATATGCCGAAACCTGCGTTCGCATGCAATATGCCAATGCCGCCGCATTTGGAGCACCCATCATCACAATGGCCCTGGTTCAGGGAGACGCGCTTGGCGGTGGGTTTGAACATGCTCTTGCCTTTGACATCATTGTTGCAGAGCGCAGTGCGCGCATGGGCTTGCCTGAAATCATTTTTAATCTGTTCCCCGGCATGGGCGCATATAGCTTCCTATCACGCCGTATACCGCGCCATCTGGTTGAAAAAATGATCCTCGAAGGAAAGATCTATAGCGCAGAAGAACTGCATGAGATGGGGATCGTCGATCTTCTTGTCGAAGACGGCCAAGGAGAGCAGGCCATCGTCGAATATTGTGCAAAGAACAGCAGGCGGTTTGAAGCAGAGCGTGCGGTATATCGTGCCCGCCGTATTTCAAAGCCGGTCTCGCTCAAAGAATTGCTGGATATCACCACAATTTGGGCGGAAACCGCAATGACGCTAACCGACGCCGACGTCCGGAAGATGGAGCGGCTTGCCGACGCCCAAGAGCGCCGCATCGCTAGAAAGATGAAGCTGGTGGGCGGCAGCAAATAGCTGCCCTAAATGACGTAACGCTGGGCCTGCCCGGTGATTAGCTGATCGAGTTCATTTTTGGCCGTTTTCAATTCGGCATCGACGATGGCGAGATAGTCCTGCCTGCGGGTGTGGAAATCGGTTTCGGTAACTGTTTCCAGATCGCCGCAAATGTTTGCAAGGCGACGGGCACCAATATTGTTGGCTGAGCTTTTGAAGGCATGCGCGCAAAAGCGGAATTGAGCCACATCTTGAAGTTCGACCGATTTTCGGAAGCCGGTTTGCGTTTCAGCAATATCTTCGAAGAAGCCGGTAATCATTCCATCGACAAAATCGGAATTGCCTATCGACCGCAAATACTCGATTTGGGTGAGGTCGATGCTGGCGGCGCTTTCAACGGCGGCCGGATATATCGCTGCGATATTGCCCAGAGGATCGTCGACAGGGGAGGTTGCGGCTGCCTGCATCAGGGTGGCTGCACATTTGTCCTCAATAACTTCGAGCAGTTTTTTGGCGTTAATCGGCTTGGTAATGCGCATATCCATGCCCGCGCCGAGACATTTTTGTTTGGTTTCTTCGGTGGCGTCGGCGGTAACGCCAACGATGGGCAGATGCGTCCGTCCGCCCTCTATTTGCCGCCACATCCGGCACATCTCAATACCGTTGAGCCGCGGCATATTCACGTCGAGCAGCAGGATATCAAATTGCTCCTCTTCGAGCGCATCCAACGCCTCGTCGCCGTCTGTAACAGTGGTGACCGCATGTCCAGCAGCTTCGAGGATGGTTGCCAAAATCTGCCGGTTGGTGCGGTTATCGTCGGCCACCAATACCGATTTAGGCGTGACTATGCTGCTTTCTTCCACCGAAGTCTCTTTGCTTTCGATTATCTCGCCGGCAAATGAGCAACCAATCCGGATCGCGCTGCGCATCGCATCGAAATCGGATGCGGCGGGTATCACGCTAGCAAATGCAGCTCGCAGTGAAATATCTTCAATATCGATATCGCCGTCATTCCTAACCAGAACTGGCGCCATTTGAAGTTTGGAGAAGAGATTCCAGACATTGTCATCGGGGCCAATATGGCTGGCAAGTCGTTGTTCGACGAGGGCAACTTGGAACTGCGACAATTTGTCGTCAGACAAAGCTGCTGTCAATTCATCCGCGCCGCTACATTTCACATGGAGAATACTGAAGTTCCCTGCCGATTGGGCATTGGCCAGCATTTCATTCTCGAAATCACCGAAAGCAACAACCCTGACGGTATCTTCCTGTATATTATCGATTTCGTGTGCCAATTCCGGCTGTACCGCCCGGATAGGAAGCGTCACATGGAAGCTGCTGCCTTTTCCGACAACACTCTCCACGCTGATTGAGCCGCCGGCTTGGTCGACAAGCTGCTTACAGATGGCAAGACCCAGACCAGTGCCGCCAAAGCGGGTCGACACTGTGTCATCGGCCTGTTGAAATGGCTGAAAGATCTTTTCCTGCGCATCTTCGGCGATACCGATGCCGGTGTCAGAAACCGAGATTTGCAGGATCTCGCCATCCTCGTTTTGCACCGTCGCAACCGATATTGACACGCCGCCAGATTCGGTAAACTTGATCGCGTTTGAAGTCAGATTGAGCAGCAGGTTCCGGATAATTTCGGCAGGGCCGTTCTTAACGCTATCGGAAAGCGGCTGTGCCTGCACTCTGAGGAACAGGCCTTTCTCCTGGGCGCGAACCTGCATGATGTTACGCGCTTCGGCGAGTAGCTCGGTTGGCCTGAAATCGGAATTTGTAAGCTTGACCCGGCCCGCGTCTGATTCTGAAATCTGCATCAGCTGATCAATTAAATTTAGAAGATGTTCACCGGCCACAACGCTGGCTTCGACCATATCTTGCTGGCCGCGCTCCAGCCCCATTCCCTTTAGGTGATTGCCATAACCGATAATTGCGTTGAGCGGCGTGCGCAGCTCATGGCTGACGCTTGCGAGGAAATAGCTCTTTGCTTTGTTGGCAATTTCGGCTTGCTCTTTGGCTGCTGATAATTTGCGGATCAGTTTTGAGCAATAGGCCGGTATGACTAGCAAGCCGATAGCGAGGCTGTAGCCAAGCACCGAATTTTGCTGCCAATATTGTGTGGTTTCCATAACAAAGATGAAAGTGGCCACCGTCATAAGGGAGGCGATAACCAGCCATTTCAGGCCAAAGCGAAATCCGAAGCCGAGCGACATCCAAAGAAACATGGGGTACATTGCGGCCATGTTTACCGGATCATGCCGCATTAATGTGGCTGCCATAACGACATCGGTCGATATGCCGAGCACCAGCCTGACGCTGAGCGGCAGCATATTGCGGTGCTGGACAAAGTGCTGAATGCTATTCGCGACAAAGTAGATTGCGAATGCCGTAGGAATAAAAATATCGCCGGTCACCGCCAGGCAGATCAGGCCAACGATCGGGGCGACCACATAGCGGTTGAATAAAATATCCTGCTCACCGTTGAACGAGCGGTATTTTGCGAAAAGTGCTTTGATCATTTTACCGCAATCCCGAAAAAGGCATCGCCGACCGCGAAAATTTCTTCAAGCCGTTCCGCTGCAAGCGGCCTGCCGAGATAGTATCCCTGAGCCTCGTCACACCCCGATGCCCGGAGTAGCGCGAATTGTGCTTCTGTCTCAACGCCTTCGGCTACAACGCTCATTTTGAGCGCATGGGCGAGATGGGCAATGGTAGAGATGATCGCCCGGTCGGCGGCCGAAGTCTCAATGCGCGCGACGAATGTTTGATCAATTTTCAGTTTCGATGCCGGAAGATCCCGTAAATATTGCAGCGAAGAATAGCCGGTCCCAAAATCATCTATTGATATGCCGACACCGTTTTTCCTCAGCGTTTCCAGTTCACCGATGACATTGCGGTTTTGGTCGAGCAAAAGCTCCTCGGTAATCTCGATCGATAGCTTGCCGGGGTCTACCTGAAATTGCGCTATATTACGCAATATTTCATCACTCATTCCCATGGCGTGGAATTGGCGCGGAGAAACGTTGACAGCGATGCTGGGAATTTCGATGCCGCGCGCGGATAGGCTTGCAATCTGCTGACAGGCCAGTTCGATGACTTGCTTGCCAATCCCGTCGATTAGCCCGGAATCATTAGCAACTCTCAGGAAATCTATTGGCATCAACCTCCCGCGTTCGGGATGATTCCAACGGATGAGCGCTTCAAGTCCCGAAATCTGGTTCGTGGCGGTATCGACTATGGGCTGATATTCGAGGCAAAATTGCCGTTCTTCCAAGGCAATGCGCAAGTCGCTTTCGAGCTTGGCATTTGATTGCGCAATGTGATTCAATCGGGGGGAGAAGAAGTGATAGCAATTGCGCCCTTGGGACTTCGCTTCATACATTGCCAGATCAGCAAGCCGAAGCAATTCGTCTGGGTCATCGCTATCAGTCGGGATCAATGTCACACCAATGCTGCAACCGATGACCTGATCGACACCATCAATTGAATAATGCATGCCGATCTCAGTCAGCAATTTTTCGCATTTGGCACCGATATCTTCCGGTGCGGCCACTTGCGACAGGATGATTGCGAATTCGTCTCCGCCGATGCGTGCGGCGAAATCGCCGGGATGAATGCTACCGCTGATCCGCTCGGCGACCTGCCGTAGCAAAGTATCTCCGACCTGATGGCCCCTGGTATCGTTGATGATTTTGAAGTGATCAAGGTCGATCAGGAGTAGGGCAGCGCTACTGCCGTCGGATTTGCATTTCTCAATTTCACCGCGCATCCGTTCGGCAAGCAGAGCCCGGTTGGGCAGGCCGGTAAGGATGTCATGCAACGCCAGATGAGTGCGATGTTCTTCGGCAAATTTGCGTGCGGTAATGTCGATGCCAGTTGTCAGCACACCGATTGTCTGGCCATCGATATTTGTCAGCGGTGCCTTGTTGCAATGAAATGTCAGTTCGATGCCATCGGAGACATAGCGTTCTTCAAAATTCGAAAGATTGCTGCCCTTTTCGAGGACTTCAGCATTACGTTTGGCTTCACGCGCGGCGAGCTGCGGTTCGAGTATCTGATATAGCGAGCGCCCAACCAGTTTTTCCGGCTCTTCACCGATTAGCGCTGATTGGTAGGCGTTTAGAAAGAGGATGTTGCCGTCACGGTCTGTCGCGTTCAGCAAGATCGGTGTGGTGTCGATAATCTGCTCAAGCATTGATTTAGTTTGACGTTCGCCGCCGCCGAATTCCTGAATCGCCCCTGAATTCCGCATTTCGCGGCTTTGGCGGTTCAGCTCTTGCTCCTTGCTTTGCTGCTTCAGCAACAGCAATACGCGCTCACGAAATTCGGTATCGGAAACCGGGCTTTGCAGAAAATCGGTCGCGCCTGCGTCGAGTGCGACGATCCGGCATTCGCGGTCTTGCCGTGCGGTAATCATGATGGCGGGAATCTGGGTGCCTGTCGTTCTGGCGCGGATGGCGCTGATGAATTCGGCGCCGTTCATTTCGGGCATACGGTAGTCGACAATCAGGAGATCAGCTGTCTCATTTTCGAGCCACGCCAGAGCCTCCACCGCACTGTGGAAACAGACGGCCGAATATTCCGGCCCCATCATCCTAACGAATTGGGAATAAATCCGTAAATTCGTTGATCGATCATCGACTATGACAATGCGTGCATGCATAGGGATTGCCGTAGTTGAGCAGTGTCAAGGAATGGTTAACGCGCCGTTTGGATGTTCGGTGAAACTGGCCGGGAAGGGGGGATTTAACCCCCGGTTCCTGCCTCCCTCAGACGGCGCCCCACCAGGCTGAGTTACTCACCGGCTGTGGGCCCTGAGGCGTAGAACCCACGACATCGGCCATCAGCGCAAAATTTGCGCCTTCGCCCGTTGCCAGAATCGCATGCCTTGCCTAAGCCCTATTCCATGGGATCACAGCCACATTACGAGCAGCAATATCTCGATCTGATGCGCCGCATCTGGGCCGAAGGAGCGGTGCAGCATGACCGCACCGGGACCGGAACCAAAAGCCTGTTTGGCGCGCAAATGCGGTTTAGCCTGATCGGCGGTGCGGTGCCGTTGCTCACCACCAAGCGGGTATTTTGGAAAACGGCGGCGCGCGAGCTATTGTGGTTTCTTACCGGAGAGACCAATATTCGTGCCTTGTTGCAGCAGAATGTCAGGATCTGGACCGATTGGCCGCTTGAGCGGTACCGGCGCGAAACCGGTGAGGCGATTGCAAAGGAAGATTTCGAAACACGGATAGTTGAAAGTGAGGCCTTCGCTGCAAAGTGGGGTGATCTTGGCCCAGTCTATGGCAAGCAATGGACCGACTGGCCGGTTTATGAAGACGCAGGCGAGGGGCTTTATCGCAAGCGTGATAAGGGCATCAACCAGATCGCGCTTCTGATCGACAGCTTGAAGAACAACCCGGGATCGCGGCGGCATATATTCGAAGGATGGAATGTCGCGGATATTGGCCGGATGGCGCTACCGCCCTGTCACAAAACCTATCAGTTTCATGTTGCCGATGGAAAGCTGTCGGGCCTGCTGTTTCAACGTAGCTGTGATCTGGGCCTCGGCTTTGCATTTAACATTTTCTCGCTTGCGCTGCTGACCCGGATGATCGCAGACCAAACCGGATTGGAGGCGCGCGAAATAATCTGGCAGGGCGGCGATGTGCATCTATATTTGAATCACAGCGAACTGGTGGAGCAGCAGCTTTCGCGCAAACCGGCAGGCGCGCCAACTTTGCATTTGCTGCGTAAGCCCGGCAGCATTTTTAATTATGCGATCGAGGATTTCGAGGTGCGGGAATATGCACCGCAACGGCATATTTCAGCGCCCGTTGCAGTTTAGGTAAGCTATGTTGACCTAAATGCGTGATTGAAATAATATAACAACCAATCGCAATAATCCGCTCGAGTCGCGGCTTTGCTTCTGCTAAGCTGCCTGCGGAGCGTTTGGGGAGAGAAATGGCCAAGCCTGCAAAGCCGAATATTCCGCCGCTTAGGCTGCATGTGCCGGAGCCTGCTTTTCGTCCGGGCGACGAGGCGGATTTCAGCAATATCGAAGTTCCGCCGGTTGACGCGATTGCGCGCCCAGACGAGGCGGCCGCGCCTGAGAAACTCAAGGAGCTTTCTTTCGGGCTTGTGCGCGTTCTCGATGATGATGGAAAAGCCAAAGGCAGCTGGAACCCGGGGCTAACGGGCGAACAGTTGCGTGAAATGCTGCGGCATATGATGCTGGTGCGCGCGTTTGATGACCGCATGTTTCGCGCGCAGCGCCAGGGCAAAACCAGTTTCTACATGAAATGCACCGGAGAGGAGGCGACGTCTGTTGCCACCACGATGGCCTTGTCGCGCGACGATATGTGTTTCCCCAGCTACCGTCAGCAGGGCATTTTGATCACACGCGGCTATCCGCTGGTGCAGATGATGAACCAGATATATTCGAACCGCGGCGATCATCTTCTCGGGCGGCAATTGCCGATCATGTATTCCGCGCCAGATTATGGCTTCTTCAGCATATCGGGCAATCTGACCACGCAATATCCGCAGGCTGTGGGTTGGGCGATGGCTTCCGCTTCAAAGGGCGATACCCGGATCGCAGCGGTATGGTGCGGAGAGGGTTCTACTGCGGAGGGCGATTTCCACAGCGCGATGACCTTTGCCGCTGTCTACAACGCGCCGGTGATCATGCAGGTGGTAAACAACCAATGGGCGATCAGTTCTTTCTCCGGATTTGCTGGCAGTGAACGTACGACATTCGCAGCGCGCGCCGTTGGCTACGGTATTGCCGGATTGCGGGTCGATGGCAATGATCCGCTCGCGGTCTATGCCGCGATGCGCTGGGCAGCGGACCGGGCGCGGACCAACAATGGCCCGACTTTAATCGAATATTTCACCTACCGGGCAGAGGGGCATTCAACCTCCGACGATCCGCTCGCTTACCGGGCGGCAGAAGAATATGCAAAATGGCCGATGGGTGATCCGGTCGAGCGTTTGAAGGCGCATCTTATAGGCGTTGGCGAATGGGATGAAGACCGGCACACAGCGCAGGAAGACGATCTGCTGAAGATGGTAAAGGCTGAGCAGAAAAAGGCCGAGGAAAAAGGCACATTGGGCCACGGCATGCATCAGCCATTCGAGACGATGTTTACCGATGTCTATGAAGAAATGCCCTGGCATTTGAAGGAACAATCGAGGCAAATGCTTGCCGAACAGCGCAGTAAATTCGGTCCTGACTGGGAGCCGAAATGATGGCTGCACCTAAGACAAAACCCGCCGCAAAGCCGCAGGTTAAAACCATGAATATGATCGAGGCGATCAACGACGCGCTCGCCATCATGCTGGAGCGCGACGAGAATACTATCATCATGGGAGAAGATGTCGGTTATTTTGGCGGTGTGTTCCGCGCTACTGCCGGTTTGCAGGAAAAATTTGGCAAGACGCGCGTCTTTGATACACCGATCAGCGAATGCGGGATTATTGGCGTCGGCGTTGGCATGGCGGCCTATGGTCTGAGACCGGTACCCGAAATCCAGTTCGCCGATTATATCTATCCCGGTCTTGATCAGCTGGTGAGCGAAGCTGCGCGTATCCGCTATCGCTCGGCCGGCGATTTTACCTGTCCGATGACGGTGCGCTCGCCCTTTGGCGGGGGTATATTTGGCGGCCAGACGCACAGCCAGAGCCCCGAAAGCATGTTCACCCATATTTGCGGGATCAAGACGGTTATTCCCTCGACGCCCTATGATGCAAAGGGCCTGCTGATCGCGGCGATAGAAGATAATGACCCGGTCGTGTTCTTCGAACCCAAGCGCATCTATAACGGGCCTTTTACCGGCTATTATGATCGCCCGGTCGAGCCATGGGCCAAACATGCGGCGAGCGCTGTGCCGGAGGAATATTACCGGATCGAGCTTGGCAAAGCGGCAAAGATACGTGAGGGCGAAGCGCTGACGATAGTTGCCTATGGCACGATGGTGCATGTCGCGCAGGCGGTGGTCGAAGATGCCGGCATTGACGCCGAGATTCTTGATCTGCGCACGCTTTTGCCGCTCGATATCGACGCCATCGAAGCATCTGTCAAAAAAACCGGGCGCTGCATGGTGATCCATGAAGCAACCCGTACCAGCGGTTTCGGCGCAGAGATTGCCGCTTTGGTGCAAGAGCGCTGCTTTTATCATCTGGAAGCCCCGGTCGAGCGCGTAACCGGATTCGATACGCCCTATCCGCACAGCCTTGAATGGGCCTATTTCCCAGGGCCAACTCGTATTGGTCAGGCGTTAGAAAAGATCATGAAGGATTAAGCCATGGCGAAATTTATCTTCAACCTCCCCGACATTGGCGAAGGCATTGCCGAGGCAGAGATCGTTGCCTGGCATGTAAAGCCGGGCGACGCGATTGAGGAAGATCAACCGATTGCGGACATGATGACTGACAAGGCGACGGTCGAGATGGAAAGCCCCGTCACAGGCGTCGTATCGCAGGTTGCTGGAGAGGCCGGTGATGTCATCGCCATCGGATCAATGCTGGTTGAAATAGAGACCGAAGGAGAGGTCGATGATCGGGCCGAAGCAGGGGTTGAACCGGTAAAACCCAAGCCCGCGAAAAGTGACGTCACGGCGTCAACTTCGGACGAGCAAGGCAATGCGTCTGAGGCAAGTTCAAGCGTGGGCAAGGCCGCGGCTTCAAAAGGTAGCGCAGATCCGGAAGATCATCCTGCTCGGGCAGAGCGTGAGAGCCAGCAAGGTAAAGGAAATAAGGAAAAACAAAATAGTGAAGTAGATAGTTCAGTCACAGCATCACCTGCTGTGCGGGCCCGGGCGAAGGCATTGGGCGTGCAATTAAATGACGTCATAACGTCAGGATCACATGTCCGCCATGCCGATCTCGATGCCTATCTCAGCTATAGCGCGGGGCAGGGCTACCGTGCCGCCGCCGGCTCGGCAAAGCGCGAGGATGAGGTGATCAAAGTCATCGGAATGCGCCGCCGTATTGCCGAAAATATGGCAGCATCAAAGCGCAATATTCCGCATTTCACCTATGTCGAAGAAATCGACGTGACCGATCTGGAGGCCATGCGCAGTGACCTGAATGCCAACCGCGGAACCAAACCAAAGCTCACGATATTGCCGCTGCTGATCACCGCGATCTGCAAGACGATACCCGACTTTCCGATGATCAATGCGACCTTTGATGATGAAGCGGGTGTGGTCACGCGCTGTGGCAGCGTGCATCTGGGTATGGCGACGCAGACGGATGCAGGTTTGATGGTTCCCGTCATTCGCGATGCGCAGGGCCGCAATGTGTGGCAGCTTGCCATGGAAATTGGCCGCCTGGCTGATGCTGCGCGCGATGGCACAGCAAAGAGCGGAGAATTGTCCGGAGGAACGCTCACTGTGACGTCGCTGGGGCCTTTGGGGGGTGTTGCAACCACTCCGGTCATAAATCGCCCTGAGGTAGCTATTATAGGGCCAAACAAGATTGTCGAACGGCCGGTCTTTGTCAAAAATGCACTGGGGGGTGACGATATTCGCCGTGCAAAGCTTATGAATCTATCGATCAGCTGCGATCACCGCGTTGTTGATGGCTGGGATGCCGCGAGTTTTGTCCAGGCGCTCAAAAAGCTTTTGGAAACGCCTGTGCTGCTATTTGCAGACTGATATCGGCAAGTACAAATGGCGCCCTTGCCGCAAGGGACAAGGGACGTTTGACGTCCAGCAATATGCGCCGCGACTTGCCCGGTTCGTTGGCTTTGCAGCCAACCACCATCGCGGCTTATGGGATATGCGCTTTCGCTGACACCGATCAGCCTTGCCGACAGTTATCTAGCTGATTTACTGTGGCTATCGGATATGAGACCGCCCGATCCCTTGTCCTAACCTGCAGATGCTCAACTCAAACACCGTCGATTTTGCGCATACTCCTGTCTTTGACGATCAGAATTTGAAGCCCGCGAGGCTTTCCTGATCGAATTTCAGCTTGAAGGTGACATAGGCACCGCTACGCGTGTAGCGGCTTTCCTCGAAATCGCGGTCTTCAAAGCCGACTATATTATATCCAAGCGATACATTCGCATTCTTGAACGGTGTCACGGTGATGACCGGCCCACCTGAATAAGCGATGTTGCGTGCCCCCTGGCCAATCCGCACGGTTCCCGCCGCGCCGATATCTGCAACATCGCTCAGGTCAAAGCGTAGGTCACCGCCAACGACGGCGCTCCAGCCTTCAACATCATCTTCGCCAAACCGGTCCGATACGTGACGGATGCCGATGAAGGCGGAATATTCGCCGCGTTCGATAAATTCAGTTGGCCGCCCATCATCATATTCGCGGTCGTGAATAGGCGTATAGTTGACCGAGAAGCTGTTGATTATCCGGCGCGAACGGGCATTACCGTTGATCGTCAGGCTTGCCCCACCAATCGGGCCGGGCGTACCGGCCACAGCGTTCTTCACCGAGTCAAAGCGATATTCGGTCTTGTTCAAAAATGCCCACTGGCTGTCTGCTGGGCGGTGTGCCCAGCTGATTTCGGCTTGCGCGGTTGTTGTGGTCGCGCCGCCAATCTGTTTTGCCTTGAACCAGCTGACGAGGCCGCCAACCGCGCGGCCTTCGCCGATCTGGCGCAGGATAGCGGTGTTGAAGCCATAGCGGTTGGTGGTTTCACCATCACGAAATTCTGCGCGCCCTGTCCAGCTCCATTTGTCGCCATGATAGGTTGCGCCTGCCGTAACAGCGGTAAAATCTTCGGTCAGCGTATTGTCGCTTCCCAAGAAACCGCCCGAGGCCACTGGCTGAAGCGGGTTGAGCACATCGCTGCGCTGCACACCGCCAATTGTCTTGTTGCCATCAAGGGTAAAGTCGAGCGACCATTTTTCGTCAATCTTGAAGGATTGCGCGAGACCGTAAGCGGCAAAACTGCGCGGGCCATATTCGGTAATATTCTGCTGGTTCGCGCTCGCAGTGATGCGACCGCCCGCCCACGGCGCGATATCAAAGCCGACCCGTGCGGTGCGGGCATCGATATTCTCGCCCTTGGCAATTTCATAGCTGCCGACGACTTGAATATCATTGTTGATCGCATAGCGCGCACCGATGCGGTGGCGGGCAGGGAAGTCGATGCTCGAATCTTCGCCGCCGATTGCAAATTCAGTTTGCCCGTTAAGTTCAAGCTTGCCGTCAAACAGCTTCTGCGAACCACCCAGTTTGGCGATGGTCGATTTGTTGACGCTGCCATCATTCAGCCGGTCATTGGCATGGGTAATACCAGCGCGCATCGTCGTATCGCCGCTACGATATTCTATTTCGGCCGAAGCCGCACGGCGGCGCGCATCGCTTTGCAGATAATCTTCCTGATAGGCGATCGCGGATAGGGTGAGGTTTTCACTGATCCGCACGCGGCCATCGATACCAAATTTGCGCGTGCCGATTTCGCCGCGATTGATCTGACCAACGCCAAAGCCAGCGTCGGTGTGTTTGACGTAAGCCAGGACGTCGAATTTCTCGTCATGATGCTGTGCTTCAACCAGCCACGCTTTCGCGCCGTCGACGCCGGTTCCACCGGAGCCAGCCTTCGCCTTGCTGGTCGAGCCAGCAAATTCGGCGCGGATTTCGGTACCGGTTCCGGGGCGGAAGATGATGTCGGCGCCCACCAGGTCAGTTTTGCTCTGATCGGTTTCGTCATGAATGGCGGTTGCCGCAATCTGCAGCTTTGCATCTTTCGACGTCCATTTCGCCCGGCCGCCAGCATTGGCAACACGTTTGCCGATGCCGAAGACTTCATATTCGGCGATGATGAATTGCGGATTGAGGCCGCTGTCACGCGACAGGATAGGTTCACGGAAACGGAGCGTCCCGGCGAGATAATCAATGTCATAGTCGATATGGCGGATCAGCTGCTTGCGCTCAACGATCCGGTCAGAGCGCAAACGATCGCGCGTTTCGATCGTGATACGTTCGGAGTTGGCGAGGATATCGCGCGTTGCAAGAGCATAGGGGCCGGTGAGGCCATTGCCCTGAATTTCTTCACGGCGGAAACGGAAGGGGGTATCCGCGCCGAAAGCCTGCAGATGCAGCTGATCGTTGCGATATTCAGCTTTAACGCCGTTATATGCGCGGTTGTAGCGGGCAAGTTCAGGCTCATCGATGCCGGTATTATAGTCACCGAACAGCGCATAGAATTGCGGACGTTCCAGCTTCAGATAAAGCCGGCGGATAGAGGAAGCGTCATAGCGCTGCTCGGCGCGGTCGGCATAAATTGTGTAATAGCGGCGCGGGTCGATGACACCGGAAAGGCGGCTTTGATCTTCTTCCTTGTCGCTGTCATAGGCGAGTGTCATCAGCCATTTGCCGGTGACGCGGCCTTTGGCGTAAAGCGCAATGCGGCCATCAACATTCAGTTGGTCGTCATCGCTGACAAGATCTTCCAGGCCCGCTTCGAGCTTGTTAAAGCCGATGGTGCCTGCGGCAAAGCCAACCACGGTCCATGGCCGGTTGCCCGGATCAAGCCAGGTTTCAACGCGCTGTGCACGCCTTACTTCGCCATCGGCAAAGTTGAATTCGACCGAAAGGCTGCCCGAGGCGGTGGTCGGCTCAAGCTCGATATAGGCTACGCCGTCGTCGCCGATGACACGCCATACCGGAGCAGCACGCTCAAGGCCGGAAAGCTGGTTTGCCTGTTGCGCGTCTACATCGACCGCAGGCAGGTAAGGCGCACTGACGGAAAAATCACCGACTGCGCCATGTTGGATAGGTTTGCCCGCACGGTCGGTCAGACGTACGGCAATACGCGGACGCGTGACGCCGTCGGCAACAAGCACCGATTTTTCCTTGATCAGGCGGGCCTGCATCGGCGGACGAGCGAAATAGACGTTGTGTTCAACGGTTTCGATCACGTTACCCGCAGTATCAAGCACGCGGGCGACAAGTTTGTTGTTTCCGTCTTCGATATTCACGCCGCGCCAGACGCTGGCAAACATCTTGCGGTCAGCGCTTTTCTTTTTGCCGTCGTAGTTGAGCATGCTTACAGGCTTGCCATTGACGCTGAGTTCGACCTTTTGGCCGTTGCCATGCTTCACGGCAACGCGGATGGCCTTCACGCGCGGATTATGGTCCGTTCCCGGGAAGAGGAAGCCGATGCCCGGTTCCTGTCCGGCAAACCAGTCAGTATTTGCGCCCGCTGCTTCGGCGTCGCTTGGAGCGGTTGGCATCGGCGCTATGTTTTTGTTTAGGGCTTCGCGCGGTGCGGTCTTAACAGCACGGAAATCAGCCTGTTTCAGCGCGCCGCCGCGGCCTTCGACCCAGCGCGATATAGCGCTGCCTGCGCTGCGCGTATTGCGCGCACAATCGATGGGTTTTTGATCAAGTGGGAAGCTTGACGGATCGACCTGTACGACATGGATGCCGGGGATCAGGCCCTCAAAGTGATAGCGCCCATCCTTGTCAGTCACGGTGTAAGTGCCGTCCTGCAACATGACACGGACACCGGCTATTCCTTTGGCTTTGCGAGGGTCGACAAGGCATCCGCCTTCGGTCACGCGGCCAATCAGGGTAAAGCGTTCGGATATGCCGTCACGAACAATACGGATAGCGGCATCGACGGTATCGCTGACAGCGCCGCGATTATCGCGCGCAGAGGCAAGGTTTATGGCATTGCCGGGACGTGCGTCCTGACGGACCTCGGCAAGATAGGTAAGCAGTCCTGAACCGCCGGCCGCAAGGGCAGGCAGCGTTACGGAGAAATTCTGACCGTCAGGCGCCACATCTGGAACAACACTAATACCTTGATAGCGAACGCTATTTAAGCGTAACCGCATAACCGAGGGCAGGCGATCGGTGACGGTAACTGGTCCGCTGTTGCGCAATCGATCAGGATTGCGCACTTGGATGCGATATTGCACGACGTCGCCAGGCATGGCGCTCGTTGTCGAGGTCACCTTGGTGATCTGCAACGCGCCGCCGGGCCGATCGAGCGGTATGTCGATACGTACAGGCGCTGGATCAATCAGCGTGATGATCCCGCCATAGGACCCGTCAGCAATCACGAAGCTTCCGCCATCCGGCCTTGTCAGCAGGGCGATCTCGCTCGGGGTTGCAACGGAGGGATGCTCATAGGGCGCGGGCGGTTGCACTATAAGCCGGTAATCTCCGGGTGGAAGGAAGGGGAAGCGGTAAAAACCTGCTGTAAAATCATAGGTTTGACCGCTGCTGTCGGTGACAGTCGATCCCGCTACCACAGTGCTGGGGAAGGCGGAAACGCCATCGTCGCCAAACACCTGTGCAGGCTGTCCGGTAACGGCATCAACAATGGTGATGCGCGTGCCGTCAACCGGAACGCCGTCACCGCTGTCGAAAGCGACACCAAAGGGGTCAATAAGGATGTCGACCGTGCCGACACCAATATCGCCGCCTGTGCGTGTATCGTCCAGGTCGACCATTAATTGGTCGCCAGGACGTACGGAAAGCACGCAATCCCGCTTCACCGGATCGGGCGGAACAGCGCTGGTATTGATCATTCCGACGAAACGGCCGCTATTTACAGCGGTTTCGGTCAAAATAATGCGCTCCTCATCGCCAATGGCGGTGGTAATGGTCACTTCGAACTGCTCAACAGCACCAGGATCGGTGTTTTGGGCTGCATATTCGAGCGAAATGACCAAGGGTTCGCCTGCACGGATAGCGGTTGCGGGCATCAGGCTAGCGGGCGAGGTTGAAATCCCCGCAAATGCGCCTTTCAGCTGAACCGTCTGGTTACCCCCACTACCGACGCAGACTGTCGGCGGCAGATTTTCCTGTTTCGCACCGGGCGGGTTAGCGAAATGATACAGTTCAATCTTGGGCGGGGAGGGAGGAGGCGCTTCAACAGGTATATCAACCGTGTTTGAAGGCTTTGACAAACGCTGCGAGCCGGCATCCCATTCGGCGAGCGCGGTATTGCTGATGATTGTACCACCAGCTGTTTGCGCAAGCGCGCTGGCCGCGGGAAGCATTGCTCCGGCGGCCAGCGCGGCTGCGCATTTGATAATGGATTTGGTTAACGGTCGCATATGGAAAAGAGGCGGCGACAGGAGCTTGAGCGAAACTCCCGCTCGCCGCCGCCTTTTTCTTATCAGTCGATCGTTACGCGGAAGACCAGCGTACGGGTTTCACCCGCAGCTATGTCGTTAAGCGTACCCGAAACGGTATCGCTCGGCGCATTATAGGTCGCATTGTCTGCACCGGGGGTGCAGGTGCTTCCTGATACGGCCGTACCGTTCATTTTCGGAGTGAACGTACCGTCATAGGTGACAATCTGCGTTCCGCCGCCATCGACGATCAGGTCGAGGTCATCCGATACGGTCACGCCCGTTGCGGTAGCTGCGCCTGCACCGTTGGATACAACGATACAATATTCAACAACCGCGCCAGGAATGGCTTTCGGGTTTGATGCGCTGACACCGTCAGAAATAACCCGGCTCACTTTGGAAACCGTGAGACTGGCTGCGCCAACTGTATAGTCATCGCCGTCGGCTTCAATGCCATCGCGGCCAGTATCGGCAAAGATGGTTTCAACACCGGTGGTGTTTGCATCCGCATCGGTCGAAGCGGTGATTGCAGTGCCGTCGCTATTGAGGGCCGTGCCCGTCAGCGTTACACCGGCAACATCGCCGTTAACCTGCGTGCCTGCGACATCACCAATGATGAACACGGTGACCGAAGCATCGGCTGCCAGATCGTCAATCGACGTTGCGGTATCGGTACCGGGATCATAGGTGCCGTTACCGTTGCTGTCGACGAAGACTTGCAAGCTGCTGATGTTGAAATTGTCGGTTCCGCCATGTTCGGCTGCACCGCCGCCAAGCTGAGTGCCGGCAAGCGAGAAATCGAGAACATCATTCGATGTGTTGGTAACCGTGAAGGTTGTCACAGCGCCAGTCACGCCGGGTGCAACGGTGGTTGTCCCGGTCGGTGTGGCTTCGGCGACGGTAAAGATGACCTTGCGATCGACCTTAAAACTATCAGCTGCCGTTTCCTGTGTCTGCGGAATACCGCCGACATTAAAGTCAACGGTCACATTATTGTCAATGTCGGTGCCTTGGGTTGTCCCTGCTGCAAAGGCAGAACTTGCGCTCATCATTGCTGCCGAGATTATCCCTGAGGCAACGAGATATTTAAGCTTACTGGTCATATGCTTAACTCCTGTTGCTTGAGATTGATTGCTTGAAATCCGCAGCAATCGGGACGGTATCGGGGCCATCATTTGACAACACCTCGAAATATCAGCTTGCCGCCCTCGCCGGGTGCAAGTGTCTGTTTCAAATTCCATCTAATATGCGTGACGTCTGACATCGTAGCCGGGCGCTGGGCGCCTGCTTTGGTGGTCACTTTCATCGCGCTCAAGAAGCCCCAGCTCTTACCGTTATCAACGGATACGGTTTCGAGACCGTCAGATGTGCCGTTAAAGGCCACGGCCTTGGGCATGGGGTTGGTTATGGTAAAGTCGCTGGCTGGCTTGTTGCCGGCATTTTTGTATTTTACCACGAAAATCAGCCTGTCTCCGGGCACAACCAATTTCGGCTCAGTCAGAACGGTGGCTTTCGAACCATCCTGTCTGGTCACCTCGCGCTCAACGAAAATTTCGCTGTCGAGCATAAGATTTGATTTGGCCATCGCGGCGGCGCCGCCAAAGACGGCGGCGGCTACTATGATGCCTTTGATGAATTGCTTTATCATTGGATGGTTACCCTGAATGTGATGGTGCGGCTTTCGCCCGCAGGGACGGTTCCCACATCGACGCTAATCTGCGTACCGTTGAAGCTGCCTTCATCGGCATCGGTGGCATCACTCTTTCCAGTGCCTTCAAAGGTAATGGATTCAGCGATATATGTCGTATCGGCGGGGATTGGATCGCTGACTACGAGATTGATGAGGTTGCCCGAGCCAGTGACATTAGCGATAATTTGATAGGTAATGACCGAACCGGGAACGGCTTTGTCTCCGCCAAAGGGATCGACAACCGTTGCAGATTTGATCAGCTCAAGGATCGCCGCCTGAATTGCGAGAAATCCGCTGTCATCATCATCCGCGCCGGTGGTGCCGACAACAGCGTCGCCGCCGCCATCGCCCTGACCATCAAAGCTGGTTCCAGGTGCGCCGCTGCCAGTATTGGCAACTGCAGCAAGGTTCACCTCTGCCCGGTCGCCATCGGTTGGCGTGCCTGGCGTATCAACAATGACGAAAACCGTGATGCTTTCATCTGGGTCAAGTGCCGGATCATTGGTGCCCGCAACATAAACCTGATCAACCCCGGGGTCGTATACGCCGTTTCCATTGGTATCGAGCACGATCTGAACCAATGTCGGGTCAAAATCATCGCCGGGCTTGTTCACATCTGCGGTCAGCGTGAATTCTTCATTGCCGTTGCCGCTATTGGTCACCTGAAAAGTCAGAACCTTGCCCGTATCCCCGGGCTGCGTAGCAATATCGCCTGGATCGGAATTATCGACGACAACGTCAAGAAGCTCGTCAACCTTGATAACTACCGGGTTGGAATCGACATTGATCGTTGTTCCGCCCGGTGTTTCATAGCTGGCGGTTGCGACATTGGTGATATCGGTGCCGGCTAAGGTGCCCGCAGCGGATGCCGATGGAGCATAGCTTACACCTGCCAATAGAGCCGCAATTGCAGCGGCTTTTGACGTGCGGCGAAGCTGCCCTGCCATAGCGGCGAAGCTGTGTGTAGTTCTGGTCATGCTGCTGGTTATGGCAGAACAAGGTCAAAAAACTGTTAATGACGCCAATATTGTCATCACGTATTAAACCAATGAAAATAAACAATAATAAGAGGGCATGTTTGTAATCAATTGTAACCGGCGCAGCGCTATTTGCGGTCGGATTTAGATGCGCCGTCAACGCTTTCTTTGCCCATGCGGCCCGAATTTTCAGCCTATCTGCATGCGCATGGTTGACAGAATCTTCCGCCCCGACTACCGCGCCTCCACCGCAGTTTAGCGGGTGTAGCTCAGTTGGTTAGAGCGCCGGCCTGTCACGCCGGAGGTCGCGAGTTCAAGTCTCGTCACTCGCGCCACTTTTCACGCAGTTTGAAAGGTTGCTCCATGATGGAGCAGATTGGCGCTTTAAGCGCGGAACTTCCCTGTTTCCATCCAGATGAGCAACGGTTTTAGCGGCAGCAGCCAGATGATTCCCGCGATCAGATAAATGATGGCCTGTAATAGTATGGGCAGCGCGGCGATGACGTCCCCTTGGCTGACAACAATGCCGATCCAGACCGTGATGTAAGCCAGTATCGCCAGCACACCAGCGGGTTTGCGCCAACTGGGCTTATATTCGCCTTGGGTCATCTCACGATCCATTCTTTTTCGGTGAGAATGGCGTCGAGCGGGATGTCCCAGGCATCGACTGCCAAGCTATCTTCTTCCTGAACAGACCATGCGATACCAATCGCTATGGCGCCATCTAGGAGCGCCAGCGCGCGGTCATAATGGCCTGCGCCTTGCCCCAAGCGGTTCAGTGCGCGGTCAAAAGCGATAAGCGGTACCAGAATAATATCCGGTTTTATTTCCGGATTGGTTTCTGCGGGTTGCAGGAGGCCGAAAGGCCCATCTTTAAGGCTATCTGCAGTGTTCCATTTCAAAAAACGCATAGGTGCGGCAATCGAGGTGACATGGGGAAGGGCTGTCACGCAGTCTGCATTTTCGGCGGCTTGCAGTAATCTGGCGGGGTCCGCTTCAGATCCGACAGGGATATAGCCTGCGACGGTCTTGCCGGGCTTAAAAAGCGCGGCGAGCGGCGACGGGGCGACAGAGAAAGCGAGGTTTTTGTCGCCATCGGGTAGCTCTGTGACAAAATCGTCGCGGCGTTCCCGTATTTCTGCCCGCATTGCTTTTTTTGGGGATTGCCCATCTGACATAAACTATTGCTTTATATAGGAATGCTATGGAAAGTGGCGGAACCACCATGGGTCGTTTCCCGGAATATCCTCCGACGCCAAGAACGTCAGGTGGGCACCATATGATCCAGACCAAGATCTGGGCAGGGACAGCTCCCTTGGATGTTGTATCGCCTCAGGGATGTTCTTATCGGTACGTGCCGGGCAGCCCCGCCAAGGCCCATGTAGGCGCGATTGCCTTATTGCTCAAGCTTGTTGGCAACTTCCTCTATCCGGTCAGCGAGTTTTTCCAGCGTTTCAGCGGCTTCCTCAAGCGCTGCGTTGCTGCCTTCATTCGCTGTGGGAGGTGCCGCTCCGCCAGACTTGGTCGACATATCCGCGCCATTTTCAGAAAGCTTGTCAGCGAGCAGCAATGAGGCAAATAGCAGCTGCCGGCTCTCATTCAGACCGGCGGCCGATCCTCCGGCCTCTTGCGCCTTGTCATCCACCATTTTGCCAAGCGTCACAAGTCGCTCTTCCTCGCCGTCACGGCAGGTAACAACATATTCACGTCCGGCGATTTGAAGGCGTACATCAGCCATCTTCAACCCTCCTGCCCGGCGAGAATAGAATCAATGGCGGATATTGCTATTCGCGCTTCTGATTTTAGCTTTTCATGGCGCCGGATCATCTCGGCATCGGTGTTGCTGTCGGCGACAGGCGGCTGATATTGTTCGAGTCTTGATAAGGTTCGTTCAATCCGCCCAATGGCAAGAATAAGTCTTTCATTTGCCATGCTTATACCTCCGGTTTGCGCTACCTTAGCATAGCTGGCGGTGCTGGCAAGATGACTTTATGACGTCACTTTTTACGAGGCGCGTGCTGCCATGACGTCACTTTTCACAAGGAAATAGCTTTGCCTGTCTTGACGATAACACGCCGCTCGGCAAAGGGTTGCGCAACAAAGCGACTCGGTGCGGCTGTTGCCGTGCCTCGCCATCAGCAGCAGGGGAGACATCCATGGCAGTGACGGAGCGGCAATTGGCCAATGCAATCAGGGCGCTGGCTATGGATGCCGTTCAGGCCGCCAATTCGGGTCATCCGGGCATGCCGATGGGAATGGCCGATGTCGCGACAGTGCTGTATTCTGACTATTTGAAATATGATCCTGGCGCGCCAAAATGGGCGGACCGCGACCGTTTCGTGCTTTCTGCCGGGCATGGCTCAATGCTGGCTTATGCAACGCTGCATCTTGCCGGATATGCAAAGCCAACTATCGAAGACATCAGTAATTTCAGGCAGTTACATAGCCCGTGCGCTGGCCATCCAGAGAATATCGAGGTTGAGGGCGTTGAAAGCACGACCGGCCCGCTGGGGCAGGGGCTGGCCATGGCGGTTGGCATGGCGATTGCCGAACGCCACCTAAATGCGCAGTTTGGTGACGAACTGGTCGATCACCGCAGCTGGGTGGTTGCGGGCGATGGCTGCCTGATGGAGGGTATAAACCACGAAGCGATTGGTTTGGCCGGGCATTTGGGGCTCGGCAAGCTCACCGTGCTGTGGGATGACAATGATATTACCATCGATGGCAGCACGGATTTGTCGACCAGTGAGGATATTCCAGCGCGCTTTCGGGCAACAGGCTGGCATGTGGCCGCCTGCGATGGGCATGATGGCGCCGATATCCGCCGTGCAATCGACGAAGCTCTCGCTGATCAGCGGCCCAGCCTGATCGCTTGCAAGACCGTTATCGGTTTTGGCGCTCCTACCAAACAAGGCACGTCGGCAACACACGGCGCGCCGCTGGGTGAAGAAGAGATTGCCGGAGCGCGCAAGGCGCTGGGATGGGAGCACGCACCCTTCATCATCCCCGACGATGTGAAAGCGGCTTGGGGCGGCTTTGCCGATAGCGGTAAAAAAGCTCATGTAGAATGGAAAGAACGGCTTTCAAATAACTCTAATAAAGATAGTTTTATATCTAGAATGGCTGGTGATATATCAGCCGTCGATATGTCTTCTTATCTTCAGAAACTATCTGAGGAGCAGCCCAAAATTGCCACCCGAAAGGCTTCTGAAATGGCGCTTTCGGTTCTGACTGAGCAGCTCCCCGCGATGGTCGGCGGTTCGGCTGACTTGACCGGATCGAACAATACCAAGACAGCCGCGACGCCGACAATGACGCGCGGCGACTATTCGGGGCGCTATATCTATTACGGTATCCGCGAATTTGGCATGGCGGCGGCGATGAATGGAATGGCGCTGCATGGCGGGATTATTCCCTATGGCGGGACATTCCTGGTGTTTGCGGATTATTGCCGCAACGCCATCCGCCTCGCCGCGATACAACGGATTCGCAGCATTTTCGTGATGACGCATGACAGTATCGGTTTGGGCGAGGATGGCCCGACGCATCAGCCGGTGGAGCATTTGCAGAGCCTGCGCGCGATGCCGGGCCTGCGTGTTTTTCGTCCATGCGATGCGATTGAAACAGCCGAATGCTGGGAAATTGCGGTAAAGCATGACAGCGGGCCATCCTTGCTCGCGCTCAGCCGCCAGGGTTTGCCGTCGCTACGTCATGACGTCACTATAAACCATTGTAATAAAGGTGCTTATCGATTGAAGGCCGCCGATGCCGCGCGCCAAATTGTCCTGGTTGCCACTGGTTCTGAAGTGTCGCTGGCGATGGATATTGCCGCCAGGCTTGAGGAGGCTGGGCATGGCACCGATGTTGTCTCGATGCCCTGCACAGAACTTTTCGACGCGCAGGATACAGGCTATCAGGCGGATATCCTGCCAGATGACGTGCTGACCGTTTCGATCGAGGCTGGCACCACCTTTGGCTGGGAACGTTACACCGGGCGTGATGGTCTGCGTTTTGGTGTGGATAGCTTCGGTGCTTCGGCGCCGATTGCCGACCTTTTCGACCATTTCGGCCTGACCGCTGATAAGATTACGCCGCAGATTTTGACCAAATTGGGTAAAACATGAATTTCCGAAGGAGCAGATAAATGACAGTTAGAGTTGCCATTAACGGATTTGGCCGCATTGGCCGCCTTGTTGCCCGCGCGGTGCTAGAACGCAGCGATGATGATATCGAGCTGGTTGCGATCAACGATCTTGCCGACGCCGAAGCCAATGCGCTGCTTTTCAAATATGACAGTGTACATGGCCGCTTCGATGGCGAGGTGAGCGCAGGTAGCGATCATATCATGGCCGATGGCAACAAGATTGCGGTTACGCAGGAACGCGATCCTGGCAAATTGCCGCATGGCGATATGGGCGTTGATATTGTGCTCGAATGCACCGGATTCTTCCAGTCGAAAGAAGCATCGCAGCCGCATGTCGATGCCGGAGCAAAGCGGGTTTTAATCTCTGCCCCAGCAAAGAATGTTGATGCTACAATTGTTTACGGCGTCAATCACGACGTCTTGACGTCAGATGACATTATTGTCTCCAATGCCAGCTGCACCACCAACTGCCTCGCGCCGGTGGCAAAGGTCTGCAATGATCTTGTCGGCATCGAGCGCGGCTTTATGACGACGATCCACAGCTATACCAATGACCAGCGAATGCTCGATCAAATGCATAGCGATATGCGCCGTGCGCGGGCTGGCGCGGTCAATATGATTCCAACCACTACCGGCGCAGCGCGCGCAGTTGGCCTTGTCTTGCCAGAGCTTGATGGCAAGCTCGACGGCAGCTCGATACGCGTGCCAACGCCGAACGTCAGCCTTGTAGACCTCACCTTCATTCCCGGGCGCGACACTAGCGCGGAAGAGATTAACGCAGCGCTGAAAGCCGCCGCGGAAGGCCCGATGAAGGGCGTGATGGTGTATGTCAATCAGCCGCTGGTTTCGAGCGATTTCAACCATCAACCCGCGAGTTCGTCGATCGACAGTCTGGAAACATCGGTGATGGACGGCAAGCTGGTGCGCGTTGTTAGCTGGTATGACAATGAATGGGGTTTCTCCAACCGGATGATCGATACCGCCGGGGTTATGGCCGGATTGCTCTGAGGTATATGGGACATGTCGTTCAAAACACTTGATGATCTTGGCGATATAGCGGGCAAGCGCGCGTTGGTGCGCGTCGATCTCAATGTGCCCTATGCCGATGGCCGCGTTACCGATGACACAAGGCTGCGGGCGATCATCCCGACGGTGAACGAGCTGGCAGACAAGGGCGCGAAAATCCTGCTGCTCGCCCATTTCGGTAGGCCCGGAGGCAAAAAGCACAGCGAATTGTCGCTTTCCATGATTGTCGATCCATTACAGAAGGTTCTGGGCCGCGAGATCATGTTTGTGCCTGAGATTGCGGGCGAAGTTGTCGAGCAATCGGTTGGCATATTGGGAAATGGCGATGTCGCGGTGCTGGAAAATACCCGCTTCTTTGCGGGTGAAGAGAAGAATGACGCGGAGCTTGCCAAGGCAGTGGCGGCAAATGGCGATCTTTATGTGAATGATGCCTTCTCCGCCGCGCACCGCGCGCATATGAGCACCGAGGGCCTTGCGCATCTGCTTCCCGCCTATGCGGGCCGCGCGATGGAGGCGGAGCTTAAGGCGCTTGAGGCGGCGTTGGGCGATCCGCAGCATCCGGTGGCGGCGGTTGTCGGCGGGGCGAAGGTCTCGACCAAGCTCGACGTGCTCACCAACCTTGTCGGCCAGGTCGATCATCTGATCATCGGCGGCGGCATGGCAAACACGTTTCTGGCGGCGCGCGGCGTGAATGTCGGCAAGTCGCTATGCGAGCATGATCTGGTCGATACGGTCAATGGTATTTTTGAGGCAGCGGATGCAGCAAATTGCACGATCCACTTGCCATATGACGTCGTGACGTCACGCGAATTCCGCGCAAATCCCCCAGTTCGTACGGTGAATGTGCATGAGGTGGCCGAAGACGAGATGATCCTCGATATTGGCCCGGCGGCGGTGGAGGCACTCGCAGATGTGCTCAAAACCTGCCGCACTCTCGTCTGGAATGGCCCGCTTGGCGCGTTCGAGTTTCCGCCGTTCGATACCGCCACCGTGGCGCTTGCCAGAACAACCGCGGCGCTGACCAAGGAAGGCTCCCTTGTGTCTGTGGCTGGCGGCGGCGATACCGTTGCCGCGCTTGCCCATGCCGGTGTGCAGGATGATTTCACTTTCGTTTCGACCGCAGGCGGCGCATTCCTTGAATGGATGGAAGGAAAGCCGCTGCCCGGCGTTGAGGCGCTTACATCTTAGGCGGGAAGACAGCCCGTTAATCTAACGAAGGACAATTTGATGCAAAACGCAGAAATGACCGACAAGGCACAAAGCGGCGCAGGCTTTATCGCCGCGCTCGATCAAAGCGGTGGTTCGACCCCGAAAGCGCTGGCGGCCTACGGGGTTAGCGCAGATGCCTATGCCAATGATGATGAGATGTTTGATCTTATCCACCAGATGCGCGTGCGGATCATGACATCGCCCGCCTTCACCGGTGAGCGCGTGCTCGGCGCGATATTGTTTGAGAAAACGATGGATGGCGACGCGGGCGGCCTGCCTGTGCCAGAATATCTGCGCTCAAAAGGCGTTATCCCCTTTCTGAAGGTCGATAAGGGGCTTGAGGATGAAGCGGACGGCGTTCAGATGATGAAGCCGATGCCTCAGCTCGATGCGCTATGCGCGCGTGCGGCAGCGAAGGGCGTGTTTGGCACGAAGATGCGCTCGGTGACGAACAGCGTATCGCCCACCGGCATCGCGGCAATCGTCAAGCAGCAATTTGAAGTCGGCAACCAGATTATCGATGCGGGCCTGATGCCGATCATCGAGCCGGAAGTGAATATCAAGAGCGACACGCGCGCCGAATGCGATGCCATTATGCTCGCGGAACTTACCAAAGCGCTCGATGTCCAGCCAGCGGAGCGCAAAGTCATGCTGAAGCTCTCCCTGCCAGTTCAGCCCAATCTCTATGCGCCTTTAGTGTGCCATCCCAGCGTTCTGCGCGTGGTCGCGCTGTCAGGCGGCTTTTCAACCGATGAGGCCTGTAGCGAGCTTGCCAAAAACAAAGGCAAGATCGCCAGTTTCTCACGCGCGCTGCTTGAAAAACTACGGCACGGCATGAGTGATGAAGAATTCAACGGCGCGCTGGATGCAGCGATAGCGCAGATTTCCGAAGCTTCGGCGACGTAAGTAGACGAAATGCCCGATCAATCGAACTGGCAGGCCGTTGACGATTATATCGCTGAGCGGCTGATTGGTGACGATCCGGTTCAGAATGCAACGTTGGCATCCAACCGCGCCGCCGGCCTTCCCGAAATTGATGTTTCGATGAGCCAAGGCAAGATGCTCCAACTGCTGGCACAAGGGGTTGGAGCACAGCGAATATTGGAAATTGGCACGTTGGGCGGATATTCCGCAATCTGGCTGGCGAGGGCATTGCCGGAGGATGGCGAGCTGGTGACTCTGGAGGTGGACGCCGACTATGCTGCGGTCGCCAACGCCAATATCGCGCGGGCAAATCAAACGGGCAAAGTTACTGTTGAGATCGGCGTTGCGCTAGATTCGCTGCAACAAATGGTCGATGAAAACATCCCGAAATTTGATTTCGCTTTCATCGATGCGGATAAGCAAAGCTATGCGTGCTATCTGGATTATTGCGTGCAATTATGCCGTCCTGGCGCAATGCTGATATTCGACAATGTAGTGCGGGAGGGGGAGGTGACCAATCCCGATAGCGTCGACCCGAAAGTACCTGGAACCCGGGCGTTATATGACGCGCTGCATCAAAACTCCGCCGTTAACGCAACAGCAATCCAAACCGTCGGCGCGAAGAAATGGGATGGATTTCTGATGGTTATTGTTGAAGGGTAAATGGGCAAGGTGTATATCTCCTCTGAGCAAAGATGCGTCATTGCGAGCGTAGCGAAGCAATCCAGAGTTGCTATGCGCCGCTCTGGATTGCCGCGTCACTTCGTTCCTCGAAGTGACGAAATGCTCATTGCGACAATGCCGCCTTCGACTGAAGGGGATAATACTAGTGGACAGCTCGATGACTAACCCGCCTTGCCAGCTTTACCTTATCTCGCCGCTCGATGTTGGTGGCAGCTTTCCGTCGCAACTGGAAGCGGCGCTTTCGGCCGGGCCGGTCGCTGCCTTCCAGTTTCGGGTGAAAGATATTAATCAGCATGACGCCGCACGCCTCGCCGCGCCATTGCAGGAAATTTGCGCCGCGCATGATACCGCCTTCATCATCAATGATAGTGTAGCGCTTGCCAAGCGCCTGACCGCCGACGGTGTCCATCTGGGGCAATCGGACGGCGATGTGCGCGAAGCACGCGGCGAACTAGGCGCAGATATGCAGATCGGTGTGACTTGCCACAATAGCCGTCATCTCGCGATGGAAGCGGGTGAGGCGGGGGCGGATTACGTCGCGTTCGGAGCATTTTATCCGACGACAACAAAGGTGATCGAGCATGTCGCCGAGATCGAGACATTGCGTAAGTGGGCAGCGGCGATGGAGATACCCTGCGTTGCAATCGGCGGAATTATGCCAGATAACGCTAAGCCGCTGGTCGACGCGGGCGCTGATTTTCTGGCGGTGTGCAGTGCGGTGTGGGACCATGCAGATGGCCCCGCTGAGGCGGTCATGGCATTTCAGAAACCCCTCTCCTCCGCAAGGGGAGAGGACAGTTGAGCTTAGCAATTTTTTGCTTAGCGATTCTTGGAGAGGGGTTATCGCAGATGTGCATTAACTCGCCCCTCTCCACTGCGACTAACTAGCTGCGCTCGTAAGTCTCGTTGCCTCTCCCCTGAAGGAGAGAGGCTAGCCGCTTCACCGCTTGCCTAACAAGCAAGCCGCCGCTAAAGGCCGCATCCATCGGTTGCCTCGCAGCAGCCACGCTCTTTCCATCTTGTATAGCGAGTAGTTTAATGAAGATCAGCGGCGTTGATATCCGTCCCGGCAATATTCTGGAATATGAAAAGGGCCTGTGGAAGGTCGTGAAAATCCAGCACACCCAGCCGGGCAAGGGCGGCGCCTATATGCAGGTCGAGATGAAAAATCTCGTCGATGGCCGCAAGACAAATGTCCGTTTCCGCAGCGCCGACAATGTCGAGAAGGTGCGGCTTGATAACAAGGATTTCCAGTATCTCTATACCGATGGCGACAATCTGGTGTTTATGGATAAGGAAAATTACGAGCAAATCATGCTCAACTCAGAAATGCTGGGCGATGAAGTCGCTTTTCTGCAGGACGGTATGGATGTGACGCTCGAACTATATGAGGAAAAACCGATTTCGGTGCAGCTGCCCGATCAGATCGAGGCGGAAATTGTCGAGGCCGATGCGGTGGTGAAAGGGCAGACGGCCTCTTCCAGTTATAAGCCCGCGGTGCTCGACAATGGTGTGCGCGTGATGGTGCCGCCGCATATCGGGGCCGGTACGCGGATCATCGTTGACGTGTATGCCCGGGAATATGTGAAGAAAGCGGACTGAACCGATGCCAGCAAAAACAGGCCTGATGCAAGTAATGGACCGCGCGGCGCGCAAGGCGGGTAGCCGCCTGCGCCGCGACTTTGGCGAGGTCGAGCATTTGCAGGTCTCCAAAAAGGGCCCCGCAGATTTCGTTTCGAAGGCGGATCAGAAGGCCGAACGGATACTCTATGACGAGCTGCTCCATGCGCGGCCCGATTGGGGCTTCCTGCTCGAAGAAGGCGGGGAGATTGAGGGTGAAGAGGGTAAGCCGCGCTGGGTTGTTGATCCGCTCGATGGCACCACCAACTTCCTGCACGGTATTCCGCATTTCGCTATCTCCATCGGTGTGCAGGAAAGAAAACTGGATGGCTCGGATTGGGGCGATGTTTATGCCGCGCTGGTTTATCAGCCGATCAATGATGATGTGTTCTGGGCGGAAAAGGCAAAGGGCGCCTGGCTTGGCGACAGGCGGCTACGCGTGTCGGGAAGGCGGCATTTGAACGAAGCACTGATTGCCACCGGAACGCCCTATAAAGGGCACGGCAATTTCGAAGATTGGAGCAAGGCATTCGCCGCCATTGGCCCGCAAGTCGCTGGTATCCGCCGTTTTGGAGCGGCCAGCCTTGATCTCGCATGGCTCGCTGCGGGGCGTTATGATGGGTTTTGGGAAACCGACCTGTCGCCTTGGGATACCGCCGCGGGATGCCTATTGGTGCGCGAAGCGGGGGGCTTTGTCACAGACTTTCGTGGGCGCAGTCCGGCGATTGCAGACACGCAGATTTTGGCGGCAAATGACGCGCTGCATAGCAAGCTGCACAAACTGCTTGTTGGGTCATTGCGTTAGGCGCAATCGGGCTAACGTAAAAAAGCATCGACTAGGCCTTGCGGCCATGGGGGCATACCCCTAAAAGCGCGGCAAATTATGGCTAAAAGCGAGTCTGCAACTTGACCGATTTGTCGCAATATCTCCCGATCCTGCTTTTCCTTGGAATTGCATTAGCGCTTTCGTCGCTTTTTGTGTTCCTGCCGATGGGTGTTTCGCGCCTGACGGGATCGCATCAGCCGACCGAGGCGAAGCTCACAGAATATGAGTGCGGCTTTCCGGCGTTCGAAGATAGCCGCAGCCAGTTTGACGTGCGCTTTTACCTTGTCGCCATCCTCTTTATCATCTTTGATCTGGAGGTAGCCTTTCTGTTCCCGTGGGCAGTGAGCCTGGGTGAGATTGGCTGGGTGGGGTGGACGACGATGATGATCTTCCTTGCCGAACTGGTGATTGGCTTCATCTATGCTTGGAAGGTGGGGGCGCTCGAATGGGAGTGATAGCTGATCCCAACATGCCGCCGCCCGCCGGGGGCACGCCGCCCGACGCCGATTTCTTCAAGGGTTTGCAATCAGAGATTGATGACAAGGGTTTTCTTGTTACCTCGACCGAGGATCTGTTTAATTGGGCGCGCACGGGTTCACTGTGGTGGATGACTTTTGGTCTCGCTTGCTGCGCGGTTGAGATGATCCATGTGAGTATGCCGCGCTATGATATGGAACGCTTTGGCGTCGCGCCGCGCGCTTCGCCGCGTCAATCGGACGTGATGATTGTTGCAGGAACGCTGTGCAACAAAATGGCCCCAGCCTTGCGCAAGGTTTATGACCAGATGTCTGAACCGAAATATGTGGTTTCGATGGGTAGCTGCGCCAATGGCGGCGGTTATTATCACTATAGCTACAGCGTTGTGCGGGGCTGTGACCGGATTGTACCGGTGGATATTTATATTCCCGGTTGCCCGCCCACGGCCGAAGCATTGCTCTATGGCATCATGCAATTGCAGCGCAAGATCCGCCGTATCGGCACATTGGAGCGCTAGGCGATGGGCCATTCCGCACCCGTTGTCGCTAAACCCAAAGGCGAGATTGCCGCCATCAAAAAGGCGCTCGGCAAGAAGCTTGTGCGGCTGGATGAGGCCTATGGCGAGATTGCAGTCCACGTAAAAACAGGCAAGCTCGTCGAGGCAATGGCGGCTTTGCGCGATAAATGCGAATATCAGCAGCTGATGGAAATTGCCGGTGTTGACTGGCCCGATCGTGATCCGCGTTTCGAGGTTGTTTACTGTTTGCTCAGTCTGACGAAGAATCACCGCATCCGCGTGCATGTCGAAACGAATGAGGCTGACCCTGTTCCGTCGGTGACGGGTCTGTGGCCGGTTGCCGGATGGCTGGAGCGCGAAGTTTTTGATATGTATGGGGTGCTGTTTGAGGGCAACAATGACCTGCGCCGTATCCTCACCGACTATGGTTTTGCCGGCCATCCGCAGCGTAAGGATTTTCCGCTCACGGGATATGTTGAACTGCGCTATTCGGAAGAGGAAAAGCGCGTGAAATATGAGCCGGTGGAACTGGCGCAGGATTTCCGCAGCTTTGATTTTATGAGCCCCTGGGAAGGCGCGGACTATATCCTGCCCGGCGATGAGAAGGGGGCAAAGAAATGACCCTCTCAATCGAAAAAGCGCCCACCACCGGCGACGAGGTGATCGAGAATTACACGATCAATTTCGGCCCGCAGCATCCGGCGGCCCACGGCGTATTGCGGCTCGTATTGGAGCTTGATGGCGAAATCATAGAACGCGTGGATCCGCATATCGGCCTGCTCCACCGCGGCACCGAAAAACTGATCGAGCATAAGACTTACCTTCAGGCGCTGCCCTATTTTGATCGGCTGGATTATGCCTCACCGCTGGCGATGGAGCATAGCTATGTGCTCGCCATCGAGAAGCTGCTCGATCTCGAAGTACCGCTGCGCGGTCAATATCTGCGCGTGCTGTTTGCTGAGCTGACGCGGATCTGCAACCATATGCTCAACCTTGGCAGCCATGTCATGGATGTGGGCGCGATGACGCCCAATCTGTGGATGTTTGAGCTGCGCGAGGATTGCCTCAATTTCTTCGAACGTGCATCGGGCGCGCGGATGCATTGCGCCTGGTTCCGCCCCGGCGGCGTGCATCAGGATGTGCCGCTCAAGCTGCTCACCGATATTGGTGATTGGCTGGATGAGCGCATGCCGAAATTGTTTGAAGACGCGATCAGTCTGGTCGCCGATAACCGCATTTTCAAACAGCGCAACGTCGATATTGCGACGGTGAGCAAGGAAGATGCGATTGCATGGGGCTTTTCCGGCCCGATGATCCGCGGCGCGGGCATCCCTTGGGATATCCGCAAATCGCAGCCTTATGATATCTACGCGAAGATGGATTTTGATGTGCCGGTGGGAACCAAGGGCGATTGTTATGATCGCTTTATGGTCCGCGTCGAGGAAGTGCGGCAATCCGCGCGCATCATGAAGCAATGCCTGAATGAAATGCCGGAGGGCGAAGTTTGCAGCGATAATCGCAAGATCACCCCGCCCAAACGCGCCGAGATGAAGCAATCGATGGAAGCGCTGATCCATCATTTCAAACTCTATACCGAAGGCTTCCATGTGCCAGAAGGGCAGGTCTACGTCGCCACCGAAAGCCCCAAGGGCGAATTCGGCGTCTACCTGATTAGCGACGGCAGCAACAAGCCATACCGCTGCAAAATCCGCCCCACCGCCTTTTCGCATCTGCAAGCGATGGAGATGATGAGCAAGGGGCACATGCTGGCGGATACTACCGCGATTATCGGCGCGATTGATGTTGTGTTCGGGGAGTGTGACCGGTGAGCGGTTTTTTTGATAAAGTTGCTGATTTCGGCATGCGATACGAAACACTGCTTTCGATCATTGGCGGCATTTGGTTGGCCGCTAGCTGGGCGGTTTATGCGCGGTTTGTTTCGTTGCCGGATATACCCTTCCTGACTGATCAGACCGCGATTTTCCTTTCCTCTGGCTATAATGCATTTTGGTGGGGTTTTCTGCGGCCGAAGATTGAAAAACGCAAAGCAGCACACCGCGTTCAAAATGGGGTTGAGGGGGAGCAAAAACATGACTGATACTCCCAATATCCCCGACGAAGCAGAAACCCGCACATCACTTTCCGTCATTCCCGCGAAAGCGGGAATCCATTTCCTGAACTTGCGTTTGGACGGAACAATGGGAAATGGACTCCCGATCAAGTCGGGAGTGACGAATATATTGAGGGTTGTTTTGTGATGAGTGAAACAGCAGCAATTCCCGACGAAGCAGAAACCCGCGCCAAATGGGGCGGTTTCAAATTCACCGCAGCCAATGCCAAGAAGGCGAAAGCGATCATTGCGCGTTATCCTGCCGGCCGCCAACGCAGCGCGGTGATGCCGCTGCTTGATCTGGCGCAGCGTCAGGTGGGTGCGGAGACGAAAACGCAGGGCTGGCTGCCCGTGCCGGTGATCGAATATGTCGCAGCACAGCTCGATATGCCCTATATGCGCGCCTATGAGGTGGTGACTTTCTACACCATGTATAACCTTGTGCCTGTGGGCCGTTTCCATGTGCAGGTCTGCGGCACGACGCCGTGCCTGCTGCGCGGTTCCGGTGATGTGATGGCGGCGTGCAAAAACAAGGGCATGAACAAAGGCAAGACGACGCCCGATGGCCTCTTCACGCTCACCGAAGTCGAGTGCATGGGCAATTGCGCAAGCGCGCCGATGGTGCAGATCAACGATGATAATTACGAAGACCTTGATTATGACCGGATGATGGCGGTGCTCGAAGCGCTTGAGGCGGGCAAGAAGCCAAAGGCGGGCACGCAGGAGCCGGGACGGCACACCGTGGAGCCATTGGGCGAGCCGACCAATCTGGCGGCGATGGTCGATGCAAATCATGATTACCGGGGGGATTATTGATGGGTGTAATGCAAACCATCAATATTCGTCATTCCCGCGAAAGCGGGAATCCATTTCCTGACAGTGCGTTAAACCGAACCGTCAGGAAATGGACCCCCGATCAAGTCGGGGGTGACGCATCTTTTGGAGGTCAAACATGAGTTTTGATTTCCTCCAAGACAAAGACCGCATCTTCACTAACGTCTACGGCTACCAACCGTGGGGCCTGAAAGCCGCTAAAAAACGCGGTGATTGGGACAAGACGAAAGACCTCATCAAGCTTGGCAATGACAAGATTATTGACGAGATCAAGGCGTCTAACCTGCGCGGGCGCGGCGGGGCGGGTTTTCCGACCGGGCTCAAATGGAGCTTTATGCCCAAGGAAGCACCGCTGGATCGCGATGGCAATCCGCGGCCTAGCTTCCTTGTTATCAATGCCGACGAGAGCGAACCGGGTTCTTGCAAGGACCGCGAAATTCTCCGCCATGATCCGCACAAGCTGATCGAAGGTGCGCTGATCGCTGGTTTCGCGATGCGCGCGCGGGCGGCTTACATATACATACGCGGCGAATATATCCGCGAGGCGGAGACGATGTTCGCCGCCGTGCAAGAGGCGTATGACGCCGGTCTGCTCGGCAAGAATGCCTGCAAATCGGGCTATGATTTTGACGTATTCGTGCATCGCGGCGCGGGCGCCTATATTTGCGGCGAAGAAACCGCGATGATCGAAAGCCTTGAGGGCAAAAAAGGTCAACCCCGCCTGAAACCGCCCTTTCCCGCCGGTGCTGGACTTTATGGCTGTCCGACTACGGTCAACAATGTCGAGAGCATAGCGGTTGTGCCGACGATCCTGCGGCGCGGCGCATCATGGTTTTCCAGTTTCGGGCGCGAAGGCAACAAGGGCACCAAGCTGTTCCAGATTTCTGGCCATGTTGATCGCCCCTGCGTCGTCGAAGAAGCGATGAGCATTCCGTTCCGCGATCTGATCGAGAAGCATTGCGGCGGCATTCGCGGCGGATGGGATAATCTGCTCGCGGTGATCCCCGGCGGATCATCCGTGCCGCTCGTTCCCGCCGAGCAGATCATGGACGCGCCGATGGATTTTGACGGGCTGAAAGATGTCGGCTCCGGCCTTGGCACAGCGGCGGTGATCGTAATGGATAAGAGCACCGATATTGTGCAAGCGATCAGCAGGCTATCGTATTTCTACAAGCACGAAAGCTGCGGCCAATGCACCCCGTGCCGCGAAGGCACCGGCTGGATGTGGCGCGTGATGGAAAAAATGCGTGTGGGCGATGCGGAAATCGCCGATATCGACACGTTGTTCGAGGTGACCAAACAGGTTGAAGGCCACACCATCTGCGCGCTTGGCGATGCAGCAGCTTGGCCAATCCAGGGTCTCATCAAACATTTCCGGCCAGAGATGGAGCGGCGGATTAACGAACGTAAGGGTGAAGCTGGCGGCGCAGAAATGATGGAGGCGGCGGAGTGAGGACGCATCTAAAAATCCGCCCCGGCACGGGGAGGGGGACCATCCATGGGATGGTGGAGGGGCGCGAGCGCAGCGAGTGTTGCGCCACCGCTCCCTATGGTCGCGGCCCCTCCGTCACGCCTTCGGCGCGCCACCTCCCCGTTCCGGAGAGGAATTTTTGGGAAGCCTACGGAATGACCCATCAACCAACACCTGCCGTCACCCTGAACTCGTTTCAGGGTCCATCTATCCAAGCAGGCCGGAGCTTGGCGGCGCAATGGATGCTGAAACAAGTTCAGCATGACTGGTTGTGGGAGAAGGCGGCGTGAAAGTTCGTTTTCTTGGTTTAACGTTGCTTTTGGTGGGCTGCAATCCGGCTGAAAATTCTGCGGTTGGAGCTTGTGAATTATTTATTAAAGAACGGTTGCGGTCGCCATCTACCTATGAGCGAGTCAGTGTAGATTTTTCGGGAGTTTCATTTGAGAGTCAGGGGCAAAACGTAAAGATGGTTTCTATCGAATATGACGCTGCCAATGCTTATGGGACGCCGATACGCGGGCGTCAGCAGTGCACATTTGAGGTAGGTGATGACAGCCAATATTTGGATGACGTAGATCATGCTGCTCGCATGTCATCTATTCGTGTAGATTCCGGGTATTCTCCATGTTGCATTTTAGACAGAAAAGACAAAATGTCAGATGACCCTGTTACCGAAATCGACGAGGTCGAGGCAGCGGCCAATGACGCGGTAGAAGCAGCAGGTGAAGCAGCTAAAGCGGCCAAAAGAATTCTAGGTGGATCAGGGCAATGATTGGAATTTGTAATGCCTAAACTCACCGTAGATGGCATCGAACTCGAAGTCCCGCAGGGGGCAACCGTCCTGCAGGCCTGCGAGCTTGCGGGGAAGGAAATTCCGCGGTTTTGCTATCATGAGCGCCTCAGCATTGCGGGCAATTGCCGGATGTGCCTCGTCGAGGTGAAGCCCGGCCCGCCGAAGCCGCAAGCATCTTGTGCGCTTCCCGCTGGCGAGGGGCAGGAAATCCGCACCGATAGCGCGATGGTGAAGAAAGCGCGCGAAGGCGTGATGGAATTTCTGCTCATCAATCACCCGCTCGATTGCCCGATTTGCGATCAGGGCGGCGAGTGTGATTTGCAGGATCAGGCGGTGGCTTATGGCCGCGGCGCATCGCGTTATGAGGAAAATAAGCGCGCAGTGGCCGAGAAATATATGGGGCCAATCGTCAAGACCGAGATGACCCGCTGCATCCAATGCACCCGCTGCATCCGCTTTGCCGAGGAAGTCGCGGGCGTTGAAGATATTGGCGCAATCGGGCGCGGCGAGGATATGCAGATTACCAGCTATCTCGAACACGCCGTGCAGAGCGAGCTTTCGGGCAATGTCGTGGATTTGTGCCCGGTTGGCGCGCTCACATCAAAGCCCTACGCATTCGAGGCGCGGCCATGGGAGCTTAAGAAAACACCGAGCATTGACGTGATGGATGCGGTTGGCACCAACATACGCCTCGATAGCCGGGGCAGGGCTGTGTTGCGCGCGTTGCCGCGTATCAATGACGACGTGAATGAGGAATGGGCGAGTGATAAAACGCGTCATGCCGTCGATGGCCTGATGCACCGCCGCCTTGATAAGCCATACGTTCGGCGTGGCGGCAAGCTGGAGGCGGCGAGCTGGGAAGAGGCGTTTGCTGCTATCGCCGATGTTGCCGCAAAGGCGAAGGGCAACGTCGCGGCAATTGCGGGCGATTTGGTTGATTGCGAGACCATGTATGCTGCACGCGAGCTGGTGAGCGCGCTGGGCGGTTCGATGTTTGAAGGACGGCAGACGGGGCTGGCTTATGATACCAGCAGCCTGAGCGCGGTGAATTTCAATACAACGATAGCGGGCATCGAGAATGCCGATGTGATCCTGATCGTGGGTAGCGATGTGCGGCGAGAGGCTTCGCTCGTTAACACCCGCATTCAGAAAGCAGTGCGGCAGCATGGCGCAAAGATTTTCGCAATCGGGCCGGAGACTGACCTGACCTACAAGACCGAGTGGCTCGGCGATAATATGGCGGCGCTGACCAAGCTGCCCAAGGCGGCGGCTGATGCGCTGAAAGCCGCAAAGCGCCCGGCGATCATTGTTGGCGGCGGCGCGCTTGCGATCAATGGCGTGCATGGCGCGGCGCTGGCGCTGGCAAAGAAATATAAGCTCATTCGCAAACTGGATGACGGCTCGGCTTGGAACGGATTCAACGTGCTGCATTTCTCTGCGGCGCGGATGGGCGGGCTGATGCTCGGCTATGCGATGAAGGGCGGTATTGGTGATATCGTCGCGGCCAAGCCCAAGCTTGCTCTCTTCCTTGGCGCGGATGAAGTGGATTTTGCGCCGTTCAAAAAAACCTTCAAAGTCTATGTCGGCCATCACGGCGATGCCGGAGCGCATCATGCCGATGTGATCCTGCCCGCCGCGGCTTATAGCGAGAAATCAGGCATTTACGTAAACTTGGAAGGCCGTGTACAGCGCGGCGAACGCGCGATATTCCCGCCCGGCGATGCGCGCGAAGATTGGGCAATATTCCGCGCGCTTTCCGATGTAGTTGGCCATAAGCTGCCCTTCGATAGCCTCGATGAATTGCGCGCCGGAATGGCGAAGGCGGTTCCGGCATTGGGGCAGGAAGGCTTGGCCGATTATGGCTGGAAGATGCCGAAATTGCCGTCCGCGCCAAAGGGTAAAATGAAGGGCTATCCGATCAAGGATTTCTACCGCACCAACGCGATCTGCCGTGCCAGCGAAACAATGCAGCGTTGTTCGAGCGAGATTACCTTTGGTGAAGAATTTCTGGAGGCGGCGGAGTGATGGGTTGTGCAGATATATTCCTCCTTGGAACGGGGAGGTGGCGCGCCGGAGGCGTAACGGAGGGGTCCCAACCTCTCTGTAGTTCCATAGCTTTGACGTGGGGCCCCTCCACCGCTTCGCGGTCCCCCTCCCTGTGCCGGGTAGGAACAAAATGACCGAGTTTTTCCAAACTTGGTATATTTGGTTGCCGTTTATTGGCAGGATTGACTTGGGCATGTCCTACGATTGGGCATGGTTTGTCGCCACCGTCTCCGGTATCCTGCTAATCGCGCTGCCGCTGATGCTGGCTGTGGCGATGATTATCTATGTCGATCGCAAAATATGGGCGGCGATGGCGTTGCGGCGGGGGCCGAATGTGGTTGGGCCGTTCGGGTTCCTGCAGAGCTTTGCCGATGGCTTGAAGGTGTTTCTGCAGGAAACGATCATCCCTTCCGCATCGAACCGCGGATTGTTTCTGATCGCGCCGATCATCACCTTCACCGTCGCGTTGATGGCGTGGGCGGTGATCCCGTTTAGCGAAACTGCGGTGCTATCCGATATCAACGTCGGATTGCTCTATATCTTCGCGATCAGCTCGCTCGGCGTTTACGGCGTGGTGATTTCGGGCTGGGCTTCCAATTCCAAATATCCCTTCTATTCCGCGATGCGCGCGGCGGCGCAGATGATTAGCTACGAGGTTTCGATCGGCTTTGTCATCATCACCGTAGTGCTGTGGGCGGGAACATTCAACATGAGCGGCATTATCGAGGCGCAGCGTGGGCATGTGCTGGGCGTGGTCAACGCCTTCGGTCTCAATCCGCTGCTCTTTCCGATGGCGGTGGTCTTTCTGATCAGCGCGCTCGCCGAAACCGCGCGTGCGCCGTTTGATCTGACAGAGGCGGAGAGCGAGCTTGTGGCAGGGTATCAGACCGAATATTCTTCCATGTCTTTCGCGCTCTTCTGGCTCGGCGAATATGCCAATGTGCTGCTCATGTGCACGCTCAACGCGATCCTGTTTTGGGGCGGATATCTGCCGCCGGTCGATTGGGCGCCGCTTTATATGGTGCCGGGCATCATCTGGCTGTTCGCCAAGATATTCCTGTTCTTCTTCATCTTCAGCTGG
>JAZGFP010000003.1:0-94015 GCA_036479555.1 Sphingorhabdus sp.
ATGAGGCGGTTTTTCGTGCGCTGCGCCAATCGGAGACAACAGGCCGCCCGCTGGGAAGTGATCGCTGGCTTGAGAAATTGGAAAACCAGACGAGCCGAAAGCTGAAGGCGCAAAAGAGAGGCCCGAAGAGGAAGGCAGGGAGCAATTAAGTGTATTTAGTAAACTGTCACCATAATTCACCGTAATTTGTCACCGTAATTAAACTGTCACCGTAATTGTAGTACACAGCGAACTGACAATGGAGGCGTATGGAAAGCAGCAAGTTCTCCCGCCCGATTGAGGAGCAGGCAAACTCGGACTGGTACACACCCACGCGACCTGAGTTACCCGGTAGGTGATTGATGAAAAGACTATGTGTCATACAAATTTCTAATAACAAAAGAGGGTTTTCGAAACATGCCGCCCACGTTTTCTTAGAGCTTTGTAAGCACAACAATGTTGAAACATTGTCGGTCATTTACTGCGAGGTTTTTGTTGATGACTACACTCAAATAATAACGAAAACTACCGAGAACTACGAGAATGTTGAAGTTGAGTCGATTGCCAAACTAGTCGATAAAGACATATTTTTTATCGCTGGAAACAGGAAAAATTTGTCATTCATATTTGAGCAAGATGATGAAGAGATACTGTTAATACACGAAGATGGGTCAATTTCGATTCCAGAAAATATTGATGCGAAGATAGGTTACTCCGACAAACTGATTGAAAAAGGCAATGCTATGCACCATTTCTTGGAATTATCGTTCGAAGAGTAGTTAATTCCAATAAAATTTGGAGATTTCGACGGCAGCCTGCGTTGTCCCAATTCGAAACCTGTTCCTTGCAGCCGCAATTGGACCATCTCTCAGCACTTAGCAACGGTTTCTGTGTTTGGCGATATGCCAACAGCAAACCAGCTTTTCCTCCACGGCTATCTCTGTGTTACAACATGAATCTATATCTCGACGTGGTTTACGGAGCGTTGTTGCGCCGAAGAATTACGGTGACAGTTTATAATTCCGGGTAATTCCGGGTAATTCCGTAATTCCGGGGACACAATACTAAATAGGATTACGGGTGAAATTACGGTGACAGATGGGCGCGGGGGCAAATAATACTGTCCTACATGGCCTAGGCCTGCTCCACCCTTGGCTATGAATTATAGCGACTGGCCTTTTTCCTTGCCCCGCCCTTTCCTGGCTGCTGCCTGCCATACTGCCCCGCCCTCGCGCGTGCCCGCGCGCATAGGGGCAGCAACTTTGGCAACTTTGGGCGAGAATTTCCTACACGCCGCCGGGCTCCCCCGCGCCATCAGCTCAATCACCAAAAGAAAAATTGGTGCGCCCGGCAGGACTCGAACCTGCTACCTCAAGATTAGAAGTCTCGCGCTCTATCCAGATGAGCTACGGGCGCACATTGCGATGGCCCATAGCGCGGATTGCAGGATTGGCAAAGCGGGTTACAAGGGCATATGACCAATTCCGCCAGTGGCCCCGAAAAGGCAAGCGCCAGCGCAGTAAGCGGCCATCGCTTTCGCTATTATGATTTTGTGATGGCGGCCTTTGTCGCGATATTGCTGCTCTCCAATGTCATCGGCGCGTCGAAGCTTGCCGCGATCGATATTGGCGGCAAGGAATTTGTCTACGGCGCGGGGATATTGTTCTTCCCCCTTGGTTATGTGATCGGCGACGTGCTGACCGAAGTTTACGGGTTTGCCCGGGCGCGGCGCGTGATCTGGACAGGGTTTGCGGCGCTGATCTTCATGGCCTTTATGAGCTGGCTGGTGGTGGCGCTGCCGCCTGCGGAAGGATGGAAGGGGCAGGCGGCCTACGACGAAGTTTTCGGCGCTGTCTGGCGCATCGTCGCTGCCTCCATCACGGCCTTCTGGGCGGGCGAGTTTGTAAACAGCATCGTGATGGCAAAGATGAAGCTGGCGACGCGCGGCAAACATCTGTGGAGCCGCACCATCGGATCGACCATCGTCGGGCAGGGCGTCGACAGCCTGATTTTCTACCCGCTGGCCTTTCTCGGCGTATGGGAGACCAGCGCGGTTATCATGGTGATGATTACCAATTGGGGATTGAAAGTGGCGTGGGAGGCAGTGCTCACTCCGGTAACTTACGGCGCTGTGAGCTGGCTTAAACGGCGTGAAGCTATTGACATTTTCGATGAAGACACCGATTTCTCACCCTTTCATGTGAAGGTGTAACAGGCGTGCCATTCTATACTGTATTTCATGACCTTAAGTTTTTTCTCGCCGATGAGGCGGGCTTGGCAAAGGACGCTCTGCATATCCATATCGGGCTAGCGGTTTTTGTGCTTGCCCGGTTGCTATGGCGTTGGCGTGGCGGCTGGTTTTTTGCGTGGCTGATTGCGCTCACAGCCGCGCTGGGCGGCGAGTGGCTCGATATGGTGCGTGAACGCGCCGCCAATGCAGAAGTGTCGGCAGAGGCGCATTGGCACGATGTCTGGAATACGATGCTGTGGCCGACGGTATTGCTGTTTATCGGGCGGTGGCTGCATCCACGGCCAAATATCGCTGTCCAATCCGAGCCGGAGCAGCCGCCGGAACCGGAACCTGAATCAGGCGATCTCGCGGATCAGGCCGCCCATGATTCCGGCGAAGAGCCGACTGCCGTCTGACCCGCCGTGAACGCCCTCGATCATCCGTTCGGGATGCGGCATCATGCCGAGCACATTACCCGCATCATTGAGCAAACCTGCAATGTTGCGGGCCGAGCCGTTGATATTTTCGGCATAGCGAAATGCCACGCGGCCCTCGCCCTCGATCCGGTCGAGCGCGGCGTCATCGGCGAAATAATTGCCGTCATGATGCGCCACCGGGACGGTGATTTCCTCTCCTGCGTCATAGAGGCTGGTAAAAATCGAGCTGCTATTTTCGACCGTTAGCCTTGCGTCGCGGCAGGTGAAGCGGATGCCGGCATTGCGCATCAATGCGCCGGGCAGCAGCCCTGTTTCTGTCAGTATTTGAAAACCGTTGCAGACGCCGAGGATTGGCATGCCCCTATTCGCGGCATCGACCACCGCCTTCATAATCGGTGAACGCGCGGCCATCGCGCCCGAACGCAGATAATCTCCATAGGAAAACCCGCCGGGAATTGCGATCAGATCGAGCGCGGCAGGCAGCTCGCTGTCACCGTGCCAAACGACGTCAGTGTTTGCGCCGGTAATCTGGCGGATGGCAACGGCCATGTCGCGGTCACAATTGGAACCGGGAAACTGGATAACCGCAGCGCGCATCCCTTTAGGCCTCAATCTCGAAATTCTCGATCACGGTGTTGGCGAGTAGTTTGTTGCACATGGCCTCTAGCTGCTGGCGCGAAACGCTTTCCTCATGCTCGATCTCGATCAAGCGGCCCGCGCGGACACTCTCCACCCCATCAAAACCCAGCCCCTCAAGCGCGTGGTGTATGGCCTTTCCCTGCGGGTCCAGCACGCCATTTTTTAGGGTGACGAATATGCGCGTTTTCATGGGAAGGCCCCTGTCCGATTTAGCTTTGCCATCCCTATAGGAGCCAGCGCGCATGGCGCAAGAGGCAGAACAAAGCGAAAGTAAAAATTAACCATGCTTGGAAAGCCGTTATTTGCCTTTACAAGTGTATATGCGTTCACCTTAACTACAAAAAAGAATGGCCCTGTGCCGTTTGGAGATCGACATGGTTGGATTGGCAACCGCAATTTTCGTTGGGCTGTTTGCCTGGGGATATGAATATATCGGCTGGGGCCGTGCTGCCAATGATGATGCGCAGCTGGGTCTGTTCCTTGCATTCGTGCTGGGCATAATCGCGGGTTACAAGACCAAAGGCTGATGCCTACGGGGCTTTCGCCGCTTCGCTTTCGCCGCTGGCTATCTGCTCTGCCGGAACAGCGTGGAAAATATAGCTTTTTCTATCCTTCAGAAATCGAATCGCGGCCTTGTGCACATCGCCGCGCGTGATTGATTTGAAAACATCTTCGCCGCTGCGAAAACGCGCCAGCCGGTCACCTCGCGTTTGCGCGCGCGATGCGACGCCGATCCAGGTACCATTATGTTGCCGCCAGTCGCGATAGGATTCGAGCCGCGGTTTCTTCGCGCGCTCGAAAAGGTCGGTATCAACCGGCGCTGCGGTGATTTCCACAACAATCAAATCTACGGCTTGTTCGATTGCGGTAAGATCCTTTGGATCGCCGCTGGTGGAAATGCTGAATGTCCCGCGCCCGGGATAGACATCGGACATATAGGAACTCGCCCGACCGCCATAGCTGGCGCCGAGTTTTTCGCGCAGCTCATCAAGCAGCCGGATTGATATTACCCGCGCCAGCAGATCCATAGTGAAATCAAGCTTCTGGTCCTTGCCGTCGGCGGTCGTCCATGTCCGCCGCCAGCTTAGCTGATCCTTCTCGCCCTTATGCAGGATTTCAAATGCGCGCATATCTGCCGACCATTCGGTCTTGCGAGCATCGGTGCGCGGGTCGGCATCGATCTTGCGCTTCGGCAGCGCGCCGAAAGTCTTCGCAACGGCTGCGATTGCAGCATCCTCGTCAAGATCACCAACCAATGCAATTTCAAGCCTGTTTTCCAGCAGCATATTGCCCAGCGCCATTTTGAGCTGATCAAAATCAAGCGCCTTTGCGGTCTCCAGCGAAGCCAGCGAGAAGCGCGGGTCATTGCCTGTAAGAATGCGGTTATAGGCAATATTGAGCGCGGTTCCCGGTGTCGCATCGAGGCGGGCATAGCGCTCCTCCAATGGCCGCCGATAAAGACGCAGCGCCTCGTTCCGGTAACCGGGATGGGTAATATAGGCGGCTAGGAGCTGCATCTGCTTTTCAAGATCAGCGGGAGAAACACTGCCCCCGCCTCCGAAATATTCATCCCTAATCCAAAGGTTGGACTGCACGGTTGTTCCGGCAAAGATAGAGCGTAGCTCATCAAGGTCATGCGCCTCCAGGCCGCCGGAAATAAAGGCGCTGTTCATCAGCGACGATAGCGCGGCATTGTCCTTGCCAAAAGCCAGTTCGCCGCCAGCTATCCGTATCGAAAAACGTATGCGGTTATCTTCGAAGTTGGTTTTCTTGATATTGAGGAGCACATTGTTGGAGAAGCGGATGGTCCGGATGCCAAGGTCAGCGATCAGGCTGTTCTCGGCGACTTTCCCTACCGCGCCGAAATCGGTGTAGGCAAAGTCTTTCTGGCTCCGTTCCTCAGGCGCTGCGACCGCTACTTTGAGGCTGTCGGTATAGCTGGTAAGCAGCTTGCCAGGATCGCTTGCTGTCTTCGCTTGGCCGAATATCAGTGGCCGATCAAGGCGGCCATGCCAGCGCGCAAACTCTGCGCTGATCGCGTCGGCGGTCATAAATGGTTTTGCAGAAAGCCACACCAATTGCAGATATTTCGGGTCATTCAGGACATTGTCACCGAGACCCACAAGCGCGTTTGCAAAGGCTGCGCTCCTGCGGGTATCCGCGCCCTTGGCAGCATTTGCAAAGGCCGTCTCGCGCCGCCTGATTTGCTCGGCAACCTCTTGGGCGGTAAAGCCGTGCTCGGCGGCTTGCCGGATTTTCTGTTCGACAATCGGCAGCAAAGCTTCGCTGCTGCCATCCTTGCCCGAAACGGCAAAACCTATCCGGGCATAGCGGTCGCAAAAGCTAGGTTCGAAAATCAGTTTGCTGCCAAGATAAGGGATATCCTGACCGCGCGACAGGCGCGCCATGCGGCCGGCGATGATCGCGCCGGCGATTTGCATCTTCAATTGCAATAGCGCGCGGTTGAAAGTGTCGCGGCGCGGCTTGTCCGCCACCAGCTGCATGATGGTGACACTTTCGGTCAGCTTGGGATGGGTGAACTGTGCCGCGGCCCTGACGCGGCGATCATCAAAGCGGCACTGGTCGATTTTACCAAGCGGCGGCGCGTTATTTTGCCAGTTTGAAAATTTTGCGGCAATCATCTTCTCCATGGCCACCGGATCAACCGGGCCAACGATCACTATGCGCGCCCGGTCGGGGCGATACCATTTGTCATAAAGCGCTCTCATTTTTGCAGCGCTGGCCTCGTCAATCACGCCGCGTTTGCCGATCGCATAGCGTGTGGAAAAATAACTATCGGGATAGAGGAAATTATTGCGCGCACGCCGCGCCTGAAAGCCAAAGCCTTCGCGCTGCCGCATTTCGGCAACCACCACGCCGCGTTCGCGTTTCACCGCGCCGGGGTCAAAAGTAACCTCGCTTGCAGTCTCCCGCATCAGGAACAGCGCGCGCTCGATCAGGCTCATGTCTGCGCGCGGAAGGTTCAGCTTGTAAGTCGTTTGGGTGTAGCCGGTCGATGCATTGGTATCCGCGCCAAAGGCCAGACCTAGCCGTTCGAGCATTTTGACCATCTCGCCTTCGGGAACATTGGTCGACCCGTTAAAGGCCATATGCTCGATAAAATGGGCAAGGCCCTGTTCGTCATCGGCTTCTGCGGCTGACCCGAAATCCAGCGCCATGCGGATGATGACCCGGTTTTGCGGTCTGTTATTGGGCCGGATAGCGTAGATTAAACCATTGGGCAGACGGCCATATATAACGCTTTTGTCGGGCTCCAGGTCGGATGTTTCCGCATTCCATGGCGCGGTTCTTTCAACCCCGGGCGGCGGCGGTGCAGGCTTAGCAGCGGCAGCGGTAACAACAAGCGGTGCAGAAAGCAGCAGCGCAACGGCAACCGCCTGTTTGAATATGCTTTTCATGGGCAATAGGGTTAGCCGGTCAGCGGCCAAAGGCAACCATCCATATGCCCGCCTATTTGCCTTTTTTTGCGCGGTGACTGTCGAGGTCGAGCACGGCGCTTTGCCCCTCTTCGGGGAGCAGGCCAAGCCTGCGTGCAACTTCCTGATAAGCTTCAACCTCGCCGCCCAAATCGTGGCGGAAACGGTCCTTGTCAAGCTTCTCGCCGGTTTCTGCATCCCACAGGCGGCAACCGTCAGGGCTGATCTCATCAGCCAGGATAATCCGCGAAAAATCACCGTCGAACAGCCGCCCAAATTCGAGCTTGAAGTCAACCAGCTTGATACCAATGCCGGCAAACATTCCAGACATGAAATCATTAATGCGGATAGCCATCGCGGCGATATCCTGCATTTCTTCCTGTGTCGCCCAGCCAAAACAGGCAATATGCTCTTCGGCAATAAGCGGATCGCCAAGTGCATCGTCCTTGTAGCAATATTCGAGCAAAGTATGCGGCAGCGCTTTGCCCTCTTCGATGCCCAGCCGCTTAGTCAGCGACCCGGCGGCAACATTGCGTACGATCACTTCAATCGGTACAATTTCTACCTTGCGCACCAGCTGTTCGCGCATATTGAGGCGGCGGATGAAATGCGTGGGGATGCCGATATGAGCAAGCTTCGTAAAAATATGCTCTGACACGCGGTTGTTGATTACGCCCTTGCCGGCAATCGTGCCTTTTTTCGAGGCATTGAATGCGGTTGCGTCATCCTTGAAATACTGAACGATTGTACCGGGTTCCGGCCCTTCATACAGGATTTTGGCCTTGCCTTCGTAAATTTTGGTGCGGCGGGTCATGGCTGTCTTGCCCCTTGGTAAAAAAACATCAACCCCGGCAGGGGCGGGTCTGGCAAGAGACTCGGCGCTGCCGGGGCAATTTTGTATATATACACTGAATCGTGCATTCGCAATCTGCAAGGCTGCAAAGATTGTGGTGACAGCCACTTGACGCGTGTTATTTCTCCTCCGATGCACTAGCGCGTCCATAATGACGTGCCAGTGCATCATCGAAGAAAGCGAAAAGTTATGACTATGCCCTACGCGACTATCGGCGGTGTGATGGATGCGCTCTATGCGGCCATTTCCGGTCCTGCTGGCGGGCAGGATTGGGAAGGTAACCGTGAACTCTACCATCCGCGGGCGCTGATAACCCGAACCCGCATAGTCGATGATGTGCCGACCGCCTTCACCTTCACCTTCGATGAATTTGTCGAAGCGACGATACCGCTATTGGAGGGGCGCAGTTTTTACGAGATCGAAACCGACCGCGTGACCGATATTTTCGGGCAAATCGCGCATGCCTATTCAACCTATGACGCGCGCGAAACCCTCGAAAGCGGGGACATTCAATTTCGCGGCGTTAATATGGTCCACCTTTGGAATGACGGCATTGTCGGCCCGGATGGAACCGGCGTGAAAGCGGACGGATCGCCGGGGCGCTGGTGGATAATGAGTATCATCTGGGACAATGAGCGCGGCGGGCTGGCGTTACCCGAAAACTGGGGCGGCGCGCGCGTTGCCGATTGATCTTGAAGTGATGCTGCGGGCCTATGCACACGGCATTTTCCCGATGTCTGATGCGCGCGATGACCCCGCGACCTTCTGGGTTGAACCGAAGCAGCGCGCAGTCTTGCCGCTCGAAGGACTGCATATCTCGCACTCGCTGGCCAAGGCGGTGCGTCAGGACCGGTTCAAGGTGACCGCCGACCAGGCCTTTGCCGAGATCATTGCAACCTGCGCCGCCGATGCCGAAGACCGACAGGAAACCTGGATCAATGCCGATATCGAGCAGGCCTTTGTCGCGCTGCATGAGGCGGGGCATGCGCATAGCATCGAATGCTGGCATGATGGGCGAATAGTTGGCGGACTTTACGGGCTGTCGCTTGGCCGCGTATTTTTTGGCGAAAGCATGTTCAGCCGCACCGCAGATGCCTCAAAGGTCGCGCTTGTCTGGCTGGTTGCAAGGTTGCGTCTTGGCGGGTTTCAGCTGCTCGATTGCCAGCTCATAACCGACCATTTGGCGCGGCTAGGCGTTAAGGAAATATCGCAGGAAGAATATCTGGTGCGGCTCGGTGAGGCGCTATTGCCGGGCGACCAGGCGCTAGGCGATCAGTCACCGGGTGATCAGGTTTCGACAATTTCTTCTTCGACGACTTCTTCCGCTTCATCTTCTGCTTCATCGTCCATTTCGTCATCGGCCGGCGGTGCGGACTGGGGAGCGCTCGAAGGTTTTTTGGGCTTGGCCGGCTTAACCGTCTTGCCCGAAGGCGGCGATTTGAGCGGTGCTTCTTCTTCGCCTGGGAAGCTCATTTTGCAGCTTTTGACCCAGATGTCGTAGACCGGATGCTGGACGACATTGGCAGCGGGATTTTCCTTGAAAAGCCAGCCTGAAAAAACGCGTTCCCAGCGTTCGGCATCGTTAGTACCCGCCGGGCGTTGCCTCACTTCCAGCTGCACAAATGCGCCTTCATCGGGGAAAGTTTCCCACGGCCGCGTTTTTTCGCAGGCACGCAGGCGGATCACGACCTTACCGTAGCGCAATTCCTGCCCGGGTTTCAGCTCAAGATCGCGCGATTCGCCGGTGCGCTTGTTGAGCAAGCCGAGCACAGCAATGCGTTCTTCCATCGGTGTACCGACCTCATCGCCCTCAAATTCGGGTAACGGCGCACCGGCAGCGATTTTGGCCTTGGCCTTGGATTGATCCGTTTGATCGCTTCCTTTGCTGCAAGCCGAAATGCTCAGTGCCAGCGCCAATAGCGGAAGCGCGAATTTGCACGCGGCTATCATGATGCCTCCGGCGTCCAAGGTTGATAGTCGCCGGTCGCTGCCGCCCGCCGCCCGCCGCGCTCAAGCGCTCCGGCAGGGCGATAGGCGTCTTTGCTTCCGGTCAGGTTCGCCGTTGGCCCCGCTTCCCAATTGCGTTCGGGCGGCAGGTAGCTTTCGGGATCGCCGTCATGTGTGTGGTGCAACCAGCCATGCCATTCGGGCGGCACACGGCTTGCATCATTGGGGCCATTATAGATTACCCAGCGGCGTCCACCCTCTTTTGCCTGGCCATCTTTGGTCTGGAAATATCGATTGCCGAATTCATCTTCGCCAACCTTGTGTCCCTTGCGCGCACTGAACAGCATCGTGCCGATCGTCGCGCCGTCCCACCAAGTGAATATCTTTGAAAAAATGCCCATATCCAGAGCGGATAAGGCGAAGCAGCGCGCGGTGCAACGAAAAAGCGGCATAAGTCAGGCTGAATGGCGCAGGGTCGGGGCTATTTCTTCCACACGACCCTGTCGCCAGCTTTGATCCCCAGTTCGACGGTGCGTCCGCCGCGCAATTCGAGTACCGCCGTCACTGGCGCGCCAGCGGCAACCGGCTCGAGCGAATAGGGAACCGTGTTCGCAGCGATGCTTTCAATACTGCCATCGTCGCGGATGAAGATGATATCCAGCGGGATGACGGTATTTTTCATCCAGAAGCTCAGTGTTTGCGGCTTGTCATAGGGAAATAGCATTCCGGCATCATCGGCGAGCTGCGTGCGGAACATCAATCCGCGCGCCTGCTGCTGAATTGTCTTCGCAACCTCGGCTGTAAAGAGATGCATTTCGCCATCGCTTTCAATGCACAGCGCGATCTGTTCAAGCCCGGCCTCGGATGTGCCGCCCGCTTCGCCTGCCGCGCAGTTTCCGGACGCAGCCGCTGCCCCTTCTCCGTTTGCAGGAAGCGTGCAGGCGGCCAGCGACAAGGCGCATATAGCGGCGCAAAGCCCAGCCAAGCTAGCGCGCATATTTGGGACAATCGATGATAGCGGAGCCGGCGCGCTTGATGAAGCAGCTGCCCTTGCCGGTGATCGTTATCGAACCGCGGCCATTATTGTTGATTTTTGCTGCGTTGGCGACGGTCGCGCTGCTGGTGCCGCTCCCTTCGTGGGTGACTTCCAGATTGCGGAAATTTACTGCCGATGCATTTATTTCTGCGCCGCCTTGAATCTCTATTAGGCCGCGGCGGACTTTGCCGCCGCCAATTTTGACGCTGCCATTGCCGATCACGGTTGCAACAAGCCGGTCGACGATCATATTGTCGATGTTGATTTCGCCGCTGCCAAGCACAAAAATCCGCGCGCTGCCGCTGTTTTTAAGCGCGGTTGCATTGATCCGGCCATTGCCGCGCAGTTCGATATTTTCCAGAGCATAGTTGCTCAGCGCAAGCCGCAACGGCTCGCTGGCTGGACGGCGGGGGTTGCCGACTGCCTGAGGCCGCAGTCTGACGACCAACGTGTTGCCGCGCCGGTCAAGGATGATGCGCGACAATTCGCGCTTATCACCGGTAACAGTGGCTCTTGGCGCCTTGCCAATTGTCAGGTTAACTTCAATATCATCCTCGACAACGATATTCTTGAAACCGGCCATCAAAAGCTTGCGCTCGGCGGCGTGCGCCGACATGCCTCCAAAGACAACGCACAGCGCCATTGCCATTACTTTTAGCTGTATCCGTTTCACCAATATTCTCCCGCAAACCCTATTGCCCGCTTGATACGCCCGTGGGCGGGCTGCGGTCAAATGATCATCTGCGGGCAGGTTTAGCCTAGGAACAGTTAAGTTCGCCTGAACCGACGATGCTGGAGGTGCATTTCGCGCCGCCAGTGACACTAACGTCGCCGCTGCCAGCGATGCTTGCTTTGGCCGTTTCATGAGCGAAAAGATCGACATCACCGGAACCAGCGATCGATGCTTTTGCGGTGGCCGCCTTCAGCGCTTTTGCGTCAATGTTTCCCGAACCGGCAACGGCATATTTGGCCTGCTGCACCGTTCCTGCAACATTGATATTCCCGGATCCGGCGATGGAGCCTTTGATTTCATTTGCTTTCAGCTGTTTGATTATCACATTGCCGGCGCCTGCAACGGCGATACTTATTTCATCATTTTCCAGGGCATCGGCAATTATGTTACCCGATCCGGCGTTGCTTATCTTGGAAAGCGTTGGCGCGCTGATGTGAATGGTTGCTACCACGCCCTTATAGTCTGACCAGCCTTCACCAACACGGCCGATCACCAGCCTGCCATCTTCCAGCTTGTAACGCAGTTTGGCGATGACATCCGCATCGCCGCTTGCTTGAATAGTAAAGCTGTCCGAAGCTTCGAAGGTGATGTTGTCTGGGCCGATACTTGCCAGCTTGGTGAAGGCATCCAGCGTGCTGGACTGCGCGGTTATTTTCTCGCCATCCTCCATGCCGCTTTTGGACGCTTGCTTGATATCTTCGGCAGCATCGAAGACCGAATAGCCGCAAGCAGAAAGCGATAGGATGGCGGCAAGAGCGAGAATATTTTTCATGGTAGTATCTCCAGCTGTGTTGTAGTAGCAATACGGCTGCGAGGCGCGAGATGCAAGCAAAAGAAAGGGCGCCGCAAGGACGCCCTTTCGATTCACATGATTTGCTTGGGCTTATTCGGCCTGTTCATACCATTGCGGAGCGGCTTCATTCAGCACGGCAAGAATTTGCTCCAAAGCCGTGGGCTCATCAGTTTTTTCCATCGCCGCCAATTCGCGCGCAAGGCGCGATGAGGCTGCTTCGAAAATCTGCCGCTCAGAATAGCTCTGTTCGGGTTGATCCGCGGGGCGGAACAAGTCGCGCGTCACTTCGGCAATCGACACCAGGTCGCCCGAATTGATCTTCGCTTCATATTCCTGCGCGCGGCGTGACCACATGGTACGTTTTACCTTCGGCTTGCCTTTCAGCGTTTCCATCGCCTCTCTTAGCGTTTTATCGGAAGACAGCTTACGCATACCGACGCTTTCAGCCTTGTTGAAAGGCACGCGGAGCGTCATTTTCTCTTTTTCGAAACGCAGCACATACAGTTCAAGCTGCATGCCTGCGATTTCTTCATTTTGAAGTTCGACCACTCGGCCGACACCATGTTTGGGATAGACCACATAGTCACCCACGTCGAAGGACACCGCTGAGGACGTCATAAATACCAACCTTCCATTAAATGAGTTTGGGCTGAGTTTCCCCCTGCCGAAAAGGCGCTATTCGCTCAACTTTTTCGGAAAACTCCGCCTGCTTGCATCATTTCTCATTGCGTTAGACTTTGCAAAAGCGGCGCATACGGCCACTTTGGCAGTATTGTAACAGATTCGCGGCAAAGTTACAATGTCACCGTCTGGCCGGCAAATATGAGCGGTATAGATATGAACTAAATTGCACTCAGCTTGCGCATGCTGCTGCTTGAGTGACCTGCGCTGTCATCGTCCAACCGCTTGATATCGCTAACGTCCATCCAGCACAGATCCATGTGGGAAAGTACGCGGTCGTCGTGGCTACGGATTGTCACTGGCAGGATTGGCTGCTTGTCCTTTTCATCCACTAGCACCGGGTTGGAGGCAATTCCGGTCCCCCATTTTTCACCCCACTGGCGCAGCGCAATCATCGTTGGCAGTAAGTCGAGCCCTTTTTGGGTCAGCCGATATTCAACCTTGCGCCGGTCATCGGGGCAAGGGGTGCGGTGCAATATCTTGCTTTCGGTCAACCGTGTTAGCCGGTTGGCCAGAATATTGCGTGCAATATCAATCTCGGAAAGGAACTCTTCAAAATGCCGAACGCCATTGAATGCAGCGCGCAGAATCATGAATGACCATTTCTCACCCATAGCTTCCAGCGCGCTAGGCAGCCCGCATTTACTGATATCGGCGAGTGGTTCCCGCAATTTACCCATAAACTCGATCCTCTCGCTGCAAGGTTAGCGCCTCATCCCCAAAAAAAGCAAAAATAAAATTCAGTTTTAAGTTGCAACTAGAAACTTATCGTATTAAGTAGCGATTCGCAACTGATTATTTGGTTGCACTATTCTTGACCTTTCGGATGACGCGGAAGGCCAGGGCTGAACGTAAGAAATAGCAAAGGATAAGTATGATGACCCTCTCCCAAATTTCCAAGCGTGTGTTCATTTTTGCAGGTGCGTTGGTGCTTGGCACCAGTAACACCGTTATTGTTCCGATGGCTTATGCAGCAAGTGGCCCCTATTTTCAGGCTGAGTTGGCAAAGCCGGTAGAAGCCACCAGGCTGATTGTGCGCGGCACTTCGCTGAAATGCAAAGGCAGCACTTGCCGCGCCGGTAAGGCCAGCACCGCTGACAAAAACATGTGCATCAGTATCGCGCGCAAATTCGGCAAAATAACAGCATTCCGTGCCGGTGAACGCGAATTTGACGCTGCCGCGCTGGCCAAATGCAATGGCGACAAGCGTGTGCAGGCGAAAATCCAGCAGATTGAACGCCTCGCCAGCAATTAAGGGCAAGCAGACATAATTTCGGCTCTTCTCTCTAACGAGACCCCCGATGGCTATCTCCTCCGATAGCATTCAGAGCCGATGCCTCCAGCGCCGCAGACATTGTCTGCGGCGCATTTTTTTGTTGCAACGCGGCGCAAATAACCCAAGCTTAGAGCCAGAATATATCTATTGTGCATTCGAGGTTTGAAGTGATTTTGTTCAGTGCAAGGCGGCGAGGCGCAGAATAGGGTTTCTATTTCAAGCCTCGCCAACGCAGCAATGGACAAAATCAGTCAAATCCTGAAAGGATAGCAAGATGGCTACAACCTCAAAGCGAAATGACCTTGTCGGGGCACCCAGCCCCGTCTGCGGTAATTCCACTTCGATGTTTTTGCCATCTTGCTACCTCGATTGCACAATAGATATATTCTGGCTCTTTCGGTGATCCGCCAATATGAACTTGTGGAGCGTGTTCGCGCCTATAATCCCGATGTGGATGAAGACCGGCTGAACCGTGCTTATGTCTATACGGTAAAAGTCCATGGCACCCAAAAACGTGCCAGCGGAGATCCCTATTTTAGCCATCCGGTAGAGGTCGCCGCGCTGATGACCGACCTACGGATGGATGAAGACACCATTATTACTGCATTGCTGCACGACACGGTGGAAGACACGCTGACCACGATTGAGGATGTCGAGGATAAATTCGGAAGCAGCGTTGCGAGGCTGGTTGACGGTGTAACCAAACTATCCAAGATCGAGGCGCAGACAGAGGATGAGCGCGCGGCAGAAAATTTGCGCAAATTTCTGCTGGCGATATCCGATGATATCCGCGTTCTGCTGGTTAAGCTTGCTGACCGGCTGCATAATATGCGTACGCTGCATTTCATCAAGAATGAAGAGAAGCGCCGCCGAATTGCGCGCGAAACGATGGATATCTACGCTCCGCTTGCCGAGCGGGTAGGCATGTATGAATTTATGCACGAGATGCAGCTATTGGCATTTGAGCAGCTCGAGCCCGACGCCCACAAAACGATCGCCGGCCGGCTGACGCAAATTCGCGACAAGGGCGAGGTCGAGGTTGAGGCGATCAGCCAGACGATCAAACTGGCGATGATGGAGGCCAACCTCAAGGTGCAGGTTTCGGGCAGAGAGAAGCATCCCTATTCAATCTGGCGCAAGATGCAGGAGCGCCATGTCGCCTTTGAACAGCTTACCGATATCAATGCCTTTCGGATTATTACCGAAAATGAGGATGATTGCTATCTGGTGCTGGGTGCACTTCATCGCCGCTGGCAAATGGTGCCCGGGCGTTTTAAGGATTTCATCTCAACCCCCAAACGCAACGGATACCGGTCCATCCACACGACGATTATATTCGACGGCAATATGCGCGTCGAAGTGCAGATCAGAACCGTAGATATGCACCGCGCCAACGAATATGGGCTCGCCGCGCATTGGGCCTACAAGCAGGCTGATACGGCTGATGGGCAGGCAGGCTGGATCCGCGATTTAATCGAAATATTAGAGACCAGCCAAGGCGCAGAAGAACTGCTCGAAAATACGCGAATGGCGATGTATCAAGACCGGATATTCGCCTTCACGCCGCAAGGCTCTCTGCACCAACTGCCGAAGGGATCGACGCCGGTCGATTTTGCCTATGCGGTGCATACTGACCTTGGCGACAAGGCGGTGGGCGCGAAGGTTAATGGCCGGCACGTCCCGCTGCGCACGCCGCTCGCCAATGGCGACATGGTCGAAATCCTGAAAAGCGATGCGCAGCTACCCCAGCCCAGTTGGCTCAACTTCGTAGCCACCGGCAAGGCGCGCGCAGCGATACGGCGTCATGTGCGGCATCAGGAGCGCGATGAGCTGATCAAGATCGGCCGGAATCTCTACACCGAGATTGCGGCGCGGATGCCCGGCCGGATTGGTAAGAAAGCGCTGACAGCGGCGGTAAAACGCCTCGACTATAAGAGCGAAGACGATCTGATGAACGACGTCGGCGCGGGCACCATCCTCGATAGCGCGCTGATGGAGGCGCTGGTTCCCGGTTTTGATGCAGCCGAAACTGCTGAATGGGGCATGCAGGGCCAGGCAATATCAATCCGCGGATTGACGCCGGGGATGGGCTATCACCTCGGCGAATGTTGTCACCCCATTCCCGGCGACCGGATCGTTGGTCTGCGCAGCGAAGGGCAGCCTGTCGAAGTGCACACGATTGACTGTAACACGCTGGCCAGCGGCATTGATGCCGACTGGATCGACCTTAGCTGGGGCAAAGGCAGCGATGGCGGTTCGGCGCGGCTGCGGATTATACTTCATAACAGGCCGGGTACGCTGGGCGAAGTGGCGGGGATTTTCGGCTTTCACAAGGCCAACATTCTGAATTTGCGCATGACCAGCCGCGATCTTGAATTTCACAGTTTCGAGATCAGTCTGGAGGTACATGATCTGCAGCATTTGATGCGTATCATTTCGGCACTGCGCGCATCAGAAGCTGTAGCCAACGCCGATCGCATCTATGAACCAGCTGCAATTATTGACGAAAAGAAACGGGAAACCAATGTCTGACGAAAAAGAAAAGCTACCAACGGGTTATCAGCTATCGGCGATGGACCCGGTCTACCGCGAAACACCCTGGGTGCCGCTGAGCAAATTGCGCGAGGCCGACCCGGTGCATCACGACCAGCAGCTGGGACGCTATTTCCTGACGCGCGGGAGTGAGGTTTCCGATCTCGTGAAGAATCGGCATCTGAACGCCGATCCCAAAAAGGCCAATCCCGGCAGCTTTTCGCAAATGCTATACGGGGACAACAGCAAGGAACTCTCCATCCTGATGATGGATGATCCCGAACATGGCCGCCTGCGCGGGCTTGTTTTGAAGGCGTTTAACAAACGCTCGGTTGAGGCGATGATCCCCAAAATCGAAGAGATTGCGCAGCAGCTTGCCGATGATATTGCCGCTCGCGAGGGTGAGTTTGACTTTGTCCCAACATTCGGTTCTCCGCTGCCGACAACGGTGATGGCTGAATTGCTCGGCATCAATGCTGCCGACCGCGCTGATTTCCGCCGATGGTCGCTGGGCTGCATGCAGGCGCTCAATCCATTTCGCAGCGAGGAGCAGACAAAGCTCTACGAAGAATCGACCACCACACTTGCCGACTATCTCGCACGGGAAGTCGACATGCGCCGCGATAATCCCAGCGATGATTTGATAAGCCGGCTGGCGCAGGCGGAGGAGGAAGGGCAAAAAGGCACAACCGAAGAGATCGTTCTGCTGATCCGCCTTTTGCTTATCGCCGGCAACTCGACGACGACCGACATGATTTCCAGCGGCGTTGTGCAGTTCCTCAAAACCCCGGATCAGCTCGCTAAGCTGAAGGCAGACCCGTCGCTGATCGACAATGCGCTCGATGAAATACTGCGCGTTGAACCGCCGGTGGCGCAAGTTTTACGCAGCGCGCATGAGGATATGCAGGTTGCTGACAAGCAGGTGAAGCAAGGCGACACGTTGCACATGTCGCTGTTTGGCGTGCATTATGATCCCAAGATGAATCCGGATCCGGAGAAATTCGATATCATGCGGGAGAAAATCAACCATTTTGCATTCGGCGGCGGCGCGCATTATTGCCTCGGTGCCGGGCTTGGCAAAGTGCAAGCGAGGATTGCGCTGCCGATGCTGTTTGAACGCTTTCCTGATCTGGCCTTTGCGGGCGGGGAAACACCGAGGCACAAGATCGCGCCGGCCTTTAACGGCTATGGCGAGATTTTGCTGGTCAAATAACTCTCAGTCTTTGCGCCTCATTGCATCGAGCGACAGCGTGTCCTCATCGCGAAAGGCCCATATGACCAATGTGGCGGCTGCGAGGCAGAGCGAGGGGAAGAAGAGGATATTTGCGCCGCCCTTTTCGGCGAAGAGATAGAGGCCAAAGGGATCAAGCAAATGGTTCCAGATGACCAGTGCGCCAAGGCACAATATCGCCGCTTGCAAAGGATAGGCGAAACGGCGGAACAGGCCAAGAATAACAAGCGCGCCGACCGCCAGTTGAAACAATCCCCAAGGCATTTGCAGCATTTCAGCTGAAACTGCGCCGCCATAATATTTTTCCGATACGCCAATCGCTTTTTCTGGCGCACGGACCTTTACCAGGCCCCATATGATGATGAGCAATGCGGTTGATACTCGCAGAAATAACAAGCTTATGGCTTTCATAAATATTCTCCCCTGACGTTAGTATGCTGCGCTATTCGCGGGTATCACCGGCAATGTTACTTGCCGCCGCCATTTTCCGCGCCGATCATATCCTTGGTCGCGCGTCCGGGGTGCCGCGGCACCACGCTGCGATAGACCTCCATGATCTTCTTCATATCCGCCTGATAGTCGCCGGTGGGCATGATGGCGGGGCCTAGCCCGCCGCTTTTCTTTTCATAATCCATCATGCCCATGACCATTGGAACCTTCGCTGCTACCGCGATTTGATAAAACCCGGTTCTCCAGCGGCTTACCGCTCCGCGTGTGCCTTCGGGCGCGATGGTCAACATGAACTCGTCGCGGCGGGAAAATTCGGCAACCATTTGATCAACGACATTATTGGCACTGCTCCGGTCTATGGGGACACCGCCCATATCGAGCATGAAGCGACGCCAAGGCCACCGGAAGAGCGCTTGTTTGGCCATGAAATGCGGCCGGATACCCAAATCTCCGGCCAGTCCCAGAAAATTGGGAAAGTCCCAATTGCTGGTATGCGGCGCGGCAACAATGACGAAGCGGCGCGGTTCGGGAATCTCCCCGACGGCGCGCCATCCATAGCGCTTATACGCTCGCAGCACCAACCAGCGTACAAAGCGCGACAGCGGGCTGGGCCTACGTTCCTTCAATGCCATAGCGGCTCCTCTCTCGCCCGCATCCATGGCTGGGAAATGCGCATGTTGCAATTGGCTTGTGCCATCTTTGCAGCGGGTTTAAGATTGCCGCAATCAGACAAAGCGGGATTATTGCGATGACGAGCCAGCTTACCCCGGTCATTTCGGCGACCGGCCTGTTCACACCCGAAGAAAGCATCAGCAATGCCGAGCTGGTGGAAAGCTTCAATGCTTATGTTGACAAGCATAATGTGGAAAACCCGGATGCCGAGCCGTTGACCCACAGCTCGGTCGAATTCATCGAGAAAGCGAGCGGGATAAAGGCGCGCAATGTGATCGACAAAGCATCGATCCTAAATCCTGACATCATGTGCCCGCGGCTGCCCGAACGCGGTGATGATGAGATTTCGATCATGGCGGAAATAGGCGTGAAGGCAGCGCAGGCTGCTCTTGAAGCGGCCGGGCGCGACGTCAAGCATATCGATGCTGTGCTTTGCGCGGCTTCAAATATGCAGCGCGCTTACCCGGCGATGGCGGTCGAGATACAGGCGGCGCTCGGAATGGAGCATGGTTTCGCCTTTGATATGAATGTCGCCTGCTCCTCGGCGACTTTCGGCATCCAGACAGCGGCGGATTATATCCGTTCGGGCAGCGCAAAATCGGTGCTGGTGATCAGCCCCGAAATTACCTCTGGCCATCTAAACTGGCGCGACCGCGACAGCCATTTCATCTTTGGCGACGTCGCCACCGCCGTGCTGGTCGAGGAGAAAGCCATGGCACCGACGCAGCATTGGGAAATATTGGGGAGCTGTCTGAAGACCGTCTTTAGCAACAATATCCGCAATAATTTCGGCTTTCTAAACCGCACTCATGGCGCGCCGATTGAGCAAGACAGCCCAGCTAGCGATAAGCTGTTCATCCAGGATGGGCGTAAAGTGTTCAAGGAAGTAGTGCCAATGGTGGCTAAGATGATCATCGATCATGGCGAGCGCCTTGGCTTGTCGAGCGCTGATCTGCGGCGGCTTTGGTTGCATCAGGCAAATGCCGGAATGAACCGTCTGATCGCGCAGCGCGTGCTTGGCCACGAGGCGAGTGAGGATGAAAGCCCGACGGTGCTCGACAGCTATGCCAATACATCGAGCGCCGGGTCGATCATCGCCTTCCACAAGCATAGCGACGACCTCGCAGCGGGCGATATTGGCCTGATCTGTTCGTTTGGCGCGGGCTATTCGGCAGGAAGCGTGTTTGTGCGCAAGGCAGGTTGATGGCCTAGTGCGTGCGGCGCCACTCTTTGGGATGGATAAACGCACCTTGCCAGATGCCGCGCCGGGCATCACGCGCTGCATCTTCTTCATCGCCATAATCGCGCAGGCCATAAAACTCGTTCGAGACTGCCATGCCTGCCGCCACTTGCGCCCCAGCAATGTCGGGCGTTGCCGCAGTTTTGCAGATGGCAAGCGCGCGGCCATATTTGTCCGCAGCATCTGTTTCGCAGGATAGGCCCGGCTGGGCGAGTAGACTGATGAGTGCGCCCTGCGCCGCCTTGCCGCAATCCCAATCGCGGCCGCCTGCATCCTTGCAGACTTGGCTATATTCGGGCGCGTCTAAGCCCGTGAGGCGTAATTTGCGTTTTCCTATCGAAAAACTATCTCCATCGGCGGCGTGAACGCTTTCGATTGGCTTGCGAGTGATAGTGACATGATCATCACTCCAGCGCGCATACGCCCATGCCAGCGCGAGCATCGCCAGAAGCAACGCGGCGAGACGAAGGTAGCGCCAATATCGTGATCGTCGCTGTTTGCCCGGCGAGTGCCGTTTCGGAAACCGCAGCCGTTTCGGCGAACGCTGGTTCAGCTGCCCTGTACCACAAGCGAGGGATGGGTTTTGACGATATGCTCGTAAATGGCCTCATGCAGCGGGCTGATGAAGCGGCAACCATATTCATGGCCGTGATGCCAGGCGATGCGGGCCTCAAGCGGGGCGTAGCCGGGCAGCGTAAGAAAGATGGCGCGATCGTCGCTAATATGGGTGGATGTTTTGATCCGGAAACCGGATTGCGAAAGATCAATAATGTGAACCTTGTATTTGCCGCCGCCATGCTCACGAATGTCTGCATAGATTGCGACGGCATCACGCCCGTGTTCACGGGCATTTATACCGCCACCTTCATTTCCGGGATGACCATTGGCCATGCTCATCTATCTATCCTTCTGTGCGCTATGCTTCGTCGCCGTAACCAATAGAGGATAGCAAGTAAACGATTCAGTTAAGTATCAACGCTAAAATAAGGTAAATCAGTATCGGCGAACCGACGCCGATTAATGTGGCAACTACGAATATCACCCGCATCATCGAAACATCGATGCCGGACCAGTTGGCAAGTCCTGCACAGACGCCGAGCACCTTTTTATTTGCGCGGTCTAAAACAAGTTTGGTCATAAAATTTTCCTTTTTACGTAAGTGGATGGTTGCCGGCGGTGAGCCGGTTAAGCGATATAGGGCGCAACCGGTGCAACGGCGGGGGCAACGCTGGTGCCGATGGTGATGAAGGCACAGAAGATAGCAGCGCAGGCGGCGGCGATTTGTTTGCGTGGGGAGAGAGACATTTTGTTATACCTTTGGTTTGGGCCGGTGCGTTTTACGCAACCAGGCTTGAATAAGGAGCGATGGCTGGGGCGACGCTGGTGCCGACAAATGCAACTGCACAGATGATGGCGGCGAAGGCGGAGGCGAAATGCTTGGTGGGGGAGAGGGTCATTATATTATTCCTTTGTGTGGGTCGGTGCGCTTTACGCAACCAGGTTTGAATAGGGGGCGATGGCCGGGGCGATGCTGGTGCCGACAAATGCTACTGCGCAGATGATGGCGGCGAAGGCGGAGGCGAAATGCTTGCTTGGGGAGAGGGTCATTATTTATTCCTTTTCAAATTTGGTTCTGTCTAATTTGTGAGCCGGCTGTTCCGGTTACAACCATCACATTGCAGAAGGCGTGCCAGTTTTAGAAAATCTATATAAAACAAATATATAGATGAAAATGAACGCCAAGCCTTCTTTTACAATTATCTAATATTTGGGAAAAAACACCAAACTATGGGATTTTATGTTCATCTGCGGTTCAGATCGTAATTGCGGTTGACCTTCACCGCGCTTCGAGCCACGCCATGCCTATGGTTTTGACCCGCCTTTTGCTGACCGATTTCCGCAATCATGCGCGCTTTGAACTGCCCGTCGCCCCCGGCCTTATAGTGCTGCATGGCCCCAACGGTACGGGTAAGACCAATATATTGGAGGCGGTATCGATGCTGGTTCCTGGTCGCGGCCTGCGGCGCGTCAGCCTGTCTCAAATGGCGCGTCATGGCGGGGCGGGCGGCTTTGCGATATCGGCGGAGATGGGTGATGTCAGATTGGGAACTGGCACCGAACCTGCCGCTCCCGATCGCCGCAAGGTGCGTATCAATGGCGCGAATGCTGCCGCCAACAATCTTGCTGAGTGGCTGTCAGTGCTTTGGATCACACCGGCTATGGACCGCATCTTTACCGAAGGCGCTGGCGGTCGGCGGCGGTTTTTGGACCGGCTTGTGCTGGCGCTCAAATCTGATCATGCGCGGCTTAGCGGCCGTTATGAGGCGGCCATGCGAGAGCGTAATCTGCTGCTCGCTGGGGAGATGCCCCCCGATCCGGTGTGGCTCGATGCGATAGAGGTGAGGATGGCGGAAGCGGCAATCCCGATAGCAGAGGCGCGGGCACGCTTGGTTACAACGCTTGATGAAAATCTCGCCGGAAACGAAACCGGCCCTTTCGCCAATCCCGCGCTGACCCTGGAACAAACGGATGCAAATGATCCCGAAACATTGCTTGCGGCATGGCGCGATGGGCGCGCACGCGATGCCGCTGCAGGCCGCACGTTGACCGGGCCGCACCGCGCTGACCTGGTTGTTATGCACCGCGCAAAGGAGGAAGCCGCAGCGCGTTGCTCGACCGGCGAGCAGAAGGCTTTGCTACTTTCAATTGTTCTTGCCCATGCCGAAATGGTCGCCGAGCAGGGCAGCAGGCGGCCCATCCTGCTCCTTGACGAGGTTGCTGCCCATCTTGACCCATCGCGCCGGGCAGCGCTTTTTGGGCGCCTTTCCCAAATGGGCGGGCAGGTCTGGATGACCGGAACCGAGGCCGGGCTATTTGATGCTATTGGCGACGGCGCGCAGATGGTCGGGCTTTAGTCTGCCTTCTTGTCAGCGGCTTTCTTTGCCGCTTTGGGTTCAGCTTTGGGCTTGGACTTGGGCTTCGCCTTTTTCTTGGCCTTGCTCTGCTTTGGCGGGGCGGGGGTCACTTCAAAGGCGGGTTTACCGTCCTTTATATGCACCGCAACCTCGCCGCCATTGACGAGCTTACCAAATAGCAGCTCTTCGGCGAGCGGCTGTTTGATCTTCTCCTGAAGGAGGCGGCCCATCGGGCGGGCGCCATACAGCCGGTCATAGCCGCGGTCGGTCAGCCATTTGCGCGCATCATCATCAAACTTGATATGCACATTCTGATCGGCGAGCTGCAACTCAAGCTGTAAGATGAACTTATCGACAACGCGGGCAACCACCTTTGGCGGCAGATAGTTAAAGGGCACAATAGCATCGAGCCGGTTGCGGAATTCGGGAGTGAACATCTTCTTCACCGCCTCGTCGCCAGCATCTTCCTTGCTAATATTATTGCCGAAACCGATGCCTTCCTTTGCCATGTCGGACGCGCCGGCATTGGTGGTCATAATCAGGATGACATTGCGGAAATCGACGGTTTTGCCGTGATGATCGGTCAGGCGGCCATTATCCATCACCTGGAGCAGGATATTAAAAAGGTCGGGATGCGCTTTTTCAATCTCGTCGAGTAGCAGTACCGAATGCGGGTTCTGATCAACTGCATCGGTGAGAAGCCCGCCCTGATCATAACCAACATAGCCCGGAGGCGCACCGATCAGGCGGGAAACGCTGTGGCGCTCCATATATTCGCTCATGTCAAAACGTTTCAGCGGGATGCCCATGATCGAGGCTAGCTGGCGTGCTACCTCTGTCTTACCTACGCCGGTTGGCCCGCTAAACAGGTAATTACCGATCGGCTTGTCCGGATCGCGCAGACCCGCGCGCGACAGTTTGATCGCGCTTGCGAGCGTTTCGATCGCGACATCCTGTCCGAAGACAACACGTTTTAGATCGGCATCGAGGCTGCCAAGTGAGGTCTTGTCATCGGCCGAGACATTTTTGGGCGGGATGCGCGCCATCGTCGAAATGACAGCTTCGATCTCACTTACATTGATAATCTTACGGCGCTTTGATTTGGGCTTCAGCATCTGCATCGCGCCGACCTCGTCAATCACGTCGATCGCTTTGTCCGGCAGCTTGCGGTCATTAATGTAGCGCGCAGACAGTTCGACCGCCGATTTCAGCGCGTCGTTGGTATATTTGACATTGTGATGCTCTTCAAAGGCGCTGCGCAGGCCAACGAGGATTTTGATTGTGTCTTCAATGCTTGGTTCCTTGATATCAATCTTCTGGAACCGCCTAAGAAGCGCGCGGTCCTTTTCAAAATGATTGCGGAATTCCTTATATGTGGTCGAGCCGATACAACGGATCGAACCGCTCGACAGTGCCGGTTTAAGGAGGTTGGATGCATCCATCGCGCCGCCGCTGGTCGCGCCTGCACCAATGACAGTGTGAATTTCGTCGATGAACAATACTGCGTCGGGCAGCTTTTCAAGCTCGGTCACCACTGCTTTCAGGCGCTCTTCAAAATCACCCCGATAACGTGTCCCCGCAAGCAGTGAGCCCATATCGAGCGAGTAAATCACCGCAGGCGTCAGCACTTCGGGCACATCATTTTCAACGATGCGCCGCGCCAGCCCTTCTGCAATCGCAGTTTTACCAACGCCGGGTTCGCCAACATAGAGCGGATTATTCTTCGAACGGCGGCAGAGGATCTGGACCGTACGGTCAACTTCCTCCTCGCGGCCAATCAACGGGTCGATCCGGCCCTGCTTTGCTTTTTCATTGAGATTGACCGTAAACTGGTCAAGCGCGCCTTCTTTTTCCTTCTTGCCCTTTGCTCCCTCGGGCTTTTCCTCTTCGGTGTCCTCGCTGCCGGTCACCGGTGTTTGGTCGGCCATGCGGCCATCCTTGCCAATACCATGGCTAATGAACGACACCGCATCGAGGCGGCTCATATCCTGCTGCTGAAGGAAATAGACGGCATAGCTTTCGCGTTCGGAAAAAAGCGCGACGAGCACATTCGCGCCGGTTACCACATCCTTGCCGCTGCTCTGCACATGCAGGATTGCGCGTTGCACCACCCGCTGAAATCCGCTGGTGGGTGATGGTTCGACCGTCCCAGTGATTTTGAGGCTGTCTAATTCGTCATCCAGATATTGCGTGATTGTGTCGGAAAGTTCGCCCAGCTCAACGCCGCAGGCCTGCAAAACCTGCATCGCATCGCCATCATCGACGAGCGCGAGAAGCAGATGCTCAAGCGTCGCATATTCATGGGAGCGGTCTGCTGCATGTTTCAGTGCCTGGTGGAGCGTGGACTCCAATGATTCTGCAAATGATGGCATTTATCGAAGCTCCTGTCGGCGGGTCGGTGTTGCTATCCTTATCATATCGGCGTCATTTGCGCGGCTTTCAACCGCTGTTGCGTTCAAAATGACATTAGCACCGTAAAAGATTACCAAGCCGTTAACCATAATTGGCGGGTAAGCTGGCTCACTCCTTTTTGAACAATGCGTCGGCAGCCTGCATATGGCCGCTTGCCGCCGCCTTTTTCGCTTCGCAGCGGGCAACTTCTTGCCGCAATAGCTCTATCCGTTCGTCAAGCTCATCAAGCGACAGCGGGTCGAGATCCTGCTTTATCAGCTGGCTCAACGGATCATCTTGGCGTTGGGGCAGATCGTCATCCATTGCGCAATAGTTGACTGTCGCTTCGCATCTGTCAATAACCGTCGGCGTTATCGCTTGGTAGCGTAGAGGGGGCAGATGTGGCTGATATTCCCGAAAAGATGACGGCAATCGAAATTACCGAGTCGGGCGGGCCGGAGGTGTTGAAGCCCTGTACGCGCCCAGTTCCATCGCCAGACAGCGGACAATTGCTGGTTAAAGTTGCAGCAGCCGGTATCAATCGGCCCGATGTCGTGCAACGCCAGGGCCGCTATCCCGCGCCAGCCGATGCGAGCGATCTTCCGGGGCTGGAAATATCAGGCGAAGTTGTTGCAGTTGGTAGCGGCGTCGACCAATTTTCGATTGGCAGTAAAGTCTGCGCCCTCGTCGAGGGCGGCGGATATGCCGAATATTGCGTCGCGCGTGAGGGCCAATGCTTTCCGGTGCCAGATAGCTTGCCGATTGCAGAAGCCGCCGCGCTTCCAGAGACACTGATGACCGTTTGGCATAACATGTTTGAACGCGGCTATGTCGCCGATGGAGAAATAGCGCTAGTGCATGGCGGCACCAGCGGCATCGGGTCGATGGCGATCAAGCTTGCCAAGCTGTTTGATATCACCATCATCGTCACCTGCGGATCAGACGAGAAATGCGCAGCCGCGACCAAAATTGGCGCGGACCATGCGATCAATTACAAAAAGGCAGATTTCGTCGAGGAGGTGAAGCGCATCACCGGCGGCGCGGGCGTCAATCTGGTGCTCGACATGGTGGCGGGCGACTACGTGCCGCGCAACCTTGCTTGCCTCGCCGAAGATGGCCGCCATGTGACCATCGCGGTGCAGGGGGGAATGAGCGCAGAGATCAATATGGCGCAGGTGATGATGCGGCGGCTTATGCTTTCAGGATCAACGCTGCGTGCGCGCAGCGCCGAGTTCAAAGCGCTGCTCACCGAAGAAATTTATCGCAGCGTATGGCCCGATGTAGAGGCTGGCAGGCTGCGTCCAGAAATGGATAAAACCTTCCCGCTAGCCGAGGCCGCATCCGCGCATGCACATATGGAAAGCGGCGCGCATGTCGGAAAGATTGTGCTGGTGGTTGGTTAGGTCCTGACCCTAACGCCCGGTTTCGTTTACCCCGCAAGGAAAAAACCGGAAGGCAGCTATCTGCCTTCCGGTTAGTTTTGGGGGGAGTATGGAGTAGTGATTGGGCCGGTTATTTGATGGTGACGGCCACACCATAAAGGCAAGAGTGTGGTTGCCTTATTTCTTAGAAGCGCATGCCGACACCGACCATGACTTGGTGACCTTCGATCGAGCCGTCATATCCACTAAAGCGATATTCACCTTTGACGTGGATCTTGTCGCTAATGCGATATTCCGCACCGGCACCAGCGCGCCATCCGTCGAGCTTTACATCGCCAAAGGTAGCGCCCAGGGGGTCGACAACCCGTAACCGGTTGTTAACATAGCCGCCCTTGGCATAGAGCAAAACATCTTCGCTGACAGGTACACCAGCGCGGACACCGGCATAGAGTGAACGGTTACCCTTGACATCAAAACCAGGAAGGGGGTGGGGCGTTTCGCTGATGCTGTAGCCAGCTTCGGCTTCGACACCAAGAACTACGCCGCCGATATTGTGATCATAGCCGCCAGCGATGGCAACCGTTGCGCCGTCAAGATTGGCGATTGTGACGGGCAGATTGACAGTTTCATATCCGGCCAACGCTTCGAGGCGGAAACCGGAGAAATTGTCGGCATTATCCTCAGCCATGGCAGGGGTTGCAGTGGCCGCAATTGCAGCGGCGACGAGGGAGAGAGTTACTTTACGCATGATGATATTCCTTTTGTTGTTTCCTGTGCCTCTTTTTTCAGGGCACAACAACAAGTCGGATCAGATCGAAATGCGGTTCACAAGTTTTCTGGAAAATTCACCAAATCGCTGAAAACAAGTCTATTTTTCTCCTTCCTTCAAGTGGGTGGCGAGCCATTCGAAAACCGTCTGGTGCCATTGAATGGAATTTTGCGCCTTCAATATCCAGTGATTTTCATCGGGGAAGATCAGCAGCTTTGACGGGATTTTCTTTTCCTGCAGCGTGGTGAAAACCATTAAAGATTGCGTATAAGGGATACGGAAGTCCTTCTCGCCATGGATGACCAATGTTGGCGTTTTCCAGTTGGCAATGTGATTTATCGGGTTCCATTTTTCAGGCTCAGCGCGATCCCACCAAGCGCCGCCATGGTCCCACTGGTCGAACCATAATTCCTCTGTAGAAAGCGCGAAGCTCCTCAAATCAAACAGGCCGGCATGATTGACGAGGCATTTGAAGCCGTCATTCCACTTTCCTGATATCCAGTTCATCATATAGCCGCCATATGAAGCGCCGAGCGCGCAGGCGTTGGTCACATCGGTCTGTGCATCAATCTTGCCAGCAGCCGCCAGGCCGAGCTTGAGGTCTTCAAGCGGTTTGCCGCCCCAATCCTTGTTGATGCTGTCGGTGAAGGCCTGCCCGTAACCCGTGCTCCCGTGAAAATCGACGGTGACAGCGGCATAGCCCTGCGACGCCATAACCTTTGGGTTCCAGCGGAAGGACCAGCTATTGCCAAAACTGCCTTGCGGCCCGCCATGGACAACGAAGAGCACCGGAAGCTTGGCGGCTCTGGTCAGTGGTTTGATTATCTGCCCCCAAACCTTATCGCCATTTGCGCCTGTGAAGCTGAAACGCTTTATATCAACCTTGTCGATTTCAGCGAGCGCCGCGCCATTGACATTGGTAATCTGCGTAACTTTGCCTTTATTATCGCGGCGGAAAAGCTCGGTCGGGGCCTGTAGTGAGTTAAGCCCATAGATCAGCGAGCCATCGGCGAGCGGCATCACAGCCGTCACGCGGCCCTCCCCGGTCAAGCGCTCTACCTTGCCCTTCAAATCAATATTGAACACCGGCGTATCGAGCCGTTCGCCGGCAGTGACATAAAGGCTTTTGCTGTCCGGTGCCCATGTGATCGATCCGACCGACCGGTCCCATTTTTCGGTGAGCGCTGTGTGCTCGCCGGTTGCCATCTCCACGAGCTGAACCACCATCCGGTCGCTTTCGTAACCGGGACGCGCCATCGCCGCCCATGCCAGATATTTCCCGTCGGGTGACGGCGCGGGCAGATTGTCGGTCGCGGCATTTTCTTCCGTGAAATTGAGCAGCGGCTCTTTTCCGGCAACATCCGCGCCATATAGATCAAGATTGGTCGAACGCGGCTCATCCTTATCCGCCTTGCGCGCGGCAAAGATCAATCCCTTGCCGCTCGGGCTCCAGGCGATTTCCTCACCGCCGCCGAACGGCTTGGATGGCGTGTCGCCAGTCAATCCGCGATCCATGGCCACGCCGTCACCTGCAATCTTGCCGTCAGTCAGACCAAACGCAAACAAGCGGCTATAATTGCCCGGTGTTTCCCAGCTGCTCCAGTGACGTACGAAAAGCGCATCATATTCGCGGCCAGTGCCGGGACCGGCTTTGGAAGTATCGCCATCATCGTCGCAGCCAAAGCTGGCGCAATCCTTAGCGATATCGCCCCAGACCGCGACTTTGCTGCCATCACGCGAAAGCTTGAAACCGGCAATATCGGCTTTGAAATCGCTGGCACGGGCCGGTTCGCCGCCAGCTATAGCAACGCGCCAAAGCTGGTCAGACCCGCTTTCGTCGCTCAGATAATAGAGGAACTTCCCGTCTGGCGAGAATGCGGGGCTATGCTCATTCTTGTCTGGCTTCGATGCAATCTTCACCGGCTCGCCGCCACTTACCGGGACGAGATAGAGATCAAGCCGCCCTTTGTTGGCCTTCAGATCGGTCTCGCGCAGCTGATAGGCGATCATCTTGCCATCGCTCGAGAGCGTCGGCGCACCAAGGCGCTTTAATGTTGCCAGATCAGTCTCGGTCATCGGGCGAGAGAAAGCAGGAGTAACAATGGCAGCCGAAAGCGCCAAAGCGGCGAGCGATTTTGTGAGGTGTTTGGTCATCGCCAAGAGCTAATCCGACATTACCAGTTACGCAAGAAAATTGCATGTCGAACCATGCATGAGTTGCAAGTTTTGCAACTAACTATGGCGTAATTGCAGTTGTTTGTGCGGTGAAAATACCTAAATGCGCATCATAATAAAAAAATATGGATGCATAGACGGGCACTTGAAACCGGCGTCAAATTTGTCGCCGGTCATATCCAAGGAGCCGGATCATGGGAAAATTGTTTAGTGCGGCTGCCGCACTTTTCTCAAGCGCGCTGATCTTTTCAGTAACAGTCGTTTGATATCGTTGCTGCTGCTGGCCTCCGATGATGGGGCCAGCAAGCACAGCGGGCCGAGCCGAATTCAGACCCAGTTGGATTCAGGCTTAATCCTTTTTGGTAATCCGCGAAATTTCGCGCGCAACCATCGCTTCGACGATATCGGGTAGATTGGCGTCGAGCCATTCCTTCAGCATTGGCCTCATCAACTCGCGGGTTAATCCCTCAAGTGAAGTTTCCCCGCTGCGCACGATTTGCGGCGTAGCGCCGGGTTCAGATAATGTCTGCAATGTCGAAAAGCTGTGCGCGAGGCTTTTTGCCTTCTTCTCATCGAGCAATTTTTCGCCTTCATCTGGAATTTCGGCGCTTTCGGTGAGTTCAAGAATTTCTTCGCCTTCAGCTGTATCTGCATCTGCCGGTTTCTTCTCAGCCGCCTTTTTTGTTGGCGGTGCCTTGATGGCTTCATCGTCGGCGATGATGCGCTTAATCGAAGACAGGATTTCTTCCATCGAAGGTTCGCCGCGATCTTCCGCCATATTCTTCAGCCCCCCAGCTGCTATTTACCGGATTGGTTTTTGCTATAGTCCGGTAGCGGCACTATTTCGGCCTTTTGCGCGGGCGTGTCAATGGTGCGGGTTGCTTTGGTCTTCGGATCAGGCCGCGTAGACCAGTCATTCCACGCATCATCAATCGCCTCATAGTCGGCAACCGGATCGTAAAGCGGCCCGCCTTCTAGGCCGAGATCGCGTGCCTCCGCCCTGCCCATCGCTGCCAAAAGGGTGAAGCCGGCAACATAGGCATTGCGCCGTGCGGTCACCAAATTGACCTTGCTGTTGAGCAGTTCCTGTTCGGCATTCAATATGTCCAGGATAGTACGGTTTCCCACACTATTTTCGGCGCGAACGCCCTCCAATGACAATTCATTGGCGGCAACCGCGCGCTGCGAGGAACGGATAAGCTCTAACGAGGCCTGCCAGCTGGCATAAGATGCACGCGTTTGGGCAATGGCTTGGCGTTCGGCGGCAATTTCAAATTCTATCGCTTGGCCAAGCCGTGCCTGCGCCTGACGGATCTGCGCCGCAGGACGCCCACCCTGATAGAGAGGGATCGTGGCGCGCACACCGATTTGCCCGGTGAAGGAGCTGTTATTGGGGGTAAAGCCTGGGATATTGCTTGAGATCGAGCCGACGGCATTGCTGTAATTGGTCTGGCCGAATGCGCTTATTGTCGGCAGGCGTGACGACTTCGCGGCGCGGCGGTCGAAAAATGCAGCTTCTCGCTGCTCTTTGGCAGCCAGGATATCGGGGTTGTTATCGAGCGCGACTTCAACCGCCATATTCGGCGTTTTTGGGAGGTTGGGGAGCGGCGGCGGCGCCTCAAGTTTGCCGGGCGCTTTGCCGACCAGTTGAATGTAAGTTTCTTTCGACCGGATGAGGTTTGAGCGCGCCACTTCCATCTGGCTGATCGAGTTAGCTAGCCGGGCCTCTGACTGGGCGACATCGGTGCGGGTCAGATCGCCAATCTCGAAACGGTCCTTGGTGGCTTCCAGATTAACCTGCAAAACGCCCGCTTGCGCGCGGTTTAGCTCGACTATGGATTCGTCGCGGATAACATCCATATAGGCGCCGACCACGGCAGAAAATATCGCGCTCTCGGTTCCGCGCAGTCCGGCAAATCCTGCCTGGACGCGGTTTTCCGCAGCGCGGACGGCATTTTTGACACCGCCGCCCTGATATAGCGGCACCGATATTGACGTGGCGGCATTGAATGACCGGCCTTGCGTAACCGAACTTGAGCTATCGATGATTACATTTTCGGTAAGCGTTGGCTGAAGCGAGGCACTGGGCCGTCCATTGGCCTTTGCCAGCGGCACATTTTCATTGGTTGCTTTTTGGCCCTGGCGCGCGCCGGTCAGCGTGGGGTTGGTCTCATAGGCAGAGATCAACGCGTCGCGCAGCGTATCGGCCTGCGCTGCGCCAGATAACAGTAACATGCCGCCAGCCAGTAGCAGGCCTTTGGAGGACAAATGTTTCAAAATGCGAATTCCCTTGCCTTTGCGAAGCCCGGCAGATCCGCGATTTCAACGTCCGCGAAAGACCGGAGTGCGATCTCCCCGCCGCGCTTGATGCCAACCGCAAGGCGGGTGACAGGGCCTTCTTTCAATCCGGTAATGATGCGACCGCCGTTTGCCAGCTGATCTTTCTGGGCATCTGGCAATATCTCAATCGCGCCGTCGATCCAGATCAACGAATAAGGCGCATCGCCTGCATGCCCTTCGGACAGAGGGCTTTCGACAATTTGTATATTTTCAAAGCTCTTTGCCGCTGCTTTCGCGCGTTTGGCAAGGTCAGCATCTTCCTCGATTGCCACCATATTTTTGCAGCGCGGCGCGAGAAGGCTTGCGACATAGCCGGTGGCGGCCCCGACAAGCAGAATATTGTCATCACCGGTCGGTTCGGCCTCAGCCAGCATCATGCCCGTGGCAACCGCGGGGTTAAGCATCCGGCCACCACCCAGCGGAATAGAGCGATCCATATAGCAAATCGCTGCGCGGTCTTTCGGGACGAAATCTTCGCGCGCGGCGGCGCCCATCGCTGCAATCACCCAAGGCTCGTTAACGCCGCTGGTGCGCAGCTGGCTGTCGATCATTGCTTGGCGCGCGGCCTGAAAATCTGCTTTGGGCATTGTGGCTTCTACTTAGGTGACTTCTACTGACTATTTTCAATGCAGTGGCATGACTGTATTAGAAATGCAACACAGCTTCGAGTCTGTGTCTAGCGGTGCTGCGACGCAACGCCAAGTAACTTTAAGACGAAGAGCCGAAAATTCCCCGCAAACAGCATCACAGCCGAAGCAATGGCCAAATCCCGTTAAATCCCGTTGCAAAGAAATGTCCGACTCGCTAGAGCGCGCCTCTCCGCTGCGCAGATGTGCAAGTGAGGCCCGATGGCGGAGTGGTGACGCAGAGGACTGCAAATCCTTGCACGCCGGTTCGATTCCGGCTCGGGCCTCCATTTACCGCTCCATTTCTGCCTTTTTCAGATCTTCCGGGCTATTGATGTTAAAAAAGTCGCTTTCGCCGCTCCAGCGAACTTGCTTCGCTCCGCATTGTCCCGCCAGTTCACGCAGCGAAACAGGCTCGGCAGGCGGATGGGTTGACCAATAGGAGGCAAGGGGCTCCAACAACCAATGGCCAAAAGTCGGATGCAGGCCATTGTCATCGGCGGCAATTGACGCGGTGTTTGTTTGGCCCAGCCTTTGGATCAGATCGGTAGGAAAGAACGGTGTGTCGACCGGCATGGTGAAGAAGCCGGCCGATGCGGGCGAATTGGCCGCCGCCCACTTTCGGGCTGCAAATATGCCCGCTGCCGGGCCTTTGGGACCCATCACATCGTCGGTGATAACGGGTAAACCCGTTCCATAGCCATGCTTTGCCGAGATCAGCACTTCATCGCACTGGGGCGATATCCGCATGATGGCCAGATCGATCAGGCGCTCACCGCCCAGTTTGAGCTCAGCCTTATCTACAGATGCTGCAGACGATAACGCGCGCATTCTTCGCGATTGGCCGCCGGCCAAAATGACGGAGATAATTTTACCCATTTTGCCTTCCTGAATTCGTTGCCTGTCCAAAGATCGCGAAGATCATTCCTACCGGAGTAATGTCGTGGTTCGCAGCGGGCACAGTTTTTTGGTTTTTGGATCCGGTGGGGGCTGCGCTCGTGTGCGGGTCCGCAGCATTGGCTGCGCCTGACACCGTGCAAAAGCAAGCCAAAGATGACACGCTAAAGCCTTATGCCGATTTGTGCTACCGGCTTGAGACCATCAATGTCATCGCGCGCATATGATGTGAGCCGGCCATAGCCGTCATAGCTCACCGCCGCGCTCACCGCGCCGGAGCGGGTTTCTGCAGAGAGATTACCGCGTCCGTCATGGGTGAAGCTGCGCGCGCCGGTATTATCGTTGGCAGAGGCAAGGCGGTTGGTGCCCGATTGCAGCGCATAGGTGGTTGTCTTGTACGCATTGGCCTGCGTCGGGGTTGAGCGCCATTCGAGGCTGGTGCGGTTGCCATTGGCGTCAAGCTCCGTTCCTGAAAAACTAGTCCGTCGGATACTCCCACTCGGCATCAAAGCCTTCCTTCACCCGTTCAAGGGCCTGATTTTGGACATCTTCATCTTCGTCATATGACCGGGAAATGAGCCTAGCCAAATCGACCAAAATGATCCCCCATTCGGCTGGGTCTTCACAGAACCCCTGCCGAATCGCCATTTCTTGTACTTCGCTTAAGGCCCAGACTCTGATTATTTCAACAGCACTATCGTCTGCCGCTACCCTGTCTGGCGTGATCAATTCTCGCTTCTTTTTCACGGTACCCCTTTCCTTTGTTAGTCAGGCTCAGGCAAATCCAAGTTAGGCCTGCGTTTCGGGCCAATAGGGTCTCGCCTATTCGATACGGCTGGTGACCTTGACGCCCTTTGTCCACCTGTAATTTCTTGAATGCGTCGATGCTCGGCTACCTCTCTGGTCGTCCTACCGCCACGCACAGCAGTAAACTTTTCGGTGCCAGGAGCAACTCTACCAGTACCTCTATGCCGACTTATGCGGCCAGAGGCCCTACCCGATTGCCCAACATACCAAGCGCCATCGGCAAAAAGATCACGGAATTCGTATATCCCTTCATCAAGCCTTTTCCTCCACCTATTTACCAGCGGCCTGATCAGTCGTCCACCGTAGCGAATACCCACATAGCCAACGCCGCCGCCAAACGCACCGAAAGCTCCGCCAGCAAGCGCACTATAGCCTGCGCGGCCAAAATCAAGGCAGCCAAGGCTGCGGCCCTCCCAGAAAAACTGGATGGCAAGATCACCAACGCCGCCTTCGATTGCGCCTGCAAGCGCACCCAAGCCTATTACAAGCGGCACGATCTTCCCTGTCGGATCACTATACCGCACGGGATTACCCAGCGCATATTGGTATGGCGACGGCCCGCCGGCTAGCCCGATGGGGTCTGCCTGGAGGTATCGCCCGGTGGTGGGGTCATAGTCTCTGTAGCGATTGTAATGGAGGTCGGTGAGGGTGACTGCTTGGCCGGGATAGGCAGCCAGCGTGTAGGGGCCGGGCGATACGACCTGCCCGCCGATGTGGTTGGTGTAGTATGCGGGGCGGCCGAGATGGTCGCTATGGACATAGTCGATGAACGCCGCGCCCGCGCTATCTTCGCTTGCCACCGCCAGCAGGCCGTATCCGCCCATGCCGTCGCTACCGCCTGTTGAGCCACCAAACGGCGAAGGGTTGTCATTGGCGGCGTCTGGCTGGAGGTAGATATATTCGCCGATGACCGCAGATGCATCGGCGCCATATTCGCCCAGCATCCGGCCTTGCGTATCGTAGAGATAGCGCTTGGTGGCGGCGGTGCTGCTTTGCATCACCCGGTCATCCATGCCGTTATAGGCCATGGTGAGATCGTCGATGTCACTGCGGGCGTAGCTGGTCAGGCGCGCATAGCCATCATAGCTCATCGCCGCGCTCACCGCGCCGGGGCGGGTTTCTGCAGAGAGATTACCACGCGCATCATGCGTGAAGCTGCGCGCGCCTGTATTATCATTGGCCGATGATAGCTGGTTGGTGCCGGATTGCAGCGCATAGGTGGTTGTCTTGTACGCATTGGCCTGCGTCGGGGTCGAGCGCCATTCGAGGCTGGTGCGGTTGCCACCCGCATCATAGGCATAATCCTGCCGCCGGGGTAATGCCCCCGATACGCTTGATTGCTGCACCAGCCGTCCGCGATTGTCATAGGCGTAGTTGACCGTCTTGCTCGCCACCTTGTTGTCGGTGACCGCGGTGATGTTGTCGTCATTATCATAGATATAGCTTTTGGAGACCAGGTCGCCATTCGTGCTCGTCCGGTAGAGCCGTTTCATCGCCAGCCGCCCGTCATTCCCCCAATCCGCCTGCAATGCCAGCCCATTGCCAAACTGCGCGCCTGTGAGCGCGCCAAAGCTTTCGTAGGTTGCATTGGAAAGGAGCGTTTGGGGCGCCGCACCCGCATCCGCCTGCGTCGTCACACCGGCGACGCGGCCCTTCGCGTCGCGCGCGTAATTGACAATGCGGCCAGAGGGATAGGTGATCGCCGTAATCCGGTCAGCGAGATCATATTGATAGGAGAGGTTGACCGCCGCCGTGCCGCCAATCACTTGCTGTTTGGTGATCAAATTGCCGCGATGGTCATAGGCAAAACGGGTGTTGCCGGTGGCATCCCATATCCGCGAGAGGCGGCCAACGGCATAGGAGCCGACTATGGTGGGCGTATCATAATAATAGCGCACAAATTCGCTGTTGAGGCCTTGCGGGATTTTCTGCGTGACCCGGCCCAATATGTCGCGCGTATAATTGATCCGCTGTCCGCGGCCATCGATTGCCGCGCTCATCCTTCCGGCGGCGTCATAATAATAGACGCTGGTGCCGCGGTCGGGGCTCGCTTCCTGTATCACTTCGCCAAAGCCATTGCGGACGAAATTGGTGGCAACCGCGATCGGATCGGTAAAGCTGACCGCATCGTCAAAGCCGTCATAGCTTGTGGCCGTGCTCGCGCTATCGGGGGTGATCGTAGTGACCAGCCGGTCGAGCGCGTCGAAGGATGCGCTGCTGGTAAAATTGCGCGCATCGGTGATGGAGGTTGGATTACCCAGCGCGTCGTAGGCATAGCTGCGCGTGCGCCCTGGGCCGAGCGTTTCGGTGAGCATTCTGCCGAGCGCATCAAAGGTTCGCGTGATATTCGTAGCGCTGCTGGCATCGGCGCGTTTTACCGTGCGCGACACGACGTTGCTCATCGCGTCATAGGCGAATTCTATTTTTTCACCATCGGGCGCGCTGACTGACAAGAGCCGCCCGGCGAGATCATAATCCATCGACAGCTTGTCTGTTAGCGGCGCGGTGATGCCGGTGACGCGGCCTTCATTGTCATATTCGAGTGCGGTGACGGCATTTTGCGCAGGGTCACTTGGATGCTCGCGGGTGATCGATGTCGTGCGGCCCAGCGGGTCATATGCGAAGGTGGTTACGATCCCGTTGGCATCGGTTGCGCTGACGGGGCGGCCATTGGCATCAAAGCCGGAAAACTGCGTCACATGACCAAAGCCATTGGTGATGCTGGTCAGATTACCGCCGGTGTCATAGGCAAATGTCACCGCATCATCGCGGCCCTGACTATCAGGTGGAAGCGGGCCATTGATCGAAGCGATGCGGCCATTGGTGGTCCAGACAAATGATGTGGTTCGCGACTGGCCATTTGTGGAGTAGGGGGCGCTGTGGCTGGTTATATCGGTCTCTGTTCGCGATGTGAGCCGGCCCTGACCATCATAGATATAATCTATCCGAAGCCCGTCACGTTCCTCGCGCGTCGGCAAGTCAAAGGTCGGATGCCAGGTGATCGTGGTCAGCCGGTTTTCATTTGTGCCGACGGCTTCGGATACCGACAGCGGGCGGCCATTCGCCTGATCATTGGCAATTGCCGTCACCGTCCCGCGCTCATTGGTCTGCGCGGAAACTAGCCCGCCTACATAAGCGAATGTCGCATTATCAGCAGGGATATTCGCGGTTGCCTGATTGCTGATTTTTTCAAGCGGCGCGTTGCCATAGCTGGAAAGCACCGCAGGAATACGGAAGTCATATTTGCTGATTTTTCCAAGCGGATTGGTAACGGTGCGCCGCACCAGGCGCGGCGCGGCGAGAGCGCTTTCAATCTCATAGCGATTTACGCCGCCAGCGAGCTCGGTCGAAGCGGCGGCCCCTGCACTGTCATAGGCGTAGGTTGCAAGCCGATCGCCATCCTGATCGAGGATGCCGGTGAGCGCGAAAGGGAATGCCGCATCTTCGTAAAGATAGTCGCGTCCCCAAAGCAGAGCGGCACTGGCATCCTGCCGCTTGACCGATATCAGCCTGTCCTTGATTGTCAGGCTGGGGTCGATCAAATTCGGATTGCCGCGACCATTGTCATATTCATATTCGAGCGATGTGCCGTCGGGCAAATCGATCTTTTCTATCGCAAAATCACTATTGCCCGGACGTTCGTCGTAAACATTGGTGGCAGTCCAGCTCAGCAGCAACTCACGGCCAAAATTATCGCGTATGCGATAAGGCGTTTCTTCTGCGCCATCATAGTCGAAATATTGCTTATAACCGCTTGCCTTACCGCGTTCGACGGGCATGGCGTATCGCCCACGGTCATTGGGGCTATAGGAGCCTACGCGGCGATAGAGCGTATAGTCACCATTTGGAAAATCGAGCCGGATTTCGCCCGGCCCGCCCGGCACAGCCGGTTCATAAACCAGATATTGCGGCCGCTGCATTCCCGGCGGCGGCGTCGCAATGATCGACAATTCCATCCGCGAGCCGCTGTTGTTAACAAAATTATAATCCTGCAAGTCATACTGGGTACTTCTGAAGCCGTGGATTCCGCCTTGTGCTGGCAGATACTCCACCGATGAGTTGCCGACAGCAACGAGCGTCAACCTTCCCGGAACAACGCCCAGCCAATTCTTGCCAAAGCCCGATGGCTCTGTTGAAGTGAACCTACGGTTTCCGCGCATACGGCCGCGATAGTGCCGGTCGACCCGTAACTGTCCGTCGGCCGTACTATAGTCGGTTTCCGTTTGAACTTTGGTTGCTGTATCAAGCGAAACCGGGTTGCCCACCATCGGCGTTGGCGCAGCAGACTGTTTTTTGCCGCCGTCGCCGCAGTTGCATTCAACCAACCGATTGGCACCGTCGTTTCTGGCGCAAAACCCTGGTATCGCCCGCTGGTATCCCGCCGGGCAGACAATCGTTGTCGGACCAGGATTAATCAACGCCTTTGTAAATTTACATTTATAGCGAAAATCGTTTATCTTTTCAGGCGGTTGTAAATCGGTCCCGCCGGTTGAGATCATCTGTTGCTTACATGCTTCGGTCGGGCTCGGCCAAAACCGTTGCCCGCTTCGTGCGTTAGAATCCCAAACCGGTTCCGGTGAAGCAATCTGCGCATGCAAAGAAGATAGAGTGGCCGTCCCGATAGATATCGAAAAAAATGCGGCAACGACTAATAACAATCGAAGCATTAACCGACTCCCTATGGATAAGACTTCCATATAAATCTAGGGAGTAGCTGTCGGTCAATCGCCAGCGTATCGTATACCAATCATCCGTATATTTTTAGCCAAGCGATGCAGCGGACTATGAGGCTGGTGCGGACGGCGGGACTCGAACCCGCACACCTTTTCAGATAACAGATTTTAAGTCTGTAGCGTCTACCATTCCGCCACGTCCGCATCTCCTCACCGCCTGGTGCAAACAGCATTGTCGGCCACGGGTCAAGCCGCAAGCTTAGGGATTTCTGTAAAAATTATCGTTCGGGAAATGCAGCTTAGTTGTTGAGCCGCTCGCGGACTTCCTTGCCCGGTTTGAAATAGGGCACCCGTTTTGCCGGCACCTGCACCGATTCTCCCGTACGCGGATTGCGGCCGAGCCGGGGCTTGCGCTGGCGGGTAGAAAAGGCTCCAAACCCGCGTAATTCTATGCGTCCGCCATCGGCCAGCCGCTGGATGATCTGATTGAAAAAAAGATCCACTATGCGCTCAACCTCATCGGTTCTGAGTTCGGGATTTTCATTTTCCAACTTTTTTACCAGTTCGGAACGGATCATTGGCGGGTCCTCTCAAATATTTTTATGTCCAGTCCGCTCAATATACGCCGGGCGACCAACCAACGCATCTGCGAACCTCTCATATTACATCACTGTAAGCTAGATACCGATATAAGTCGGTTTTACAATGCTATTGTATAAAATCGTCATTTTTTGACATTTGGTTCGGTAACCGTATCACATTTAGGCGTTAATGTCTAAAAAGGGCCTGCGCCGTTACCAGCGCAGGCCCCATAAAGAAAAATACCGTTCCCGCCGTCGCGGAATTGAACGACGCTATTAGTCGTCTTTCTTTTTCAGCGCTTCGCCAAGGATATCACCAAGGCTGGCACCGCTGTCGGACGAACCATATTGCGCGACGGCATGTTTCTCTTCGGAAAGCTGAAGCGCCTTGATCGAGAAGTTTGGTTTTTTCGAACGGTCAAACCCGGTGACAATCGTGTCGAATTTCTGGCCGACCTGAAAACGGTCAGGCCGCTGCTCATCGCGGTCACGGCCAAGGTCGCTGCGCTTGATGAAGCCGGTGGCACCGTCGTCTCCCGCTTGCACTTCAAGCCCGCCATCGCGAACTTCAAGCACGGTAACGGTAACCGTAGACCCTTTCTTCAGGCCGCTTGCCGATGCCGTTCCGGATACTGACGGCGCGCCTTTTTCAAGCTGTTTGATACCCAGCGAGATACGCTCCTTTTTTGCATCAATATCAAGCACGATGGCTTTAACCGTTTCGCCCTTGCGGTGCAGATGAAGCGCTTCTTCGCCGCTGATGCCCCATGCGATGTCAGACATATGAACCATGCCGTCAACGTCACCTTCAAGTCCGACGAACAGGCCGAATTCGGTAGCATTTTTAACTTCGCCTTCGACGGTCGAGCCAACAGGGTATGTTTCTTCAAAGCTGCCCCAAGGGTTATCTTGAGCCTGTTTGAGGCCGAGCGAAATGCGGCGCTTTTCGAGATCAACTTCGAGAATAACAATTTCGACTTCTTGGCTTGTAGAAACAATCTTGCCGGGATGGACATTCTTCTTGGTCCAGCTCATTTCGGAAACATGGACGAGACCTTCGATGCCGGGCTCCAGCTCAATGAAAGCGCCATATTCGGTGATGTTGGTGACTGAACCATTAAGTTTCGCGCCCACCGGATATTTGGTGATAGCTTCATCCCATGGATCTTTTTCAAGCTGCTTCATGCCGAGCGAGATACGCTGTGTTTCACGGTTGATGCGGACGATCTGCACCTTCACCGTGTCACTGATATTGATGACTTCGGATGGATGATTGATACGCTTGTAACTGATGTCGGTGACATGCAGCAGGCCATCAATACCGCCAAGGTCAACAAAAGCACCATAGTCGGTGATGTTCTTAACGACGCCCTCGATTACCTGACCCTCGGCGAGGTTCTGAATAAGGCTGCTACGCTGTTCAGCGCGGGTTTCTTCAAGGATGGCGCGGCGCGAGACAACAATATTGCCGCGCTTGCGGTCCATTTTCAGAATGACGAAAGGCTGCGTGATGTCCATCAGTGGCCCGACGTCGCGTACCGGGCGCACATCGACCTGGCTGCCGGGCAGGAAGGCGACGGCGCCGCTCAGGTCAACGGTAAAGCCGCCTTTGACGCGGCCAAAGATTGTGCCTTCGACGCGGTTTTCGGCTTCAAATTCGGTTTCGAGAATATCCCATGCGGCTTCGCGGCGGGCGCGGTCGCGGCTGAGCATTGCTTCGCCATTGGCATTTTCTATGCGGTCGACGAAAACTTCGACTTCATCGCCGATGGCAAGGTCGGATTTCTGACCGGGGGATGCGAATTCGCGTAACGCTACGCGGCCTTCGCTTTTCAGGCCCACATCAATGGTTGCGTGGTCATTGTCGATTGCGGTTACGGTGCCCTTTACGACGCGGCCTTCGAAGCCGCCATCTGCACCGCCGAGTGATTCGTCGAGCATTGCCGCGAAATCGTCGCGGCTCGGAGTTGGCGAAGTTGCCATGGGTTGAAAGTCCTTGTATTTACTTTTCCGGCCAGCCGGTTGGTTCCGGCGGTCTTTGACCGATGTGCCCAGTGACCCGCACGGTCAAAAGGCATTCGCGAGGCGCGCAAGCTTTGGTAAACACACATCAAATACATCCGGCAACAACAAACGGACGCAAGCCTTGCCGCCCCCTTTTTTGTAAGGCGGGTCAATGCTGTACCATTTAGGTCATAGCGTGCGCCGGCTTCTATTTTGACCGGCTGCGTATCTGTGCGTCCACCAAGGCAATCGCCCTTTGAACGGCGTCGCCTATAGTCAAATCGCTGGTATCAAGCAAGAGCGCATCGCCTGCCGGTCTGAGCGGCGCTTCGGCGCGGTTCATATCGCGCTCATCGCGGGCAATGACATCGGCAAGCATATCGGCATAGCTGCGGCCCCCCGGCGCGTTCTCGCTTTGGCGGCGTTTGGCCCTAATTTCCGGAGAGGCCGTGATGAATAATTTTGCGTCGGCGTCGGGTGCAATCACCGTCCCGATATCGCGCCCGTCGAGTACCGCGCCGCCCAGTTGCTTTGCGAAATCGACTTGGCGCTTGTTAAGCGCGGCGCGAACGTCAGGGTGAACCGATACCCGGCTGGCCAGCCCGCCAATGTCCTCATCGCGCAAGACTGGGTCGTCCAGCAGGCCGTCGGCAAAGTCGCACTCCGTCAGCGCATCCTCAGCGTTATCTGCATCGCCGTCATTTAGCTGCACTTGCCGCCCGACCGCGCGGTAGAGCAGCCCGGTGTCAAGATAAGGCAGATGAAAATGCTCGGCCAACGCTCTGGCGATAGTGCCCTTTCCAGAGGCTGTAGGTCCATCGACGGCGATTATCATCTATCGCCGCCAACGTCCGGGTTTGCTTTGGCCCGCATTCTGAGCGCTTTGGCAATGCCAAACAGAGCAATTGCCATCCACACTATTTCCAGAACCATCGTCGGTAAATTGAAATTGACCATGAGCGATATGGTGAGCAAGGCCGCGCCGACGAGATTTGCTATGTTGAACAGCAAGATATTCATCCGCGCTGCCAGATTGCTATAAGCAAAGGCCGCGACGATGAAAAAGCTTCCGGCAAAGCCAACCAAATCGGCGGCAAAGGGTGATAGATATTGGGTCATTGATTGTCCTTCAATTTGGCGAGCATCGTTTCAAACTCCGGAAAGCTGGTTGCGACCGGCGACATATCGTCAATTTTCAGGCCGCCTTTTGTTGCCAATCCTGCAACAGCAAAGCTCATCGCGATCCGGTGATCGAGCTCGGCTTCGATGGTCGGCGCTTCATTGCCTCCCGATAACAATTCGCCGCCACTGCCTTCGATTGTAAGGCCGTCTTCGCTTTCCGTCACATTCACGCCGAGCCGCGCCAGACCTTTGGCCATAAGCGCCAGCCGGTCACTTTCCTTGACGCGCAGTTCGCTGAGGCCGCTCGTCACCGTGCGCCCCTCAGCCATCGCCGCCGCAACAAAGAATACCGGGAATTCATCAATCATACTCGGGGCAATGTCGGGCGGCACTCCGATACCTTTCAGCGCCGAATGACGCGCCGTGATATCGGCCACCGGTTCGCCGCCGACTTCGCGCTCGTTCGAATAGCTCAGGTCCGCGCCCATCGCCTCAAGCATCTTATATAGGCCAGCGCGAGTAGGGTTCATACCGACATGAGTGACGGTAACCTCGCTGCCGGGCGTAATCAGCGCGGTGACAATCGGGAAGGCAGCTGACGAAGGGTCGCCGGGAACTTCGATATTCTGCGGTTTCAGTTCCGCTTCGCCCGTCAGGTGAATAATGCGCACGCCATCGGCATCGGTTTTTACGTTTATATTTGCGCCAAAACCTATAAGCATCCGCTCGCTATGATCGCGCGTAGCAATAGGCTCGTTCACCTCGGTAATACCCGGTGTGTTGAGGCCGGCGAACAACACAGCGCTCTTCACCTGCGCCGAGGCAACAGGCAGCGTATAGCTGATCGGCACGGCCGGGCAGATACCGCGCACCATCAGCGGCAACGTGCCGCCGGGGCTGGCGTTAAATTCTGCACCGGTCAACGAAAGTGGATCAATCACGCGGTTCATAGGGCGCTTACTCAAGCTTGCGTCACCGATGAATGTCGCAGTGATCGGGTGGCTGGCGACCAGCCCCATCAATAGCCTTGTCGAAGTGCCGCTATTGCCCATATCGAGTGCGCTTGTCGGCTGCATAAGTCCGCCGACGCCGACGCCGTGGACACTCCATGCGCCGTCACTGCCGCGCTCAATTTCTGCGCCCATCGCCCGCATTGCCGCCGCCGTGGCAAGCACATCTTCGCCCTCAAGCAGACCGGAGATACGGCTTTCGCCAACCGCCAGTGCGGACAGCATCAACGCTCGGTGGCTGATAGATTTGTCGCCGGGAACGCGGATGCTGCCGCGTAGCGGGCCGCTTGTCATAAAGCTCTTCGGGGCGGGTTTGCGGGCGTCCATAATGCAGGTCCTGACTCTGGCTCGCTTTGCGGCCTTGCTTGCCTCAAGTCAACGCAGCAATGGCAGCGTCGGCCCCTGAACGGGCAAAGCGTAGCGCTTAGCTTTTGACAGCACCGTTCCATTGTGGCAGGGGCATCGCCGGTCTAAAGCGAGTCTTTGCAAAGGCTGCTTTTCAAGCGAAATTTATTAAAGGAATAGAGCCCGAAATGGTGAAGGCTGAATGGGGAACCAAACGTGCATGCCCGAAATGCGGCGTGCGTTTTTACGATCTGGGCAAGGATGCGCCGGTGGAATGTATTGATTGCGGCAATCAGTGGCATCCTGAGCCAGTGCTGAAATCAAAGCAGCCGCTGCCTTTTGAGAGCGCTGAGAAGAAGAAAAAGGACGAAGCTGCATCGAGCGATGACGATCTCGACATTGATGTCGATGCGGTCGACGCCAATAATTCACCTGACAATGACGTTGATCTGGGCGGCGATGAAGATCACGGCGTAAAGAAAGCCGACGACGAAGACAATAAAGACGAAAATTGACGGGGGTAGCGCGCCGGTTTTTAGGCGCGGCTACCTTCAAAGAATAGCCGCCCTAATCGCGGCGCTAACAGGGGCCATAGCTCAGCTGGTAGAGCGCTACACTGGCAGTGTAGAGGTCAGGGGTTCGACTCCCCTTGGCTCCACCATTTTCCAAAGTAAATTGCTATACATCAAAATATTGGTTGGGCATTTATCCGCTGATCCGCCTTCTGGTTACCCACAGAAATCGTGTTTCTACGGGCCAGCGTGTTCAGCGATGGGCAGCTGATTTTGACTTGCCGCATAAATTTCCTATGACGTAGATATGAAATTTCCAGTTTATTTAGTGCCGTTTGTTTTCTTGCTGTCGTGCAGCAATTCGGCGGATCAAAAGAGATATGAAATATCGGTTCCCGATAAAGACACGATTAGGTTCAAGGGGAAGATTAACCCTGAATCAGCGACCGAGCTGATTGAGAAAATCAGATCAGCCAATTCTGGTGGGACGCTGATTGTTACCAGCGGCGGCGGCAGTGGCGCGTCAGGGCTTAGAATAGCCAAAGCAATGCAGAAGAAAAAATTCAATATCAGAGTGGTGGGCCATTGCGCTTCGGGGTGCGCTTCTTATTTGTTTGTAGCGGCGAACAGAAAATTTGTAGAGCCGGATTCAGTTGTTTTATTTCATACTTCCACGCATGGCGATGAAGATGCAATTAGTCGTTCGGACCTGACGTCATACGATTCATTCACACAGAGTAATCTAGAAAACGAAATAAGTCTGTATAAAGCGGCGAATGTATCGATTCAGATATTGACCAAAGCCGATGAAATTCTTGTCTTGCAATGCGTGGACTATAAACAACCGCGCAGTGAGAAGAGCCCGGAAAAATTGGTTATAGGATGGGCTTTTCATTTTTGGACTGTGAGTAGAGAGCAGCTTGATCGTCTAGGTATTAAAGACGTTCAGGGATACTGGCCTAAAAATCTGAAGGAACTACAAAGAGCAGTCAAGAAGTCTATTGGACGAAAGGATTACAGCATGGCATTTGTCAACAACATCGACTTGGTCATACCATTAGACCAAAAAATACCGCGATGCTATCCGTCGAAGGATAGGTAGGCAGCAATATTACCGCTTCGGCCTACCATGCGCTTTTGACTTGATCGCGGATTTCGGGTCAAGGTGAAGGGGGAGGCCGCGCAATGAATGAACCCGAACGCAGCTTTTCGTTCCGTCCCCGGCGGTCTTGCCTCTATATGCCCGGCTCAAATGCCCGGGCGATGGAGAAGGCGCGGTCGATCAGCGCCGATGTTATCATCCTCGATCTGGAAGATGCGGTCGCCGCTGATGCAAAAGAAACCGCACGCGCCGCTGTTTGCGAGGCAGTGTCGGGCGAAGGCTTCGGGCACCGCGAAGTTGTTATCCGTATCAATGCGCCCAGCACGCCGTGGGGTGCAGATGATCTTACGCAAGCAGCTGCCGCTCGGCCCGATGCCTTGCTCGCCCCCAAGGTCACAAGCGGCGCGGATATCAAAGCCATCGACGAAGCGATGAGCGCGGCGGGCGCCCCGGTGGATATGGCGCTTTGGGTAATGATAGAGATGCCGCTGGCGATCCTGAACATCGCCGAAATTGCTGCTGTTGCAAATGACACGCGGCTTTGCGCCTTTGTCATGGGAACCAATGATCTTGCCAAGGAATTGCGCGCGCAGCCAGGGCCCTACCGGCAGGCATTTCAGACGGCATTGCAGATCACCGTTGCCGCCGCGCGGGCGCATGGGCTCAGCGCTATCGATGGGGTTTACAATGACATAGAGAATGCAGCGGGGCTGGAGCAGGAATGCAAGCAGGGCCGCATGCTGGGATTTGACGGCAAGACGCTCATCCATCCTGCGCAGCTTGAGATTTGCAATCGCATATTCGCGCCCAGTGCCGAAGAGATTTCCCAGGCAAAGGCCGTGATCGCCGCTTTTGCTGATCCGGCCAATGCCGGGCAGGGCGTGATCACAGTGGGCGGCAAGATGACCGAGCTATTGCATCTGGAGGAAGCCCGGCGCGTGGCCGCGGTGGCCGACGCGATTGCGCAGCTGACTGATTGAGCTGAGCTTAGACCGCTTTGACGGTCTGCTCTATGGCTCCAAAAATGGAGTGACCGTCAGCATCAAGCATCTCGACGCGCACAATGTCGCCCACCGACATAAACGGTGTTTTGGCTTCGCCATCCTGTATGGTTTCGATCATGCGGATTTCGGCAATGCAGCTATAGCCCAGACCGCCGGCCGTCACCGGCTTGCCCGGGCCGCCATCTGCATCCCGGTTTGATACCGTGCCAGAACCGATGACTGTGCCTGCGGAAAGGGGGCGTGTTTTTGCGGCATGCGCGACCAGATCGGCCAGGCTGAATGTAGCATCGACGCCCGCATTGGCGCGGCCGAAAGCATCGCCATTATAGTCGATATGCAGCGGCAGATGGATGACACTATCCGACCAAGCATCGCCAAGTTCATCGGGCGTCACTGCAACTGGTGAGAAGGCGCTTGGCGGCTTTGACTGGAAAAAACCGAAGCCTTTGGCCAGTTCTGCGGGGATAAGGCCGCGCAGCGACACATCGTTGCACAGCATGATCAGCTTTATGTGGCCGACCGCAGCTTCCTTGGCCGCGCCCATCGGCACATCGCCTGTGATAATGGCGACCTCGCCTTCCATGTCGCAGCCCCATGCCGGATCGCCCAGCGGAATATCATCGCGCGGCGCAAGGAACCCGTCCGAACCGCCCTGATACATCAGCGGATCGGAATAGAAGCTTTCGGGCACTTCGGCACCGCGCGCTTTGCGCACCAATTCGACATGGTTGATATAGGCAGAGCCATCGGCCCATTGATAGGCGCGGGGCAGGGGAGAATGCGCTTCGCGTTCATGGAAGCGCTCGGTTGGCACCGCCTGATGCTCGACATCGCGGTATAGGGCTTCAAGCCTCGGTGCGGTTTCCCCCCAATTGTCTAGCGCAACCTGCAAGGTGGGCGCGATATTGCTTGCCTCGCAATAACGGGTAAGGTCTTTCGATACCACGACCAGCCGTCCGTCGCGCGTGTCATTTTTGAGTGTCGCAAGTTTCATAAAATTGGGCCACCTTTGCCGATGAAATAGCGGGAATAATCAAAGCCGCTATGCGCCTGCTATGCGTCTGATTTCAACCCTGATTAAAAAAAACCTCAACTTTGACCAAGGTTAGGGCCTCGGCGACGGCGCGGACGAGCAAGCTGCGGCTATGAGTGAACAACGCAAGCTGTGAGCCTGCAAGATGAGGCAACTATCCCTCCGACAATGATGACCGTCGAAGTGGACATATACTGGCCGTGCTGCGTATGAGAGCCATACCTAGGGAGCAATCTCAATACTTTATCGTGGGCATATTACCCGATATCAAGTTCTGTCCAATTGGAAGACGGACACCTGGATGCATTCACCTTTCAACTTGCCGCTATCGTCAAACGGTTTGGTTGTCGGATTTTTCGCTGCGGTGGCGAGCATTTTGTACATTTCCAGAAATTTCCAGGTTGTGCCGGAATGCAGTAGTTCAAAAAAAGGCGGGTGGGTGGCCGGTGTAATTTGGATGGCAGAGTTGGAGTGAACTCGGCAGGTCACATGGCGCCCACGACACCGGCAAATATTTACTACAGATGAACAGAAATGCTTGATTTTGGCCCGTTCAACGGGAAACCTGCCATGGTGACCGGGTCAAGGTTGACCTGCATTATTAAATGTGGTGAGGACTATCCAGATAGTCGAATCCCGGCCGCGCAGAGGATGAATTGTTGAGACTTTTTGCCGCAATATTATCATTGCTGATCTTATCCGCTTGTGCCGGAGGCCCGAAAGCTGATCTTCCAATCAATCCGGTTGGGTTGAAAGCACCCGACGCCCAAAGCCAGATATATGCGGATCAGAATTTTCGCTTGTCGCCATTTGATGAAATTCAAATTAATGTTTTTCGCGTCAAGGAATTGTCTGGAAAATACAAGATTGATCCATCGGGTCATTTGAGTATGCCGCTAATTGGGTCGGTTGAGGTGGTTGGGATGAATGCCACTGCGCTGGCTGAAAAACTGACACGGCTTTATGGACGCAACTATCTCGAAAACCCCGACATCACTATTCAGGTTCAAAAATCACAAGGCCAGAATTTGACCGTAGAAGGATCGGTCAACAATCCCGGCATATATCAGATCGATGGCCGAACAACACTCATTGGGGCAATAGCTATCGCCAGGGGGCTTGATGATCAAACCGCAAATGCAAAACGGGTGGTGGTGTTTCGTCAGATTGACGGTGAGACCTATGCCGCCGCTTTCAACTTGAAAGAGGTAAGGGCTGGTCTTGTACCCAACCCCCATATTTATGGCGGCGATATCGTTGTGGTAGATGGTTCAAACCTGCGTCAAACCTATCTGGATTTGCTCCGCACCCTTCCGCTGTTATCGCTGTTCACCCGAATTTGATACCATATCATTCCCGCATCTAGGGAAATTTAGGAAAAATAACTTGGCAAACGAAGCGCTACAATCTGGCGGCAATGGCCTGATATTTCGGGATAATCAACTAACCCTTGCAGATGGATTTTCGGCGGAAAACGCTGATGCTTCTTCCATGAGTTTGCCGCAGTTGCTTGATGCGTTCCGCAGACGCAAATGGTTGATATTGGCGCTTATTCTGGTCGGCTCTTTGTTGGGTCTCGCGGTTACCTTGGCAACGACACCGATTTATGAAGCTCGCTCCCAAATCGAAATCAATCCAGATACTGTCGCCGCCGTTGATGTAGAACAAAACCCAGGCTCGCGCATTCGGATTGACGGAATTTTTCTCCAAACCCAGACCGAGCTATTAAAAGTGCGTGTGCTTCGCGAGCGGGTTGCGCGAGATCAGAAACTCGATCTGAATGACACGATAGTCAATCAGAATCTCAGCCCCAGAAAGAGATTGGAAGGCGCGGTCGATTGGTTAGGCAAAAATGTGAGTATCGTGAATATCTCGGATACTCGGATTTTCACTGTTGATGTTACCAGTCCAAGCGCAAAATTGTCTGCAGACATAGCCAATAGCTATGCCAAGAATTTTATTTCAGCAAATCTAGAAAAACAGTTTGAATCCAGTGGATTCGCCCGGGATTTTCTAAGTGAACAACTTAAAGAAACTCGGGAAAAACTTGAAGACTCGGAAATCGAACTGGTTTCCTATGCCCGATCTCATCAGATTATTGATATAGGCACACAAGATTCTGTAAGTGGAAGCACAAGGGTGCAAACTTTGCCGGCTGCAAATCTTGCGCGGTTGAACGACGCCTATGCGGACGCGAAAAGCAAACGGATTGTCGCCGAACAGCGGTCTCGAAATGCGGATGGCCTATCAAGGGGCGTGTCTGCCAATGATCGGAATATCAAAGAGTTACAAGGAGATATTGCGCGGTTAAGGGCCGAATATGCCCAAAAGCGCCAGATTTACAAACCGGACTATCCCCAAATGGTTGAACTGCAGCGCCGTATCGATGCAATGCGCCGCTCGATCAACGGCTTGAGTTCCGATGACCGGCGCGGTAACACCGCTGGCCTTGTTGCCGAACTTCGCGCGGCTCAAGGCGAAGAAAGGGCGCTGGCACGGCAGCTTGAAAAGCTGAAATCAACAGTATTGGGTGAGCGGTCGCTTGGTATTCAATATGGTATTTTGCAACGCGAAGTTGACACCAACCGGGCGCTGTATGACGCCTTGCTTCAGCGTTACAAAGAGGTTGGCGTCGCTGGCGGCAACGTCGAAAATCTGATCACCCTTGTTGATAAGGCGCAGCCGCCGCGGGGCGCCGTCCGACCGATTTTGATGGTCAATTTGATTCTTGGATTGTTCGGAGGGTTGGGCGTAGCTGTCGCTTTTGTGTTACTGTCTGACATATTGAACGATCGCATTCGATCACCTGTCGATGTGGAGCGTCGCCTCAATCTCAAATTGATCGGACTGGTGCCCGAAAGCGATGAAGATGTTGGTTTCTCTGAACTTATCAATGATCCAAAGTCGCCAATATATGAAGCTTATCTGTCGATCGTGAATCAGCTACGGTTTGCGACCAGTGAAGGTTTTCCGAAATCACTGCTGATATCCAGCACCGTGCCAGCAGAAGGTAAATCATCGACCGCTTTCGCCATTGCAAAAATACTTTCCCGCCAAAAACGAAAGGTGCTGTTGATAGACAGTGACTTGCGTATGCCGACATTTGTGCACGGCGGACATGAGGTATTGGCAGAAGTTGCTGGCGGCAATCAGGGCACCGCGCAGCATAAAGCCGGGCTGGTCAACCTGATTGTCGGTGACCGAAAGCTGGACGAAGCGATCGTCAAAGTTGAAAACCACTTCGACCTGCTACCCGCCGGTGACATTCCGCCAAACCCGGCAGAAATATTGTCCAGTATTCGGCTTGTCGAACTCCTCGAGGAATTGGCCGGTAATTATGATGCCATTATCATAGATGGTCCACCCGTTCTTGGATTTGCGGATGCGCCGATATTGTCATCAATCGCCACGTCATCGCTGATGGTTATTGCGGCTGATGAAGCGCGTACTAGCCAGATTCGTTCGACGCTGAAGCGTTTGCAGGACAGTGAGGCCAGTATCGTGGGAGCGGTACTCACTCGAGTGAAAGGTGGAGCCGATGATTATGGTCATAACTATGCATATGATTACCGCCAGAATTCGCAAACTTCCCGCAATGGCGGTTTTGCAAGAAAGCGCGGCAAAGCAGATCAAGATGGGCGTTCCATCCGCGTCACAGAAAAAAACGGGTAGGTTGATCGCCAACCCTTATTTTTCTGTGAAAATAGCGTTGAGCATGCATCCCTGTGGTTAGAAAATTCTCAATCAGCTCGTTGGTGGCGGGAGTGGTGTTTGCCATATGTGCCTATCTGGTCATGTGGAACACATATGTACAAATATTGCTTGATTTGCCCCCGCCTTATTCGGCGGTTGCACGGCAGCCAATGCCTCCGTCTGGAGAAAGTTTGTTGCGGGGGTCGCTTACAAGTGACGGTCGGGCGCTAATAAATGACGCTACTATTTCGGAATCGCGGATATTTCTGGGGAATCGGCTAACCCCTCTTTTGCCATCGCCTTATGTTTGGAAATCACGCAATCTGGCGGCTCAACAAAAATATGACGAGGCTATCATTTTGCTTGAATATGCAAAAAAGCGTAATCCGAGAAGTTATCCGGTGCGCCGACTGCTTGCGGAATACTATCTGCTCACCAATAATGTCGGAGAATCTCTAAAGGAGATGTTTTCCAGCGCATTGCTAAATCCTGATTGGGGGACGCAGTTTATGGAGGCGGTCCGGTTGTTGGGGAACAACGAGCAGTTGCAGCCCCAGGTTATTGAGAAAATTGCGTCTGAGCCAGATTGGACAAATCGCTTTTTTGCGCAGCTTGATCCCGAAAAAGCAGATGATCCGTTTGTCATGGAGCTGTCCAAACAGGTTCCTCCGAATCCAAAATATCGCAAGCAGCTGATCGCCCGCCTTGCAAAAAGGGGTGATTATGCGAACGCCTTTGCGCTCTGGTCAAAAGATATCATGAGGAAAGGCAAGAGGGTTATCTGGCCTTATGATCCGGCTTTTGATGCACTTACGGGTTCTGGACCGTTCAACTGGGTGATAACAAATGGAGCGAACGCCCGCGCCGAAATGGCCGAGTCCTCCGTCTGGGCACAGGAAAATGCACTTTACGTATTTTATTTCGGACACAGAAGGACGCGCATTGTTCGGCAGATCATGATGAAAGCGCCGGGCCGCTATTCCCTCTCTATCCCGTACTCGATCCGTGCTCATGAAGGCCAAACCACCCGCCTTAAATGGACCGCAAACTGTGCGTCTGGCAATCAAGAGCTGGGTAAAGTGATTCTGGATCGAGATGCGTTGGAAACCGGCTCTTTGCGGTTGGATTTTACCGTTCCGGCTACAGATTGTACGGCGCAGACTCTACAATTGACTGGGGAAGCGGGGGGACGCAGCGGGCAGATGGATGTCGAATTTAAGTCGGTCAATTCCATAAGTGCCCAGCGCGTAAATAGCCTGTCATCGAAGAAGCAGGAGGCGCGGCCATGATCGCCCGGTTCCTGCATCATGATTGGCTGTTACCGGGGTATCTGGTTCTGTGCATCGTTCTGGGCGGGGCCAGCGCCGCCGGCGCGTTGGCAAATGGCCTTGTCCAATTGCTGGCAGTGCTGCTGTTGGCTGCGATGTGGTTTTGGGATGACCGGCGTAAACGATATACTTTCGCTTCAGCCCACAGATGGTTCGGCTATTTCATTCTGGCGGTGTTGCTGTGGACTATCATACAGATCATCCCACTGCCGCCAAATATCTGGAGCAATTTGCCTGGGCGAGAAATTCTTACCAAAAGCTTGGAAATGTTTGGAAATGAGGCGGATGACTGGCGGTCTATCGCTTTGGAACCGGAATATACATTGGCATCGGCCTTGTCCTTCTTGCCACCGCTCGCGGTTCTGGGGTTGGGGTTGAAGGCAGAGCGACGGTCTTTGCATCTTGCAGTTTACGCGGTCATCGGATTGGCAATCTTTTCAACCGCTATTGGGATCATTCAGTTGCTTCAAGGGCCCTCTTCCCCGCTCTACTTTTACGACATTTCCAGCAAGTCGACATCGACCGGTTTTTTTGCAAATAGTAACCATCTTGCAACCTTGCTTTTGATTGCAATGATATTTTCGGTATCAGCGATTCCCGGCGGTAGTTCGCTTTCTCGCAAAAATGGCACAATAGCTGCTGGGGCTTTCATATGGCTCGCTACATCCATCTATCTGGCATTCAACCTTTTGGTGAACCGGTCACTTGCGGGTTTTGGATTGGCGATGATAGCCATAGCCTATCTGCTGCTGATGCTCTGGGGAAGCTGGCGCGGTCGGTTTCCCGACGGGAAGAAGTTGATACTTGTTATTGTGGCAGCGATGTCGCTTTTTCCAATTGTCGTCATTGGGCTCTATGATTGGCTGTCGGAATTTGTTCAGCAAGGCACGCGTCCCGAAACACGGCTATTGTTCAACAGTTTGACCTGGGAAGCGGTAAAGGATTTCTTTCCGTTTGGCACAGGTTTAGGCAATTTTCGGTGGATCTATAGCGGTTATGAAACCGATGCTATTCTGCAAAGCAACTATGTCAATCATGTGCATAATGACTGGCATGAATTGTTGCTGCAGGGCGGAGTGTTTGCGATCTTGATTGTCGGGCTGTTTCTATGGGCCCTGATCCGCCATTTGATTGCCGATATCGTGAGTGAGCGGCTACTGGATAAGCCAGAGCGTTGGGCTCCCTATCTCGCACTTCTGATGGTGCTGCTCCACAGCATTGTCGACTACCCGCTCCGTACGAGCGCGATTGCTGGTGTTACAGCATTGTGCGTGGTCTATATCCTGCGGACCCGCCGCTTCAATCCCCACTTGCTCAATTAGGGCCCTGGCCCTGGTTATTTTCGACTATTAGCCTGTCTTTCTATGTCCTAGAGCTTGTCCATGGATCGGCCGATAACAGCCCGTAGCTTCCCATTTTTTCCGCGCGGCAACGCATCTACAGTCTCTATTTTTATGGTCATTGCGCCCAATCGTTTTTGAAGTTCGGCGACGACGGAATCGAGCTGCTCTTCGGCGTAGCCCGATTGATAGTCTGGTACCGCGCGTAGGACGACGTGCGAAGGTGCCGTTTGTTCTATTTGACTTTCCACGACGGTTGAAGGCATTTTTTTGAACACGGGATCGAGGCGTCCGACCGGCCCGCGGTCCGGGCTGATGATCAAATCCTCCTGGCGCCCCAAAATCCCCTTCGCCACCGGCATCGCCATTGATCTTCCGAGCTGGCCTGGTTTCATCGCAATGCGGTCACCAATCCGGTATCGGATCAGCGGGAAAGCGTGAGTAGTAAAACTGGTGACGATCATTTCGCCACTTTCGTCACAGGCATCTCCGCCGGCCTCTATAACACCGGTGTCGGTATTGATGATCAAATCGCCATATATGTCTTCGGTAATAAATGGAGCGCCTTCCGATGACGCATATTGATTGGCGATTTTGACATCCGGGAAAGCAGAGATTATTTCTGCGCGCTGAAAATCTTCCAGCGTTTCAGCAGTCGTCATTATCAATTTGGGTTTTATTGCCCCGTGTTGCCCGGTATTGTTGATGTGCCGCGCCAATATGAAGATCGATGATGGATAGCCATCCATCATCTTCGGCTGAAATTCGATGAGCCGCCGGACATAGTGATCGAGATTCTCGTTTTTCAGATGGTAGGAGGACATGAGCATCTGATTTTGCGGCCAATTCATTCGCCAGAAGATATTGTTTTTTTCCGCGCCATCATAAATAGCGCGTCCTGAAAAGCGGACCGATGTGTCAAACGGTTCGATCTCGAACTGACGCAGCATCCGATAGAGATAGGCAAAGCGTTGCTGCATATCGGCGGGTGTGAAGGCAATGGTGATAGGTGACCCTGTTGTTCCGGACGTCGATATCCATTGCAAGTCTTTTTGGCCGACCGCGTTTCGGCACTGAATCTCAGACGTAAATTGCCGTAGTTCTTCTTTTTCGAGAATCGGAAATTTTTTCAGATCACCAAGGCAGGAAAGGTCAGCTGGGCTGACACCAGCTAAATCATATTTGCGCGCATAATAAGGCGAGTTTGTGTAGGCATAAGCGATAAATTTCTGCAGTTTTTCCAGTTGCAGCTTCTCAAGCGAGTCAGCAGAAAGCTCTGCTGCTGCTTCCGCTTGCTCCAAATCCTGCCAAAAATTTCTACCGAATCTTGCCCGACGGTACAGCCAACCCTGGCCGGAAACCATGATATTCTGTCCAAGCACAGGAAGACAGGAGTAAATTTTCTCGAGAAAGTCGACCATGGATTATAGTTCTTCTTCCCTAAACCGGCTGCTATTTCAACGTTTCATAAACGCCCATCATTCCCAAGCAACCTAATAGAGCGATTGTTTGCTTTGCCCAAATAGGGCTACAGCAGCAATGAATATAATAATGCAGGCATTTTATGCGATTGATGATGGAAAAGATAATATTAGGTGCTTATCATCTCGTGATGACCATCAGGGTTGTGCTGACGGCCCGCGTCAAAATAGGTCATGGTGTTCGCTTCAAAGGACTTTCCATGGTTGATATCCGTGCCGGAGCATCGCTCAGGATTGGCGACGGGACGCTGATTAACTCTCGAAATTTCGGCTATCATTTGAATATGTTCCGCCCTTGTAAATTTCTCGCTGATCGACCGGGCGCTGAGATCATCATTGGTAAAAATTGCCGGATACATGGCACTTGTATCCATGCTTATGAGCGGATTACCATCGGCGACAATTGCCTGATCGCGGCCAATAGCCAGATATTCGACGGCAACGGTCATTCCACCTCGCTTGACGATGTAGATAATCGGATCAATACGACTGGCGGATCAAAACCGGTGACGATAGGAGATTCGGTATGGATCGGTACCGGTGTCAATATACTGCCCGGTGTGACTATCGGACGAGGTGCGATCATCGCTGCTGGTTCTGTGGTTAAGGACGATGTTCCGCCATTGTCGGTTGTCGCTGGAAACCCTGCTGCGCCAATCGCTCGCCGCTGATGGCTTCGCTTTGCTTCTGACTGTTTCGATAGCGCCTGACTATATAAATCGCAAACGCGATGATCGCATATAACACCCAAAATTCTCGCTTACGCACATGATAAGTGTATCCCCAACTGACGATTAGACCGAACAGGAATGGCTGGAAATAGAATAGGAACTTTTCCTCGATCAACGTGCGCCTACCGGCGCGCCATATCGCATATATCCAGTGCAATAGAAAAATGAGATAAGCGGCAAGCCCCAAGAGTCCGGCGCTGGAAAGGATAGAGAAAGGCGTAGAGTGAATCTCGTATTTATCGGTATAATCTCCAATTATATTCCCCGGACCGGCACCCAATATAGGATTATCTTCAAAAGCATCCATTGCGGAACCAATATTTGATCCAAAGAATTTGTCACTAAATTCTTCAACAGTAAAATTTTCTATCTTTCGCTCAAATCTGTTTTCCAAGCCTTTCACGTTGGCCGTACCATAATCAATAATCTGCGAAACAACGGGCATTGCCACGATCATCAACAGTATAAATATCAGATTACGTTTGCGATCCGCGCCGCGCGACGTGACGGCTAACAAGATCACAAATCCAAGAATCCCCACGCTCAACCCCAAGATTGAGGCCCGTTTAACGGTCAGTATCAGGCAAATCAAGATTAGGATTAAAGCCGCTAGGTTCAGTGGAGAGCGTTTCAATAGGCCTGCGGCAAGCGCCGGTATAAAGACTGCTAAGCCCATTCCAAAAAATGTCCCAGCTTGGCCGGTATTGCGAAACGTTCCGACCAGTCCGCCGACTTCTCGTCCACCGAACCAACTGGGGAAAACCATGAACTGCAATATGCCTAAAACTGCGATCGCCGCCATTGAATATAAAAAGCATCTCAAAATATCTGACAACGATAAATCGCGCGTGTTGGAAACAAGATTGAATAGAGCGATTGCGGTGACGAAATTAAAGAAATGGACCAGTATTTCGATCCAGCCCCCACTTGGATCGCGAGCAAAGATGAGCGATACAAACATCACGAACAAAAAAGCAAAATATATCCCCAAATTGGGAAACAGATTGATCTTTCGGGTAAACAGAAAGGATATCATCATAACAACAAGAACAAAGAAATCTGCGTAAATGACTCGCCCCGATATACCGACCCCTGCCTCACCGGATACATTGGTAAAGCCGATCAGAAAGAAATAGATAGTGAGTAGCGATATGGTGAGATATCGATTGAGCATATAGCGGTTCTCGCTAGGGGCAGGTTATTGATAATTGGCGTTGATATCTACATTTTCAGGCCTGCAGACACAAGAAAATACCAGAACCCACCGGTTGCAACTGGCGATGGTCAGCCGTAGTACCGGGAAAAGTGATTAAAATGGAACAAAGAAATGCGTGCTAGACGATGACGGATTCAGATAACAAAGCCAAATCACCCCAAAAACTAGTGTTTATCAGCTATGCATACCCTCCAAGCTCGTCGCCCGGAGCTGTTCGCCTTTCGCGGATTGTTGGCCGATTAAATTCTGATAAGTTTACGCCTTTTATACTCACAGTTGGCAAGCGCCCGGCTAGTCGGGGAGGAGACTTGCATGATCCTTTGCCGGAGTCGCACGTGATGAGGGTAGATGATCCGCTTGGTGCAGTGATTGCAGGTGGACACAAGAGCATGACGGCTGTCAAAAAGCGACGTTGGTCGATAATGTCAATCGCTCAAGCGTTTGTGTTCCCTGACAGGACTGTTTTTTGGGCTGGGCGGCTCAGAAGAATGACAAATGCGATTGGAAAGATCGCGCCCGATGTTATCATCACGAGTTCACCGTCATTAAGCACCCATTTTGCCGGTTGGTATTTTGCTAAACGTACGGGCGCAAAGTGGGTCGCAGAATTTCGCGACCCGGTTAGCTGGCTGCCGAAGAAAGACACTACCTCTAGTTTTAAGCGCTATTTGCTCAGCAAAATTGAGGCTTGGGCTGTGCGCCAGGCTGATGTCGTAGTGACCATTTCTGAAGCCTTTTCGGAATATTTCCGAAAAATATACAAGGATGAAGATATTCGCACGGTTCCCAACGGCGCTGAACTAGATGAGATTCGAATCTCTCAAAATATGAAAAATGTTGCGAACAGAAAAACGGATGGCCAACTTACAATCTCTCATGCCGGTTTTCTATATGGTGGTATTCGCAATCCCCAGCCCTTGATCGCTGCTGCAAAAAAAGCCCAACTGCAAACGTCGCGACCAATTATGTTGCATTTTATCGGCATCGATTCTCACATAGCCAGTGTAGCGGCTGAGAAGTTGGGTGTCGCCGATATGGTGGTTTCTCATGCTTCACTTGGGCACACGGAAACGGTTAAACTAACAGAACAAGCCCATGGGTTGGTAGCATTGCTGCCTGATGATCCATTGGCTCGTATTGGGCTCATGTCAAAGTTCTTCGACTATGTAGCAACGGGCAATCCGATATTGGTAGTAGGAGAAAAAGAAGCGATGTTTAGTAGGTTGGTCGAAGATGATGGGGCCGGGAAAGCATATGAATATCATGATGTCGATGGCATAGCCGCGTGGATCGTCCAATTAGCCAATCAGCCAGAAGAGATGCGTCCCAAAGCAATGGATATTTGTAGAAAATGGTCCGCAGACGCGATGGCAAATTCCATGGAAAATTTATTTGTTGAGCTAACAGATAGTGGGTGACCTTACCGGCCCGATAAGGGCAGAGTTCTTTATGCTTTTGAGTTGCACGAATTCGACATTTTGTTTAAGATGTCCGCTGGTTTGATAGACACATAAATGGTACCGTAGAGCTAGGGAAACATGAAAAATTTTGCGTTGATCGGTGCTGCGGGGTATATCGCTCCACGCCACATGAAAGCGATTGCCGAGACTGGCAACCGCGTCGGAGTAGCATTTGATGTCAATGACAGTGTCGGGATAATTGATAGCCATTTTCCCGAGGCAGATTTCTTTACCGAGTTTGAACGCTTTGACCGGCATATTTACAAGCTTTCCCGGGAAGGCGGCAGGAAAGCGGTGGATTATGTTGCCATCTGTTCCCCCAATTATTTACACGATGCGCATTGCCGTTTTGCGCTGCGTTCCGGTGCCGACGCGATTTGCGAAAAACCGATAGTGCTTAATCCGTGGAACCTTGATGCACTGCAGGAACTCGAACAGGATAGCGGCAAAAAAATACACACCATCTTGCAGCTTCGCCTTCACCCGGCGATTATCGCGCTGAAAGAGAAGGTCGCAGCGGCGCCAAAGGACCGCAAGTTTGAGGTCGATCTGACCTACATTACCTCGCGCGGCAACTGGTATTTGCAAAGCTGGAAAGCGAACCTCAAAAAATCGGGCGGCATTGCGACCAATATTGGTGTGCATTTTTTTGATATGTTGCATTTTGTGTTTGGCGATCTGCAGGATAATATTGTTCATCTGCATGATGATCGTCATGCAGCGGGCTATCTTGAATACGAACATGCCCGGGTGCGCTGGTATCTGTCTATCGATATCGACGACGTTCCCGTTGATGCGCGCAAAAAGGGACAACGGACATGGCGTTCGATCACCGTCGATGGAGAGGAAATTGAGTTTTCCGGCGGGTTTACCGACCTGCACACGTTGTCTTATGAAGCAATATTGCGTGGCAACGGATTTAGACTGGAAGAAAACCGAACCGCGATCGAAGCCGTTTCCGCCATCAGAAGCGCCGAGGTCAGCAATGCAACCGATATGCGCCATCCCTTTTTGGATCGGGTTTGAGTATAATAATGGACCGGACCGTAACCGCCTTTGACATATTTGAATTCATAAATTCAGTTTCAGACTGCACCGGGAGCGAGCACGATCTGGATTTTGGGATCAAGGCCCCCGTCGGGTATGACGAACTTGCACCGGGATGCCTCTCTTTTCTCAAGAAAGTCTATGCGGGCGCGGCAAACACCAACATACCCGATGCACTTGTCATTTGTGACAAAGAGACATCCGCTATAGTTGATGGCCCTCATGTCATTGTGCCGAACCCGCGACTGGCTTTTGCGCAAACCGTTGGAGAGTTTTTCCGGTTGTCATCAGATATTGACGATGTTCATCCGTCCGCTCATGTTCACGGGGATGCGGTTATCGGAAAAGACGTAAAAATTGGTGCCAATGCCGTTATTGCAAGCTCGGCCGAGATTGGTGATCGTACGGTAATTCATCACAATGTTGTCATCGGGCCGAATGTGGTAATTGGTGAGGATTGCATTATCCGGTCCAATAACGTGATCGGTGAAGAGGGGTTTGGCGTAGAAGAACTGCCCGGCGACAAGACATTCCGCATTCCCCATATCGGCGGTGTCCGCATCGGAAATCACGTGAATATGGGCAATTTGAATTCTATTTCTGCAGGCACATTGAAACCAACAGTGATCGGAAATTATGTGCAGATAGATAATCTTGTGAACGTAGCTCATAATTGCGAAATTGGTGACGCCACAATGCTAATGCCATGCGTTGAAATCGCCGGGAGCACCATAGTGGGCAAACGAGTATATGTTGGTTGCAATGCCAGCCTTACCAACGGCATCGCCATTGGCAATGATTGCCAAGTTGGAATTGGAGCAGTGGTCATCCGCTCGGTAGAAAACAACAAGGTGATCGCGGGCAACCCGGCACGCATATTACGGAACCGAAGATGATCGATATTTCGATGAATATATCCGGTTACCGGGCGATGATATCCCATTTCCTGCAATCCGGGTATAAATGCGCCGGATTCCAGAACTATGCGCCTGCGAGTGGTCTTTTGATCCTCAGGCATGATGTTGATTTTTCCTTGGAATGCGCTGTTCGTCAGGCGGAGGTGAATAACGAACTGGGGGTTAGCGCAACATTCTTTTTCCTAGTCTCGTCGGGCCAATATAATCTGGCGAGCAAAGCGGGGCGTTCGGCGCTCCAGTTCATGGCCAGCCAGAATCAGAGAATCGGATTGCATCTGGACGTTTCACTATATCCCAAAACCTTTTCTTTAGATCATGCTGCCCGTTCAGAATGTGGAATTTTGAAGGAGTTGTCGGGATGCCAGGTCGATGCTGTGAGTTTCCACCGCCCGGTTCCGGAACTGCAAGGTGTGGAAGGGGAACTGGCCGGCTTGCCCCATGCTTATGAACCACGATTCTTCAATAATATCGAATATTGTTCTGACAGTCAGGGCCGGTTTTATCACGGTTCGCCTTTTGATCGCGATGCGTTCAGGAAAAAACGGCCCATGCAATTGTTGACCCACCCGATCTGGTGGATGCGCGAAGACGAATTTGAACCGCTTGATGCATTGTTCGAAGTAGAACAGGAACGCCGCGATGCGATCCGCAACAATCTTGGAGCAAATTGCAAGCCATTTGCGGCATATCTGGAAGAAATAGTAGAAAAAGATGCCTGACGAGAACTCTCTTTCTGTCACTCATGTTGTCGGCAACCGACCACATTATATGAAGCTTGCTCCGATCACTAAGGCTTTGGAGGAGCGAGGGATTAGCAATGAGATTCTGAATACCGGCCAACATTGGAACGACAGTCTGTCTGGTCAGTTTTTGCGGGAATTTGATCTTGAGATAGACTATAATTTCAAAGTTCAACCAGGCAATCACGGCGTACAGACAGCCAGCATGATGATAGAACTGGAAAAACACTGGCTGAACCAATCTCAATTGCCGGAGATTGTGCTAGTATATGGTGATACCAATTCCACACTTGCTTCTGCATTGGTCGCCGCGAAACTGGATATTCCTGTCGCACATGTCGAAGGCGGGGTTCGCGCTGAACAGTTGGAAACAATGATGCCGGAGGAGATTAATCGGAAGCTTGTCGATGATCTTTCGCGCTGGATATATACGCCAACAGAGCGTTGCGCGGATGAACTCAGGAGAGAAGGATATCAGGAAGACCGCATCTTCAATTGTGGAGATGTGATGTTTGATCGTCTGCTGCATACCGTTGAAAGTGATGATTTTGTGGCTTCAGATCGCCAGAAATCATATGTTCTTGCTACCGTCCACCGGGCCGAGAATACCAACGAACAGCAACGGTTGGTTGCCATATTGGATTCCCTGAAACGCCTTTCGGAGCAGGTTGATGTGGTTCTTGCCCTACACCCGCGGACCGAAAAAATTCTCACTGAGACAGGAAAACTGTCTGACTATATTGATGCGATAGAGTTTATTCCCCCAGTCGGACATGCGGAAATTTTGGCATATGCCAAAAACGCCAAATTTGTCATTTCGGACTCCGGGGGCTTACCGAAAGAAGCAGCATTTTTGGGAAAGAAAAGCGTACTTCTGCGCCGTCAGGCCGTCTGGTCGGAGATGATTGACCAAGGGTATTCTTTTCTTGCCGACCCGATGAAGGTGAATTCGATTGGCACAGCAGTTGAGAGTCTTCTTGCAAGTCCGGACAAAACGGCAGCTATTTCAGGCTTCGGTGGAGGAAAAGCAGCAAATGCGATCGCCGATCATATTGTAGAAGTAATGAACTGGGGCTCCTGATGACCGCACCCGATATCCATGAGACAGCGATAGTCGATGCAGGTGCGCAGATTGGCGGCGACAGCCGTATCTGGCACTGGGTCCATGTGAGTGGCGGAGCAAAAATTGGGTCGGGCTGCTCGCTTGGTCAGAATGTCTATGTCGGAAATAAGGTAGTCATCGGCGACAATGTCAAAATTCAGAACAATGTGTCGGTCTATGATGATGTGATATTAGAAGATGGTGTTTTTTGCGGACCATCCATGGTGTTCACCAATGTCTACAATCCGCGCGCCACGGTGGAGCGCAAGGATGAATATCGTTCGACCCTTGTTCGAGAGGGGGCAACTCTTGGCGCCAATTGCACGATCATTTGCGGGGTTACGATCGGTCGCCATGCTTTTGTTGGGGCGGGTGCGCTGGTGCGCAGTGATGTAGCCGATTTTGCACTAATAGTCGGCAACCCTGGTCGTCAAATTGGCTGGATGAGCGCGCATGGTGAACGGCTTGATTTACCGTTGGCGGGGAAAGCGGAAGCTCGCTGCCCCGCTACGGAGAAACTATACCGATTGACCGGCACACAGCTTGCACTGATAGATGTGGGCTGATGCAATTTATCGACCTTACTGCCCAACAGGCGCGGATAAAGGAAGACCTTGACCGGCGAGTGGCCGGGGTGCTTGCGCACGGCAAATATATTCTTGGCCCGGAGGTATCGGAGCTGGAGGAAAAGCTTTCCGCTTTTGCCGGCGCAGCCCATTGCATTAGCGTTGCCAATGGCACCGATGCGCTGCAAATAGCGCTGATGGCAATTGGGGTTGGATCGGGGGATGAGGTCATCACGCCTTCGTTCAGCTATATTGCGACCGCTGAGACCGTCGCCATCCTGGGCGCAAAACCAGTTTTTGTCGATATTGACCCGGCAACATATCTGATCGCGATGGAGCAGATTGAAGCGGCGATAACCGAAAATACCAAAGCGATTATTCCGGTTTCGCTCTATGGTCAGTGCCCGGATTTTTCGATGATCAACACGCTGGCCGACAGGCACGGCCTCACCGTGATCGAAGATGGCGCGCAAAGCTTCGGCGGTTCGCGCGATGGCCAAAAAAGCTGTGCGCTTTCGCACATCGGCTGCACCAGTTTCTTTCCTTCAAAGCCGTTGGGTTGCTACGGCGATGGTGGGGCGATTTTTACCGGCGATGGAGAATTGGCAACCGTCATTCGTCAGATCGCACGCCATGGACAGGATCGGCGCTATCACCATATTCGCGTGGGCGTGAATAGTCGGCTGGATACGCTACAAGCTGCGGTTCTGCTCGCCAAAATGGAAGTGCTAGAGGATGAAATCGCGGCCCGAAACCGGGTTGCTTCGACCTATGGAGAAGCATTGAGAGCACGAACTCAAATTGCGCCGCCGGTAATCGAGCCGGGCAATATCTCCGCTTGGGCGCAATATACTGTGCGCGTTGCTGATCGTAACGCGGTGGCGAAGCGAATGAACGCAGCCGGTGTGCCAACGGCGGTGCATTATCCGATGCCGCTCCACCAGCAACCGGCAGTGGCGGATGTTGGCTGCCAAGCGCCGGACAGCGAGTTGGCAGCGAAGGAAGTAATCAGCCTGCCGATGCATCCCTATCTTGAGGAGGCTGAGATCGAGCAGGTTGTGGATGCGTTGAGCCGGGCGATATCGCATTGCGCTTGATTGATCGCATGCGCAAATTCGCCGACTATGGCACCGGGGTTTTTTCTGGCTTATCGGCCGTCTTGTTCAACTTTCTGATTCAGATCATATTGATACGTTTGCTCGGTGTTGCCAGTTTTGGTTTGTTCGCCCTGTGGCGGAACAATGTCCTATTGGCTGCGTCGCTGGGCAGTTTCTCTATGAACACTTTTGCGCTTAAGCGCCTGTCTACACTCCGTATTAATCGAGAGTTAAATGCGATTTCAGTTTTCCGCCGCAATTCAACATTTGTGGTGCTCGCGCTGTCGATAGTGACAGGTTTCATAACGGCGATTTTCCTGAGACCAGAGGCTTTCGGGTTTTTTGCGACGGTCGGTACCGTGATTAGCCTTGCGCTTATCTTTGTATGGGCAGCTGGAAATCGTGCGCTTTATGGCGGTCTTTTGGTGTTGTTCGCAGAGCGTGGCCTGCTTCCACTGATATTCTTGAGCATAGTAGCTCTTGCGCTCGTAAATGTTTTCGAACCTGACCTGAATTCGCTTGGCGGATTATTCTTCGGAGCGGTCCTGCTGACACTGTTTGTCGTATTTTCTCTTGATCGAAAGACGATAGATTTTGATGAAAACCAAAAAAACAAGTCTGCTCCTAGTGGAGTTCTGGTTGCCGTGCCGGAGCAGAGTCCCATTTATTTGTTGAAAGATTCGTTGCCCTTCTTTTTCATTTCCTTAGCGAGCTTTGCCTCGGCTAGAATGCCACTGATTCTTGTCGCACCAATCATATCTCCTGCACAGCTTGGACAGTTGGCGTTCATGCTTTCTCTTTCCGGCCTTGTCGGAGTTACGTTGTTCTCCCTAAACATGGTCGCAGCTCCCAAAATCGCAAGCGCCCACGCCAGCGGCAATCATGAGGATTCTCACCACGTAGTGAACTATGTTCGCTGGTTGGCGTTTTTTTTGGCATCCGCAGCTGCAATTGCATTGTGGTTCCTTCAACCATTTTTTGCTTGGGCGACAGATTCCTCAGGTCTGATCGTACCCCAAGCTTTCGCCATCTTTCTCGCAGCATCATTCTTAAACGTTATGCTCGGGGTTCCGACCCTCTATCTTCAAATGACGGGGCACCAAACCACGCTGGCCAAGTTAGTGAACTTTGGCGTTGGCCTGAAAATAGCCCTAGTGGTGCCGATGATCATGCAATTCGGATTGGTCGGCGTAGCCGGGTCAGAAGTCATCCAGTTTTTGGCATTGGGTGTCGGAGTGACGTTTCTTTATCGAAAAGCCCGATCCGAAACACTGCAGTAATGTGCGATTGAGGAGAGATATGCACTCAATGTTTACGCCCTCTAATTTTGGGAAAGGCTGAATTGTGGAACTGGTAGTTCAAAACAGTATTTCGAACTTTTTTAATATAGTTTTCAAGATTATTTCTGGTAATTCGTCGATCAGGGTCTTCAGGGGCCGATAATATCGCCATTAAATTGTCCTTATGGTCTAGATGTCCGGAATCGCGGAAATTAGCTAGGTCGCCAACAATATCTTCGTCGAGATCAATAGAAGAGACCGAAACTTGATTTATTTGAGATGCTTTCTCGACCACGCAGCGGCGCATCAGCAACTGGTCATTCAACATAGTCCGACCAACTAGGCGTCTCTGGATTGGCGCCGCTATCCAGTCATAATATATTGCGGGCGAATAAGCAGGTATGATCAAATCGACCCGAGCACCTTTGGCGCTCAGAGCAGTGATCTGACTGAAAAACGGCTCCAGCATTGGAAATTCGTTACAATTCACGCGCCCGACTGCAGCAATTTTCCCTCGATAATTTTCGATATTGTCACGCAGTATTGCCATATTATTTTTATTTTGAAACCGGTTACGGAAACTTGCGATATAACCATCTTCTTTTGTCAGCATCGCGGATATGTCGCGATAGGGCGTACCATATCGCAGCGTCAGATAGGAGGCTTTCAAGGATCCGAGATTAATCATCCTCAGGTCGTTTGTTAGATTATCATCATACATATAGTCAGGAAAATTGCGTGTTATTATACGGGGATCGGCATAGAAATAATCTATCGTGATAATAAAATGCTTGGCATCAGAATATTCCACTAACTCGTCCAGCGTCTGCTCACGATCATATGCCGTGGCTCCGTGATAGCTAATATTCCAGGGTTTATTTGTACCGGGAAAGGCTTTTTTGATATCATCAGGTGTGTACATTGTTGTCGGCGAACTACCGATCAAGATGGTGTCCGCATTTTTGTCTTTCGCTGCCAGTCTGATCAGTCGCGCGGCATCGAAGGGTTGATGCCTTGAAGCTACTGTAATATCCTTACCCCACGGATAAAGATCATAAGGGTCAACACCGATAATCAGTGCCCCTATGCAGATATAGGCCAACCAAATTCCGGATGCCACAAGTAGCGCTGGTCGTCTGAGCCAATACCAAATCCAAGATGATAAGCGCGTCCCTAACATTTAGAACCCCTGATACAGGAACGGTGGTTGGCGGTAAGCGTAGTAGAGGCAAACAACAAAGGCACTTCCGAACAAAACAGACCAACCCCAATTGGGGCGCCAACAGAACTTAAACAGATTCGGCCCGTAGGATTTATTGGCGAAGGTCATTATACCCGGGCGGTAATTTTTTAGGAGTTCAACACTGTTGGGCAGAAAATAGACGATAAAGAATCCAAACAGAATAAACGGTATGACACGTACAGAAATGCCAAAATCGGCCGCCCAGTTTCCGGCGAACAATTGTTCCAGCAAAAAACCGAATGTGGAAATTGAATCGGCCCGGAACAGAGCAAAAGTCAGCGGCATTAGTGCAATGATGACAATTCGTCCGTAAATTGCTCGTCTCCAATCGGGCGTTTTCCTTTTCCACGCTTTCCATCGCTTTGACGTCCTGACTTCGGTTTCGACGACATACCATGTCCCGTGGATGATCCCGAACAGAACGAAGGTCGAGAGTGCGCCGTGCCAGAGGCCAATCACCTCAAAATTGATCATTAGAGGGAGCCACAGGCCGATAAGTTTGGCTAGCAAGGCGGGCAAGCGTCTCTGTGCTGCAAAACGGGTGCCCGCGATCGACAATGGCGTGAAAAGAAAACGAGAAATGACACGCGTCAGCGTCATATGCCAGCGTCGATAATAATCAATGATTCCCACAGCCTTGAACGGTGAAAAGAAATTGATCGGGTAACGAATACCAAAGATTCTGGCGAGACCAAGGGCGATGTCAGTATAGCCTGAAAAATCAAAATAGAGTTGCAGATAATAGCAAGCGACACCTATCCATGCGGCAATCGGGTGCATTTCAATTCCCTGTGCGGCGCTGGAGAAAACCCCTTCTGCGCCCGGCGCAAGATTGTCGGCAATAACAATTTTTTTGAACAGCCCAATGGCAACGAGCGCAAAACCTATAGCAAAATTACGAAATTCTATCCGTCCGAACCGCTTGTTGGCTATTTGCGGCTCGAATTCCTTCATATAGATTATCGGTCCGATCACCAATTGCGGGAAGAAGATGACAAAGGCCGCGTATTTAACGAAACTGCTGATATGTTCTTTCAACGTGCTTAGTTGTCCGAAGAATTTCGTAACCGTTTTTTCCCGTGCATATGCGTCTGCAAGCAAAGCCGCTTGCTGGAATGAGTAGAAGGAAATACCCACCGGAATAATCCACGCGCCAGATTGCATGTCCGCATGATTGCCGAAAAGATCGTCGAAGACGTTATATTTGAACCAGATCAGTGTCAGAATATTGTAGAGTTCACCGGCCACGAGCAGCGCAGCACGCGCATGTTTTCGGTTGTCGGGGAGCCAAAGCATTAACGATGCAGAAATATAGTTTACAATCACTGATGCGGCCAGAATGCCTGTCATCCACCATCCCCAAGGCAGGTAGAAGATGAGCGACATGATGAAGATGGTTGCAAGCGCGCCCGTTTGACCAAACCGTTTGCCCACCGCATGAAAGATCAGGCAAGAAAGAGGCAAAAACAGAAACAGGAAGAACGGTTCGGAAAAAATCACTCCAAAATGCCCTCTGGATCCGCAATTGCAAAGGAAAATGGTAGGTCGCCAGCTTCAAAAGCAGGGACGTTGAATCGGAATAATTGCGTTCCGTCGGCCTGCTCCTCGGCAAAATCAAATCCCAGCTTGATATAATGCTCGCTGACCATCGCGTTTTTGGCAGTCGGGATATAGCAGCCAATCAGCGTGGTAACTCCATTTTCTTGGGCGGAGGCAACCATTTGAGCGAGCATTGCTTCTTCAACACGGCGACCAAGAACACGGCAACTCATCAACCAAACATCAATTTCCCAAGCATTTTTACTGTCTGTTTCGTGGGCGATAATGACGCCAATCATTCCGAAATCGCTAAACTTGTCCGAAAGCCTGACTTGAAGTGTAAAATCGGCCCTTCCATTTTCAAATTGCTCGATTTCTTTTTCTGAATAACGCCGTGTGGTGAGATTGAACTGGTTGGACTTGTTTACCAATTGAGCGATGCGAGGCCGCCCCAGTGCTGAAAATGGGGCAAAACTTATCTGCATTTCCAGTGAACCCAGATAGTCACCTAAGTCGCGCGACTTGGTCCGAATTTCCGCTCGTTTAGCTTCTGCCTTATAGCTCTCCACGCGTTGTTGGTCTTCTTGGGAGAAAGACAACGCTTCAAAATAACCCGCCGATGCCAACAAAGCGGGAAAAAGGGACGGATCTCCAGGCAACTCGGGCACAGCTACGACAGGCAATGCGGCTCTTACCTGAGCGCGCTCCGCAGCGTTGTCATCAAGGAAAACCAAAGCGTCCAAACCTATGTTTAGTGTTTCGGCAATTGCCTCGATATTGCTTGGTTTGTCTTGCCAATTTGCCTGAAAAACTGCGATGTCATTTTCGCGTAGCAACATATCCGGATGCTCAAGAAAAGGTTGCCGAGCATTGCTATCCTCGTTCTTGGACGAAACAGCGAGTATGATACCGCGTGCCTTGAGATCAAGTGCCAATTGTTGAATTGCTAAAAAGCTCTCGCCTTCTGCACTGCCCGGGCCAATCTTAATGCTCGCCAAGCCGTCATCACCTATCACGCCACCCCAGCAGGTATTATCGAGATCGAGCACCAGACATTTTCGGGCCTTGCCGCGAAATGCCCCAAGCAACTGTCCTAACTTGTCGCAATAAAGCGGAATGGCTTCGCTTGCGAACGGCAGTTTGTACATATGATACATGCGGTAGTCGAACCATTGGCCGGTACCGATCGCTTCAGCGATCATAGCTACCTCGAACAGGATAGAACCGGTTTCTGTACAGAAATCATGTAAGCGCGCGTTAAATTCCACTATCATTTGCCGAACCGTCCCCGCCACACGCCCATCAAAATTACCAAATAGCGGTAGAGGTGGTGTTGGTAAGGAACAAACAATTGCCGGTGCGCCTGTTGAATCGGAAATAGCGCGGACAATATCGCGCAGCCGGTCATAGGCAGAATCGATCTTCGCATTTGAAACCGCGGGATCAAGTGACGGTCGATCCAGACCCAGCCACCTGTGATCAACAGCAATCAATGTCACATCGGGACTAAAGGCAATCGCGTCAGATTGTGGATTATAGGCGCTCTGCTCGACCTGTTCTGCCGGAGCTGCGCAAACGGATAATTCAATCCCGGAGCGGGCTGCTGCTGCTGGCAATGTTTCAATCACCATGTCAAAGGTGCCGCCCGGTAATATGGACAGCTTCAACGGCGAAAGTGGAGCAAGAGCGACATCCGCGTTCTGCAGCCTTTTAATCGATTTGCCTAGTGACCGCGCTTGCGCGCTGCTCAACCGGTGCGTGGCAAGTTGCTGCACTGCGTTGCCGACATTCGGATCGCTAGCGTCAAGCGCCTTGCATAACTGCCGGAAGTCATCGGGCGCTTGGGGAAGCCAAGGCAGTTCTGTGTGAGATTGGCTCATAAACTATCTTTGATCCAGAACCGACAATGAAATCACCGTCATTTTCTGACTGTGAGCTATTTAACCACTGCTTCGCTGAATCAAGTCGATCAGCTCACCAACAGTTTGTAGCTCTGTAATGTCGTTCATTTCAAAACGAGTTTCAAGCGATTGTTCCACTGCAACAACAATTCGAACATGCGCTAAGCTGTCCCAGCCTTCAACTTCATCAGCCCTGCTGTCACGGGTAAGCACAATATCATCGTCATCGAGTTCATCGCGAACAACTTCAGTGATTTTTGCCAGTGTTTCTTCTTCGGTCAAACTGTCTCTCCAGCTATTTTTTTGCCAATTACAACGCAAGAAATACTCATGTTCTTGCGCTTGGCGCGGTCCAAATTAACACCTGTAACGGGGAAAAATTGGGCGCTTTCTATCTCAAAACCTTGCGCACCTACGAAATCAACAAACTCGTCGGTTGTTCGCCATAAGTAAATATGATCGGGTGCCGGACTGTTGATAGGCGCATTGATGAAAATCCTGCCTCCCGGACGCAGGGCGGCATGAAGCGATTGTAGGGCGAGATCAGGACGTTCGAGATGCTCGAGAACTTCGCTGATAACCGCTGCGTCAAATTCCTCGCGCCGACTAGGAGCCTGCAATACGTCCTGCAGAACAATTGAAATTTCGCGGTCTACACCCAGTCGGTTCAGTGCGCTACGTGTTTCAGCGATACTTGATTCACTGACATCCCAAGCTTCTAAACTTGCGATCTTTTTTGACTGGGATGCAAAATAGAGAAATAGGCCATGTCCAGGACCGACTTCCAGATAATTTGTACCATTTTCATGCTGGTCGAGAAATTGTGAACGGAAATAATCAAAAGCGCGAGCGTGCGGATCCCACAATATCTGCGAGATCAATATGCCGCGTACATAGCGCGGCATATATTCCGCATTGCTATAAACTTCTCGATTGGCTTCCTCAAATGTACTCAAGCGATATTCGTTATGGCGAGCAAAATATAATTCCTCTTTCAGGAATTCTTCGCACATCCAACGGTAATCTTTACAATAACGTGGCAAGTCATCGCCGGTGTTTGCGATCACCAGCTTGGCAACTTGCTCCATCCGATCGAGAAATTCCGGTGTGTCGTTTTCGAAACGTGTGTCGCAATAACTACAATGCTCTGGCCAGATATCCAGTGTCGTTTTAACAATCTTGATGAGAGATGGATGTCCATCGACTTTACTCACTGCACCCATTTCTTGCTTAGCCCATTTTATTGAGTATGTTGATGAAATATGCTGCCTATTAGGTGTATATTCGATTGTTGTCGAGAGTGATTTAGGAAATTTCTGTAAGGGGTTGCCTTTGCTTCGAGACCGGCGCTCACAAACTCCAGTAAACGGCTTTGCCGTCAAAATCTTGCGGGTTCAACATTGATTTTACGTCAACCAGTACGCCTTTGCCATTCAATCTGTCCCCGATAGCAGCGCCTTCTTGCAAATATTGCCTGTGATTGACCGCAACAATGAGCGTGTCAAGTCCTTTGAGAGCATCTAGTTCGCTCAGTTCAAGACCATATTCTTTTTCTGCCAATAACCACTCCAATCTGCGGATGATCACTAGATCGAGCGAGATAGAGTTCGCGACGAGCGTTCAGTTTCTGATACTAGGACAGGACATTTGTCGAGCAGGCATAACGGCTTTTGAGCCAAGCATCGGTTTTCTGTTGTCAGGCAATAGACTGGTCTCTATGGTAAAATTTGGCTCTTTTAAAGTATGCCTTCCGGAGAAAAAATGAAAATCACTTATCTTGGTCATGCAGGTTTTGCTGTTGAAACTGACCGTGTCATATTTTTGACCGATCCGTGGCTCAGTGAAAATGGAGCGTTCAATAAATCTTGGTTTCAATATCCGTATAATCACCACCTGCGCAGTGAGCTTATTAGAAAAATAAAATCCAAAGATACCTATATCTACGTCAGTCACCGTCACCAGGATCATTTTGATAAAGAATTTCTTAGTGACGTATGTGACAGCATAAAGAAGTTTATAATACCTGAATATAAAAATCGCAGTTTTCAAAACTATTTTGAAGACAGTTTTGGGAAATCAAGCTTCATCGCAATGGAAGACAAGGCAGAAATCGAAATCGAAGATTTGAAGGTTGTAATGTTTATTGACGATGGATTGATAAATGAAGATTCTGCTGTTCTAATTTCGGATGGAAAGACGAACTTTTTAGATTTGAACGACTGCAAAATACATGACCGGCTTGTATGGATCAAAAACAGTTTCGATCATATCGATATTCTTTCCGCACAATTTAGCGGCGCGACTTGGCACCCTCACTCCTACAATTACACCCTAGACCAGGAAGCCAGTATAGCAAATAGAAAAAAGCTGGGTAAGTTTAGAGCTGTAAAAAAGGCGATCAGTGATCTGGGTGCTCCAGTTTTCATTCCGTCTGCAGGACCTGCAACATTTCTGGATCCGGTTTTACAAGAACTGGTTGAAAAAGAGGTTACTATTTTTGCCGATAGCAACGAATTTAAGGATTTTTTGATAAAGGCTGGTTCCAAAGTTGAGTTTCTAAAAATGTATCCAGGAACATCAATGATCGCCCAGCCTGACTCTGAAATAACTGTCTCGGAGATGGATGAGATAGCCCAGGTCTATAAAAACTCAACAAAGTCGGAATATCTCGAATGGTATCGAAAAAAGGTAGACATAGATTTTTCTGAGTTGAATAAGTCGGGTAATTCGTTGGACAAGACTTTTTACGCGCTTGGAAAGTTGCTTTCCAAGCGCGTAAAAAGAGCCGGTGTGGGAAGAAAAGTGACGCAAAATTTATATATCGGTATAGCCGAGCAACCTGGCCATGTTTGGAAAGTGGATTTCGAGAATTTAAAGGTATTTGAAACGGAAATAAAGCCAGAACAGACAGCATTCTATCGGGTATTATATCCTGCTTCCGAAGTCGAAAAACTGCTAAATGGAGAGATGAGCTGGGAAGAACTGGCGATCACTTTTAGAGCCAAGGTCGAGAGATGGCCGGATGACTATAACACCTACATCAATGCCTTTCTTTTTGTAGAAGATGAAAAACTAGAATCGATAGTTTCCTATTTTCGAGAAATTTCAGATCGAGCTGAGAGAATCATAATAGAGGTTGATGGCACACAGTTCGAGATTGATAGGTTTTGCCCTCACCAAGGCGCTGATCTCAAATATGGCTGGGCCGAAAATGGATGTTGGGTGTGCCCTCGACATCGCTGGGAGTATAAGATGGAGGAGGGCGGGCTTTGTAACCAGGCAAAAGAAACCGTCTATGCTGTAGGTCTGGAAGCAGAGTCCTGAAACTTGCAATAAAGAAGCAAATTTGTCGTGGAAGTTGCAAAGCTAAAAATCGAAATATATGAATTCCGGAGCAATTCCAGAAATTGCATATAAGCTAACGAGCATCAGCAGTGCGTAAAAAATGACATGTTGAAAATTCAGTCTAAATTGTAAACCGTGAGGCGAATTTGCTCGCCGGCCGAATATATTCAGGCCCAATCCTGCTTTTGAGCTTCCCCATTTCGCGATGGAATCATATCTTTTTCAGGATATTAAAGAAGATTGGTTATTTTTCTTTGGCTAAGTCCTTTTGAAGCGATAATGTGTCCAGAACATCCGTTAGCGCCCTCGCCAGAATTTCGGAACCAGATGCAGATAAGTGATTGCTATCTCGATAGTAAATCTCACCAGTTTCGTCAGATTTCACCTTGCAAGATTGGGAATCACAAAACAGATCAAAGGTATCCACAAACGTTGTAGTACCACTGTCGATGGTGCGAAACGTTTCGAGTATCCTCGAGTTTCTGGCCAAATAATTCGCCTTGACGTTGTTTAACATCTTTTGTTCGGCTTTTTTTGAACCAAATTTTGCATCACGGGCTAATGATTTTGGAACATCCATTTTATATTCCGGAACGGTTCCGAATATGATCAACTGTTTGCCTCGTTCAGACAAAAGATCTGTTGTTTTTTGCAATGCTGATTTGAAGAAGAAATTATTTCTCGACGGATCTTCATTGGGCATTGTGCCATCGTCGTATGCCGTTAGATAATAGTCATCCCAGCGAAGACCGTGGAGATAATTCGGCCATTGTGCTATAAGGACGACCGTTTTGATGTCCCGATTACCGGTCGCGTATTCAAGGCCATCTGACATTTTCTTTCGGCATGCTATGTTTTTTCTAGGGTTTGTCGTACCGAAATTGTAAAGAGGCGCGCACCAATTATCAAAAAACACAATGGCGGCTTGGCCGGATTTCTTCAGTTCTTTGTCCAGGCCAGGCAACGAACTCCCAGCGTGAGAATCGCCAAGGACAGCGATTGTGGCTTTCACTTTTCTCGACCCTATCCGGCACGTTTGTTGTTTTGAAGGAGCCAACGTTTCCGTCTGTTTGCACACCCAGATTTCCGATGCCTTTGTTGACGCAATTGCCGCCGATTGGGGAATTGCCGGTGCAAAGTCATCGCTTTTTAGAACTCCGAAAACGCCAACTGAAACGAGCCCCATCGTCCCGATGGCTGCATAAAAAAACAGTTTTTTGCGCGTCAAAAACTCCCTGTTGCGAAAGGGTTGCTCCACGAAGCGCCACGACAGATAGGCGATGAGAAATGTAGAAAATATGAGGAGAATTCTCAAAGTTAACCAAAGTTCATCGCCGTAGATTCGAAGGTTCGCAAAGGCCAAAAGAGGTTGATGCCAGAGATAGGCGCTATAGCTAATTAATCCAACGCCAACGAGCAAGGGGAACCGAAGCAATTTGGCGGTGGCGGTTTGACCCGTCGCAAATGTAATGACGAGTGCTGTGCCAACGGCTGGTACTAATCCATACGGGCTTGGGAAAGGAGTTCCTTGATCAAATGTGAAAACGGAAATGAAGATCAAGATCAATCCGAATCCGCCTAACATTTCGCGTGCTAGGCCGTTGAGTTTGATTTTGAAATCTGTGGCGCCGAACAAGGCAATCAATGCCCCAAAACCAAGCTCCCAGGCACGGGTTGGCAATAGATAAAAAGTTGCAACCGGATAGTTTCTTGTACCCCATTCCGACATCGCTAGGGAAAGGGCAGTGAACAATAATATTACCGAGATCAACGCTTTGGGCTTGAGGAAAGAAAGTAGCAAAAGGCAAAGCGGGAAAAAAAGGTAAAATTGTTCTTCGATGGCAAGAGACCAAGTATGCAGTAGCGGTTTGAGTTCAGATTGCGTTCCGAAGTATCCTGCCTCTTGCCAAAAAACAAAGTTCGAAACGTAAAGGTTCGTCGCAATGATACTTTTGGAAAAATCCTTAAATTCCGAGGGGAGCATCCACAGCCATGCAAATGGTATGCAGCAAAGAATCATCAGCATAAGGGCCGGAAGCAAACGCCGGGCCCGACGCTCGTAAAATTCCCAAAGCGAAAATTTTCCTTCCTCTAGAGCTGATTGAATCAAAGATGTAATGAGATACCCGCTGATGACAAAAAAAACATCAACTCCCACATACCCGCCCGAAAAGCTCGAGAATCCAGAATGAAAAAGGACAACCGGAATGACCGCGATAGAGCGCAGACCATCAATTTCTTTCCGATATTTGGGGCTACTCATGTGTCGCTCAAACTATCTTCTCTATCAACAAGTTTCCCATCGCTCCAATTTGGATCAATTACGAACAGCACCGTTGAAAAATTAGATTTTTTATTTCTGTATTCCAAGGTTTTGGATTGGGCATGGGAAAACGCATCAGTTAATTCCAGTGAGAATGTCTTCTTTGTATTCATGGCCATCACAAACTCCAGTATACGGCTTTGCCGTCAAAATCCTGCGGGTTCAGCATTGATTTTACGTCAACCAGTACGCCTTTGCCATTCAATCTGTCCGCGATAGCTGCGCCGTCCGCGACATATTCACGGTGATTGACCGCAACGATCAAGGCATCAAGATTGGTGAATTCGCTTAGTTCGCTCAGCTCCAGTCCATATTCATGACGGGCTTCTTCGGGATTGGCGAGTGGATCATGGGTGATCGGTTCAATGCCATAATCGCGCAATTCCGCGATGATATCGGGCACCTTGCTATTGCGCAGATCAGGCACGTCTTCCTTGAAGGTCAGCCCCATGATACCGACTTTTGCATCTTTCACCGCCCGCCCCTGTTGGATAAGCAGCTTCACCACCTTGCGCGCGATATGCGGTCCCATATCATCGTTGATCCGCCGACCAGCCAAGATGACTTCAGGTCGATAACCGAGCCGTTCGGCTGCGGTGGTGAGATAATAGGGATCAACCCCGATGCAGTGACCGCCCACCAGGCCGGGTGTAAACGGCAAGAAATTCCACTTGGTTCCGGCTGCCTCCAATACGTCGCTTGTGCGGATACCCATGCGGTCGAAAATCAGGGATATTTCGTTCATCAACGCGATATTGAGGTCGCGCTGGGTATTTTCGATCACCTTTGCCGCCTCGGCCACTTTTATCGACGGAGCGATATGCAGGCCGGCATCGATAATCGCGCCGTAAACTGCTTTGACACGCTCCAGCGAGGCATCATCTTCTGCCGAGACGATTTTGGTAATGGTTTCCAGCCGGTGGACTTGGTCACCCGGATTGATCCGTTCGGGGCTATAGCCCAAGAAAAAATCCTTACCCCGTGTCAGGCCGGATTCCTTTTCCAGCAAGGCCGCGCAAACATCGTCGGTGACACCGGGATATACTGTGGATTCAAACACGACCAAGTCGCCTTTTTTCAGGCGCGGGCCGATCAGGCGGCAACTGTCGGCAATGGGGCCAAGGTCGGGACGGTTTTCGCTGTCAATGGGTGTCGGGACGGTGACGATCATGAACGTCGCATCTTGCAGCGCGTCGGGATCATCGGTGACAGCGAGCGTCGAGCTTTTCAACTCTTCGTCGCTGACTTCGCCTGTCCAGTCATGGCCATCTTGCAGCGCTTTGACCCGGCGTTCAAAAATATCGAAACCGATCACGCCGTCAAATTTTTTCGCCAGTGCGACCGCGACCGGTAGGCCGACATAGCCCAGCCCCAATATTGCGATTTTCTCTGTCATTATCATCCTTGTGAAATCGAAATCGGTTTAGCTGCAAGATGCGTTAGACGGACTGCGGAAAAAGTCCATATACCACGGCATTGCTTCGCTTAGCCCGTCGATCAGATTGTGGGTTGGCGCGTAGTTTAATTTGGTCTGTGCTTTGGAGATATCTGCCTGACTATGGCGGACATCGCCAGCCCGGAAATCTGCATGAACTGGTTTCCGATTATAGAGATGTTGATGTTGCTCTAGGCAGTTTTGAATATTTTCAAAGAGTTGATTGAGCGACGTGCGGTCACCAACAGCGACATTGTAAACCTGTCCTTGCGCATCTCCCTCCGCTAAAGCCGCGCGCAGATTAGCTTGCACCGCATTGGCGATATAACAAAAATCGCGGCTGGTTTCTCCATCACCGTTGATCGTGACTGGATCGCCCGCAATCATCGCCGCCGCCCATTTCGGGATCACCGCGGCATAGGCACCATCGGGATCTTGCCGCGCACCAAATACGTTGAAGTAGCGCAGTCCCGTTGCTTTGAAATCATAAACCCGTGCATAGACATCCGCATAAATTTCATCGACGAGTTTTGTCACCGCATAGGGGGAGAGCGGCTGGCCGACCCGGTCTTCGACCTTAGGCAGGTTGGTGTCGTCACCGTAGGTGGAACTTGATGCCGCATAGACGAAGCTTTTTACCTCGGTTTGGCGAGCGGCTTCCAACATATTGAGAAACCCGCCAATATTTACCGCATTGGATGTTACTGGATCAGCGATCGAACGCGGTACAGAACCCAAAGCCGCCTGATGCAGCACATGATCGATGTTTTCGCAGGCCGACCGGCAAGTATCAAACTCGCGAATATCGGCCTCGATAAATTCCAGATTGGCGGCAGCCTTTGGACCCACAAGCTCGGTAACTTCATCCAGGTTGCGTTGATAACCGGTCGCGAAATTATCCAGCGCCCGGACCGTTTGCCCGGCGCGAAGGAGCGCTTCAACAAGATGCGATCCGATAAACCCGGCCGCGCCGGTGACAAGCCATTTTCGATTGGACGCGGCTAACCTGCTTGCAAAGGCGTCGTCGGCAGAAAGCCATTTTGGCAGGAGATTATCCATCGGCGTGCGTTGGCGTTTTTTCAAGCTGCATTGCGGCGATCATTTCCTTGTTCACAATATCCACGTCGAATTTCGACTTGGCTAGCTTCAGGCTCTCCTCGCCCATTGCGCGCCAATCGGAACGGCCCGCTAAAAAACTCTCCATTGCATCTGCCAGTGGTTCAGGCTGCTTGATTGGAACGAGGTGGCCGTTCACGCCTTCTACAACGGTATCACGGCAACCATAGGTATCGCTGGTGATGATTGCACGGCCCGATGCCATCGCTTCGAGCACGGTGCGCGGCATACCTTCTCCATAAGAGGGAAGGACATAGACATGAGCCTGAACATATAGTTGCCTCACATCCTTGCTTTCGCCGAGATAGGTTACATGCTTTTCGATGAAATCCCATTCCACTTTGGTATAGCTCAATGGATTTTTGTCATAATAGCCCGCCAGCAGAAAGCGCGCATCAGGGTATTTTTGCTTGAGCGTCACCACAGCCTGAGCATATTCCATAATGCCCTTATACCGCACAATCCGCGCAATCAGCAGAAAAGTCAGTTTTTCAGCATCGGCTTGCGGTAGTGGCAGTTGCTCAAAATGGTTCAGATCTACGCCAGAACCGCCGACAACACGGCCTTTTTTTTGATCTCGCAATATCCCTTTTTCCAAAAAATAGTCATGATTATCGCGATTGTGAAAAATCACGGTATCGCAAGCCGCGCAGCCCAACCGAAACATGTTGGTTGTGATAAGCGGGATCAGTATTTGTCGGAGTCTGCCGCCGCCTGGTTCAAAACCAAAACCCATGCCGGTGACCATCATGCTAACATGCGGCACCGCTGCGAGCTTGGCGGCATAGGCTGTATATAGCGCGGGCTTGTGCGTATAACCCATCACCACATCGGGCCGGTGGCGTCTCATGATTCCGCGCATTTGCCATATTGTTGACAGATCGCTCAGCGGATTGAGACCTTGACTGGCAAGGTCAATATGCTCTGTGGAGATGCCAAGATCGCTGCACCAATTACGCATCTCGTCATCAAAATCGGGTGCTAGCGCAATAATATCATGGCCGTTATTGCGTATTTCTTTAAGCAATTTGCCGCGGAAATTACGTAGCGAAGTAGCAAGAGAACAGCAGATCAGAAACTTCATCGGCTGCCAAATATCAATTTGTGATTGACGGAGCCAGCGCTCCAACCGGAATAGTTTTGAAGTTGCGCACGAGATATTCCAGTTTTCGCCGCATCGGTGCACCGCGCCCGATGGACTGCATCATATTCATCCGTGAAACCGCTTTTTTGCGTTCGGGAGATAGTTTGGCAGTCTCTTCTGCCGTAAATTCCGGTCGTTTGTCTTCAAATTCGTAGGGATGAAAATAGCTCACGGGGGTCAGGCCTTCGCCGGTTAGCCTTTTGGCGCACCATTTTGTATATGCGAGCGGGAAATAGCGGACATACCCGCCACCCATGCAAGGGACGTTACGGTTACCGAGCCGATAGGTTGAAAGTGGGATTTCGTCTATCCCATCGGGCGTTCCTTCGGGACCGCGCGGCCAGTCAGCCACACCATATCGAGCAGCTTTGACCGGGAAAATCGAGCTGTCATAAGAAAGCCCAAGTTCTTGCAAAATATCCAGAGCCCACATGTTTGCGCGGTTGATTGAGAAGGCGGTGGCACGGTGGCCGACTATCTTGCTGGCGCCGGCGGCATAAATTTTGTCCATCGCCAGTTTGATTTCACGGCGGAATTCGTCGGGTTCCATCTTGTCAACATAGTGATGTTGATCTCCATGGACTCCAATCTCGTGGCCTTCCGTTTCCGCGCGCTGGACCAGTTCGGGAAAAGTTTCCGCAATGTTGCCAAGGAAAAACATGGTTGCTCTGGCATCATGCGCGCTCAGCAAGTCCATTATCCAGTGCGTATTGCGCAAGGCCTCTTCGGTTGGCGCGATATGCTGATCTAGATAGTCTTTGCGGACGATCTGGTAATAGCATTCGACATCAAATGACAATGCGAGTTTGGGGCGATTAGACATGAGTGCAGCTTCCCGTTCCGCCTCAGGCTTTCTGGATCTCTACCCAGAAACCAGAGCCACCAAGTTTCTTCATATCAACAACTTTGCCGCCCGCATCGGCGACAAGGCTTTCCATTTGCTTTTCGGAGAAGAAATAGACCGGGCAATCTTGACCAGCATAGCGCCATTTGCGGAGCTGCGCGCGCGGGAATTCGGGGGCTGGGATAGACACATAGGTTTTGTCCGCCAGCTTGATCATCAATTTCAACGTCAACACAGGGTCGGTCAGATAATCAAACACACCCATGGCATAGGATGCGTCGAAATGGGCAACGGATTTCTCCATCCACTTGTTCATATCTGTATTAATTAGTGTAACTTTGTCAGCAACATTTTGCTGTGCCGCATAGTCTCCCGCTAACTTCAACATTTTGTCAGAGAAATCGAGACCAGTAACATCGGCGCCTAGCTGTGCCAGATTGACCGCATAACGCCCCGATCCGCAGCCGATGTCGAGATATTTTTTACCTTCGCCATTCGCCAGAGCCTCAATAGTAAAGCGATAGCGATCATACATCGGCTTACGAAACATGCGGTCGAAAAAGCGCGTCGCCATATTGTCACCGCCGTAAAGGCCATTGAATCGGGATGCGTGTCGGACAAAATAATCCTGTACGTCTTCCTGAGTTTCGATCTGTGCCATAATCTGTATCCGTTACCTGAATTTTGGAGAGTCAAACCAGTCGAGCGCGCCCTATATCAGTCCCCTTTGCAATTCAAGCCAAAGCCGCCTAACGGAATTGGAAATAACCCGCTCCCAGATTGGCAGAAAATCATGCTAAATACTCCCTTTGCGCCCTGGCCTAGTTTCACCGATGAAGAGCAGCGCGCGGTATCATCGATATTATCTTCAAACCGGGTCAATTACTGGACCGGTGGGGAAGGCCGGGAGTTTGAGAGGGAATTTGCAGCGTGGGCAAAAACAAACCATGCGGTTGCCCTAGCGAATGGCACTTTGGCGCTCGACCTAGCGCTCAAGGCACTTGAAATTGGGGAGGGTGATGAGGTTATAGTCACCCCGCGCAGCTTTATGGCTTCGGTTTCGAGCGTGGTGAATATTGGTGCAACGCCGGTATTTGCCGATGTTGACCGGGATAGCGGGAATATTTCGCCGGAGACCATTGAAGCGGTTCTTACAGATCGCACTAGAGCCGTTATACCGGTGCATCTGGCTGGCTGGCCCTGCGATATGGCCGGAATAATGGCTTTGGCCGACAAGCATGATCTTAGAGTCATAGAAGATTGCGCGCAGGCGCATGGCGCGAAAATCGACGGCAAGCCGGTCGGCGGCTTCGGCCATATCGGCGCTTGGTCCTTTTGTCAGGATAAGATCATGACGACTGGCGGCGAGGGCGGCATGGTGACAACCGATGATCAGGCTTTATGGTCTGCCATGTGGTCCTATAAAGATCACGGAAAAAGCTGGGAAGCGGTCTATAATCGCGAACATGCCCCCGGCTTTCGGTGGGTCCATGAAAGTTTTGGCACCAACTGGCGGATGCTGGAAATGCAGTCTGTCATTGGCCGCATCCAGATCAAGACCATGTCGGGTTGGACCGATAAGCGCACGGCAAATGCGATGGCTATCCACGCGGTCCTATGCGAATATCCGAACATTGTTCGTTCCCCGCTACCGCCGGACGATATCGTTCATGCGTTCTACCGGCATTACGGTTATGTTCGGCCTGAAAATCTGAAAACCGGATGGGATAGGGACCGTATTGTCGCAGAAATTTCTGCGCGAGGCGGAGCCGCAATGCAGGGCACATGTTCAGAAATCTACCGAGAGAAAGCCTTCGACGGAACCGGTCTCCGACCCCTGCAGCGGCTATCTATAGCTCTAGAACTCGGAAATACCAGCCTAGCGTTTCTGACGCACCCAACATTGACGGCGGGAGACATGGATAAAATCTGTTCGGTATTGGGAGAGGTTTTGCGCGAAGCAAGCGCCTGAATCATTTGGGGTCCAAAGGTCGGGCGGGATTTCCAACAACTGTCTGCCCGCGACCAACGTCTTTGGTTACTACCGCGCCCATTCCAATTACCGCATCCTCGCCGACGATGACACCTTGCTTGATTACCGCATTGGAACCGATATAGGCTCTGTCGCCAATCCGCACATTGCCGTTGCAGCGAACCGCCGGTGCAAAAGTTACAAAATCGCCGATGATGCAATCATGTTCGACATAGCTGTAAAGGTTGCAGTGAAAGTGGCGACCGATGCGAATATTACTGGTGAGGGTGGTGAACGGCGAAAATATTGAACCGACACCAACATCGGCTGCATCCATATGAACCATCTGGGCGGCATGAATATCGGTGAACGCGATACCCGCATCGCCACTTTTTTTGTCCAGCTTTTCACGGATTTTCCCATTGGCAATCGCAAGGCTGATCGCTTTGTCATCATCTTCCAGCGCAGCAAATTCGTCAAAGGATAGAGTCTGATGGCCGTTGATACTTTCCCCGGAGAGTTGGTCGTCGACAAAAAGCAGCTTGTGATTGTGACCATAGGCTTGGCGCGCCAGTGGCATCACACCGCGTCCGCAGCCCCCTGCGCCATATATCCCGATCAATGCCATCAACTATCTCTTCCATTTCCAGTAAATTTCGGCATTGGCACGTTCTCGTCGGAATCAATTCCGTTTCTGCGTAGCACACTCGCGACGGTCAAAAACAATATCTTAATATCAATCCAGAACCCCTGATTATCCACATACCAGATGTCATAGGCAAATTTGTCATCCCAACTCAGCGCGTTGCGGCCCATGACTTGCGCCCATCCGGTAATGCCGGGGCGTATTTCCTGCCTGCGCGCCTGAAAATCATTATAAAGCGGGACATATTCCACTAGCAATGGCCGTGGTCCGACAAAACTCATGTCGCCTTTGAGAACATTATAAAGTTCGGGCAGTTCATCCAAGCTGGAGGTACGGAGAAATGAGCCAAATCTGGTGAGCCGCTCGGCATCTGGCAAAAGCTGCCCGGTACTGCCTCGTCGATCAGTCATCGTGCGGAACTTGTATATTGTGAAGGGTTTGGCATTTTTGCCTGGACGGACCTGTTTGAACAGCACCGGAGAACCCAGAAAAATCCGAACCAACAATGATATGCCCAGCAAAAATGGCGCGAACACAAGAAGCCCAAAAAGCGACCCACAAATATCGGTTAGCCGTTTCACGGAGATGTCCATGCGATGGATTGAATACAGCGTCAAGCAGGTCCTCATGTTTTCGGGATCGTGCTGCACAAAACAAGATTGTTTTGGATTGGGCTGGCTGGATTGCTTTGCAAAGCCGCGATGCAGAAGCTCCCGATGAGCTGGAATATTTATTCAACCCTTTTCGCCAATTATACCGACAAGGAATGGCGGACACGGAGGGATTCGAACCCTCGAAGGACCGTAAGGCCCTTGCCTCCTTAGCAGGGAGGTGGTTTCAGCCGCTCACCCACGTGTCCGCATGCTTGGCATATGCCTCGGCTGCCGCGGGCTATAGCGACGCAAAAGCCGCGCTGCAACGGTTATTCCGGCTGAAATGGCATCGCTATATTATCGTCCAAAAAAGCTGGCCAAAGCGTTAAATTGATCCGCTGCGGCGAACAGACTCGTTCCGGCGCAAATAGGACTCGGGTCATCGCCCGTTCATTGTCGCGCCGCCAATGGCATGCGTAGCATTGTGCAAATTTGGAGTATTCGGGATGCATAAAGCAGTTTTCATGCCGTGGTGGCGGCGTTTTTCACTTGTCTTTGCGGCGCTCATGCTGGCTACCACGCCGGCGCTTGCGCAGATTGAAACTGTCGATCCAAACGATGTGATCGACGCGCAAGAGGCGCCTGCCACTGATCCGGCACCTTCCGATCCCACGCCCGATGATCCCGCGCCGGTGGAAGATGGTATCCCCACCGATGGCCTACCTCCAGAAGATCAACCACCTGCCGATCCCGCGGTTCCCGAAAATCCCGCAGGCACCATCAATGACGAGACAACCTATCAGGAAGATGACCTGATGGGCGCGGCCGAAGGCGTATTTGGCAAGGGCGCAAAGGGATTGGCAAAGCTGATCCAGAATATCCTGAAGAAACAGGGGCAACCAAATGGCTATATTGTCGGACGTGAGGTAGGCGGCGCTTTTATTGTCGGCCTTCGTTATGGCTCGGGTACGGTTTACCACAAGGTGGAAGGGCAAAAACCGGTATATTGGACAGGGCCATCAATTGGTTTTGACGCGGGCGGCAATGCCGGCAGCACATTTGTGCTGGTCTATAATCTCTATGACACCGAAGATCTCTATAAGCGCTTTGCCTCGGCAGAAGGTGTGGCTTATCTGGTTGGCGGTTTTAACGCCAGCTATCTGCGGCGCGGCGATGTCGTGCTGATACCTATCCGTGTTGGCGCAGGGTTAAGGCTTGGCGCAAATGTCGGCTATATGAAAATGACCAAAAAGCGCCGCTGGCTACCATTCTAAGCGCGGCCTAGCTACCACGCATATCCTCCATACGCTTCAGATAGCGGGCGAGGACATCTATCTCCAGATTAACCTCCTGACCGGTGGTCAATTCGCCCAGCGTGGTTACGCTTGCGGTATGGGGAATGATGTTCAGGCTGATGCCGGTTATGCCTTCATTGTCCGCCACGCTGTTCACCGTTAGCGAAACGCCGTCGATGGTGATCGAACCCTTGGCCGCAACGAACGGCGCGATGTCTGATGAAACGGATATGGTCAGCCGGTGGGAGTCTCCTTCGCCCTTGTAGGCCTGCACCTTGCCGACGCCGTCAATATGGCCGGTGACGATATGTCCGCCAAGTTCATCGCCCACTTTCAACGCCCGTTCGAGGTTAAGCTTGCGCCCCTCTTTCCACATATCTGGCGCGGTGCAAGATATGGTCTCGGCCGAAGCGTCCACCGCGAACCAGTCTTCGCCCTTTTCGGCGACCGTCAGGCACACGCCCGAACAGGCTATCGAGGCTCCGATCGCGACTGTATCCATTTCATAGTTGCAGCAAATAACAAGCCGCAGGTCGCCGCGCTGCGTAGCTTTGGTGACGGTGCCGATGCCGGTAGTAATGCCTGTAAACATGCCTTTTCCCTAAGCTGCCTGTGCGCAGTCGTAAAGCTCCATCCTGTCCAGCCCTAGCATCCGGCTATCGGTAAGCTTCCAATGTCCATGCGCGCTATCAAGGTTGCCCAGCCCAATATCGTCAAGGCATGCCTTGCCCGCGCCCAGCAAAATTGGTGCGCGGTAAAGTAGCAGCCGGTCAACCAATCCGGCCTTCAGGAAAGACGCAGCCGTTGCTGCGCCGCCTTCGACCAACAGGAGGTTTCCTTGTAGAGACGCGACATCCCCTGGCCTGGCAATGGCATTCCAGCCGTCGGGGACATTTTGGCTCGTTAGAACGGCGCGTAGCGCGCTACGTGCCTCAATGCCGGGCAGGCGAACATCGAGCGATGGTTTGTCCGCAGCCAGCGTTCCGCCGCCCACCAGAATGATGTCGCATCGCGCGCGCTCCAAATGCACATGCGCCCGGGCCGCAGCCCCGGTAATCCAGCGGCTGGTACCGTCTGTCATAGCTATTTTGCCGTCGAGCGAGATTGCAAGTTTAAGTGTGACATGCGGGCGGCCTTGTTCGATGCGCGTGAAAAACCCCGCCATCGAATATCGTGCCTCGCTTTTCATCAACCCGCTCTCAACCTCGATCCCCGCATGGCGCAGCAAAGTCGTTCCTTTTCCTGCCGTGCGCGGGTCTGGATCCTGGATAGCAATCACGACCCGCCTTGGCCGGGCCTCTACAAGCGACCTCGCGCAGGCCGGGCCACGTTCGCTTTGATGCATGCAGGGTTCGAGCGTGAGATAAATCGCCGCGCCCTCTGTAGCGCTGCCTGCTTGATCGAGAGCCATCGCTTCAGCATGCGGGCGTCCGCCTGACTGGGTCCAGCCGCGACCTACGACCCGGTCGTTCTTGACGATTATACAGCCCACCGAAGGGTTAAGCCCGCTTCGCCCGGCGCCGCGTTCACCCAGCGCAAGCGCGGCCGCCATGAAGCGGCGATCATCGGCAGAGCAGGCTATTTTTCCGCTCCCGTGGCGGCATCATCAGACTTTCCTGCGCCGCCCGTCTTTGCAGCTTCTTCAGCCTCAGCCTTTTTGGCAGCCGCGCGCTTGGCCTCGGCCTCGCGTTCGATCTTCTCCACATCCATGCCTATGGCGCGGCCCAATGTTTTGTAACCTTCTTTTTCCCGCAATCTGATTGCACGCGCTTTTTCGGCGCGGACAGCGTGATCGCGTTTTATATCTTCCATGCTGCGCGTTTCTGGCCAGCTTTCAAAATAGAAAACTCCCGGCTCCGGCGGTGTAGATTTCCGGATAACATCAAAATAGAGTGTCAGCACTAGCAGCGCGGGCGGCACGCAGGCTGCGACCCACAGCAACAGCCTATAAGGGCGTTCTGCACGCAAATAGCCGATCAGGTCGTTGCCAGCACCTTTGAACGAGACATCGCTGAAAATACTCATGGGGCCTTATTTAAGGTGCCAACTGCGATTTGACCAGTGGCTGTATGACAAGCGCCTATGTGATGTTGAAATGCACCGTCAGCGTTTGCCAATCTTCTACCGGCTTGCCGTCGCGAGTGGCGGGCCTGAAACGCCACTTTGCGAGCGCACGCTTTACTGTTGCTTTGCCGAAAGCGGGATGCGTTGCGCTGACGACGCGCGCATCGCGCACGCGGCCATTGGTCCCAATCAGGACTTTTACCCGCGCGCTGCCTTCAATTTCGCGCTGCAAAAGGCGGGTTGGATATTCGGGTTGAAAATGTTTTGACCAGCGCGGATCGCGGATAGCCGCCTTGAAAATCGCCGGGGGCGGGATGATCTTTTTGATTTTCTCAGCGACCTTGCCGATTTCCGTGCCCGTACCATCGAATGGCAGCACAATTGGTCCGGTTAGCACCTCTGTTGGGGTCGTTGTCACACCCTCGGTCGGAGGTCTTTCTATTGGTGTTGGCGGGGTGAAGATTGGCTTGAGCGTGGGCGCTTCGACGATTTGCTTGATCTCTTCTTCCAGCGGGGGCGGGTCGTTCTTTTTCACGCTAATTGCCCCGATCGGTTCCCGGGGCGGCGGTTGACGCACAACCATTGGCGACAACATGACCCCGGCGATGATGCCGCCATTGATGACGAGCGCCGCTGACATGCCTGCCGGCTTCCCCGCTGATTGCTGTGTGACATAGCTCATATTCTTGCTCCTCTCTCCGTCAATGCTCAATATGATATACTATAACATAACAAAGTCAATAACTGCTGCTGCGGCATCGAAAGCTTGGCGGCTGCGGCTCGGATTGGTAGAGGGCGCGAAGCATTGTTAGCATTTCGCCGCTGACGCTGAATGAAAGCCAAAAATAGATGACCGAAGACTCTCGCCCCGTTCGCACCCGCATCGCGCCGTCGCCCACCGGTGACCCGCATGTCGGCACTGCCTATATCGCGCTTATCAACTTTTGCTTTGCAAAGAAGCATGGCGGTGAAATGCTGCTTCGTATCGAGGATACCGATCAGGCGCGTTCGACGCCGCAAAGCGAGCAGGCAATTCTTGACGCGCTGAAATGGCTGGGCCTCGATTGGGCGGAAGGCCCCGATGTTGGCGGCCCTCACGGACCTTATCGGCAATCCGAGCGCAGCGCGATCTATACCGAGCATTGTGATCAGTTGATGGCGGATGGCCATGCCTTCAAATGCTATTGCACCGGCGAGGAATTGTCGACGATGCGCAAGGAGCAGATCGCCCGCAAGCAGCCGCCGCGTTATGATGGCCGCTGCCTTGAATTGTCAGATGCAGATTGCGCCGAGCGCGATGCAAAAGGAATACCGCATGTCATCCGGATGAAGATTCCCGAAAGCGGCGTTTGCCAAGTTGCAGATACCTTGCGCGGCACCATCGAATTTGAATATGCCGCTGTCGATATGCAGGTGCTGATGAAATCAGACGGGCTGCCGACCTATCATCTTGCCAATGTTGTTGACGATCATCTGATGGGCATCACCCATGTGATGCGCGGCGAGGAGTGGATTTCTTCGGCGCCCAAGCATCTATTGCTCTACCAATATTTCGGCTGGGAGCCGCCGGTGCTGACGCATCTCCCGCTGCTGCTCAATGCTGATAAATCAAAGCTGTCAAAGCGTAAGAACCCGACCAGTATTCTCTACTATCAACGCGCGGGCTATCTGCCCGAAGCGATGGTCAATTTCCTGGGACTATTCTTCAAATCTTCCGGTGAAGAGGACGAAAAGACATCACTACAAGCGCTTATAGATGACTTCGATATTGCGCATATTTCGCTGGGCGGATCGGTTTTTGACACATCAAAGCTGGAATGGCTCAATGGCCGATATCTGCGCGAGGATATGGACGCAGCTGGGTTTCTGGAGCGGGTACGGACATGGGCGCTCAATGATGAATATATGACGCCGATTGCCGAAATGGCGCAGAGCCGGATAACCAAGCTCTCCGACCTTGGCGGGCTGACCGCGATGTTCTTCATGAACCGGATCCCGGGGCTAACCAAGGAGCAGTTGGTGGGCGGTGTGAAGCTTGAAGAACTGCAGCAGCGCCAGGCCTACCATCTCGCTTTGACCCAATTTGACTCTCTGATCGAATGGAACAAGGACGGCGTTGACGCAGGGCTGCGAAGCACGGCGGAAGCGCTCGACATCAAGCTCAAAGACATGATCCGCGCATTCTATCTGGCGATTACTGGAGATGCGCAAGGTGTGCCGCTTTTTGATGCAATCACGCATCTTGGCCGTGATATTATTCGCGAACGCCTGCGTCACGCGATGGAGCTTCTCGGGCCGCCGACCAAGAAGGAGGCGAAGGCGTGGGAGGAGTTGCTGCGCTAGATGGCCAATCCCGCGATCCACGAAAGCTGGCGCGAAGCGCTACAGCGTGAGTTTGATAGTCCCTATATGGCGGCGTTGCGCGATTTCCTGAACACAGAGAAAGCGGCGGGCAAGCGGATATTCCCGCATAGCAGCAACTGGTTCCGTGCGCTCGAACTCACGCCGCTCGATGACGTCCGCGTGGTGATACTCGGGCAAGACCCGTATCATGGCCCCGGGCAGGCGCATGGGCTGTGCTTTTCTGTGCAGCCCGGCGTACGAACGCCGCCGAGCCTGCAAAATATCTACAAGGAAATGCGGGATGATCTGGACATCGCGCCTGCGGATCACGGTTTTCTTGAACATTGGGCGAAGCAAGGCGTGCTGCTGCTCAACAGCGTGCTGACCGTTGAGGCAGGCCAAGCCGCCTCGCACAAGGGCCGGGGGTGGGAGCAGTTTACCGATGCGATCATCCGTATCATTGATGCCAAGCAGCAACCGGTCGTCTTTCTGCTCTGGGGCGCTTATGCACAGAAGAAGGCGGCCTTTGTCGCAGGCGAGGCGCATCTGGTTTTGAAAGCCGCGCATCCATCCCCCTTTGCTGCGCGTAACGGGTTTTTCGGTTGCCAGCATTTTTCCCGCTGCAACAGCTATCTGGAAGACAGACATCTTGCACCTGTCGACTGGGCTTTGCCGCATCATGATTGAGCAGAGTCTGTATCGCGCACGGCATTGACAGCAATCTTGCATTACGACATTCATAGTGCGAAAATTTCGGTTGGCGGAGCGGGCAAAAAATAATGACAGAACGGTATATTCTATACGGTATGGCTGGCTCGCTCTATACAGCCAAGGTGCGCGCTTATTTGCGCCGGAACCTTATCCCGTTTGACGAGCAAAAAGCAGGCGGTGAACGCTTTTTGGGGCATGTGGTACCAAAAATCCGTCGCTGGATTATTCCTGTCATCGAAACGCCTGATGGCGAATTGCTTCAGGATGGAACCGACATTCTCGATCATTTTGAGCGCGGCGGTTTCAGCGAAAATTCAATCTATCCCGAAACGCCGATAACGCGCGCGGCGGCAAATTTGTTCGAGCTGTTTGGCAACGAAGGCCTGCTGCGTCCGGCGATGCATTATCGGTGGAACTTTGACGATGTGAATCTCCCATTCCTGCGCAATATGTTCCGCGATGTTTTGCCCAACGGCCTGAGCGATGATGCACGCAAAGCTGCATTTGATCAGGTCAGTGGGAGAATGCGAAAAGTGACCGAAGGGTGGGGCGTGACGCCGCAAAACTTTGCCGCTGTGGAAGAAAGCTATGCCGATTTCCTGGCGCGGTTTGATGCCCATTTGCGTCATACGCCATTTCTGCTTGGCGGTCATCCGACGATTGGCGATTATGCACTGCTCGGCCCGCTTTATCCCCATCTCGGGCGCGACCCTGCTCCGTTGCATTTGATGCAGCAGACCGCGCCGCATGTGTTCCGCTGGACCGAGCGGATGAACATGCCCGAAACCTTCATCGACGAAGAAACCGTGGCGGCAGGCGGCAAGCTATTTGCCGATGATGCCATTCCCGAAACTCTGAAATCGCTGATGCGCTTTGTGGCGGCGGAATATTTGCCGGAAATCACGGCCCAAATTGCTGCCGCCAATGATTGGCTGACGGAGCATTCCGAAATAGCGCCGGGTACCAGCGGATTGGAAAATCCTGCTACCAGAGAGATTTGCACAACCACATTCAACTGGCGCGGGCAGGAGATCGGAACCTCCGTTTTCCTCTACCGCTTTTACCTTCTCCAGCGGCTTCAGGATGCAGTTCAAAAAATGGATGAAGCCGGTCAAAAGGGCGTGCGCGCATTATTTGCCGAAACAGGTCTTGAGCCGATCTTGGAACTGAAAGCCTCCCGCCGCGTCGAGCGAAAGAACTATCTTGAAGTCTGGGGCTAGGCCGCGCACCCGCAAATAGCGCGGTTGAGGTGTTGAAGTGCCCTGCAGGGGATTGAGGCAGCGGATGGCCGAAGGTTATGCACCGCGTTTCACCAAATGTATCATGCCAGCTTTTCGCCTCGATGTGCTCAAGATGGGTGAAGTGCGTTGTCGCATTTCTACAAGCGGTTCCTTGTTGGTTTTGTGAATCGAATTCAACTTTGACCAGCCAAGTATCGGCGCTCACTCGCTTTTGCATCACAGAAGACCCGATCTTGTCAAAACCTCAGATTTGCTTCAGCAACACTGGGCAATGAGTTAGGAAGCCTTCTCAATTCCTTCATTGTCTCGGCGGTGTTCAAATTCTGGGATCAAAATTTGGAGGAGATCAATCGTTTCCCCGGGATCGCGACAATTTCCCAGCTGGTTCAAGATTTTTATGAGCTCAGGCCATGGGGTATATTCTTCATGCGCCATCATTATCCGGGAGTGAATCGTTTGAACGGGATTGTTGCCGATAATCAGCTCCTCATAGAGTTTTTCACCAGGTCTTAGCCCTACTTCCTCAATCTCGATATCGCCATCAGGGTTATCTTCATCGCGGATCGTCAATCCGGAAAGTTGTATCATCGTGCTTGCCAGATCAATGATGCGCACCGATTTGCCCATATCCAGAACAAAAACTTCGCCGCCTTTTGCCATTCCGCCCGCTTGAATGACCAGTTGAGCGGCTTCCGGTATGGTCATGAAATAGCGCGTGACGTCCTTATGAGTAAGGGTAATCGGCCCGCCCATTTCGATCTGTTGACGAAATAATGGGACAACTGAACCGCTTGATCCCAGAACATTGCCAAAACGAACCATCGAAAATTTGGTCTGCCCATCTTTTTGGGCAAAAGCCTGAATAACTTGTTCGGCGCCTCTTTTGGTTGCGCCCATCACGTTGGTTGGACGAACCGCCTTGTCGGTACTTATCATTATGAAATCGGAAACGGCAGCTTGATGGGCTGCATTGGCCGTTTCAAAAGTTCCCAGCACATTATTCCGTGTGCCTTCGACCTGGTTCACCTCTACCAAAGGTACATGCTTATATGCAGCGGCGTGGAACACGGTATCTGGCCGCCAAAGCTCGAATACTTCCTTCAACCGATTTGCGTCTGTAATCGACCCGAGAATGGGAACAATTTTCATGTCTCTCAAATCTTGTTCCAAGAGAAATTTTTTGAGCTCTTTTTCGATCTGGTAGAGTGAGAATTCCGAGAGCTCGAACAAAAGCAACTGGTTCGCGCCGGTCCTCGCAATCTGCCGGCACAATTCGCCGCCTATCGATCCCCCCGCGCCGGTCACTAGCACCGTCTTTCCGACTATCGTTCGGCCCAGAAGAAGTTCATTTGGAGCAACAGGTTCCCGGCCAAGCAGGTCTTCAATATCCAATTCACGAATATCGCTAAAAGATACTTGGCCATCAACGATATCTTTCATGTTAGGCAAGGTTTGCACATGGATCTTGAATCGTTGAATCTGATCAACAATTAACCGCCGTTTCTTGCGGGAGATATTCGGCAATGCCAAGAGGATATCCGTCACCGCATATTTTTCGATCAGCTTTGGTAAGTTGCCGCTCCAATACACTTTGTCCCCATCCAGTTTTTGTCCATCCAGCCGCTTGTCGTCATCGACAAATCCGCGTAGCCGCATGGCGGGCTCCGAACGCATGGACGTAGCGAGCTTTTGGCCTGCACTGCCTGCGCCATAAATCAGAATGTCTTTAACCGTGCCGCCAAACCTATTGCGCCCGAGCACATCCACCATCAGATAGCGGGCAGTAACGCGGGAAAACCCGACCAAAATAAAGAAGATTATCGGCTGGATAACACCGATGGTTCGCGGAACTCCAGCTATGCCGAACATTGAAAATACAATCACCATCGGAATCGAGTAGACCAAAAACGCCCGCACGAGCGTTTTCATCATTCCAGAACCAGCATAGCGAAAAATCGCGTTATATACGCCAACAAAATAAAACACCGGGATCATCGTCAAGATCGCGCCCAAGGCAATCTTTTGTACCGCTAAATCCCAATAGACCCATACGCCGATACGAAGCGAGTAGGCGATCCAGATTGACTGGGCGCACAGAATAATATCGAGAAGCAAAACAATCGCCTGCTTTTGCCATCGCGATAAATCGGCAATTCTTTCCAAGATGGATGTGATAACAGCGGTCATGGTTATATTCTTACCTTGCAAGTTAAAACTAAGCGTCGCTGCTAACATTCAAATACCAGTGCAGCCGCGGCTTCAGCAACTTCACTTGTATAGCTGGCGGAGACGGTGGGATTCGAACCCACGAAAGAGTTGCCCCTTTACACGCTTTCCAAGCGTGCGCCTTCGACCACTCGGCCACGTCTCCGTTTGGTTTTGTCAGAATTTGCTTTCGCAAATCGCCG
>JAZGFP010000004.1:0-21682 GCA_036479555.1 Sphingorhabdus sp.
GCTATTACAAGGCCGGTGCATTCGGCATTAGAATCGAAAATCTAGTGCTGGTTCGCGCGGCGGCTATCGACGGCGCAGAGGGCGATTTTCTGGAGTTAGAAAATCTCACTTGGGCGCCGTTGGAACCGCGATTGATCGATACAGACCTGCTGGCTCCATCCGAAATCGCGTGGGTCAATGATTATCATGTGCAGGTCCGCAAGATTATCGGCGTGCAGCTTGATGGCGATGACAAGGCTTGGCTGGAGAGCGTCTGTCAACCGCTATGACAGTTTTGTGGTCGGCGGCATTTCTATCGACTTCAAGAACGGGCAGACGATACGGAAACGGGCGCTGGACTATCTCAAATAGCTAAGGCACAAAGAGGCGCGTGGAGACAGGCCGAGCAAACCGGCCGAATAGGGAGAGCGAGTATGCGCGGGATCACATCGGGACGTGAGGCCATCGGCAAATTGATATTGGCTGCACTTCTTGTCGGCGGTGTTGCTGCGTGCAAGCAGGCAGAGAATGCCGCATCCGATGTAACGTCGGAAAGCCTGGCGAAGGCCGATACAGCGTCGGGCAATTGGCTTACCCATGGCGGCACCTTTGAAGAGCAGCGCTTTGCGAAGCTCGACAAGATCAATGCTGAAAATGTCGGTGATCTCGGCCTTGCCTGGAGCGCGGAGTTTGACACCAACCGCGGGCAGGAGGCAACGCCGATCGTTGCTGGCGGCGTAATCTACACCACCACCGCCTGGAGCAAGGTATATGCCTTCGACGCGAAGACCGGCAAACAGCTGTGGGAGCACGACCCCAAAGTTCCCGGTGAAACCGGTTTCAAGGCCTGCTGCGATGTCGTAAACCGCGGCGTCGCGCTCTATGATGGCAAGGTTTACTCTGGCACTTTGGATGGCCGCCTGATTGCACTCGACGCGGCCACCGGAAAGGAAGTTTGGAGCACGCTCACGGTTGACCCGTCCAAGCCCTATACCATCACCGGTGCACCGCGCGTGGTGAAGGGCAAAGTGTTAATCGGTAATGGCGGCGCGGAATACGGCGTTCGCGGCTATGTAAGCGCTTACGATGCAGAGAGCGGCGATCTTGCTTGGCGCTTCTATACTGTGCCTCCAGGCCCGGGCGCACCAAAGGACAATGCCGCATCCGATGAAGTCATCGAAAAAATGCGTGCAACCTGGGAAGGTGACTGGAGCGAATTTGGCGGCGGCGGCACAGTATGGGACGCGATCGTCTATGATCAGGAATTTGATCAGATACTAATCGGTGTTGGCAATGGTTCTCCCTGGGATCACAAGGCCCGTTCAAACGGCAAAGGCGACAATCTGTTCGTGTCTTCGGTTGTCGCGCTTGATGCGGAGACCGGCAAATATAAGTGGCATTACCAGGGCACACCCGGCGAAACATGGGATTTCACCCAGACGCAACCGATCATTCTGGCCGACCTGAATATCGAAGGCGTAAACCGCAAGGTGATGATGCAGGCACCGAAAAACGGCTTTTTCTACGTCATCGACCGCAAGGACGGAAAGCTGATTTCGGCAAAGAATTTTGTTCCGCAAACATGGACAACCGGCGTTGATATGGCGACGGGCCGACCGATTGAGACGGATGGCGCGCGTTTTGACAACGGGCCCTTCCTTGCATTCCCGTCCGCCTTGGGCGCGCATAATTGGCACCCGATGGCCTATAGTCCCAAAACCAATCTGGTTTATCTGCCAGCACAGGAAATACCTTTGGCTTATGTCAGTGATCCGGAATATAAAAAGCGAGAGGGCGGCTGGAATATTGCAGTCAGCCTTCTTGCAAATGGTGTTCCCGACAATCCGGCAGAATTCAAAGCAATCCGCGCGTTGCTGAAGGGGCAACTTATCGCATGGGACCCGGTCGCGCAAAAGGAAGTATGGCGCGTCCAGCATGATGGCCCTTGGAATGGCGGCGTCCTCGCTACAGCTGGCAATCTGGTATTTCAGGGAAATGCCAAAGGCGAGTTTGCAGCTTTCTCAGCCGATAAGGGCGAGAAGCTGTGGTCCTTTGATGCCGGCACAGGCATCATTGCCGCACCGGTTAGTTACAGTATTGATGGTGAGCAATATGTCGCGGTCATGGCTGGGTATGGCGGCTCCTATCCGCTGTCATCAGGCTTTGTGGATAATGCGCGGCCTATGCCAAACGGACGTTTGCTGGTCTTCAAGCTTGGCGGCAAAGCCCCCTATGAGATCGACGCAATCGAGAACCCTCCCTTTACCGTGGTGGCGGACAATTTCACACCTGAAACGGTGAAACGCGGCATGGAGCTATATGAAAATAATTGCGGTGTTTGCCATAGCGGCGGCGCTGTCGGCTCGGGCGTGCTGCCCGACCTCAGGCGCTCGGCCATGCTGTCCGGCAAGGATGCATGGCAACAGGTGGTGATCGGCGGGGCGCTAAAGGATCGCGGAATGGTCAGCTTCGCCAAATATATGACACCGCAGGATGCAGAAGCTATCCGGGCTTTCGTCGCTGGCCAGGCAAAGAAAGCGGCGGCGCGTGAAAAGACCGCTGGGAAATAGGCTGGCTTAATAATTCGCCGACAGGGTAATGGCCAGACCAGATCCGGGTTCAGCATTGCCAGCAACACGAAAGCGGTAGTCGGCGCTCAGCCTGAAGTTGGTTTGCGCGAGACCAAAATCAACCGATGCTGTCGGCCCGGTGTCAACGCGGTTAATACCGCGCTGACCGCCTGCCCAAACACCAGCGCCTATGCTAACTTTTGCGCGTTTGATGGATAAGGCCTTGCGGGCAACCCTGATATTACCGTCGTAAAAATGGCTGGCCTTTTGCGGCCCTTTGTCCGCCACGACGATACCCACCTGGCCGTATCCCGACAGGCGAAAATCAAGCGGGAGGCCCTTGGCGCTCCATCCGCCGGCGATATAGGCCGCAAAAGCATCAGAGCTGTTTCGGCGAAATCTGCGTTCGAGCGAAAGTTCGACCGGCAACCGGCCGAATAGCGGCCAACGCATGCCCAGTGCAATTTCGGCCTGCCGCAAGCTATCCGCTTCGCTGCTCACACGCATCAGCAGCGAAGGCGCCGCTTTCCGCTCGCCAAGACGGTAGCTTGCAATGAGTCCGATTTGGCTGCCCCCATATTGCGCTGCTGGGGCCAAAACCACTGCGTCCCCCTGACGCCAGTAGCCATAGCCATACAGAGAAAATCTGCTCGTATCCTTTGCCCGTTCCTGTGTGGGAGCGACCGAATTTTCGGCGGGCCGCTTGAAGGGGGCTGAGTTCTCCTGATGGTTCCGCCGGGTAGATGCCTCAAACGGTTTGTGCGCGTTCAGCAACGACGCTGCCGGATTTGCTGGTATAGCAACTTTTCCACGAGGGACACGCCGATGTGGGGCCTGCGGCGCTGTTTGATCGCGAAATGCCGTGCGCTTTTCCGTCGCATAAAGCGCAGTCAACGAAGCACTAAATTCATCGCCGGAACCTTTATCTTGCCCTGGGTCATGTGATCCTGCTCGGTTGGCCTCGGGAATCCGCGCGAACGCCGTTTCGTTCGAAAGCTCCGATGGCCCGCCGCTCAGCATGCCGATGCGGATTGTCGCCCATATTGCGATTAACAAGCAGGGAGCCAGGAGCGCGCGACCTTTAGGCATTTTTGCCCTTGCCAAGATTTTCCGGAAAATGCCCATGCTCGGTCTTGTCCCAGCCAAGCTCCGCCCCGAACAGATGACGCAGATATCCGATGAAAGCGCGCCGCGCCGCCATTATGGCGATGATATTGGCAACAAATGTCCTCGGGATTGATAATAGACCTTGCCGGAAGCCATACAGCCGCGCCACAAAGGCAAGGCGTATCCCCATGCGCCAGATGAGAAATCCGAAGTTGATCCACAGCAGCGTTACCAGCCCCTCTGGCAATCGCGCAGGAACGAACCACCCCGCCAGCCACGCAAGCGACAGCAGCCCGGTCAGCAGGATACAAATATAGGCGCAGAACAGGACAATCGCGGCGAAGACAGCCTTGCGATCGCGAAGCAACATCCATTTCTGCGCGAGGCTACCCGACCAGCCCAGCTTGTCCCATCCTGCGAGTGCGATTCCCGTGATCCAGCGCGCCTTTTGCCGGACCGCCGTTTCCAGCGTTGCCGGGAAATGCGAACGGCTGCAAACAAGCTCCCCGTCGCTACCGCGCAGCCGCGCCAATATGGTCTGGCCATAGCGGCTGATTTTGAAACCAAGTTCATAGTCCTCGGTAAGGCTGGAGCTGTCAAAAGGCCGGTGATTATTGTCGAGCGCCACTCTACCCAGTATCTGCCGGTCGATGGCGCATGCTACACCGGCAAGCGGGACGGAAGCACCGAGCGCTTCCCTGACAGGCAGAGACTTACCATGAGCCTCGGCAAATTCATCGCAATAGTGGCTGCTAACAAATGGGGAGCCCGCCACAGGAAGCGGCAGGACGGGGAGCTGCACCGCCGGGTGCTCTTCTATCAACCTGTCAAACAATCGTAGCTCATCACGGTGCACAAAATCCTCGGCGTCATGCAAAATTACCGCCTTCGCCTTTATTCCAAAGGCAATCTCGTCGCCGACGAGCGCCTCCCAAAGCTGATTCAGGCAGTCGGCCTTGCTCGTTGGGCCATCATGATTGCACATCACCAAATTGAGATGGGAATCGCGGCGGGCCGCTTGCATTATCCGGCATGCACCAGCCATGTCATTAGGATAGCATCCAACATAAATGCGGTAGTCGCATCCCGACTGCCCCCACGCCTTCAGGCAATTTCCCAGCATGTCGGCAATGACGCCCGCTTCTTGCCATGTGGGAACAAAAACGGCGAGCAGCCCCGGTCGTTGGGCATCAGGGAGCTCTGCTGCAGTCATCGGAGGCCGGGTACGATAATAGCGGATTTTCCGATATATTTTGCGGGTGGTCCAGAAAAGGTCGATCAGCAGGTCGTCAATTGCGCCGAGCAGGAACCAGAAGGCACTGAAGATAAGTAGTTCAACCAGCGCAACATTGAGTAAAGACAGAAGCTCGTTCAAGATTGCGGCATCCCAGTACTACTGTATTTCTAAGGCGCGGCATCTTCGCCGGACCGCAGATCGAGATATGTGCCAGCCACCATCACGACCAAAATGGGCAGTTTCCAGAATGTCGCAAGTGCCTCGTAAATTGCTGGCGATATCTCGGGAAGGATGGCCGCACCGAGATGCGTTAGCACCGCTGTCTGTTGTAAGCCCGCAGCCCAGATCGGCCAATAGCGGTCGCTGCGCATCGCCAGTAGCAAAAATAGCATCAGGCAAGCTGTGTCGATAAGCGCAATATCGTAGCGAAACTGACCCCAGGCCATGTTGCTGCCGAACCAGTGGCCAAGAAGACTGGTGACAACCAAAATCGCCGCACCGATGCGCCCGGTACATCCACCCCGAATATAGACATAGCTGCATGCAAGAATGAGAATGGGAATAAAGGCTATCCTTGCAACATCCATATTTTCGACCTGTCGATCCGATGCCTGTCATCAGCCATCTTGCATGTTGGTTTTGGCAAGCACATTTGATCCGCCGTATTCCAATCCGTTGGAGCGGGCTTCTGCCGGGCTAACTGCGGTTGATAATTGGAGCAAAGCGGTCAACGCCTCCTGTCTTGCCACATGGGAGTTCATTTTGATCGCAGATGATCAGCCAGCACTCTTCATCGCAATGGTAAGGATGATTGTTACAGCGCTCACTATCAGTGCGGCATAGAGCGCAACATTCAACGACCGCAGCAAAATTTCCCAGCGACTAAATTTATGTCTGCCCCCCCAATAGGAGGCACGCCAATGATCGAGAAAAGCGAGTGCAGATTCGACTTCTTGTCCCGGCTTTCGCCATTCAAAGAAGACCGCATTACTATTTTTCCACTACCAAAAGCATGCCCCCTATCGCTGGTTGGGACATCACCGTTAGCTGACCGTCCGGCATCGGCAATATGCGGTGTTTCGTATACGATGCGTTCGGATAGGTTGTTGGCTTCAATCGCGGCGAACAAGAGTGCCGCCTCCTTGCGGGTTTTGACATTCAACTTTCGCCGGGCTCCGTCCAATCGTTGATCAACCGTGAAATGGGATATATCCAATATCCGGGCGATCTCTTTGGACGTATGATGCCCGGCAACCAGTCGCAGGCAATGCTTTTGCCCCTCGGTTAGTTCGCGTTTACGCACACCCGGCAAATTTCCCGCCCCCAGACCAGTTCGGTTATCTCATGCTCCGAACCCACATCACACATCCTCAATGATGGGCAGGATAGGAACAAAGGCGGCGCTGGTGCAATATCGTAGGGGTAACAAGACGCTGCACAGATTTTCCCCGCCAACTATGCTTGATTAGGTGAAAACAACCGTGCAAAGACGCGCGATGATACCAAAGAATACCGCTTTGAAACCCGTTTCTGCGCTTCGTGATTTCCTTCAGAGTGAGGCCGCTGGCGGTGTGATTTTGATGCTAGCGGCGGCACTCGCCATGTGGGTGGCGAATAGCGATTTCGGCGAGCTATATAAACATATACTACACGATAAAATTGGCCCCGAAATCATGCTGGGTAGCGAGCTAAAAACCTTCACACCTCATATGTGGATCAATGACGGCTTGATGGCGATTTTCTTCTTTCTTGTCGGGCTTGAAATAAAACGTGAATTTGTCGATGGTCGGCTATCGACCTGGGAGAAGCGGCGGCTTCCGGTGCTTGCCGCGGGGGCCGGAATGATGGCGCCTGCGCTAGTCTATCTCTTCGTCACCCGCGAAGTGCCCGGTCTTCAGAATGGCTGGGCAATCCCGGCGGCAACCGACATTGCCTTTGCCATCGGCGTTTTGGCGCTACTCGGAAAGCGCGCACCGACATCGCTCAAGCTGTTTCTGGTTACGGTTGCAATTGTTGACGATATGGGCGCAGTTGCGATCATAGCGTTTGTCTATACCGATGGGTTGCAATCCGTCTGGTTATTGGCGTCTGTGGGCGTGTTGGCCCTGATGTATCTGCTCAATAAATCGGGCGTCAGGAATATCCCGATATTCCTGATCCTGTCGGTTATCCTGTGGTATGTCGTGCTGCGTTCGGGTGTGCATGCCACGATAGCAGGCGTGCTCGCTGCAATGATGATTCCGATCATCATAACGCCCGGCGCGCCTGACGCGAAAAACAGCCCGCTCCACATATTGGAGCATGCGATCCATCCATGGAGCGCCTATTTGATTATCCCGATATTCGGCTTCGCAAATGCCGGGGTTGATTTGACCGGAATGGGGATGGACCAGATCCTAGCGCCCCTCCCCATCGGCATCGCGCTTGGCCTATTCCTCGGCAAACAGATCGGTATTTTCGGCTCGGTCTGGATCGCAGTGAAGACGGGTTTTGCGAGTAGGCTTCGCGGTGCGACATGGCTTCAGGTTTACGCAATCGCGATGCTATGCGGGATTGGCTTTACCATGAGCTTGTTTATCGGTGAGCTCGCCTTCAAGTCGGAGATGCTGCGCGAGGAGGCAAAAATCGGCGTCCTGATGGGGTCGGTTTTTTCCGCCATAGTTGGCTTCCTCATTTTGCGCTTTGCCCCGCCGCATAGCAGGCATGATGAGATTGAGGCTGAGGAGGCCGGAGAGATTGCAGCCGACGGCGACGTCATTGCCGTGACCGATGGAAATAAGGCATGATCCGCAACACGGCAATCATCGCGCTTGTGTCAGCGTTGATATTGTCCGCCTGCGCTACCGCGCCGGTCAAGGAGGTCGACCCTGGAAATGGGACTGTTCAGCGCAGCGTTTCAATCGATAGGCTAGCAAAAGACTATCTCAAACTGACGCTCGCTATGGGAGAAATTGAGGCTGGCTATGTCGATGCCTATTATGGCCCGGAAAAATTTGCCGCAGCTGCCAAGGCAAATCCGGCGACGCTAGCAGAATTGGGTAGCGCGATATCGAAGCTGACGGCGCGGGCGCGGCTGATTGATACAGATTCGCTTGAACCGCTGCAGAAGCGCCGCCGAGCATTTTTGCTGGCCCAGCTTAAGGCCGCCGGGACACGCCATGCGATGCTGTCAGGAAAACGCCTGTCGTTCCGACAAGAATCGCTCGGTCTGTTTGGCGCCACGCCCGATCTGAAACCGCTTTCCTCCTACGACCCGCTGCTAGCCAAAATAGCAAAGCTGGTTCCCGGCAAAGGTGATCTGGCCGCGCGTGTTGATGCTTTTCAAAATCGCTACACCATTCCCAAGGATCGACTGAAACCGGTCTTCGATGCGGCGATATCGGAATGTAAGGCACGAACGACAAAGCGCATGAAATTGCCGAAGGGCGAGAGCTTTACAATGGAATTTGTCACCGGCAAAAGCTGGAGCGGATATAACTATTATCAGGGCGGTTACAAAAGCCTGATCCAGATCAATACCGACCTGCCGATCCGCATTAGCCGCGCCGTCGACCTTGGTTGCCACGAAGGCTATCCTGGCCACCATGCGCTCAACATGCTGCTCGAACAGCGGCTGACGAATGAGCGCGGCTGGCAGGAGTTCAGCGTCTATCCGCTCTATTCGCCGCAGAGCCTGATCGCCGAAGGTAGCGCCAATTATGGCATCGACCTTGCCTTTCCGGGCAATGAGCGGCTGACATTCGAACGCGATATTCTCTATCCGCTGGCGGGCCTCGATCCGAAAGATGCAGCGGCCTATCATCAATTGCAGACTGCGCTTTCGCAGCTTAGCGGCGCGCGCTTTACCATTGCGCAAAAATATCTTGATGGCGAGATGACCAAAGAACAGGCCATCGCCGCAACGCAGAAATACCAGCTTGTGTCGGCGAAACGCGCCCAGCAATCGATTTCCTTCACCGATCAATATCGCAGCTATGTGATCAATTATGGGTTGGGGCAGGATATGGTGCGCGCCCATATTGAGCGCGGCAATGTTTCGGCGAAAGAGAAATGGCGCCGGATGGAGGATATCCTGAGCGAACCGACATTGCCCAGTGATTTGCTACGCTAGGGTCCAGAATCTAGGGCCAAAAATCTGAGGCTAGAATCTTGGGCGTTTTCACCGCCAAAGTTGCCAAAGTTGCCGCCTCAGCGCGCGGACGCGGACGCACATGCGCGCGCGCGAGGGAAGAGGCATCGAAGTATGGTCGGAATCGCATTGCCCTGTTGACGCCCGGGCCGGGACGGAATTGCCGATGTCTGCCCTGAACAAAACCAGGTTCCCAATGCGCGTGCTGACAGACGAAATCCTACATTGCAAGTGCAAGGATAGTGCAGCGGATGATCATGTAACTAAGTCCACCGACCAATCTACATGGGCTTTCCGGAAAGCGTCAAACGAAAACAATCCTAAATCCCTATTCCCCCAAATCCGCATATACCGGAATTTCAATTTTTTGATTGGCGTAAAGCTCATCGGGATCGAATAATATGCCGATATTGCGGTTATGCAGATAGAGGATTTGCCAGTCTTTCTTGCTGCCCATTTCGGCTTTCGCGATTTTGGTCAGATTATCGCCGCGTTTGACGACATATTCGCGTGTCTCGGCGGGCGGGCGCAGTGCCCGGTTGTCCCATAGACCCTTGCGCTCCATCAAGTCGTCATCGATGTTTATGTCGGTCGCGACTTGTGTCATTTCCAGATCGGACCACCATTGTGACAGCGATTTGGGCCGGTAGGCTTTCATCTCGGGCAGGATTGCGCCGCCAGCATGGAAACGGCGCGCGACCGAAGGGTGGAAATCGGGCGTTCCAAGCTGTGTAAAGTCGCGGTCAGCCAGGCGAAATCCGCCACTAAACCAATCGCGGATACCATAGCTTTTTTTCTTGCCGCCAATATTGAAAAGCGCTGTGCGGTGATCGGGATGCATCTGATAGAGCGGACTTTCAGGGTCGGTATCAAAGGCAACCTCTCCCTTGCGCGCGCCGCGCAGCACCCAATCCAGCGCGGCGTCAGACAGGCCGCGCACTGGCCCGCCGCCACCGACCGAGCCATGCGTGCCGGGAAAGAGCAGCTGCTCATAGCGTTTCTCCTCTGAAAATTCGGCATTCAGAACATGCAGGTTTGACCAGAATGTTGGTTCAAATGCGCCGCGGCGTTCATCGATGGCAAGCGCATGGCGCGCACGCTTAACGCAGCTCGACAGGCGCGTGTCGTGGAAACGGTATCGGCTGCGCAACGTGGGCATGAGCTTAAGATGCGTCGGCACGCCAAGAGCGCCGACCGTATCCCAGATGCCTACATAGCAAATCTCCAGATCAATTGCCTCACTATGATCGAGTTCAGGATATTGCCTGGCGCGCCAATCACGGTCGCCGGGCAGGCACAAATGGCGGCAATGGTCAAAACGGAATTGCCGGGCAAAATCGGAATCGGGCCGCTTGGATTCTTCCTTGCTCGTATACAGCTCTCGTGCATCGCGGATGAAATGCAGCGCGCGGCGCGAGATGATACCGCAATTGCGGATCATGCCGACAAAGCTGCGCGCGGTGAAGGCTCCGCGCGAAAAGCCAAAGACAATGATGTGATCGCCGGGCTCATAATTCAGAACCAGAAAATGATACGCCTCAATGATATTGTCTTTGAGGCCCCAGCCCAAAATGCCCCCGGTCCATTTTGACCATTTGGTGGTGCCAACGCCTTCGTCATAGTGGATGAGCTGCGCTATGCCGTGCTTGTCGAAGCGGCTGACCGACTGCGCAATCCGCGCGACATTAGTGGGGTTCTGGCTATCGATCCGGTTCCAGGTCCCGTCAAAGCAGAATATCAGTCTTTTCATATCGCATCCCTGTTGCACGGCATTTTGCCCGAACCTGTATGCGACCCATTTTTTTGCCCTTATACTACAAAGCCCGCGAAAAAGAAAAGCCCCGGCGCAAACAGGGGGCTTTATGCGGGTCTTGATTAACTGCGTGGTTAGAGCTTTGACGTCAATTCCGGCACCGCGTCAAACAGATCCGCCACCAAGCCCAAATCGGCCACCTGAAAAATCGGTGCGTCTTCGTCTTTGTTGATGGCGATGATTACTTTGGAGTCTTTCATGCCGGCGAGATGCTGGATTGCGCCGGAAATGCCGATGGCGATATAGACTTCTGGCGCGACGATTTTGCCGGTTTGCCCGACCTGGAAATCATTGGGGACATAGCCCGCATCAACTGCGGCGCGCGATGCGCCGACGCCTGCGCCGAGTTTGTCCGCCAGCGGGAAGATATATTCTTCGAAGGTCGCCGCGTCTTTGAGCGCCCGCCCGCCCGATACGATGATCTTGGCGCTGGTGAGCTCTGGGCGTTCCTGTTCGGCGATTTCGGCGCTGACGAAGGAGGATAATCCTGCATCGCCGCTGCCGCTAACGGCCTCTATAGCGCCCGACCCGCCTTCGGATGCGGCTTTGGCAAAGGCGGTGCCGCGCACGGTGATGACCTTCTTTGCGTCGGATGATTTGACCGTAGCAATCGCGTTGCCCGCGTATATGGGCCGCGTGAATGTATCTTCGCCTTCAACCGAGAGAATATCGCTGATCTGCATCACATCGAGCAAGGCGGCGACGCGCGGGGCGATATTCTTGCCGTGGCTGGTGGCGGGCGCGAGGAAGGCATCATGGCTATCCATCAAGCTGACCACGAGCGGCGCGACATTTTCAGGAAGCTGATGCGCGCAGGCGGCATCATCGGCGACATGCACCGTGCTAACGCCCGCAACCTTCGCTACCTGTTCGGCAACGCTGCCGCAGCCTGATCCCGCGACCAGCGCATGGACTTCACCAAGCTCTGCCGCTGCTGTCACAACGGCGAGCGTCGCGTCTTTCATTTCGGCATTGTCATGTTCTACATATACGAGCGTTTTCATGATGGGATCCCCATTTCCTTAAGCTTCGCGACGAGCGCATCGACATCTTCCACCTTGATACCGGCGCTACGCACAGGCGGTTCGGAGACATTGAGCGTTTCAAGACGCGCAGCTACATCGACGCCGTAATCTTCGGGCGTTTTCTTATCCATCGGCTTGCTTTTCGCCTTCATGATATTGGGCAGCGAAGCATAGCGCGGCTCATTCAGCCGCAGATCGGTGGTGATGATCGCGGGTGTTTTGAGGCTGACCGTTTCAAGGCCGCCATCAACTTCGCGGGTAACGTTAACGCTGTCACCGGACATTTCGACCTTGCTGGCAAATGTGCCTTGCGGCCTGCCGGTGAGCGCGGCGAGCATCTGGCCCACCTGGTTGCTATCATCGTCAATCGCCTGCTTGCCGAGAATAACCAGCCCGGGGCTTTCTTCCTCAACCACTTTGGCGAGCAATTTTGCCACGCCCAGCGGCTCGACATCTTCGGCAACAATCAGGATTGCGCGATCTGCGCCCATGGCGAGCGCGGTGCGCAAAGTTTCCTGCGCCTTTTCAGGGCCGACGGAGACCGCGATAACTTCGCTCGCACTGCCAGCCTCTTTGAGGCGGAGCGCTTCTTCGACCGCAATTTCGTCAAACGGATTCATGCTCATTTTGACATTGGCGAGATCGACGCCGCTGCCGTCAGGTTTGACACGCGGCTTCACATTATAGTCGATAACCCGTTTTACGGGGACGAGGATTTTCATGTGCTTTCCTTCCTGCTTTACTGTCATTGCCGGAATCGCTCCGGTCTTTGAAATCTCTATGCTTAACGTTTACGCGAACATCAAGCGCATCACCCTCCCTCATTCCCGCGAAGGCGGGAATCCATTTCCTGAAATCGTCTCAAACGGCCCGGTCAGGAAATAGACCCCCGATCAAGCCGGGGGTGACGCCGTTTGTATCTTCGGCCGCAATCCCATCACGCCGCCTTCCGCACCTCGGCGACAATCTTCTGTGCAGCATCTCCCAGATCATTCGCTGAAACAATCGGCAGCCCCGAGCCCGACAATATTTCCTTGCCTTTCGCCACATTGGTGCCTTCGAGGCGAACCACGAGAGGCACGCTCAAATTCACTTCTTTGGCCGCCGCGACAATACCGTCGGCGATGATATCGCATTTCATGATGCCGCCGAATATATTGACCAATATGCCCTTCACCGCCGGATCGCCGAGAATGATCTTGAAGGCTGCGGTTACTTTCTCGGTGGTAGCGCCGCCGCCAACATCGAGGAAGTTTGCGGGAAATTCGCCGTTGAGCTTGATGATATCCATCGTTGCCATGGCAAGCCCGGCGCCGTTCACCATGCAGCCGATATTGCCGTCCAATTTGATGTAAGCGAGATCATATTCGCTCGCTTCAACCTCGGCGGGGTCTTCCTCTGTGATGTCACGCAATGTCGCGATATCTTTGTGGCGGAACATCGCATTGCCATCGAACGCCATCTTGGCATCGAGCACCAAAAGCTGGTCGCCATCATCGGTCGGGCAAATGGCGAGCGGGTTAATCTCGATCTGCTCGGCATCGGTGGCGACGAATGTCTTGTAGAGCCCTGCGAGTATCTTCGCGGCCTGCTTGGCAAGATCGCCCGACAGGCCAAGCGTAGCGGCGACGCTGCGGCCATGATGCGGCATCAAGCCGGTGGCGGGGTCTATCGTGATGGTGTGGATTTTTTCGGGCGTATCATGTGCGACGCTTTCGATATCCATACCGCCCTCGGTCGATGCAACCACAGCAATCCGGCTGGAGGCGCGGTCAACGAGCAACGCGAGATAGAATTCATTGCCGATATCAACGCCGTCGGTAATATAGAGCCGGTTAACTTGTTTGCCCGCTTCGCCGGTCTGAATGGTCACCAGCGTATTGCCGAGCATATCGGTTGCCGCAGCCTCAACCTCCTCGATGCTCCGTGCAAGGCGCACGCCGCCTTTGGCTTCGGGGCCCAGTTCCTTGAATTTGCCCTTGCCGCGTCCGCCAGCATGGATTTGCGCTTTCACCACATAGAGCGGCCCGGGCAGTTCCTTCGCTGCGGCGACAGCTTCTTCAACGCTCTGCGCGGCGATCCCTTTGGGAACGGCAACGCCATGTTTGGCGAGCAGTTCCTTGGCCTGATATTCATGGATATTCATAGGATATTTGCGCCCTTCATCTTAACCGGGATTCGGTGTTTCGCCATGCGGTTAAGCACAGCTGGCGGTTGATTGAAAGGCTTAGACGCCAGCTTTATTGCTAGCCCAGCAGGCCCAGCGATGTGAGTTCGTCACGCAACACCGTGGCATCGGTAAAATGATGCGCCTTCAACATTGGCCAAATTGTCGTCGATAAAGATCGCGGTGTCACAAGCAATATCGAAGCGATTGACGGCCAACGCGTAAATCGCCGCGTCCGGCTTCACAAGCTTTTCAGCGCCAGATACAACAACATCGCGAAACCGGTCAAATATCTCCGCATGTTGGCGAGCAAAGGGCGGGTAAAACTCATGGCTGAAATTTGTAATGGCAAACAAGGGAACGTCTCTCGAATCGAGTTCGCGCAATATTTCAAGTGAGCCAGCAACAGGCCCGCCATTCGTTTCGTTAAAGCGCGGCCCAAACTGGCGGATATAATCCTCATGCTGTGGATGCTGCTCAATCAACGCTGCCGAAGTATCGCCAAAATTATGTCCCTGATCATGCTGGAAATGCCAATCAAGCGTCAAGACTTCTGATAGGAAGTGGTCAAGCTCTCCGGCATCATCGATGATTTTCTGGAACAGAAAGCGCGGATGCCAACGATACAACACATTACCCACATCAAAGATGACATTCTCAATCATAAGCCACATCCCAAACGCAAAAAACCGCCCGCGAAACTTCGGGGCGGCTTCGTAATATCTTAATCCGCAGCAAACGCGAATCGGTAAGTTGGATTAGCCCTGGCGCGCCTTGAAGCGGCCATTGGTTTTGTTGATCACATAGACGCGGCCACGGCGGCGAATAACGCGGTTGTCGCGGTGGCGGCCCTTCAGGGACTTGAGAGAGTTTACAACCTTCATCGGAATGTTCCGTTACAAAAATGTCTGCATCCCGCAGCGGGAGCCATGTGAAGGCGCGCATCTATGGGCGGGGCGCGCAAAAGTCAAGCATCATTGCGGGTTCATGCAGCTTTCTGTATTACGCAAGATAACTGCAGGAGAAACCCGATGAGAGTAGCCGTCATTACGCCTTTGGTTGCCGCCTTGCTGCTATCTGGCTGCGTGGTTCCAACCGGCCCAGTAGAAGTAACCCGTTTCAACCGAGTGGCAGAGGGCGAAACCTATGGGCAGGGTAGCTACGTGATCGAGCTTTCCGATGCAGACGATGATGGCAATCCCGGGCTTGCCGAGCGTGATGCCGATGGCTTAGCGCTATCGCCCTATATCGCCGCTGTGCAGCGCGAAATGAACCGGATTGGCTATGGCGTGCGTCCCGCTGGCGGCGCTGATTATACCGCATCCATCCGCGTCCGGATTGACAATCATGTCAGGCAGGGGCGCTCGCCAGTTTCGGTCGGCGTCGGCGGCGGGAGCGGCGGCTATCGTTCGGGTGTTGGCGTCGGCGTCGGCCTGAATCTGGGCGGAGGCCCCAAAAAGCGCGTGGTGACCAGCCTATCGGTCCGTATCCGGCGAAATTCGGATAACCAGATCATTTGGGAAGGCACCGCGACACAGGATGCGGGTAAGGGAACGCCAGCAGCGCAGCCCGGTATCGCCGCGTCAAAACTGGCCGAAGGGCTATTTGCGGGCTTCCCCGGAGAAAATGGCGAAACGATTACGATTCCCTAATTTGCTTTTGTCCAAATAGGCAATAATAGGGAAAGCATGACCATCCAAAACATCAACGCCGCTTTCGATAGCGGCAATATCGTCGTCCATTCGCTGGAAGGCGCGGACGCAATGCTTTCGATCCGCAAGGATAAGGATAGCGAATTTTTCCAATGGTTTCATTTCCGCGTGGCCTCCACGCCGGGCGAGGAGATTACGCTGCGTATCACCGGCCTTGCCGGGAGCGCTTATCCTGGCGGATGGGACGACTATGACGCCGCCGTATCTGAGGACCGCGAAGAATGGCTGCGCGCACCGTCAAGCTATGATGCGAAGGCAGATGGCGGCACGCTGACCATCCGCTATACGCCAACCGGCTCGCTGAGCTGGTTTGCCTATTTCGCGCCTTACAGCATCGAACGCCATCATGATTTGGTATCGCAGGCGGGGCTGTGTGGCGGCGTCTCGCACCGGGTGCTTGGGGCCAGCCTTCAGGGGCAACCAATTGACTGCCTGACGATGGGTGAGGGCGAGACGGTAGTATGGCTCTATGCGCGGCAGCATCCCGGCGAGAGCATGGCCGAATGGTGGATGGAGGGCGCATTGGATGCGCTTACCGACCCCGCGAACCCGCATGGGCGCAAGCTGCGACAGAAATGCACCATCCATGTCGTGCCCAATTGCAATCCCGATGGTTCCCGTATGGGCCATCTGCGCACCAACTATGCCGGCGTGAATTTGAACCGCGAATGGCATGAGCCATCGGCGGAGCGTTCCCCCGAAATACTGGCGATTCGCAATGCGATGGATGAAAGCGGCTGCCACTGGGCGATGGATGTCCATGGCGACGAGGCGATACCAGCAGTGTTTATCGCCGGTTTTGAAGGCATCCCTTCCTGGACACAGGATCAGGGGGATCGCTATCACGCCTACCGTGACCGGCTGGCGCAGCGCAGCGCGGATTTCCAGACGAAGCTGGGCTATCCGGCGGCAGCAAAGGGCAAAGCCAACCCTTCAATGTCGACCAATCAGCTCGCCGAGCGTTACGGCGAGAATACACACCCGGGAAAGGCCTGCGTCGCAATGACGCTGGAAATGCCGTTCAAGGACAATGCCGATCTGCCCGACAGGGCCCGCGGCTGGAGCCCCGAACGCTGCATGGATCTGGCGCGCGAGTGTCTGGGAACGCTAGCGGAGATGGTTTGACAAAAACAGTGTTGCTGGCAGGGTATGGTCGGCAAATTTGGGGGAAGATGAATTGTCTGGCAATGTTAATGGGGGCATTGGGCGATTGACTGCGGCTGGGATGCTATCCGGCTTTGCGGGCGGGTTGATGGTGGCACTTTCGGCTTGGCTGGCATTTCATTTCGGATGGATCGAGGCTGGATCGAAATCGGCGGTGGCGACTTCGAGTACGCCGGGCATGGACTATATCGACAATTTCTCCTGCCCGAAGGGACAAAACCGGATCGTTTTGATGCGGGGCCAAGAGGATGGTTTTGCGCGTAGCGGAGACGAACCGGCAACAATACGCCCCGCGCTTATGCGCAATGGCAGATATGCAAACCTTGCTGGAAACAAATCAAGTCTGCAACGTTCAAGGCAATATGACGAACCGGGCGTAGACAAGCATCTGATCGATTTTTTTGACGTTCCCCGGGGCATATTATCCGGCGAGTTGATTCTAACGGTCAGGGCAGCCGGCGACAACAGCAATGATGTGCTAAGGTTTGGGGATTTTGACGAAACCTCCCGTCAAAATATGCACCGCGCCGCGATCGTTTTCTACGCGCCGCTCAGCGCGAAAGCCGGGGAACCGGGCGTTCTCGGGAAGATCGAAGATGGGCTTAAAACATTCGACCTAAAAGATTTTACTGCCAACCCTCAAAATCCCTTTGACGGCAGTCTCATCCAATTTTTGAACGCAGCGGATCGCCCCGGTGAGGTTGATTTTTCACTGGCAGAAGACACGGCGGCGGATTTCGCCGCGTTGCTTTTGTGCCAAGAGCCCGAGCAGTCCATGGGTACGACATTCTGGGAATACCGGATTAAACCGCTTGGCGAGGATCTTTCCTATTTTTCCTGCGATCAGGATACTCTTCAGGATATTTGTGATCCCTATCGCGGCGACCGGCTATGCTCGGTTCCGACAAAAATCGCCTGCTACAATGATGGTGACCGCAGGTTGCCAAAAAACATCAGAAAAGACATTTTTGGGTCCCGATTTTTTGTCGGAGGAGAAATACGGCTATCCAAGCCGACGCGCGGTGATGCCTTCGCTACGCTTGGCGATGCCAACGATTATTGCGCGCAGCAATTTGGAAAAGGCTGGCGGGTGCTAAGCTATCACGAAGCTGGCGGTCAGGTGGTACTCTCCTACAGCAATATTGCGCCAAAAAAATCTGCGATCGTCCATGTCGGCGATCAGAGATATGCCAATTGCTGGGATCGACCCGAGAGCCTGCATGGCCAGTAACCCGATCACCATTGGAATTGTTGAAGACGACGAAGATATGCGCAGCTATCTCGCTGTGTTGTTCAGGGCGGAAGCCGATCTGCAGGTTGCGTTTGAATGCGCGCGGCTTGATGAGGCGCTGGCGCTGATCAAGGATGACAGGCCCGATATTTGCTTGGTTGATATTCGGCTCCCCGATGGTAGCGGGCTGGATTTCATCAAGGCGCTGGTCGAATATGGCGATAGCAAGTCGCTTATTCTAACGGTACTGGGCGACAGGGCGAGCGTCATGCTTGCCTTTGAGGTGGGGGCGAACGGATATCTGCTGAAAGATACGCCGCCCGAGCAGATCAAGCGGGATATTCGTGCAGTCATTGCCGGGGGCAATCCCATTAGCCCGCAAGCTGCCACTCATGTCATCAGTATGCTGGGCGCAAATAGCGAGGCGGAAGCAGGCTCAGCGGAAGTGGAGAATGTGCTTTCTGAAAGGGAAGCAGACGTTCTACTGATGTTTTCGCGCGGCCTCTCATACAAGGAAACTGCGGAAACGCTTGGTATTTCGGTTCATACTATCGCTGACCATGTGAAATCCATCTACACAAAAATGAGCGTTCACTCGCGCAATGAAGCGGTCTTTGAAGCCGTTCAAAATGGCTGGCTTGAACTTTAGCCGTCCGACCGGCTCGCTGGCGGCAGCACGAGGCTAACCGTCGTTCCCTTTTCGCTTTTGCCAGTTTCGATTGATAGCGTCGCACCAAGCCGTTCTGCGCGATCTTTCATATTTGAAATTCCGCACCCTCCGCTCTTTTTTTTCGGATCGTATCCCTTCCCGTCATCGCTGACAGAAATTTCCGTCTCGCCGGTCACGGCGTCGGCGACAATCCGGATGGAGATGACTTCAGGTTTCGCATGCCGGATGCTATTTGCCAGCGCCTCTTGCATGATACGGTATGTGCTCAGAATATGGCGGGTGTCGTAATTTTGCTGGTTCAGGTCGCCCTCCTGTAACCAGCTAAGCACCATGTCTGCCGCATCAAGCTGCTGCTGCGCGCGAGTCCGGAAGGTTGCCAGTGCTGCGTAAAGGCTCGCGCCGACCTGATCCAGGGAATCCACCACAAGCCGCAAATCGGTGATGCCGCTTTCGATTTCCTGCTCGACCTGTTCAAGGTCCACCCTTTTGCCCCTGACGCGCATCAGCAGCGACAATAGCTGTCCGCCCACGCCGTCATGCATGTCGCGAACAAATCGCTGCCTTTCCTCCATCACCGCCTTTTTGCGGATCTGCTCTCTCAATTCCTCCTGCTGCTCTTCGATCAATATATCCCTGTCCGCGATATCGGCGCGCGCCACCGCCAACCTGCCCATCAGGCCGCGGATATTTCTGGCTGCCAAGAACGGCGCTCCCAAAAGCAACGCAGGCGCAAATCCGAGATTGGCAAAATGCGCCGAAGCAAGAGGGCCTATTGGTGCCATATCGCTAAAGGCCATAATGACCGCTAAAACCCCAGCGCCCAAGGAAACGACTGCGAAGCCAAAAATGGCGGCTCCGCCACGCGAGGCATAGGGCTTTGCGCGCAAACACAGCAAAGCCGAGCCCACCAGCAGGGAAAGCGCGGCAAAAGCCAAAACCGTATTTGAATTTGCAAACATGTTGCCATTGAATGAGAAACAAAGGGCGCCAAGGGCCAGCAGCATTTCACCGGCATGCAATGGCCGATTTTGGTTCATGGCGAACCCTATCAATCCCGCCAATAACCCCAGAAGACCAGCGGCCAGTGAAATATTTTTCAAACTGTTGCTCCACCTTGAAAAGCTGCTGGCAACGCGTTCGAACGCAGAAAGTGGTCCATAATATATTTCTCGAATAGGTATGCCGCCCGGTTTGCCGGTGACGATGAAATCGATGCGGTTTGTCCCAGCAGGCTGGATATTACTACCAATAGGAGAAAGCAGAACTTCGCTGCCAAACCCTATCCCTTTGTATGGGTTAGGTTCGCTACGCGCTACCGGCACACCATTGGTCAAGAGCCTCACTTTGCTGCGTAGGAACGGGATAAAAATAAAACGGTTTTTCAGGCCTTCTTCATGGGTCAAAAATTCGGCGTGATACTGAATATTCTCCAAGAAATCGCCGCGTTTCATTTCGGACATCGTGGTAATAAAGTCCGTCGATTCCGGACGCCTCGCCAAATCGAAAGAAGCTGCTTTATATACCAGTATCTTTTCCTGCGGGACGCTCTTTAGGCCGAGATCGTCAGCAGTTGGCATGCCCAAAAATATGGCAAGCAAGGCGGCGAATGCACAGGCAAAAGATATCGGTAAATTTGTCAGATAGTTTTTCAGCATCTGTCCCGCTCCAGCCGGCTGGCAGTCACCAGCTTCACTTTTGGCCTGCCCTCCAAGCATGAACGAAAAACAGCCTTACCGCCATAGGCTATTACCCCCATGATCTTGGGATGTTGAATTTCCCCGGTTTGCTGCATTCACCGTTACGAGAATAGAAAAATTGGGAGATTCCACAATGCGACGTCATTCGTTTCAGATACTCACAGGCGCTATATTGGCGGCTTCATTTTCTCCGATGCCGCTGGCAGCGCAGAATATTGCAGGATCAAAGATTACAGCGACTTCGACGCTCGGCAATGGAACGGCGAGGTTTCCGCTCTCACAAATTGCCGATGGAATAAACTCTGACGCCAGCCCCTTTAACGGCTTCGAAGGTCCCGGGCAGCAGACCGGGGTTATCCGGCTGGATCTGGATCAGGCCTATACTATCACCCGATTTTACCTCTGGAACGACATCAATGTAAGGAGCGAGGGCGTCAAGACATTCAGTTTGCGGCTATATGATAGCCAGAATAATCTTCTGGGCAATGTTGGTCCTTTCACGACAACGGCTGGGCAGGCAGCACCCAATGTCACCAGTTGGAGCAATGGTTTTCCAGGCGTCAAAAGAGTGGATCTGGTCATCAACAGTCTGCGTACAGGCGGAGGTATCAAGCGGGTTGAAATTCGTGAAGTAGCATTTGATGGCCGCCCGGCCGGCGGCTACGGCCCTCCGCCACCGCCGCCAAAGCCCGTGCAAACCGACGCTTTCCGCTGCTATGACATATTGCGCCACAATGGTCCAAATTTGGACCGGTTTTTCACCATGGTTGACCAGTTTGGGAAAACCACCACCTATGTTGGTCATGCGGTTCAGCTGTGCAATCCCGCTGTTTTGAATGATCGGCAAACCACTCCTGCGCAAATGGCGGAGCGCTATAAGGAGCACCTGGTCTGTTACGAAATACTGGATATACACAGGTCGCGTGCAAATCGCGAGAATGTAGCGATCAGCAACCAGCTCGAAAGCGGCACGCTATCAACGGCACATGAAGACCAGATATGCGTCGTTTCTACAAAGAGGCGGATCACACCGCCTCCTCCGCCGCCGCCAAATCGCAGGCAGCGCAACTAGCATCGCGATACTCAACACCCAATAGCCGCTGCGGCGGAAATTGTCCGGCAGCGGACAATAAACGAATAAAGGCCGGAAACAATGCTCAGGATTTTTGCAACGATCTGCG
>JAZGFP010000005.1:0-121282 GCA_036479555.1 Sphingorhabdus sp.
GCTTGCAGCGGCTCATCGGTTCCGGCCTGCGGGCCTGCGGATTTGGCAATACGCTGCGGCCCTTCATGCACCGCCAGATAGCTGCCGACGCCGTGGCCTGTGCCATGCGCATAATCAACACCATCAGCCCAGAGCGGCGCGCGGGCGAGCGCATCCAATTGCCCGCCGCTAGTGCCGGTGGGGAAGCGCGCGGCGGCGAGCGAGATATGGCCCTTTAACACCTGCGTATAGCGGCGGCGCATCTCATCTGTCGGCTCGCCAATCGCAATCACACGGGTCACATCGGTGGTGCCGTCGAGATATTGCCCGCCGCTATCGACGAGATAGAGATGGCCTTCCTCAATCGCGATGTTGCTGTCCTCATCGACCGAATAATGCGGCAGCGCGCCATGCGGCCCGGTTGCGCTGATCGTGCGGAAAGAAAGGTCTTTCAACACACCGCTTTCCTCACGAAAGCCGCGCAGCTTTGCCGCAGCGGAAAGTTCATCCTGCCCGCCCTTCGGGCATTCTTCGGTCACCCAGCGCAAGAACCGTGTCAGCGCTGCGCCGTCGCGAATATGGGCATCGCGCGTGCCTTGCTGCTCGGTGTTGTTCTTGATCGCCTTGGGCAGGATAGACGGGTCGCGCATTGATACAATCTTAGCGCCGCCTGCTTTCAATGCCTGCGCTATAGCGGCGACCGAACGCTCGGGATCAACCGCAATCTTTTTGCCCGAAAGCGTGCCCAGTATCTCGGCTAGCTCATCATAGCGCCGAATGCTGACCTGATTGCCGAGATGGGTTTGCACCTCGGGCGTGAGTTTTTCAGGCGCTACAAATAGCTCTGCCGTCCCGTCGCTGCTCAGCAGCGCGAAGGCGAGCGGCACAGGCGTGTTGCTGACATCGCCCCCGCGAATGTTAAACGTCCACGCCACCGAATCGAGCGAAGCAATGACTGCCGCATCGACGCCTGCTTTGCGCAATTCCTCTGCCATTCTCTGCCGCTTGGCATCGGAACTTTCGCCGGTCTGTGTATCTTCATGAACCGCGAGCGGTGTGTCAGAACGCTCCGGCTGGTCTGACCAGACCGCATCGACGGGATTGTCATCAACAGCGATCATTTTTGCGCCCGCAGCCTTAGCTGCCTTCTCCGCTGCTTTGGCCCATTCTGCGGTATGTAGCCACGCATCATACCCGATTCTATCGCCTTGCTCAGCGTTGGCCGAAATCCATGCGGTGGGCGAGGTTTCGGCCACGGCAACATAGTCATAAAGATTGCCGTCGACTTGATCGCGCACCTGAACGGTATAGCGCCCGTCGGTGAATATTGCAGCATTCCCCGTCATCACTATCGCGCTGCCAGCAGACCCGCCGAAACCTGTAAGCCATTCCAGGCGCTGGGCATATTTACCGACATATTCGCTCATATGCTCGTCGCAGATCGGCACGACGAAACCGGTTAGCTCGCGGCGTTTTAGCTCTTCGCGTAATGCCGAAAGACGTGCTTCGTGGGTTTGCATCAACATCTTGTCTAATCCTATTCGCTTGAATCTATCGCTTCGAGCTAACATAGAGGCAAAAGGAACAGATTGGGAGTGTAGCAATGAAAAAATCCAATTTAGCGGTAACCTTGGCTTGCGCGAGCTTGGTTGCCGCCGCGCCTCAACTTCATGCACAGGATGCACCGGCCTCCGAAGAGAAAGAAAACATGACCGAAACCATCACGCCCCCCGTTGCGGAAAAACGCGCACACAGTTTCACCCATCATGGCATCACCGTGGAAGACCCGTATCACTGGCTGAAAGACCAGAGCTATCCAAAGGTCGATGATGAGGATGTGCTCGATTATCTCAAAGCTGAGAATAAATATTTCGAAGCCAAAATGGCGCCGCAGAAACCGCTCGTTGAAGAACTCTTCGCCGAAATGAAAGGCCGCATCAAAGTGAACGACAGCAGCGTTCCGCAAAAGGATGGTGATTGGCTTTACTGGAGCGAATTTGAAGAGGGCGGGCAATATCGCAAGCATTATCGCAAGCCCGCAGCGGGCGGCGATCCGAAGCTGATACTGGACGAAAATATACTCGCCAAGGACAAAGATTATTTCCGTCTCGGCGCGCTGTCGATCAGCCCCGATGGCCGCCTCATGGCTTACGCTTATGATGACAATGGTTCAGAACGTTTTGAAGCCCATGTCCGCGATCTTTGGGCCGGTAAGGACCTGACCGATATCATCCCCGGCACGCTTTCCAGTATCGTCTGGGCATCGGACAGCAAAGGCTTTGTCTACGGCCTGGCCAATGAAAACTGGCGGACCGATAATGCGCGCTTTCACAAAATTGGTGATGACCTTGCGAATGACGTGGAAATCTACAAGGAAGAAAATGACGGCTACCGGGTGGGCGTTGGCCTGACTGCACAGGAAGACTGGATTGTCATCGGCACCGGAGACAATGTCACCAGTGAAGTTTATCTCGTCCCAGCAGATAATCCGCTCGCCAAGCCGATGCTGGTCAAGGCGGAGAAAGCCGGCGTTCAATATTCGATTGATGTCCGCGACGGTGAGATTTGGGTTCACACCAACGATACTCACGTCAACTTCCGCGTTGCCAAGGCGAAGCTTGAAACCCCCGGCGAATGGGAAACGGTGATCGCAGGATCGGACACGCATTATCTGACGGGGCTTTCGCTGTTCAAGGGTTTCTACGTCGTTGAAGGCCGCATTGACGGCCTCGATCAGGTTGAACTGCGCGACTATGCGAACGCCGCAAAGGTGGAACGGATCAAATTCCCCGAAGCCAGCTACGACGCGGGCCTTTCAAACAATCCTGAATATGATGTCGAGAAGCTGCGGCTGTCCTACGAATCGATGGTCACGCCTGATACGGTGTTTGACTATGATGTTGCCTCCAAAGCGCTTGAAACGCTGAAGGTTCAGGAAATTCCCTCGGGCTATGATGCCAGCCAATATGAGACTGAACGGCTGATCATCACGGCGCGCGACGGGGCCAAGGTTCCGGTATCGGTGCTGTATAAAAAGGGCTTCAAGAAAGACGGCAGCCAGCCTTTGCATCTCTATGCCTACGGCGCTTATGGCTACGCTGTGCCTCCGGGCTTCTCAACCTCGCGCTTCAGCCTTGTCGATCGCGGCTTTGCCTATGCCATCGCGCATATTCGCGGCGGCGATGATCTGGGCTATCAATGGTATCTCGATGGCAAGCTGAAAAAGCGCACCAATACTTTCAATGATTTTGTCGATGTCGGCAAAGGCCTGATCGCGCAGGGCTATACAAGCACCGGCAAGCTGACGGCTTCGGGCGGCAGCGCGGGCGGCGAGCTGATGGGCGCAGTCACCAATCAAGCGCCGGAGATTTTCGGGGCTATCGTGGCGCATGTGCCCTTCGTCGATGTGCTCAACACGATGCTCGATGAATCTCTCCCGCTCACCCCGGGCGAATGGCCTGAATGGGGCAATCCGATCACGAGCAAAGAGGATTTCGAATTCATCCGCAGCTATTCGCCCTATGATCAGGTCGAAGCAAAGGCCTATCCGCCGATGCTCTATACCGGCGGGCTGAATGATCCGCGTGTCACCTATTGGGAACCGGCAAAGATGGTCGCCAAGCTGCGCGACATGAAAACCGATGACAATCTGCTGCTGATGAAAATCAACATGGGCGCAGGCCATGGCGGCAAATCTGGTCGCTGGAACCGGGTGTATGAGACTGCCGAGGAATATGCTTTCATCCTGTGGCAGATGGGGATGGCGGAGTAGGATATGTTGTTAAACTTGCGCCTTTTTTTTGTGGGTCTGTGGGCAATCGCCTTTTTCTCTCCAATTTCTGCGGCAGCTACTCCGGAAATTGACTATGGGCCCGTTGCTGAATGGGTCAGCCCAACACCGGAATTGACCGATGTAAAAGTATCAGATGGCGCAATAATTAAGTCAATCTACTCGGACAATCAGGTTCGAATAGGGAAGAATGGTGAGGAAATTTATTCGGCTTACCGGGTCAAAATACTCCGACCTGAAGCCCTCCGATTTGGTAACATCAATATTTCTTGGAAACCAACGACAGGGTCGGTGACAGTTCATTCAGTCAAATTAATTCGCGACGGTGTTGTGAGGGACATTTTAAGCACAGCGAAATTCAAGGTTATCCAACGAGAACAAAATCTTGAACATTCGATATTGCTTGGCAACGCGACGGCGCTACTTCAGGTTCCTGGCATCGCAGTTGATGATGAGTTGGAATTTGCCGTAACGATCAAAAACCTTGACCCCACAATTGGCGACAGACCGTTCGGCATCGGTTTTCTTCCGACTCGCGACACCTCAGGGGCGCATCGAATTCGGGTCGTTTGGGACAAAAAAATTGATCTAAAATGGCAAGTTTCTCCGGATCTTGAAAAACCAAACATTATTACTTCTGGTCGCTCAAAAGAGCTCTCAATTCAGATAACGAACCCGAAAACAGCGCTCGTGCCTGAAGGCGCGCCCGGACGCTTCAAGATTCGAAGGCTGCTTGAATATTCGGCATTTTCAAGCTGGGCTGAAATTTCAATGCGTTTTTGGCGTCTCTATCAGGATGCATCCGAACTCGAAGATGACTCGCCACTGATCGCAAAAGCCGCTTCCATTGCATCGGAAAATGACACTTCATTGAAGCGGGCTGATGCTGCTCTGCGGCTAGTTCAACAAAAGGTCCGCTATGTTTATGTCGGCCTCGGTAGTGGTAACTATTTACCTGCTACAGCGGATGAAACATGGGATCGCCGTTTTGGTGACTGCAAAGGTAAAACAACTCTGCTGATCGCATTGCTTAGAGAGCTCGGTATCGAAGCGGAGGCTGTCTTGGTGAATTTGGCTGGTTCCGATGGCGTCGATGAACGCTTGCCAAATCCTGGAACATTCAATCACGTAGTAGTGAGAGTAAGAATCGATGGGATAGAATATTGGCTGGATGGAACAGGCCTGAATGACCCTTCAATAAGATATCAACCCATACCAAATTTCGGCTGGTCGCTTCCGTTGCGTTCGGTGGGTGGCGAATTGGAAAAAATAAGGACTCCTCCATTTGAATATCCTCAGAAAATTGAAGTCGTGGAACTTGATGCGAGCGCCGGTATCGAAGCCCCTGTTCGTTTTAATACGCAGCAGATTTTTCGCGGTGCGCGCGCAAATGAAATACGAAACCAGTTGGTTGCAATTTCACCCGATGATGCAAATCGTGCGCTGAAAAGCTATTGGGCAAAACAATTTCGGGATGTGGAGCCCGAAAATGTCGAATGGTCTTTCAATAGTGATCATGCTGCTTTGGTACTAAAAATGCAGGGAACCGGAAAACTTGACTGGGAGGGAAATGGCTATTCTGGCTATGAATGGTATATGTATGGCGCCGGATTTGTACCGCCGAGCCCAAAAAAACGACCAAGCGAACAAGATCAGTCAGCGCCTTGGTTGGTGGATTTTCCAAAATATAGCTGCTGGGTAACATCGATCCGGCTGCCTGAAAATTCTACAGGATGGAAATGGAATTTTGTTTCTGCCCCTGTCGACCAGATACTAGGCGGAGAACACTATTGGAGGCGTGCCGCGATGCGCGACAATGTAGTTCAGTCTATCATGAGTAGGCGTACTATTGCTGCCGAAATATCTAGAAAGCAAGCAGGCATCATTAAAGAGGCCCTGCCTGATTTCAACAATAGAAAATCATATGTTTATCAAAAGCGGGTGTCATCCGCACAGGGCGGAGAAGAAAAGAACCCCCTCCTTGCCATCGGCGAAATCGATTGGGTGACAAAATCAGCCCATTGCAATAGTTCGAACTGGCAATCGGATTAGTTTGCGTTGGCACAAGACTTCACCCTCCCCTTCGTCCCAACCCCTGCTGACATTGACAAGCTTGGTCATGTTAACAACGCGGTGTGGGTCCGGTGGATACAGGATATTGCGACGGCGCATTGGGAGGCGCAGGCCGATCCAGCGCATGTCGCTGCCTATATCTGGGTGGTGACGCGGCATGAGATTGATTATCGCGGCAATATTGGCGCGGGTGAAAGCGTAACTGGGCGGACATGGATCAGCGATCCGCCGCGCGGCGCGCAATTTGACCGTAATGTTGAATTTGTAAACGGTGACGGCAAGGCGATCATTCGCGCCAAATCGCGCTGGGCCATGCTCGGCAAAGCAAGCGGACGGTTGGTGCGGGTGCCCGAAGAGGTGGCCGCTCCGTTCTTTATGGCGGATTAGAAGTCGACCGCTATTCCCTTTAATTCCCAGTCGCCGTAGCGCACCGGGTCGCGCTCCATATCCTTGCCTTCGGTTTTGGCTTCATACTCGACCTCTTTGGGTTCCGGCACGGGCGGACTTTTGGAGAGATGCTTTGGTGCTTTCACCGATGGAGGACGCTTGCCCATTCGTCGAATCTTCCTTGAAATTGGTACCGTCAAAGGCCAAATTAGGCACATAACGGAGACACTGCAAGACATGAATATGCTCAAAACCACCATGCTTCTGGCGGCGCTGACCGCGCTTTTCATGGCGCTCGGCTTCACCCTTGGCGGACGCGGCGGCGCGATGCTTGCGCTGCTGATTGCGGCGGGGATGAACCTCTTCACCTTCTGGAACGCCGACAAAATAGTGCTCAAAATGCACAATGCGCAGGAGGTTGATGCCGATGCCGCCCCAGAATATTACGGCGTGATCGAAAATCTGGCGGCGCGCGCGCAGCTACCCATGCCCAAAGTTTATTTGATTGATAGCGGCAGTCCGAACGCTTTTGCTACCGGGCGTAACCCTGAAAATGCAGCTGTTGCTGCGACCACGGGCCTGCTTAACATGTTGAGCCGCGATGAGGTCGAAGGCGTGATGGCGCATGAGCTGGCGCATGTTAAGAACCACGATACGCTGATCATGACAATGGTGGCAACTATTGCCGGGGCGATTGCCATGCTTGCCAACTTCGGGTTGTTTTTCCGCGGCCGCAATGCCGGCATCGCTGGAATATTGGCAGTCCTTGTGGCGCCTTTTGCGGCAATGATCGTGCAGATGGCGATCAGCCGAACGCGCGAATTTGGCGCTGACAAAGGCGGCGCGGAAATTTCCGGCAAGCCGCTCGCGCTGGCTTCTGCATTGGCAAAAATAGCCGGGCCCGCCGCGCAGCATCCGATCGAAGCGGTGCAGCGCAATCCTGCTACAGCGCAGCTTTACATTGTGCCATCGGGCGTGCGCGCGATGTTTTCAACGCATCCTGCGACCGAGGATCGGATCGAGGCGTTGCAGGATATTGCTCACCAGATGGCAAGGGGCAGTAGTCCGAGTAGTAGTCCGAGTGCGGCCGATCTTAGCCGCGAAATGTATGGCGGGCGCAAAAATAGCGCGCTCGATCCGCTGAGCCGCAAATAAGCGGCTTTCCATTCACATGGTCTGCGCCTAAGCGCGTGGGCGATGAGCAAGGTGATACCCGGACTTCCCGCACGGCGCGCGGCATTACGCATGATGGACGCCGTCTTCGGGCGCGGTGAGCCATTGGATCAGGCGGCCCGTGCTGCCGCCAAAGGCTTGCAGCCCAATGACCGGGCGCTGTCGATTGCTATCGCGCAAGAGGTGTTTCGCTGGATGCGTGATATCGACCTTCTGATTGATGCGCAGACCCGCAACCGCCTGTCCGAGACTGCAAAGGCGCGGATGGTGCTCAGGCTGGCGCTCGCACAAATGCTTTGCTTGGGAACCCCGCCCCATGCTGCGATATCGACCGCGTTGCCGCTCGTCACCGGCGGCCCTAAACGGTTGGTGCATGGTGTGCTGGGATCAATTTTTCGCGCGCAAGCAACTTTGCCCGATGTACCATCGTTGCCATGGGAGGCCGCCGAACGCTGGAAACAAAATTGGGGCGCACAAATGGTTGCTGCTGCTGCGGCTCAGCTTGCCAGTCCGCCTCCGCTTGACCTTGCATTGAAGGACCACGCGGTGACGGCGGAATGGACGGAAAAACTCGGCGGCACCAGTCTAGCTTCAGGCCATATTCGGTTACCGCGTGGCAGCGCGATAGAGGAGCTTCCGGGGTTTGAAGAAGGTGCATGGTGGGTGCAGGATCTGGCGGCAAGTTTGCCCGCGCGCATGCTCGGAAGCGGCAATGGTAGGCGCGTGCTCGATCTGTGCGCAGCGCCGGGCGGCAAGACGATGCAGCTCGCCGCTGCGGGATGGAAGGTTACCGCACTCGATAAGTCGTCCAAGCGGCTGGAGCGGCTCAAGGCCAATCTCGAACGCACCGATATCAAGGCAGAAATCATCACCGCTGATGCGCTAAAATGGAAAGCGGAAGATCCCTTCGACGCGATCCTGCTGGATGCACCATGTAGCGCGACGGGAACCTTCCGCCGCCATCCCGATGTGCTGCACCGGATCAGCGAGCAGCACATTGGCGAATTGTCCGATCTGCAGACAGCGATGCTGGAAATGGCAGCGAACAGCGTTAAGAGCGGCGGGAGCCTGGTCTATGCAACCTGCTCGTTGGAAGCCGAAGAAGGCGAAGCGCAAATAGGCGCTTTTTTGGAAAAGCACCCGAATTTCCGCCGATTGGGCGCGCAGCCTTCGACCTTTCCCGAAGGCGTTAACGTGAACCCGGAGGGCGACCTTCGCACGCTACCGAGTATGCTCACTGACCAAGGCGGTCTTGACGGTTTCTTTGCCGCGCATCTCGTCGCGCCATAATGGCGTGATTTCCACAACCTATTCACCCGCGCTTCTTGTAGCAAAAGGGGCATTTGGCTAGGGCGTTTCCATGAGCAAGCCCATTCGCATTTCGCCATCCATCCTCTCCGCCGATTTTGCTCGGCTTGGCGAAGAAGTGCGGGCGATAGATGAGGCTGGCTGCGACTGGATCCATGTCGACGTGATGGACGGCCATTTTGTGCCCAACATCACCATCGGCCCGGCGGTCGTAAAAGCGCTGCGCAAGCATAGCGACAAACCCTTCGACGTGCATTTGATGATTGCACCGGTAGATGCTTTCATTGAGCAATTTGCCGAGGCAGGAGCTGATATTATTTCGTTCCACCCCGAGGCAGGGCCGCATCCGCACCGGACGGTTCAGGCTATCAAGGCGCTAGGCAAGAAGGCAGGTATCGTACTTAACCCTGCGACGCCTCTCGATTGTCTCGACTATCTGATGGATGATATCGATCTCGTGCTGGTAATGAGCGTCAATCCCGGCTTTGGCGGCCAGAAATTCATCCATTCGCAGTTAGACAAGATCGCCGCAATCCGTGCGATGATCGACAAAACGGGCCGCGATATCGCGCTTGAGGTGGACGGCGGCATCACCGCCGAAACTGCACCGCTAGCCATCGCGGCGGGGGCCGACACGTTGGTTGCCGGCACCGCAACCTTCGAAGGCGGACCAGATCGCTATGCAGAGAATATTTCCGCGTTGCGCGGCGGCTGAAAGGGGGACAAATTCCCTTGGCGAATGATCGCGACAGGACTGCAGATGCAGCTGACAATGGCCGTTCATTGATGGTTCGCCCCAGCGGGCTTGGCCAGTCGCTGTCCGAACGGATTTCGCTGGCATTCTACAAACTCACTTGGCGCACCCCGATCCATAATTCGCGGCTGACCGGAAAGCTTCCCTTACGGCTGCTCGCTACCCCCGCCGACCCCCTTCTGGCAGATGCGCCGCGCGGGAAGGCGCTGTTAATGGGGCAGTTCCATTTTCAGGGAATGGCCCAGAAAATTTCTGCGATCAACTATCATAAATTGCAACTTCCACCAGCGATGGCTGACTATATTCACCGCTTCGATTGGTTGCGCGATCTGACTGCTGCGACCAATCGCGGGGAGGGCGCACCGATTGCGGCGGAAATTGCGGAAAGCTGGCTCGCCGGGAATACCAAAAAGATACGTGAACCGGCCTGGTCAGCCGAAAATTGTGCGTGGCGCTTGCTCAATATGGCCTGCGCGGCGCCCTATATCCTGTCGAGCAATGATCCGGTTTACCGATCATCAATACTCAACCATTTTGCCCGCACCGCACGTCATTTGGATCGCAGCGCGCCAAGAGGCGGTAGCCGTTTTCAGCGTCTTTGCGGCTGGGTTGGCGTGGTGGCTGCGTCCTTGCTTCTGCCAGAGGGGAAAGCCCGCCGTATCGTTGGCGAAAGCGGCCTTAGAGATTCGCTAGCCGAGACGATCTTTGATGATGGCGGGGTGATTTCGCGCTCGCCCATGCAGCTGATAGAAATCATCAGCCTGCTTAGCCTGCTGCGACAATGCTTCATCGTGACGCGGGAGGCAATGCCGGAGGTGCTCACCGATGCACTCGGAAGGGCAGTGCCCGCATTGCTCGGCCTGACACATTCCGATGGCGGGCTTGGCGCGTGGCAGGGTTCGGGGCATATCGGCGCGAACAAGATCGAAGCGATTGTCGCTGCCAGCGGTATTCGCGCGCGTCCGCACCGGCAAGCGCTCGATTGGGGCTATCAGCGCGTTGCTGCGAGCAATTCGGTGCTGCTGCTCGATGCTGGGCCGCCGCCGCTTGCCAAGCAATTTTCCGCCGGTTGTGCATCGACGCTGGCCTTCGAACTGTCGCACGGTAGTCAGCGACTGATAGTCAATTGTGGCGGCTCGGGCCTCGTCGGGGCAACTATTCCGGCAAGTCTTGCCCGCGGCCTGCGCACGACGGCGGCGCATAGCACGCTGTGCATAGATGATACCAACAGCACCGCTATCCTTCCTGGCGGGCAATTGGGCCGCGGCGTTAGCGAGGTCGGGCTGGAACGGCGCGACATTGAAAAGGCCACCCGGATTGAGGCCAGCCATGATGGCTATGCGCGCAGCTTTGGTTTCGTCCATTCGCGGCTACTGATTTTGCGTTCGGATGGCCTTGAACTGCGCGGCGAAGACAGCCTGCTACCGGCAGGACGAGCCAAACCGCGCGACGGTGTGCCGTGTCACCTGCGCTTTCACCTTGGGCCTGGCATAGAGATCGCGACGGGGGAAAGAGAAGGCGCTATCATGCTACGTCTTGCCGATGGCAGCTCGTGGCTGTTCGCGGCGGGCAGCGGTGATGTGCAGGTGGATGAAAGCCTTTGGATCGACGAAGATGGCGTACCGCACCCCGGGCAGCAGATCGTGGTCGCGGCACATACCGACAAGGGCGGCCTTTCGGTCGGTTGGCAATTCAGATTTCTGGGATAATTAGGGGCCTGAACCCAAATAATTCATACAATTCTGTTGCTCCGACAGGCTCAAGATGCAAGTGAAAAGATCGACGGATATGCCTGTTCATATTCTAGGGCTTTTTGCGCAGCAGATTGGGCCTGTCGGAGCAACCCTGCGGGCGTGGATAATTTGCCCCCTGAAGACGTCGAGAAAGTTTGAAAATGCTCACATTTCCTGCACTCCCTCTCCTTTTCAGAAGGCAAATTCTCTCACGCAGAGTAGATAAATTATTTGGGTTCAGGCCCTAGATGAGTAACATAAAAATCAAACGTGCGCTGCTTTCGGTTTCGGACAAATCCGGGCTTGTGGAGCTGGGCCATGCACTGGTTGCGCGAGGAGTTGATCTGGTTTCAACCGGCGGCACGGCAAAGGCTTTGCGCGAAGCCGGGCTTAGAGTGCGTGATATTTCAGAATTAACAGGATTTCCGGAAATGATGGATGGCCGGGTAAAAACGCTCCATCCAAAGGTGCATGGCGGGCTGCTTTCGATCCGCGACAACCAAGAGCATGCCGCCGCCATGAAGATGCATGATATCGACCCGATCGATCTGGTGGTGGTCAATCTCTATCCCTTTGCACAAACCGTCGCAAAGGGTGCAGACCGCGACGAGATTATAGAGAATATAGATATTGGCGGGCCTTCCATGGTGCGCAGCGCGGCGAAAAACCACCAATATGTGACCATCGTCACCGACCCTGCCGATTATGACAATCTGGTCGCGGAGATGGAAGAAACAAGCGGCAGCACATCGCTCGCCTTCCGCCGCAAATGCGCGGCCAAAGCTTACGCCGCGACAGCTGCCTATGACAGCATGATTGCCAGCTGGTTCGCTTTTGCCGATCAGGGCGAGATGTTTCCAGACAGTCTGACCTTTGGCGGTAACTTGGCAGGCACGCTGCGCTATGGCGAAAACCCGCATCAGATGGCGGCCTTCTATGTCCCCAGCGGCCCCAGCGCCTCCGGCATCGGTCAGGCAGAGCAGCTACAGGGCAAGGAACTGAGCTATAATAACTATAATGATGCAGATGCGGCGCTTGAACTGGCCAGTGAATTTAGGGACGGCCCGCCCACGGTTGTTATCGTCAAGCATGCCAACCCATGCGGTGTTGCCAGCGGCGATACGCTAATCGCGGCTTACCGCGCTGCGCTTGAATGCGACAGCGTGTCTGCATTTGGCGGCATTGTTGCGGTCAACCGTTCTCTTGACGGAGAAACTGCTGCCGCGATGACCGAGATTTTTACCGAAGTTGTTGTCGCTCCCGGCGCTGATGACGGCGCAAAGGAGATATTTGCGAAGAAGAAAAACCTCCGCTTGCTGATAACAGGTGAATTGCCTGACCCGCAACGTCCCGGTTTGATGATGAAGAATATTGCGGGCGGCTATCTGCTGCAAACAAGAGACAATGGCTATGTTGCCGATGGCGACTTGAAGGTCGTAACAAAACGCTCGCCCACGGCGCAGGAACTGGCCGATTGCCGCTTTGCCTGGACCATTGCAAAGCATGTGAAGTCCAACGCCATCGTTTACGCAAAAGACGGCGCGACAGCAGGCATTGGGGCTGGTCAAATGAACCGCCGCGATAGCGCACGAATTGCAGCGATGAAAGCGCGCGAGGCTGCTGAAACCTATGGATGGAGCGAGGCTAAAACCGTTGGTTCAGCCGTAGCTTCGGATGCCTTTTTCCCCTTCGCAGATGGCTTGATGGCCGCCGTTGAAGCCGGCGCAACCGCCGTTATCCAGCCCGGCGGGTCGATGCGCGACGAAGAAGTAATCGCCGCCGCCGATGAGGCTGGCCTTGCCATGGTCCTCACCGGCATGCGGCATTTCAGGCACTAGGGTCAGGGTTTAGTGGGTCCTGACCCCAAGACGGCTTAGCCGGTCCGTTTTACTGCGCCCCTATATTTACCGACATTGCCCTTTTTCGGGCCGTAGTTGCGGCGCTTCTCACCATTGCTGCTAGCTTCATGACGTGCGCCCGAAGGGGGCCCGCCGCGCTTATGTTTGCTGCTGTGATGGGGTTGATCTGCGCGGCGATTATCATTGCGAGCGCGATCTTCCCCGCCTTCGCGCGCGGGATTGGCGCCCGCGCCGCGATCACCACTTGAACGTTCTTTGCGTTTTTCAAACCGGCGATCGTCGCGGCGGCCTTCACTGCGGCCTTCGCTGCGCTCAAAACGCTTTCCATCGCTTCGGCCTTCAGCGCGTTTCCGCCCGTCGAAATTGCCACGACCCTCGGGCCTGCCCCGGCCACCGGGACGCCCGCGTCCGCCACTACCACGGCGCGGCTGTGCTACCCGCTTCTCGCGGATCGGTGCAGGTAGTGCTGCGACCAGCTCACGGAAACCTTCGGGTAAGCCCATCGGCGTCGCCCGGGTTTTGGTAAGCCGCTCAATATCTTTCAGATAAGCCCGCTCGTCATCTGCGACAAAGCTGTAAGCTAGGCCTTCAGCCCCTGCACGGGCAGTACGACCGATACGGTGAACATATTGTTCAGCCACATTGGGCAGTTCGAAGTTAAAGACATGGCTGATGCCTGGTACGTCGATACCGCGGGCCGCGATGTCGGTTGCGATCAGTATCTTAACCTTGCCCGCGCGGAAATCCTGCATCGCAGCGGTGCGCTGACCTTGCGATTTATTGCCATGGATAGCGCGCGCTTCAATGCCGGCACCGGCCAGATGGCGCACGACGCGGTCAGCGCCATGTTTGGTGCGGGTGAATACCAATGCGCGTTCAATCTCTTCGCTGGAGAGATGATAGTTGAGCAGTGCTTGCTTTTCCCTCTGACTGACGAAGGTGATATATTGCTCGACGCGCTCCGCCGTTGTCGCCTGTGGTGCTACCGAAACGCGGATTGGATTGCTCAGGAAGCGGTTGCCAAGCTCGGCAATCTTCTTCGGCATGGTTGCCGAGAAGAACAGGCTCTGGCGTTTCTTGGGCAAAAGCGCATCGACGCGCTTCAGCGCATGGATAAAGCCCAGATCCATCATCTGGTCAGCTTCGTCGAGGACGAAAATTTCCACGCCGTCCAGATTGAAGGCGCGTTGATCGATGAGATCAAGCAGACGGCCGGGCGTGGCAACGAGGATGTCGACGCCGCCGCGTAGTTTCTTCTTCTGGCTGTATGCGGGAACGCCGCCAAAGATGCATTGCACCGTCAGCCCCAGATACCTGCTGTAGCCGCGAATGCTCTCTGCAATCTGAGCCGCAAGTTCGCGCGTTGGCGACAGCACCAGCATCCGGCAGCTATTGTCGGGACGCGGTTTGATGTCGGTGGTAAAACGATGCAGCGAGGGCAGCGCAAAGGCTGCGGTTTTCCCCGTGCCCGTCTGGGCAACACCGCAAAGATCGCGGCCTTCCAATAGCGGCGGTATCGCCTGCTGCTGGATCGGAGTGGGAGTATCATAGCCGGCAGACGCCAGCGCTTTCAAAATCGGCTGGGCAAGACCCAGCTCTTCAAAATAAGACATGTTATTCTTTCAATATATGCCAAAGCTCAGCGCACCGGCTTCATTGCCAGTGCGATTAGATCAAGGCGGTTGTTCGGATACGGCAGATGCCGATCCGTTGGAAACCGCCCTGCGTGATAAGGGAGCCTCTTGGCGATACGCAGCTTCGGACAAATCGACGGCTTCTAATTGGAGATTTCCCCGATGAAGCACTCACGCTGTCGATATATGGGCGAACGATTTTCCGCCCGTCTGCTGCGCTTGGCCTGCATATGGGGGTGAAAAGTGAATAAAGCAAGAAGAAAATGCTGCGACGCAACAAAGAACGCCTCATTCCCGAATTGACACAAATTCCTAACGCCGCGTTAACCATGTGTTAGCAAATTTGCGTCAGAGCCTTTCTCCATAGTCAATCTCGGGAATGGGGAAAGAGCGATGCCCAAGAAAAATGAAGTAGTAGACGTAGCAATCATCGGTGCGGGGCCAGCGGGCCTGACCGCAGCCTATTTGCTTTCCAAAAAGGGATACAGCGTCAAAGTCATCGAAAAAGATGAGCGCTATGTCGGCGGTATCAGCCGCACAGTCGAAGTCGACGGATATCGTTTTGACATTGGCGGACACCGCTTCTTCTCCAAATCGAAAGAAGTTGTTGATCTTTGGAACGAGATCCTTCCCGATGACTTTATTCAGCGGCCACGCATGAGCCGCATCTATTATGAGGGCAAATTTTACAGCTATCCGCTGCGCGCGTTCGAAGCGTTGTTTAACCTCGGCATTTGGCGCTCGACGCTGTGCATGGCAAGCTATCTCCGCTGGAAAATGTTCCCTAAAAAGGAAATTCGCAGCTTTGAAGACTGGACAGTCAATCAGTTCGGCCACAAGCTTTATTCGATATTTTTCAAGACCTATACCGAGAAGGTATGGGGCATGCCCTGCGATGAAATGTCGGCAGACTGGGCAGCGCAGCGCATCAAGGGGCTTTCACTCTGGAGCGCGGTCGTCGATGGCCTGAAGCGTTCGATGGGCCTCAATAAAAAACCCAACGACGGCATGGAAACCAAAACTTTGCTCGAAACCTTCCGCTACCCACGGCTTGGCCCCGGCATGATGTGGGATGCTGCGCGCGACGCTGTTATTGCGAAAGGCAATGACGTGCTGATGGGACACAGCCTCAAACAGCTTTCTGAAGACACCAATGGCAATTGGCGTATGACCGCGACTAAAGCGGGCGGCGGCGAAGCGGTGATTACCGCAAGGCATATCATCAGCTCTGCGCCGATGCGCGAACTGGCGGCGCGTATCCACCCGCTGCCTGCTTCCATTCCGCAGGCTTCTAATCTGAAATATCGCGATTTCGTGACCGTTGCATTGATGATCAAGTCAGATGAACTGTTCCCCGACAACTGGATATATATCCACGACAGCAAGGTGCAGGTCGGCCGCGTACAGAATTTCCGTAGCTGGTCACCAGAAATGGTGCCTGACCCTTCGATTGCATGCGTCGGCCTTGAATATTTCTGCTTTGAAAATGATGGCCTGTGGTCTTCGAGCGACGACGATCTTGTTGAACTGGCCAAAAAGGAAATGGCTATCCTTGGCCTGTGTAACTCGGATGATGTTGTCGGCGGCGCAGTGGTACGCCAAGAGAAGGCTTATCCGGTCTATGATGACCAATATGCAGCGAATGTCGAAGTCATGCGCGCCGAACTCGAAGAGCGCTATTCTACGCTCCACATGGTCGGCCGCAACGGTATGCACCGCTACAATAATCAGGATCACGCCATGATGACGGCGATGCTGACGGTCGAAAATATTGAAGCCGGTGCCCGTGTCTATAATATCTGGAATGTGAATGAAGACGCTGAATATCACGAAAGCGGCGAAGAGGGCGAGCAGTCCCAATTTGCACCCGACGTAAAGAAAGGCAGCGAACTTTCCGAAGGTCAGGCCGCTGCGCTTAAATCCGAACGCGACGTGCCCAAACGTATCGCCAAGGGCGAAGAATCCGATGACGTCAGCAAGGCTGCTTAACAAATATGGAACGCAGCGGAATTGACAGACGATCCACGGTCGGGGTCTGGGTAGGAAATCTGCCTGGGCCGCTGGCCGCATTGAACCGCTTTTCGATTACGCGGTATCTGTTGGCGAGTGTTGTGAGCCTAGCTTTCGATGTGGCGCTATTCATGGTGCTCGTTGCGCTGGCGCTGGCGCCTAGCTGGGCATCTGGTGCGGGCTATTCGGCTGGGATCCTTGTCCATTGGTTCATTTCCTCCAGCTTCGTATTCCCCGGCAAGGCAAAAAGCGGCGGCGCGCTGCAGATGCAAAGGTTGGGCTTTATTGGCACCGCGCTACTGGGCCTTGGAATTACCGTGGCTATCGTCGGCTGGCTAACCGGAATGGGCACATTGCCCGTAATTGCCAAGGGCGCGGCGGTATTTGTTAGCTTCTTCGCGGTTTATCTGGCCCGTAAATATGGCGTTTTCCGTTGAAGTAGGGCCGCGACCCTAGCATACGGTCTACCGGTCACAGGAAACCACCGCGCCATGATGCAGAAATTTCTATCCGAAGATCATTTCAAAAGATCGCTGCTGCTAATCTGGCTGGTCGGTTCGTTGCTGCTGCTTGCCGCGAGTTGGCAGAATATTCTCGCTTGGCAAATGGGCGATCCGGATGATCAACTTCGCCTTGTGCAGGTTCGCGATCTGCTGGCCGGGCAAGGCTGGTGGGACGTCACCCAATACCGGATGAATTTGCCCGACGGGGGCCCGATGCATTGGTCGCGCCTCGTCGATATACCGCCCGCCATACTGATCTGGCTACTCACGCCGCTGGTGGGGCAGGGGCTTGCAGAACATGCCGCTTCGGCAATCATCCCTCTGCTCACCTACGGCATAGTCATTTTCCTGTTGGCTAAGGCGGCCCAGCAAGTTTTCAATCACCATGTTGCTCTGCTAGCGGCAGCCGCGCTGTTTGCGACAATACCCGCGATCAATCAGCTTTTGCCTATGCGGATTGATCATCATGGCTGGCAATTGGCGGCTTTTCTGGCGGCGCTTGCAGCATTCACCGATCCGGCAAGGACGGTGCGAAATGCTACGGTTATTGGAATTGCCTTCGCCGTATGGCTGGAAATATCGGTCGAGGCATTGCCTTTCATGGTCATATTTATGGGATTGCTGGCACTACGCTGGTTGACTGCAAAGTCCGGCGATAGGGCAACCCCGCAATTCCCGGTAGCAATGGGCGCACTCGCGCTGACTAGCTTTGGGCTATTGTTGGCGAATGAAGGCCCGGTCTTTGCGGCGATTTATTGCGACTCGCTGTCGCTGTTCCACGTTGTCGCGCTTGCGGCTATGGCGTTGCCGATCATTGTTGCTGCGCTAGTAAATGGCGCTATTCCACGCCGCTATCGCCGTGTTGCCAAAGTCGCTGCTTGCGCCGCTGCCGGGGCGGGCGGATTGGCATCGATATACTTGATCGCGCCGCAATGTGCGGGCGATGCCTTTGCCAATCTCGATCCGCTGGTCCGTAAATTCTGGTACGACAAAGTACCCGAGGGTTTGCCCGTTTGGGCGGTGCAGCCGCAATTTGCGGTTCCCGTGATTTCAGGGCTGATCGCTAGCGGAATTGCTGCCATCTGGTTCCTGTTCAAGTCGGAAACCCCGAAATTCCCGGTTCGCGCTGAATTGACATTGCTGTTTTCCGGTTCTGCGATCATCGGCATTCTGGTTCAACGCACCAGCCTTTATGCGCTTTGCATCGGGGTTATTCTGGCGGCTGCGCTTGCCATCAACCTTTTCCGCCGCAGCGATAAACTATCCTTCCTGCCGGCAAGGCTGGGCACCAAAATACTGGCCGTAATGCTGCTTGCCCCCGCCATTTTTGGTCAGAATGGCTATAATCTGTTCAAATCGGCCATCACGGCGCCAGCGGCCAGCGCGCAGGCAACCGAAGACAATTTTCAGAAGTTGGCAAAGCTGTGCCACAAGGTTGAGACGATAAAGCTTCTGGACGGCCTGCCACCGGCAAATTTGATGGCAGGCCTCGATGTCAGCCCTTCGCTATTGCAGCATACGCATCACAGCGTCGTGGCGACTGGCCATCACCGAAATCAGGATGCGATGAAGGATGTCATCCTTGCATTCACCGCCCCGCCGGAGCAGGTGCGCGCTATCTTCGAAAAGCGCAAAATCGCCTATCTCATCACCTGCCCGGGTAGTTTTGAACTGCACCGTTATCAAGTGGTAGAACCGGCTGGATTACTGGCGAGACTGCGCGATGGCAATGCGCCGGACTGGCTAACCGCTCAGCGCGATATTGGCCCCTACAAGATTTGGCGATTTACCGGAAATAAGACGAAATGACGGCGCGCACGCCATCTCAAACAAGGCCATTGCTGCTGATATGGCTGGCTGGCTGCGCGATATTCATCATCGCTTCGTGGAGCCACATCACCGGCCTGTCGGGTTGGGATCCAGACGATCAGCTACGCATGGTTCAGCTGCGCGATTTTCTGGGCGGTCAGGGTTGGTTCGACAATAGTCAGCAGCGGCTAAACGCCCCCTACGGCGCGCCGATGCACTGGTCGCGTGTGACCGAACTGCCGTTGGCGCTGATCGTGCTGCTGCTCTCGCCAATATTCGGGCAGGCGATTGCAGAGATGATCGCCGGGACAGCGGTTCCGCTGCTGTTGCTTGGCCTCACCGGCTGGTTGCTCTGCGATATAGCCCGCCGCGTAGGTCAGGCCAGCGCTGCGCCTATTGCGATGATCCTTTGCCTCGTCACGGCGACCATAATTGCACAATTCATGCCGATGCGGATTGATCATCATGGTTGGCAGATTATGCTGGCCAGTCTTTCGCTGTGGACGCTGTTTAGAACGGGCGGGCGCAGCAGCTCTATTCTGCTTGGCGCAGCGCTGGCGTTATGGCTTCATATCTCGCTCGAAGGTGCGCCGCTGGTCGCCGCCTTCTTCGTTTGGCTCGGCTGGCAATGGATATTCAGCAAACTGCATGGCGCGAGGTTACTGCCAAGCATTTGCAGTTTTGCCGGCGTCTCATTCGCGCTTTTCTTTGCGACCGAAAAAGCCGCACTATCTGCGCCCATATGGTGCGATAATATGTCGCCTGCGCATCTTGTCGCCATTGCTGCCGCAGCCATTATCATGATTCCGGCGACACTCTTTAACGCCCGCCATTGGCAAATTCGAATGGCAATGGCTGCTATGGCAGGCGGAGCGGCGATCATCAGCATGCTCTGGTTTGCGCCAGAATGCAGCGGCGGCGCATTTGCGCAGCTCGACCCGCTGGTGCGCAATTATTGGTATGTGAATGTCACCGAAGGGCTGCCGCTGTGGCAGCAGGTGAGCATATCAGCGGCAAGCTGGCTGATGCCCGCGATCATGGCGTTGATTGGGCTGTTCCTGCTGCACCGCCGGAAAGATATCTTGGTGTCAGCGCATGCCAATGTCACCGCCTTCTTCATGATTGTGTCATTTCTGATCGCCTTGCTTGTCTTTCGAGCAGCGTCGGTGGCTTGCGCTTTTGCTATCCCGGTGTTGGCAAACTGGCTTGCCGTGATGATTGAGCAGTATCGTTCTTCAGAAGCCCCGATGCGAAAAATGAAGTTGGCGCTATCCATCATGGCAATTGTCCTAGCAGGGCCAATCTTTGCCCAACTAGCAAACGGTGTTTCTGCAGCAACAAGCAGCGGGCCAACTCAGAACCACACTTCGACGGAGGTGAAAAACAGACTCTGCCAATCGGCCAAATCGGTCAAAAGCCTTACCGGACTACCAACCGGCCGTATTGTCGCGACCTTCGATATGAGCCCGGCTATCTTGCTAACGACCGGGCATAGTGTGCTCGCCAGCAGCCATCACCGCAACAAGGCGGGAATGCGCGATCAAATCAGGCTGTTTGCCTCTTCGCCGGACAAGGCAGGGCAAATCGTCTTTGCACGCGGGATCACGCATTTTGTCATTTGTCCGGATGAGGCCGAGATGAGGCAGTATCTGCTGCGCGACCCAGACGGGCTATGGGCGCGGCTTGCCAAAAATGATATTCCGAAATGGCTGCAGCCGATGCCTGATATGGGTGAAGGCATAAAAATATGGCGTGTTGTTCGCTGACCACGCTGCCCGTTAAAGATACAGGAAATCGCGCTCGTAGCTTTTGAGGTGCGCGCCGCCATCGGTAAATATTACCTGCCCGGTCACGTCTTTTGCCTGCGCCAGATATAGCGCAGCATCGGCAACGCTTTCTGGTTTCGGCAGGGCGCCCAGCGGCATCATGACGTTAAGCCGCGCCCGCTGGCCAGGGTCATAATCTTCGGTCTCTATCACCAGCCCCGGAGCGATGCCATTCACACGGGCGCGGCCCTGCAGGGCCGATGCCATCGAGCGCACCGATGCGGCCAGCGCTTGCTTGGAGAGCGTGTAGCTTATCTGGTCGCCATGCGGATTGGCAATCCGCTGATCGAGGATATGGATGATCGCGGGCCGCGCATTTTCGCCGGCTGCTTTTACCAGCTCGGTTGACAGTAGCAGCGGTGAAAACACATTTAGCTGGAAATGCGCCTCAAGCGACTGCGCATCCATCTGCTCCCAGCCATCTTGTCCGAAAAGCGCGGCGTTATTTATCAGCAAATCGGGCGCGCGTCCAAAGTGCTGCCCGACATCGCCGATCAATCGCGAGGCGACATCGGGCGACGAAAGGTCGGCCATAAAGCCGCGCCAGTTGGCATTCTTTTCCGCAAGCAAGTCGGCCAAACCCGCTTCTGGTTCACCATCGCGGTGGCTGCTTAGTGCGAGCGCATAGCCCGCCTCTGCCAATTTGCCGGCAATTACTGCGCCGACCCGGCGCATCCCGCCTGTTACGAGGGCAAGGGGAGGATGGGGCGCGCTCATTTGCGGCTGCGCTCCATGGTTATACCAATGGCCTCATCCGCCTCAGCAATGGCAAGCTTCACGATCTTGACGGCAACATGGCTCACCCGTTTATCGCCCGCAAAAAGCCGGTCCATGATGTGATCCGCTACCGCCTCGATCAGGGTGAAATGGACTCCATCGGGCAGGCCGGTCGCGGCATCCTTCAAATCCATATAATTCTTGGAAGCCGATAGCGGCGTATCGGGCGCATAATGGCCGGCCATATCGAGCTGCGCGCAAATTGAAATGCGCAAAGGCTGGGGCAAGTGTGTTTCCTGACTGTAAATGCCAGTTAGCACATCGATTTCCAGATCAAGCACTTCAAGGGTCAGGCTGTCGGTCATTCAAATACCTTATTCTAATCGCGCGACCAGCGGGCGAAGATAGCCGTGGGAAGCAGCTTGCCCCGTGCTTCTTCGCGCACCGCGAGTTCGCCGCATTCTACCCGTCCGCCCTTGGTCGCAAAATGCGATTCCAGCAAGCCTTGCAAAGCCAGCGCCGACATCCGCACAGCGTAAACGGTCAGGAATAAAAAGCGCGATTTATCATCGAGCAACTTCGCGGTATCGGCGACCATCGGAGCCAAATCGCTCTCCAGTTGCCAGCGCTCGCCATCGGGGCCGCGGCCATATTTGGGTGGGTCGAGCAGGATGCCATCATAGCGCCGACCGCGCCGTACTTCGCGGGCAACAAATTTCGCCGCATCATCGACAATCCAGCGGATCGGGCGATCCTCTATGCCCGACAATCGCGCATTCTCCCGCGCTTGGGCAACCGATTTCTTTGACGCATCTACATGCACCATGCTGGCTCCGGCGGCGGATAAAGCCAGCGTGCCGACACCTGTGTAACCGAATAAATTCATTGCTTGCGGCTCGGCCACGCCGCTCAATTGCCCGCGCATCCAGCGCCAGACCGGGTCCATATCAGGAAAGAAACCAAGATGGCGAAAGGGTGTGCAACTGGCGTTGAATGTAACCTCTCCATTCCACGTCAGCGGCCATCCTTCCGGCGAGACAGGCCGGTTTTGATACCAGCGCCCGCCGCCATCGGCGTCCGATGCAGGCACGAATTCGGCGTCAGCATCCCAGTCATCCAAAGCCGGCCGCCACATTGCCTGCGGTTCGGGGCGGGTAAAGCATTTGTCACCATAGCGTTCATATTTGCGGCCATCGCCGCTGTCGAGCAGCGTATAGTCACTGCGAGGCTCGCTAATCAGCGTGATAAATTCACCCGCTTGCGTCATCAGCGAGCGGCGGCCTCCAGCACATAGTCACGGATAGCGGCATAGTCGCCGGGAAGCGTTTCGAACCGTTCTTCACGGTCAAACAGATTGCCCACGCGGGCGGGCAGGGTTGGGCGCACGCCGGTTGCTTGTTCGACGGCATCGCGGAATTTTGCCGGATGTGCTGTCGCCAGCGTTACTACCGGAATATCGGCGGGGAGTTCGGTGTTGAGCGCGCCATGCAGCGCAACGGCGGTATGCGGATCGATGACCTGATTACAATGTTCATGCGCCCAGCGCATTGCCGTGGCCATTTCGTCGGCATCCGCGCGCGCACTGGCAAAGAAGCTCGCCTTCTTGCGCAGATCGGAGGACAGCACCATCTTGCCCATTTGCTCAAACCATTTCATTCGCGCCGCAGTGGTCGAACCATCGCGGCCTTCCAAGTCAAAGAGCAACCGTTCAAAATTGCTCGACACTTGAATATCCATCGAAGGTGACGCGGTAGCGGCTACTTCGGTGACCGAATAGTCACCCCTTGATAATGCACGGTGGAGGATATCGTTGACGTTGGTCGCCACAATCAACCGCTCGATCGGAAGCCCCATACGCGCCGCGACATATCCGGCAAAGACGTCGCCGAAATTACCCGTGGGAACAGAGAAAGCCACTTGCCGTGTCGGCGCGCCAAGCCTGAGCGCTGCCCAGAAATAATAAACCACCTGTGCCATCAGCCGCGCCCAGTTGATCGAATTGACTGCCGACAGGTTGATCTGTGATGTCACGTCGCTGTCGCCAAACATCGCCTTCACATAAGCCTGCGCATGATCGAAGCTGCCCTCGATCGCGATATTATGCACATTCGGCGCCAATATGGTGGTCATCTGCCGCCGCTGCACATCGGAAATCCGGCCCTTGGGGTGGATCATGAATATCTCGATCTGCTCGCGCCCCGCCACCGCATCGATAGCAGCCGACCCGGTGTCGCCAGAAGTAGCCCCGACGACGGTCAGCTTGTTGTCGCTGCCCGACAGGAAGCGTTCAAAAAGCTGGCCGAGCAGTTGCAGCGCCACATCCTTGAAAGCCAGCGTCGGCCCATGATACAGCTCAAGCAGCCAATGCTGCTGGTTGAGTTGCACCAGCGGCGTAACCGCATCATGGCTAAACCGTCCATAGGCCGCCGCGCATAATTCTTGCAGTTCGCTCTCGGTCAGTGAGCCTTGGGTGAAGGGGGCCATGACCTTTGCAGCAAGATCAACATAGGAGAGCGAACGCATCGCCGCGATCTCTTCTGCGCTAAAGCTGGGCCATATTTGCGGCACATAGAGGCCGCCGTCGCTTGCCAAACCGGCGAGCGTCACGCCTGCAAAATCGAGATTGCTCGAATTACCCCTGGTACTGATATACTGCATCGCAGCGCAGGCGTTACCCGCAAGCCGCGAATATCGCAAGATTATTGCAAACCTTGCCGTACAAATTCGGCACAGCGTTCACCGATCATGATGGTGGGCGCGTTGGTGTTGCCCGAGACGATTTTTGGCATGACGCTGGCATCGGCGATGAATAGTCCGTCGAGGCCGTTGAATTTCAGGGTCGGATCAACCACCGCCTCCTTGTCCGCGCCCATCCGGCAGGTGCCAACAGGGTGGTAGACGGTATCGGCCTTTTCGCGGATCAGATGATCGAGTGCGTCGTCGTCATCCAAGCTGGTCTGATAACGATCGGTGAGGCCCAAATCGGACAAGGGCGCGGTTTCCGCAAAGCGATGCATTTCGCGCACGCCTTGCCTGAGCACCGCAATATCGCGGTCATCGCTAAGGAAGTTAGGATCAATTCTGGGCGCGTCGGCGGCATTGCTGGAATTCAGCCGCAAAGTGCCCCGGCTTTCTGGCCTGAGCACACAGGCATGGATGCTGATGCCGTGGCCTGCCGCTTTATCACGCCCGTGATTTTCCAGCGGTCCCGGCACAAAGTGAAACTGTACGTCGGGGGCGGGTAAAATTTGGCTGGTGCGCCAAAAACCGCCGACCTCAGCGTAGGGTGTTGTCATGATTCCGGTGCGTTTGATCCGGTGTTCGACAATGGCCTTCGCCATCCGCAAATTGCCTTCAAAACTGTCGCCAATAGGCTCCCGGGACTCGGTTTTCCAGCCGCCGACAAAATCGATATGATCCTGTAAATTTTCGCCGATCTCTGCTCTGTCGAGCGCCACCTCGATACCATTTTCGCGCAAATGCTGGGCAGGCCCGATACCAGATAGCTGCAATATTTGCGGGGATCCAAATGCGCCGCCGCACAAGATTACGCTGCCCCGGGCCTTGATTGTTTGACTCCGCCAGCCGCGCTTTATCTTGACCCCGGTGACCTTGCCCTCGTTGATGACCAGTTTCTCGACGAGCGCGCCTGTCAGTATGCTAAAATTGTCCCGTCTGCGCAGAGGCTCAACAAAGGCGCGCGCTGCTGACCATCGCTCGCCCGCTTTTTGGGTAACCTGATATACACCCATGCCCTCCTGATGCGCGCCGTTAAAATCTTCGCGGATGGGGATCTGCAGATTTCGGGCGGCTTCAACAAAGGCGAGGCTTGCAGGGTTTACCCAGCGCTGGTCCATCACATTGAGCGGGCCATCACTCCCGTGAAATTCGCCGCCTAACCGTTCATTGCCCTCGCTCCGCCGGAAATAGGGCAGCACATCGTTATATGACCAGCCGGCGCAGCCCATCGCCGCCCAATTGTCATAGTCCCAGCGGTGACCGCGAATATACAGCATGGCATTGATCGCGCTCGATCCGCCAAGTCCCCGCCCGCGCGGCTGATAGCCTATGCGTCCGTTCAGGCCGGCCTGCGGCACGGTGTCATATTTGTAGTTTGATTTTGTTGAGAGGAAGGGGAACAGCCCCGGCGTCTTGACGCGAATACCGTTGTTGCGCCCGCCGGCCTCAAGCAGGCATACCGAATATTTGCCATCCTCGGCCAATCTTCCCGCTACAGCGCTACCCGCCGATCCGGCGCCAATCACAACAATATCAAATTCTTTCATCCGCCGCTTCCCCTTTTCAGGAACGGTTTAATCGCGCGGCCAAATGCTGGCAATGGTGATTGTCAAACGTCGCCACAAAAAAGTGGCGCAGGACCGGAAGGATGGCCCTGCGCCTGCCCTGCCCCCAATGCGACCCACGAATATGCGAGGGGGCGGAACATTCGCTGACGAAATTCTTTAGTTGGCGCTTGCGGCCTTCATGCTTTTTTCCATATCTCGGGCTGCCGCTTCCAATTCTGGAAGAATGGAGGCGAAGGCTTCTGCGAAGCTACTCATCATCCCCATCGCGCCGCGAGTTGTCGTGCCGAGTGCGGCGGGTAGGTTCCTGGCGTCTGCGCCAGCAATATCGGCGAGCGTTGCATCAGATGGAATGCTGTCTTTCACAGTGCCGGGGCGCGCTTTTTCTATGGCATCGGCAAATTTGCCAACGGGCAGCCGCATCATCGCGGCGGCCATCTTTTCAACCATGGTGGCGACGCTGTCCTGCATGGCCGGGTCGGCAAGCTTGTCTGCCATCGCGGTCATTTCCACCGCTGCATCGCGTTTGGGAGCAAACAGAGCCGTTTCTCCGACCGCGTCAGTCCCTGTCTCTGCGGTTCCTGTCCCCGCGACAAAAACAACGGGCGCATCTTCAAACGCCACATTCTGGGCGTATGCTGCCGGCGTAGCCAGCAGGGTGATAGCTGCTAGCGCAGTAGAAAGTTTGAAAGGTCGCATTACGAAATCCTCCTTGTGGCTGAACCGCTCTTGCGGCCCTAATAATCTTCGGCGCAATCGCCGCTGATCTTTCTATAGGGGATCGGTCTTGAGTAGATGCTGAACATCGTGCTCAGCCTAGCTTAAGTCTCGTAACTCGATGTAAAATACACGCTACTCCGCCGCCACCGCCGCTTCGCTATCCGACAGTGGATGGCTTAGCCTTTCGAGCATTTCTTTCGGGCAGACCTGCCAGAATTTGCCGCGCCATTGTTCCCACTCGTCCAATATTGAAGCAGACCAACGGCTGTCGGTGGTATTGGCATGGGCGGCGATCAGCTCTTTCAACCTTTCTTCCCAATAGGTGCTATCAAGCCTTTGCCACAGGATGCTTTCGCCGTTGGCCTGCTGCTTAAAGCTGCCGTCCCGGTCGAGTATGAAGCCCATCCCGCCGGTCATGCCCGCGCCGAAATTATTACCGACACTTCCCAGAATAACGGCAATTCCGCCGGTCATATATTCGCAGGCGTTTGCCCCGGCACCTTCGACGACGACCTCTGCCCCCGAATTACGCACGGCGAAACGTTCGCCTGCCTGGCCCGCCGCGAACAAGCGGCCAGATGTCGCGCCATACAGGACGGTGTTGCCGATGATGCTATTATCCTGTGTGTCGAGCGGTGAGGATACCGTCGGCCGGACAATGATAATGCCGCCCGACAGCCCTTTGCCGACATAGTCATTGGCATCGCCGAATACTTCGAGTGTAATCCCCTGGCACAGATAGGCGCCCAGTGATTGCCCGGCGCTGCCGCGAAGACGGACGTGAACATGGTCATCGGATAGCGTCTTCATTCCGTAAAGCCGGGTAATTTCTGCGGACAGCCTTGTCCCCACCGCGCGGTGCGTGTTGCGGACATTGTAGGTGAGCTGCATCTTTTCGCGCCGTTCGAACACCGGCTGCGCGTCGCGGATCATCTGCGCATCAAGGCTGTCTGGTACCTCGTTCCGGATGCCGTCGATGTTGAAGCGCCGCGCTTCATCTGGCGCATCGACTTTGGCAAGGACCGGATTGAGATCGAGATCGTCGAGATGTTCTGCGCCGCGGCTTACCTGCCGCAGAAGCTCCGTGCGCCCAATCACTTCATCGAGCGAGCGATAGCCGAGCCGCGCCAATATCTCGCGCACTTCCTCAGCGATGAATGTCATCAGATTGATCACCTTTTCGGGCGTTCCGGTGAATTTCGCGCGCAATCGTTCGTCCTGTACGCAAATGCCAACCGGGCAGGTGTTGCTATGGCATTGCCGCACCATGATGCAGCCCATGGCGACAAGGCTAAGCGTGCCTATGCCAAATTCCTCCGCGCCCAATATCGCGCCGATTACGATATCTCGCCCGGTCTTTAGTCCGCCGTCGGTACGCAGCTTCACCCGGTGCCTGAGGCCGTTGAGCGTGAGCACCTGATTGGTTTCAGATAGCCCCATCTCCCACGGCGTGCCGGCATATTTGATGCTGGTTTGGGGAGACGCGCCGGTGCCGCCAACATTGCCGGACACAAGGATCACGTCGGCATGCGCTTTGGCAACGCCGGCTGCTATGGTGCCGATGCCGGCCGCACTGACGAGTTTTACACAAACACGTGCACGTGGGTTGATCTGCTTGAGATCATAAATGAGCTGCGCCAAATCTTCGATCGAATAAATGTCGTGATGCGGCGGCGGACTGATCAGCGTGACCCCCGGCGTCGAGTGGCGCAATCGCGCAATAAATTCGGTGACCTTAAAGCCGGGTAGCTGGCCGCCCTCGCCGGGCTTGGCGCCTTGGGCAACTTTGATCTCGATCTCTTCGCAAGCACCCAGATATTCGGCTGTCACCCCAAAACGGCCCGAGGCTATCTGCTTGATCACGCTATTGGCATTGTCGCCATTTTCATAAGGCGTGTAGCGAACCTTATCTTCTCCGCCTTCCCCCGATACTGCCTTCGCGCCGATACGGTTCATCGCAATGGCGAGCGTTTCATGGGCTTCGGGTGACAATGCGCCAAGGCTCATGCCCGGCGTAACGAAGCGTTTTCTAATCTCGGTAATCGCCTCAATCTCGTCGAGCGGAACCGGTTCGCGCGCAAAATTAAACTCCAGAAGATCGCGCAAGTAGATGGGCGGGAGCGCGCGCACGCCGTCGACAAACTGCATATAGCTTGAATAGCTGTCATTCCCGACGGCGCTTTGCAACAGATGCATCAGGCCAGCGGAATAAGCGTGTTCTTCCCCATCCTTGCGCTGTTTGTAGAAACCGCCGACCGGAAGCCGTGCGACGGCGCAGTCAAAGGCATCGGCGTGGCGGTCACGGGCATTCACATAAAGCGATGCATAGCCTTCGCCTGAAATCTTGTTCGGCATGCCGGGGAAGAAATCATTGACCAGTGCGCGGCTCAAACCCACCGCCTCAAAATTATAGCCGCCGCGGTAGCTTGATATCACCGCGATGCCCATCTTCGACATGATTTTCAGCAGGCCTTCATCGGCTGCTTTGCAATAGTTTCCAATTGCCTGCTTGAGCGACATTTCGGCAAGCAGGCCGCGGTCATGGCGATCGGCGATGCTGGCTTCGGCTACATATGCGTTGACCGTCGTTGCGCCCACGCCAATCAGAACCGCAAAATAATGCGTATCCAGGCATTCTGCCGAGCGCACATTGACCGACGCATAGGACCGCAGGCCATTGCGCACGAGATGCGTATGCACCGCCGCTGCGGCCAGGATCATGGCAATCGCAACACGGTCTTCGCCAATATTCTCATCTGTCAGGAACAATTCGGTTCTGCCCGAACGTACAGCGGCAACGGCTTCCTCCCGAATACGCGCTATCGCATTACGCAGGCCTTCCTGCCCTTCTGAAATTTCGTAAGTGCAATCGATTTCTGCAGCCACATCGGCAAAGGCACTTTTCAGGCAAAACCATTCGCTATTGTTAATAACCGGGCTTTCGAGCACCAGCACATTTTCATTCTGGCTGTCATCTTCAAGAATATTGGCCAGATTTGAGAAGCGCGTTTTCAGGCTCATGACATGGCGTTCGCGTAGACTGTCGATCGGCGGGTTGGTCACCTGGCTGAAATTCTGCCGGAAAAACTGGCTGATCAGGCGCGGCTTGTCGCTGATCACGGCCAGCGGGGTATCATCGCCCATCGACCCAATGGGCTCCTTCGCATCCTCAACCATCGGGCTGAGGATCATTTCAATATCTTCAAGCGTCATTCCCGCAGCAATCTGCCGCCGTGTCAGATCCGCACGCTTCCAGCGGGATTTACGCTGCCGGGGTTTTGGTAAATCTTGAATTTTCTGGAAGCCTTTGACCAAAGCGGCATAGTCCTGCTCGGCCGCTATCCGGTCTTTAAGCTCGCGGTCACTATAAACCGCGCCTTCTTCCAAATTGACGGCTATCATTTCGCCCGGCCCAAGCCGCCCTTTGCGGACCACCGTGGCTTCGGCCAGAACGACCATTCCGGTTTCTGACCCGATCACCAGCAGATTGTCCGACGTGATCGAGTAACGCAGCGGGCGCAGCGCGTTGCGGTCAACACCGGCCACCGCCCAGCGGCCATCGGTCATGGCAAGTGCTGCCGGGCCATCCCATGGCTCCATCACGCTCGCCATATATTGGTACATTTCCTTATGGTGTTCCGGGATGTGCGGGCCTGCTTGCCATGCTTCAGGGATCAGCATCAGCTTTGCCGTGGGTGCTTCCTTGCCCGAACGCACCAGCGTTTCGAACACCGCATCAAGCGCAGCGGTATCCGACGAGCCAGCTGGAATAACCGGCTTAATGTCATCGGACTGCGCGCCAAAGGCAAGGCTCGCCATCTTGATCTCGTGGCTCTTCATCCAGTTTTTGTTGCCGCGGATGGTGTTGATTTCGCCATTATGGGCAAGGCTGCGAAATGGCTGCGCCAGCCACCATTGCGGGAAAGTATTGGTCGAATAGCGTTGGTGAAAAATCGCAACGCGGCTTTCAAAACGGTCATCGCGAAGGTCGGGGTAAAAGACCGACAGGCTCTCTGCGAGGAACAGCCCCTTGTAGATGATCGACTGGCAGGAGAGGCTACAGATATAGAAATCCCGCACTTGCGCCGCGATCACTTCCTTCTCGATCCGCCGGCGGATGAGGTATAGGTTTTTCTCAAACTCCTCCTTTGATTGTTCATCGGGAAGCGGCCCGGCAATCATTATTTGCTCGATCTCGGGCCGTGTCGCCTGAGCCTTGTCACCAATCACCGACACATCGACCGGCACCTGCCGCCAGCCGTAGATGGTGTAGCCAGCGTCGATAACTTCAGATTCGACAATCGTGCGCGCATGTTCCTGCGCCGAAAGATCAGTGCGCGGCAGGAATATCATGCCGACGGCAAGGCGGTTGGGCATGGCGACGTGGCCGCTATCGGCAATCGCATCGTCAAAGAAGCGCTCGGGCAGGTCGACATGGATGCCCGCGCCGTCGCCGGTCTTGCCATCGGCGTCGACTGCGCCGCGATGCCATACAGCCTTTAGCGCGTCGATGGCTGAGGCAACGACCCGGCGAGACGCCTTGCCATCTGTCGCCGCCACAAGCCCCACGCCGCAGGCATCGCGCTCAAACTGCGGATCATACATGCCTTCTGACGCAAGGCGGGCATGTTCTGGGGTGGGGTAGTAGGTCATGATCGCTTGCTCTATTCGGCGTCGCTCGAGGCATTGTCATCGGCGGCAGTTTCAGGCGTCCACCCCTGCGCCTTATATTTGGCCCGTGATGTAGCAACAGTGGTGTCATGCACCTCTTTCCAAGCGTCATAGGCTTGGCTGTATTGTTCGTACGCGGCGTCATTCTTGTCTGACAGAGCGTCAGTTTTGTTTGATAGCTTGGTCTCTTGCTTGCGTTCCGCCTTGCTCCAGTTGCTATCATCATACCAAGGTTCCTCGCCGGTTTCCTCAGCAACAGCCAACGCTTTGCGATTTTCTTCCAGCGTTTCCACCGAAACACCCAGCAGTTCGGCCAATTTGGCGATCTCCCCGTCATTCAAATCGGTCAAGGAACGTATCTCAGGAAGTGTCGCCAACTTCTCCAACATAGATGACGCGCTTCCCATCGCTTTTTCAAACATCAGCGGCATGGCTTGAGATGTCGCGCGCCTGATTTCGGGATCGGCCTGAAGTGCATATGATTCTGCTGCAAAAAATCCGCCGGTAGAGGTTTCAAAAAAACGGCCCAATTCGGTCAATTGTCGAGTGCTGAATTTACGGGCATAAGCGCGCGCTGTTCCTTCCCTGATTGCCGGTTCCATCGCCGCCATTGCTTCGCTAATAAATGGTGTCATATGGTCAAAAGCTAGCTTCGCCCTGTCTTTGCCTATCGGATCAAGTATCGCAGCTATCGCCTTTTGCTTTTCCTCGGACAGCTTACCAATTTCCTTTTTATCAATACCCGTTAGCGCTGACATTGCGTCGGTTTTCATGCCTAGAAATGCTTCCGACATTGGCCTGATTATCTCGTCAAACATGTTCGCCATGCTATTTGCGTAGCCGCCATCCGGGGTCAGCTTTGCTGATATTTTTTGCGCCAGTGCCAGTCGCTCCGGATCAATCGGAGTGGCGTTGGTGTTATCAAAGGCTTTGGTCAGCATTTCAAATAGCTTCTGGTCTTCAGATAAGCTTATCGCAGTGTCATCTGACGCTTCGTCCTGCGCATAACTTATGACTGGCACAGCGAGCGCTAGTACAGCGGCTGCGGCAGCGAATTTGAATTTCTTTATCATAACATCGCTCCAAAAAATACTAAGCCGCCGCCTTCGCAGCATCGGCCTTTGCCCGCATCCAGCGATGCATATGCTCCACCACATCACGGCCATCGCGGATCGCCCAGACGACGAGGCTCGCGCCGCGCACGATATCGCCGACCGCGAACACGCCGCTCAAGTTCGTCATCATCGTTTTGTGATCGACGCGAACGGTCCCCCAGCGGGTGACGCCCAGCTCCTCTGCGCCGAACAGCTTTGGCAACTCTTCGGGTTCGAAACCCAGCGCCATGATCGCCATATCAGCCCCAAGCACATAGTCGCCGCGCGGATCAGGCTCCGGCGCGCGGCGGCCGCTCGCATCGGGCGCGCCGAGGCGCATCTTGGCTACACGGACATTTTCGACTGCCTTCTTGCCATCAAACGCTTTCGGCCCAGACAGCCATGCGAACTCGACGCCTTCTTCTTCGGCATTGGCAACCTCTCGCTGCGATCCGGGCATGTTCTCGCGGTCCCTGCGGTAGAGGCATTTGACCGATTTCGCGCCCTGCCTCACAGCAGTCCGCACACAATCCATCGCGGTATCGCCGCCGCCGACGACAACGATATCCTTGCCCTTTGCGTCGAGCTTGCCGCTGTCAAATTCCGGCACATCATCGCCAAAGCCCTTACGGTTTGAAGCGGTCAGATAATCCAGCGCCGGAACAATACCGTCCAAACCGGCGCCCGGCATTTTGACCTCACGCGCCTTGTAAACACCAGTGGCAATCAGCACCGCGTCATGCTTGGCGCGAAGATCGTCAAGGCTAGCATCGCGGCCAATCTCAAAATCCTGATGGAAGATGATGCCGCCTTCCTTCAGCCGCTCGACGCGGCGCATGACGATTTCCTTTTCAAGCTTGAAGCCGGGAATGCCGTAGGTCAGCAATCCGCCTGCACGGTCATGCCGATCATAGACATGCACATCATAGCCCGCGATGCGCAGATACTCTGCCGCCGCCAATCCGCCCGGCCCGCTGCCAATAATACCGACTGATTGTCCGCGCGGGCTTCCCGGCTCGACCGGCTCCACCCAACCCTCTGCCCAGGCGGTATCGGTGATATATTTTTCGACACTGCCGATGGTGACTGCGCCATGGCCGGAAAATTCGATCACGCAATTGCCCTCACACAACCGGTCTTGCGGGCAGATACGACCGCAAATTTCAGGCATCGTCGATGTCAGGTTAGACAGTTCATACGCCTCGCGAAGCCGACCCTCGGCGGTCAGCTTGAGCCAGTCGGGAATGTGATTGCCAAGCGGACAATGGACAGAGCAATAGGGAACGCCGCATTGCGAACAGCGGGCGGATTGTTCTGCTGCTTTATCCGGGGCATAACGATCAGCAATCTCGCGAAAATCCTCTGCACGCAGCTCCGCCTCCCGCTTCTCCGGGAAAGCCTGTGTGTCGTCCACAAATTTCAGCATCTTGTTGCCAGCCATCGCCGCGTAACCCGTACCTTTCGCAGGCTTCACTATGTGCTGCGCGCCGAAAAGTCACGCATAAACAGTCATAATAAGACAGCTATACTGTCCTATCAGAGAAGAAATGCAATAAGGGAAGTCGGCATTGAAAGAAAATTACGCTATATTGGTACCGATTCGGCTCTTTATCGTGCGCCTAACCAGATAAGCGCTGCGGTGCCTGCCACGATTCGGTACCAAGCAAAGGGACCAAAGCCGTAGCGCATTACCACCGCAAGGAACGCCTTTACCACGGCCCATGCCACAAGGAACGACACCACAAAGCCAATCGCGATTAGTTGCATGTCATCAGACGTCATACCGCCGCCATGCTTGTAAAGCTGCAGCGCTGTTGCACCCGTGAGCGTGGGCACAGCGAGGAAAAAGCTAAATTCCGCTGCTGTCTTTCGGTCCACACCAAAGGACATCGCCCCCAATATCGTTGCGCCCGAACGGCTTACACCGGGCACCATTGCAAGGCATTGCACCAGCCCGATGGCAGCCGAAGTCCGGAAAGAAACCGCCGCTACGCCGCCAGCTTCCTTCGGCCGGGCGTATTTTTCCACTAGTAATATTGCAAAGCCGCCAACAATCAGCGCCCATGCCACCACCTGCGCATTTTCCAGAAGTATGTCGATCAGGTCGCCAAAAGCGAGGCCGAGTATCACTGCGGGAAAGAAGGCAATTAGCAAATTGCGGGTAAAGGCCACCGCCTCTGCCTGCCAATTCAAAAGACCTTTCAGCACATCCATAAACGTTCGCCAGTAAAGCACGATGATGGCAAGGATCGCGCCGGGCTGTACGGCGATATTAAACAGCGCCCATTTCTTCGCATCATAGCCAAGCAGCTCTGTTGCCAATATTAGGTGCCCGGTCGAAGAAACCGGAAGATATTCGGTCAAGCCCTCGACAATGCCGAGGATGATCGCGGTCCAGACTTCGTTCATGCCCGCTTCGTCTCCAGCAGCGCCTTGTCACCAAACCGGCCATGCTTGCGGTAGATATCAAGCCAGTCATGCGCGGCGGCATCAAGCGACGTCGCAGCAATGCCGGCGGCATCGAGCCCGTTCTCGCCTGTCACCACATTGTCGCTGCCTAGCATCCGGTATTGGTCAAGCGTGATTGGCGCGCCCGGTAGCCAGCCGGTCATCATAGCAAGCATCTTCGCTGCAAAAGCGGGCATCGGCACGAACATCGGATCACGGCCCGTTATGTTGGCGATCCACTGGTTTAATTCAAGCATCGATAGCACCTGCGGCCCGCCCAGTTCATAGGTCTTATTGGCATGCCTGCGTCCCTCGGCCAGACATGACGCAACTACCTTCGCAACATCGCCAACAAAGACCGGCTGAAATTTCGTTTCCGCGCCAATCACTGGCACAATGGGCATCATCCGGATCATTCCGGCGAAGCGGTTTATGAACCGGTCTTCGCGGCCAAATATGATCGACGGGCGCAAGATCGTCGCGCCCTTGAAAGCTTTACGCACCGCCGCTTCGCCCGCTGCCTTGCTCCGGCCATAACGCGACGCGCTATTGGGGTTTGCCCCTATCGCAGACATATGAAGCAGCTGGCCGCAGCCTGCCTTGCGCGCTGCCCGTGCGATATTGGCCGCGCCCTTGTGCTGGACGGCCTCCATATCGCCAAAACTGCCAACCAAGTTTACCACGATGTCGGTGCCGGTAACCGCCCGAGCGGCGCTATCTGGATTGCGCACATCGGCGGCGATCAGCTGAACTTGCCCTAGATTGCCGAGCGGCTTGATATGCATCGCGCCCTGCGGATTACGCTGCGCAATGCGCAACCTTGCTCCCTGAGAAAGCAGCTCTCCGGCCACATAACGCCCGACAAAACCGCCGCCGCCAAATATCGTTACAAGCTTGCCCTGCATGGTAAAAATAGGCTCCGGAATATCCTGCATTCGAGATGCTCCGCGCTTTGCACCAGCGGCGCGGCGCATGCAAGGGGATAGCGTTCCTGCAAAGGCGTGGGTAGGCGCAGACTGGCGGCGTATGAATCGTTGACTTTGCACAGCCAAACAGTAAGAGAGCGCCCCTCACCCGCGCAAATATGCGCTGGCGATGCCCAGATGGCGGAATTGGTAGACGCGCCAGCTTCAGGTGCTGGTATTCGCAAGGATGTGGAGGTTCGAGTCCTCTTCTGGGCACCATACCGACGTCCGCTGAGGTCCATAAAAGTCCACTAACATTCTGGATTTATGGGATAAAATCTGCTATATCGTCCGATACTGTCCAGGCGGATTTACTGACTGATACCATGGAATATGGTATGATTCATGGTATCGGCCCGGCCCAAATTTAGCCGGGAGATACCATGATGCCCCTGTCCGTATTTGCGATACAAAACGCCAAGCCCAAAGCAAAGCCGTATAAGCTAACTGACTTCGAAAGCCTGTATTTGCTGGTGAAACCAAACGGCAGCAAACTGTGGCAGATGAGTTATAGTTATCTGGGAAGACAGAACACGCTGTCTTTCGGACCGTTTCCGCGCACTACTCTTGCAGAAGCTCGCCAGAAAAAAGATGTGGCCAAAAAACAACTCGCAGCCGGCCTCGATCCATCCGAGCAGAAAAAGCTGGAGCAACTCCATAGGGTTCTTTCCGCTGAAAACACTTTCAAGGCGGTAGCCGAAGAATGGTTTGAAAAGCGGGTGAAGGAAGGATTGTCAGAAGTAACGCTCAGCAAAATCCGCTGGCTCCTGAATATGTCCTATCCGACGCTAGTCAGTCGGCCAGCTAGGTTCCCACGCCAAATCTTCAAAATCGCGGCGTCGTAACGGTCGATATTGTCCGCTATCTTATTTCATAACGAGTCCAGTTTTGACTCGGAATGATGTGTATGCTTTGTCATCATCTCTACTGTTTTGGCTTGGTTCCTTAGCCATGGCTAGCTGGAAGGGGCTGTTGGTGGGTAACGCACTCACACAGGCTTGCTCAGGCAGTCCACTTGCTGCACTACGGCGGGACGTAAACATACAATCAAAAAGTGAAAGAAATGTCGGAAACTGATTGGACAGATATCGAGAATGATCTAGTCGTTTCTGACTATTTCGCTATGCTGACGGATGAGTTGACCGGAAAGCAATACAATAAAGCTGACCACAATCGGCACTTGCAAAAACTCCTTCCTATTCGCAACCGAGGCTCAATTGAATTTAAACATCAAAATATCAGCGCCGTCCTCTTGGGTTTGGGACAACCGTGGATAAATGGTTATAAGCCTAGAGCAAGTTTTCAAAATTCGCTCGTCGATGCCGTGCTGCGTTGGCTGGAAAACAAAGATGATTGGCTAAACGCAAAAACGGAATCTGTCGGACTAAAATCATCTGTGGAAGAAGCAAAGACACTTTGGATCGGGCCGCCTCCAACCTTTGCGAACGAGCCTGCGCCGCTCGATACGGAATTTATGGCCGATCTTGGTCGCAAGTACGATGTTGCGGCGCGCGATGCGAGAAATCGTACGCTCGGTAAAGCCGGGGAAGAACGCATTTTAGCCCATGAAATTGCCAGTTTGCGACAAGCATCAAGAAATGATCTCGCTGCCAGGGTGCAATGGACTTCAGTGGAAGAGGGTGACGGTTACGGTTATGACATTTCGAGTTTTGAGCCAGATGGAAATGAACGCCTAATCGAAGTGAAAACTACCAATGGATGGGAGCGGACCCCTTTCCATATCAGCCGCAACGAACTCGCAATCGCGGAAGAGAGACGGGATACTTGGCATCTCGTGAGACTCTGGAGTTTTGCGCGAGAACCCAAAGCGTTCTCGATCCGGCCCCCGCTTGACGCCCACCAGCTTTCTTGCTTCTATCAAATAGTCGAGACAGTTGCTCAGTGGCTTCGCTCTTCCGGCAAAAATTTGAATATCCGGGTGTCCGTTGACGGCATCGCAAAGTTATATGAAGCCAAATCTCGGATCAACCCTGTTAGGGCATTTGAGCCCCTAGGCCTCGGCGCTGGCATCACATCACAACGTGTACCATGTGGCCCTCGCTTTGCCGTGTCGTCTGATTTTTCTGGCACCCACCAGTTCGCGCAGTCGCAGCTTGATCGTGTTTCTATTCGCGCCGGTTGCTTCGGTAATCTGCACGATGTTTTGGCGATCATGGGTGTGTAGCAGGGTTAGAATTTTTAGGGAAATTTCCGACAACTCGGCATCATCGTCACCGGCAATCTGATCACGATCCAGTCGCTCGGCCAGATTGTTTTTCTGTTTTTTGAGGCAGCGCAGGAAGAAACTCACCCATGGCTCCCAGTCGGGTTCGTCGGCTTTCAACGTTGTCTGGGTGCGGCGCAGGGCTTTGTAATAAAGGTCTTTGTTTTCTTCGACCACGCTTTCGAGCGAAGCGTATGGGACATAATCATACCCCGCTCGAAGCAAAAGCAAAGTTGTCAGCACACGGGAGAGGCGGCCATTTCCATCCTGAAACGGATGGATGGCGAGAAATGTCACAACGAATACGGCAATGGTCAAAAGCGGGTGCAACGCTTCTTCATTGATCGCTTTTGCGGCCCAAGCAACCAGCTCTTCCATTTCGCGGGGCGTATCAAAAGGCGTGGTGGTTTCAAAAATAACACCGATCTCTTGGTCATCAGCATCAAAGGCGACCACATGATTATCGAGCGTCTTGTATGAGCCGCGATGGCGTTCATCCTTATCGCTGTAACGCAGTAATGTCTGGTGAAGCTGGCCAATATTATTTTCAGTCAACCGCATATCGGCAAAAGCCTCGAACACAAGGTCCATGGCGTGGGCATAGCCCGCCACTTCCTGTTCATCACGGGTGTCAAAAGATGCTTTGTCTAGACCTGACAACAAGGTTTCCACTTGCGCATCGGTCAGCTTTGCGCCTTCAATGCGGGTTGATGAACCGACGCTTTGGACCGTTGCCACTTTGCGCAAAGCCGACAGGCGCTCAGGGGAGAGATTCTCCAAAGCCTGCCACCGGCCTTTGAATTCATCAATCTCCGCAACAAGCTTTACGATATCCGGTGTCAGATGAAGGTTGGGGTTCTTCATAGTGTCTATATCCAATAATTACCCTATAATACCCAATTTAACCCGATAAGCAAACCTCTGATAAATGTATCTGGTCATCCATTGAAAATACCGCGAATCACAAGAACTTGATGCCAAAAACCACGTGAAGCTAAATCCGGGGACCGACACCGCCGAGCCGGAATAGTCCCTCGGTATCGGCACTGGCACTACACTGGGATGTGACCAAGCTATTGAATTAAAATAAAAGCTTCACTCATCCTTTGATTTCCTCTTCTGGCACCAGATATTTTCAACCATCTGTAATCGTTAGTGAATCGTTGGATAGACGGTCCCGAAACAGTATTTGCTACGCACATCACGCACAATCCCAGGAAATATCGCGGCACATGATTTTCGGGCATATTATTTCTGCTAAATGAAAAAATGCTGCAATAGGGGCTTCATGGCCCGGTCTGTCAAAACATATGCGCCGCTGTTTCATTTGGATGCAGAAACGACGCTTTCTTTGCAGGAACAGATCCGGCGGCGTGTTATTGCGGCGATTGCGGCGGGAATTTTCCTGCCTGGGCAGAAGCTACCTTCGTCGCGCAAATTGGCTAAGGAGCTTGGCGTATCGCGCAACACGGTTTTTCTCGCCTATCAGCTATTGATCGCGGACGGTCACTTAGAAGCAAAGCGGCGCTCTGGTATCTATGCCGCCAATGTTATCGAACATCCGCATGGCAAGATATCGCGTGTTGCCGGGCATAATGCAAAAGCTGGGGAGAGCATCGTGCAGGCGCCCCGCTTTCTGCAAAGGGAGATAGCGCTAAGCGGAAGCTATCAATGTCCACCCGATTGGCAGAAATATAAATTCCCGTTCATCGAAGGGCGTTACGACAAGTCACTTTTTCCGATACACGAGTGGCGCGAAGCCAGCCGTTTGGCGCTCGGCGTTAAAGAGGTGAACGAATGGTCGCTGGATAATGGTGAGGTCGATGATGCCTCGTTGATCGAAGAAATCCGCACAAAATTGCTGCCCCGCCGAGGGATCAGCGCACGCCCCGATGAATTGCTGATTACTGTTGGTGAACAGCAGGCGCTGTTTCTGGCGACCCAATTATTTGCCAATCAAAATACCAAAGTGGCCGTTGAGGAGCCCAGCCTTCCGGCGCTTCGGCAATTGCTGAAGATGCGCAAAGCAAAGCTTCATCACCAGAATGTTGATGATGAAGGCATCCATATCGATGATCGTCTGGATGATTGCGATCTGGTCTGCGTTTCGCCCAGCAGGCAACGCCCTACGGGCGTCACCCTGTCGCTGGATCGCCGCAAGGCTTTGCTTGAAAAAGCGCAGCGGCAAGATTTTCTCATTCTTGAAGATGATTTTGAGTGCGAGATGAACTATCTTGGAGGCGCGTTGCCCGCGCTTTACTCGCTCGATGACAGCGGCCGGGTTATCTATGTGGCTAGCCTTTCCAAAGTTCTGGCGCCCGGTGTAAGGTTGGGCTTTATGGTGGCCCCTGCCGAAGTCATAGCGCAGGCCAGAAGGTTGCGGGATATTACCACGCGCCGCCCTTCGCCCAACAATCAGCGCGCCGCCGCGTTCTTTTTGTCGCTCGGGCACTATGATACCATGTTGCGCAGGCTCACTGCGGTTTGCGAGGAGCGCCTCATTGCCTTGCGCGATGCGCTCAATCACTATCGTCCTGCATCGATTGCCATTGCGCCGGTAAAAGGCGGCACGACATATTGGGTGAGGGGCCCCGACAAGCTGGATGTCAGCCTGCTGGTCCGGGCGGCGGAGACATGCGGGATATTGATTGAACCGGCAAAAGGCTGGTTTGCTTTACCCGATGGCCCCAAAAATATGTTCCGGCTTGGCGTTACCAGCCTGCCGGTGAAAATGATCCGTGACGGGATCATGCATTTATCGCGCGTTATCAAAGAGCTGGATAGCCCGCAGCAGGACAATGCCGGAACCGCCAATGGAAACTGGCTTTCACACAAGCAACTCAAATCTCGCATGAAGGGGCTGACGTTGCTCAACAGCACGGTTTACGGCGAGCCATGCACGATCGAGCTGCACAAGGATGGCCGTATGAGCGGTCGGTCTGGTTATGCCGGTGAAGATCAGGATGTCGGCCGCTGGTGGATCGAAGGAGATAAATGGGTGAGGCAGTGGGATAGTTGGGCTTTTGCAGAAGCGCTCGCTTTTCATGTCTCTTTTGTTGGCGATACGGTTTTGTGGCTCGACGATGATGGCCACGAGGTCGACAGAGCGATTGTCAGCACTCCAAAAGAATAGGCTGGAAATTACAACTGGCCTTACATATACCTATAAACTGGCCCTAAGGTATGGGGCAGCTCCCGTCCATAGGCTGTTGCAGGGGGAAGTCTGATATGCCTAGTCTGGGTATAGCATCAATACAGCTGGCGGGCGCAAAGTCCGGGAATTTTGATCTTGTTGTTCAAGAAATCCGATCCATAGCAAAATCCTATCCTTGGATTGAAATGGTGGTGGTTGGTGAGCTGGCGATTTGCGGTGCCGGCCTTGACAATGCCGAACTTGTCGGTGGGCCAACAGAACGCAAGCTACAGGTTTTGGCAAAAGAGCTGGGCCTGTGGCTGATCCCGGGGTCTTTGCATCAGCTTAGAGACGGCAAAATTTTCAACACGACGCCTGTCATCAATCCCGACGGGGATATTATCGCGCGTTACGACAAGCTGTTTCCATTCCTGCCTTATGAAAAGGATGTTGAGCCGGGCAGCGAATATGTCGTCTTTGACGTGCCGGGAGCGGGGCGCATCGGTATCGCCATCTGCTATGATATCTGGTTCCCCGAAGCGATCCGCAATATGGCCGCAATGGGCGCTGAAGTGATCATCGCGCCGACCATGACCAACACAATAGACCGAGATGTGGAGCTGGCTATCGCCCGCGCCAATGCGGCAATCAACCAATGCTATTTTCTTGCCGTGAATTGTGCGGGGGAGCAGGGCAACGGTCGCTCGGTCTTTTATGGACCGGGCGGCGACCTGCTGCACGAATCCGGCACAACCCGCGAAATAATACTGCTCGATATCGATTTCGAAAAAGTGCGCAAAGACCGCGAAAAGGGCTGGAATGGCCTTGGGCAGGTTATGAAAAGTTTCCGCGATTCAAATGTCGAATTTCCAATACATGCAGATTTGCAGCAGCGAAAAAGGGCGCTGGAAGCTCTGGGGCCGCTGGCAATGCCGCAAAAGACGGATGACCGGAATAGCGATGCCCGGGCAACTGCGCAAAACGGGCCAAAATCACCGCCCAAGCTAAAAGTAATTGAATGAAGGATGCCCGTATCGGGCAAAAAGGAGACGTCATGATCAAGTCAACAAACCACAGATATCAGGCAAGAGTTTTTGCTGCGCTATTTGGTACAACTGCATTGATGGCGACGAGCTATACGCCCGTATACGCGCAGGAAGCATCTGCCGAAGATGATAGCGACAAGAACCGGAACGACGACATTGTTGTGACGGCGACCCGCCGTAAAGAGTCAATTTCAAAAATCCCCTATAATATTTCGGCAACGAGCGGCGAAGAGATTGAAAATGCCAAGATGTTAGACAGCGAAGAATTGCTGCGTTCGATTCCCGGCGTTTCGACAATTGATCGGGGAGCGAGAAATTCAGGCACGATCAACGCGGCCCGTATTCGCGGGCTTGCGGTTGATAGCAGCGCTCTGGGTGATTTCGCCACTTCGTCTGTTGCGACGGTTTCCACCTACATTAATGATACGCCGGTTTTCGCCAATTTCACGTTGCGCGATTTGGAACGGGTAGAAGTCTTACGTGGCCCGCAGGGTACGCTGTACGGTTCGGGCTCGCTCGGCGGTACTATTCGTTATGTTACGCGTGATCCGATTTTGGGCGAAACCGGCGGTAGTGTCAGCGTAGATGTGTCGTCAGTTAACGGATCGGGCAGTATCGGATACGGGCTGGATGGCGTTTTCAACCTCGCGCTCGGCGACAAAGCGGCGCTCCGCATAGTCGGGAATTATGGCGATTATCCCGGAATTACCGACTATGTGAATGTTTACGAGCTGGATGCCGATGGCGTTCCGGTTGCGCCCAACGGTATTTTCGATCGCGGGGGCGATTCCGCAACCTACCGCTCTGTGAAAGACGCTGACTTTGTCGAGACATGGATGTTGCGCGCGACGCTTTTGGTAGAGCCCAATGATGACATAAGATTCAAGCTGATGCACGCGCGCCAATCGGATGATGTCGGCGGCCGGAGACAGCGCACAGTGGGCGTTGACGGATTTGGCAACCCCTATGGTAAATATGAAAATGGCGCGATCCAGCTTGAGCCATCCTCGCGCGATGTTCACATGACGGCATTGGAAGCGGAATTTGATCTTGGCTTTGCGACGTTGACATCATCATCGTCATATTATGACCAGCACGGCGACAGCGTAAGCGAGAATACTGGGTTCTATGCGCAGGCCGGGTTCTTGGGATTCTATTATAACTACCCGCGTCCGATGGCATCAGCCATTCGCACCTATTCCGACAAAGCCTTTGTTCAGGAGCTGCGTCTGGTGTCAAATGGCGGCAAAACATTCGATTACATTCTTGGCGGGTTTTATCGCAAACAGAAGCTGGAGGCGACGCAGGACAGCCAGTTGGTTGGCTTTCGCCGATGGTTTGACGCGGTGTTCCCGTTTGCGATAGGCGCCGTTACTGGCGATCAGGATTTCATCTATATACGTAACGAGGATTTCAGGGAAATATCGGTATTTGGTGAGCTGACATGGCATGCCAGCGACGCGCTGGATTTCACCGTTGGCGCGCGGTATTTCGACAATAAATCCGAAAATACAACCTTCCTTGATTTACCGCTTTTTGCTTCCTTTTCTAACCCCACCAATGCTTTCTTCACGTCGCAGGAAGACGATGTTCTCTTCAAAATCAACATGGCATACCGTTTTTCCGATGATGACATGTTCTATGCAACCGTGTCCGAAGGCTACCGGCGTGGCGGCTCCAACGCGGTGCCACTGACAGGGACGTTCGCCGAAAGCCCGTTATACCAGAGATATACTTCGGATTCGGTTGTAAATTACGAAGTCGGGATAAAGGGAGCCCATGCCAATCTGAGCTATGATGTCAGCCTGTTCTACATTGATTGGTCGAACCCGCAGCTTAATGTCGGGACGACAAATTGGGGCTTCTTTGCAGCTGTCAACGGGGAGAAGGCACGGACCTACGGGCTGGAAGCGAGCCTAAGTGGCTATCTTGGCGACAAGTTCCATTATTCGCTCGGCTATGCATATGTGAATGCGAAACTGGGGGCAGATTTCTTTGCGCCCGATCGTCCGCCGCCCGCCGCGCCATTTGCCTTTGACGGCGCGACGCTACCTGGATCGCCAAAGCATCAGATTAACGCCGCGCTTGACTATACGACGCCAATTGGCAGCTGGACTTCGTTTTTCAGGCTCGACGGATATTTTCAATCGGGCACCAGAAATGTCGTCGGGACATCGCCTCTGTTTGACGTTGATCTTGGCGGGTTTGCCATTTTGAATGCGGCGGCAAGCTTTTCCAAAGGACCGTTTAGCCTATCCTTATGGTTGAAAAACATCACCAACCAGGCAGGCGTCACCGGAGTGTTTACAGAAGCCTATATGGGCACCGCGCCTGCGATCGAATTTTTCGGGAATGCCAACAAGGAGTTTATTGCATTGCCGCGAACTTTTGGCGCAACCGTCGGCTTTAGCTTCTAACAGGCCCGATTGGGGCTGGCTCAAGCCCAGTAACGGTCTTATCCTTGATACATGGTTGAAATACGCGCCCGGACAAATACCCATCAGCGGCTGGCAGAAATTGATGATGCCATCCGCAAGCGTGATCTAGCTCGGGCCGAACATTTGGTTCATTCCTTCAACCGGGATGAGCCGCGAAATGTTGAGGGTTGGGTCGCGCATGCACGCGTGTCCCAGATGGTGGGGGACCATCTGGGCATGCGTGCATGGCTCAAAACTGCGCTCGATTTAGCGCCCGATTATCCGCTTGCGTTGCTGATGGATGCAGAAGCTCTGGTGCATCTCGGGGAAGTATTAGCGGCGCGCCATGCTCTTGAATCTATGGAAGGCAAGGCAGCCAATGATGGCGCCTGGCTTGCGCGAATCGCTGAAATATATACCCATTGCGGGCAATTTGAAAAGGCAGCAGGCACCGCGCGAAAGGCGCATCGCCTGGATCCTGATGATGCCGCTATCAGGTATAATCTGGCGTCGTCGCTTATCGCCACTGGCTGCATCGAAGAAGCCGAAGATCACTTTGACGCGATTATCCGGCAAACACCGCATGATTATGATGCTTACTACAACCGGGCCAATCTCCGAAAACAGACGCCTGAAAACAATCATATAGATGAAATTCGAGCGCTTTTATCTACACCGCTCAAACATGCCATGGGAACGGTTCAGCTTCACTACGCATTGGCAAAAGAGCTGGAAGATGTTGGACGGCATGAAGAAAGCTTTGCAGCGTTAAAAAGCGGCGCGGATGCACGGCGCAAGATGCTATCTTACAATGTCAGCTCCGATATACCGGCGATGGCAAAAATTGCCGAGAATTTTGGCGAAAGTTTTTTTGCAAGGGAGCACTGTAGTTCAGCGCAGGAAGGCCCCATATTCATCGTCGGCTTTCCGCGCAGCGGCACCACGCTGGTTGACCGAATTTTGAGCGCGCATTCGAGCGTGGAAAGCCTTGGCGAGCTAACCGATTTCGCGGTCGCACTGACGGCTTTGTGCAACGGGCAAAAAGGAAAGTCGAACCTTATCGATGCGGCGGTGGATATTGATATGAGGGCGCTGGGTGAAGTCTATGTTAAAAGAGCCAAAGAGCGCAGTCAGGGCCGCCCGTTTTTCATCGATAAAACCCCTGCGAACTTCCTGTATATCGGCTTGATCGCTGCGGCCCTTCCGCAAGCAAAAATCATCCATGTAAATCGTGATTTGAATGACAATGGCTACGGCATGTACAAGGCTTTGTTCCGCATGGGCTATCCGTTTTCCTATGATCTGGGCGATCTGGCCAGCTATATGATTGCCAAGGAAAAGCTGATGGCGCATTGGCGGACGGTGCTGCCGGGGCAGGTAATAGATATCCATTATGAGGATATCGTCGCCGATCAGGAGGGGGAGAGCCGAAAGCTGCTGCAAGCGCTCGGGCTGGATTGGGAGGCTGCGTGCCTCGAATTCCACAAGAACAAGAGCCCGACTGCAACAGCGAGCGCAGCGCAAGTGCGGCGTCCCATTTACAAGAGTGCCGTTAACCGCTGGAAGCTCTATGAGGCGCAATTGAAGCCGTTGATCGATGCATTGGGGGCAGCGACATGATCCGGTTTTTTGCAGCATTGCTATTGTTTGCGGCGTGGAGCCAGATTGCGCAGGCGCAAACCCTGTTCAGCGACGATTTTCAAGATGGCGATACCGGAAACTGGAAAGGCAATGCGGGCAAGGGTGATATTCGCCTGACCCGGTATAAAAAGAACATCTCGATGCGTTTGCAGCATGATGCCTATGCCATCATTATTCTCCCGACGAAGAACTATAAAGACATATTCCTGTCGGTGGATTTCGCGGCTGAAAATCTGAAATCCAAAGATTATTGCATCTTGGAGACCAGCATTGGCGGGGATAAATGGACCGAAATCGGCCGTGTGAGTGATGGCCAAGACGATGCTATCAGCCTGCACAATATATTCGGAAAGGCACCGAAAGCGGTGGGGCTGGAATTTCTTGCCGTGCGCCTTCGAATATCGGCAGGGAAAGACAATGCAAGCTGCTGGGCGGATAATGTGCGGGTTAGCGGGCGGATTGGCGCGGGATCGCTCGCGCGCGATATACCGCTAAGCATATTGAACGGGGCGCCGCCGCTATCTGCCCCCTATGCTGCACAGGCTTTCGCCCGTCCTGCCGATGCAAGCGCGGCGCATCAGGGCTTTCAAGGCCGCCTGCGCTTGGCTGCCCCGCAAACGGCCGATGGCTTTGTGATACTCAAAGATGATTTTGGCTATGAAAAAGCAACGGGCAAGCTGAAGTTTCTTCCCGGTTTTGCCATAGATTTTGTGAGCGATGGCGATGCGATTATTCCTGTGCAGCGCGGCCCGCAAAAAGGCTCGCACCCGGATTGGGAATGGATTTTTGAACCGGGGCAAATCTGGAGCGAGGCGGGCGATGACGGCTGGAACCGCGCATCACTACCGATTGCGCTACAAGAGCGAAATGCCAATTGTATCCACAACGGCCTGATGAGCTTCGCCTTTAAGTACGGAGAAATATCAGATGTCGTCGTCCAGATAGGTTCTGAAACTTGCGCCTATTTGCAATTTGATATGTGGAGCAAATTGGAGGTTGGCTATGAACCGGAAATTTCGGCCAACGCCGAAAAGGTAACCGCGGCCTATCAAGCCGAAATTGCCCGCCGTCTGCCGCGCAAACCGGTCAATATGCTCGCCGGGACAGACATCTCGCAAATCGGTTCTCCAGCGGAAATTACTCCGGGGAATATGACGGCCTTTGCCTTTGCCGCCGGTGGTCAGGTTTATGCCGGTGAATGTAATACACGGCACGGACTTTATCCTTATTGCGCGTCGATGGTTCTGCCATCCTATTCCATGGCCAAATCCATCGCGGCAAGCATCGGCCTGATGCGGCTGGAAAAATTATATCCCGGCGCAAGATCTGCGCATATTGCTGACTATGTGCCAGAATGCAGCGCGAAAAATTGGGGTGACGTCACCTTTGAACAGGCGCTCGATATGACCACCGGAAACTATACTTCCAAGGTTTATGATGCGGATGAATCTTCGCCTAAAACCTGGAAATTCATGAGCGAGGAAACGCATGCCGGAAAAATAAAACAGGCCTGTAACGTTCATGCGCGAAGATCTGAGCCGGGCCGCGAATTTGTCTATCATACCACGGATACCTATATTCTGGGTACCGCAATGCAGGCCTATTTGCGCCAAAAAACCGGCAACCCGAAGGCCGATGTTTATGATGATATTCTGCGCCCGATCTGGCGGGAGCAAGGGCTAAGCCCGCTGCTCGATAAAACCCGCCGCACTTATGATGCGGTTGCGCAGCCCTTTATCGGCTGGGGGCTAACACTGCAGGCCGACGATCTCGTGCGGATTGCGCATTTTCTGCGGGGCGGCGGCAAAATAGCGGGCGTCGCGTGGCTTGATGAAGACCTACTGAAATCCGCATTGCAGCAAAATGCCGATGACCGCGGTCTCAGGGCGATAAGCGACAGCCTGCGGTATCGCGCCGGTTTCTGGGCCTATAATGCGGGGCCTTTTTTGGGTTGCAAGGGCGATATGTGGATACCGAACATGTCTGGCTTCGGCGGGCTTGCGACGGTGCTTATGCCCAATGGCCATGTCTATTTTTACGTCAGTGACGGCCATGAATATGCGTGGCGGCGTGCAGCCAAGGCGGCCAACCAACTAAAATCTTTTTGCGAGATGAAATAATGTCCACACGATCCCTGACCGCTCCGCCAGACGGATTAATTGCTGCTGTGCTTTTGGCCTTTGTCGCTACTGCGGGATTGTTTTATGTGAATATCATGGCTGCCATTGTCGATGGCCTTGTCACCGGGCTGGGCATTAGCGAGGCACAAGCGGGGCGGGTCGGCTCTGCTAATATTTACGGCGCAGCTTTGGGCGCGCTGATCTCGGTATTTCTGGTCAGGCGTATGCCGTGGAAGCCACTGGCCATCCTGTGCCTGCTTGCGCTAATTGCGATCGACATATTGTCGATCTCGATCGGGACGTATGAGACGCTTCTGCCTGTTCGCCTCGGTCATGGCATCGTCGGGGGCATATTAACCGGCACAGGCTTTTCCGTCATTGCGCGAACCGCCAATCCCGATCGCAGCTTTGGTATGCTCCTGTTTGTGCAATTCGGCCTTGGCGGTTTGGCGTATTACTATCTGCCGGCGTTGACGCCGGTTTATGGTTCACAGGTGCTGTTTGTAACGCTTGCATTATTCGCAGCGGTCACATTGGCGATGCTCCCGTTTCTTGATAAATATCCGTTGCAACAAAAAGCAAAGGAGGCAGGCGCGGCGATCATGATGCGCCCATTCCTGCTCACCCTGCTTGCGATATTCCTGTTCCAAGCCGCCAATATGGGTCTGTTTGCCTATATATTCACGCTTGGCCTCGATTATGGGCTGGATCGGGCCTACATGTCCAAAGCGCTCTGGATAGCAACCTGGGTGGCTTTGCTCGGCCCCTTACTGGCGATGGTTTGCGGGCAACGCTTCCCGCGTTTCTGGCTCATGCTAGCCTCGATGTTGCTTACCCTCGTTGGCACCGCGATTTTCCACTATAGCGCCAGCCCCGCCGCCTATTTCATTGCCAATTGTGGGACCGGAATCACTTGGGGCTTCATCATTTCCTACCTGTTTGGCATGAGCGCGGAGTTTGACAAAGCCGGGCGTGCGGCTGCTTTTGGCGGTTTTGTTTCCAAAATTGGTTTGGCCACGGGGCCGCTGGTCGCGGGCTGGATTATCGAAAGCGAGGCAGGATATCCCGGCATGATAAATTACGCGTTGGTCTGCTTTGCTGCGGCAATGCTCATCATGCTGATCCCCGCACGCATTTTGGACAAAGCGCGGAAAATGGAACCGGCCAAAAATAAGCAAGAAAGCATATGACAGACACAGAAACAATCTATCCCACACAGGCCTTTATCGGCGGGCAATGGCGCGATGCCGATGATGGAAAGCTATTTCCTGTCAACAATCCTTCGACGGGCAAGACGATAGCCAATGTGGCTGATTGCGGTGTTGGCGAAGCCAAAGCCGCCATTTTGGCGGCGGACGAAGCGCAACAAAACTGGGCGGCATTGCCCGCGCAACAGCGCAGCATTATTTTGCGAAAATGGCGTGACCTTATGGTCGAGCGCGCGGACGAACTCGCGCTAATTTTGACTCGCGAAAATGGCAAGCCGCTCGCCGAGGCTAAGGGAGAAATCCTGTATGGCGCATCCTATCTGGAATGGTTCGCCGAAGAAGCAAAACGCATTTACGGCGATGTCATTCCATCAGGATCGCCGGGCAATCGTATCATCGTGACCAAGCATCCGGTCGGTGTTTGCGCGGCTATCACGCCATGGAATTTCCCCAATGCAATGCTGATGCGTAAGGTGGCGGCGGCGCTTGCAGCAGGCTGCACCATGGTTGCCAAGCCGGCGCAGGAAACCCCGCTCTCGGCATTGATCGCGGCAAAGCTCGCGCAGGAGGCCGGGCTTCCCGATGGTGTGTTCAATGTCGTAACAACATCGCGTGCGCGCGTTGTGGGTGGTGAATTTACCGGCAACAAAAAGGTGCGCAAAATCACCTTTACCGGCTCCACCGGGATAGGCCGTTTGTTGCTCGCGCAATCGGCTGAAACGGTGAAGAAAATTTCCATGGAACTGGGCGGCAATGCGCCATTTATCGTTTTTGATGATGCCGATATTGACGCCGCCATCGAAGGCGCTATGGCATCCAAATTTCGCAATGCAGGCCAGACATGCGTGTGTTCCAACCGTCTGTTTGTTCAGCGCGGTATCTTGCCCGAATTTACCCGGCGTCTGACCGAACGGGTGGCTGCGCTTAAAGTTGGTGATGGTGAAATGGAAGGGTGCGAAATCGGGCCGCTGATTAACGAGGCGGCACTCGAAAACACAAAGCACCTTGTTGCGAGCGCGAGCGCCGCGGGCGCGAAAATTCTGACGGGCGGAAGCACCGACAATGCCGGAGCGTTATTCTACAAACCCACGGTTCTGGCCAATGTCGCGCCCAATATGGATGTCGCGCAGGAGGAAATTTTTGGCCCCATTGCGCCGCTGATTGTGTTCGACGACGAGGACGAGGCCATTGCGCTCGCCAATGACACCCAATACGGCCTCGCCGCCTATTTATACACGCGCGATCTAGGCCGGGCATGGCGTGTGGGCGAGGCGCTTGACTACGGCATGGTTGGTATCAACGAAGGCATTATTTCATCGGCAAGCGCTCCCTTTGGAGGGGTCAAGCAATCGGGCCTTGGCCGTGAAGGATCGAAATATGGTCTCGATGATTATCTTGAGATTAAATACATGCTGATGGGAGGGTTGGGGTCATGAATAACGCAGCACTTTGGAAAAGACGGGAAGCCGCAATTCCCCTTGGCATTGGCAGTATGCACCAGGTCTTTGCCGTCAAAGCCAGCAATGCAGAAATCTGGGACGAGGAAGGCAAGAGATACATCGATTTTGCCGCCGGTATTGCGGTTACCAATACCGGGCACAATCATCCGAAAATTAGCGCCGCCGTTACCGAGCAACTGAAGAATTTCTCGCATGTTTGCTATCAGGTTACGCCCTACAAAGGCTATATAGAGCTTGCCGAGCGGTTGAATGAACTGGCCCCGGGCGATACTCCCAAGAAAACCATTTTCCTGAGCACGGGCGCAGAGGCGGTTGAAAATGCCGTCAAAATCGCGCGCGCCGCGACGGGGCGCCCGGGCGTCATTGCCTTTTCCGGCGCGTTTCATGGCCGCACGATGATGGGCATGGCGCTCACCGGAAAAGTTGTGCCATACAAATCCGGCTTTGGCCCGTTTCCCAGCGATATTTACCATGTGCCCTTTCCGGTGCCGTATCTGGGAATAAGCGAAGAGCAATCGCTGGCTGCGCTGCAACAGCTGTTCAAAGCCGATGTTGAACCTATGCGGATCGCCGCCATCATCATCGAACCTGTGCAGGGAGAGGGCGGATTTTACGCCGCCTCGCCAGCATTCATGCAAGCCTTGCGCGCGCTTTGCGACGAACATGGTATCTTGCTGATCTGTGATGAAATCCAGACGGGATTCGCCCGCACGGGCCGGATGTTTGCTACCGAATATTCAGGCATAGAGCCCGACCTGATGACAATCGCCAAAGCAATGGCCGGGGGCTACCCGATCTCCGGCGTGATCGGAAAGGCAGAAATTATGGATGCGCCCGCGCCCGGCGGCCTTGGCGGAACCTATGGCGGCTCACCGCTTGGCTGCGCTGCAGGCCTGACTGTCCTCGATGTGATCAGCGAAGAGGGCCTGTGTGACAGGGCAATGCAAATTGGCGAGCGGATTGTTCGCCGGGTGGAGGCTATGCGCCAATCGGACCGGGGTATTGGCGAGATCAGGACATTGGGCGCAATGACGGCGATGGAGCTCATCAAAGACGGCAATCCCGATTTGGCAGACCCGGAACGTACAAAGCAGATTGTAGTGGAGGCCAGAAAACGCGGACTAATCCTCCTATCCTGCGGCGTTCGCGGCAACGTCATCCGCTTCCTGACGCCGCTTACCATACCCTTTGACATGCTTGATGAAGGGCTGGATATCCTCGGCGCAGTTATCAAAGAAACCGCCTGATTTTACCGCATCGAGGAAAGACGCAGATCGCGCGCTATGCTATCGGGATAAGAAGCGGGAGTGCCGTTTCTATTCGCAAACGCCTGCCCAGGGACCGTCGGTCAGTTTTCATCCTCATCGCGGCAAGGGCTCGATTCACACGATGATGGCCGATGGTTATTTCAAGAAATAAAATCTAGGACCAGCACCGCCGAGCCAGAATAGTCCCTCGGTATCGGCACTGGCATCACACTGAGATGTGACCAAGCTATTGAATTAAAACAAAAGCTTCACTCTTGCTTTGATTTCCTCTTCTGGCACCATTTGACTGTTAAATCATTGATTACCATAGCGCGGATCGAGAGAGGGTGTTTCTGGACAGTGCTCATGCGTTGGCCGCGCGCGTAATATTGGGTAAATCTGTTTCGCTAGGCAATCAGCCGTTCGATAAACCAGACCGCAGCTACAATTCCGATGGCATAGCTTGCAATGCGCGTCACCGGTATCAGCAAGCCGGTGCGCAGGCGGCCAAGAAGCCACAATGCCGAAATGGCGATGAATACGATTGCCAGTTGCCCGGCCTCTACGCCCAGATTGAAGGTCAGCAGGGCGATGGGAACTTCACCTTCGGGCAGGCCGATCTCGCTTAAAGCGCCAGCGAATCCGAAACCATGGAGCAGGCCGAAGACGAATGCGACGACCCAAGGAATGCGTTCCGACAGGCGCGGTTTTTCTGGATTCTTCTTAACAATCTCCACCGCCAGAAAGATGATTGATAGCGCAATCACCACTTCCACAGGCTGCTGCGGCAAACCGAACCAACCCAATGTAACGCCGGCAAGCGTGATCGAATGGGCGACGGTGAATGCCGTGACCGTCTTTGCCACCGTCCAGCCGCCGCCAGAGCCGCTGCCGATGAGCATCACCAGGCAAAGGACGAAGAGCAGGTGGTCGAGCCCGAAGATGATATGCTCGATCCCTATGACGAAATACGTCCAAGCAACATTGCCTTGCTCCGCCTTGGCCGGAATTCGCACCATCGGTTGATCGGCGGTCAGACGCAGTGCCTGCACGGGACCAGCCAGCGAAACGATACGAACCAGCACGTCATTCTGCGCCGCAGCAAAATTTGAAAGACCGATCTTTTTACCTGCAAGGTTGCCATCGCATCTAACCTCGCCGCGCGAAATCACCGCCTGCGCCGACATTTCGCGTGTCATTTCTTTTGAAAGCTTGCAATTTCCCGGCAGGATGGGCTGCGTTTCGGGCTTAACGCCGCCCTTTACCGGAGCCTTCCAAACGATGCGCCAGCTTTCTGCGCCGCGTTGCACCAGCTCGAGATAACCAGGTCGCAGTTCATCGGCCTGCGCGCGGCCCGGGACAGCGAGGCTGGCGAGCAATGCAATTAGCAAGGCGGCAACGCGTATCATCGCGGCTTTTCGATTTCTATCTTATAGCCATCGAGCAGTGCCTGATATGCGGCCTCCTTTCGTTTGCTTACATTTGCTGCGCGCCAATCATTTTCCAGTCTTTGGCGTATCTGGTTCAACCGCGGCACTTGGCCAGCCTTGCGATTTTCAACGCGAACCAGATGTACGCCAAAGCCCGACATAACCGGCCCTGCCCATTTGCCTTGCGGTAGCCCAGCCAACCGCGCGGTAAAACCTTCGCCAAAGGCGCGGTCGATTGTGACGGCGTCGGCGGCGCGCATCGCCTTTGGCAAAGAGATTGGCTTTGCCAGTATTTCGGCGTCGGTGCCTTGCTCGATTTGCCGCAGCGCAGCGGTAGCATCACCATCCGCGCCGAGCCATATTTGCGTAAAGCTTGTTCGGCTGCCTTCGGCATATTTCGCTTGGTTGGTATCGAGCATTGCTTGCAGCGCTGTATCGCTTGGCCGAGCGCTTTGGGCCGCTGCAGTGGCCAGCTCTTCCATCTTGGCGCGTAGCCGCCGGCGGATGATCGGGTCATTGTCATCAAGCCCCAGCCGCTTTGCCTCGCGGTAGTAGATTTCCTCTCGGACATAGTCGTGGATCAGATTATCAATTTCCCCTGGAGTAGGCTGCCGCCGCCAGACGCCCGCGAAACCAGCGGCGATTTGTGCGACCTTTGCCTCATTTATGGTGATCGTCTTGCTACCGGGATCGACCATACCGCCGCTCCAGCCCAAGGCGAAAAAGATCGCCAGTCCGGCGCCAAGGAAATGCACCAGAGGCTCACGCAGCAGCTTTTTCACCCAATCAGTCATTGTCTGTCTATACCTTCATCCAGGGGCGCTATTGCGCGTTTGCCGGAAAAGCAATGGCCCAAAGATCGCCCGTTTCGGCACAATGGTCGCATCACCCCTTGCCCGACGTAACGCTTTCCGGCATTAATTGCATCATGTTGATGTCTTCAAAAAACCGTGCCGCAAAGGCGCATTTTATGCCGAATGGCTTTCGGCTGCTCTCCAATGGCGATCATGTGCTTTGCGCGGTAACTAGGGAGAAGATCATGCTTGAGGATCTGCGCTATTGGAGCGTGGAAAAACAGCAAGCTTATTCCAGCGCGCAGATTTCGACGCAGGCTGCGTTGGGTAAGGCGTGATGCGGATGGTTTTGTCGCGCGGTTCCGCTCTGATGCTACTGGTAGGCGGCGCAGTAAGCTGCACGGCCATTCCGCCTGCTGCTGGTGATGCTGACGCCGCCGTTGACGCAGAAGTAGCGGTGACAACGCCGCCGCCTGCCGAAGCTGCCGAGCCATTGCGCAGCGATTTCTGGTTCAATGGCGATCCGCGGCAAGGCGCCGTAATCGTTGGGCGCGTGCCGACAGGAGCGGCATCGGTTAGTCTGAACGGGCAGCCGCTGAAGATAACCGCTGACGGGTTTTTCCTGATGGGCTTTGGCCGCGATGCCGAAAATAGCGCAAGCCTTGTCTGGCAGGTGGCAGATGGCAACGAGCAGCAACGCTATTTGCCTGTGCGCGCCGGCAATTGGAAGATTGAACATGTAAATGTATCTCGCCGCGGCGGGGCGCGAACCAGTGCAGAGTTCAGGCGGCGGCGCGGCCCCGAACTCGCGCAAATTAATGCCGCACGGCGCCAGCGCAACCAGAGCGATGGATGGCGGCAGGATTTCATCTGGCCGGTCAAAGGCAGGCTATCAGGATTCTTCGGCTCTCAGCGTATTTATCGCGGCACGCCGGGCAGCTATCATAGCGGCATGGACATCGCCGCGCCGACCGGAACGCCGTTTGTTGCGCCCGCCGACGGGGTAGTGATCCTTGCAGCCAGATCAGCCTTTACGCTGGAGGGGCATTTGCTGATGATAGACCATGGGATGGGCCTCAACAGTGCCTTTCTGCATTGCTCCGAATTGCTCGTGAATGTCGGCGATCCGGTGAAGCAGGGACAGGCGATTGGCCGCGTCGGCAACACCGGCCGTGCAACCGGGCCGCATCTTCATTGGGGCATGAAATGGAACGCAGCGCGGGTCGACCCGTTGCTATTGGTTCCCCCGCAATAGGATAGCCGTTATCACTCGCCTTTCATTGAGGGAATCGCATATATGACCGGTGATGAAATTCTGCTTATCGCAACGGGCCTTGCTGTTCTCATCCTGATACTGCTGATTATTATGATCCGTGTCGGCGTTAAAGGTTCGCGTGAGCGTGATTTTCTGGCGCCTGCTGCTGCCGAAGAGCTTGCCGCTGGTGAAGCAGGGATACGAATGGCGGTTCTTCCGGAACGCGAGAATATGGAACTGGCGTCCACCGAGCGGGTGGTTGATCCAGCCGCACCGGTCAAGGGTATGGACACCATGCCCAGACAGTCTGTGCTCGGCGATAACGAGATCGAGAGTGGCTATAGCGCAGATCAGCTCATGCAGCGCGAGGTTATGGCGATGCTATTGCAAGATCATACCGACCGCGCAGTGAAGCATGTAATGAAGGTCAAACGCGTTAAGAAGGCCAAAGCAGAGGCCATCGTTTCCGGTCTTGCCGAGAGCTAGCTACTGAACTCTGGCGCTGATCAAGCTTCCGGAATAATGCGCGTAAATTGCTGCCGGTTGGCTACTCGCCAAGTCTTTCCGCCGTCATTTGACATTTCCATCGTAGAACGAAAGCTATCGGCTTTGACGTTGCTTCGGGTGAAGCGCAGCATCATGGTGCTGCCGTCGGGCATTTGGGTGTCGGGAGTGGTCCGCGTCTCGCTGTTCTCGGGGCCGATCATGCGCCAGAGATGCCCGTCAGGCCCCACGGCGGCCATCTCTACTTCTTTCTTGGCAGGCCGGTGGAAAAACAATATCGCCGATGTCTGCTTCAGCGCCGGGGTCTCGCTGATGCCAGAGACGATCTTATCGGGCACTACCCATGCAAAGCTGTAGCGTCCCTTTGCTGTGAAAACCTTGCCTTCGGGCGAGATGAAATCGGTTGATACGTCCCAATCGCCGATCACATAACGTAGCTCAGCTACCGTACGCGAAATATCCGCCTCGGCCTGGACGCGCGGACTATCCTGCGCGATGATTGGCGTGACGGGTGCGGCGAGGCATATCGCTGAGAGTATAAGCTTTGCGCATATATATTTCATGTGGCTGAGAATACACCCACCCCTTCCCGTGTGCCAGCGAAGCTTGACCGGACGACAATTCTTTTCGACAAGTACCAGACGCTTCGGCCTTGACGGCGAAGATAGCGGAGAAACGGCGATCGATTTTCGCGGGGCTTGAGACGCTCGCAGAAAAATCGGTTTCAATTTATCCACAGAAAGATTCAGAAATACACTGCGGCTTGGTTTTTTCGTAACAATTGCGTGCTACCACATGCAAATAATGGAAATCGATTCTCAATCCTTCGGTGCTGGCAAGCCGGCCGTCCAAAGCGAAGCGCAGGATGCCGAGGGCGTCGCTGCAACATTGCTGCTGCGCGAGGTTGAGGACTATCTGCGCGAAGGACAGCCCCGGCACGCCATCGCCCATATCGTCGAGGTTACCGGCGTTGGCCGCGAACAGGCCGCGAGTTTCGTTGCCGAATATCAGAGCGGCGTGTTCGCGAAGTCAGCCTAAGGCCGTCAACCGGCGGATTTATTCCTGCGGTAGACCGCCAAAGAAAAAGCGTTCCTCAACGATCTTGCCATCGGCGACCGTGTAGAGTCCTTCCTCCTGCATTTGGATGCGTTCGCCGCTTTCCTTGTTGGTAACATCCATGTCAAATTGAACCATGAACTGGTCGCCATTGATGCGCGGTTCACCGACATCGACACGGTGAACTTCATGCGCGCCAAACCACCAGTCGCTCTTGGCCTTGACGGCATTCTTGCCTTCCATCCGCGCCATTTCGCCGTCCATTGGTTCAAGGCTAACGACATTGTCGGCCCAGTATTTCTCGCCGGCTTCTTCCATTTTTCCATTCTGGCAAAGCGCGGTAAATTCCTGAGCAATTTCTGATGTGGGGATAGACATGATCGTAGCTCCTTTGCTTGGGGGTTTGCAAATATGCTGCAGCTTGCCGGCCGGCACGGATGCCTGTGTTCGACTCACGGCAGCTAGGGGCATGGTCTCACAAACTGGTCTTTTGGGCAAGTTGGAGCGCCGTATGTCTGCTTGTGTCCGCCTCGCCTCGCCGATATTGCTGCGCGGGTGAGCAGCCTCTACCGTCTCGATGCAACAGCAAGCCAGATCGCGGCGGCGATGGAGGGAGAGGCAGGGCGAGACCCGTGGCAGGGCGACTATCTGGCACCTGGAAAATTCGCGCCGGTTATCGTCAGGCATCAAAAGGCTGGAGCGCGCATCATGCGGCCAATGCATTGGGGCTATCCGCCGCCCGGCTGGAACATTGAAGGCGGAATGGAGGTCGGCGCGCGGCCCCGCTGGGTCAGCCATGTTCGCAATCTGACCAGCCCTTTCTGGATCGGCAATCTGCGGCATACCGAACTGCGATGCCTTGTCCCTGCGACTAGCTTTCAAGGCTGGGGGCCGCCGATAAGCGATGCCGATCGCGCATCGGGGAAACGGCGCGTGCAAAGCTGGAACGGCGTCCCGTCGCAGGGCGTCTTTGCCTTTGCCGGCATCTGGCGCGACCTGACCGATATGCCCGTCTTTGCAATATTGTCCTGCGATTCGGGCGGCGTGCGGGGAGATAATGGCACGCCTTCGATGCCCGTTATCCTGCATCCGGAGGATCATGACGTTTGGCTGCGGGCCGACTGGCAAGACGCGCAGCGGGTATTAGAGGCATTTCCGGCGGAGATGGTCGCCGAGGCCGTGCCGCCAAAAAGCGCCCCGCCCATCAAAAAGGATTAAGCGTGTATCCGTCCTGTTGCAGCATCGCGTGGGCGGTCATCGCCGAGAGCGACATTTTTACGCCGGGAAGCAGCTGATCCTTGGCAACGCCGTGATAGGCCGCGCTCTGGCCGCAGATGATGATCTGCACGCCATTATCGACAAGTGCCGCAATGATTGCAGCGTTGGGGTTGGCTTTCGCGGCCGGATATTTGCGGGCATAGGCGGCGTCCGATGCCATATCAAAAACCGCCGAACCATGAACAACGATAGCGAGCCGGACATTGGCAGGCGCAACCCCTGCTTCATCATGCATATTGATAAAACGCGCGGCGCTACTCAGCGTGCGGTTGATTTTCCCTTCGGCAGCTTTGCCGACATCGAATGCAACCAGAAAACGGGTATCTGCGGGAATGGGAATGTCGCTGTCGATAGTTGCGATTTTCCCAAATTCGGGAATGGCCTTTCCGGCATGGAACGCAGGCGGCAGTGCGCCCTGAGCCATTGCAGGGGCGGAAAGAAATGCGGCAAGCGCGGCAAGCGGAAGGATGATCTGTTTCATGGGCGGCATTGCTATCGCGGCGAAGGCTCGCTGGCAATGGCTATTGCTGGCGGCATAAGGCGGATTTTTTGATGCCCGCATATTTGCGCAACAATATTCTAAAGTTGCCAAAGTTGCCGCCTCAGCGCGCGCGCCTACGCGTGTGCGCGCGAGAGCACCGGGCCAGAAACGGTACAAAACCGCTCTCTGTGAAGCGATTGGGACCTTGCGGAATTTCGAAATCTGGGAGCGGCAATTTTTCATGCCTTACGCTGCAGCAGAACATATCGATGTAGGACAGTACTAAGATCAAAATTTTTGAAATATATCGGCAACGGATTTAATGGTCCAGAACTTAGGCTGGTAATTTGCCATACGCGCGGTTTCAAACTCCGTTCAAATCGGGTGGGATATTTACCGCGATTTAATCCAACAACGTTACGTTAGCGAGCATGAATCGCAGCAATGTAAATTCCTTTCCTGCGCGCGGCATCCGGATTGGCTGGCCAGCCTTTTTGGTGATTGCAGCGGGGGTGAGCGCGGCCCTGTTCTTAGCAATTTTTTTGAGCGGCGGTCCGCGCGGAAGTAGCGCGGCGGTGGGCGCAGGCGATCCTCATAGCGCAAGTTTCAGCTATTGTTTTGGTCCCATCCGGAGGAACTGCGTTGTTGACGGTGACACATTCTGGTTTGACGCTGGGAAGGGCGCGCGCAAAATCCGCATTGCCGACATCAACACGCCCGAATTGGGCAGCGCGCGATGCGACTATGAACGGCAACTAGGCGAACAGGCGAAAGACCGGCTGCGCGTGCTACTCAACCAAGGCAATTTCCGCCTCGAAAATATTGACCGGGATCAGGATAAATATGGACGTGACCTGCGTATCATAACGCGCGGCGGGAAGAGCATTGGCGCCATACTGGTCGCCGAAGGATTGGCCGAAGAGTGGCAGGGATACCGGCGGGATTGGTGCTAATAAGCAGCCGTATCCTACACCTGCCCCCGCTTTGACCGGGCAACGACTGTCCGTGCGAAATCGGCGTAGGGGGCGGGATTATCGAGATCGCCCTCGATCCGTTTGCGAGAGGTTTCGCGCAGCATCGCATTGGCAGTGACGCCGGCACCTTCGACCAGCCGGTTCATCAGGTTGAGTATCCCGGTGACCGAAATCGCGTGAAACAACGCTTGCTCGTTCCAGCCAGCTTCATAAACCAAAGCCGCATCTTCATCGGTGGTGCCGCTCGGCGAAAGCGTCAATTTCTTCGCATAGGCGAGCAGCGGCAACAGTTTTTCATCGACGCCTGCGCTGGCGGGATCGGTGATTAGCTTTTCGAAAGCCTCCGCGTCTATCCCGTGCGCCTCCGCATGGGCGCTGTGCGCGCCAAAACAGAAATCGCACTGGTTGAGCCCTGAAACATAAGTCGCAATCAGCTCGCGTTCGGCGACGCTAAGCGGCGAAGGCCCGCGCAATATGATATCATGATAATCGCACAATGCCTCAAAGCCTTCGGGAAAGGCGGCGAGTACTTCGATCATTTCGGGGTTATCGGGAAGCGAGGGGAATTTGGACATGCTGAGCGCCTTAGCCGCAATATTCCTAGCCGCCAATATCGTTCGGTCCTATCCGTCCTCTTTTGTCATTGCGAGGAGCCCGGACTTGATCCGGGAGACGCGGCAATCCAGAGCGGCAAATACTGCCCTGGATTGCTTCGCTACGCTCGCAATGACGCGTCCTTTTTTGGACGAAGCCAATTAGTCTTTCAATATAAAGGTAATTTTCAGCACAACGCGCCATTCGGTTATGTTGCCATCGGTTACGGAGACTTTGGTGTCCTTTACCCAGGCACCCTGAATCCCGCTCAGCGTTGTATTGGCGCGGGCAATGCCGGAGGATACGGCGTCTTCAAAGCCTGTGGTCGAGCTGGAAATAATTTCGGTTACGCGTGCAACGGACATAATTTGTCTCCTTGGTTTTTGGTGTCGTTGGCCGGCAAATTCTACATGCCGACAGGGGGATAGCCGCGCGCCGCCGGGCCGGAAGGACTCGGGGGAAGCGCGACTATATGCGCGAAGGCTAAGCCGATGGGCCGCCAGTAGCAAGTTATGTCACTGTAAATTGTTCTGCGGATCAGCAGGTCAGGCGAGCATCCGGCCAAGCACAACGGCAAGTATGAGAAATCCTGCGCCAACCACAGCCAATATCGGCCCTTGTTTCTTCAACTTCGCGGCCTTTTCTTCATCACCCTTTGCGATCTTGCCTGAAAATAATGTCAGTATAATGCCGCCGATGAGTAGACCAAGCCCTCCATAAGTAAGCATATTATTTCCCCTCCCATGCGCGATTTTGGTTGCGCAGGCGGGGTAGAGCATGGCTGGCGCGGCAACGCAACACCCACGGATGCGGCTGCATGATGGCGGCGCGCTCACCCGATGAGTAAGCGAAAGATGGCGTAGGGGATGATGAGCAGGATGAGCGCGAACAGTAAGGCAAATTCCGCCCGCATCCACCGCGCCTCACGGCGTTTTTGGGCGTCGGTTCGTGTGTCGGGGAAGTGGTCCATCGGGTGCCTCTGCATTCTGCGATTAGAGGCGATCCGGCGGTAAGCCGGGTGTTCAAAACCCTGCGTCACCGCAGGGCGCCGCCACCTTTAGGCGAACCCTGGACATACGCAACGGCCACCCGGCCGAAAAGCTTCGACCGGCGGTGACGATTGGAGGTTCTGAAGCCCCACAAGAGGAATTGGCCCCTTGCAAGGGGAGGGTTAGCGGATTGGGTGGGGGAATGGAAGGGCCGGCAGATTTTTTTGGAGGCCAGCAAAAATGGTGTTTAATACAAGACCTATCGCGTTGTCAGTGAGAGGATATCTCCAGCTGCCTATAGGTTTAGATTATTTGCCGTTCCGCTGGTCGAGATGGCTGAATGCAAGAAAAGCTTCTCTTTTCGGGTGGTCACCCAATAAGCGGGCTAACCCAGCGCATTTCAGCTTTGCCGAGGGGAGGCCAATGTCTTGTAGGTCCACGTCATTCTGAATTTCATCAGCCAGTTTCGCTGCTGATTGGCGCTCATTTTTCGCCACAGAGCGATCTCACTTTTTCGGAGGAGGTGGAGGCATATTGGGGGGTGCAGATTTTCCTAAATCGCCGCCCTTACTTGGGCCGCGGTTCGGTCGTGGTGGCGGACTGGGCCTTGATGGACGAGGTGAGGGTGTTGGTTTGTTTTTCGACATCATATTTCTCGCTTGCTTTAATGGCAGCCAGTATAGTCAAAGCCAACAAAGCAGCAACAAATAATATTAGTGCTGTTGTTTGAGCCGTTCGGACCCAAGCTGTCTCTTTTGGGGTTTCAAATTCTGCAATTTTCTTGGTGTAATAGTGTTCAACCATGACCTGCTGGGCTTCGTAAGCTTTTGATGAGAGCCATTGTTCGCAAAGTCCTGCTACAATTGCTAGCCCGAAAAGTACTAGCGATGATAGAAATAGGCAATAAAACGTCCCGGAAAGAGTCAATTCGCTTTGCGTTATAAAACCTGTCAGAATTACGATCATTGCAACTGACAGCTGAACAACAGTCTTTATCAGGTTATCTTCCGCTTCACGCCGCGCTGTGATCAACGTTGTACGTTCAGCCATCATGACTTGATAGCATTCTCGGGAGTTGAGACCGTCTAGTGGGTGGGGTTCGTCGCCTTTCTGCACCCCCCCCTACTCCGCTGCAACCCCGGCTGCTTCAAACATATCCTCGCCCTCATCGGCCGCCGCGCAATCTTCATTGGCGACTTTCTTTTTGCGTTTGTCGAATGCGCCCCACACTTCGTTCCAGTTTCCGCGCGTGGCGGCTTTGCTGTATTCGGTGGAGCGGGTTTCGAAGAAATTGGCGTGTTCTACGCCGTTTAGCAGCGGGGTGAGCCAAGGCAGCGGATGTTCCTCGACCATATAGACCGCGGGCAGGCCAAGCTGGTTTAGCCGCCAATCGGCGATGTAGCGGATATAGCGTTTAATTTCCTTGGCGGTCATGCCGGGCACGGGGCCCATTTCGAAGGCGAGATCAATGAAGTTATCCTCAAGCCGCACGACTTTCTGGCAGCAATCGATAATGTCTTCCTTCACCGATTTGGTGAGGCAGCCGCGTTCCTGGGTAAAGGCGTGGAACAGCTTGATGATGCCTTCGCAATGCAGGCTTTCATCGCGCACGGACCAGCTGACGATTTGCCCCATGCCCTTCATTTTATTGAAGCGCGGGAAATTCATCAGCATGGCGAAGCTGGCGAATAGCTGCACGCCTTCGGTGAAGCCGCCAAACATGGCGAGCGTGCGGGCAATATCCTCATCGCTATCGACGCCGAATTCGTCGAGATAATTCACCTTGTCGGCCATTTCCTCATATTCGAGGAAGGCCGAATATTCGGATTCCGGCATCCCGATCGTGTCGAGCAGATGCGAGTAAGCCGCGATATGCACGGTTTCCATGTTGCTGAATGATGTCAGCATCATCTTGATCTCTGTAGGCTTGAACACGCTGCCGTATTTTTCGTGGTAGCAATCCTGCACCTCGATATCGGCTTGGGTAAAGAAACGGAAGATTTGCGTGAGCAGATTGCGCTCATGCTCGGAAATCGTCTGCGCCCAATCGCGGCAATCTTCGCCCAAAGGAACTTCTTCCGGCATCCAGTGAATCTGTTGCTGCCGTTTCCAGAAATCATAGGCCCATGGATATTCAAAGGGCTTGTAGGCTTTACGTGCTTCTAAAAGTGGCATTCAATTAACTCCGCTTTTCTTGCTTCATTCTTTTGCTTCCTCTCCCGGCGGGAGAGGAAGGGGCCCGAGCCGTCAGGCTTGGGAAGGTGAGGGCGACAGGCTTTCCGATATGGTGCGAATTACGCCTTCCATATTCGTCAGCACATCATTGTTCCAGAAACGGATGACGCGGTAACCTTCGCCTTCGATGAAGGCTGTGCGTGCGGCATCATATTTCTGCGCCTCCCCGTGTTGTCCGCCATCAACTTCGATGACAAGCTTCGCGGAGAAGCTGAAAAAATCGGCGAAATAGGGCCCGATGGGAACCTGCCGCCTAAACTTTGCGCCCGGGAAATTTTCCCGAAGCGCCCGCCACATCCGCTTTTCAGCATCGGTGGCATTTTTGCGCAATTCTCTTGCGCGGGAGACTGTGCCGGAGGGCTGGTTACGGTAAGTGCGCAAACCGCTCGCCCTCACCCTTCCGGCCCTTCCTCCCTCTCCCACGGGGAGAGGGACTTGCTCACTGGCACGCCAGACATTCGTCATAGTCGGTGACGCCGGCCGAGATGGCGAGCTCTACCTTTTTGGGGTCGAGCGTATTATCTGCCTCGACACCGCCGCCAACTGAGCCGCCGGCATTGGAATCGCCTTCTTTATTGGCGCTATCCTCGCTTGTTACCGTGCTACCGGCGAAACCAGCGCGCTGCACCGATTTGCTGCGCAGATAATAGAGGCTCTTCACGCCCAGTTCCCATGCGCGGAAATGGAGCATTAGCAGATCCCATTTCTCGACATCGGCGGGAATGAACAGATTGAGCGACTGTGCCTGATCGATATAGGGCGTGCGATCGGCCGCAAGCTCGATCAGCCAGCGCTGGTCAATCTCGAAGCTTGTTTTGAACGTGTCCTTTTCCTCTGGTGAGAGGAAATCGAGATGCTGCACGCTGCCGCCTTTTTCGAGGATCGAATTCCAGACATTGTTGCTGTCTTTCGATTTTTCCAGCAGCAATTTTTCCAGAAACGGGTTCTTGATGACGAAGCTGCCCGAGAGTGTTTTATGCGTGTAGATATTGGCCGGGATTGGCTCAACGCACGCGCTCGTGCTGCCGCAAATGATGCTGATCGACGCGGTTGGTGCGACCGCCATCTTGCAGCTGAAGCGCTCCATCACGCCTTGGTCTTCTGCATCGGGGCAGGGGCCGCGCTCGGTGGCGAGCATCATCGATGCTTCATCGGCAGCCCGGCGGATATGTTTGAAGAATTTCATGTTCCATGATTTGGCGAGCGCGCTTTCAAAGCCGAGGCCGCGCGCTTGCAGGAAGCTGTGGAAGCCCATCACGCCGAGACCAACCGAGCGTTCGCGCCCGGCGGAATATTTGGCGCGCGCCATTTCATCGGGCGCGCGGTCGATAAAGTCTTGCAGCACATTATCGAGCATCCGCATTACATCTTCGATAAAGCCCTTGTCGACGCTCCACTCATCCCATTTTTCAAGGTTGAGCGAGGAGAGGCAGCAGACCGCTGTGCGATCTTCGCCGAGGTGATCCTTGCCCGTCGGCAGCGTGATCTCGCTGCACAGGTTTGACGTGGAAACTTTCAGCCCCAGATCGCGGTGATGCTTGGGCATGTTGTTATTCACCGTATCGGCGAAGATGATATACGGCTCACCGGTGGCAAGCCGTGTTTCAACGAGCTTCTGGAACAATGAGCGCGCATCAACGGTGGCGCGCACTTCGCCGGTCTTGGGCGATTTGAGATCGAATTTATCGCCCGCGCGGACGGCTTCCATAAATGCGTCGGTGAGCAACACGCCGTGATGCAGATTGAGCGCCTTGCGGTTGAAATCGCCAGAGGCTTTACGAATTTCGAGGAACTCTTCGATTTCTGGATGATTGACATCGAGATAGACCGCAGCCGAACCGCGCCGGAGCGAGCCTTGGGATATGGCCAGCGTCAGGCTGTCCATCACGCGCACAAAAGGAATGATGCCGCTGGTTTTGCCATTAAGGCCAACCGGCTCGCCAATGCCGCGCACGCTGCCCCAATAAGTACCAATGCCGCCGCCGCGTGAGGCGAGCCAGACATTCTCGTTCCAGGTACTGACGATGCCGCCAAGCGAATCATCGACGCTGTTCAGATAGCATGAGATTGGAAGTCCGCGGCCGGTGCCGCCATTGGATAGCACAGGCGTTGCCGGCATGAACCAGAGCCGGCTGATATAATCATAAAGCCGCTGCGCATGTTCGCCGTCATCGGCATAGGCATCGGCGACGCGCGCAAACAGATCCTGATAATTTTCGCCCGGAAGCAGGTAACGGTCTTTCAGCGTTTCCTTGCCAAATGCAGTGAGCAGATCATCGCGGCTGTCATCGGTGGTGATTTCAAAACGACGCTTGTTCACTGTTTTGCTGTCCGGCGTTGCCGGTTTCTCAGCCGGAGCCTTCTCTATCAGTTCTTCGCTTTTGATCTCGGTATTGCCTTTCGCCTTATTGGCCTTTTTCTTCGCCTTTGGCTTTTCCGTCGTTGGTTTTTTCATCTGCGGCGCGTCCATTTCCAGCACGTCTGTCATTATATCCCCGTCACTTTCACGGCCTGTATCCCTGAATTCCATTTTAACCCCATGCTCCCATTTTGCTTTGGCCCAAGTTGAAGCGGTCACCCCTGACCGCCAAAAGCCATTTCTCAATAAGTGATGCGGCAACCCGGCATAGGAGGCTATAACCTCCCGCCTTATGTTCACATCTTGTTCGACTCGGCGCGCGAAACACCCTCCATAGCATTTCTAGCGAGCCGCGCGGGGACAAAAAATTGCTTTTTCCCCAACTTATCACCGGAGAATATCATCCTGTCCACAGAATCGCTATCTGCGGCCCAAAACACAATCTGTAGGTATGCCCCCTGTGGCCAACCCCTACCTATAGTGCCTCATTCATTTCAGAACGCAAGGGGGTAAATGGTAAATATGGCGCTCGGTTCGTCGCTATTCTGATTCCATTCGCCGCAGGCTTTTTTGTGCTGCAACGCAGCGACGCGTGGAGTTTCTAGAGGTTGGAATATGCGCAAGGGGGTAGAGTAAAAAAAGCGAATTTTTTTTGCCGTCGCGATTTTGATCATACTGCATGTTGATTGGAGGGGAACTCAAAATTGACCTGATGGCTGAGCAGGTTTGCAAGCGGAGCATCGACCATCGCTTCCACAAATATGGAGCATATTACCCCGTTGCCAAGTCTTGCGAAGGCGATTCGCGTGTGCCTGTGCGAAGGAGAATAAGAGCGAACCAATCCATTGGCGGTGATGTCGTCTGTCGAATATCAGGGAAAAATGGCGCAAATTGGTTGGATTCCGTCGCTTTTTTGCAACAGTTATGGTGAATATCGCCCTCACACTCTTGGCAGGGTTGTAAAATCGTCTATCCATTTTCCATCCGAAATGGACAAAAATAATAAGCTGGTCGCGCAACATAAATATTTGGGACTAGGGAAATTATGAAAAAGACTCTTTCGCACAGTGTGCGCTCCACACTCTTTCGCTCTGCTGCTGCAGGTACGATTGCCGCAATGGCGATGGCAACACCGACTCAAGCTATCGTGCCAAATGACAACCAGACACCGGCGGATGCCGTTGATACAGCTGGCGGCGTCAATGGGGTGGGCATGTTCTTCCGCAATGACGGTTTTGTTTGCTCCGGCACGCTGATCAATCCGCGCACGGTATTGTTTGCTGCGCACTGTGTGAATGATCGCCCCGAAAGCGATTTTGGTCCGGTCATCCAGTCGGCATTTTCTTTCGATGTGAACGCGTTGCCTGGCTTCATCGACTGGATCAATAATGGCTTTGCATCGAACCCTGATCTGTTTGTTTATAATATCAACCAGATCTACTGGAACCCGCAATCAAACGAACGCCCCGACAGCTTCGGTTTTATTGAAGGCGACATCGCGCTCGCCAGCCTCGACACGCCGGCCGGGAATGTTCCGACATGGGCGCTCCTATTCTCTCCGCTGCCTGATCCAGGCGCGATTGATGACACCACCGGCACCGGCTATCATGTCAACATCACCGGCTATGGCCGTTCTGGCAGCGGGACAACCGGTGCTAGTACTGGTATCGACTGGCGGCGCAGGGCAGCGGAAAATATGCTCGGCGCGCTGACATCGCTCGACAATCGCAATATCTTCCTGTTTGGCGCGGCCTTTGGCGATCTGCCGCAGGTATTGTACCATCTGGATTTTGACGATCCGAACAAGACCAACCCTTTTGACTTTAACCTGTTCAAAGACGAACCGCTCGCCCGTGAAGGCACAACGGCGGGCGGCGATTCCGGTGGTCCGCTAGTTCTCGATGCGGCCAACAATCCCGGCTTTGGCGGTCAGGATTTGCAGATCGGTGTTCTCTCCGGCGGCTCGCGCTTTTTTGGCGGGCAGGCTTTTAGCTCCTACGGCACCAATAGCTTCTATCAGCCGCTTTTCCTCTTCTGGGACTATATTGCGGCAAACAACCCATACCGTTATGTCAGCGCAATAGCGGGCGACGGCAACTGGGAAGATGCCAGTCATTGGCAGAGCGATCTTGATCCGGCCTACCGGATAATCGACGCCAGCGGTAATGTCATAAACGGGCTGCCGACGACGGAACCTGGCGGGCGGTTGGGCACCACGCCTGAATATGGCGAAGTTTGCTTCGATCCCGAAGGCGATAATCCGGGCGATGGCTGTCAGGATCTGGCGACGGGCAATCTGACTCCGCCTGCACGCAGCATCGGGGCGACGTTCGTTTCCGGTATTGGTCAGGTTGATCCCGCGACGCTGGTTTCGGTGGCTGCACCTGTAACCAACGCCGACGAACCGATCGTTTCGGAGGCTGTCGCGCAAACCAAAGTCAACGAAATGGCGCGCGAAACCAATATTAACCGCTCCAAATCTGCCGACAAAATACACAATAAGGCCGCCGCCGAGGGTATGCTGACGGGCGGCGAGAATACCCGACATAATGGCCTCGAAATTATTGAGGATGTGCAAATTTCGGCGGCAGCCGATCCGGCCGATGAAGAATCGCAAGATGATGCAACCACGCAGGATGAAACGCCTGTGCTGGTTGAATTTGCTCAAAACGCGCCGCAGGCAGAGGGCGATCCACTGCCTGCGCCAACCCTCGATAACGGGCTTCCGGGCGCCACCGGATTTGTTCCCGACAATATCGACCCGCCATCGGGTGTAAACGGCACACGGCGTTACTTTGAAGTGACGCTAGATCAGGCTGGCATAACGACACTTTCAAGCGCGGTCACGATTGACCGGTTGAACGTTGGCGGCGCTGCTGCTCTCAATATTGCCGCTGGCGGCGATCTGACGGCGGAGCTCGATGTGAACCAGACCGGCGGCCGTGTCATTATCGATGGCGCGCTCAACAGCGCTGGAGACTATACGCTCTTCGCCGGGTTGCTTTCGGGTACAGGCACACTGACGGCGCCCTTTGTGACCAACATTGCCGGTGCGATTGCGCCGGGAACAATGGGCACAATCGGGACACTGAATATCGACGGCAATCTGATCCTGAGTTCAGGCTCAACCTATTTTGCCGATCTCGGCGCGCCCGGTATGTTTGGTCCATCGGATCTGATTGCCGTAACCGGCGAAGCGAATGTTGGCGGCAATGTTGCGTTTGGCGGAGGTGCCGGCCTGAACACGCGGGGACCTGCCAGCACGTACCGCATTCTGACGGCTGATGGCGGCGTGACCGGGACTTTCAATGACTCGAATTTGTCTGCGATCCTGAGGGCAACCTTCTTCTACAGCGCGAATGCAGTTGATGTGCAGATCAGTGCGCAGAGCTTTGCCAATGTCATCGACCCGTCAAATGCTGTTCAATCGAGCTATGCCACGCTGATGGACCAAAACCGTGCAGGCACCAATCTGGCTGATCTTTTTCAGTTCCTCGATTTTGCCGATGAGGACACCATTCGGGCCACGTTCAACAGCTGGGCCCCGACCACGGAAACCAACACCCAGACACTGGCGCGGGCGATGTGGAGCAATGCCGCCAATTTCAACGCTGGCCGGCTCAATGCCGCCGGGCGTTACGAAAATGGCGGTACGGTAGCCACAATCGGTAATCCGCTCCGGATGGCGTCGCGGGCACTTTCCGGCGTTGTTGCCGGAACCGCGGCGGCGGCGAGTGATGCAGGCGAAAGCAAATATGCCGGTGGTATCGACGAAGATACTGCGGTCTATTTTGCTGGCGGCTATATTGACGGTGAAGCGCAGACCATGCCAATTGGCGGGGGCAGCAGGCGTCAGGATCGCTTTGACGGCTTTTATATCGCTGGCGGTGTCGAGCGTTATCTTTCCGATCATGCGATGATTGGCGCTTCGGTCTATTACAGCAATCTGGATGGCACCGCCGGTCTTGGCCAGCTTGCCAAAGGCAAATTGCTGATGGGGTCGCTCTATGGTCAAGTGCGAACGCCAAGCAACTGGGTAATCGACGGTCAACTAAATTACGGCCAGCTCACCTCGCGCACCACCCGCAATGTCACTCTCGGGCTCACGAATTTCACGCTGCGCACCGATGATGACAATGCGGTGTTTGGCGGAGAGATCGCACTTACCAAAGAGCTCATGACCAAAGACGCTATCATCGCGCCGGGCATCTCGCTGCGTTATGGCAAGGTCAATTTCGGCACCGTGACGGAAACCGGCGGCGGTCCCGCGCTCACAATCTTCCGCGATGACTATAAGAGCCTTCAGGGCCGGATGGGTGTAGAATTCCGGAGCAAGCCGGGTAAGAAGCTGCAACTGCGTTTCTCTGCTAATGCGGTTTATGAATATGAAAATAGCGCTGACTTTGTGAATGCGAATTTCGCCACTGGGGTTGCTGGCTTCGTGCCTTTTGATCTGGCGAGCGACGACCGGGCATGGGGCGAGCTTGGTGCGGGCCTGACATTCAATGCTGGTAATATCAGCGTGAATGTCGGCGTAGACACCACCATCGCGCGCAGCGATGCGCAGAATCAGGCCTATTCGGCGGGAGTGACCTTTCGCTTCTAATCTAGGCCGCTTCTGATCCAGTCGCGCTTTGGCTTACGAAAAAAAGGCCCGCTATCACGGCGGGCCTTTTTCTTGCGCGGCGCTGGGTGATGGTGGCTATTGCCGACGAAATCCAGCTTGGCGATTCCGGCGCGCTTCACCTTCGAAGTTCTTGGCGGCATAAGCAACGGCTCATCGGCCGACGATTTGGCTTCAGGTCGCGTAAAATCCGGTGATATGCGCCAACTTTCCGTCGTCAGTCAATTCGGCAAAACTGCTTCCGATACCGATAGGATTTTTGCCTGCATCGACCATGTCCCAATGCGAAAGCGTGCGCTCATGATGATCGCTGGCCTCCTTAATCACAAAACCAGCGCCTGGCATGTTGGCTTGAAAACCCGCCATATATTCGGAGAAGGCAGCGATTCCGGCCAAGCTGATATTGGGGTCGGTGTAGGTTATGTCTGGGCTGACGGTTTCGGTCAGACGCTCAAGACGCTCTGCTTCTTTCATCGACCAGCTAGCAGCATACCGGCTCCAAAGTGCTTTAGACATTATCTTCTCCTAACATGCGATCAAGTTCATGGGTGATCATCGCGGCAAGCTTTTGCTTCGGGTGCCCCGAACGAAAGAGCACCAGTACGCCTTGATAGAGCGCGAGCAGCTTGAGCGCTTTTTCCTTTATGCTGCGAGAATGCGGAAACAGTCGCACTGCGGTCGCCATGAAAGCTTTTTCTTGCAACTCGAATCCTGCGGTTACACCAGCAGATGCCATTGAATCCCCTCCGCCAAATTCGATGGCGCTGTTGGTCAACAGGCATCCGATAATATCGTCATCTGGTTCGTCGAGCAGCGACAGGAAAAAAGAACGCAGGCCTGCTGCGGGTTGCTTTCTGGTCAAGTGTTCATCGATACGCTGCGCGACAATCACGCGGTTATAGCGCGCTAATGTTTTGATAAAAATGGCGTTCTTGTCACCAAAGCTGTTGTATAGGCTGCCGGATGAAAGCCCAGTGGCGCGCTCAAGTGCTTTGATCGAAGTGCCGTCAAATCCATGGCGACGAAATTCCATCATTGCCGCGCTTAAAACGGTATCGGTCTCGAATTCGATTGCTCGCGGCATCTTTTTACCTAATTCTAAAACAGTTATCTTAGAATGAACGATTTAGAATAAAACGTCAAGACTTAAGGCCCACATGCCCATGGATATTGGGGCGGTGTGGGTCTGCCATTGAGCTGGCAATGGGTAGCATCTGCTACTCTGTGACGAATTGTTAGCCCAGCAAAGCCGAAATCGAAATCACAAAACCTTGCTCGTTACCGGCATATCCGCCAAGAGCAATGCAGATCATGCGCCGCTGAATTTCTGGAGTGATAATGACCGTCGCCATCACCGAAGCCGACCTGATCGAAAGCGTCGCTGATGCGCTCCAATTTATCAGCTATTATCATCCGATGGACTATATCCGCGCATTGGGCGACGCTTATGAGGCTGAGCAGTCCGAAGCGGCCAAGGATGCGATTGCGCAAATCCTCACCAACAGCCGGATGTGCGCTGAGGGGCATCGGCCGATCTGTCAGGATACCGGCATCGTCACCATATTCGTAAAATGGGGGCAGGATTGCAGGCTCGAATCCAAACGGTCATTGCAGGATGTGATCGATGAGGGCGTGCGCCGCGCCTATCTGCATCCTGAAAATAAACTGCGCGCCTCGATACTCGCTGACCCGGCCTTCACCCGGCGCAATACGAAGGACAACACGCCCTCGGTGCTGCATGTCGAAATGGTGCCGGGAGGCAAGGTGGGCATTGATGTTGCGGCGAAGGGCGGCGGCAGCGAAAACAAGTCGAAATTCAAGATGATGAATCCTTCCGACGATATCGCCGATTGGGTGTGCGAGATGATCCCGCAAATGGGCGCTGGCTGGTGCCCGCCCGGGATGCTTGGCATCGGCATTGGCGGCACAGCGGAGAAGGCTGTGCTGCTCGCCAAAGAAAGCCTGATGGGCAGCATCGATATGGCGCAGCTTAAACAAAACGGCGCGCAGAACGATATCGAAGAATTGCGCATCGAGATATTCGACCGCGTCAACGCGCTTGGCATCGGCGCGCAGGGGTTGGGCGGTCTCTCCACCATCCTCGATGTGAAGATACTGGACTGGCCCACGCATGCCGCGTCAAAGCCCGTCGCGATGATCCCCAATTGCGCCGCTACCCGCCATGCGCATTTCACGCTCGATGGATCTGGCCCCACCTTCCTCGAAACGCCCAAGCTCGATGATTGGCCCGATGTAAACTGGCAGCCTGATAGCGCGGCGCGGCGGGTGCAGCTTGATGGGCTGATGGCGGCAGAGGTGCAGGGATGGAAACATGGCGACCGGCTCCTCCTTTGCGGCAAGATGCTCACCGGCCGCGATGCCGCGCATAAGCGGATCGCCGATATGCTGGCAAAGGGCGAGGAGCTACCGGTCAGCTTCAAAGGCCGCGTGATCTATTATGTCGGCCCCGTTGACCCCGTCGGCGAAGAAGTGGTCGGCCCCGCCGGCCCCACCACCGCGACGCGGATGGATAAATTTACCCATATGATGCTCGATCAAGGCCTGACCGCTATGGTTGGCAAGGCCGAGCGCGGGCCGATGGCGGTCGATGCCATCCGCGATCACAAGAGCGCCTATCTGATGGCCGTCGGCGGCGCAGCCTATCTGGTCAGCCGCGCGATCAAAGGCAGCAAGGTGGTCGGTTTCGCCGATCTCGGCATGGGAGCGATTTACGAATTTGAGGTTGAAGATTTCCCGGTAACGGTGGCGGTCGATTCAAATGGCGAAAATGTCCATCAGCTTGCTCCGGCACATTGGCAGAAACGGATCGCTGAAGAGAGGCGGCTGGCGGGCGGATGAGGGTTCCGGCGTGCCGCCGCTTGCCTTGCCTAGTGCCTTATGCCACATGAAATCTAACGTTATATAGGGAATAGCATGCTGATTGTGTTTTTGATGATGCTGGCCGGTGATCTTGAATCGGCGCGCGATGATTTAGACATTGCCGAGCATGAATGGAAATCCTGCGTGAAGCGCAATGCAACCATCCACGCTTTGGATAAGGGCAGCGCGCAAAGCATCGCCGATGCCGCGGTAGCAAGCTGCAAGAGCGTGGGAGACCGCTATGAAGCGGCGCTGACGGCATGGCTTCTTTTGGCAGATAAAACCTATAATGGCGATGCCAAAGCGGCCCAAAAAGATGTGCGTATGACACGGAATGGCGGCGGCCATTTTCGCCGCGATGAGGCTTTGGCCATCGTTAAGGTTGAACGCGCCAAGCCGCCCGCCGATGTCGCCTTTGAACAATTCAACCGGGCCAGCAAAGGCTGGGAATCCTGTTACCGCGTCTATGCCGGCACGCATATCGGCGATAGCGGAAACGCAGAGGCGATTGCCGATGGCGCGGCCACCAGCTGCAAAGGCAAGGGCGATATATTCGAGACAAAATATCTGGCGTGGTTGCGCTTGCGCGATCAAGTGAAATATCCGCTGACATTATCGACCGCTGAAAAACAGGCCACATCCTACAGGCGCAACACAGGCTCGCTTAACTGCGACGAAGCGCTCAAGCTGGTCAATAAATATCGGGAGGATTAGGCGCTGTCCTCCCCTGCGGGCTAACATCCGCTACAGGCAGTGAATCAATATTTTCATGCGCAGTTTGTGAAACTGCATCCAGACATCCATGATGGCGGCATCATGCTGTTCGCCTGTGCCTTTGGTTTCAAAATCATGCACGGCCTCAATCAGAGCGTTTAGCGGATCCGATAGCTCGTGGGTTCGCATGTCTCCTTTGGTCCAGCCAATGAACAACGCATGCTTTTTTAGTGTTTTCAAATCTTCGTGCTGCCGCGCAAGATCGCGAAGTTTGATGATCCGGCTCAGGTCTTCTTTGGCGAGCTGTTTTTGAACATAGCTTTCATGGCTTGCCGCTGTGGTTTCAAGATGCTCGATCAGGCGCATAATGCGGCTCCATATTCTTTCATTAGCCTTATATGCTTCTTCGCGCTTTAACGCGAATGGTCTCTCATTCTTCATTGCGAGGGGCAGGAGGTTATGTGATCAAGTCACACTCTTTGATTGCGGGTAGCTGTTAGGGAGGGCATATCAACATACAGGAGAATATAATGAGCAGAAATTTAGGAAACCTTGATCGGATGATCAGATTGGTCATTGGCGTTTTGGCGTTGGTCTATGCGTTTTTTTCCGGTCTCGAAGCGGGCAGCATGATGCAGATCATCACCGCTGCAGTCGGCGTTATCATGATCGGTACGAGCGCGATGAAATTCTGTCCGCTTTACCGGATATTTGGCCTGCGCACATGCCCCGTTGAAGAGGGCTAAAGCGCCGGGAGTCTCTAGGTCTCGGGCGTTGAACGGGGCGCTCCACTGAAGGGCGATGAACACGCATGATGGCACAGCGATGTTAAGCCAGCAGGCCAAGAAGCTGCTTGCTCGTAGCTTCCCAAGCGAAGCAGGCCCGGATGCGGCCGACGCGCTGGTTAACAATGCAAGCCTTACGCAGGTTCCCGAGGGCGGAATATTATTCGCCTCCGGGGATGCTTGCGAGAATTTCGTGCTGGTCCTGTCTGGTTCTGCGCGGGTCAGGCTATTGCTCAAAACCGGCCGCGAAGTTACGCTTTACCATTTAAGTGCCGGGCAATCATGCGCGCTCACCACCAGCTGCCTTTTGACGCATAGCGCCTATTATGCAGAAGGCATTGCCGAAACAGATCTGGAGATCGTCACCGTTCCGGCGGCGGAGTTTCGCGCAGCCCTAGCGTTGTCACCCAAATGGGCGGCCATGCTGCTTGAGGATTATTCGCACCGTATCGGCGATTTGGTTGGCCTTGTTGATCGGTTGACGGCGCGGAATATCGACACCGATCTTGCCGCATTTCTTGAACAAAACAAACAGGCGGACGGGATCGTCGCATTGTCCCATAGAGCGATTGCCGAAGAGCTGGGAACCGCACGCGAAGTGATCAGCCGCAAGCTCAAAAAGCTGGAGCAGGCAGGGATTGTGACGCTCGGCCGCAATCAAATCAAAATACTGGATTAGGGTTTTTGCGAGGTAATGATCGCCGAATTATCGGCGTCTCTTGACTCCATAACCTCAATATGCAACTAATTGCGCAATTAACTGCATATTGAGATATCCATGACTTTTGTCAGCACCGAAACCATTAGAAAAGCCTATTTGGGAAAGCATGCTCAGGAGCTGCTCTTGCGAAGCTCCGAGCAGGTTCGCGTCGTTTACGAACAGCGGGGGATTGTGATCCCTGTCGTCGTTTCATCGGTGCTGCATTTTATCTCTACCGATTCGCGCACGTCGCTTGCTGACATTTCAAAAGGTCTAAAACTCCCGCATCAGCTGGTGGCGCAGAGGATTGAAAAACTCGACAGGCTGGGTTTGTTGGAGAAACGCCCCGATCCTGCAGATAAACGCCGTTCGGAGTTTCACTTAACCAGCGCCGGACGGCAGCAGGCCATGCGCCTGAAACAATGCATGGAGGATACCGCGCTTGTTTACAGCGACCTTTATGACGAAATCGGATGCGATCTTGCCCAGGCTCTGCTCGACGCGATCAACGCGCTTGAGCGCAAACCCTTGAGCGCCCGTTTCACCGAAAAATTTGAAAGGCTGGAAGAATATTCATGATAAAGATTACCGCTTGTTGCGCATTGATAATGTTGGCTAGCTCTAGCTCTAGCGCTGGGTATGCAGCAGAGCCCGCCACCCCCGCTGTCTCGTCGCAGCCTCTCGACGCCTCAAAATATTGCAAGCAGGCGGGATCCACGGAGCCTTTGGTAATTCCCGCCGAGATAACGTCAACGCTCGACGACAAATCGGGCGATGGCGACGTTGCGGCTGCGCTGCTAACCAAAGCGGCCATGGAAATAGCCCATGCGTCGGCTGACAATGAAAGCTGTTTGGCCGTTTTCGTTCAAGGCCGGGAATTATTCACCGAAACCGCAAGCCGGCAAGAGAAAAAATGGGGAAAAATCGGAAGTTTCAAGCGCTCCAAAAATGCAAACATCTTGGCCGTTCAAACCAAGATAGTGCAGCTATGGCGCAGCGACCAATCGGCGCGTGGTTCTTATTTGGCGCTGCGGACGAAAGATAAAACAGGATCGGCATTTTGGGCGCATCGGCTTTCGATAGCAAACACGTTCCGCGCCGATGGAAACTCGAAAAAATACATCGAAACCTTGCTCGAAGATTATGATTGGATTGACAAAAAACGCTTTGGCAAAGATGTGTCAACCCATGCGTGGATATTGGTTCAGCATGCCGATCACGACGCTGAATTCCAGCAAAGTGTCCTAACGAAAATGGAGCCCTATCTTGAGACTGGCGGAATCAGGCCCGCAAATTACGCTTTTCTCTGGGACCGGGTTGCGGTGAATACCGGGCGTAAGCAACGCTATGGAACGCAGCCAACCTGGGAATGCACAGATGGAAAGCTCACACTGCAACCCATGGAAGACCCTGAAAATGTTAACAAACGGCGCGCGGCCATGAATATGACAACCGTCGAAAAGGGACTTAAAAAAATGGCGCGGGGCGTGTGTAGATAGAGCGGTATTTGCATCGCGCATCACGCTTTCCCGCCATAGACCTCGTCTAGCAGATCAACATACCGCTTGGCAAAAGTGTGGGCGTTTCCGGGCCAGCGGTCTATTTGAAACTTTCCGTCAACCGTTCAAGATATTCAGCGAGGTTTTCGATTTCCTCTTCGCTGAGTGTATTTTCAATCCGGTTGTTTATTTTGCGAAAAGGCGGGCGCACATTTGCCTGAACATCCTTGCCAAGCGGAGTAAGTGTCAGCAGCTTCGCGCGGCCATCATTTTGGCTTTGCCGTCGCTCGATATAGCCCAGCGCCACAAGGCGGCGGACCATTGCGGTTACCGCCGATTCGTTCAATCCCAGGCGGTCTGCAATATTCTTCTGGGTGATGTTTTTGCCATTGGTGATTGCCGCCATGACACCGGTTTGTGCTGTGGTGATATAGGCTTTGGCAAGTAGTTCTCGGTCGGCATTTTTCTGCAGATAATGCGCCGCCAGTTGCAGTCGCCAATAGAGTCTCAGTTTTGATGCTGACATCATATTTCCCTATCGCTCTTGAAACTACCTGTCTTCTAATATATACTTCATTAGTGAAGTAAATAAATTTGAGTCGTGACGGAAGTGGACATCAGTATCGATATGGAGACCTGCCGATGCACCAGTTGACCTTTGTCGGCCCTCGCCAGTTTGAATGGCGTGAAGTCAAAGCGCCTAAAATTGCGGATGCCGGTCAGGCCATTGTCCGGCCTCTCGCGGTAACGCGCTGCGATCTCGATCTGTATATCGCCAATGGTATGGCACCGATGAAGGGCGAACCATTTGCCTTCGGCCATGAGATTGCTGGCGAGGTGGTGGAAATTGGTGACGCGGTCACCGCTGCGGTGCCGGGCGACAAGGTCATAGTTCCCTTTCAGATCAATTGCGGAACATGCGATAATTGTCGCCGCGGGTTTACCAATGCCTGCACCAGCGTACCGGCATATTCAGCTTATGGTCTGGCGCCAAGCTCTGGCCGCGAATGGGGCGGGGGATTGAGTGATTTTGTTCTGGTGCCCTATGCCGATGCCATGCTGGTAAAAATACCGGGCGATGTCGCTATGCCTGTGGCCGCCGCCATTTCCGACAATGCCGTGGATGGCTATCGAACCATAGAGCAACCGTTAATCGACCGGCCCGGCGCGGATGTCCTGATCGTTGGCGGTCTGGCGCAGAGCGTTGGGCTTTTTGCCGCTCAAGCCGCCAAAGCGCTTGGCGCCGGGCGCGTTGTTTATGCCGATTTTGACGCAGACCGTCTCAACCGCGCAATGACACTGGGCGTCGAAGCGCGTCACGTTCAATATCAACTAGGCATGCGGGTCAAAGACCAATTCCCGATAGTGGTTGATGCATCGAACCTTAGCGATGGATTGATCTATGCGCTCAAATCGACCGCTCCGTGCGGCGTGTGTACCGGCGTTTCAGCGGGCACCCCGACGATGGATGGATTGCCGCTGGGGCAAATGTATATGAAGGGGATTAGCTTCACCATCAGCCGCGCCCATGCGCGGGCCGGTATCGATGATGTGCTCGATTGCGCGCGCTGCGGCCATATCAAACATGGCGAGATTATCACCCGCAACGTCCCGTTTTCTAACGCTGCTGATGTGATGACCGATCCCGATATCAAGATCGTCTTTATCGCGGATTAAGGCAGTATTTGATGTGCCGCTGTTGTTGGCTTACGCTTTCCCGCCATAGACCTCGTCTAGCAGATCAACATACCGCTTGGCAAAAGTGTGGGCGTCTCCGGGCCAGCGGGCGGAGATATAGTTGCCGTCTTTCACAACCCATGCCGGGCGCTCGTCGGATAGATTGTCGCGTTTGATGCCGGTTTTGATTTTGTAGAAAGGCGCGGCTGGATCGACTTCGACAAAATCCTCGGGGTCACGCAGCGCGCGTTTCACCTCGGCTTCAACGCTGCGATAGCCAGCTGCTTCTCCCGGCTCCTCAAGGTAAGTGCGGAAATAATGCGGATCCCAAAACCGCGCAAAATAGCGGGTTAACTGCCAAGCGGCGCGCTCCTGCGCCCATGTGAGGCCGGTCGTCTTTTTGCCATAGAGCGGCGATTTTCCGGTTTTCTTTGAAACTGCGCGTGCTGGCAATACCACGCCGTGGCAGATCGCCCCCACCGGCTTATGGCCGCCATTTGCCGTTTCGCTGTCAAAAAAACCGGCGATCACATCCTGCAATTTGCGGCTTTCGAGGTAAGGCTTGATCCGCTTGGCATGGCCGCCGGGGAGCAAGATACCATCATAGTCGTCTGCCGAAAGATCGCTATAGGGCAGGGGATTGTTAAACCGCTCATCACCCAGCATTTCCTGGTAACAATCGCGCGCATTTTTATCGGCGCGAAGAAAGTGCCCGATGAGTTTTATCCGCCGCAGGGCGGGGATAAACCCCCATGGATCAAGCCCCTCGCCGCTGAGCATAATTGCATCGGCGGCGCCTTTGCTGCCATCGGGAGTTGCAAAAACCACATCATTGCCAGCGGCTTTCATGATCTTCCAGGGAACGCAAACCTCGGTCGGATCGAAATCCAGATTTGGCATCGGTATGAGGATTTTGCATCTGGCCGCCATATACACCTGCCTAACTTGCCCTGATTATTGCTCCGACGCCGAATGCGATACATCGTCGCCATCATGCCATCAGGTTGCGTCGCATACCCACACGGAGGCGGCTCAAAGTGCGCCTACATAATGGCCGATCCGTCCGGCTTTATCCTCCGGGCGGCGGTCCGCCAGGGCCGTCGGGCATGCCGCCCTGCTGCTGTGCTTTCTGCATCGCTTCCTGCTGCGCCTGCATTGCCTTTTCATATTTTTCGCGTGACATGAATTCGTTGAGCGTCACTTCAAATATCAGCACGCTGTTGCCTGGAATGCCCATTTGGCCGGTCTGCGGGTCGATCTTATCCTCACCGCCATAACCCAGAGCCGGCGAAATCCAGAATTTATACTGGCCGCCTTTTTGCATCTTTTGCAGCGCTTCGGAAAATCCCGCGATAGATCCCGTGACAGGCAGCGGCCCTTGGGTTTTTTCCTGAAAGACCGTTCCATCACGCAGCTTGCCCTCAAGTTCTATGATCGCAACGTCATTGGCGGTTGGCGACGCGCCCTCACCGCTGCGAATGACCTTGAATAAAAGCCCCGATTTGGTGACTTCAATGCCGTCTTCATCGGCGATGCCCGACAGATAGCTTTTGGTATCGCTATATTTCAAGCGCATGTCCGCCGTTCCCCAATAGGCCAGCGTAAGGCCGGCGGCGACAAGTAACGCGATGCCCAGCCAATATTTGGCGAGCGCCGAGCGCGATGTTGGCGGAATGGGAACTGTGGTTGCGGACATGCGAATTGACCCCGTTTGAAATTGCTTGCCGTCGTCTTAATGTGTGCGGTCAATTTCTCAACATGATATTTGCCAGAGTTAACCCGCGCCCATTTAAGCGTCGGTGCCGCGCCGAGCACAAAAAAAGAGCGCCCGACAAGGGCGCGCTCTTTTCATAGAATTTTGCAGCCGCTTATTTCAGGCCGTCGCGTTCGGCGACTTTGCGTTCCATCTTGCGGGCACGGCGGATAGCCGCAGCTTTTTCACGAGCGCGCTTTTCCGAAGGCTTTTCATAATGGCGCCGCAATTTCATTTCGCGGTAGACGCCTTCACGCTGCAATTTTTTCTTCAGCGCGCGGAGCGCCTGATCGACATTATTATCGCGAACCATGATCTGCATAAAAACTTCAACTCCGCTTCGATTCGGTGCAGAGGGCGTGAAACGCCCGATTTCTGCGGGAAAAATAAAAAGCGCCGCATTGATATGCGGCGGACCGAGAGGCGCATTAGCCGCGCCAATGCCCAATATCAAGTGTCTGTAGCAGCATTTATACCAGTTTTGCAACCTTTGCGGCCTTTTTGTCGCAGCTGCCGAGACGCCGACTAGCCACTTGCCGCCATCAGATTTTCATTTCATAATGCAACGTAAGAAATAAGTAAGGAGAGTAAAGATGGCGACCCAGCTGAAATCCAACAGCAAATATTCCGAGGCCGAATGGACCGCGCGGCAGGAACTCGCGGCATGCTACCGGATATTTTCGATGATGGGCTGGGATGAGCTGATCTTCAACCATATCACGGTGAAGGTGCCCGATACCGATGATCAGTTTTTGATCAACCCTTACGGCATGCATTTTGGTGAAGTGACCGCGTCTAGCCTCGTGAAGATTGATATCGATGGCAACAAGCTGGATGAGGACAACCCGTGGCATGTCAACAAGGCGGGCTTTGTTCAGCATGGCCTGTTCCACCGCCATCTCAGCGATGCGCATGCCATCATCCACACCCATACGACCGCGACCATGGCTGTCTGCGCTTTGGAAGGCGGATTGCAGGCCACAAATTTCTACGCCTGCAATTTTATGGGGCAGCTTGGCTATCATGATTTTGAGGGCGTTACCGTGCGCGAGGAAGAGGGTGAACGGTTGCTCAAAAACCTTGGCGATAAGCGGATGTTGATGCTGCGTAATCATGGCCCTGTTGTGATGGGGCAAACGCTTCCCGATGCATTCCTGAAATATTGGGCGTTGCAGCGGGCGTGCGAAATTCAGCTGGCGACGATGAGCATGGGCAAGCCTATCATTGTCGATGAAGATGTTATTGCGGTTCACCAGCGTGACCTTCACATGGCGCCGCCGCCGGGCGGCCCCGGCAAGTTTGAATTTGAAGCCATGGTCCGCAAGGTCGACAAAATCGACAAAGGCTGGCGGGAATAGAGGGCCGGTGCTGCGGTTTTCATCAGAAAACCCTGACATATTAGAAAGACAAAGCGATGACCAAACTCACCGTCAATGACCGCCCCATTGAGTATAAGATGGACCCGGAAACACCGCTGCTTTGGGCGCTGCGCGATGCATCGAATCTGACCGGCACCAAATATGGCTGCGGCACCGGCGATTGCGGGGCCTGTATTGTTGATATTGACGGGGAGGCCATCCGTTCCTGTCTGGTGACGATTGCCGAAGCGGAGGGGCGCTTTGTTACTACCATTGAAGGGCTTAGCCGTGACCGCAGCCATCCGGTCCAGCAGGCCATGGTCGCCGATGGCGCGATCCAGTGCGGTTTTTGCACGCCCGGAATTGTGATCAATGCCGCGGCTTTGCTGAAGGATAATCGCAATCCCAGCGATGCTGAAATTGATGTGGCGATCGGCAATATATGCCGATGCGGCGTTTACCCGCGGCTGCGCGAGGCGATCAAGCGCGCGGGCCGGGTCATGCGCGGCGAGGAAAAGATCGCTGCCGCCCCGCCGCCGGGGATAACGCCGGAGGATGCCGCCGATCTGGTGCCGGCGATTAAGGAACGGTAATTCCCGAAGAGCCTAGGCGTCTTCGCCCGCCATCATTTTCGCCATCCTGCGGTTCATCTCTTCCGGACTGACATCCTCAATATGCGTCGATAGCGTCCATTCATGGCCGAAGGGGTCTTTCAACCAGCCCGATCGGTCGCCGAAAAACTGGTCTTCCACTGGACGCGTTGCTTCGGCTCCGGCGGCCACTGCCTTTGCAAAGGCAGCATCGACATCCTCGACATAGATCATCAGGCTGGATGTCGATCCGCCGCGGCTTTTGGGGCCAAGCTTGTCCATATCGGGAAATTCATCGGACAGCATGACATGGCTATCGCCGATCAAAATATCTGCGTGGCCGATCTTGTCGCCCATTGGCAGCCGCATCACCTCGGCCGCGCCAAAGGCCTTTGTATAAAATTCAATCGCCGCCGCCGCATCGTCCACAGTAAGATAGGGCGTGACGGTGTGGTATCCGTCCTCTTTCCAATTTGCCATGTCTGTTCCTCCATTTTCGTGGCTTGATGATAGCATCTTTCGACGGCGCCAATCAAGATGTGGCCAAATATGGCGCATTTTGTTACGCTCGGTGCGGCCGGTTCATCGCCTGATGCCGAGAGAATCAAACGGGAGAGAGAAAATGAAATTTCTCCTAATTTGCGCTTTGCCTGAGCTGCGTTCATGAAGCATGATGACTAAGGGGGAGGCGTCATATGGAAAAGCTGGAGATGAAAAAACTGTTGCCCAGTTTACTGGTTATTTCTACCGGACTATTATTCCTCCCCGCCGCGCATGCGTCGGAGATTGGGTCTGGTTCTATAGTCAAGAAAACGCATGATCTACATGAAACGATTACGCGCCTCGCCGAAACTTGCCTTGCAGAAAATACTGAAATCGATCTGGACTGCGCGCGCTATCTTGAACAGGTCAAAGATCGTTCAAAGACAAAGGCGACAACACGCCGGGGCAGTCTTGCACATGCCTCAAGGTGGCCCGATGATCCAACCCGGAAATTGCACAAAGACTTCCGGAATCTGAGCTTCGGCTTGAAAATGCTCGGCGGCTGCAGGCAGTCTTTCCGGTATGGGCAGAATATTGATGACGCAGGTTTGCAATGCGTATCACATTTCGGGAAGCTGCAATTTTTGCATGCCCAGTCGTCGGTTCCAAATCGCGATTCAACCGAAACTCGCAAGGAAATTCTGGCATGGGCACGGCTGGCCTTTCGTGTCGCCACTAACCCTGAATATGGAGCGAATGAGAGCTATTGCGACACCGTTCATGGCCTGTCTGGTGACCTAGAAGTTCTGAAAGGCCCGCTTTCCCTGTCGAGCAGAAGGTCATGCGAAAGCCAGCGCTCTGCGCCCAGATGGACGATCCGCTCATTCTTTTCCTTGCAATGCGGTAAGGAATTTTCGTCGGCAAGATGCAGGGACCTTTCGATCAGCGCTGACAAGAACATCGCCCGGCGTGCGGCAACCGGGTCGATTTTGCACATGGTGCAGGACAGCTATTCCCAAAGCCATGCAGCCAGAGTCGCACAGGATGAGGAGGCACCAGCACCAACAGGGCCATTCGAAGCGGTCTTTGCCTGCAAGCCGATCAAGAAATTCTACAGTTATGGAAACCAAACCTCCGCAACACACGGCGTAGCAGATGTCCCGCCGAAAAAATCCGACCCCGGCTGCACCGCGCCGAACCGCTCAGTCCATGACGTGATAACCGCTTCTGCCAAGGTCATATGGTTTGTAACCAACACCACCGGCGCAAACCGGGGTCAGATGGAAGACAAGCTAGTCAGATATCTGGAAGACCGGGTGTTCAATCTTTCAAAATAGGTGTTGAGCCTATAGCTTTCCAAAACACCACAGCAGGATAGACTTCTGCGCATGCAGGCGGTTTTCCGCTTCATCCCATATCACCGACTGCGCGCCGTCAATGACTTCGCCCGTTACTTCCTCGCCGCGATGCGCGGGCAGGCAGTGAAGGAATTTGGCGTCGGGCTTTGCGCCGGCCATCAATTTCTCATCCACCTGATAGGGCATCATGGCCGCCAGCTTGTTGTGGGTATTTTCTTGGCCCATCGACACCCATGTATCGGCCACGACAATATCCGCACCTGCCACCGCTTCTGCGGCATCACGGGTAAGCGTCAGTTTCGCGCCCGCCGCTTTTGCCGTCTCGATGAAGGCACTGTCGCTTTCGTAGCCTTGCGGCACAGCGATGCGGACATTGAACTTCATCAGCCCCGCCGCTTCAACGAAGCTGTTGAGCACATTATTGCCATCGCCCAGCCATGCAACCTCCAGCCCAGGTAACGGCTTGCCATGCTCGATCACGGTCAGCAGATCGGCCATTATCTGGCAGGGATGCGACAGATCGGTGAGGCCATTGATAACCGGAACGCTGGCATACTCCGCCATTTCCACGATCTTCGCATGGTCATCGGTGCGGATCATGATGGCATCGACATAGCGCGATAGCACGCGCGCAGTATCCGCCACGCTTTCCCCGCGCCCGAGCTGCATCGATCCAGCATCCATCACTATCGACGTGCCGCCAAGCTGACGGATGGCCATATCAAAGCTCACCCGCGTACGGGTCGAGTTCTTCTCGAAGATCATGCCCAGCACATGGCCCGCTTGTGGCGCGTCGCTGTCCACTCTGCCTTTAGGCCAAGCGCTGCCGTCAGCACCCACGCGCGCGGCCTTGCGGTCGATCGCATCGCCGATCATCGCTGCTATCGCATCGCCGCCAGCATCGGAAAGATTCAGGAAATGCCGGGTCACGATCCCGGCTTTACATAATCCGCAGCACCCGCCGAAAGCTTCGCGATAAAGGTCGCTATCTCTTCGTCACCAATATTCAGTGGCGGCAGGACGCGCAGAGTATTGTCTCCGGCAGCGACCGTCAGCAGCCCGTGATTATCGCGCAGATGGCCAACGAAATCGCGGGCGACTACGTCCGTATTCATCTGCACACCCATCATCAGTCCCTTGCCGCGAACGCCGATAAACATATCGGGATAGTTGCCGATAAATTGCTCGATTGCGGCGCGCAGCTTGTCTCCGGTGCTGCGAACTTGCTCAAGAAACTCGTCATTGGCAACGATATCCCAAACGGCATTCCCAGCCGCCATCGCTAGCGGGTTGCCGCCATAGGTGCTGCCATGCGTGCCGATCACCATGCCGCGAGCGGCCTTTTCAGTCGCAAGGCAAGCGCCCAGCGGAAAGCCGCCGCCAATGCCTTTTGCCGACGCCAATATATCGGGCGCGATGCCGTAATGTTCATGCGCATACAGCGCGCCGGTGCGCGCAACGCCGCATTGTACTTCGTCGAGTGCCAGCATCAGATCATGCTCATCGGCAAGCTCGCGCAGGCCCGTCATAAAGGCCTGGCTCGCCGGGCGGATACCGCCTTCGCCTTGGATTGGCTCAACAAGGAAACCCGCTGTCTTGTCGCTAATTGCAGCCTTCGCGCCCTCAAGATCGTCAAATTCTACATATTTGAAACCGTTCAAAAGCGGAGAAAAACCCTTGTGCATTTTTTCCTGATTAGACGCGCTGATCGTCGCCATGGTGCGGCCATGAAAGGCATTTTTGAAGGTGATGATTTCGAAGCGATCAGACCCGGCAGACTGATGATAGGCGCGCATAGCCTTGATCGCGCATTCCACGGCTTCCGCGCCCGAATTGGTGAAGAACACCGTATCGGCAAAGGTCGTATCAACGAGCCGCTGCGCGAATTTTTCGCCCTGCGGGGAACCGTAAAGATTGGATACATGCATCAATGTCGCGGCCTGATCCTGAATGGCTTTGGTCAGATGCGGATGGCCATGGCCGAGCAGATTGACAGCAATGCCGCAGGCGAAATCGAGCGCGCGGCTACCATCTTCGCTTATCAGCCAAGCGCCTTCGCCGCGCACAGGGCGAAACCCGCAGCGGGGATATACGGGCATTAGCGGAGTGATCGTCATGGCGGGGTTCCTCTTCATGTTGGCCAAAAGCAACAAAGCGGCCCGCGAAAGGCCGCCTATTTTCATGCCGTCATATACGGCGCGAAAATCCGCAAATCAATGCTGGTGACGGCGCTTAGCCTATCGGCCAAAATCTTATAGCTTGAGCCGTCATTCCGGGGCCTAGAAAAGCTTCGGAAAACCAGCGATTTTTCGTTAGCTTTGCTTGGAACCCGGAGCCGTAAGACCAGCGCAGCTAATCCATCTCCTGACCTTGGCCTCAGGAGATGGATTCCGGATAGCTAGTTTTTCTAGCCAAATCACAGATTTGGAGAAAAACTGCTTCTGGAATGACGAGCTACAAGCTTATGATTTGCTTGGCTAACCCGCCAGCGTATTGATCTCCATCCGGTTCATCAGTGTCCGGTGCACGGGGCATTTATCGGCGATCGCCAGTATGCGCGATCGCTGCTCATCATCCAAATCACCGCGCAATGTCACGATGCGGTCAATCACATCAATCTGGTTGGCGCTATTGTTGCAGGTCTCGCAATCTTCGCGATGTTCGCGGCCATGTTCGAGTATCACCTCCACATGCTCAAGCGGCCATTTCTTGCGCGCCGCATACATCTTCAGCGTCATCGCGGTGCAGGCACCGAGCGCGGATAGCAGCAGATCATAGGGCGTTGGCCCCAGGTCGTCACCGCCAAAGGATTTGGGTTCATCGGCGAGCCACTGATGCGACGTGGAGCGCACCAGTTGGGTGAATTTACCGCCCAAGCTCGAAAGCGAAACCAGCCCTTCGTCAACCCCTGCCGCATCATCTGCGAGAGGATCAAGATAGCCATCGGCCCATGCTGCAATCTGCGCTGCCACACCCTGCGCCGCACCATAGCGGGTGAGCAGATGATCGGCATTGCCGAGCGCGATGAAGCTCTTGGGCTGCGCGGCGGCGGCATAGATCGCTTCGCCTTCTGCAAATGGCACAATCGCATCATCGGGCGCGTGCAATATAAGCAGCGGCGTTTTGAGCGCGGCAAGCCTTTCGCCCTGCGGCTGATCGCGCATTTGCGCTACAAAATCGCGGCCTATGCGAAACTGGCGACCACCGATGGTGACATCGGTATCGCCGCCTACCTCAATCTGCGCCGCTCCGCCGCCCAATTGTTCGAGCACATGATCGACCGCAAAGGGCGCGCCTACAGTGGCAACAGCGCGCAATTCAGGAATTTGCGAAGCCGCCGCAATTACCGCTGCTCCGCCCAAGCTGTGCCCGACAATCAGCTGCGGCGCGCCAACATCGGAATCGCGCAAAGCATTGGCCGCGGCGACCAGATCATCAACATTTGCTGCAAAACCGCTGTCGGCAAATTCGCCGCCGCTGCCGCCAAGGCCGGTAAAATCAAACCGCAATGTGGCGATGCCCTGCGCCGCGAGCGCAGCCGAAATTCTCGTCGCGCCGTGGCTCGCCTTTGAACAGGTAAAGCAATGTGCGAACAGCGCCACCGCGCGCACCTGCCCGGTCAACGGCAATTCCAGCCGTCCATCGAGTTTCTGCCCGGCGGCACCGGTGAATTCAAACTTACGGGTCTGGTTCTTCATTAGGTGGCTCCTTCATCTCGTTCGCAACGCACTGGCTACCGTTCGGGAGCGGCCCCGACTAGGTTACGTCGTCCGCCTCGCCCTTTTCGCTTTCGCCCTCACCAGCCTCGGCTTCCTCAGCCGCGCGCCGGCGCACGTCCGCCATGGCGCGTTGATAGCGCGCATAGTAAAACAGGTTAAACGCAATCACGAAAAGCGCAGCAACGATAAGGGCCTTGGTTAGCGACATGGCGGCTGTCTACACCCCCGCCGCCGGTAATGGCTAGCCTGACTTGCACATTGACGAAGGTCGCCATAGTGTTGCGCCAAGGGAGAGTGGATATGCAAATCGAACCGGCGACATTAGGTGAGGCTTTAATGATGCAGCCGGCATGGTTGCTTATATGGCTCGGCTTTTTGGGAGCCGCCAATCTGGGCGCAGTATTATTCATAGTTGGGCGCAAGGATGGCAAATGGATTTTCCGCATTGAGGCGCTGGCGATATTGCTGGCCTTCATGGCAGCAGGTTCCTTCATGGAATATCTCTACGGGCAGCATGGCTATGTGCGCTTGCTGGGGCTCGCGCACATCGTCTTCTGGACACCTGTCTATGCATGGATATGGTTCAAACGCCGCCAGCTGCACCCGCCATCGGAGAGTCTGTTCGGCAAATTTCTGGTGTTTTACCTGTTGATTGACGGGATTTCGCTGGTGATTGATGTGATCGACGTGATCCGACATTTTGCGGGCGTTTGAGGGATAGGTTTCAACAAAAACGAGAGGTCGGTTGGGCGACCTGAAGTGTTGCCGAAAAGAGGTTTCCTTTACATAGCTTGTTGGAGTGATTGACAACAGGCGTGATTGATGTCATATGCTCCAACATGAAGGCGGTTTCCCTCATCGGCGAACGCATCGTTTTGGATGATGACTGCTTTGTTGAACTGATCGTCTGGCAGCTGCCAGCCCCAAGCAAGGGAAGTGGACATAATTTCAAATACCGGCTCGCCCTCGTTGCAGATGGTGTTTGTGTCATGCGTTATGACAATGAAACTGGAAAGGGTGACCACAAACATGTTGGCGAAATCGAGCATGTTTATAACTTTGCGGGGCTGGATCAGCTGCAACGAGATTTCTGGAATGATGTAGAGCGATGGAGGCAGCAATGAAGAATATTGTGACCGTGGGCATATCATCGAATGAGGATGTGAAAGAGCGGCTGTCTGCCGCATTTCGGGGCGAACCGCAGGGCAATCGCATCTCTTTCCTGTCGGTCGAGCAGATGTGGAAAACACTCAGTCCAAAGCGCACCGATATTCTCAGCGCCATGACCGGCGAGGGCGTAATGTCAATCCGCGAAGTCTCCCGCCGCGTGGGCCGCGACATAAAGGCGGTGCATGGCGATGTGCATGCGCTCATCAATGCCGGTGTTGTCGACCGGACGGATAAAGGCGTGGTGTTTCCTTATGACGCGGTGCATGTGGATTTTATGTTGGGGAAGGCGGCTTGAGGCGCATCGTTACCTAACTGCCCGATAACAATTTAGCATATTTCCTCTGCGTCTCTCTGCGGCCTCTGCGTGAAATATTTTGTTCACGCGGAGGCCGCAGAGAGACGCAGAGGTTATTCTTGCAGATGCGTAACATTGGCGGGCGCATTTGAATGCGGCGTCACCGAAATGAAACCGGTGGATATGTTCGTATTGATGAACGCCCTTGGCATCTAACTCGGCGGTGGTATATTTAGCCAACCCATCTCTCAAATACGAATGTTTAGATGAATGTGTTTAAGTGATTGACATTTCCGCTTCAAGGGTCTAACGCGATTCCCAAGGAGAATAATATGAAAGATAACTCTCTTACATCGCTGCTCGGATTTCTTGATTATCTGGCAACAAAAGGACTTATGGCCAAAAATACAGCTGCGGGACGGAAAGCCGCATGTAGCAAGGTTTTGGGCATTCTTGATCCCGAAGAGCAAACGGACATTACCGTCATAGATATTGATCAAACGATGTCGCGCTTCGTCAATTTAGAAGGAAAGGAGTACACGCCAAGTAGCCTAGCCGTCTACAAGAGTCGCGTGAAGTCTGCGATCAATGAGTTTAAGACCTATTTAAGCAACCCCGTCAGCTACAAACCGTCAACGTCGACGAAAAAGTCGAAAACAGAAAACTCCAAAAAACCCACAGCGGGCCAGCCAAAGAAAAGGTCGGCAAAAACACCGAATGTTCAGAGCCGCAATGAAGTATCGGTGGCCCCTTCTGCAAACGTCTTTCCCATACCTATCAGATCCGATGTCGTGGTTCGCATCAATAATTTGCCTTTTGATCTAACGTCGGCAGAAGCAGATAAAATAGCAAGCGTCGTAAAGGCGATGGCGTTGAAAACGAATTAGTTTCTCCTCCCTTCCAAAAGGAGGCGATCGTCAGCTCAGCTGACAGGCCCGGGTCCGCTGGACTGAGTTTCCAAACCTCAGTATCCAGCGGCCCACTTGTTGTTAACAAACTTCTTCCAAAACCCCAAGCTCGTTCCTTCAATTCTCGCTGCTCACTCCACCGTAACACTCTTCGCCAAATTCCTCGGCTGATCCACATCCGTCCCCTTTTCGCAGGCCACATGATAGGCCAGCAATTGCACCGGCACGGCGTAGACCAGCGGCGCGATCAGGGGGTGCACTTTGGGCATTTCGATGGTGGCCATGCAGCCTTCGCCCGCCTGCGCCAATCCTTCGGCATCGGAGATCAGGACGATTTTTCCGCCACGCGCGCGGACTTCCTGCATGTTGCTGACGGTCTTTTCAAAGAGCGGGCCAGATGGCGCGAGCACGATTACCGGAACCGCCTCGTCGATCAGCGCAATCGGGCCGTGCTTCATCTCGCCAGACGCATAGCCCTCGGCATGGATATAGCTGATTTCTTTGAGCTTCAGCGCGCCTTCTAGCGCCAGCGGATAATCGGGGCCGCGGCCGAGATAGAGCACATCGCGCGCCGGGGCGATCAGATGCGCCATCGCCGCGATATCCTCATCATGCGCCAGCGCAGCGTTGAGCGCGGCGGGTGTTTCGGTGAGATGCCCGACAATCTCGCGCTCCTCATCGCGGGTCATGACGCCCTTCACCACCGCCAGATGCGCGGCCAATGCGGCGAGGACGGCAAGCTGGCAGGAAAAGGCTTTGGTTGAAGCAACGCCAATTTCTGGCCCGGCATGGGTGGGGAGCAATAGATCCGCCTCGCGCGCCATGCTGCTGGTCGGCACATTGACGACAACGGCGATTTTCTGCCCCTCGGCCTTCGAATGGCGCAGCGCCGCGAGCGTATCTGCCGTCTCGCCCGACTGGCTGATAAACAGCGATAGCCCGCCTTTTTCGAGGACGGGATCGCGGTACCGGAATTCGGATGCGAAATCGAGGTCGACCGGCACGCGGGCGAACTGCTCGAACCAGTATTTGGCGACCATGCCGGCGTAATAGGATGTGCCGCAAGCGACGATGGTGACGCGCTTTATGGCGGAGAGGTCAAAATCCATTTGCGGCAGCGCGACCTGCTGTTCGAGCGGGCGGATATAGCTTTGCAGCGTTTGTGCAACCACGGTGGGCTGTTCAAAAATTTCCTTCTGCATGAAGTGGCGATAGTTGCCCTTTTCGATTGTCGCTGCCGATACGCCGGAGTTTGTTATTTCGCGGGTGGCAGGGTTGTTATCCGCATCGTAAATCTGAGCGCCTTCGCGGGTGATAACCACCCAGTCGCCTTCCTCAAGATAGGCAATTTTCTGCGTCAGCGGCGCGAGCGCGAGCGCGTCTGAACCAAGGTAAGTTTCGCCCCCATTTTCCCCTTTAGGGCCGTAACCGACCACCAGCGGACTGCCGAGCCGCGCGCCGATCAGCATATCGGGATGCGAACGAAATGCGATGGCGAGCGCGAATGCTCCGCGAAGCTCTGGCAGCACAGCTTTCACAGCCTCTTCGGGCGATTTACCAGCCTCCACTTGCTCGCTCACCAGATGCGCGACAACTTCAGTATCGGTCTCGCTCTCGAATTTGCGCCCGCGCGCGGTTAGTTCGTCGCGGTGCTGTTTGAAATTCTCGATGATGCCATTGTGGACGAGCGCAACCTCGCCGGTGGCATGGGGATGCGCGTTGCTGGTGGTCGGCGCGCCGTGCGTGGCCCAGCGTGTGTGAGCAATACCGATATTGCCCGGCGCATCGTCGCCCTCCAGCACCTTGACCAGGCCCGCCAGCTTGCCCTCGGCGCGGCGGCGGATGAGCTGGCCATCATGGACGGTGCAGACCCCGGCACTATCATAGCCGCGATATTCCATCCGCTTCAGCCCATCGACGAGCCGGTCAGAGACGGGGGCGCTACCAACTATTCCAATAATTCCGCACATGAGTTTGAGCCTTCTTTCTTAGAGCGTGTAGGGTATGCGAATTCCCGGCATGTTAGCAGGGAAATCCTTTGTATTTCGTGTAATCAGAACGCGCCCGCGTATCATCGCGGTTGCGAGAATGATGGCATCCATCGCCTTCAAACCGTGCCTGTCACGCCTTAGCGCAGCTGCTCGTTCAGCTACTTCACTGTCTATTTCGTCAACGCTGAAGCCGGAAAGTAGCATTTCAGCACGCCGGAGCCCGTCTCCTTCCCCTTTTGACATGACCTCTATCCAGACAGCGCGACTTATCCATACTCGTTCTCGGGTAGCGGCGCGCTCCAGTTCAGCGCGCGCCTCGGGAAAGCCGCGCAGCAAGTCGATTATGATATTGCTATCAAAGGTAAAGCCGCTCACTTTTTGGTGCGTTTCTTTTTGCTGGGCACTTGTTTTTCTTCGGCAAGTATCTGCATTGCTTTTTCAAGGCCTGGATAGCCATCTCCCAGCTTCATGCCATGCTGGGCCATCCATGCCTTGTGAATTTCATGCTCGCGGTCATCTTCGTCATCAAAAAGATCGGGAAACTCGGCGCGCACTTCCGGGTAGTCAGTATCCCATGGCCGCGTCGAACCAGCCCGCTCACGCCGCTGCCATTCAACGGCGTCGCCAATATCGTCTCGATCTTTCCATGCGCCAAAGCCTGCTTCTATCCAATCGAGCGGTGATTGCGGCCGATAAGCGACCACCGCTTCGCGCAAAAGCTGCGCACGCGATTTGCCCTGCTCGGCGGCAAGTGCATCGAGCCATTTGATATCTTCATCGGGCAGATCGGCGAGTATGCGAGTCATAGTGATATATAGATATCATATCATGATATCATGTCAAGGGGCTGGCGGCGATATTGACATTTCATCTGCGATATGTATTATACACATAATGAAGAGTGCAGCCCTCATCCGCGAACTCAAAAAAGCCGGATGGGAGCTGAACCGGATACGCGGATCGCATCATGTGTTCAAGCATCCACAGCGGCCCGGTCATGTGGTTGTGCCGCACCCGAAGAAGGATTTGGGCAAGGGATTGGTTGCTGCAATCCGCAAACAGGCAGCATTATAGGAATCAAATATGCGTTATCCCGTGGCGATAGAAATTGGTGATGAAAAGACGGCTTTCGGTGTGATCGTGCCGGACCTTCCCGGCTGCTTTTCGGCAGGAGATACGCTGGATGAAGCGTTGACAAACGCAGAGGAAGCAGCGGCGGCGTGGATTGATGCGACGCTGGATGCCGATGACGCAATTCCCGCACCATCCAGCCTTTCGACGCTACGCGACAATCCTGATTATGCCGGCTGGAGTTTCGCCGTGATTACGATTGACCCCGCTTTGCTCGACGATACCAGCGAGCGGGTGAATATTACCCTGCCAAGGCGCGTGCTCAAACGCCTCGATGCGCAGGCCCAAGCGGTTGGGGAGACGCGGTCGGGTTATATAGCGAAACGGACGTTGGAGGGGGATAGGGCGGCTTAGCGGTTCATTGGCTGTAATCTGCCGGGCTATTTGGTAGCTTTCGCCGGGCAAATCAGCGAGAATGCAACGCATGATGATATACCGGTATCAATACAAGCCATTTCTATCGACGCGCCGGTCTTGCGGGTATATTTTCTTTTATCTCCAACGCTTTTTGACCGACAATGAAGGCCTTTTGCAAGAATAGCTCGATTACTGATAACAACTGGCTAACCTCACTACTTGAAGGCTTCCAACCTCGATGTGCTGCCGCGCCACCTGCATCAGTCACAACGCCAAGAATCAGTTTTTCTGATTCCCCGATCCACCCTCCACTCACAAGGGCATCAAGTTTCTCATTGAATGCAATAGCCGGATCAATGTCCAATACTTCTGTAGCTCTGTCGAGAGCGGTTCTGAGGCCAACTGCCGTCAAAATAGACAATTCGTTGTCATGAGCGATGTACATCTCTCTCAAAATCTCATGAAGCTGACTATCGACTTTATTAATTGCGTCAAACCAAACAGGTTTTATTTTGTTTTCTGGTTTTGGGTAGGTCACCTTTTCCCTGGGGTGTTCGCCTTGTTCTTGTCCCATATGATCATACCAATGATCAATATCCTCACTGTTCCAGCTACTGGTTTCATAAAAAACAGTTTCGCAACCCTTGCACCGGAGTATAGAGTAGTTGACCTCGCCATTTGCGGAGTTGCCCTGCGGGTCTTTGTAAAGCCATGATTGACATGTTGCGCCATGAACGTGACAAGAACGAGATCCATCACATTCGGGGCAGTGTGCTTTTACCTCCGAAGGCTGGTCAACGCTTTCTATTTTTACGGTTGTTGTTGCCATTTACTTCCCTGCCTTCTTCTTCCGCATCGCATCGTTAAACCTATCCGCCCAACCCGGCTTTACCGATTGTTCGGCGCGCACGAGGCGGAGTTCGCCGTCCATCACGTCGGCGGTCACGGTGCTTCCGGCGGCGACGATTGCGCCTTTGCCGATCTTCACCGGGGCGACCAGAGCGCTGTTGGAACCGATGAATGCGCCTGCGCCGATCACGGTGCGATATTTGAAATGGCCGTCATAGTTGCAAGTGATCGTGCCGGCGCCGATATTTGCGCCTGCGCCCACTGTCGCATCGCCGAGATAGGTGAGGTGGCTGGCCTTTGCGCCCGCGCCGAGCGTCGTCTTTTTCATCTCGACGAAATTCCCGACCTTGCTGCCCTCCTCCAACACCGCGCCGGGGCGCAGCCGCGCGAACGGGCCAACGCTCGCGCCTTCGCAAATGGTGGCGCCTTCGATATGCGAAAATCCGTGGATGGTAACCTTGTTGGCGATGCTCACGCCGGGGCCGAAAAACACGTTTGGTTCGATCATGACATCGCGACCGATCGAGGTGTCGTGGGAGAAGAAGACGGTTTCGGGGGCAATCATCGAGGCACCCCCGTCCATCGCCTGTTTGCGGCGGCGTTCCTGCCAATTATCCTCCATCCGCGCCAGTTCGGACCGCCTGTTGACGCCCGCGACTTCGTCTTCCCCGGTTTCGGTCACCATGGCGACATGCCCTTCGGCGAGCGCATTTGTAACAACATCGGGCAGATAATATTCGCCAGCTGCATTATCATTGCCGACAGATTCGAGCAGTCGCCAGATATTGTCGCTATGCACCACCATGACGCCCGAATTGCAGAGATTTACCTTTGCCTCTTTCTCGTCGGCGTCCTTAAATTCGACCATCTTGACGATGCGGCTGCGGCCATCGGTTACGATCCGGCCATAGGCAGCGGCGTCTTCGGGGCGGAAGCCGAGGACGGAAACCATCACCTCATCCTTTAACGCATTGCACAGCCGCCTCACGGTTTCGGTGCGCAGGAAGGGTACATCGCCAAAGCAAACGAGCACATTGCCGTCAAAACCGGAGAATGCTTCTTTGGCCTGCAGGGCCGCATGCGCGGTTCCCAGCTGTTCTTCCTGGAATGCAATAGCTGCGCCGGAACCTTTCAGAGCCGCCTCCAATTGTTCGCGCCGGTCGCCTGCGACAACGACCTTTATTTCGGGCTTCAACCGGTTGATACTGTCCAGAAGGTGGAACAGCATCGGCCGGCCGGCTATCGGGTGAAGCACCTTATGCAGATCGGACTTCATGCGCGTGCCCCTGCCTGCGGCGAGGATGATGGCGGCTATCGGTGTTTTGCTCATGAAATTCCCCATGCCATCAATTTGATGCAGTTTCCACAAGCAAGGGACAGTTGTTACAAATCACTAATTTCCTTTTCGCCATTTCGTCCAAAGATGCTTTGCCAGCATCAATGGCGGCATGCGCAGCAGATGCGAGCGGATATAGAAGGCAAAGCGGGTGAATTTGCGCGTTTGCTGGCCGCGTCCATTGCGCGCGGTAAGGCGGTGGATGAACAGGCGGTCTGCCGCGCTGATACCGCGCCAATCGGCCGGAATATCGGTGCCGTAGAGATACTGCGCCAATCTTACAGCCCGGCTTACAGCAGGGAAAAGCTGATGATGCGCCGCTCTTTGCTTTAGCTGCGTCCAATAGGCGGCATCGGCAGCCGTAAATGCGGTCAGAAGGCAGTGCATGTCCCAAAGATTTCTCAGCCCGCCTGCCAGATCGCCATCAGCGATCAGATGCGCCGCTGAATGGATAAACATGTCTTCGGGCGAGAAGGTATACAGCCCTTCTTCTAACCCTCCCTCTTGAAAGGGAGAGAGCCTCACGGCGGCATCGCTCATCGCTTTGGCATCGGGCATCGGCCTCGCCGTTTTTGGCAAGATCGTGTGATGCACATCGATCATACGGTCGCGTGTGCGGTGGATTAGCGGGGGCAGCTCATGCATATGTTCGCGGTAATAGGCATCGTCATATTCGTCTTCCTTCACCCATTCCCACCCTGCAGCGAGCAGCATTTTTTCGACCTCGCGCAAATCCTCTTCGGCGACCATAATGTCGAGATCGCCGATTGAGCGCCCTTCACCCGCGCGCATGTTCGCAGCAACATAGGCTGTGCCCTTCATAAGCACGACCCGGCCGTCATACCCAGCGAGTGCGGCGGCGGCCCGGTTGGCTTCCCACAGCGCGGCCTTACGCTGATAGGCGGAGTTGATCTTTGCATCGCCCAATATCGCAGCGACCCCGTCTGGCACCCGCTGCCCATCAAGGCGGATCGCTAGGGCGCCGATCAACACCTCGGCGCGCGCCATGGTGAGCAGCGTCGTCCAACCATCGGCGTCAAGCGCGGCCACGCTTTGCGGATCGCGCAATGCCGTGACAAGGAGCATCGCATCGCTCATGCCAGCTCCTCCCAAAGCTGTTCAACCAGCTCGATTGCTTCTTCGCCTGAGCGATAATCTATGGCGCGGGCGGGAACGTCTTGCACAAATTTCGTGAGCGCTTCGAAACCAGCCTCGCCGAGCGCAACATAGTTGGTCGATGCCTGCGTTAGCCGCATGAAGGTTTCGCTTGGCCGCATCTCGCGGATTGCGGGTTCATGGCCGAAGCGCGGAAAAAGAAGCAATGCGGGTTTGGCGCGTTCGGCCATGCGGGCGATCGCGGCGGCAGGCGGCACCATATGGCGGATATCACCCTTGGGCGTGGCCTTCATCAACGGGCCAAACTGCGCATGCGGCGCGGCGGCCTGCATTGCTGCAACGGCCTCATTCTTGAGGCTGATCAGGCGAGGGTATGGCACCGCCTCAAGGCTTTGCGGGTCGACTAGCGCAAATTCATCACCCATGAAGCGCCATCCGTTAATGCCGAGCAGCGCCGATAATGTCGATTTTCCCGAACCGGATTCGCCGGTCATAATAAGCGCCTTGCCGCCGCGTTCGACCGCGCTGGCATGCAAAATCATTTGCCGCCGCCAGCCCAGTGCCATCTGAAGATTCATCCCCATCTCCAACGCAAGCAACCCTTGAGCCAGCGGCAGGGGCGCTGCGTCGGGCAGCATATAGTCGCCGTCTATCGCTGCCGATGGGCGGATGAACCGGCGTAGCAGGCTTACCGCCTCCAACCGGACGGTGAAATCGGGTATCTGCGGTGTAGGATAGGCACCGTAGAGCGCGCGCATTTGTTCGATCGGTTTCGCCCACTGCGACAATAGCCGGAAGGAAGCGGGGCCAACGGTGACGCGAAATTCATGCATCTGGTGGGCTAACCTGCTCGACAAGGCCCAGGCCGGCCAGTTCCGCCAGCCGCTCGGCGATGACCGCAATTGCATCTCCTTCGCTGCCAAGATCGAAGCTTTCGGCCAGCTTTACAGCGAGGCGCTGCGCAGTGATTGCGTCATCGCCCATTGCCGCCAATATTTCAGGCACAGGCTCTGCAACAATGTGGGTGATACCGCTGCGGCGCTGATAGATGAGCGTCATCGCATCCAGCGGCTGAATGATCCGCGCCTCTTCCGGTTCAGCGCGATAGATAATGGATGCGTCCCCCGACATACAGGCGGCGTAGCAAACAGCGGTAAAGAATCAATGGATTGCTGGGCATCGCTAGCAAACTGCCCGGGGATTTTGCCCTAATGCGGCATTTGCAGCGAGGCGTAGCAGGTGAAGCCGCTCTGACCTGCCTGCAACCTACGGATATAATTCACGTAAGCCTCGCTCTCGTCATAGGCGGTGCCGGGCAATGTGCGGCCGCCAAGTGCTTGTTTGACCTGCTCGCCAGTAAACTTCCGGCCAGAAGCGGGAAATGAACCCGGCGTGTCAGGCGAAACCAGCTTGCCATAAGCATCGATATTCATGCCGCTGCCATGCGGGCCAGGGACAGGAATCTCGCAATTGAGGACGCTGCCCGCCGCTTGCGCGATGGCAGGGCGTATGCTGACCACGGTGGCCGCACCTACTGCACCCAACATCAGCGCACGGCGGCGCGTTGGGCTTGGTTCGCTGCCTTGCGTTTCAGGCGTTTTAGGCCCGTTACTTGTATCGTCGCTCATATGATAAAATCCCTTGATTGCAGGTGCTTTAGCATATCTGCCAGCGAAAACCAGCAACAGGGATGGTTAACAAACCCGCCGTCCAGTAACGGGACAGCGGCTGGGGTAAATGTAACGATGCGCAAATGTAGTAGGCGCTGATGCAAATGTCAGGGTTGTTTTTTCAAAAGCTTATCTGGAAACGGCCGGCAAAGACATCGGCATCATAATCGCCAGCTGTCCCGGCGAGGATGACTGCACCGGCATAGGATAATTTGCCGTAATTGACGAGGAAGCGGATATTATCGACGGGCGCCCAGATCAGCGAGGCTATATAGCCATTCTGCCGTCCGCCAGCGATGCCAGCATCGTTAAGATCAAGCCGGTCATAGCGGACGATGAATTGCAGCGCGCCAAAGCCGCCTTTGCCGACCGGGTTTTTGACCCTCACGCCTTTGAATGCGCCGTCCTTATATTTGCGCTGATCGTCAGTCAGATAAATTCCGGCTTCGATTGTCCCGCCGAAAAAGGTGGGATCCGCAAAGCCGGTGCGGTTTGCCTTGAGCCAGTGCGTTTCGGCAGCCGCATGGAACCGGCCAGTGATTATAGCGGCTTCGAGGCCATAGCTGGTTTCGGATTTCACCGATGCAATCGAACCAGTGTTGATGAAACGGATGTCAGCGGAGTGCACCAAAGGGCGCTGGCGGTAGCGGGTAGAGGTGACAGCGTCATCCAGATCGCGCCAATGATAGGAGGCACCAAAATGCGCCTGTGCGCCGCCGATCTGCGGCGCGAATACGGCGCGGGCATCAAGGCTGATGCTGTTGTCACCGCCGCTGCCCAGATCCTCGATATTGGCGGTGAACACCCCGCTCTGCAGCATCAGCGCGCCGATATTATATTGGGCCGAAAGGCCAACGCGGCGCTCAAAACCAAAGGCATCGGTAAAAGCGGCGCGCTCGACAAAGCTGGTGGCGTTGCTGCTGGTAAGCTCTTCGAGCGACTGGAAGTTATTATGCTGACCGGCAGTGATTTTCAGTCCGCCAGATTTGTAGCTCAAAAAGGCATCGGTCAGTTGGACATCACCGCCGGCGAAATCGGCTTCGATTTTATATCCAAAGCCGCCCGGAATCCTGCCCGATGCGCCAAGCCGGATGCGGCGTGCTTCGCTGGAGAAGCCGAGTCCGTTGTTGGTGATGGCGGCTGGCGCGGTAACATTTGCGATATCAAACAGGAACCGTCCGCGCGGTTTGAAGCTCCATCCGGTATCAGTGGAAGGTTCGGATGCCGCTTTAGATATAGCCTCGGGCGCAGATGATGCCGATTTGCTTCGAACGACATCTTCCCCCGCATCGGCGCTGTGTGCCGAAGCCGGGCCTGCGGCAATCGCTGCGGTCAGGGCCGCTATGCTGGCCAGAATGTGATATTTCGCGCGCATAAAGATCAAGGCTTCCTATCCGGGATGCAGTCTAAAGGATATTATCATTGCGCTTTGATGACGTTGCGATGACGCTTTTATTACAGCGGGCATATTTGCGATATGCTGGCTTGACGTTCGCGTAAACTTTACGCTTGTGTCAACTAGGCCGGCATGCCAATGCAAGCGCCAAAGTCTGGCCTATCATGTGCCGACATCAACATATCCGACAAGATCAGGAGAAGAACATGACAATCAGCTTCAAAGATAGAGTAGCCATCGTAACCGGTGCCGGCGGCGGTTTGGGCCGCGAATATGCGCTGGAACTTGCAAGGCGCGGCGCAAAGGTTGTGGTCAATGACCTTGGCGGTGCGCGCGATGGAACGGGCACATCGGATGCCGCAGCTAAGGTGGTTGAAGAGATTGAGGCTGAAGGCGGCGCCGCCATGGCCAATGGCGGCAGCGTAACCGAATTTGCCCAGATGGAAGAAATGGTCGCACGCGTGAAAGAAAAATGGGGCGGCGTGCATATCCTCATCAACAATGCCGGCATCCTGCGCGACAAGAGCTTTGCAAAGATGACAATGGACGATTTCAATCTGGTCGTGCAGGTGCATCTCACTGGTTCGGCCAATTGTTCAAAAGCGGTTTGGGAAACGATGCGCGAGCAGGGCTATGGCCGGATCTTGCAGACGGCATCATCGACCGGGCTTTACGGCAATTTCGGACAGGCCAATTATGGCGCGGCCAAGCTCGGCCTCGCCGGTCTCACAAAGACACTGCATATCGAAGGCGCGAAATATGACATACGCTGCAATTCGATCGCACCCGTTGCCGGCACGCGCATGACCGAAGACATCATGCCAGAGGCTGTGCTGAAGGCATTCGATCCTAAATGGGTTGTGCCTGCTGCATTGTTCCTCGTCAGCGAAGATGCACCGACCAACATCATCATGGGCGCTGGCGCTGGCTTTTTCCACACTGCCAACGTGACCATGACGCAGGGCGTCGCGCTTCCCGAGGATGAACGCACTCCCGAAGGCGTGGCGGCGAATTTCGAAGCCATCAGCGACCGCACCGGTGAAGTTGTCCCGCAATCAGGCGGCGAACAGGGCGCACAGGCATTCAAGAAACTAGGCGAATTGGGCAGCTAGGGCTGAATCCAATTGTCCATTTAAGAACGACAGCCAGCTAAAAATCAGGCCTCGGCAAGCCCGGGGCCTTTTTTGTTCACGCTTGCTCCCCAACCAGTTTCGTAAGTTTCCGTTCAACCGGCGCAGGCACGGTGGTTCGATCGCCTGAAAGCTGCGCTGTATTGACAATATAATACAGTTACGTCTAGCATAATGGCGAATTGAAACAGAAGGGCGCGCGCAAATGTATAGCGAACAGGATCTGGCGGCAGCCATAGAGGCAGGGGCAATAACGCAAGAGGCCGCCGATGGTCTGCGCAATCATGTCGCAAGCGGACGGGCCATGCCCGCTGTCGACGAAGAAAATTTCCGCCTGGTCAACAGCTTCAATGACATATTTGTGGCCATCGCAGCGATTATCTCCCTAGTCGCTATGGGCGGTATCGGCGGGTCCATTCATGTTGCGCTTGGCGGATTTTTTGTTGCTGGGGCGGCATGGGGGCTTGCCGAATTTTTCACGCGTAAGCGGCGTATGGCGCTGCCGTCGATCGTCCTGTTGGTTGCCTTTACCTTTGGCATTGTCGTCGGGCAGATGGCTATCGTGGAGGAGGTTTTTGGAAGCGATATCGGCGAACGAACAAGCGCACTGCTGGCCGCCGGCGTGGCGGCGGTCACGGCCTTTGCGGCATGGCTGCACTGGCGGCGGTTCATGGTTCCGATCACCATCGCAGCTGGAACAGGGGCGCTTGCTGCAACGGCCGTAGCGCTTGTTCTGGCAGCGCTCGGCATTGATCCGGCGCGAACAGAGGCGCTTGTCCTGACGCTCGTGCTGATTGCTGGCATCGTGATATTCCTGGTCGCCATGCGTTGGGATATTAGCGACCGAAAGCGTGAAACACGGCGAAGCGACGTAGCCTTCTGGCTGCATCTTCTGGCAGCGCCGATGATCGCCCATCCGCTATTCTATATGGTCGGAATTACCGGAGGAGAAAGCATCGGTGCCGCTGGTGCGCTTGGTGTGCTTGGCATCTATATTGTGATGGGGCTTGTCGCTATCGCCGTGGATCGCCGCGCGCTGCTCGTCTCGGCGCTGGCCTATGTGCTTGTCGCGCTAACCTTCCTGTTCCGCGAATTTGGCGTTGTCGAGCTGAATGTAGCGATCACCGCGTTGGTTATCGGCTCAGGGCTGCTCTGCCTATCCGCATTCTGGACGCCGATCAGGCAATTTGTGGTGGCCAAGCTTCCCGGTAATTTGCAAATGAAATTGCCGGTTACGCATCTGGCCGCGGCCTAATATTTGGGCGCCTTCGGGGCTAAACCCCAACCAGCTTCATAAGTTTCCGTTCAACCGGCGCGAGCACAGATCCTAGCTCTGCGCCGCGTTTCAGCACCATGCCCTGCTCGCCGATGAGCGCCCACTTGCCCTGTTTGCCATGCAGGGCGGGGCGTTTCTCTATCCGGTATTCCGGGCGTTCGGCGGCACGGCGGAATGCGGCGAAGATAGCGGCGTCCCTGTCAAAGCTGATCGCATAGTCGCGCCATTTGCCGGCCGCTACCATGCGGCCATACAGGTCGAGGATGCGGGTGAGTTCTTTGCGGTCAAAACCGACCTGGATTGGCCTGCGCCGGTGCCGATGTCCCTTGGGCGGGAAGGGGGCGATGACAGCGCTCAAGCGCTCTTACGGCCCTTGGCGGTTTTGCGCTTCGGCTTGGCGGCCTTCTTTGCTGCGGCCTCTTCGGCGCTGCGTGCTTCCATTTCCGCTGCTATCTTTTTGCGCAGCGTCTCAAGCTCGCATTGCAGTATCTCCAGGCTCTGCGTTGCAGGATCGAACATCTCTTCGCACGGTGTGCCATAGGGCATGAATTCCTGCGCGTAGGTCTCTGCCTTCACCAGTGTCGATTTGGCCTTCACGCCGACCATCGTCGCACCGGCAGGCACATCTTCGGTTACCACAGCAGCTGCGCCAATACGCGCGCGTTCACCGACAGTAACCGGCCCCAATATCTGTGCGCCCGATCCGATGATGACATTATCGCAAACCGTCGGATGCCGCTTTCCGCCCTCGCCATTTGTGGGGTTGGTTCCGCCCAGAGTGACGCATTGATAGATGGTGACATTGTCGCCAATCTCGGAAGTCTCACCAATCACGGTGAAGCCATGGTCGATAAAAAAATTTCTGCCAATCTTTGCGCCGGGATGGATGTCGATAGCCGTCACCATGCGCGAGAAGTGATTTACCAGCCGCGAGAAAAAGAACAATCGTCCTTCAAATAGCCAATGTGCAAGCCGGTGGAAGCCGAGCGCCCAGACGCCGGGATAAAGCAATATTTCCCAGTTGGAGCGCGGCGCAGGGTCGCGGGCTCTTATGGAATCTAGATAGTCGGTTAGCGCGGTCAGCATGGGGAGAGCTCCTGTTGCGACTATGTTCGTCAATCGTGGACAATAAGTTAAGCACGAAATGCGCAATATTCAAATTTCATCGTGTATTTTTCCTCGGAAAGGTGGATTTAATCGCCTTTATCGATTATTATGCCGATAATTATTCAATGGAGCAATCAATGAGCGCCTATCTTCCCACATTGAAGCAGCTGCAATATCTGGTCGCGTTGAAAGAGCATGGCCATTTTGGCAGGGCGGCGGAGGCGTGTTTCGTGACGCAATCGACGCTGTCCTCCGGAATCCGTGAGCTTGAAACCTTGCTCGGCCTGACATTGGTAGAGCGAACGCGCCGCGTGGTGCGCTTTACGCCTTTGGGAAATAAGATGGTCGACAAGGCGCACCGGATCTTGCGCGAGGCCGAAGAGCTTGCCGATATGGCGCGTTCGGCGGGTAAGCCGCTTGCCGACGATCTGCGGATGAGCGTGATCCCTACGATTGCGCCCTTCCTGCTGCCGCGCCTTTTGCCTGCATTGCGTAAACGCTTTCCCGATCTGAAGCTTTATCTGCGAGAGGAAAATAGCGCTGCGGCCTGCGAGGCTCTGCATCACGGTGATGTGGATTGCGTGCTGCTTGCGCTGCCCTACGCATGCGGCGATGTCGAAAAAGCGGGGTTGTTTGATGATGGTTTGCAGGTCGCTTTTCCGAAGGACGACCCGCGAAACCCGCCCGCCCGTATTGATCCCGGCTTGATCGATGAAGAAAAGCTGTTGCTGCTGGTCGATGGGCATTGCCTGAAGGATCATGCGCTTGCCGCCTGCAACCGCCCGGAACTGCGCGCCAATGCGCGGATGATGGGGACATCGCTTTATACGCTGATCCAGATGGTCGATAACGGGCTTGGTGTGACATTGATCCCCGACATGGCGGTTGATGCCGGGCTGCTTGACGGGACCGAGGTGCAGGCGCGGCCGCTCGATGCCGAGCATGCGACGCGGGAGATTGCGCTTATCTGGCGAACCAACAGCACCCGGCGGGGGGAATTTGAACTGCTGGCCGGCGCGATGCGGGAGTTGAGGGCGCAGTAGCTATGGGTGAGCCTTGCTCTCTTCAGGGGAGAGGAGCGGAATTTATTTCCATTTCTCCGCACGCGCATCATCGCTGGCCCTAGCCTCGACCCAACATGCGCTGCCATCGGCGCGGTGCTCTTTTTTCCAGAAAGGCGCGTCGGTTTTTAGCCGGTCGATGAGGTAGCTGCAGGCTTCCAATGCAGCGGCGCGGTGCGCGGCAGCAGCGCCAACCAGAACGATAGGCTCGCCGACCTCTATATGCCCTATGCGGTGGATTATCACGCAGCCCAGCAGTGACCAGCGCGTTTCCGCTTCATCGGCAATTTTGCGCAGCGCGGCCTGCGTCATGCCGGGAAAATGTTCTAGCTCTATCGCGGTAACACCGCCGTCCTTGCGCGCGATGCCGGTAAAGCTCGCCACAGCGCCGCCGCCAAGCTGTGCTAGTGCCGCTAACTCCGCGCCGCTATCGAAAGCCTCGCTCTGGATGCGCACGGTGATCACCCGCCTGTTACCGGCGGGAATATCGCCAGTTCCTGCGCGCTTGCCAATGGTGCATCAGGTTTGGCCATCTCGGCATCAACGGCAAAGCGCAATTTCGCACGGTCGGAAAAGGCCGCGGCATAGCGCGCATCTTCTTGCCCCAGCCAGTCGAGGCATTGGGCGATGGTGGCAACGTGCGGGGGGGTGGCGCGTTCCTCACTATCGCAGCCGATAGCCTCGCGGATGCTAGCGAAATAGACGAGCCGCATAACCGGTTAATCCATATGCTTCAGGCCGACACGAAGATAATCCCATCCCGTGACCACTGTCAGTATCGCGGCCACCCACAGCAAGCCAAGCGAAGCGTCTTTCAGCCAGACCCACCCTGGCAATGCGCCCGCGAGGATGATCCCGCCGAAGGCGATAAGCTGGGCTGTCGTCTTCCATTTGGCAAGCTGTGACACCGGAACAGATACCTGCAATCCGGCAAGAAATTCGCGCAGGCCCGATACGGTAATTTCGCGGAGCAGGATGATCAACGCAGCGATAACATGCCAGCCGACAATATCCTGCGTAAAGACCAGCAGCAAAATAACAGCAGCTACCATGATCTTGTCGGCAATCGGATCAAGGAAGATGCCGAGTTTTGACACGGTTCCTTGCGAGCGCGCCAGATAGCCGTCGAAATAGTCGGTGACACCCATCAGACAATAAAGTCCGTATGCCAGCCAGTAGTCGACCGTCGTGGGCTGCACCATGCTCCCGCTCATGCTCGGCCAAAGCAGAAACACTAAAATTGGCACAGCCAATATGCGCGACATCGTTAATATATTTGGAAGGCTCAGCATGGCTTTGTGCGTTAGCGTCATTCTTTTGCAAAATCACCCATCTATTTGGCGATAGGCAGAGAAAGGCTTGGCCATCGCGGCTTGCAGCGCTATGCATTTGCCGAACGTCATTGGGGGGAGCCGGATTTTCATGAAGAGTGCGTTATCACTCCTGAACAAACGGCGTTTCCTGCCGCTTTTCGTCACGCAATTCCTCAACGCTTTCAACGATAATTTCTTCAAAATGGCGATGGTGATTCTGATCACCTATACCATGCTAAAGGGCGGCGAGCAGGAAGAAGCTTACTATAATGCGCTGGCCGGCGGCGTCTTCATTCTGCCGTTCTTCCTGCTGTCGGCCGTTGCCGGGCAGCTATCCGATAGCATCGACAAGCGCCGCGTTATCTTGCTGGTAAAAAGCGCAGAGATTGTCATCATGCTTGTCGGTGCAGCGGGCATATTCCTGCAAAGCATTCCGCTCATGTTTGTTGCGTTGTTTTCGATGGGTATGCATTCGACATTTTTCGGGCCAATCAAATATGGCATTTTGCCGCAGCATCTCAAAGAAGACGAAGTGCTGGGCGGCACCGGGTTTGTCGAGGCGGGCACCTATCTTGCTATCCTGACCGGCACCATCGCTGGCGGAATAATGCCGCCCGAATATGCAGCGATTGGCGTGATCATTGTGGCCTGTATCGGGCGGTTCGCCGCACAATATGTCCCGCCCGCGCCGCCCGAAGACGACGCACCGAAGCTGTATATTGACTGGAATATTGCAAGATCAAGCTGGCGCTTGGTGCGCGATACGATGCATGTGCCGCGGCTTTTTCTGGCGATCATGGCGATCAGCTTTTTCTGGGCTATCGGCGCAGTGCTTGGCGCGCAATTCCCGCCGATGGTAAAAAATGCGCTTGGCGGTGACAATACCGTGGCGACCTTGTTCACTGCGATATTCTCAATCGGTATCGCAACCGGATCTGTGGCGATTAACAAGATGCTGAAAGGGAAGGTATCGGCAAAATTCGCACCTGTTAGCGTCATCCTAATGGGCCTGTTCGTCCTGCTGCTATGGTGGACAGTCAAGGGGTGGGAACGGACCAATGTTGATCTGATGGACTGGCAGGCATTCCTGTCGCTGCCGCGCGGCGATTTTGCCCTCGCTGCACTGTTCGGAATATCGGTTTTCGGCGGAATGTTTGTGGTCCCGCTCTACGCCTTCCTGACGACTACGGTCAGAAAATCGCAGACTGCGCGGACAATCGCCGCCAATAATATTGTGAATGCCGGAGCGATGGTGATCGGAACGATGATCTACGGCACTCTGGCAAGCGCGGGGGTTAGTATAGCCGACACGCTGTTCCTTGTTGCAGCAGCCTGTCTGATATCAGCCTGGATCGCCTGGAAGCTTCACAAAGCCTGCGATTGAGAGGGATTCTGTTTGTCAGGATTAGTCCGTCCGTCAGACCCGACTATCGTCGAGCGCGGCGTTTTATTTGCAAAAGGCTCTAAGCGCGCTTTGATGCGCCACCAGCCCACTCCCGCACCCGAACCACCCATGGCATTATACTTGTTGGGTGGTTCGGGTGGAGGAGTGGGCTGGTGCCCTCGATTTCCGCGAGTAAATCCTGACAGATGAATCGCGGAACCGCTGCGCTTCAACGCAAAAAAGTCAGGCGATAAAGGTATAAAATACGATGAAGAAGGCGATGAAGCTCATCGCAAAAAGATGGATGTCTTCCTGCTTCCACCATTTGGCAGGCTTTTCCTCGGCGACCTCAATGCTCAGCATGGCCGGAGCCAGCATTTGACGAAAGGGATGCCCTGCACCCTCGCTACGACTTATTATTGCTCTGCGTTTCATGAGAGCCTTGTTAACGTTTTGTTAGGGATTTTGGCTAGGGCGAATGATAGTTAATAACCGCAGCTTCGCTACCTGTTTCAGATGGGGACAGTGCTAGGCGTAAAGGTTAACCGACAGCCGGTTACTTATGGAAATTCCCCGCCTTTGCGCGCGGGCCGTAATCATAGAGAATGCATTCATAGGCCAGCGGATTGCTGTCCAGTGTGGTTTCCTCCGGCGTGGTTTGGCGCGTGTTTTCAGCCGTACAGGGCGCATCGAGCCGCGCTTGCTGCTTGGCTGTGCGCGGCGGGATGGGCTTGCCGCTTAGCAGTGATCCCGGACGCCCGGTTCGCGTGTGCAAGCCGTAGAAAGCGCGAAAGGCGTCGAGTGCTGCGCCATGATAAATGCTGGCATGCGTCTCTGTCTTGCTTTGCGGGACATAGAGCCATTTCAGGTTTTCTGGCGCGGCTTCCTCCAGCGCAGCGATAAGCAGATCGGTGCCTTCTTTGTGACGGAAGCCCTCATCCGCAAGTGCCACATAAAGCCGCCGGTCGCCTGCTGGTAGTATTGATAAATAGGCCTTTGCCTCACGGCCATATTTCATATTCTCCCACCATAAGGACGGTGTGACCGCGATATAGTCGTCGAACAGGTCAGGCATCTCGAATAGCGTCTCGATGATAAATAGCCCGGCCAGGGATTCGCCCAAGACCGCATCATTACCGCTTGTGCGAAAATGGGTTTCTACCCACGGCTTCACTTCATCGGCGAGAAATTTCCGGAATATGGGCGAGCCGCCAGGTTTGGCCCGAAGCTCTGTAATGTAGACCGCCGGGTCAGCAACCGGCGGGCTAATTTCGGATCGGCGATTGACCGTTTCAACGCCGATAAGAATGAACGGGGCGAAGGTTCCATTCATGTCGCTGCTTTGAGCTATCCCGGCAATATGCGGGAAATCCTGCTCCGGCCCGCCGTCGATAACATAGACGACATCATATTTGGTATCAGGTTTATCGGCATATCCTGTCGGTAGCCGAACCGTAAGGCGGCGGTCCATTCCAAGGATGTCTGACTTCAGCTTATAAGTCTGCCCCATTACCAGCGCCTCGGATTCCGGTAGCGGCAGCTTCGCCTTTCTGTCATCGGCAGCAGAAGCGGTTGCCGGAATATGAAGCAGCAAGAAAACAGCGACAAAGGCGAATAGGCGCATACGGACTCTCCCGAAAATTTATGCGGGTGCAGCCTATTAGCTTTGCTGACGGTATCATAGCTGAATAAGGAAAATGGTGCCCCTGGTCCGACTCGAACGGACACTCCTTTCGGAACTGCATTTTGAGTGCAGCGCGTCTACCAATTCCACCACAGGGGCTCTGGCCGTAGCAGCCAGCGCGCTCCCTAACCGAGCGGCGGCGATGATGCAACGGCGATTATTGGCTAGCGCGAGGGCAGCGTATAATTCAGTGTGTAATAATGCTGACCATCGACAATGTCGATTTCAAGCGTTCCGGTGATGCCGGTAAGCGCATTGGTGCCCGAATCGGGAACCACAATCACCGACAATTCCTGAGCCGCCGGAGACATGGTGCCGCGGTGGGCTAGGATGAAGCTGCCGTCTTTACCGGCCAGTGTTCCGGTCACGGTTTCGAGCGCGACATAAACGCGTGCGCCGTTGGCCTCGACGCCGCTCATCATCATTTCACCCTTGCTGCTCGCGGTCAGATCGCCGGTAAATTGCTTGTCGATAGACATCCGCGCGGGCGCTTCGCCTTCGCCCGATACGGGTTTGAGTTCTACTGTGAATTCGCCTTTTGCCTGCGCCATTTCGCTCTCCATTGCGGTTGCCGGAATCGTCAGCGTCAGCGCTGCGACAGTAGCCAGCATATACCGCATCAAAAATCCACTTTCTCATAATGATCGGGCGGAGTAATAACCTCCATCCGCTCGGACAATAACGGGCGAAAGCTGGGGCGTGATTTGAACATGGCATACCATGCCTTGCTCTGCTCATGCCCGGTCCAGTCGATCCCGCCGAGATAATCTGCAACCGAAATTTGCGCGGCCGCTGCAAGATCAGCAAGCGTCATTGTTGAGCCCGCCATCCATGCGCGGTGATCGATAAGATAGTCGACATAATCAAGATGGATGTTGGCGCGTTTCATTGCCTCGCGAAGGATTTTCGCGTCGGGCGGTTCGCGCCGGATCAGCCGCTTCATCATGCGTTCGTGGAGCAGCGGGGCGGTGACATCGCCAAAAAACTGCTGGTCGAACCATGCGACAAGGCGGCGGATTTCCGCGCGGTAAGCAGCGGTGCCGTTGATCATCGGATTCTTCTCGACCGTTTCGTCGATATACTCGCTGATCGCGACGCTATCGACCAGCACCAACCCCTTGTCATCAGCCATAACGGGCGTGCGCGATGCGGGGTTCATCTGGACAAATTTGTCCTTCTGCTCCCATGGATTTTCGCGGACCAGGCTATAGGCAACGCCTTTTTCGCCCATCAGCAAGCGGACCTTGCGCGAAAAGGGGCAAAGCGGGAATTGATGGAGATGCCACATGGCGACCCTGTTAGGCATGATTGCGCGTCAAGGGAAGCTGCAACGTCATGCAATCCTCTGTTTTTTCGCTGGATTGCCCTGCGCGCGCGCCTTGATCATCGCGCTGGTCTCACGGCTGCCATCATGGCTCCAGCCCGGTTCGCGAAGCAGATAACCCAGCTTGTGCCGCCACGGCGCGCGCCAGACATCGCGCGCGATCCCCGCCCATTCATGGAATGCCGCCCAAAGTAGATTAAAGCTGCCAAGATTTTTGACCAGGCCGTACTCGATTTTGTCGACATCATCCTCGGGAACAAAGCTGCCAAACATCCTGTCCCAAATGATAAATACCCCGGCATAATTGGCATCCAAATACCGCGCGTTGGTGGCGTGGTGGACGCGGTGATGCGACGGCGTGTTCATCACCGCCTCAAACCAAAACGGCATTTTGTCTATCGCCTCGGTGTGAAACCAATATTGGTAAATCAAATTCAACGCGATGCAAAAGAACACCATTTCTGACGGAAAGCCGATCATAAATAGCGGTATATAAAATATGAAGCCAATCGCGATGAAACCTGTCCATGTCTGCCGAAGTGCGGTCGAGAGATTATAGTGCTGGCTGCCATGATGGGTGACATGCGCCGCCCAGAACCAGCGGATGCGGTGCGCGCTGCGGTGAAAGACATAATACGCCAGATCGCCGAGCAGGAAGCATATCGGCCATGCCCACCAGATAAAGCCGATATCGAGCAGCGCGAATTGGTGGCTCCATATTGCGATTGCATAGACGATGCCTGCGGTGGCCAGCCCCGCAAGCTGGCTCCCGCTCCCCAGCAGCAAAGAGACCGCAGTGTCGCGCCATTCAAAACCTGCAATATCGCGCCGCTTCCTGACCAGCCACATCTCAATGAGCAATGTCAGCGCGAAAAACGGTATGGCATAGTTGATCGGATCGGGAAGCGACGGCATAATCCGCTGTTTACATAAATGTCAGTATATGTCGAGAGCGGGAGTGGCGGCGGATGGAGGGCGAGAGTTTTTCGGGGGCGTTGCACCTGTCGCCGAAATCTCCTTCGCTACAACTCCTCACTAGACGCACCGCAAGATCACGATATTAACGCACATAACCATGAGCCAAACTCTCAAAATATCGAACCGCGATGCGCGCAAGCTGTGGCTGAATACGCAAGGGTTGGCGAATGTGCCGACGGGCGCGCTGGATGTGCTGCAGATCATCCGCAATTTGGGCTTTGTGCAGCTTGATACCATTCGCAATGTGACGCGCGCGCATCATCATATCCTGTGGAGCCGCAATCAGAATTACCGTGAGCCGATGCTGGGCAAATTGCTTGCCGAGGAACGATCCATATTTGAACATTTCACCCATGATGCCTCCGTTCTGCCGATGGAGTTTTACCCGATGTGGAAACGTCAATTCCGGCGATTGGGGGAGCGGGTTCGCCAATCGGCATCGTACCGCAAAACAATGAAGACGGGCGGCGTCGCGGCAATCAAGGCGCGCATAGAGGAGGAAGGCCCGCTCTCGACCCATGCCTTTGATACCAAGATCACCGGCAAGAAACAAATGTGGGATCGTCCGCCGCATAAACGCGCGCTCGATACTATGTGGTATGCAGGAGAACTGGCCACATCACACCGCGAAAATTTCACCAAATACTATGATTTATCCGAGCGGATCATTCCATCAAAGCTGATCGATGCAAATCATAGCTATGATGAACAAATAGATTGGCTCTGCCGCGCGGCGCTGGCCCGGTTGGGGTTCGGAACGCCGGGGGAAATCCAGAGATTTTGGGGCGCGCTTTCGGCCAAAGAAACCAAAACATGGGCGGCGAGCGCAGCAATGGATTTGATCCCGGTGGAGATCGAATGCGCGGATGGCAAATGGACCAGCGCCTTCGCTTCAAACACTATCGAGGCCGCCTTGGCAGACGCGCAAACGCCGACATCGCGGCTCAGAATAATAAACCCCTTTGATCCTGCCATCCGTGATCGTGAGAGATTGGCGCGGCTTTTCGGATTTGCATATCGCATAGAAATTTTTGTTCCTGCGGCCGAGCGCAAATGGGGCTATTATGTGTATCCGCTGCTAGAAGGCGACCGGTTTGTAGGCAGGATTGAAGTGAAAGCGGACCGCAAAGAAGGAATTCTGAGAGTCATCCAATTCTGGAGCGAGCCGGGGGTGAGATGGACTGGCAACCGGAGCAGAAAGCTCGGCGCAGAACTGGAACGTTTCGCGCAGCTGATTGGTGCGGGGGATGTGCAAGGGTTAGACCCGGCGACGTAGCGGTTTTTGGAATTGTCAGAAACCCTGCTATACTGCCAATATGACGATGCTCGAAAAATTCGTGTCTTTTGCCAAACACCTACCGGCGGACCGCTTGGAATCGGTTGAGGCCAGCTTGGCTGCCTTGATGGAATCCTATTCCGAGAAATATGATCTGACCAAAGCAGAGCTCGCAGAAATTGATCGCCGCGCGGCGGAAGCAGGACGATAAGAGCGAGTGATTAGCCAATGTTTCACAAACTCCAGCACCGCTGCATTATGCATCATCGTTGAGCCGTGGGCAGCAGAATACACGGTTAAGCCGGGGTCAACGTTCACCGTGTCTTATCCTAATGCAGCCGATCCGCATGAGTTATCGCCGATTGTTGTGACCGATGAATTCATCATTTTTTGGTGCGCCGGAGACGCTTACAAAGCCGAGATCGACGGTCAGAACATCACTCAGTAGTCCTGCGTTTACACAAAGTATACAATCGCCAATTGACAGATTGCGGCACCAATCGCTCCACCCCTCACGCCCCCTTCGCCGCGCCCGCTAGCGTATCGAGCAGCATCGCTATCGTTGCGACATCATAGCCGGCGTCGGCGGCCTTGGCGGCGATTATGCGGGGGGAATTGCCCTTCGCTGCCTCGGCTAATGCCCATAGCAATGTCGAGCGTGTGCCCGAGCGGCAATAAGCGAGCGTCTTGCCATTGGTTTTGGCGCGCGCGTCGTTCAGCGCATCGATCTGTGGGCGCGAGAAACCGGCGTGAGTGATTGGGATGGCGATATAGTCTATTCCCGCCGTGCTGGCCGCCGCTGCGATCTCTTCGCCTTGCGGGGCTGAAGGCTCTTCGCCATCGGGGCGGTTGTTGACGATCAGGGTAAAGCCCGCCTCCTTCGCCGCCGCGACATCGCTCGCGGAAATTTGCGGGGATACAGAGATGCCGTCGTCTAGCTTTTTCCGTATGGCATTTCCATTGTCGGCCATCATTCACACACTCCAAACGTCGGCGATTACCGGTACAAATACCGCTCGCGCCAAGCACTCGTCATTGCGAGCGTAGCGAAACAATCCAGAGCTGTCTGCAACTGCACTGGATTGCCGCGTCACTTCGTTCCTCGCAATGACGAAAACCTTCCCGGTGAAGGCAATCCCGAGCGCAACCAATTTATCGCAACAGGATGCCCCCTTTTAATGCTGCTTTATCACAGCCAGAAAGGCGTCGCCATAGGCCTCCAGCTTGCGCGCGCCGACGCCGCTGATGCCGGACATTGCGGCGAGGCTATCGGGGCGCGCCGATGTCATCTCGCGCAATGTTGTATCGTGGAAGATGACGTAGGGCGGAACGCCGCCTTCGGTAGCCAGTTCGCGCCGCAATTCGCGCAAGGCATCGAACAGCGGATCGCCGACCGGATTGGGAGCCGCATCGCGGCGGCCACGGCGCGCGCGTTTGGGCGGCAGGATGAGCAGCAACTCGCGCTCGCCCTTCAAATAAGCCTTCGCCTCCGGGCCAAAGATCAGCCCGCCATGATCGTTGGTGGCGAGCGCCTCCTTGAGCAATAACGAGCGCGAGACGGGCTTGATAAGCGCGGCCTCTTCGCCCTCGATTATACCGAACACCGATAGCTGGTCATGGCCGAGTTTGATCGCGCGCTCGTCGGCCTTGCCAGTGAGTATCTTCTCCAGGTGGCCGACGCCGAAGCTCTGCCCGGTGCGGTATACCGCCGAGAGGAATTTGCGCGCGACCTCTGTGGCATCGACAGCCTTGGGAGGGCTGAGGCAATTGTCACAATTGCCGCATATCTCGGGCGGCGTCTCGCCAAAATGTTTGAGCAGGATAGCGCGGCGGCAGGTGGCCGTTTCCACGAGCGCGCCGAGCGAGGCCAGCCTTGCGCGTTCACCAGCGAGGCGGTTTTCCGGCGTATCGCGCAGCCACATCCGCGCCTTGGAGAAATCATCTGCGCCCCAGAAAAGCTGTGCGGTCGCCGGATCGCCGTCGCGGCCTGCGCGGCCGGTTTCCTGATAGTAAGCTTCGATTGATTTGGCCAAACCGGCATGGATAACGAAGCGCACGTCGGGCTTGTCTATCCCCATGCCAAAGGCGACGGTGGCGACCATCACCATATCTTCGCTTTCCACGAAGGCGGCCTGATTGGCCTTGCGGGTCTCCGGTGCCAGCCCGGCATGATAGGCGCGCACGGGGCGGCCCGTTTTCGCAAGGCTCGCGGCGAGCTTGTCGACGCCTTTGCGCGAGGGCACGTAGACGATGCCCGCACCCGGCGTCGCTTCGATGAAATCCGCCACCTGCCCCGCCACGCCCGCCTTGGGCGAGATTATATAGCGGATATTGGGGCGATCAAATCCGGCAACAATCATGCCGTCTTCCGCGATCCCCAACTGGGTGAGAATATCCTCGCGTGTATGCGCGTCTGCCGTCGCCGTTAGCGCGAGGCGGGGCACATCGGGATAATCATCCATCATCGGGCGCAGCAGGCGATAGTCTGGCCGGAAATCATGCCCCCATTCGGAAACGCAATGCGCCTCGTCTATGGCAAAGAGCGAAATATGCGCTTCGGATAACAGCTTGCGGAATTCCATGCCCGATGCGCGTTCGGGTGCGACATACAGCAGATCAAGCTCGCCGCCGCGCAGCCGCTCCATCGTCTCATACCGGTCATCATCGGCGCTGGTCAGCGTGGCGGCCCGAATGCCCGCGGCTTTGGCGGCGCGCATCTGATCATGCATCAGCGCGATCAGCGGCGAGATCACGATACACGCGCCCTTCAGCATCACCGAGGGAAGCTGATAACACAGCGATTTACCCGCGCCCGTCGGCATGATCGCAAGGCTGCCCTTCCCGGCAAGTGTGCGCGCAATCACGTCTTCTTGCACCCCGCGAAAGGCGGAGAAGCCGAATACTTGCTGGAGCTTTTCTGCGGCTTCCTTCATTGCGATGTTTGTTCATCCTGCGTTTCGTTGCCTTGGCGCATCAACCGGCCATAGGCCCAGCCGATGCCAATAAGCGCGATGCCGAGACCGAGGAAGGAGAGGATGCGCAAGATGCCTTCGAGCGCGGCGGCATCGATCAGGAAAACCTTTAGGGTTACGAGCGTCAGCAGCGCGAGACCCGCTACACGCAGCAGCGACGCGCTCGTCATAATTCCGCGCGTTAGCCATACCAATGCGAGGGCGATGAGCGCGACCGAATAGAGATAATTTTCGCTGGTCTCCACCCCGCCGCCCGCGATGATGCTGCCATGGATAAGCTGGCGTACAGTGGCGAGCGCGGCGATGATGACGATCAGCATACTGGCAATATCGGCGAAGAATGGAAGCTTGCCAAACACGCCGCCACGCGCCGACATCATCCGCGCCGCAAGCCAGCCGAAGACGGCTAGCAAAGCGCAGTGAATGGTGGCCAGATTGGCAATAGGGGCTGGGCCTAAGGCTTGCTCGCGGATCGCCGGATTGAACAATAGCAGGTCGAAAATCACAAAGCGAATCAATGCCAGCGCCAGCAGTGATAAGGCGGCATAGCGCAGCGGCGAGCTATCTTTCTCCCGCTGTAACCAGAGCAGGCCTATACCGGCTATCGCCAGCAATTGCGTCAACATCATCCGTTCGGCAAAGCCGAATTGTACAAAATCTTGCGGCGAGGAGATGGCGAAAATCTGGCGGCTTACCAGCCACAGGAAGATACCGCCGCCGGTCGCCGCTGCAACCAGCGTGATGCGCGTGCCAATGCTGCCGACCAAAAAGCGTGGATGGATCGCCATGCCTGCCATCATCAGCGCGGGCAGCAATGTGCGGACGGCAATTTCGCCAACCGGCGGCAGATATTCGTGAACCGCGAAGGTGCCGCTTAACGTTCCGATCATCGAGCCAATCGCTTCATACGCACCAGCCAGCATTACAAGGATGCCTGTCGTTAGCGGAATATAGGCAAGGCGTCTCACCGGTCGGGAATCGGTAAATCGCGCCCATGCCGCGATCAGCATTGCTAGCAAGACAAAAATTGCCGCCATCAGATCTTCGGGTAATATGAGCAGCATCGCGGTACCCAGCAGGATCGCAGTCAAAGTGCAGGCGGTCATTGACACAGGCCGTTTCGGGTTTTCCTCACCGCGATATTGCCAAGCGACATAGGCCATTGGAATTGCCAGCGCCGCAGCAAGTATTCCCCAACTGGTGCCGGTCTCGAAAAATGTGTCATAGGCCGCGAAATAAGCTGCGGCGGGTGGAAGCAGGGCGAGCAGTGCCCAGCCAATGTCCTTGCCTTTACTAACCAGCCAGAAATGGCCAGCGCCGCCGAACAGCAGGCCATAGCCGATACTCGCGGCGGTCATGCTGCCGGTTTCTGCCGCACCATTCCAGCCCGAATAGAGCGGGAAGATAGCGATAATTGCGGCGATGCCAGCAAGCGGCAGCAGACGTTTGTCACGCCATGCAAGCGCCAGCGACATGACACAAAGCGCGCCGAGCAAGGCCCAACCGACGGGCGAGAATTCCAATCGCGGCAGCAGCACCGCAAGTTGCATCAACGCCAAGCCAAGCGGCGCGAAGAGTGCGATCTGCGTAAAGCGCGGGTCGCTGCCATCAAGCCGCAAGGCGGAGAAGGTTGCTGCCGCGCCGAGCAGCGCAATAAACAGCCCAAGCAGCGGCAATCCTGTTTCCGCCGATGCCAGTAGCGCCAATGTCCACAGCGCCCCGCCGCCTGTCGTCAGTAATAGCAGCCACAGCCAGCGCCGCCAGATAGACAGGCCAAATAGTGCCGCGATGAATATCCCCAGATAGGCGAGCAGCATCGGCATATTATCCGGCCCCATTTCGGCAATCCATGGCGCGGCGAAACCGCCTACGACGCCCATGATCGCTGTCGGCGGGCCATGGCGCAGCGATAGCGTGAAGGCTATCGCGGTCACCACCACAACAAGCAGAAAGGCTGTGCCGACGCCGATCAACCCATATAGTTCGCTTGCCATGTAGAGCGTGGCATACAGGATCGCGATACCCGCCCCGGCGAGCGATTGGGCGATGCGTTTGTCCTCGGAAAAGCTGGCCCCTATTTTGGGCAGCTTGCCGCCAAGTTCACTGAGCGCGATGAGCAACAGCCCGAAAAGTGTAGCGGAGATGACGCGTGCCTGCGGGCCAAATAGCCCGGCCTCGATCGAATAGCGCACCATGAAGAAACCGGCAAAGGCAAGCGCGATCCCACCAACCCAGATGGGCAGCTTTCCGCCGATCAGACTTTCGAGGCTGAAACCGCTGACTCGTCCGGATATCCAATCGCTGGCGCGCTGGGCGGCATCGGGCTTCGCCTCGCTGACAGATACCGTTTCGGTTTCATCTTCTTCGGAAAACCGGCTGCTGACAACTGTAGCAGCTTGGCGCTTCGGCTGCGTTTGGGGCGGAGCAGACTTCTCGGACTCGGACGGCGGTGAAACCGGACGTCCTTCGCCGCGGTAGACGATTAGCAGCTCTTCCAATTCTTCCAGCTTGCTTCGCATTCGGCCCAAGCTGCCCGACAAGTTGGCGGTTACGATGCCCAGAACAAGCACGATGAGCGTAATAATCGCGAGAAGAATTTCCATTGGTAGGCGTCCCTTGTTCCGTGGCCGACACTATGCGGAGCGGGCGCGCGCTGCAAGTCATTCAAGCGCAGGGAATCTTGTCTCCTTCGTTCCAGTCGACGAAGGTAAAGTTACTCAATTGGATCTCGTCAATCAGATGGGGCCAATGCTCATACCCGCGCCGGTTCGGCATGACCAAGCACACATCCGTCGGCGAGCTGCGTCCCTTAATAATCATTCTGGCGCGATAGATAAGGCCGCGTCCATAGCCATTTTCAATCAGCAGCATAGCTTGTCCTTGAGGATCGATACGAATGAAGCTAAATTTTACGCGGCCTTCTTTGACAGGCTCAAATTCGGGAATACCTGCCTTACCGGCAGTAATAGGCGTTACATTTGATCCGGACGAATAATCAAATTCTCCGCCGACAAATTTACGGATAACGACTTTATCTGCTTCGGTAAGTATCGGCTTGGCAGTCTCCACAATGGTGACTTCGGGTTGATCGCCAGATTGGCCAATTTCTATTGATACCGACGTATCAGAACCAAATCCGATCCGTTTGGCTGGTTCAGCTGAAAATACCGGAAGCGCACAAAATGTGAGCAGCACGAACAACGCTATTTTTCTCATCTGTCTTCTCCCGTCAACTAGCGGCCAACACCCCGCTATCTTTTTCCACCTTTTGCCGTTTCCACAGCCCGGCGTAAAGCCCGTCCTTCTTCAGCAAAGCTTTATGGTCCCCCTGCTCGGTGACGCGGCCTTTGTCGAGCACGATGATATTATCGGCATGGGTGATTGTCGATAGCCGGTGGGCGATGATGATTGTCGTGCGCTTTTCCGCGATTGCATTGAGCGTATCCTGAATGGCGTCTTCGGTGCGGCTGTCGAGCGCGCTGGTTGCCTCATCGAGGATCAGTATGGGCGGGTTTTTAAGCAGCGTGCGGGCGATGGCGACGCGCTGTTTCTCTCCGCCGGATAGCTTCAGGCCGCGTTCGCCAACCTGCGTGTCGTAGCCCCCCGGCAGGCTGCGGATGAAATCGTCGATGGCCGCGCCCTTGGCTGCTTCCTCGATATCGGCAGCGCTGGCACCCTCTTTGCCATAGCCGATGTTATATCCGATCGTGTCGTTGAACAGAACCGTATCCTGCGGAACAATACCGATGGCTGCGCGCAGGCTCGCCTGCGTGACCTTTGCGATGTCCTGCCCGTCAATCTCCACGCCGCCTGCCTGCGGATCGTAAAAGCGGAAAAGCAGCCGCGCGATTGTAGATTTGCCTGCACCCGACGGCCCGACGATGGCGAGCGTTTCACCGGCGGGCACGTTAAAGCTAAGCCCGTTCAATATCTGCCGGTCGGGATCGTAGCTGAAGTTCACATTGTCAAACGCGACCGCGCCGTTTGTGATCGAAAGCGGCTGCGCACCGGGCGCATCCTCGATCTCCGCTGGCGTGTCGATCAGGCTGAACATGGATTGCATGTCGATAAGCCCCTGCCGGATCATGCGGTAGACCATGCCGAGCAGATCAAGCGGGCGGAAAAGCTGCATCAACAGCGTGTTGACGATAACCACATCGCCGGTTTGATAATAGCCCTTCGACCAGCCCCATACGGTATAACCCATCGCGCCCGCCATCATCAGGTTGGTAATTAGCGACTGCGCGATATTGAGCAGAGCGAGTGAATTTTCCGATTTCATTGCCGCGCCGGCATAGCGATCTGCAATATCGCGGTAGCGGCCAATCTCGCGCGATTCTGCGCCGAAGTATTTGACCGTCTCGTAATTGAGCAGGCTATCGACCGAACGCGAAACGGTTTGCGTATCAAGCTCGTTCATCTGCGCCCGCAGCGCGTTGCGCCAATCGGTGATTTTTCGGGTGATCGTTATGTAGACAATGACCATACCAGCTGTTGCAGCGGCGAGGCCCAAGCTGAATTTTGCCCAGAAAATCACCAGCACGGCAATAAGCTCGATCAGCGTTGGCGCGATATTGAACAATAGGAAATAGAGCATGGTGTCGATGCTCTTTGTGCCGCGTTCGATAATTTTGGTTATTTCACCGGTATGCCGGGCGAGATGGAAACGCAGCGAGAGCGCGTGCAGATGCGCAAAGACATTGACCGCTAGCTCGCGGGTCGCATCCTGGCCGACGCGTTCAAAGGCGATGTTGCGCAAATTATCAAATAGCACGCCCGAAAAGCGTGCGCCCGCATAGGCCGCCACCAAGCCGATGGCGAGCGCCACACCCGCCTCTAGCCCCGGCACCATCTGGTCAATCGCTGCGCCGTAAACAAACGCCATCGACAGCTGGATCGCTTTGGAAGCCAGCACTAACGCGGCCGCCAGCAATATCCGCAATTTCAGCTGCGGAGCATTTTTGGGCCACAGATACGGGAGGAAGCGTTTGAGCGTCGGGCCGATTGGCGGCTCGGTTGAATTGCCATCTTTGTCTTTTTGCGGAGGGGAAGCATAGCCGTGCATTGAGGCTATATAGGGAGGCTAGACCAAATCAGAAAGTGCCGCTGACTGATATTCTTCCAATTACGCCATATTTGTTTGTGCCGTCGCGGAACTGATCGACGACATTGTTGAGGCGGTCGGCGAAGAATATCTCGCTATATTTTTCCTGTTG
>JAZGFP010000006.1:0-290062 GCA_036479555.1 Sphingorhabdus sp.
TGAAAGAGGTGAATGACAAAATCTGGGATGCCGCGAGAGATTTGGCGAACGAGAAAGCCGGCACCCCGCCCGCCACCGCAGAAGGCCTTCTCGGCCAGGTAAATCAGGTGATGGGTATGGCGGTGGACGCAGCGTCGAGCGCTCTTGGCGGTATCTCCGGCGTTGTCGATTTTGCCCAGAGTGAATTGTTGGGCGGGTTGAAGGCGCTCGGCCTTGCCGTGCAAAGTCAGGTGAATGCGATCCGCAACCCCAATACCTATGGTGCCAAGCACAACAAGATGAACGCCGAAGACAAGGGTAAAGACAGCTATCTTGTTAGCGAGATGAAAAAAAATGGTGTCGGCAAGAATGAAAATGATCGCAAGGACCTACTCGACCGGATCGAAAAGCTGCATAACAACCGCAACCTGGTGTCTAATTTGATCCAGAGATATGCCAAGCAAGCGGCCAAATGCGTTGCTGAACGCAAGAAGCTGGAGAAGGAACGGGCAGAGCTGGCCGCCAAACAGGCGAAAGGCTGACGGACAAGCATCGCCGACCAATCTCGGTGCCTCCGCCAAAAACAACTTTCCTACACGCCATTCCTTCCGGCATATGCTGGCAGATGAAGCACAACGCCCCGCCACCTCACACTCTCACGCTGGCACTCCGGCGCCGACTCGCCAAAGCCCGTGTCGCTATCCGCGGCTTGGCCGCAGCTGTGGAACTTGCCTCGTGCGGGCGCGCGCTCCCGCGCGTGAGGCGGCAACTTTGGCAACTTTGGAATATTATTTCCTACGCCCGCATTTTCACTTCTAAATCGGTCAATTCCACGGCAAGCCGTTCCATACTATCGATAGACTGTTGCATAACTCGGATGTTATGGTATCACATTGCAATGGCCGGTGGCCAGTTTTTTGAGGAGAGAATATATGCTGAATAAAACTTCCATATTGCTCGCGGGGTGCCTTGTACTGGCCGCATGTTCGGACGGCGGTGTGCGCGAAGAAGCCAGCTATGACGTGGCCGAAAATGAGGCCGCAGAAAGCGCAGATAGCGTGGCGGGCTCGCCCAATATCAGCCCGACCGCTGCGCCCGGTGTTGCCTTCAACTATCGCTATGCCTTTCGCGTGCCCGACGTCCAAATAGCCGCCGTGCAAGAGGTTCATGCCGCCGCCTGTGAAACGCTTGGCATTTCACGCTGCCGAATTACAGGCATGCGCTACCAGCTCATTGACGAGGATGAAGTGGAGGGATTCCTCTCCTTCAAACTCGACCCAATGATCGCGCGCAAATTCGGCAAAGAAGCGATATCCTCGGTTGAAAAGGCCGAAGGCATACTGGTTGATAGCGAGATTTCGGGCCGCGATGTCGGCACGCAAATTGATAATTCGCAGCGTCGCAGCTCCGATATGGGTGCCGAACTGAAACGCATCGAACGCCGCCTCGCCGCAAAGGGCCTGGGCGACCGCGAACGCAGCGAATTGCAGGAACAGGCCGAAAGGCTGCGCGGGCGGCTCTCGTCAGAAAAAGAGACACGGCGCGAAGACGAAGCCAGCCTCGCCACGACGCCGATGCAATTTTCCTATTCGAGTGGAGACGGCATACTGGGCCTTGGCCGCAATCCGCTATCGGGCGCGCTCGATACCTCAATCGGCAGCTTCGTCACTATGGCGAGCTTCGTCATTGTCGCGATTGGCGTGATATTGCCTTGGCTGATCCTTGCGATATTGCTCCTGCTGCTCTGGCGCTCACCGCTTGGCCGCGGGGCGCGAGGCTGGTTTACGAAGCAAGCCGAATTGGCGGAACCGCAGGAATAAGGCAGGGCTTTGACGCTAGGCCCTCTCCTCAGATGAGGAGGGGGCTGCCCGCTCGCCATCGAAATGCCTGCGCCACCAGAGCCAGAATACCGGCGGCAGAATCAACTCCAGCGCCCAGAGCATCTGGAAAAACCCATTTGGCATCCCGACCTGCAACGCGGAAACACAGCGCGCGATTCCCCCGAGGAAGAAAACCAGGAGCAGCGCTTTGAACACGCCGCCGCGCGCAGCAAGGTCACGGCTGCACCATACAAGGGCAGCACCAAAACCCAAAAAAAGCGTGGCGTAGAAACGATCTTCGCTGTCCATAGTGGCATTGACCGGAACCGATCCGGGTATCGCAGATGGGCCGATAGCGATGTGGATAAACGCAATACCAACACACACCGCGCCGAAAATGAAAACCAGTATTTTCAGCGCGGTTTGCATGGTCATCTTCCCAATTCAGACGGCTGTCAAAACACCGCTTTGGCGCTATCTTCCTTCATCATCGATTGGCGCACCATCGGAATGTTGGGCCCGCCATAAGACAGGAATTCGTCATGGAATTCTTTCCATTTCGTCTTATCGCCTTTGGTCCAATCCTCGCGGAGCTTCTTGATCATCAACTTGCCCATCGTGTAATTCAAATAGGCCGGATCATAAGTGCCGCGCGCCGATTGCTGGATCGCAGTGCCCTCTGCCTGATAGCATTCGTCCATGAAAAGTTGCTTCGATTGCTCGACCGTCATCCCCTGCGAATGCAGAGCGATCGCAGAAATGAAACGGCAATCGCGCAGCAGAGCATTGCTGATCTGGCCAACGCGCAGTTCCGCGCGCCCCATCCCGTCAAGCTCGTTAAACCCGGCCTCGAATATCATCTCTTCGCCGTAATGCGCCCAGCCTTCGGCAAATGCGTAGCCGACAAACAACCGTCCAAAGAGCGAATCTGCGCGGTTGGCGTGGAGGAAATTGAGGAAGTGCCCAGGCCAGATTTCATGTACGCTGGTGCCAAGCAGATCGGCCTTGCCAGCGACGAATTCATCCTGCGTTTTCTGGTCCCAACTCGGGTCTGGAGGGCTAATATAATAGACCGACGGCAGGCCTTTCTCAAACGGCCCCGGAATATCAATATAGGCAGAATTTTGCCGGTTATAGGGCGGAGATTCTTCGACCTGCGCCTCTTCGGTTCCCGGGATCGAAACCAGATCCTTCTCTATCAAAAATGCCTTGAGCGGCGGCAACTGTCGGCGCGCTTCGGCGACCGGGCCGTCGTCAGCCTTATTCGCGCTCATCTTGTCCATACAGGCCTGCATCGTCGCGCCTGCTGCATAGGTCGCACAAACCTTGGCAAGTGCGTCCTGATTGCGCTTCAGGTCAGTGCGACCAATGGCCTCCAGCTCGGCAAGCGAGATATCAACGCCCTCGGTCTTCTTCACCATATTGGCAAACTTTGCTGCGCCCAGTTCAAAACCTCCGGGTGTACCAGGCTGTGAACCAACATAACCGGCAAGATCCTTCATCGCGGCAGACGCGGCGGCGGCGGCCTGATTCAGTTCGGTTTGCAGCGTTTCATCTTTCACCGCTTCAAAGGCTACCTTTGCGTCGCCCATGTAGAATTCAGCGAAACCGCCAAATCCGGCCTTACCATACTTCACGAAAGTCGCTGGCAAAGGCAGCTTCAAATTGGCCTTTATCTGCTCTGCCGCAGCGGGCATATTCTGCAGGTATTTTGTAAACGCTTTCATTCGCGTTTCGGCGTCGGCATAGGGCCGCGCGATAAAAACGCTAGGGTCTAGGGCGCCGACATAAAAGGCCGGGTTTTTATGCGGCTGATCGGCTTCTTCCAACCAGAACAGCTCGCCCTGCATTGTGTTCACCAGATATTCGCGCTCAAATTTCTGCGCGTCCGAAAGCGTGCTTTCATCAATCGCGCGCGCATCGGCAACAGCCTGCTTGCGATAGTCAATCGCGGCCTGCAAGCCTTCCGGTGAGAAATCGGTGAGCTGTCCGTCAAGTTCATGACGGCCCTGATAGATGGCAAAGCTGGGATTGATCGGGAAATATCCGTTGAGGAATTTCTCCATATAATCGCTCCACTCACTACCATCGCTTTTCACTTCGGCGGGTGCAGCCGCTGAGCTATCGCCCGCAACCTTTTTGCAGCCGCCTGTCGCGGTCAAGGCCACAAGCGACACAGCCAGCATAAATTTGCGCATTTTCATCAATATCTCTCCCTTGGAATATCTGCATTCCATTTACTGTTGCACCGCATATTCCAACAACCCGGAATTGGCAAAAGCTTTCCGGTCAAGCGGCCTCAACTCCAAAGTTCAGGAATTATTCATGTCTGGAATAAGATACTTATTATATTGAATTTATTGTGTTTCGGGAAATGTTCGCTACAGCGCGCGATCGCCGAACCGGTTCTGGGGAGCGTTACAATGGAAAAAATACTGCTGGTCGCAATCGCTTTATCATCAACTGCCGCAGCCGCGCAAAATGATGCCACGGTTCTCCCTCGCCACGATCACAATTTGTGGAATCTGATAATGACCAAGGATGGCGCCAACCTTGTCCACAAAGCGAGCGGAGCGGTATGCCCGGGTAATTTCCGCGACCTGAAGCTCACTGGCATGAAGGACTATGTAAAGGATGGCACTAACAGTTCATGTCAGTTTGAAAAAAACACTAAAGACGGCCTAACGCGCATGACTCTCTATTTCTACACACATCCAAGTCTTTCAAGCCCTGCAGCATTTAAGAGTGCAAAAAATGCTATTTTTGAAAAGAGCAAAATCACAGCTGTCAAAATAACCGAAAAACGCGAAGAGGGGCAAAAGTGCTTTCAGAGCTTTGTACCGAATTTGGCAACGTCCATTTTGGAGCGGAACAAAAAGGACAATCCGGGGCAGAAGACAGACTTGCTGCAATTGGGTGTTGCGATGTTCAATTACGACATCCCCAAAACAGCAAGCGGCCCTGCCCATTCGGAAACATCGTTACTTTCGGTATATCAGACCGGAAAATGGATCGTGAAGGCCCGCGTCAACCTTCCCGCAGGCGAAACTAGCGGCGTTGACGCCTGCCGCTATGCTGCCTTTGCCAATATCGGCGAAGCCAGCATGATCAGCCGCAAATAAGGTCCGCGCCACCACAGGAGAGTAGAATGAAATTGATCGCCATAATCCTTGCTGTTGCGCTAATGACAGGGGTCATACCGATCAGCAATGATGCCGCTGCTCAAGGAACAGTTGAGGCCACAAATCTGCGGGTCGACAAACGTAGCGCATGGCAAAGCAAGCATCATAAGCTTGGAATAAAAGCCATCGGTCAAGGCGATTGGGCGACGGCGCGAAAATATTTCAAAACAGGCTGCGATACCGAACTTGATCTTTCGGCGTGCTTCCTTTTGGCGGAAGCCTATCGCAGAGGCGATGGCGGCCCCAAAGATCAGAAAGCGGCCCAGCGTCTTTATCAGTATGTCTGCGGCGATGGGCTGAAGGGCGGCTGTATTTACTCCGGTTATTTGAATAATGATGCTCCGGTTAACGGCGGAGACAAAGGCCGTTTGGCGCGCGCGGAAAAGCGGTGTATTTCCGGCGAGGAATATGAATGCAATCTTGCCGGAGCATATTATGGCCGCGGCAAGGGAACCGAAAAGAACCCGGCAGAGGCGCAGAAATATTACCTGCTCGGATGCGAAAGAAATCTTGGCGCTGCGTGCGGAAATTTGGGCCTCATGCATTATTCAGGCGAAGCTGGTAAAAAAGATGATGAAGCCGCTTTTGCAATGATCAAAAAATCCTGTGAACTCAAATATTTGAATGGATGTGCGGACTATAGTAGTTTTTTACGTGTCGGCATTGGCACCGACCCCGACCTCACATTGTCGCGCAAGATAGCAGCGACAGCCTGTAATGACGGTTCCCCTCAAGCCTGCCACACATACGGCCAAGCCGCCATCAGGGGCCAAGGCGGCGAGAAAGACTATGAACAGGCCGCACTTGCTTTTGATGTGGCCTGCCGAGCGAAAATAGGGCTCGCCTGCAATAATCTTGCAGTGCAATTTTTGAATGGCTGGGGCGTGGAAAAAAATGAGGACAAAGCACGCGATATCTTTAAGCGTAGTTGCGATTTGAAGGATCCAGTTGGCTGCAAGAGTTATCAGAAAATATTGTCTGGCAATGGCGCGTCTGAGAAAGCTGACAACACCGCACAATAGAGCTTTGCGAAAGAGCCAATTGCAAGACTAACCAAGGCGGCTTAAGGCGCGTTTAATGAGCGCGGCACCGCACCCCCTGTCTATACCCAACTTCCGCTATCTGTGGGCTTCGCGCTTTGCGTCGATGCTGTCGCAATATGCGATGATGCTGATCATCGGGTGGCAGGCGTATAATATCGCACGCGAGGATATGGGCATTGCGGCCTCTGCCGGGATATTGGGGCTGCTGGGATTGCTGCAATTTCTACCCTTGTTCATCCTTACGCCGCTGGTCGGATGGGTTGCGGACCGGATGGATCGCCGCTGGATTGCAAGGGCCGTTTTTGCCGCGCAAGCGATGATCGCCGCGACGCTGGCGGCTTTGACGATCACCGGCGGGATCAGCCTGTGGTCGATATATATCATCTCCGTGCTGCTCGGTATTTGCCGCGCTTTCCTCGGCCCCGCGATCAGCGCGCTTGCCCCCAATCTGGTGCCGAAGGAATCGCTGCCAAAGGCTATCGCGCTTTCCACGATAGCATGGCAGGTGGGGGTCATCGTTGGCCCTGCCTTTGCCGGGCCGCTATACCGCGTCGCGCCGTCGCTGCCCTATATTATTTGCGCCGCGCTTTACCTGCTGGCTTTTGTTGCAATGATGCTCATTGGGCCTGTCCCGCGCAGTGTTATCGATCGCACCAAAGGGCCCTTTCGTCAGGTGGCCGACGGCATGTCTTATGTGTGGACCAATAAGCTCGTGCTCGGCGCGATCACGCTCGATCTGTTCGTCATGTTTCTTGCGGGCGCGCAGGCGATGATCCCGGTTTTTGCGCGCGATATTCTGAAAGTCGGCGAGGTTGGCCTCTCGGCACTGGCGGCGGCACCCGCAATCGGTGCGGCAATCGTTGCGGTCTGGTTCTCCTTTCGGCCGCTCACGAAAAATGTCGGCGGCAAGATGCTGGTTGCCATGGCCGTGTTTGGCGCAGGCACGATCGGATTTGGCATTTCGCCATACCTACCGCTCTCGATGCTTTTTCTGGCGATGTGCGGTGCGGCGGATATGTTTGGCGTGTTTGTGCGCTCCACGCTCATCCAATTGCACACGCCCGATGACAAGCGTGGGCGCGTCGGCGCGGTTAGCCAGGTGACGATCAGCGCGTCGAACGAACTTGGCGATGCCTTCACCGGCGGGCTGGCAGTTTTGCTTGGCCCAATAGCAGCAATTGTTGTTGGCGGCGGCGGCGCTATGTTGATAACAGCATTCTGGTCGCGCCTGTTTCCCGAGCTGCGCGCAGCAAAAACATTTGATCCCCCCGAAGAAGTGCTTACTAGCGAGCCTTCCGCAAGGCCGAAGGAGCAAGAGAGATGAAAGCACAATCAATCCTAGAGACCATAGGAAACACGCCGCATATCCGCCTGAACCGTTTGTTCGGTAAGGCCGAGGTCTGGATTAAGTCTGAATTCTCCAACCCCGGCGGATCGATCAAGGACCGGATCGGCGTTGCAATGATCGAGGCGGCGGAAAAGGATGGCAGCCTAAAAGCGGGCGGCATAATTATTGAACCAACATCCGGGAATACCGGCGTCGGCCTGGCAATGGCTGCGGCGGTCAAAGGTTACAGCCTCGTGCTGGTCATGCCGGAATCTATGTCACTCGAACGCCGCAGATTGATGCTGGCTTACGGCGCGAGCTTTGACCTTACGCCTGCTGACAAAGGCATGAAGGGCGCGATTGAACGTGCGATTGAGCTGACCGATAGTACCCCAGGCGCTTGGATGCCGCAACAATTTGAAAACCCCGCAAATGTTGACGTGCATGTTCGGACAACCGCCGCGGAAATACTTGCCGATTTCGCCGACGCGCCGATTGATGCCTTGATCACTGGCGTTGGCACCGGCGGCCATATTACCGGATGCGCCGAAGCGCTCAAAAAACACTGGCCTGATCTGAAAGTATATGCAGTTGAACCAGCAGGTTCACCGGTGATCGCTGGCGGTCAGCCGGGGCCGCATCCCATTCAAGGCATAGGTGCCGGTTTCATCCCCGACAATCTCAACACAAAATTGATTGATGGCGCTGTCCAAGTTGACCCTGAGGACGCCAAAGACATGGCCCGCCGCTGTGCGAGTGAAGAAGGAATGCTGGTCGGCATTTCTTCGGGGGCGACTTTGGCCGCGATCAAGCAAAAGCTTGCCGAATTGCCAGAGGGTAGCCGGGTATTGGGTTTCAACTATGACACCGGCGAGCGCTATCTGTCGGTGCCGGATTTCCTACCGTCAGAATGACGCCAGCAACCGGCTTGCCATCCATTCAGGGCAAGGATTCGGGCGCTGACAACGTCCTTTGCAAACGTATGAAAGCTTATGTCAGTTAAAAAGCTGCCGGGGCATGACCAGTGACCCCGGCCTGAGGTAATTCGGGCGGAAAGTCAGCCCGATGGCCCCCTTATCTGGATTCGGCAGGTGGTTCGGGCTCTTCCGTAGGCGGAGCCGGCACAGGTTCATCGGGGCGTCCGTCGCCATCATTGTCCAGCGCATCGGGCTTACCGTCGCCATCGGTATCCCATGCATCGGGCACTCCATTGGCATCGCGATCCCACGCATCCATTTTGCCATCGCCATTTGTATCAATGGTAGGTGGCGGTATTTCCTGTGTTTTCTCTTCACCCGTTTGTGTATCCACCTGGGCAGCAGCGGCCGCTGGCAAGGCCAGTGCCAAAGCTGCCAAAGATGAAATTGCGACCTTGTTAAAGGGTTTCGACATTGATTGCTCCTTAAGTAGCATATCCCCTGTCGCCCATAGAATGTCGCCTAACATGCCGCCTAATTCCAGCAAGATGCGACGACGCGACCCCCGCAGCAAGGCTAACGGCTCGTCGCAGTCACTTTGTCGTTATGCTGGCTCCGCTCGCCGCGATTAGGCAACCGCGAACATCTCTGGTTCCAAAGCCATGATGGCTTCGCTGCCGGCTTCTATTTTACGCCGCAGCGCGCCTGCTTCGGGCATGAAGCGTTCGGCGAAATAGCGCGCGGTCACCAATTTCGCCTCGTAAAATTTGGTATTACCGGTGCCTGCATCAAGCGCTTTATGGGCAGCTTCAGCGATATTGAGCCACTGCAGACCGAGCGATACTATGCCCATGATATGCATATAATGATGCGCACCCGCACCGACATTATTGGGGTTTGCCATACCATTTTGCATGAACCACATGGTTGCAGCCTTAAGCTCGCCATTAGCTTTTTCGAGCCGCTCTGCAAAATCGACCATCTTGTCGTTCTTTTTCGCATCAGCGCATTCATCATCAATGATCTTGAAGAAGGCCTGCACTGCGCGTCCGCCATTTTGGGCAAGCTTGCGGCCAACCAGATCCATCGCCTGCACGCCGTTCGCGCCTTCATATATCATGGCGATCCGGGCATCACGGACATATTGCTCCATACCCCATTCGCCAATGTAGCCATGGCCGCCGTAAACCTGCTGCGCATTGGTTGCTACTTCATAACCCTTGTCGGTACCGTAGCCCTTAATCACCGGCGTCAGCAGCGAAAGGATATCGTCTGCGGCCTGCCGTTCTTCCTCGCTCTGCGCCCGGTGGATAAGATCCGCCTGCAGCGCGCCCCACAGGCAGAGCGACCGGAACCCTTCGGTAAATGCCTTGGCATCCATCAGCATCCGGCGGATATCAGGATGGACGAACAGCGTATCGGCCTTCTCGTCAGTATCTTCGGGGCCGGTCAGCGCCCTGCCCTGGCGGCGGTCACCGGCATAATGAACGGCGTTCTGATAGGCTACCTCGGCAATGCCAAGGCCTTGCTGCCCGACACCAAGCCGGGCGACATTCATCATAATGAACATGGCGGCGAGCCCCTTATTCTCTTCGCCCACCATATATCCGATCGCGCCGTCATAATTCATCACACAGGTCGAATTTCCGTGGATGCCCATTTTATGCTCAATCGAGCCGCAAGAAAGCGCATTGCGTTCACCCAGCGCACCATCATCATTCACGATGAATTTCGGGACGATGAACAGCGAAATACCCTTTACGCTGTCCGGCGCATCGGGTGTTTTTGCGAGCACCAGATGAATGATATTTTCTGCCATGTCATGTTCACCGGAAGAAATGAAAATCTTCATGCCAGTAATCGCATGGCTGCCATCATCGTTAGGAACGGCCTTGGTGCGGATCAGGCCCAAATCGGTGCCGCAATGCGGCTCGGTCAGGTTCATCGTGCCGGTCCATTCGCCAGAGACCATCTTCGGCACAAATTTCTCTTTCTGCTCCTGACTGCCCTTGGCCAAAATCGAAGATACCGCACCATGGGTGAGGCCGGGATACATGGCAAAGGCCATGTTGCCGCTTGCCATATATTCTTCGAACGCCATGGAAACGATGTGCGGCATTCCCTGCCCGCCAAATTCTTCCGGCGCGGAAAGCGTGCCCCAACCCGCCTCACGGTATTTGTCATAGGCTTCCTTAAAGCCCTTGGGCGTGGTCACACTGCCATCTTCATGCCGGGTGCAACCTTCCAGATCGCCAACCTGATTGAGGGGGAACAGCTCATTTTCAATGAACTTTCCGCCTTCTGTCAGGATCGCATCAATCATGTCGGACGAAGCATTTTCAAACCCCGGCAAATTGGCAAAGCGATCAACCCCCAAAACTTCGTTGAGGATGAATTTTGTGTCGGTTACAGGCGCTTTATATTGAGGCATTTGATCACTTCCATCTGTTGTCAGGCATTTGTTATCAGGCAGATTTTCTTGCCAGGACGGCTTCATCGGCTTCCACTTTTTCGACCAGTTCGACAAAGTCGATCAGCTCGGAAATTGCGCTTTCAATATCCTCGCGCTGCTTTTTCAAAAGCGTGACGCGTTCCTTACATTTTTCGATCGTTACCTTGCGCTGGATATTGCGGCCATCGTCAAGATCATACAGATCAATCATCTCACGAATTTCGGCAAGTGAGAAGCCCACGCGTTTCGCGCGCAATATCCATGCGAGCCGGGCGCGATCACGCTTTGAATAGATACGGGAAAGGCCGTGGCGTTCAGGCGCTATCAACCCCTGGTCCTCATAAAAACGCAACGCACGCGCGGTTACGTCAAAATCGCTCGAAAGATCAGAGATTGAATAGCTTTCACGATTAAGGCTATCGGGCGTATCCAGCATCGCATGACTGCGGTTCTCACCACGCTCGATACTCTTGCGATTGTCCAAATTATCCATTTTCCCAAGCATCCTCTTTGCCAACAGGAGGCTTACTTTACGTTAGCGTAAACGTCAATAGGGCTTCAGTCCCAACGACAGGTTTACACTCAATAGTTCGCTCGGCTATGCCATGGAAAACAACAATGGACTTGATGGCATGAACCTCCTTCGGCTTTTTAGCGCTCCAATATTGCTGCTAGCTGTCCTGTCGCTATATGGCTGTGCCACGCCGACACCGCCAAAAACGCATACCGAAACCGGCATTTGCCAAACAGCCAAGGTAAAGCTGGATACAGATTTTCCGACAGGCAATGTGGCCAATTGCAAAGCTGTAACGGAGAAGCATTTTTCACTCAGCATAACGCCCGAGGACGCGCCGCCAATAAATTGCAGCGCTTGGTATGCCTTTCGCCTTACACCGCGAAATGCGCGGAAAACCGTCGGCAGGGTAACTATCAGTCTGGGCTATGAAATTTGCGGGCATCGTTATTGGCCAAAGACCAGCAGCGATGGCACGGTATGGACATCCGTTCCGGAGGATGACGTCGAAATCACCGAAGTGGACGGCATCAAGCAGGCGCGGTTTAGCGTTAGGCTGGATAAAGATGCGTTGTTTGTCGCTGCGCAGGAGATATTCCCACCAATTACCTATGAAACCTGGCTGCGCCGGATAGGGCAATCGGCCAATGCCCGAATTTGGAGCCTGGGAAAATCAGCCGAGCAGCGCGACATTCCGGCGATGACTATCAAGAAGAATGGGCATCAGCCTCGCGAGCAGATAGTGCTCATCGGCCGCCAACATCCGCCAGAAGTTACCGGCGCCCTGGCGATGCTGCCATTTGTTGAAACCTTACTGGCGGACACGCCGCTTGCGAAGAGATACCGGGCGCGGTTTGAGACAATCGTCATCCCTATGCTTAACCCCGACGGCGTAACGCGTGGCCATTGGCGTCATAATATTGGCGGCACGGACCTGAACCGTGATTGGGGGCCATTCGCGCAACCCGAAACGAAGCTGATGGATAGCCTGCTGAAGAAGATTGCAGCAAACCCCGGTAAGAAGCTGCGTTTCTTCGCTGATTTCCATTCAACCTGGAAGGATGTTTTCTACAGCATTCCCGATGAGCATCCGACCAATCCGCCCTTATTTACCAAGCTATGGCTGGAAAGATTGCAGGAAAGAATGCCCGATTATAAAGTGACCCGCGATCAAAATCACAATGCATCTTCGACGGTGTCCAAAGCATATATCTACGAAACCTACGGCGTACCTGCTGTGACTTTTGAACTCGGTGATAAAACCGACCGTGAATTGATCAAACGCATTGGCAGAGAGGCCGCAACCGCGATGATGGAAACACTGCTCGAAACGGAACCACCATCTTAACTCAATGAAAATCGCGTGACCCCGGCAAAATACGGGCGTTGCGCGGATGTCCGCGATTGGCAGCGATTGGCGGGGTATCTCCATTGGATTCAACGTTGAGATTAGCTACGAGCATGAATCTCCAATTGGCCGCAGATTTACTGAACAACGCCGGTGTCAAAACGGCAAACGGAGGTAAATGGTATCGTGCGAGCGTCGCTCGCATGTATAGATATGCGGCACACCAATAGCGCAAAAGATTCACTACACCAGCTGGACGTGCTTGAACATTATGTCGATGATTAAGGGCTTTTGAAGCAAAAAACCGCTTTGAACCACACGGTCGATACCGGCGTTGTTGGCGCATATCAGCGTTCTGACCGACTTGAAAAACGGCGTATTTTTGATGGACAAATGGTCGAACTATTTAACCGGAAGCTAAGCCGTAAATATAACATAACTAGCGAGATCCCTTTGACTCTTTCAAAAATAGGGAGTAGCTCCCTTACTCAATAACATAATGAACTGGTTGCATTTTATTTTGAAACTGACTCTTGAAGGAGAGCGGCATGAAACGCACCAGCTTGTTTATTACAGCCTCAATTTTTACTTTGGCGACATCAGCCTATGCGGCGGAAACCCAAAAATACACCTATGATGCGAAAGGTCGGCTAGTGAAGGTCGAGCGGTCGGGGTCGGTCAACAATAATGTCGACACCGAATATACGCATGACAAGGCTGACAACCGCAAGAAGGTGAAAACCACCGGATCACAAAACCCTCCGCCCCCGTAATTGCAAATAGCCCGCCTGTGTGCGGGTTTTATTTTGTTTGACGGGAATTGAAACGGGGGGGTTAGTGATGTTGAATAATATAAAAAATGTCAGGCGTTCGGGCATTAGAATTCAGCGCGCCGCGCTTTTGATTTCCACGATTTTGGCGAGCGGAGCTGCCGTTCCTGCATTGGCGCAAAACGCGCCTGCACCGGAGACGCATCGCAATGCCGACGAACATGGCGTCGATCTGAGCACCGGTACGTTCAATATGGCACTGCCAGAAGGCGGGATCGGCCCTTCCGAGGGCGGTGTTCATATGGTACGCTATCTTGGCCAGTCCGGCTATCGCGACAATTGGTCAGGCGAGCTGTACCGCCTCAATGAAAATGGCACCGAGGTTGCTACAATCGTCTTCGGCACAATTTCGGAAAAATTCACCAAGACAGGCAGCGCTTGGGTAAATAACAAGGCCAATGGTGGAACGCTGACCGAAGACCAAACCGATCTTGAGTTTACTTACACCGCCCGCAGCGGTGCGACCATCAAATACAAGTCACCCAAGCTGATCGGGATAAGTTCGGGCCTTGGGCCGCAAACGGTGCCGCAATGCGACACAGCCGGCGCGAGCGCGTGCGGATTGCCGACCGAAATCACCCGTCCAGATGGCAACAATTATCAGCTGACATGGAACGTGCCTGAACAATGCACATTCTCCGGTGGCGGCTTCCCAGGGGGAGGTGGCGGCTTCCCGGGTGGGGGCGGCGGTGGAGGCGGCCTCGGCGGGGGTGCCACTTGCACCAAGACATACCGATTACAGGATGTGCGCAGTTCATCGAGCTATGCGATGAAGATCAAATATAAGTCCGATGTAGATGAAATCGGCAATGGTGGCCTGCCATCTAGTGACTGGTTTATTCGTGATACTCTCAAATTTATCGATCTGAGCGAGTCTTATTGCGACAAGAATGCGCTTAACTGCGATAGCATTGCTGGAAGCTGGCCCACGGTTAGCTACAATCATATAAATGCAGTTACCGTTGAAATCACTAACGAGAACAACGAAACTTGGCGGATTGAGGACAATCCCAATGCCGATACCCGCGTACGCCGCCCGGGCCAAAGCGTAGACTCGACGATTGTAACACGGACAAATGCCAAAGTGACCTCGGTCACTCAAAATGGTGAGACGCGTAACTATAGCTGGAGCACCAGCGGCGCAAATGTGGTGGTCAACACCACCGATGGTGATGGATCGACCGGAGAGATCACCAACATGCCGATTGCAACTGTGCAGCGCCCTGTCACGGCCGAAGATGGTCTGAGCAATACTACTAGCTATATCTATGACGCAAATGGCCGCGTCACCAGCGAAACCCGCCCCGAAGGTGACAAGAGCGAATTTACCTACGATGCGCGCGGCAACCTGCTGACGACACGCATCAAGGCAAAGCCGGGCAGTAGCCTGACCGATATCGTCATCACATCAAGCTATGATGCAAGCTGCGGCAATATCGTCAAATGCAACAAACCCAACTGGTCACGCGATGCCAGATCAAACCAGACCGATTTTACGTATGATACGGTTTCCGGTGAATTAACAAAGGTTCGCCTGCCCGCAGCCGCCTCTGGGCAACCGCGCGCAGAGATCAATTATGTCTATTCCAGCCTCTTCGCGAAGGAAAAGAATGCCAGCGGTAACCTTGTCAACGCAGCTAACCCGCAGCAGAAGCTAACGCAGATCACCAGCTGTTCGAGCGCGGCTACTTGCCTGGGAACGGCGAACGAAACAAAAATCACCGTAGAATATAACAATTCCAACCTGCTGCCCACCAAGGTGACGACGGCAGCGGGCAATGGGTCGATAACGGCAACCGTGAAATATGCCTATGATGACCGCGACAATCTGGTCAGCACAGACGGCCCGCTCTCTGGCACCGCCGACACGGTCACCTATTATTTACGATGCGCAGGATAGGCGGCGCGGTGTTATTGGCCCCGATCCCGATGGCGGCGGTGTGCGCAAACGCGCGGCAGAACGCTACACATTCGATGGTGAAAGCCGCGTTACAAAGGTGGAAACGGGAAGCGCGACAGCGGCAACGGATGCGGCGCTTAATGCCATGACTGTGCTGCAAACCATTGAATATCTGTACGACAATGACGGCAATCGCACTCGCCAGACGGTGCGGGCTTCGGACAATAGCATCACGAACCTGGCGCAGTTTACCTATGATAATGAAAACCGGTTAAAATGCGCCGCATTGCGGATGAACCCTGCCATTTATGGTTCGCTTCCGGCCAGCGCCTGCACAATGGGAACCGCAGGCACCGGAGCGAACGCCTTTGGCGCGGACCGGATCACGCAGAATATCTATGACGCCAATGGCCGCATCACGCAGGTGAAGACGGCGCTCGGCACAGCGGAAGCTTCTGACGAAGTGACCACCGCCTATACCGCCAATGGCCGCACCAGCCATGTGATCGATGCAGAAGGCAACAAGACCAGCTATATCTATGACGGTTTTGACCGCGTCTGGCAGATTGACTATCCGCACAAGACCAACACGGGCACATCAAGCCCGTCCGATGACGAGCTATTCACCTATGATAAAACCGGCAACGTCATCTGGCACATTAAGCGCGACAACCGGCGTTTGCATTATACCTATGACAAGCTGGGCCGGCTCACGCGCAAGCGGCATTACGCGCCGGGTAGCGGCTTTGGTGATGAGGTCAATTATGGCTATGACCTTCTGGGCCGCGCGCTCACCTTGCTTGAGGGCGGCGCGGGGAGCGGCGGGATTACCAACGTCTATGACGCTTTGGGCCGGCTTGGCTCGACGACCGATACCAGCGGCGGAGGATCACGCACCGCAAGCTATCAATATGACGTGGCTGGCCGCCGCACGCGGCTGACATGGGATGATGGTTTTTATGTGACCTATGACTGGAAAACCGACGGCTCTATCTCTCGCATTCGGGAAAATGGCTCGGCCAGCCTTGCCTTTTACAGCTATGACGCCGACCGGCGGGTGACGCAGATCCTTTATGGCAATGGCGCGCGTTCCAACTTCAGCTTTGATAGCGGCCAGCGTCTGGCGACGATGCTGCATAATCCGGCCACGCAGACCTATGACAACACCGTCAGCTTTGCGTATAACCCGGCGGGGCAGATCAGCGAGCTCACGCGCAGCAATGATGCCTATGCGTGGAGCGGGCATTATAATGAGGATAAGGACTATAGCGTAAACGGCCTCAACCAGATTACCGCTGCCGGAACGCAGACGATCACCCATGACGCGGCGGGCAATCTATCCAGCGACGGCAATACAAGCTACACATACGATGTGGAAAACCGCCTCACCTCTTCGAGCGGCAGCAACGCCGCGACGCTCAGCTACGACCCTGTGGGGCGATTGCTGCAAACCACCGGCAATGGCGTGACCACGAAGTTCACCTATGACGGCGGAGATATGATCGCGGAGTATGACGCCAGCGGCAACATCACCCGCCGCTATGTCCACGGCCCCGGCACCGACAACCCGTTCCTGTGGTATGAGGGCGCAGGCACATCGGACAAGCGCTATATGATGGCCGATGAGCGCGGCAGCATCACTGCGATTACCGGCAGCACCGGCGCGGTGATCAATGTCAACGCCTACGACGAATACGGCATCCCGGCAAACAGCAACATCGGCAGGTTCCAATATACCGGCCAGACCTGGCTGCCCGAGATCGAGCTATATTACTACAAGGCGCGGGCTTATGACCCCAGGCTAGGCCGGTTTTTGCAAACCGATCCGATAGGCTATGGCGACGGGATGAACTGGTATAATTATGTCGGCGGGGATCCGGTTAATTTTAATGATCCGACGGGGTTGTTGAAAAACGACGATGATGAAGGTTGCAAAAGTGGAAATGAAGATTGCGATGATCCGATTATAGTAACGGGTCTGCGTAAGAGGCTCAAGGGAGGTGGATATGGCGGCGGTTCGCCTGGATTTGACGGGATATTGGTGGTAGGCGCACGGACCAGTGGCGATCAGTGTAAGGTGAACAGCGATATCAAAAATGCATTGAATAGTAAGGTCGGCAAAGCCGCCATTTCTAAGGTAATCAAAGCTGCATTGAATCACAAGGGGCCAACTGGCGTTGCGGAATATGGCTCTTGGGTGGGGCAGAAATTTGACGGAAGTTTCTATCGAACAGTACCATTTACGGACGGTTTCCAAACGACACTTCAACCCAATGGACGACGATCAAACACAAACAGAGGGAGCAAAGTTGGAAACTGGTTCAAAGGGAATCATCAACCCCACATATTGATTCATGCCCATCCCGCTGGTCGCCCACCATCGCCTTTGCACTCATATGATAGGCGTACCGCCCGTTCTCTCCGTATCATTCTAGTCGCAGTTGACAAAGCAGGGAATGTATCATGCTACGATGGAAGGTAATCTCAATTCTCTTGCTGATACTGACAGGAGCTACATATTTATATTTTTCTGGCCGAATAGACGAGATTGATAAACGACCTCATTTCGCAGAGTGGGAAAAAAAATATGTCGATAAATCGATAGATAGATTCCGGAAATTTAACAACAATATGACCGAAGAAGATTATGAGATTTACAGCTATGCCGTCGCAATTTCGATGGGCAACGAAGTTTGTGTTGAGCTGAAGCCGGTTATTGGAGTTCTTGGACAACCAGTTGTCTATTGTTGGGACCGCAAAACAGAAAAAATGACGAGATATTTCCCGAAAGATTTCGACCTACAGTGACACGGATGGGCTATGACGGGGCCGCCCTGATCGCGGAGTATGACGCCAATTCCAGGGACACAATACTAAATAGAATTGCGGTGACGAATTGCGGTGACAGCACACTTATTTCTTCAACAGGCCGAGACAAGCCCAAACTCGTGCATCGCCGTCTTGCTATGTAGGGTTTCCTCCGCCATCGCCGCCAGCAACATCGGCGACTCCGTCCCGGCCCGGGCGTCAACAGGGCAATGCTATCTCTGTTATATCTCTGACGCGCCTATTGGATGCGCGCCCATGCCTCCTAGCGCGCGTGCATCTGCGCGTGCCCGTCCTCTCGCGCGCACCTAGGTGCCCGCATATGCGCATGGGCGCGCGCTGAAGCGGCAACTTTGGCAACTTTGCCCTGGTAATTTTCGTGGATTGGCATCGGCCAGCTCCCGCTGTACGCCGGGAAAACTCAAATATAGTCGAAGAGCCACCAGAAATGGGAAAAATGGTGGACAGGGCTGGATTCGAACCAGCGTACGGAAACCCGGGCAGATTTACAGTCTGCTGCCTTTAACCACTCGGCCACCTGTCCACATGCGAATGGCGGCTGGCCTAGCCTGTTGCCATTCGAAAGAAGCGGCTCAATGGCGAATGAGGCCTTGCCTGTCAATGCCCGAGGTGGGAAAGGAGCGCGATATTCCCTTTATTCCATCCAGAGAAGAAGCAGACCATGGCATCGCATAAAAGCCAGAGACGGCGCGGCAAAGCGCAGACCAGCGGCAATCCCAAATTCTGGGGCAAGCATGCCGTCTATGCCGCACTCGATAATCCCGATCGCACCGTCGTCAAATTATGGGGAACCAGAGAGGCGCTGGGAGAAATTGTCATCCCTGAGGGCGTGACGGTGCAATATGCAGAGGTTACCGATCTTGCCCGCTTCGTCTCCCACGATGCCCCGCATCAGGGGCTGGTGGTGGAAGTTTTGCCGCTCGAAGATAAATGGCTGACCGACATAGTACCGCATGATGATGCTGATATGCGGCCAATATTGGTGCTCGACCAGATCACCGATCCGCATAATGTCGGCGCAATTTTTCGCAGCGCTGCGGCGTTTGGTGCGGTGGCAGTGGTGACGCAAGACAGGCATGCACCTCCTGAATCGGGCGCGCTTGCCAAGGCGGCGTCGGGCGCATTGGAGATTGTGCCATGGGTCCGCGTGGTCAACCTTGCCCGCACGCTCGATGAGATTGCCGGGTTTGGCTATTGGCGCATCGGCCTGACGGGGCAATCGGAAATGACGCTCGCCGATGCCCTCACGCCAAACCGCAATGCACTGGTGCTGGGGGCCGAAGGGGACGGCATGCGGCGCAATATCGAAGAACATTGCGATGCGCTGGCAAAGCTGCCAATCAGTGACCGGATGGAGAGCTTGAATGTCTCCAATGCAGCGGCAATCGCGCTCTATGCAGCCGTTACGGGTAAATAGGAGAAAGTGATGAAGTTCAAGAAAATTGCCGCGATCGCAGCTGCGGGAGCCGCCTCACTATCACTATCGGGCTGCCTGATATTGCCCGGCGACTTTACCAGCGAGATGACAGTGATGCGGTCGGGTGAATTCAGCTTCTCCTACAAGGGAGAGATACAGCTGCTTGGCCTGGCCACGCTGCTTGGCAATGATCTGGAAAGCGAGGCAGACACAGCCGAATTCGAGGCAACCTGCTGGACTAGCCCGGAAGATGGGCAGGATGAGACAGAAAAGGAAGCCGAGGAGAAGAAGGAAAAGAAGCTATCTGCGGCGCGCGCGAAAGGCGCAAAAAATGCTGCGGCGCTCGGCAGGATACGCACCCGCGGCACCGGCACCGCGGCGTCATCTAGCGCCGAGGAAGACTATGATCTGCTAAACCAGGATAAGGAAAAGAAGGAAGCGCGAGAGGCAGAAGGCTCGGCTACCGACGCGGCTGAAGAAGGCGCTGAAGCAGCAGCAGAAGCGGCGGTAGAAGCGGCGGTAGAAGCTGTCGAAGAAGACTTCGAAATCGAGGAACGTGAATGCACCGCAGACGAAACTGCAGAGCAGAAAAAGGAATGGGACACGCGCCGGGATCGCAAATCGAAAGTGAAGGAAGAACAGCAAAAAATGTTCTCGATGCTGCTTGGCGGAATTGACCCCAAAGACCCCAAGACCATTGCCCGTTTCACCAAGGAAGTTGAGCGCCTCGCCGCATGGCACAAGGTGAAGCATCTGGGCGACGGTAAATTCACCGTCGACTACAGCACAAAAGGTATGCTCGCCGACGATTTCGCCTTTCCCATAATCCCGCGCTACGCCATTGGCGAACCGATGATCCATATCACCAGGTGGGACAATGGACGGTTGCGGATAGAGGCACCGTCATTCCACAATGACCCCGATTTTTCAATGATGGCAATGTTTGGTGCAGGCAGCATGCTGGGGATGGGCCGCAGCAGCAAAGCGCCCGAGCCACTGGAAATCAATGGTACATTCACGCTAACCACCGATGCACGGATACTTGCCAACAACACCGAAGAAGGACCCGCCGATACCGAAGGCGGATTACAGCTTCTGACATGGGAGATTGGGCCGAAAACCTTTGGTCCGCCGATGGCGCTCTTGCGGTTTAATTGACAATGGGGCTTAGCGCGCAAGCATTACAGATATCGATCGATGCGCTAGCCGCGCAGGAACCCGGCTTTGCCGCTGCGCTAGCGCATTCCGGCTATCCAGAGCCAAGGTTACGGGATCGCGGTTACTCAACCTTGCTACGCACCATAGTCGGGCAGCAGGTTAGCGTCGCAGCGGCAACATCGGTTTGGAACAAGCTGGAGACGCTGCTCGGCGAGGGATGTCCGGCAGAAGCGCTGATCGCGCAAGAATTTGACGCGCTGCGCGGCTGCGGGCTTTCGCGGCAGAAGCAGGGCTATGCACGTTCGCTGGCGGAGCTGATAATATCTGGCGCATTGCCGCTCGACAATCTGCCGCAGGATGACGAGGAAGCCATCGGCTATTTGACCACAGTGAAGGGCATTGGCCGCTGGTCGGCCGAAATATACCTGCTATTTGCAGAAGGCCGGGCCGATATATGGCCTGCGGGCGATCTTGCGGTTCAGGAAGGCGTGAAGCGGTTACTATCGCTGAAGGAGCGCCCCGACGAAAAGAAAAACCGCAAGCTAGCCCAGAAATGGAGCCCGCACCGCGGCGCAGCGGCAATTTTTAGCTGGCATATTTATTCGACTGGTTTCGAAGCAATCTGAACCGGCTCGCCCAGAGCGTCCTGCGCCGATGGCTTGATCAGCGCCAGATCAGGGTTCAGCTGCATCACCTCTTCCATAAAGCTTTTGGGTTTTTTGAAAAATTTGCTCTTCCGGTTGACTTCTATGCCGAATATTACTGCAGCTTCCATCGCGAAATGGACACAGTTGCGCTTGCCGAGATTATAGCCCTTGCCCGGCATATCCCGCCACTTTTCCATGAGAGTCATCAGCTTTGCGTAGCCATCATCATCAAGCCTTAGGGTGAAATGAGCATCGCTTTTCTCGACATATTTCAGCTTCTTGGTTTCCATCATGTGACGAACCGATCCGAACAAAATGGCAGGCGTCGTGCTTTTGGCAGTAAAACCATAATTGGTGTCAATCACCTCGCCAGTTTCCTCAATGGTGCCCTGCAAGCGAATGAAGGCATGCGGGAAATAGGTTGCATCAAAATCATGAGTATAAAATGTAGCCAGCATTTCGGCCTTCGCCGGACTAACCGCCATGAGCATGGACAGAATCACAATAAGAAATCGAAAGCGCATTACATGCTCCGCGTTGTTAGAATTGGCCCCAGTCTAGCCGTGCCGTAGCGGTAGTTCAAGAAAGGCTTGACTGGAGGTGCGATTTCCGGTGGCTTAGGGGGCAAGAGAACAAGGAGCGATAGCCATGACGGGCGAAAAAAAGAGCATATTCATTACCGGCGCAGCGTCGGGTTTGGGCCGAGAAGTGGCACGCCATTTTGCGGAAAAAGGCTGGTTTATCGGCATAGCCGACATCAACGATGCCGGGATGAAAGAAACGTCCGCCATGCTGCCCAAGGACGCGTGGTCTATGCATAGGCTCGACGTTACCGACCGGGCGCAATGGAAGCAGGCAGTTGCGGACTTTGCCGCAGCATGCGGTGACCGGATGGATGTTCTTTTCAACAATGCCGGTATTGGCACCGGCGGGCCAATTCAGGAGATGACCGACGGCGATATCGACCTGATGATCGCGATCAACCTCACCGGATGTATTAGCGGCACACGCGCCAGCTTTGAACTGCTCAAAAACACATCCGGCTCTTGCGTGCTCTATACCGCATCCGCAGCTGGAATATACGGCACCGCCGATCTGAGCGTGTATAGCGCAACCAAATTTGCAGTGCGCGGCCTCGCCGAAGCGCATGATATTGAGTTTCGCAAACATGACATAAAATCCCGCTCGCTGATGCCCGGATTTGTTGACACCAATATCATTTCGAACGTTGCAGAAGGTTCGAATATGAGCGGCAAGCAAATGCTCGAATCTTCAGGCGTACTGGTTAGCCCGGTTTCGATTATTGGCCCTGCGGCCTGGCAGGCTGTGCATGGCGACAAAGTGCATACGCCGGTCAACAAGATGGCAAAAAAGCTGGCGTTCGCCGCGCGCTGGATGCCTGGAAGATTGCGCAAACAGCAAGTTGAACTTGTCGGAAATCTTGGCGAGATTATACCGCCTAGCAAATAGCAGTTACCTAGAGATATACCGTTTCAGATCGCGTCGATTTGTTTCGCCAGATCAATATCACGTTGTGATAGGCCGCCCGCGTCATGCGTGGTGAGCAGGATATTGACGCGGTTATAGACATTTGACCATTCGGGATGATGATCGGCCTTGTCGGCGAGGATGGCGACATGGGTCATAAAAGCGAACGCACCGGCAAAATCACCAAATTTATACTCGCGCCGAATTCCGTTTGCGCCGCTATCAAAGCTCCATTCGGGCAGATTGGCGAGTTCAGCTTTACGCGCTGTTTCGTCCAGTCTCTGGACAGTCATCACCTTCTCCTTGCTTGGCTTTTGTTCCCGACTATGCCTATGAGCCGACATGGCTGACCGTCAAGCAACTCCTGCCTCCATCACACTGGAAAACATTGCGGTTGTTCGCGGCGGTAGGCTGGTGCTTCAGAAATTCTCGCTACAGGTACGGGCAGGAGATATCATCTGGCTGCGCGGCGCAAATGGCACCGGGAAATCAACATTGTTGCGGCTAATTGCCGGGCTGCTACCTGCGGCAGCCGGTGACCGCCAGATAGACGGCAAGATCGCTCTTGTCGATGATAGGCTCGCGCTCGACAGTGCGCTGTCGGTTGAAAAGGCGCTTGGTTATTGGGCGAGAATGGATGGCAGCAGCGCGCAGGCGCAGCAAGATGCCCTCGCCGCGTTCGACCTTGCCAATCTTGCCGATATTCCGGTAGGTTATCTATCGTCAGGGCAGCGTAAACGGGCGGCGCTGGCGCGAGTCCTAGCGAGCAATGCCGATGTCTGGTTGCTTGACGAGCCCTATAATGGCCTTGATAGCGCCAACGCTGCGCGGCTCGATGGCCAACTGCTAAAACATGCGCAAAGCGCCGGGATTGCGATCGTTGCTGCACATCAGCCGGCGAGCATCAATGTCGCGGCAACAATATCGCTCGACGAACAGCGCGTGAACCAGACAGGGTGAGTAATTTCCTTGCCCTGCTACTGCGTGAAATGCGCATTGCCTGGACCGGCGGCGGGCTATGGCTGCCGATCATATTCTATCTGGCAGTGGCCACATTGTTTCCCTTTGTAACCGGCCCAGACAAAGTTCTCCTAGCCCAGACGGGTGGCGGTATTTTGTGGATTGCCGCGCTTCTTGCCAGCCTTCTGCCGATTGAACGGCTGATACAGCCGGACAGGGACGCTGGAATTCTGGATCAACTTGCCTTGCGCGGCTGGTCGGATGAATGGGTCGCGGCGGCCAAAATGGCGGGTCATTTGCTCGCTTTCGGCCTGCCCTTGCTGCTCGCCAGCTTTGTTGCATCGGCGCTGATCGGCTTGCCCGAGGAAAAACTGGCGACATTGATCATCGGTTTGGCGCTGGCGATGCCCGCGCTGGCCGGACTTGGCGTGACAATCTCTGCATTAACTTCGGGATTGCAGGGGGCAAGCGCGCTAGGCGGTCTGCTGCTCATTCCCCTCGCCATACCTGTCCTGATTTTCGGGGCAGGAACATTGGCGGATAATCCGGGTAACGCGATGCAGCTGCTTATTGCCATTTCGCTAGCTTTCACAGCCCTCTCGCCATTCGCCGCCGGTGCAGCGCTCAAGGCCGGGCGCGAATAGCCTCAGCCATCCATTTTCTGCGCGTAACCTTGCGCCACCATCGCCTCTACCATATCGAACAGCTTTTCTGGATCGCTTGCGCGCAGCCCGGGGATTGCTGCCTCGACGCCTTCCGCTATCAGCAATTCGCGAGCGCCGTCGCTGGCCGCCTGCCAAATTAGCTTGGCAACCTCAACCGGATCAATACCATTGTCGATTGCCTGATCGCTCGTGCCGCGCACACTACCGTCAGCCGACAGCGCATTGCGCGACACGTTGGTGCGCACCGAACCTGGCGTCACCACCAGAACCTTTACCCCCCGCCCCGCAATTTCACTGCGCAGCGCGTCGGAATAGCCGATCAGCCCGTGCTTTGCCGCACAATAGGCTGTGCGCATCGGCACGCCGGCTTTGCCAGCAACGCTCGAAATCATGATCAGCTGCCCCGAACCGCGATCAACAAGATGCGGCAACAAAGCCTGCGTCAATGCAATGGGCGCCAATAGATCAACTTCGATAATTTTCCGATAGACCGCCAAATCGGTATTGATGGCGAGTGATCGCTGAGAGATAACGGCATTGTTGACCAGCATATCGACGCCGCTTTTCCAGCCCACGGCCTTGTTAACAAGATCGGGCAGCGCAGCGCTGTCGGTCGTCTCAAAGGGCAGGATCAGGCAACAAGCCTCATCGCCGCATTCCCGCGCAACGCGTTCCAATTCGGCGATATTCCTACCCGAAAGAATCACATTGCCGCCGCCTGCTACAAAGCCCTTCGCCAGCGCCTCGCCTATCCCCGACGAAGCGCCTGTTATCCACGCCACCTTGCCTGATTGATCGGCCATATCCGTTCATTCCCCCTTCAAAATTCGCCTCTACCCCTTGCCTTTTTGCCTGTCTGTGGCCACATGGCAAGCATGCTTATTGAAACCGAAACGACGCCAAACCCGTCCACCATCAAATTCCTGCCGGGCCGTGAAGTCATGGCCAACGGCACACGCGATTTTGCCGGTCCTGAAGAGGCCGAAGCGTCGCCGCTTGCCGAGGCCTTGTTTAACCTTGGCGATATCACGGGCGTTTTTTTTGGCAGCAGCTTCATTTCGGTCACGGCCGGGCCGGGAGTTAGCTGGGCCGAACTGAAGCCCGATATATTAGGCATCCTGCTCGATCATTTCAGCGCCAATATGCCGCTCTTCAAGACCGGTAGCGCGGGCGCCATATCGGTTCCGGCGGATGATGAATTGCCGCTCGATGATCCAGCCGACGAAGAAATTGTTGTGCAGATCAAAGAACTGATCGAAACGCGTGTGCGCCCTGCGGTTGCCAGTGATGGCGGCGACATTGTCTATCGCGGCTTCCAAAAAGGCGTAGTTTTCCTTAAAATGCAGGGAGCCTGTGCAGGCTGCCCTTCCTCTAGCGCGACGCTTAAACAAGGCATCGAACAGCTGCTCAAGCATTATGTGCCCGAAGTTTCCGAAGTCCGGGCTGCCTGAAGCTTTGCGATATTGACCAATTCGAATATTCGCACTCTCAAAATTGCAGGAAGGACAACCTCCCATGCCGGTGAACCAGCCACTCGACAGCGCTGCGCTCGATCAACTTTTTAACGATGCGCGCACCTATAATGGCTATCTCGACGAGGCTGTTACCGAAGACCATCTGCATGCGATCTGGGATTTGATGAAGATGGCCCCGACATCAGCCAATTGCTTGCCCGCGCGCATCATCTGGTGCACCAGCGACGATGCAAAAAACAAGCTGGCCAAGCTGGCGATGCCAGCAAATGGAGAGAAAATTACCGGAGCACCGGTCACCGCAATCATCGGCATGGATCTGGAATTTTACGAGCATCTACCCGAATTATTCCCGCACGCCGATGCAAAAAGCTGGTTTGCCGGGAATGACGATCTGATCCAATCAACCGCATTCCGCAATAGCAGCATGCAAGGGGCGTATTTCATTATGGCGGCACGCGCGATGGGCCTGGACACCGGGCCGATGTCGGGCTTTGACAATGACGCAGTCGATAAGGCCTTCTTTGCAGATACCAAGATTAAGTCCAACTTCATCTCAACGCTTGGCTATGGTGACCCCGAAACGATTTTCGAGCGCAGCCCGCGACCTGAATTTGCTCGCTTTAATAGCATCGCCTGATCGGCTAACGCGACCCTAACATGAAGACGCTTGTTATCGATACCGCGACACCGGCCTGCTCGGTCGCCCTGTTTGACAGCGCGTCTTGCGTTGCCGGCGAATATCAGGAATTAGGGCGCGGACATGCCGAACGGCTTGTTCCTATGATCCAGACACTACCGGGAAATGGACAGGCAGACCAGATCTACGTCAATGTCGGGCCGGGCAGCTTCACCGGCATCCGCGTCGGCATTTCTGCGGCGCGCGCGCTGGGCCTTGCATGGGGTGCGCCTTGCCTGGGCTATAGTTGCCTTAGTCTGGTGGCGGCAATGGCGCAGACTGACGGCATCATAGACGCCGCCATGCAAGCCGGGCATGGCGAATTCTTCTTCCAAAGCTTCGATGAAGCGGGGCAAGCAAAAACAAAGCTGCAATCACTAAAGCCAAAAGAAGCAGCGGCACAATCGAAAGCGGCAGTCATCGCCGGAAGCGCGGCCAACGCCGTTGCCGAATTGCGGGGTGATGGCACAGCCAAACATCTTCTTCCAGACGCCAGGCAGTGGTTATTGCTTTCAGCCATGCCAGCGCTGGAACCAAAGGCGATATACGGACGTCAGGCCGATGCCAAACCATCAGGCCAGTCCGGATGACGAAAATTTACTGCGGCGATGCGCGCGATATACCGGCGATCATGCCGGTTATGGAAGATGCCTTCGACCCGTCATATGGCGAAGCCTGGACAGCCGGCCAATGCCTGACCTCGCTCACGCTTCCGTCCAGCAAGCTGTGGATCGCCGAGCGTGACGGCCAAGTGGCCGCATTCGCCATCTGCCGATGGGTGCTCGACGAGGAAGAGCTATTGATGATTGGCGTTGCCAGAAAATATCGGCGTAAAAAACTGGCCAGCGCCTTGCTCGATCACCTTATAGAAAATGCAATTAGCTGCGGGCGCAATCAGCTATTTCTTGAGGTGCGCGACGGCAACGAGGCTATTGAATTTTATAAGCAGAGTGGCTTTTCGAAAATTGGGCGGAGACAAAACTACTATACCGGAAAAGACAATAGGAAATCCGACGCCGTGACGATGCGGCGCCAAATTGATTAAGTAATTGTCCAGAATAGTTGACCCGCCTTATTCCAAGGCATAGGAGCATCTCAATCGAGATTCTGGGTTTCGATTGAAACGGGTAGCAAAGAAAAATATAATACTGGTTGGAGAATATCAATGTCTGAAGACAATAACCATACATCCGAACTTCTTATTACGCTGACGGCGGATATCGTTGCGGCGCATGTCAGTAACAACAGTGTCGCAGTGTCCGACATGGCGATGCTAATCGGCAATGTGCATGAATCGCTGGCCGGAGTTTCCGGAGCCCCCGGTGGGCCAGCTCCCGAACCTGCTGTTCCAATCAAATCGTCGGTGAAGAAAGATTATGTTGTTTGCCTGGAAGACGGCAAGAAACTAAAAATGCTCAAACGGCATTTGATGACGCATTATAGCATGACGCCCGACGACTACCGCACCAAATGGGGGTTGCCGTCTGATTATCCGATGGTTGCGCCAGCCTATGCCGAAGTCCGCCGTAAGCTGGCAAAGAAAATCGGCCTTGGCCGCAAGCCTGGTTCAGGCCGCAAGAAGAAGAAAAAATAACGCCGCAACCATATTACTTTCCGATTGCAATGGGGCTGGCCGCGTTGGTCGGCCCTTTTTCTTTTGCCGCTGATTGACGAATCCCTGCAATGCCCTAAATTGGGATGATATAGGATAACCAAGGCAATATATGGAAACCCGCATCGACATCGAAGCGCTGTGCGCAGAACGCGGCCTACGCATAACCGAGCAGCGGCGGGTTATCGCGCGGGTTATTTCGGATTCGAATGACCATCCCGATGTCGAGGAACTGTATAAACGCGCATCCGCTGTTGATCCCAAAATCTCGATAGCGACCGTTTACCGCACCGTCCGCCTGTTCGAAGAGGCGGGCATATTGGACCGGCATGATTTTGGTGATGGCCGCGCACGTTATGAAGCCTCCCCCGAAGCACATCACGACCACCTGATTGACGTGGAAACCGGCAAAGTTGTTGAGTTCGTCGATCCCGAACTTGAAGCTTTGCAGAAACAGATTGCCGAAAAGCTAGGCTACCGCCTCGTTGATCACCGCATGGAGCTTTATGGCGTTGCTATCGACCGCAAGGATTGATCACCGCAATCCGCTGGCGCTGGCCTTGGGTCAGATTTTCTTCGTTTTGCGGGCGCTGGCGATCATCGCCTCCATGCTGTTTTGCATAATTGGCCATTATCTCTGGCGCTTGTTCCGGCAGCGTTCGCCCTGGCCGAGAATATTCCTGCATTCGGTCAACTGGTGCTGCGGGATGATTCCCCGTTTCTATGGCAAACGGTTGAAACGCGATGTTTTTTATGCATGTAATCACCTCAGTTGGGCAGATATCCCGCTGGTGGCCGGATTCACCGGATGCACTTTCGTCGCTCAGGACGGCATTGCAAGCTGGCCGGTTATCGGAACGCTATGCCGGATAAACGGCACGATTTTCGTGTCCCGTGATGATCGGCTGAGCGTCGGCAAACAGATCGATACGCTCCGGGACGCGCTTGACGGCGAACAGCCGGTGACGATCTTTCCCGAAGGCACCACCAGTGACGGCAGTGTTATGCTGCCATACAAACCCTCGCTGTTTGCCGTGCTATCGCCGCCACCGCCCGGCATGATGGTTCAGCCGGTTTTCCTGACCTATGGCAAAGATACCGGCGAGATTGCCTGGGTCGGCGACGAAACCGCCATTGCCAACGTATGGCGGCTGCTATCCCGGATAAAGCCGATTGCCGCGCGGGTCTATTTTCTCGAACCCTTCGATCCATCCGAATTTGCCGATCGCAAGGCCATTTCCGCCGAAGTGCGAAAGCGAATTACGGCGATGGTCGATGCTGGCGGTCACGAACCGGGGCGTGTATAGCGCCGCGCCATGAGCAAAGATTCGCCCAAAACATATTATGTGAAAAATTACGGTTGCCAGATGAATGTCTATGATGGCGAGCGTATGGCTGAACAGTTTGCCGCGCAGGGCATGATCGCTGCCGATAGCAAGGCCGATGCCGATTTGATCGTACTCAACACCTGTCACATTCGCGAAAAGGCAGCGGATAAGGTTTATTCGGAGATTGGCCGGATCGGCAAAGAGCGGCGCGTGGCCAAGGCCGAAGCGCCGATGATCGCGATCGCGGGATGCGTCGCACAGGCCGAGGGCGCAGAAATCACACGCCGCGCCAAAACCGTCGATATTGTTGTCGGCCCGCAAGCCTATCACAAGCTGCCCGAAATGATTGCCGATGCCGCAAAGGGCAACAGGCCGGTTGATCTTGATCTGCCTGGGCTTGATAAGTTTGATGCGCTGCCCGGCAAGCGCAAATCCGGCCCCACCGCTTTCCTGACAGTGCAGGAAGGTTGCGACAAATTCTGCACCTATTGCGTCGTGCCCTATACGCGCGGCGCAGAAATATCGCGTAGCTGGAGCGCATTGATTGACGAAGCGAAGGCTCTGGTTGAGGGCGGCGCGAAGGAAATCACATTGTTGGGGCAGAATGTGAATGCTTGGAGCGGCGAAGATGACAAAGGCCGGGAGCGGGGTCTGGACGGCCTGATCCGCGCGCTTGACCGCATCGATGGCCTGCACCGCATCCGCTATATGACCAGCCATCCCGCTGACATGACCGATGGGCTTATCGCCGCGCATGGCGATGTCGAAAAGCTGATGCCCTATCTGCATCTTCCGGTGCAGGCGGGTTCCGATCGCATCCTCAAAGCGATGAACCGCAGCCATAGTAGCGAAAGCTATTTGCACATCCTTGACCGCGTTCGCGCTGTCCGTTCCGATATAGCGATTTCGGGTGATTTCATTGTTGGCTTCCCCGGCGAGAACGACGCCGATTTTGAAGAAACGATGCGCCTCGTTGACCAGGTCGGATATGCGCAGGCCTATAGCTTCAAATACTCGCCGCGCCCCGGAACGCCCGCCGCGACCATGGGCGATCAGATCGTGCCCGAAGTTATGGATGAACGATTGCAGCGGCTGCAAGCCTTGCTCGGCAAACAACAATATGCGTTCAATCAATCGGTTGTCGGCGAAACTTGCGACATATTGCTCGAACGCAAGGGCAAGTTTGAAGGGCAGCTGATCGGCAAATCACCATGGCTGCAATCGACCCATGTCGAGATGCCGGGGCTAAGCATCGGCGATATGATCCGCGTCCATATCAACGAGGCTGGTTACAGCAGCGTAACCGGAAACGTCCTTATGCGGGAAGCGGCCTGATGGCAAAGAAGGCGCAAGCCAAAGCAGGCGATATGTCCCGCCTCGAAATGACATTCGACAAGCCGCATATCATCAACAGTGTTTTTGGCGAATTTGATCGCAACTTGGTCACGATCGAAAACCAGCTTGGCATTTATATCTCCGCGCGTGGTAACAAGGTGCAAATTGAGGGTGAGGCTGGCGCTACGGCGCGCGGCCGCGAAGTGCTAAATAATATTTACAGCCGCGTCCTGCGCGGTGAGGAGATCAATCTGGAAGTTGTCCAAGCCGCGATCACAATGAGCGACGAGCCGACGCTGGATGGCATCGTCCGTAAGGATACCGCCAAAGAACCAGCGGTGATGATCCGCACGCGCAAAAGAACGTTGGTTCCGCGTTCACCAATGCAGACGCCCTATATGGAAGCGCTGGCGCGCGACGATATTATCTTTGCGCTCGGGCCTGCAGGAACCGGCAAGACGTATCTTGCCGTGGCTCAGGCGGTCGCGATGCTCATCACCGGTGCGGTTGACCGGTTGATCCTGTCGCGGCCCGCCGTGGAAGCCGGCGAAAATCTCGGTTTCCTGCCCGGAGACCTGAAGGAAAAGGTCGATCCCTATTTGCGGCCGATTTACGATGCCCTGTATGATTGCCTACCTGCCGAACAGGTCGAACGCCGCATTGCCAGCGGCGAGATCGAGATTGCGCCGCTCGCCTTCATGCGCGGGCGGACGCTGGCCGACAGCTTCATTATCCTCGATGAAGCGCAAAACACAACCGCTGCACAAATGAAGATGTTTCTCACCCGCTTTGGCATGAACAGCCGGATGGTGATTTGCGGTGATCCGCAGCAAGTAGACATTCCCGGCGGAGAGCGGTCTTCGGGCCTGAACGATGCCGTGAGGCGTCTCGACGGCGTCGAGAATATCGATATAATACGCTTTACCAGCGCCGATGTTGTGCGGCACCCGCTCGTGGGCCGGATTGTCGATGCCTATGAGGGCCGCGATGATTGAGACCGAAATCTCGGTAGAATCAATTTGGAACGACAAGGGCGACTGGCAGGGTATTTCCGATAAATCCGTTGCTGCGGCGATCACTGCCGCGCCCTACGCGCGCCTGACCGAGACATCTGCACAAATCGCCGTCAGCATCCTTTTCGCCGATAATGACAAGGTGCAGGCGCTAAACCGTGACTATCGAAAGCAGGACAGGCCGACCAACATCTTGTCCTTTCCGATGCTGCCAAAGGATTTGCTACACAATATCGCCAATACCGATGATGGCGAAGTCTTGCTCGGCGATATGATCCTAGCGTATGAAACCTGCGCAGGCGAAGCGGCCGAAACGGGCATTTCGCTCGAACAGCATGTCACGCATCTTATCGTCCACGGCATGCTGCATTTGCTCGGCTATGATCATATCGTCGAGGCTGAGGCAGAAGCGATGGAAACGCTGGAGATAAAAGCGCTTGCATCAATGGGCCTCCCCAATCCATATAGAGAACTTCCATAAACAACAGCGAGGCAGATACGCTTCCCTTTATGCCAGAGGGCGACAGACCAAGCTCCATTTCGAATGGAGAAGAAAATAGCGGGCAATTTTGGCGGCGACTAAAGTCGCTCATATTTCGCCGCGATTCCGAACCCACCCTGCGTGAGCAGCTTGAAGATGCCATTTCCGAGCATGAGGAAGAGGCGGAGGAGAGTAGGGCTGCGGAAAATGCCAGTGACCTTTCCGCCGTCGAACGCACGATGCTACGGAATTTGCTGCATTTTTCGGAGCACCGCGTCGATGACGTGATGGTCCCGCGCGGCGAAATTATCGCTGTATCGGACGATGCCAGCTTTGCCGATATTATCGCGATTTTTTCGGAACATGGCCATAGCCGCCTGCCCGTATATCACGGCACTCTCGATAATATTATCGGCATGATCCACATCAAGGACGTATTCGCGCTGCTGGCGGCAGATAAGCAACCTCCCGAAAGCCTGAAGCCCTTTATCCGACAGCCTCGTTACGTTCCCGAAAGCATGAGCGTGCTCGCATTGCTGAGCGAAATGCGCAAAACACGAACGCATCTGGCGATCATCCTAGACGAATATTCGGGCACCGAAGGGATGGTAACGATCGAGGATCTGGTCGAAGAGATTGTCGGCGAAATCGAGGATGAGCATGATGACGCGCCTGAAGCGCCCTTCACCGATATGGGCGGCGGTATCTGGGAATGCGACGCGCGCGCCGAACTGGATGACATTGCTGAGGCGATTGATCCAAAGCTCGCCAAGGTCGATGAGGATGTCGATACGCTCGGTGGGCTAGCCTTTGTGATTGCGGGCGTGGTTCCAAATACGGGCGATACCCTGCTACATGAAGCAAGCGGCTGGCGGCTGGAGATACTGGGAGCCGACGAAAAACGCGTGACACGGATCAGGCTGTATGCGCCGGGCAGCAAGCAAGGCGAGGAATTATTAGGTGTATTTGGTAAACCTTCGCCGTAATCTTGCGCTTTAGCGCATAGTGCTACGATAGATTATATATTCAGCATTGTACGCAAAGTGTCCAAATAATCTATCCATGCCGTGCGGCCTGCGTCTGTTAGGTAGACAAGGGTTTGAGGACGTTTGCCTTTATATCCTTTTTCTTGCCTGATAAAACCTGCAGTTTCGAGCTTGGTCAAATGGGTAGATAGATTACCATTTGTTGCTCCGGTTTTTTTTAACAACTCAGGGAAACTGGCAGGGCTGGCCGTGGATAAATAGGCCATAATCCCAAGGCGTAACCGCCCGTGGATTATGTCATCTATGTCAGTTATTTTGCCGGACATTGTTATACTACTGCTTTTGGTTCGTCGCGGATATGGATGATGCCGGGAATAATAATCGTTCCGATAACTGCGATAATCGCGGCGATGTAAAGTTCGGGCTTGCCCAATAAAAACAGGCTAATTGGAACGAAGGCAAAGGCTATCGCGCCCGGAACCAGCTGCCATTTTGCGCCGCCAATACGGGCCAGTACAAATGCGGTCAAGCCGTATAGGCCAAAAGCTATAGGCATCATGGTGTCCATAATCTCGAAGCCAATATACCCAAGACCTGCGCTAAAACTGGCAGATATAGCGTATGTGAAAAGCAGGATTACATTGCCTGTCCAAAGAGCGCTAGCCACGCGGTTGTTCATTGATGATGCGCCTGGCTGCCGAACAACATGGCGGCCAAGAATTGCGGAACCAATTCCGCCAACGATTCCAAATGTCATCCATGCCATACCGATCATTTCCGTGGACAAGGGGCCTTTGCCCAGCAGCGCTAGGTAATGAACAAAGAGCGTGACTATAAGCAAGCAGCCCCACCACAAACCTATCCGCCCGCCCAGAAGCGGCGCATGACGGCCCTCTTCGGCGAGGGTTTTTACATAATCAAGGTCTTCAAGAATTTCTGTTTGGGTCATGAGGTTTCCTTTCGCTGTTCGATTTTTACCGCAAATAAGTTTGTAATGCAAACTATAATATGCTAAGTTTGCACTTCAAACTAGTTTTAAGGAGTAGAAATATGTTTGTCGCACTAAAAAAGACAGCTTGCTTGGCATTGTTAAGCACCTCAATCCTCACAACGGCTTATGCCTCCGCATATTCAAAGGAGGTGGGAACTTTAACCGTGAACCTAGAGGGTGTTAAAAACGGCGGCGGGCCGCTTTATGTATCTGTGCAGACTCGCGCGGATTTTAAACAAGACCGCTATACATCCGGGGGAGTTTATCAAAATGTACAAGGTGGAAATTTATCCTATGTATATAAAGGCGTTCCTGTGGGTGAATATGGAGTGATGATTTGGCATGATATGGACAATAATGGTCAATTCACTAAAGATGAAAAAACATATATGCCGCGTGGTGGTTGGGGTGCGAGTGGGAACGAGCTGCGCGGCGAGCCAAAGTTTGATGATGTCAAAATCACCCATGGCCGCTCGGGTACAGTGTTGACGATCAAAATGCATTACCCGAATCAGTGAAATTGGATCGAATTTCGGGGGCATGAATTTTGTGCCCCCGAAATAACACTGCCCTTGCTCAAAAATTGGTAGGTCTCGACGACCTTCAACGCATCAGCTTTTCCGCCCGCGCGCGCCACACCGCAGCCAATGTTTCCAGTCCGGCCAGATCACCAAGCGCCTCTTTCGCGCCATCTCGCCGGTGGCCGCCGCCGATAAGCAGTTTGAACACCCGCGCCACCGTCCAATCATGATCTGCTACGTGCACCTGCTCGATAACATCGCCCGCCTTAACCAGCCCGTCCTCCAGAACGCGGAAATATAGACCACATTTGCCGGTGCGGATCACCTCGCGTGACATTCCGTGCGCGCCAAAATGATGGTCGATCTTCCAACAAGGCTGACGGCCTTGGCATATCTCAACCAGCGCTTCGCCCATCCGGAACCGGTCACCAATCCTGACCTTCTCTTCGGTCATTCCAGATGCGCTTATATTTTCGCCAAAAGCGCCGGCGTGACTAAGCAGATCATGCCCTTCAAGCTTTGCCAGCCAATAGGGATAATGTTCCGCCGGATAGAGATGCAGCGCCTTTTCCGAGCCGCCATGCACTTTGGTATCGGCCACTTGGTCGCCTTCAAAGCCCATTTTGCGTAGCATCACTGAGCCGTCCATTGCTCCGCGCGCCATCGCGCTTTTCGTCCCATCGGCGCGGAAAGATTTAGGCCTGCCGATCAGCAGCGCATCGACCATCGTTGAAATCATCATGAAACTCTAAACAAGATAATGCACTATGCCCATTGGCTTTTTCGCAGCACGCCGATAAAACACCGCTGATGCAGACCAGCGACCTTCGCATTGCCCTATTCAGCGGCAACTATAATATGACGATCGACGGCGCCAACAAAGCGCTGAACCGCCTCGTCGGCTACCTGCTTGCGCAGGGTGCACAGGTGCGGGTATATTCGCCGACAATTGAAAACGCCCCGATACCGCCGGTTGGCGATCTGATCAGCGTGCCTTCAGTGGTTATTCCAAACCGGCCCGAATACCGCATTCCATTGTCCTTTTCCCGCCGCCTAAGAAGAGACATCGAAAAATTTGATCCCAACATCCTGCATATATCCAGCCCCGATCGTGCGAGCCGGCAAGTCGCAGCCTGGGCTCGCAAACGTGACATGCCCGTATTATGTTCGGTGCATACGCGCTTTGAGACTTATTTTCGGTATTACAACTTGGCTTTCATCGAACCCCTGATCGTCGCTTGGGTCCGCAAGCTCTATCGCAAATGCGACGCGCTGGTGGCACCGTCTGAGAGCTTTGCTCAGGTATTGCGTGAGCAGCGGATGAACTACGACATCGACATCTGGTCGCGCGGCGTTGACCGCGATCTGTTTAACAGCGGCAAGAGAGATCTGGGCTGGCGGGGGCAGCAGGGTATCGCCGCCGACGTGCCTGTCATCGGCTTTCTGGGCAGGCTGGTCATGGAGAAGGGCCTCGATGTCTTTGCCGACGCCATCGACCAGCTAAAACGCCGCAACGTAGCGCACCGCGTGATGGTCATCGGTGAAGGCCCGGCGCAAAGCTGGTTTGAATCGCGTCTGCCCGGCGCCGCCTTTGTCGGCTTTCAAGGTGGCAACGATCTGCCCCGCGCTGTGGCCAGCATGGATATGTTGTTCAATCCTTCGGTCACCGAAACTTTCGGCAATGTCACATTAGAAGCCATGGCCTGCGGTGTGCCAGTGGTTGCCGCCATAGCCACGGGTAGCCAGAGCCTTGTCGATGACACCCAATCCGGCTACTTGATCCCTCCAGGTGCAATAGGCCAGTTTGCCGATGCGCTGCAGCTATATTGCAAGGATTCGGGCCTCCGCGCACAGCACGGCGCGGCGGGCGAAAAACGCTCGCATGACTATAGCTGGGACGCGATCAATCAGGTTGTCGCTGATACCTATCTCCGCCTTCTCCGGCAGAAAGCGGTGCGTAACGCGAATTAGCGCAACACACCCTGCTTACGCATCCGTATGGCATACCACAGCAGGAAGATCGCACCGATGCATATCGCCGCCCAGAATGCCAATGACCCCGGTGATCTCATGCTGGCGGGCGCATCATTCGTAAACTGATAAAAGCTGGAGCCTGCCAGACCAATCAACGAGATGGCAAAAGCCGTTACCGCAAATCGTGTGCGAAACAGCAGCAAGATTGAACCGGAGATCGCGCCCCACACTCCCAGTGCCCAGAAGAAAGTCGCCCAAGCGGGGAAGCTATAAAAATAATCCGCCTGCTCTTGCGTCATTTGCGACATATAACTTTCGACGTGAAGATGTGTCATGCTGTAATCAACAGCGCCACCCAGATTCCAGAGCACGCTGATAATGGCGATCAGCCAAAAGGACCAATGTGTCTTGTTTTCCATTTTTTATTCCCCTCCCAAAGATGATGCCGTCATTGGCAAGTTTTACTGGAAATCGCCGGTAGCATTGCTTAGCGCAACATGCCCTGCTTACGCATTCGTATCGAATAAAACAGCAACAGAAACGTGGTGACCCATATCAACACCGAAAGCCCGATATTGTCGAGTTCTGCCGGTATGACTGTCACGAAGCGCTGAAAAATGGTTGTTCCGATGAGGCCCACCAAAGATATCCAAAAGGACGTGACCGCCCACCGGCTTTTCAGCAGCAGCAATAATGATCCCAACAATGTGCCCCAAACGCCAAGCGCCCAAGCAGCATCAGCCCAAGCAGGGAAGCTGTCGAAATAAGCGATCTGATCCACCGTCATATCGAGTGATTTGAGGTTGCCCGTCTGCGCCATCACATAACCGAATACGCCAACCGCATTCCACAATAAGCCTAACCCGCCAACGACCCAAAGATGCCATGGCGTTTTTGGTGCAATATGATCATTCATGATATTTCCCCTCGTGATACGACACAGTGAGCCACTATGGCGCGTATGGCAAGTTTCCGGCTGGGAATTACAGGGGGATTACATGCATCGGCAAAATCTTCTAGGTTTTGCAAATGACCGATTTATTCGCCGATGATTCCCCGCAGCCGCTTGTCGAAAGGGTTCGCGATGATGCTCCGCTTGCCGATCGTATCCGGCCTGCCAACTTGGGCGAGATTATAGGACAGGATCATATCACCGGCCCGGACGGCGCGATTGGCCGGATGGTCGCGGCGGGCAAGCTTTCGTCGCTGATCCTGTGGGGGCCGCCCGGAACAGGAAAAACCAGTATTGCCAGATTGTTGGCCGATGCTGTGGATATGCATTATATGGCAATAAGTGCGGTATTCTCCGGCGTGGCTGATCTGAAGAAAGCCTTTGCCGAAGCGGAAAAAGTCGCGCAGATGGACAAAAAGACGTTGCTGTTTGTGGATGAAATCCACCGCTTCAACAAAGCGCAGCAAGATGGCTTCCTGCCCTATGTCGAACGCGGCGTGGTGACGCTTGTTGGCGCGACAACCGAAAACCCGAGCTTTGAACTAAATGCCGCGCTCTTGAGCCGCGCGCAGGTGCTTGTGCTCGGCCGGCTTGACGATGAAGCGCTTGAGGCCCTGCTCGCCCGCGCAGAGGCTGTGGAAGCCAAAGCTCTGCCGGTCACAGCCGAAGCGCGCACGGCGCTCATCAACAGCGCCGACGGTGATGGCCGCTTCCTGCTCAATCAGGCGGAGACGTTGTTTGCAATCGCAATCGAAAATCCGCTCGATCCGAAGGCTATGTCGGCCCTGCTCCACCGCCGGATGCCGGTCTATGACAAAGGTGCGGATGGGCATTTCAACCTCATCTCGGCGTTGCATAAATCGATGCGGGGCAGCGATCCGCAGGCTTCGCTATACTGGCTGGCGCGGATGCTGGTGGCGGGCGAAGAGCCGCTTTATGTACTGCGCCGGATCACGCGCTTTGCCAGCGAGGATATCGGCCTTGCCGATCCGCAGGCGCTGTCTCAATGCCTTGCCGCCAAAGAAGCTTACCAGTTTCTCGGCAGCCCCGAGGGCGAACTCGCGATAGCTCAAGCCTGCCTCTATTGCGCCACCGCGCCCAAATCCAACGCCACCTATAGCGCGCAGAAAGCCGCGTGGAAATCGGCGAAGGAGACCGGGTCGCTGATGCCGCCGCAGAATATCCTGAACGCGCCAACCAGTTTGATGAAAGATTTGGGTTATGGCAAAGACTATGCCTATGATCATGAAAGCGATGAAGGCTTTTCGGGCGCCAATTACTGGCCGGAAGAGATGGAACCGCAAGATTTCTATAGGCCGGTGGAACGCGGTTTCGAACGGCAGGTGGCCGAACGGATGAAATATTGGGAGAGGCTGAGAAATGAACGTGAAGGTTAAGCTATTTGCAATATTGGCATCGCTGGCATTTGCCGCGTCCGCGCCCACCCATGCGCAGGCTGACGACCCTGCCCTGCTACGCGCCTATGCTGCGGGATATAAGGCGCAGTTTATTTGCTCGGGGCTGTGGAATGGCGGCAAATCGCTGGCCAATATTGAGGCCGACGAACTAACGGGCATCTATCCCAAGATCGCCGACATCGTGCCGACGTTGAAGCCTGAAATTGATGAGCCCAACAAACAAGTCAGCGTTGCGTTCGATCCCGCCATGCCGCCGCGCGTCGCCCGCTGGCAGCCGCTGAAGGGCTGCGCCGGCTATCCCATCGGATATGACCAGCCCGCAAAGCCGCCAATGGCCGCGCGCATAGCGATGCTTGATGATCAGAAATGGCCGATGGGCGATAAGGACGCGCTGGTTCGCCGAGAAACACGCGATGTTGATCTGGTCGCAGCCCTACCGCACCGCACACTGCTTGGCACATATGGCGGTAAGACAAGCGCGGTTGTTATTGTTCATCGCGGCAAGATTGTTGGCGAAGCCTATAAGGTCGGCCATGATATGCACACGTCGCAGCGCACATGGTCGGTCGCGAAATCCATCGCCGGAACCTATATCGGTTTCCTCCGCCAACTGACCGATCTTCCGCTCGACAGGCCGCTCGGCAAGAGTCAGAAAACGGATGATCCGCGCGGCGATATTAATATCGATAACTTGCTCCGCATGGCGAGCGGGCTGCATTCCAATAGCGCGGGCAACCGGACTGACAATGTCTATATGGGCGGCGGAACAATAGAGGAATTTGCGCCGCTGTGGCCCCTGCTGCACAAGCCCGGCACGCATTTCCGCTATTCAAACAATGACATTCTATTGGCGGTGCTCACCGCACAAGAGGCGCAGCGCAGCGTTGGCGGCGATGTTCATCCCAGTATGCTATTCCGCAAACTCGGCATGACACGCACGCTTGCCGAGACAGACTGGAAGGGCAACTACATTCTCTCGAGCCAGGTATGGACGACGGCGCGTGATATGGCGCGGCTCGGGATGCTCTATCTGAATAATGGCGAGTGGAATGGAGAGCAGTTGCTGCCGAAGGATTGGCGCGAATATGTGAGCGCGCCATCGGGCCCGCAGCCGAAACGCCAATTCGGATATGGCGCGACATTCTGGCTGATAAACAAATCGGAGGGCATCCCCAAAGATACCTTTGCAGGCCTTGGCAATCGCGGCCAGTTTCTAATTATAATCCCAAGCTTGGATATGGTGATCGTACGGCGCGGCTATGATAGCGCGAGGGACCGCTTTGATATCGAGAAATTCACGCGAACGGTTATCGCGGCGGCCAAAGCCATGATCGCCACAAAGTGACGATGTGGGCGATCTGTCGGGAAATTTCATGATAGATGTTTTTACACAGTTTTCTTCGGTTCCCCGGTGGAAGTCGCGCACCATCCATGATACTTGCCGAAAAAGAATGGGCAGGGACGTTTCTGGCTCGCAAAAATGGGGGAGCAAATCATGGATAATTGGCAAATAATGGGATATACATTCGATAGCGCGGCGGCGCTGGAATGGCTTGAAAAACTGGGCATTGTGGCGATCATACTGGTTGTCACCTGGATCCTTGCAAAGGCCGCAAAATGGTCCTTTGCCAAACTGGTAGATCAAATACCCTTGCTCCAGCGTGCTGGCGGTGATGGCCAAAGCGTCGGCATGTCGCTTGGGAAGATCGTATCGCTGGTTATCTGGCTGATAGGCCTCGTCATGGTCTTGCAGCAACTGGGCTTCAACAGCGTTATTAAACCGCTTCAGGGTCTGATCGACAATATGTTTGACTATGTGCCAAACTTGGTTGGTGCGGCACTCATCTTCTTCGTGGGAATGACTGTAGCGCGGATCGTAAAAGAACTCGTTGAAACCGCATTGGGAACCATAAATTTGGACAAATGGGCGAACAAAGGCGGCGTTGAACAGGTTACCGGGAACAACACAATCAGCAAAACGATTGGAACTGTCGTCTTTGTTGTTATCGCAATTCCGGTTGCTGTCGGTGCTCTTGACGCGCTCAAGATTGAAGCAATCTCGGCTCCGGCGACCTCCATGCTGAATATGGTGCTTGATGCCGTTCCGCTGATTATCGGTGCGTGTATTCTGCTCGGCATTGGCTATGTTATTGCGCGCTGGGTTGCGGGTTTGCTGGAAGAATTGCTTCCTGCTCTCGGTGCTGATCGTGCGATTGCCGAATTGGGCATCTTGCCAAAAGGCCGCACAGCCTCTGGTGTGATTGCAACGATAGTGACTATCGCAATCATGATCTTCTTTGCGATTGCGGCAACCAATCTGCTGAACTTCCCGCAGCTTACCAACATGCTCGAAACTGTGCTTGAACAGGCTGGTTCCGTGGTCTTTGGCGCTGTGCTGATTGCCTTCGGCGTGCTGATTGCGCGTATCTTGAGCAATCTGATTGAAGCGGCAACCGGTGGAGGCTTTGCGCCTACCGCAGCCTATTGGCTGACAGTCGGCTTGTTTGTCTTCATCGGCATCAAGCAGATGGCGATTGGCGGAATGATCGTCGATTATGCCTTTGGCGCTCTCGCAATAGGCGCTTCTGTGGCCTTCGCTCTCGCCTTTGGCCTTGGCGGCCGCGATGCAGCTGCCAAAGCGCTGGTAGACATGCGGGCAAGCAAACCTGCCGCCAAAGCACCAGCAAAACGCAAAACAGCCGCCAAGAAGAAATAACGGCGGTTTTCCAAACGGATGCGAAAGGGCGGGGCTTCGGCTCCGCCCTTTTCATTTGTGCGGCGGCCAACGCAAGCTGTTCGCCACATGGCTCAATCCTCCCCTATGAGGGGAGGTGGCAGCCTGAAAGGCTGACGGAGGGGTGACACCGTATCTTGTAGTCACGCGCTACCCTTCACCGCTGCCACCCCTCCGACCCGTCGGCGCGGCCCACCTCCCCTTCACCGGGAAGGATTTGATGCAGCCCAAACCGCAGGCAAACATTTACCGAACAGAAGGCTGGACCTTTGATGTGGTTTGACGCTATGGGCGCGGCGTAAAGCGATGATGCCGGTATAGCTCAGTTGGTAGAGCACCTGATTTGTAATCAGGGGGTCACGAGTTCGATTCTTGTTGCCGGCACCAGTTTTTTTCCAAGCAGTTTCCCACGCGAACAACGAACGGCGCTACGATTCCACCTCACCATCGGGATCGTCGCCGTCTGCATATCGCTGCGACAGCCGCTTCACAAGCCAGCCAATCGTTCCGCCCTGCACGATCACCGAAAACAGCACCACGGCAAAGGTCGCCGCCAATATCGCATTGCGAAACGGCCCCTCGGGCAATGACAGCGCGAGAGCGATTGAAATCCCGCCGCGCAATCCGCCCCACACCAATGTTGGCACGCTCAGCCCGCCGAGCCGGAATGTACGCCTCACGAGCGCCAATGGCGACACCACCGATATGCTGCGCGCGGCGAGTGCCAGCGGAATGGCCAGCACGCCAAACAGCAACAATGCAGGCTGCTGCGCCAGGATAATCACTTCCATTCCGATCAGCAGGAACAATACGGCATTGAGAATCTCGTCTATCAATACCCAGAATTTGATCAGATAATCGCGCGTCGTATCGCTCATGGCCTCCGCAATACCGACATTGCCGATCAGCAATCCCGCGACAGCCATCGCCACCGGCCCGCTGACATGGATCATATGCGCGAAGCTATATCCGCCCATAACCACGGCAAGGCTGATCAACACCTCAACGCTATAATCATCAATGGAGCGCATCGCGCGAAAAGCGATCCAGCCGGCCGCCAACCCGAGCAGCGCGCCGCCTACCGCTTCCTGCAGGAACTCTGTCGCAGCATGGCTCACGCTAAACGCCTCTTCGCCGAGCGCAATGCTCACCAGGATCGAGAATACGACAACGCCCACGCCGTCATTGAACAAGCTTTCGCCCGCTACCGTTGCCTGCAATCGCGGCGGTACGGCAGCGCGCTTCAGGATAGACATCACCGCCACAGGGTCGGTCGGGCTGATCAGCGCGCCAAACACAAGGCACCAGATGAGCGGAATATTGATGCCAAATGCGCCGGACAGAAGATAGAAGCCATAGCCGACCAAAGCGGTGGAAAGCATCACGCCGAATGTCGCCAGCGCCAGGATAGTCCAGCGCCCCTGCTTCATATCTGTCCAATCGACATGCAGCGCGCCAGCAAAGAGCAGGAAGGAGAGCATCCCCTCCATCAGCGTTCGATGAAAATCAATATCGGACAGAAAACGCTCGACCATCTGCGATAACCCCATCGAGGGGAAAAGCGCGCTAATAGCGATGATAATCAGCGACGCAATCGCGCCCATCACGGTAAGCCCAATGGCAGAAGGCAGTTTCACAAACCGGTGGTTGATATATCCCAATATCGCGGCAATCAGGATAAGGATCGCGGCGGCATCAAATGCAGATAGGGTGAGCATACTCGGTTCCGTTTCTTCTGTCGGTCGCTTACCCTACGAAAGCCGGAGCAGCGATGAATAACGGTGCATCAAATGCAGCGTCACCGCAATCCCCAATAGTTACCAATTCCTAGCCGTGCATTTCTAACTGCCCACTTGCACATCGCCCGCGCGTTCGAGGATGATTTTTACAAACCCGTCTGCTGTCGTCAGCCGCAATTTGTTGCCGGAAACAGCATAGTCGACCACCAGATCGCCATCGGGAATTGATATCTGCCGCGCGTTGATCTCGAAACTCTGATACATCTCATCTTCGTCGCGGCGCGGTCTCTTGAAGTAAGTGATGAATTCATTGTCGCTGGTGAATTCAACAATATCGCCGCGACTAAGGTCTTTCACGCCATCATGACGCAGCACGCGCCATTTTCCGAGCACTGTCAGCGGCTTCAATTGCTTGGGAATCTCGCCCGCATAGCCGGCAAATATCGCCGCCTTGCCGCGCATCGCCTCAACCAGACTGCGCTCATTTTCCAGGCCCGTCAGCGGAGAACCGGAAAGCCGCGCATTCAACCCATCAAGCAGCCGGTAAGCCGTCTTTGCATCGCCCTTATGGTGGAACGCGCGGGTAGCCCCATCGAGCACCAGATACTGATCGACTAGAAGCTGCGCGAGCTGCAGATTTTCGGCGGGCGACGTGTCGGGCGCAGCGACAACCAGCGTGTCGTGGCCTTGCTTCCCGTCGATTGCACCAACATAGCTCAGCGCGACCTGCATCAATGGAGCGCTGCCGGTAATATTTGCGGCAGGCAGGTGCTGGTTTTTGCTGCCTTTGGCCAAGGTCGCAAAAATGCCGCCACCTTGTGAGGAGAGGAAAGCGGTGGGAATGGTAATGCTGATCGCGCCATCGCGGCCCGATTTCATCAATCCGTCGGGCACGCCGAATACTCCAGAAATGCTATAACCGTCACGCGGTGACATGGTGATGGTGATGTCATGCGCCACCTCGCTCACCATATTACGGAAGTCCTTTTTCATCACCTTCCGCGCGTCTGCCGGGCTGGTCAGGAAAAAGACATTGCCGCCGCGAACGCTGGATATTCTGGTCGCGAGCGCACCGTTATATTGCACGCCGACGCCGATGGTGGTGAGGCCGATGCCGCGCAGCGAGGCATCACGCGCCATACCCATGAAGCTACCCGTGTCGGTATTTCCGGTATTTGGCTGCTCATCGGTGAAGAGCATCATCCGCGTCTTGCCGCCAAATTTGGTAGCTTCGGCAAAGGCGGCGTCATAACCAATCTTTAGCCCGGCCTCCATATTGGTTGAACCGTTAATTTCAATCGCGTCAATCGCGGCCAGCAGTTGCTGCCTGTTACCTTTGACCGCAATGGGCCGCTGATGAACCAGCGACTCTGTGCCATAAATGGCTATGCCAAGCCGGTCTTCATCTCCGAGTTCGGCAACAACCTGTCTCAACGCAGCCTTTACGCTGGCGATCGGGTCGCCGGTCATAGAGCCTGAGCGGTCAACAACCGCCATCAGGCTCAAAGGTGCCCGCTTCCAGCTTTCGCCATCGATATTGCTGGCAAAGCCGAGGCCGACGAAAAGCTTGTCATCGGGCCGCGTCGGGAGGCTAGCTTCCATCGCGTGGCCAACAAGGCAAAATAGCTGATCGCATGCGCGACTAGCAGGCAGCGTCAGGTCATGCTCGCCCATCAGACCCTCGACCGTCAACGATTCGGGGCGTGGGAGTGTTTCGGAAGACAGCGCGCGCGCTCGAAAATGCCTGATATCCTGCGCCCCGCCCTGCCGGATGCGTGACCCAGTGACGACAACCAATACCTCGTCGGCCTCCTCTTCCTGCTGATCTTGCGCATTTTGCGCCGCAAGCGGCATCGGCATCGCGGTGAGCGCTGCTACGCTGGCAAATGTCAGGCTAAATTTCCGGAAAATGGATGGGCTGGTCATGGCTTCTCTCCTCTTATTGCGACTCCGAATAAGAGGAAGATACCACGAAACCCTAGGATTCCGTAGGGGAAACTTTTGCTAACCCCCTTTAATCAAATGATTAACAGGTAGGCAATTGCCGAAGGTGACGGGTTTTAGCGGGTTACGTTGTAGCGAAGCTGCGCTTCGGTCAGTTGAAAACCTACAAGCAGTTCAAAGCTGGTGCGTACCAAAGCCGCCTTAACTTGCGGATCCGCCATCGGATCGAGCGCCGCGTCAGCATCGCCGGGTTTGCGCTTCTTATTGATCTTAGCGACAATATCAGCAGGAAGCCTTGCCGCATCGCCCTTTATGAAGCTCGCGGCCTTGCCGATTGCTGTCGCGGTATACTGCCCGTCAGCAAAATTCACATTCACTTGGCCGACGCGCTTTGCAATAACGGCGCTGCCGCCCTGCACCACGCTTGAGAAATAGGGCAACGTCACTGTGCGCGCTCCGCGGGCATCGCTGCGCCGGGCCTGAACCTCAAAGGTCGTTTCGGTATAGATCGTCTCCCCGCTGCTGTTGCATGTGGGCCTCAGCTTGGTCAGCGTGGCGGTTACATCAATCGCGCTGGCATCGCGGCTGCTGGCGGGGTTAAACAGCGTAATATCGCCGGTTCCGTCAGGGACACCAACGGTCGGACAACCGGTGCGCGTCGAGAAGATGCCGACGCCCGAATTCACAACCAGTTCGCCATCACGGCTGCATGCTGACAGCGCTGTCATCGCGATCAGCGAGGATAATATCAGTGTTCTGCTTTTCATTATGGTAACAATCCCTCACCGATGATCTTGATATTGCCGTAAGTCAGCAAATTCCCCCATCCTTTATCGGCGCAATTGCGCGCGCGCAACAGGGGAAAGCGCTTGGCCTATCGAATGACTTTAGGTAACGGACATTGCCAATGACTGAACAGAGTTCCGCCAAGCCGCATATCAGGCTGCTACTCGCCGCTCCGCGCGGCTTTTGCGCTGGCGTCGACCGGGCGATAAAGATCGTTGAGCTCGCGCTGGAGCAGCATGGTGCACCGGTCTATGTCCGCCATGAAATTGTGCATAACCGCTTCGTCGTTGATAGCCTGAAAGCCAAAGGCGCTATATTTGTGGAGGATCTGGACGAAGTACCAGATGGCGAGCAGGTCGTCTTTTCCGCACATGGTGTACCAAAATCAGTGCCTGCAAATGCGGAGCAACGCGGGCTGGATTATCTCGATGCCACCTGCCCGCTGGTTTCCAAAGTGCACCGTCAGGCCGAACGTCAGGTCAGTGCCGGGCGGCATATCATCTTTGTCGGCCATGCCGGCCACCCCGAAGTGATCGGTACTTTTGGACAGGTTCCAGACGGTACGATAACGCTGGTCGAAACGGCGGCAGATGCCCAAGCGCTTGATTTTCCGCAAAATGCCGAACTTGCCTTCCTAACGCAAACGACATTGTCGGTCGATGATACCAAGGAAATCACCGGTATTTTGAATGACCGCTTCCCCGGAATAGTCGCGCCGAAAGGGGAGGATATCTGCTACGCCACGTCAAACCGGCAGGATGCGGTCAAAGCGGTCGCCGAGCAATGCGAGCTTGTGCTGGTAATCGGCGCGCCAAACAGCAGCAACTCCTTGCGTCTCGTCGAAGTCGCTGATCGCTGCGGTGCGCGCGCGCATTTGATTCAACGCGGCAACGATGTCGATCTTGATTGGTTCGACGGTGTTAAGACGCTCGGTCTTACGGCAGGCGCATCCGCTCCCGAAGTTCTGGTACGCGAAATTGTCTCCACGCTTGAGGAAAATTTCGAAGTCACCTGCGAAGAGCTGCGAACGGCGGACGAAAATGTCACCTTCAAATTGCCAAAACAGCTAACCGAAGCGGTGGAATAATGGCTGTATATACGCATGTTGAAGCAGAAGATGCCTCCGAATTTCTCAGCAAGTATGATGTCGGAAAACTACGCAATTTCAAAGCTATTGCTGAAGGAGTTGAGAATAGTAATTATCTTGTAGAAACGACAAAGGGCCGCTATTTTCTGACATTGTATGAAAATCGCGTTGATCCGGCGGACCTGCCCTTTTTTCACGATCTCTTGGACCATCTCAAACGAAGCGGCTGCAAAGTGCCAGCCTTTATTGCCGATCGCAGCGGCGCATGGTTGCAGCAGCTTTGCGGGCGGCCCGCCTGCCTGATTGAATTTTTACCCGGCGTTTCGGTGAGCCGGCCAACTTCTGCACAGTCGCATGCGGTAGGGCGCGCGCTGGGCGAGCTGCATCTGGCGCTGCGGAATTTCAGTGGAAGCAGAGAAAATAGCCTGGGCCTAGCTGGGTGGGAGCAACTAGCTACAAAATGCGGCAATGATGCTCTGGAGGGCATCTCCGCGGGGCTTTCAAGCCGTATCGCCGATGAATTTGCGCTGTTAAAAGCAAACTGGCCGAATCATTTGCCGCGCTCGATTATCCATGGCGACCTGTTTCCAGACAATGTGCTGATGATTGGCGACCAGCCGCCCAGCCTGATCGACTTTTATTTCGCCTGCAACGAGATTCGCGCCTACGATATCGCTGTTACCCATGCCGCATGGAGTTTTTCCTCCGATGGTAGCGAATATTTGCCTCATATCGGGACAGCATTGCTCGATGGATATGGCGCTACTCACGGGTTGAACGATGACCATTACACAGCGCTACCATGGCTTTTGAGGGGCGCATCTCTGCGCTTTTTGCTCACGCGCTGCTATGACTGGATCAACACGCCGGCTGACGCGCTCGTCAAACGGAAGGATCCACTGGCATTTTTACGGCGTCTTGATTTTTATGCCGATTCTGCAAATATTGAGAACGTAACGGGGCATAGGGTGTGAAACAGGTAGAAATCTTTACTGACGGTGCTTGCAAAGGCAATCCCGGCCCAGGCGGCTGGGGTGCGATCATTCGCTATGGCGAGCACGAAAAGGAAATTTGCGGCGGAGAGCCCGATACCACCAACAATCGTATGGAATTGATGGCGACGATCAAATCGCTCTCCATGCTGATAGAGCCTTGCGAGGTGCTGCTACACTCTGACAGCAAATATGTGCTCGACGGAATAACGCGCTGGGTCGAAGGCTGGCAGCGCAATGGCTGGAAAAACGCTTCAAAGCAGCCAGTTCGAAATTCAGACCTCTGGCATGAGCTAATTGACGCAGCGAGCCGCCACGAGGTTGAGTGGCACTGGGTTAAGGGCCACTCCGGCAACGAGGGCAATGAACGCGCTGACGCCCTGGCCAGCGCCGCTGCAGAAGCATTCGCAAATGGCGAAACAGAACCCGAAGAGTAGCCCCCTTACCGAAAGCGATCCGGAAGATAGAGACTAGGGTCAACGCCATCTGGCGCTGACATTCCATCGATCAACAAAGACGCGGCAAGTTGCGCCGCTGCGGGGGCCGTCTGAATGCCAAAGCCGCCCTGCCCGGCTGCCCAGAAGAATTGCGGATTGGCCGGGTCGCACCCTATGACAGGCAAGCGGTCGGGCGCAAAGCTGCGCAAACCTGCCCATTTATGCTCTAATCTCACGATCTGCCAATCCACCGCTTGCTCAAACCTGTCGATGGCCAGCGCCACGTCGATTTCCTCCGGCGCGGCGTCGCAAGCCTCTGCAGGGGTTTCATCATGAGGGCTAAGCCATATACGTCCGCCCGATTCGGGCTTGAAATAAAAACTGCCGTCTAGCCCGATGACCAACGGCAAGTCCGCCGGCGGCGCTGGATCCGTCTGGATCTGCAACACTGTTCGGCGGAAAGGTGTGATGCCAACGCTGGGGATGGCGCAAATATGAGCCACAGCGTCCGCCCATGCCCCTGCTGCATTGATCAGCAAATCACAGCTATAGCTCCCGCTCCGGCTTTGAAGATGCCAACGGCCTTCAGAATAACGCGCCGCCGTCAGCATGGCATTGCAGGCAAGCGATGCGCCGTTTTTCGCGGCATGGCGCAAATAGGCGCCGTGCATGGCGGCAACGTCGATATCGCAGCATTCCGGCTCCCAAAGGCCGACCGTCCATTCGGGACGCATAGCCGCCACGTGCGTCAAAATACCAGCGCGGTCGAGCCGGTCGAACTGCAATGACGTAGCTACAAATTCGGCGCGAAGCCTGTCGGCGAGGCTTCCTTGACCCGTCTTGCCGATATGAAGCGCGCCTCGCGGCTCAAGAAACCCTCGCTCGGCATATTCGGGCGGCGGAGATACAAGGAATTCGCGCGAAGCCGTAGTCAATGGCTGAACTCCAGGCCCGCCATAGCTTTCTGTCCAGAAGGCGGCGGAGCGTCCGGTCGCATGATAGCCCGGCTGCGCCTCAGCCTCAAGCATCAGAACAGAGCGATGTTCTGCAACAGCAGAAGCGATGCTGGCACCAGCGATTCCTGCGCCGATGACTGCAATGTCAAAATGCATCATTTGGCCGGCGCGTATTTGTCCAGAAACGCGTCAGTTGCGGAGAGGCACTGGTCACGCACCGAATCGGCTTCGCGCAACAATTCATGCGCGGCATCAATCCCGAAGGAAACGACTTCTGAAGTTGGCAGGCGCAGGTTGTCTTTATTGATCCGCTTGGTACTCACTAGCTGATCGACTTTTGTAGCTAGCATCAGCACGGGGCTTGCGACCGATTCAAGCCTGCCCGGCTCATTAAGCATCCTTGTTGATGCAAAGGCCCGTTCAAGCCAGTGCCAAGTTGGCGGACCAAGCCGAACATCGGGGCGGTTTTTCCACCAGAACATTTCATCTTCATAACGCCGCTTGCTGTGGGTCAGGATTTTGCGCCGCAAGCTCATCGGTGACATCGGCTTCTCGCCTTCCTTCCAGCCCCGCTCCTCTCCCTTGCCCCTACGCACCATCCATCTCGCAAAAGCATGGCTCCACGAGGCCGGAAGGCCGTTTGTGCGCATACCTAACATCGGTGCGCTCAATATAGTGGCTTCGGGGTCTACCGCCCCCTCAACCAGCGCGCGCATTGCTAGATGACCGCCCATACTATGCGCGACGAGGACGTGCGGGCCGGGATTTTCAGATTTCCATCGCTCCCAAAAAAAGCGCAAATCGGCGATCCAAGTGGAAAAGTCGTCGATATGACCGGTATGGCGATCCTCCAGCAGGCGGCCCGAAAGCCCCTGCCCGCGCCAGTCGATCGATGTCACAAGCCAACCATCTTCGGCCCAACCCTGCAGCGTTTCGAGATATTTCTCATAGTGATCGCCGCGCCCCGGCAGAAACAGCAACGAACCGCGCTGCTTCCTGCTTTCCGCCAGCGAAGGCCAGTCTATACGGCGAATCTTCCAGTCATCTTCGGCCTGCCACCAACTTTCGGTCGCTGCTTCGGGAATTTTGCGCCAGCGTAAATCGTGCTCTGTATCCGTCATGGTTACCTTTTGGTAAGCTCTGTTGGTTAATCCGCTGTTTATGACCAGTGAAACACTCGCTTACGCGCTGCTCGGCAGCTTGGCAATTGCCCTGTTATTCTCGGTTTATTCCGATATCCGCTACCGGCTTATCTACAATAAAGTCACGATAGCCGTTGCGCTTGCTGCGCCAGCGTTCTGGTTTGCGACAGGCAGCTACACTCTTACTGATGTTGGTATGCATCTGCTTGTTGCGGCGGTCGCCTTCATATTCTTTGCGATTTTCTTCTATTTTAACATGATGGGCGGCGGCGATGTGAAGCTTTTTGCCGCGCTCGCACTGTGGTTTCACTGGATAGAAGTCATTCGCATGATTTTTGTTGCATCGCTCGCAGGTGGGGCAGTAACCATAATTTTCTTAGTGATTCACAAGGTAAAACAAAAGGATGGCCCTGTTCGCATCCCCTATGGGGTAGCTATTGCCGTCTCGGGTCTTTGGACCGTCAGTGAACGTTTATTTAACCATTTTGGATGAAAGAGGGTTTTCAATCAGGGGACCCTTCAGGAGGCCTAGTTCGTCATGGATAGGAAAAAAGTAATTTTGCTCGTCGGTGCATTGCTCATTGCAGCAGTCACAGCCTTTATGGCTCGCAGCATGTTCACCGGTGCTTCTGCACCGCAAGCACAAGCCATTGCCAAATCGGTTCCAACCGGACCGGAAATTTTGGTAGCAACGCGTGCGTTGCCAGTTGGCACAATCATCACAGCGGATAGTTTCCGTTATCAGCCATGGCCCAAGGAGCTTGTTGAAGAAGCTTATTTTGCCAAAGTTGGCGATGATCAGCCCAAGATGGAAGATCTGGTAGGTACCGTGGTTCGCCACGCTGTGACCGCCGGTCAGCCCATTACCAAGGGATCACTCGTATCGCCTGGCGATCGCGGCTTTCTAGCAGCAGCGCTCGGCCCCGGCATGCGCGCCGTTACCGTACCGGTATCGTCGCTTACCGGTGTAGCAGGTTTTATATTCCCCGGTGACCGGGTAGACCTCGTCCTGACACAGAATGTCAAGGATGCCAGCCCCGACACACGCCCTCTTAAGGTGGCCGAAACGATCATGCGCAACCTGCGCGTTCTCGCAACCGACCAGCGTGCTCGCCCTAGCAAGGATAAAGATGGCAACGTCGTTGTCGCCAAATACAAGCTGGTAACGCTCGAAGCTACGCCAGCCATCGCTGAACGGATTTCCGTTGCGCTTAGCATCGGCACCATCTCCCTGTCACTTCGTTCGCTTGCAGAAAATCAGGCGGAACTGGAACAGGCGCTTGCTTCGGGTGATCTCAGCATCCCAGAAGGTGCGAGCGCCGAAGAAGAAGAGCGGATTTTGGCCAAAGCCAAGCAGCGTCCTTCGTCCGGTGTCAGCAGCTATACTACTGGCGGTCAAGTTTCGCGCTTCCAGCGCCAACGTTACCAGCCCAAGCCGAAGACGGACGATCAGGTTATGCGGAAAGCCGTCAGAATGCAGGAACGTGCGGTGAAGATGCAGAAGCATGTAGAAAAAGTTCGCAAAGGTCCTGTTGTGCGTGTTTCACGCGGCGGCAGCGTAAGCGAAGTCAAACTGGACCGGAGATAAGATCATGACCAGTATCAAAAACATAAAATCAGGCATCGCTTCGATTGCGCTTGCAGCATCGCTCGGCACTGTGGCCACATTGGCCCTTCCCGCATCTGCGAATGCCCAGTCGGCAAAAAGCGCCCGTACGATAACGCTATCGATCGGTCGCGGACAGCAGATCAACCTGCCTCGCAGTATCACTGACGTAACGGTTTCCGACCCGCGCGTTGCCGATATTGAGGTGAAAACCGCCCGTCAGATTTACATTCACGCACGCGGCCCGGGCGAGACCACGGTCTATGCCACCGATGCCAGCGGCGCGAATGTGATGGTTCTGAACGTACGCGTTGGCAACAATATCGACTCGCTCGACCAGATGCTTTCACTGGCTATGCCAGAAGCGGAGATCACGGTGACGACAATGAACGGTGTGATTTTGCTAACCGGCGCCGTTGCACAGCCCGAAGATGCTGCCGAAGCTGAACGTCTTGTCGACGCTTTTGTAAATGGCCGCGGCGGCAATACCAAGGTAGTCAGCCGCTTGCGGATGACGACACCCTTGCAGGTCAATCTGCAGGTGCGCATTGCTGAAGTCAGCCGTTCGCTAGCCAAGGAAATTAATGGTAACCTCGCAACCCGCGATGGCGGCGGTGGTTTCCTGTTCGGTGTTCAGCGTGGCCGTGATTTCGTGAACATTGGCGATATTGATACATCATCGCTACCGCAACTGGACGCATCGGCACAATTTGGCCTGCCTCCAGGATCACTGAGCCTACCATTCGACCCGTCAACCGGACGGTTTGTAACCGGCGGCACGCAGTTCAATTTCAAGAACCTCGTTGGCGGCAATATTGTTCAGGCAGCCGGCCGATTGTTCGGTCTGGATGTTGCAGCAGCCTTCGACCTTTCGGAGCGCGCTGGCCTTAGCACGACGCTTGCACAGCCAAACCTTACGACAGTGTCGGGCGAAACCGCTACCTTCCAAGCTGGCGGTAGTTTTCCGATCCCGACATCATCGGGACTGGGCGCTACGTCGGTCGAATTTCGCGATTTCGGTGTTCTGCTCACATATACGCCTACGGTACTATCTAACGGTCGTATCTCGCTACGCGTGAAACCGGAAGTATCCGATATTTCTTCGCAAGGCGCAGTGCGCATCAACGGCTTTGAAATTCCTGCGATCACCACGCGTACCGTCGAAACAACGGTTGAGCTTGGTTCGGGGCAGAGCATGATGATTGCCGGCCTGATGAGCAACAATATGCAAAGCTCAATCGACAAGGTACCAGGCGCCGGCGACTTGCCGATAATCGGTTCATTGTTCCGGTCAAATGGCTGGCGCAAGAATGAGACCGAATTGGTCATTGTCATCACGCCCTATTTGGTCAAACCGGTTTCGGGTCATAAAATCAAGCTACCTACCGATGGCTTTAATTCGCCAAATGATCTTGAGCGCGTCATTTTGAACAAATGGTCGAGCGACAAAGGTGTTGCCGATCGTCCGAAACCAACGGTTGCGCCGGCAGAAGCGCAATCGCCGGAATTCCGGGCGACAAGCGAGGCTGCCCCGGCAGTTTCTGCTCCCGTCAAGAAACAAAAGAAACAGGCGCAGGCAAAAACATCTGCACCAGGTTTCAGCTTTGATTGATTTGGCTAGTTTCAGGAGAACAGACATGCAGAAGCATAAATATATAATCGCCGCTTCCCTCGCCTTCACGCTGGCCGGATGCGGAGCCATGGGCGACAATACCAGCCTCTATTCGGTCAATCAGCCAGTGGTCACGCGGACCAACTATGCGATTGATCTCAACCTTGATTCAAGCGGTGTATCGGGGCCTGAAAAGACACGCGTCTCCGAATGGTTCGATGCACTCGACCTTGGTTATGGAGACCGCATCGCACTCGATTTCGGCGGCGGATACCCCAGTGCAGCTGCACGCCAGGATGTCGCAAACCTCGCTGCAGAGCGCGGTATGCTGCTCACCGCTACAGCGCCTGTAACCCAAGGTAATGTCCACGCTGGCACTGTCCGCGTTGTCGTAACCCGTTCCGAAGCATCGGTGCCGAATTGCCCCAATTGGAGCAAATATAGCGACGCCAACTACAACAGCTATACGCATCCTAACTATGGCTGCGCGACCAATAGCAACCTGGCGTCGATGGTAGCCGATGCGGAAGATCTCGTTCGCGGCAAGGAAGCCGGTCCGAATGACAGCGGAAGCGGCAATGAAGCGGTTAACAAACATCGCGCCAAAACTTCGGGAGAAAACCCATGAACGCACCTTGGAAGGCTAACGCCGCTGGCACGCGCGACCCGTTCCATGCCTTTGTTTGCGATGACCTGACGCTCGATACCATTCGCGGTATTTGCGACGAAATGGGTTGGAGCCAAGAAAAGGCGCATAAGGGCGGATTGCGCAATGCTGTGCAGTCACTGTCGGTTGCCGCAAGCCCGCAAATATTGATGGTCGATCTGTCAGAATCGGGTGATCCGATCAGTGACATTAATTCGCTCGCTGAAGTTTGCGAACCCGGAACTGTCGTGATCGCGCTTGGTCAGGTGAATGACGTACGTCTTTACCGCGATCTGCTAATGTCCGGTTTGCAAGATTATCTGCTCAAGCCGCTCAATCCAGATGCCGTGCGCGACGCAATCAGCCAAGCGCAAACGACGCTGTCGACACCAAAGAATGACGATGGTTCCGGCGATCGTCCGCATGTTTCGACCGCTATTGTCGGCACTCGCGGCGGTGTGGGTGCATCTACCATTGCAACTTCGCTTGCATGGTCGCTCTCTGATAGGCTCGGTCAAACGACGGGTCTGCTCGATCTTGATGTGCATTTCGGTACCGGCGCGCTCACCATGGACCTTGAACCAGGTCGCGGGCTTACCGATGCAATTGAAAATCCCAGCCGTATTGATGGCCTGTTCATCGAACGCGCAATGATCAAGGCAAATGACAAGCTTTCAATATTGTCTGCCGAAGCACCAATGACTAGCCCGGTGATGTCCGATGGCGCAGCATTTTTCCAACTTCAGGAAGAATTGCGGGCGGCATTTGAAAATACCGTCATCGATTTGCCGCGCAGTATGCTGATTTCCTATCCGCATCTCCTGCATGATGTGAATGTGCTGGTTGTTGTAACCGAACTCACACTTGCTGCAGCACGCGATACAATCCGCGTACTTTCCTGGGCGAAAACAAACGCGCCGCATTGTAAGGTGATGGTGGTTGCCAACAAAATGGCAAATGCATCGGTTGAAATCAGCCGCAAGGATTTTGAAGCAACTATCGAAGCAAAAATCGACGTTCTCATTCCATCTGACCCGAAGGCAACTGCCCAGGCAGCGAAACTCGGTCGTCCGGTCGTTGACGCGGTAAAGGGAAGCAAGGTTGCATCCGCAATTTCCTCGCTTGCCGATACGGTTTTGGCCAGCGCCGACGAAGAGCCAGAGGAAACCGATGGCGATGATGGGAACAAGAAAAAATCCGTCTTGGGCGGGTTCAAATCTCTTCTGTCGAAGAAATCTGACTGATCCTTTCGTGGCAACGGATCTAAAATCCGCTTGCCGCGCCAATGATAACAAGGCGCTGATATGCAAAGTTTAATTCTAGCGATAGGTAGCATCCTTGTCCTAACCATGCTCGCGTTTGCCTTTTTGGGCGGCGGCAGTATGAGCGGGAAACGCCTGAAAGCTATGAAAGCCCGCCATTCGGGCAGCTCCGATGTGATGGTCGAAAACCAGATGAAAAAGGCAATTGCCGCGCGCAAGCCGCTGGTTTTCACAAAAGGCGCAGAAATGAGCCGCGTCGACAGGCTGCGGCTGCGGCTTGCCAAGACTGGCAAGAGCTGGACAATAAAGCACTATTGTTCTGTATCCGCAGCAATCGCATTGTTTGTGACCGCGATGATATTGTTCAAAGGTGCGCCGCTCTATCTGGCGCTCTCCATCGGCGCGCTGCTTGGGGTCGGTTTGCCGCATCTGGCAGTCGGATTTATGATCAACAGGCGGATTAATAAATTCACTTCTAATTTTCCTGATGCGATCGAATTGCTGGTTCGCGGTTTGCGTTCTGGTTTACCTGTTGGCGAAACGCTGGGCGTAATAGCAACCGAAATTCCTGGGCCGGTGGGCGAAGAATTCAAACTGGTGGTCGAAAAGGTGAAAATCGGCAAGGCAATGGAAGACGCGTTGCAGGATACCGCCGAACGGCTGGGCACGCCCGAATTCCAGTTTTTCGTGATAACGCTGGCCATCCAGCGCGAAACCGGCGGCAACCTTGCCGAAACGCTTTCCAATCTTGCCGATGTCCTGCGCAAACGCTCGCAAATGAAGCTCAAGATCAAGGCAATGTCATCGGAATCAAAGGCTTCCGCTTATATCGTGGGTTCTTTGCCATTCATCGTGTTCGGCCTCATCTGGTCGGTCAATCCAAACTATCTGGCTGACTTTTTCGTCGAACCGCGACTCATCGTTGCCGGACTGATTGGCATGGTCTGGATGGCTATCGGTGTCGGTATCATGGCCAAAATGGTCAATTTTAAAATTTAATGTGGGGGCCGAAAATATGTTGATCGCAAGCAGCAGCAACCCGACCCTTTATGGAGTCGATGTCTTTTTCGTCGCAACCGTTCTGGCAGCGGTTGCGACAGTAGCGGTACTGACCGCGGTCTATGCCGCCGTTACCGTTAAGGACCCGATGGCGAAACGTGTGAAAGCGCTGAATGAGCGCCGCGAACAGCTAAAGGCCGGGATCACCGCAACAACCGCAAAAAAGCGCGCCAAGCTGGTGCGCCAGTCGGACACAACCGATCGGATGCGGCTGTTCCTCAATTCGCTGAAAGTTCTGCAGGACGACCAGCTAAAAGATGTGCAGCAAAAACTGGCGCAGGCAGGTATTCGCCGTAAGGAACTGGCCGTTGGTATCATTTTCAGCCGTCTGATCATGCCGATCATTTTGGGCGGCGGCGCCGCTTTGTGGATATACGGCATGGGCGGTCTGAGCGATTGGACACCGCTGAAACGCTTTGGCGTTTTCGCAGGCATGGCTCTCCTAGGCTACAAGGGCGCTGATCTGTATCTCGGCAACCTCATTTCAAAGCGTACCGACGCCATTCGCAAGGGACTTCCAGATGCGCTTGATCTGCTCGTGATCTGCGCAGAAGCCGGCCTTACAGTCGATGTCGCCTTCAACCGTGTTGCCAAAGAATTGGGTCGCGGCTTTCCCGAGCTTGGTGACGAATTTGCGCTCACCGCTATTGAGCTTGGTTTTCTTACAGAGCGTCGACAGGCCTTTGAAAACCTTGCCTTCCGGGTTAATCTCGAATCGGTCAAAGGCGTGGTCACCACGATGATCCAAACCGAAAAATACGGCACGCCGCTGGCATCAGCTTTGCGCGTGCTATCTGCAGAATTCCGCAATGAGCGGATGATGCGGGCGGAAGAGAAAGCTGCACGTTTGCCGGCTATCATGACGATTCCGTTGATCCTGTTTATCCTGCCGACCCTGTTTATCGTTATTCTTGGCCCGGCAGCCTGCTCGATCAGCGACTCGTTCATTGGCGGCGGTAAGTAGCCCTTCACTGAACATAGCCAAATTTCGATTAAGAAATGGGCGGGGCGTTTGCTCCGCCCTTTTCTTTGCCCAGCAGACTTGACGATTGCCGTAAAATGGCGATGCTGGTTGCCGCTTATGAAGATGAAGAGAAACCAGCCGGTAAAAAGACGCCTGCTCCTGTCGGGATTGTCGGCCTTGCTGCTGCTGGGCGGCGGAACCACTGTCTCCAGCCAGAATAACGCGCAAGTCGGCCAAGCCAATCGCGGCTATTTTGCCGAACAGAACCGCAACGCGCAGTGGTTTCTCGACCAACAGAGAAATGTTGTAAAGGCGGTCGCCGCCCTAAAGCCAAACCGGCGAGGCGTGGTTGATGCCTATGTCGTTGTCGCCGCTATCGATGCCGACCCGGTATTCGGACGCGAAGCAGCAGAAGCGGCAAAAGTATTGGAGCGACGGTTTAGCGCGCGCGGCAGAACGATCACACTCGCCGCCGGAACCGGGGCGGGTAAAGCTGCCGCGGCTCACGGGTCGCCGGCTAATCTCTGGGCAGTAATCGCGGGTGTCGCCGGGAAAATGGACCGTGAAGAGGATGTGCTGATCCTCTACACCACCAGCCATGGCGGCAAAAAAGTCGGCATTGTCTACAATGACGGGCAAAGTGGTTTCGGAATGATCAGCCCAAGCCATATGCGAGGTATGCTTGAAGGGCTTGGTATCAAGCGCAAGCTGGTGATGATTTCGGCCTGCTATTCAGGCGCGTTCATACCCGCGCTGCTCGATGACGACAGCGTTGTCATCACCGCGGCATCCTCCGTGCGCCCGTCTTTTGGTTGTAACCCGGGGAATGACTGGACCTTTTTCGGTGACGCATTGATCAATCAGTCGATGCGCCAGGGCCTGTCTCTCACCGCGACAAAGGAAATCGCCTTTCGCAAGATTTCCGAATGGGAACTGGGCAACGGCCTGACACCGTCAGAACCGCAATATTACGCCGGAGCCAACGCATCAAAATGGCTGTCAGCGCTCGAAAGAAAAATGCCCAAGGCGCGCACCAAACCGGTGGGCACGCCGGCCATCGCTGCCCTCAAGAAACCCGTTCCCGCCAAGAAGCCCTAACCGGCCTCAGGGTCAGTATGCAGCCAATCGGCATGGCGCGGTGCTTTTTTGGTCTTGCTCCATTCTTCCAGCATTTCCGGCGCAACGCGCTTCAGTTCGGCATGCTGCTCATCGGTGCCGATATTGCAGGCCAGCTCCAGCCGGTGCCCGCTCGGATCAAAGAAATAGATCGAGCGAAAGATGCCGTGATAGGTCGGGCCGAGCACATCAATCCCCTGCCCCTCCAAATGCGCTTTCGCCCCATTCAGCGCATCCATATCGGGCACTTCAAAAGCGATATGCTGCACCCATTCGGGCGTATTTTCATCGCGGCCCATATCGGGTTGATTGGGCAGTTCAAAAAAAGCGATCACATTGCCGCCGCCGCAATCGAGAAAGATATGCATGTAGGGATCATACTCGCCCGTTGAGGGGACATGATCCTCGCTAAAGGCCGTCGTAAACTCCATGCCCAGATTATCGCGGTACCAGTCCGCCGTCGCTTTTGCGTCCTTGCAGCGATAGGCAACATGGTGGATCCGGCTAAGGGCGAATGGCAAACTCATTCCGCTGTTTCCAGCACACCGCGCGCAATCTGATCACGTTCAATCGATTCAAACAGCGCTTTGAAGTTGCCTTCGCCAAAGCCTTCGTCCTTCTTGCGCTGGATAAATTCGAAGAACACCGGCCCGACCTGCGCTTCGGAGAATATCTGCAGGAGCAGGCGCGGATCGCCATCTTCGGTCGAACCATCGAGCAAAATCCCGCGAGTCTTCAATTTATCCACCGGCTCGCCGTGGCCGGGCAATCGCTCTTCGAGCATCGCATAATATGTTTCGGGAGGCGCAGTCATAAAGGGCGTGCCCATCGTCTTCAACCGATCCCAGCAGGCGATCAGATCATCACAGATAAACGCGATATGCTGGATACCCTCGCCATTATAGGCGCGCAAAAATTCCTCGATCTGGCCGCCGCCGGCTTTGCCCTCTTCATTGAGCGGAATACGGATTTTGCCATCGGGAGCGCTCATCGCACGGCTGGTTAGCCCTGTATATTCGCCCTTGATATCGAAAAAACGGATCTCGCGGAAATTGAAGATGCGCTCATAAAACGCCGCCCAATAATCCATCCGGCCGGTATAAACATTATGCGTCAGATGGTCGATCAGTTGGAAACCGGCACCGGCAGGATTGCGATCCACGCCGCCCAGATACTCGAAATCAATGTCATAGATTGATAACGCCTTCGGACTATCGAGCGTCGCATACCGGTCCACCAGATAAATCAGCGCGCCGCCTATGCCGCGAATGGCCGGGATGCGCAATTCCATTACGCCGGTGCTGGCTTCCACCGGCTCCGCGCCGCGCTGGATGGCTTCTGCATAGGCCTTCTCGGCATCCTCGACGCGAAACGCCATGCCGCAGGCCGAAGCACCATGTTCTGCGCCGAAATAAGCCGCATGGCTGCGCTCTTCATAATTGGCGATCAGGTTGATCTCGCCCTGCCGCCACAGATCAACATCCTTCGAACGGTGATGCGCGATATGGGTAAAGCCCATCGCGGTGAAGACCGGCTCAAGCATCCCCTTTTGCGGCGCGCAGAATTCAATAAACTCAAAGCCATCAAGGCCAAGCGGGTTTTCGAACAAATCTGTCATAAGAGGATCCTGATTGAAGTAGAGTTACAAAGGTTACAGCAAGGATGGCCTGATATCAGCCAATTCGTCGATATAGTAATAAATGAAACCAGTTTTGCCAAGCAGCCATTGCCGCCTATTTCATGTTTTCAGCCATAGCGTGCAATTTTTCTAGTATTTCTGATAGTTGCTGCGCATCATCCTTGCTCAGAGAAGATTCAAGTTCGGCTTCTATCGCTACCGCTTGCGGCACAATTTCTTCATAAAGCGCCCTGCCCGCCGATGTCAGCCCAAGATGATGCGAACGGCCATCGGCCTCATTCGGCGCGCGCCCGATAAGGCCGCGATCAACCAGCGCCTTGCTCGCGCGGTTGACCATCACCTTGTCCATCGCGGTGGCCGCAACCAGCTCGCGCTGTGTCATCGAAGGGTTCTCACCCAGCACCGCCATCACCCGCCATTCGGGAATTTTCAGGCCGAAGCGCGCGCGATAGGAGCGCGCAATCAAATCGCTCACCGCGTTCGATGTGATCGAAAGCTGATAAGGCAGGAATTCTGCAAGCCGGAGTTGCGCGTCGCTCATTGGCCGAACCTATTACAGTTTGATCTTCACGCCAAGCCAGAGCGTGCGCGGAGTGGCGCGTTCGATGATACCGCTGCGCGATACCGCTGCCTGCACTTCGGCATTGAAGAGATTTTCTCCATAGGCTTCGAGCGTCAGATTATCGGAAATGTCATAGGCGAGGCGCGCACCAATCGTCAGCGCGTCGCCCAGCGAACGCGTATTGAGATCATCCTCGAACTGCTGCCCGATATAGCGGATGCTGGCACTGCCCCGAACCACATCACCATCATAGATAAGCGAGCCGCTTGCATGGTGCTTGGCAACCTGTGCGGGGCGAAGGCCATCCAGCGCGATCGCCGCTCCATTCGCGCTTACTTCGGCATCGATATAGGCATATCCCGCACGCAGCGAGAAACTGTCGGTAATGTCGATATTGGCGTCGAGTTCAATTCCAACACTCTCCACTGCATCGAGATTTTGCCGTTGCCGGAATACGCCCGCACCGGAGACAAAGCCGACGCCGGGGAAAAGACCTGGCCCATTGGCCAGCGTTACGTTTGTGATACCATTGTCGAGCCGGTTCCAGAACAACGTCGCCGACAGGTCAAAGACGTCACTATCGTCATATTCAAACCCGATTTCTGCACCCTTTAGCTGTTCGGGCCTCAGCAATTCGTTGGCTGCTGTTGCATCGGCGCCGACGCGGAACGGGCGATAAAGCTCGTTCAATGTTGGCAGGCGCCAACCTGCATAGGCCGCGCCGCGCAGCTTGATTGCGTCGCTTGCTTGGAACGCTATGCCCGCCCTGCCCGTGCCTTGCCAGCCCGAACGGTCAGCGAAGGCAAGATCGTTACGGATGCTGGCGTCGGAAAGGTTGATTTCCTTGCGGAAGCCATCTGAGATACTCCAGCGGTCGAGCCTGCCGCCTGCGGTGAGCGTCAGCGCATCTGACGGCTTGAAACTCCCCTCGATAAAGCCACCAAGCGTATCGCTGCGTCCGCCCGCATTGCGGTTCCGGCGTGGGTTGGGGCCAGCGAAGAAGAAATTCTCGCGCGTCTCGCCGATGGTCCGCCGCCAATCGCCGCCGATGCGTAGTTCGGCATCATCACCAACCGGCGGCCGCACTTCAAAACGCGCACCGAGACCGGTCGAGGGAACCGAGAATTGATCGAACACCAGCCGCACCGAATTGCGATCTGCCGCAACGCTGCCAAAACGCGTCGAAAATTCGCGCAATTGCAAATAGGCTAGCGCCGAATATTGCCAGCCATCGCCGCGATTGACGATGCGCAAAGAAGCATCGGCTCCGCTATTTTCATTGTCGCTAAAGTCAAACCCGCGGTCACGGTCATCGAAAAACCCGCGCAGATTGGCTTGCAATTCGGTATCATCGGACAGCGGCGCAACGGCGCGCAGAGCAAGGCCTGCTTGGCTGTATTTCGCGCCGCGATCTACGCTTCCCCGCAGGCGTGCGACAATTGGCGTAAAACCATCGCCGCGCGCATAATTCGCGGAAACCGAGATATGGCCCGCGCCAACCCCAAAGAGAGTGCTTGCCTTTGCATCAACGCTGTTTCGGCTGCCATAAGCGGCGCTCAGTTTGGTGCCGTAAGGCCATTGCCTACTATCAAGTTCGATGATCCCGCCAAGCGCGCCCGGCCCGGCCGATGGCTGGCCGCCGCCGCGCCGTATGCGAATACTGGCAAGATTAAGCGCGTCATAGCCCGGCCAACTGACCCAGCCGCCAAAAGGATCAGCCTGCGGCACGCCATCGACGAAAAGCAGCGCGCGTGAAGAGGCATTCCCGCCCAACCCGCGCAATGTGACGCCCTGGCTCGTCGGATGCGCAGAGCGCGCATCGGAGCGGCGGAATTGCTGAACACCGGGTATTTCGCGAAGGCTGTTTTCGATTCGCGCATTGGTTAAATCAACATCCACTACTGCCTCGGTAATTTCGGACCCCGATGTCGAAAGATTGCCCGTCACCGTAATCGTGCACCGAATAAGGACAATATTTGGGTCGGTTTCAGCGGCTTGAATCGCTTTTTGCCAACATGGAATTTCTTCGTTTTGATTGGCCTGGCTCGAAGCTGCCGCAGGAAAGCATGGGGCCAGCAATAGTGAGCAAATCAGAATAAGTTTTTTCACGTTTGGGTAGAACTCCAAGCTCAATTCAAAAGCAGCGTTCTCCTGCGAAGGCAGGAGTCTAGGGTTGCTAAGCGCTTTACTTCCCTAGACTCCTGCCTTCGCAGGAGCACACCGTATATCCACTGCCTAGTCATGCATCCATTTTTGGAAGACCGGCATATCATCGGGCAACCGGTGAAAGAGTTGTGCATCGCCGACGAAATTAGCGCTCTCTGCCTTCCCGAAAACGCTCGGATCGTCCATCGAGCCGACCTTGAGAATTACGGCCGCTTCAAAGCCCGGCGCGCGGGTGAACAGATGCGTCCCGCAATTTTCGCAGAATTCGCGTGTGACCGCTCCTTCAATATCATCGCGGGTAAAGCCTTTCACCGCGCCTTTGGTAAGTTCAAAACCTTCGGTGGGCATCGCCATAACAAGCAAATTCCCGCCGCCGGTAATATACTGGCATTCGCGGCAGAAGCATTCCGCCTTCAACATCGGCTCGCCCTCGGCCTTGTACCGCACCGCTCCGCAATAGCATCCGCCTTCGATTGTCATTTCTGCTCTCCTTTACGCGCCGGGCTTTACTGCATCAGGATGCGCTCTTTGGAAAGCATCCATCTTGTTCAGCGCGGCATCAATCCGCAGCAGCTTGGGGAATTGCTCCAGCGGCGTATCGAAACGCCGGGCATTATACATTTGCGGAACAAGGCACACATCCGCGAGGTTTGCCTGCGCGCCGCCATATAGGCCAGTTTCGGGAGCGGTAGCTTCGAGCGCGGCAAAGCCTTCGACGATCCAATGCCGATACCATATGTCGACCGCATCTTGATCCTGCCCCATCTCGCCTTTCAGATATTTCAGGATGCGCAGGTTATTCACGGGATGAATATCGGCTATTATAACAAGTGCTTGCGCCAGCACCTGTGCGCGCTCCGCAGGATCGGCGGGCAGGATCCCGGGTTCTGGATATTTGTTATCGAGATAATCAATAATCGCCAGGCTCTGCGTCAGATCATGGCCATCAATCGACAGCATCGGGACAAAGCCCTGCGGATTGCGCGCGAGATATTCATCCGCTTTGTTCGCACCGTCAAGCAAGCTGATCGGCACAGTTTGATACGATACGCCTTTCAGATTGAGCGCGATACGCACGCGGTAGCTGGCCGTCGAACGGAAATAGTCAAAGAGAATTATATCGCTCATACTCATGCCCTAGATCCTGACCCTTAGCTCCGCAGTTTCCAGCCGGATACCAGGACGCGGTAGACAATGAACGCCAAAATGGCGAGCAACGCTGCCAAAATAATCGCACCCATTGTCACATCTGAATCCGAACGTCCCAGAAAGCCATAGCGGAAACCGGAGATAATATAGAAAAACGGGTTGGCCTGGCTAACCGCCTGAAAGGCGGGTGAGAGCCGGTCAACCGAATAGAAGGTTCCCGAAAGCAGCGCCAGCGGAGCTATTACAAAATTTGCGACTGCCGCAGCATGATCGAATTTCTCCGCCCAGATTGATGTGAGCATTCCGGCCAACGCGACGATTGCCGCGCCGACGACACCGAAATATATGAAGGCCAGCGGCTGTTTTGGAATCACATTCACTCCGGGCCACAGCAACATGGCGAGCCAGACGGCGAAACCGACGAAAACTGCGCGCGTTACTGCTGCGCCGACCATCGCCACCAAAAGCTCCGCACTGGATAGCGGCGGCATCAAATAGTCGACGATCGTGCCCTGCACCTTGCCAACCAGCAAGCCGAAGCTCGAATTGGCGAACGCATTCTGGATCATCGCCATAACTATCAGCCCCGGCGCGAGAAAGTCGGCAAAGGGCACACCCATGACCTGAAATCCGCCGCGGCCAAGTGCAACGGTGAAAATCGCGAGAAAAAGCAAGGTGGTAATCGCCGGAGCCCAGATCGTCTGCAATTGCACCTTCATGAATCGGCGCACTTCTTTCATGTAGAGCGTTTTTAGCCCTATCCAATTGACCGCGCCTATCGCCCGGGAGCCATAGGTCAGTTGCAATTTGTCGCTCGCATCCCCAGATAGGTCACGCTGCGTTTTTTGGTGGATAGTCATGGTGTTTTCGACTATCGGCTTGGCGCTTATGCCGCAAGCGGCAATATGACTGGCGCAAGTTTGAATCGACCGCCCGTTTTGACTAGAATCAATTTGGAGTTAGCATGGCCTGGACCGACGAGCGCATTGACCAATTGAAAGACCTTTGGGAAAAAGGGCTTACAGCGAGCCAAATTGCCGAAGAGCTTGGCGGAGTTAGCCGCAATGCAGTGATTGGCAAGGCGCATCGTCTGGGTCTCAAATCGCGACCGTCACCGGTGAAGGCAGGCAGAAAGAAGGGTGCTGCGAAGAAATCTGCAAAGCCCGCGAAGGCCGCGCCGCCAAGAGCGCGCGCTGCTGTGCGAAAAAATACTTCTCCCCCCGCGAATCAACCGCAGCGTGTGGTCGGCAAATCATCATCGGACCTGCCCAAGATTGTCTCCATCGGCCCCGGCGGCTTTTTACGGCAAGGCCCGGGCGATCAGCAAGCGCCAATACCCCCTGCCCCGCCGCGCCGTCTGGTTCCTGCAAAGCCAAATGCGGAAATGGCCGACAAAACGTCGCTGCTTGATCTCAATGATCGTATCTGCCGCTGGCCAATGAACCACCCCGGAGAAGCGGATTTCCATTTCTGCGGCGAGAAAGTGAATCCCGGCTTCCCATACTGTGTGGAACATTGCGGCCGCGCCTATCAGGCGCAATTGCCGCGCGGTGTTCGCAGACCTCCGCCGCCGATGCCATTTGGCGGCCCGCGCGTTCGTTAAACTAGGCCGCGCCAAACCATGACCGACAATGAGCGTGAACACCCCTTTGCCGATCTGATCGGGCTGTCCGTTGATATCGGCAAACCGGGTGAAGCCAGCGCATTGCTAACGCTGAAAGAATCGCACCGCAACCCGCACGGCGTTGCCCACGGTGCGGTGATCTATGCGATGGCCGATACCGCTATGGGCGCAGCTTTGCACAGCACGTTGCCAGCAGAAAGCGCCTGCGCAACGCTGGAGATAAAGATAACCTATTGCCGCCCGGTATTTGAAGGCGAAGTCACCTGCACAGCGACGCTCGATCATAAGGGCAAACGCTTCGGCCACATCTCCTCGCGTATCGAATGCGGCGGCAAGCTCATCGCGCTTGCGACGGGCAACTTCGCGATCCTCGAAGCGCCGCCGGAAAAACGCTAGCCTTCGGTAACATCCAGCACATTGTCGTCCGAATTGCGGTCAATGTAGAAATTATACGGATCGATGCCCGCATAGACCGGCTTCTTCTTTGACCGAAGTGTGATCACTTGTTTGCCGCCCTTTATGGGGTGGCGCTTCATCGACAGGACATTTTCCCGGTCAAAGGCTCCGCGACCGGGGCGTTCGGTGAAAAGACCGATCTCAATTTCATCGGACAAACGCGCTTGCTTTTCAACGCCCTTGCCATCGGCGTAGAGTTTCTTCGCCTCAATCGTCAGCGTCGTTGTCCAAACCCCGTCTTTGCCCTTCTTAGTCTCCGCCTTTGTGGTCTTCAGATCGAAAAGCGTGATCCGTTCGAACAGATCGGTAATCAGCGCCTGCTGAGCCGGCGTTTTGGCTTCCTTGCGGAATTCAGCGATCAAGTCGACCGAGCGGTGATAGGGCGCGCGGCCAAATTTATATTTCCGAATGAAGCGCGCCAACGCACGGTTTACAGCATCCTCGCCCAGCCGTTCCTGGAGCAAATACATCACCAGCGCACCTTTGCGGTAGTGGATGTAACCCTGATTTTCGACACGGTAGAGCGGCAATTCTTCGAGCACCTCTCCTTTGCGAGAGGACAAATAACGATCAAGCTCAAATTTGAGGAAGCGGCGGATTTTATCAGCACCATAAAGCTTCTTCATCACCATTAACGCCGAATATTGTGCCATCGTTTCAGTCGTCACGGTGCTGCCTTGAACATCGCCGCCCATCACCTGATGCGCCCAATATTGATGCCCAAGCTCATGGGCAGTCACATATGAAACATAATCGATGGTTTCTGCATCGCGCACATCTGCGGCAAAACCAATGCTTTCCGAATATGGCATTGTCCCGGCAAAGGCCTGCGCGAATGATCCGGAGAACCTCGGGAACTCTATGATCCGCGCGTGATCAAACTGATATGGCCCGAAATTCTCCCGATAATAGTCAATCGAAGTTTCGAGCGCCTTCATCATGTTGGGGACATTCCATTTATGCTTGGGGTCATAGAAGACCGAAAGCTTGATGCCATTATGGTCCTTTGTTTCCTCTGCATAGCGCGCTGATTGCAAGGAAAAGAAATTGAGGATCGGCGCTTCGCTAACAAATAATGCTGTTCGGCGGCCATTATTGGTTTCGTCCGACATCCGCTTACCCGGCGCAATCGGCGTCTGATCGGCATCGGTGGTAAAGCGGATGCGCGATGTCACCCAGTCCATATGGCCATAATTTTCCTGCAGGGCGGCAGTGTTTTCCAGCTTCGCCATGCGCAATTCATCGGGCAGCCCCTGACGGCGACGCTGCGTCCGATCACTCAGCAGAGATTGACGGTCCATACCCACCATCAGCCCGAAATACTGGTTGTTTGCAAAGGTACCATTTTCGACGAGTGTTGTATCAGGACCGCCATTGGCAAAACCCTGCTTGGCGATTTTGGAGTTGAATGTCAGCTGCGTTGTGGCTCCGGGAACCAGCGGCGTAGCAAAACGGAAAATACGGTAGCCAAATTTCTTGTCATGGCTGGCAAGCTTTGCACCGGCCAGTTTCACGTTGGCGAAATTGGTGTCGGGATCCTGCTGCCGGATGTGAACATCGGTGATCGGCGTGTCGCCCTCATTGCGTAGATCATATTTCCCGCTGACATCCATTCGCCTTTCACGCGGATAGAGCTGCACATCGAAATCAATGGCGGTAATGACGGGGCGCTGCAATGTTTCATATTTCAGATATTTGCGCTCATAATCCGCCTGCAGCTTTTCGGTCTCATCTGATGTTCGGTAGGTGTTTAACACCTTGATATTGTGATTGATGAACAGACCGCTGCCGATCATTCCGGCGAGTGCCAGGCCGCCGACAAGAGCCGGACCGACGCCGAAACGCTGCCTCATTCCGGCAAGACGGGGCCGAAGCGCAACAACGGTTCCGCGCGGCCAGATGAGATGCGCGACCACCATCAGCAATGCGGCGAAACAGGCCCAATAAAACCGTGCCCACATGCCGCCGACCCAGAAGCTGCCAAGGCCGTTCATGTCGGATAGCGGTTCACCCGGCCCGGCGCCATACAGATAGAGCATATTGGTATAGCCCAGATTTCCGAGGAAAATTCCGACGATAATCCAGACGAGATACAAGCCCCAGCCGATATATTTATTCGGGCTAATGACTTGAAAGAAAACGGCCAATATCGCGATCAACATCATATCGATTGACTGCGGAATGATGAACCAGCTGAAATAGTCGGCGATACCAAAACTCTCCACGCCCTTTGCCGCCTGATACACCAGTCCTGCCGACATCGCCGCCAGATTGACAAGCACCAGCACAGCGAAGATCGCAATAATCTTTGGTAGGAAGACCACCCACCCGGCGACGGGGGTGGAATCGACTATCTCGCCTATCTTCACATCGCGCTCACGCCAAACCAGTTCTCCGCCGTAAAATACCGCAATGATAACAAGGAAAATGACCGCTCCGCCAGCAACCGTCGCAATAATGTCGGCTGTCAGCGGATAGGACGGCGCACCATAAAGTGTTTGCGAGAAATAGAGCGATATTCCGGATACGCAGAGCGCAAGGAAAAGTAACACGATCAACCCAGGGCTTTTCAGCACCTGCAATATTTCGAGGCGCAGCCGCTGCATGAATTGGGTCAAGGTTGATGCCGCACCATAGCTTGGTATTACTGCAGCGCCCCCCAATACCGGCTGGATGGCCGCCGCTGTTGCAAGCTTCGCCTCTTGCTTTACCAATTTCTTCAGCTTGCGTTTTGACGGCGCGCGCTCGGTCATCGAAAACCGCCACCAAGTTGCGGCCAGCGCCAACAGACCGAGCACGACCACCAGTATACGGTTGAACAGGAGGTTGCCTTCGAGCGATAGCAGCCGCGTATTCATATCGGATGATGTCCAATATCGGGTTGCATCCATTATCGCGCCAAAACCAAAGGGTTCGTATTTCGCCAACAGGGCGTAATAAGCGGGATCGGATGTCAGCACGGAAATGGCAATATTATAGGCCATAAAAAGAACAACCACGCCGATATAGCTGGCGAGCATCGAGCGGGTAATTGTCGCCAAGCCAAAGAGCAGCGCGCAGATGAAAAATATGTTGGGAACACCGAAGATCAGGTAGTTCCACGCATAGGCCATGATCCCACCCGGCCCGACAGTTTCGCTATCAACCCAGGGCATCATCACGCCTATGCCCATGCCCAGCGGCACCGCAACAAAACCGAGAAGCGCGATCAGCAATGCGCCGGCGAACCGGCCTAAGAGCAGGTCACTTTTTGTTACCGATGTGGTCCTTATGATCGGGGCGAATCCCGCTGCATCATCGCGGATAAGCGCATTTGCAGCAAAGGCCACGGCAATGAACATGTAGAAAAGGGAAAGCAGCGAAACGGCGCTGGCTATCGCATGCGGAGCGTTTTCATGAACTGATCCGGGCGTACCAAGGCTCACATTCTCGCTTGCCGAAAGGCCAAAGCCGAGGAGGAAGAAGAGCGCAATTGCTACCCAGAACACCGGGTTCTTCAGCTGGTAGCGAAATTCGAATAGGGCAATGCCTGCAAACATGTCTGCTTCTCCCGATCAGGCGGCTTTGCGTGCGGCGGTGGCGGCGCGGGTCTCGGCAAGCGTGGTGAAATAAACATCTTCCAGCCCGGCCTCGACAACGGCAAAACCTGCAGGTTTCTTGTCGGCCATCACATGAATGATAACGCTGCCTGCAAATAGCCGCGAGGAAATAACCTCATGCTCGGCGCGATATTTTTCGAGGTCTCTGCGCTCTATCGTCTTTTGCCAGACGCGGCCCTTGGTCGAAGCGATCAGGTCCTTCGGAGCGCCCTCAAGCTGCACGCGGCCATCGGCAAGCACCGCCATACGCGGGCAGAGATCGGAAACATCATCAACAATATGCGTGGAGAGGATCACCACAACATTCTCGCCAATATCTGCGAGCAGATTGAGGAAGCGGTTGCGCTCTTCGGGATCGAGACCTGCGGTCGGTTCGTCAACGATAATCAACTCGGGATTACCGATCAGCGCCTGCGCCACGCCAAAGCGCTGCCGCATGCCGCCGGAAAAACCCGCGAGCGACTTGCTACGCACAGCCCAAAGGTTGGTCTGATCGAGCAAGGTCTCAACCACCGCTTTGCGCTCGCCCTTGCCCGAAATACCCTTAAGCACTGCCATGTGATCGAGCATTTGATAGGCCGATACGCGCGGATAAACACCAAATTCTTGCGGTAGATAGCCAAGCTTCCGGCGCAGTTTTTCAGGATCAGCCAATATATCAAGATCACCAAATTTGATGCTGCCATCGGTCGGTGCCTGCAACGTCGCAATCGTTCGCATCAGCGTAGATTTACCCGCACCATTGGGGCCGAGTAGACCGTACATTCCCCGCGGAATCGAAAGCGTCACATCGATAAGCGCGCGCGTTCCGTTCGGATAGGTGTGGCTGACATTGGCAAGCTCCAGCATATTTTTCTCCCTGCTTAACTGTATTACCTAGCTATATCAGCAGCCTCGTTTTGGCAATCGGGTGTGATGTCGTTGATCGAACTGCGATTAATTTCCATCGAATTGCAAAATCGCGGGGATAAGTCGCATCCGCACTTGCATCGCCGACTCTGCGCGGCTTATAGCAAGGCCATTATGAGTGATGATCTTTTTGGCGGGTCGGCTGCCGCTACCGCTGCTTCAAAGGAATATGACGCCTCCGCGATTGAGGTGCTTGAGGGGCTGGAACCTGTGCGTCGCCGCCCCGGAATGTATATTGGCGGGATCGACGAACGCGCTCTACATCATCTCGCCTCAGAAGTTCTCGATAACAGCATGGACGAGGCAGTAGCAGGACATGCGAGCCGGATCGAGGTGCATCTGGGCGTAGGTAACCGGCTGACCATCAGCGACAATGGCCGAGGCATTCCGACCGACCCGCACCCCAAATATCCTGGCAAGTCCGCACTCGAAGTCATCATGACCACACTCCATTCGGGCGGCAAGTTTAGCGACAAGGCCTATGCGACCAGCGGCGGCCTGCACGGTGTTGGCGTCTCGGTGGTCAATGCGCTGTCGATCGATACGGTGGTCGAGGTCGCGCGCGGCAAGCAAATATACCGGCAGAGCTTTTCCAAGGGCCACCCCACAACGCAGCTTGAAGAGTTGGGGCCGACGCCGAACCGCCGCGGCACGACGATTGGCTTTACGCCCGATCCAGAAATTTTCGGTGAAGGCGCGAAATTCAAACCGGCGCGTCTTTTTAGGCTGGCACGGTCGAAGGCATATCTGTTTGGCGGTGTGGAAATCCGCTGGAGCTGCGATGAAGAACTGGCCAGCGAGGATGCGCCCGCCGAAGCGGTATTTCAGTTTCCCGGCGGGCTGTCTGATCATTTGCAAGAACAGGTCGGTAAACGCGAATGCGCAACAGCGGAATTTTTCAAAGGCACACAGGATTTTTCGGAAGTGGATGGGGTTAGCCGTGGCCGCGTCGAATGGGCGATGGCCTGGCCGCTTTGGTCTGATGGCTCCTATAGCTGGTATTGCAACACCATCCCAACGCCTGCGGGCGGCACGCATGAAGCCGGTGTGCGGGCGGCGCTGACCAAGGGGCTTCGTGCTTTTGGCGAATTGACCGGCGTTAAAAAAGCCGCCCAGATCACGGCGGAAGACATCCTCAACGGCTGCGAGCTTATGATCTCGGTATTTATCCGCGATCCGCAGTTTCAAAGCCAAACCAAGGACCGGCTGACATCACCCGAGGCAGCAAAGCTGGTCGAGAACGCCATCCGCGATCATTTTGACCATTTCCTTGCCGACAATATGGAGCGCGGCCGCGCGTTGCTTGGTTTCATCATGGAGAAGATGGATGAGCGGCTAAAGCGCAAGGCTGAGCGCGAAATAAAGCGCAAAACCGCAACCTCCGGGCGAAAGGTCAGGCTTCCCGGGAAGCTCACCGACTGCACCAATGACGGGAACATCGATACCGAGTTGTTCATCGTTGAAGGTGATAGCGCAGGCGGCAGCGCAAAGCAGGCGCGTAATCGCAAGACTCAGGCCATTCTGCCGATCCGCGGCAAAATATTGAATGTCGCGTCTGCCACGGAAGAAAAAATCCGCGCCAATAGTGAGATTTCCGACCTGCTGCTCGCGCTCGGCTGCGGCAGCGGGAAGGAATGCAATCCCGACGCGTTGCGCTATGAGCGCGTTATCATCATGACCGACGCCGATGTCGATGGCGCGCATATCGCGACATTGCTGATGACATTCTTCTTTCAGGAAATGTCGCAGATTGTGCGCGACGGACATCTATATCTGGCGCGTCCGCCGCTATACCGGCTAACCGCTGGTTCAAAGAGCGTCTATGCACAGGACGACGCGCAGCGTGCGAAATTGGAGGCAACTTTGTTCAAGGGGAAAAAGATTGATGTTGGCCGTTTCAAGGGGCTGGGCGAGATGAATCCGTCGCAGCTTAAGGAAACGACAATGGCCCCCGAAAGCCGCTCGCTGATCCGCATTACGCTGCCGCGCGAATATGAAGAACGGGCGAGCGTCAATGATCTTGTCGAACGATTGATGGGCAAAAACCCCGAGCACCGGTTTAATTTTATTCAAGAGAATGCATCCTCGCTGGACGAGGAAGTGATCGACGCTTAGGGTCCAAGCCCAATGGATGGGAGAGAATGATGAGACAATTGCTACTGGCTGCCGTCGCCCTTTGCCTTGGTGCCTGCGCGGCAATCGCTCCGCCGGCAAGCGCTTCTGCCGCTAATGCGCAGCAGGCTTCGGAGGAAGCATCTCCGCTCGATAGCCGGGTCAGCGGGCTGGTCGCATTGCTCGCAGGTGAAGCCAAACCGGAAGATTATTTTGCTGACAGCTTTCTTGCTGCCGTTCCCCCGGCGCAGTTTTCGCAGATTTCAGACAGCCTGATTGCACAATATGGCAAGCCTGTATCTGCCGCCATCACCAAACGGTTGAGTGCCAACAGCGCCGAAGTTGCTGTTACTTTTGAAAAAGCCGTGGCGAATGTTAAAATCGTGATTGAAGCGGCAGCGCCGCACAAAGTATCCGGCCTGCTCATTACCAACGTGGAAGTCACAGGCGATAACGCGGACAAGATCGATGCCGATTTTAAGGCGCTTCCCGGCAAAGCGGGATATATCGTTGCCAAACTCGGCGACGGGGCGGCGACCCAAATCGTGGCCGGCGCAAATGTCGGCGAGCAATTTGCCATCGGATCGACATTCAAGCTTTATATTCTTGCCCAGCTTGCCAGTGAGATTGATGCAGGTAAGCGCAATTGGAGCGACGTCGCCCCGCTCGCCCATCGCAGCTTCTCTTCATCTGGAACGCGCCGCTGGCCGACAGATGCCCCGATGACGCTGCAGTCGCTGGCGAGCATGATGATCTCGCTCAGCGACAATAGCGCGACCGACACGCTGCTACATCTGCTCGGGCGCGAGCAGGTGGAGGCAAAGCTGGCTGCCATCGGCCATAGCGCACCGGACAGGACGCTGCCTTTCCTCTCCACTGTAGAGGCGTTCGCGATCAAGAGCAGCGACGATTTGCACACGAAATTTTCGGGGGCCAGCGAAGCCCAGCAGCGCAAAATACTGAAAAACAGCGCCGATAAGCTAGGCTTTGATAATGTCGACAACAGCGCCTTCGCCGCCGGTCCGCGCTTTATTGATACCATCGAATGGTTCGCCTCGCCTGCCGATCTTGTCGGCTTGCTCAACCATTTGCGAAACACGCGCAATGGCAAGATGATGGAGATCATGGCGATCAATACCGGCATCGGCGAAGCCGACGCGAAGAAATGGAAATATCTCGGCTATAAGGGCGGCAGCGAACCCGGGGTTATCTCAATGAGCTACCTTGCGCAGTCAAAGGCGGGCACATGGTATGCTATCTCCGCCAGTTGGAACAACCCGGAAAAAGAGGTCAGCACGATCAAGATGGTAGAGCTGATGACACGTTTGCTCAATAGCGCAGCGGATAAATAGTTAGTCGATTACTGTTGCGGGCGGGGCCTGCGGAGCAGGTGACTGTCCGGAAAGCGCCTTCACCATCTTTGCTGCCATGGGGACAGCAGCGCCATCAGCCGATAGGCTATCGGAGGGGTAGGCATATGCATTTCATCGCCAAAACTTCATCGCGCGGTGGCGGGGGCTAGCAGGCTGAATTGCGGAATCTTGGCAAGGAAGGTGCTGCCATCGGCGCGAATGAAGCGGTAGTGCCCCTCCATCTCGCCATTGGGCGTCGATAGCGGGCAGCCCGAAACATAGTCATGCGCCTCACCCGGATTAAGCAAGGGCTGTTCGCCGACAACGCCGTCACCATCAACATGGCTGATCGCCCCGCGCCCATCGGTAATCTTCCAGTGACGCGTGAGCAGCTGCAATGGTGCATCGCCATTATTCTCGATCCGGATATGGTAAGACCAGAACCAGCGATCCTGATCAGCCGCCGACTGGTCGTCAAGGAAATGCGGCGCGACGCGCACGGTGACGCCTTCGGTCGTGGCGCTGTCAGAGAAAAAGGCGTCGATCATAGCCCCACCTTTTTGAACGCAATATCGAGATCGTCAATCAAATCTTGTGGGTCTTCGAGGCCAACATTGATGCGGATCATGCCTTCACCAACTCCCATCGCCTCGCGTGCTTCAGCGCCAACGCTATGATGCGTGGTTGAAGCCGGATGTGTCATCAGGCTACGGCTATCGCCAATATTATTAGAGATATCAATAAGTTCAAGCGCATTGAGCAAGCCATGGGCCTGCGATCTCCCACCATCGAGAATGAAAGAAAAAATCGGCCCACAAGCACCCATCTGCTTCATCGCCAGATTATGCTGCGGATGCGATGGCAGACCGGGATGCAGCATTTGCGGCGCACGGGTTTCAACGAATTTTCCGACCTTGAGCGCATTTTCCGATTGCCGGCGCGCGCGAAGATCGAGCGTTTCCAGCCCCTTTAATACCACCCAAGCGTTGAAGGGCGATAGATTAGGCCCGGTGTTGCGCTGAAACGGAAGCAGCTTACCATTGATAAATTCGTCGCTCCCGCACACTGCGCCGGCCAGAACCCTGCCCTGGCCATCCATCATCTTGGTGGCCGAATAAGCCACCACGTCGGCGCCAAAATCCATCGGGCGCTGTAGTGCGGAGGTTGCAAAAGCATTGTCGACAACGCTGGTAATCCCATGTTCGCGCGCCAGGGTGCAAACATTTTCGATATCGACAATATCCATCGTAGGATTGGCAGGCGTCTCAAAGAAAAAGACTTTGGTGTTGGGCCGAATTGCGGCCTTCCACGCTCCATTGTCGCGGCTATCAATCGTGGTGGTTTCTATGCCCCATTTGGGCAGCAGCTCGTCTGTCAGCCAGCGGCAAGAACCGAACGCGGCACGCGCCGCAACCACATGGTCGCCCTGTTCAAGCTGGCACAAGAGCGCCGCCGTCATCGCCGCCATGCCGGTAGCTTGCGTGCGGCACGCCTGCGCCCCTTCCATCAATGCGATCCGTTCTTCGAGCATCGCCACGGTGGGATTTTGCAGACGCGAATAGGTCATGCCATCTTCGTCGCCGGCAAACCGCGCGGCAACCGTTTCGGCATCGTCATAGGTGTAGCCAGACGTCAGGAACAACGCCTCAGACGTCTCGCCATGCTCGCTGCGCCATGTGCCACCGCGAACGGCCTGAGTGGCGGGCCGCCATTTAGACGTCGTCTCGCGATCGAGGCCGGTGGTTTTCTTCATCGCTCCGCTTTGCCGCAGGCTAGCCCCAGCGTCAATTGCAGCGTCAATTGGCGGCGAATAAGTACCATCAGGCGGGCAGCCTCGTCTTTGGCGTTCTGCCCTGAAGGATTTCGGCAATCTGTGACTGATCGCAATTGCCGCCGGACAATATGACCGCCACGCGCTTGCCCTGCATCTGATCCTTTTCCTGAAGCAACGCCGCCAGTGCCACTGCACCAGCGCCTTCAGCGATATTATGCGTGTCCTGCCAGTATATACGCACTGCCTCGGCCACTTCATCATCGTCAACCGCGACAAACCGCTCTGCTCCGCGCGCAAAATATTCGACTGCCTCGGGCACAGGCTTGCAGACCGCCACACCATCGGCAAAAGTGAATGCGGTAGGGCTTTGCACCAATTCGCCTTGCTCAAAGGAGCGCTTGGCAGCATCGGCATGGGCCGAAACAACGCCAACGATCTTGACCGAAAGCCCCAAGGCATCGCGGGCAGCAATTGTTGCACACAGCCCTGACCCGCAGCCAACGGGAACGTATACCGTGTCTAGATCGGGCACCGCATCAAACAGCTCCATTCCGTAGGTTGCTACCCCGCGGCACAGCTCTTTGTGGAAGGCAGGCACCATGAACGTCCCATATTGGGTAGCGCGCGAATTCGCCTCCGCCTTTGCGCGATCAAAATCACGGCCATATTCGATAAGCTCCGCACCAAAACCGCGCATTGCCGTATTCTTCTCGACCGAATTGCCTTGCGGCACGATGATGGTAACCGAAAGGCCCGCTTTGCGCGCCGCGCGCGCCTGACTTTGCCCATGGTTGCCGCGCGTGGCTGTGATGATCCCGTCAACATCGGGATGCGTCTGTTTCAGCCAGTCCATATAGGTGATCCCGCCGCGCACTTTGAAGGCGCCGGTGGGCGTGTGATTTTCATGCTTCACCCAAACCTCGCAGCCGGTCCGTTCCGCAAGCAAAGGCCACGCATATTGCGGCGTCGGCGGCATTTCGCGGTAGACGCGTTTTTGCGCCGCGCGCAATTCCTCGATAGTGAACATGTTTCCTCCCTAGAGCGCCGCAATTACCGCGTCGCCCATTTCGCGAGTTGACATAGTACCGCCCAAATCGGGCGAACGCGCGCCGCCTGCCAAAGCCGCCGAAACCGCCGCTTCGATCCGGTCTGCGCTATCCTCTTGCGCCAGCGAGTAGCGCAGCATCATCGCAGCCGACAAAATCGTCGCCAGCGGGTTGGCCCTGCCCTGCCCCGCAATATCCGGTGCGGATCCGTGGATTGGTTCAAACAGCCCCTTGCCCGCCGCGTCGAGCGACGCGCTTGGCAACATGCCGATGGAACCTGCGCACATGCTCGCCTGATCGGAGAGAATATCACCAAACAGATTGCCGGTAACGATCACATCAAACTGCCCGGGAGCCCGCACCAGCTGCATCGCGCAATTATCGACATACATGTGGCTGAGTTCTACCTCGGGATATTCGCCAGCGACCTCACTCATCACATCGCGCCATAGCTGCGATGTCTCAAGCACATTGGCCTTGTCCACCGAGCAGAGCTTCTTGCCGCGCGCCATTGCAGTATGAAAACCGACATGGGCGATACGCCGCACCTCGTCTTCATTATACGACATAATGTCATAGCCTTCGCGCCGCCCGTCGGCGGTCGTTCGCATCCCCTTCTCGCCAAAATAGACATCGCCGTTGAGTTCGCGGACGATGACCATATCGATCTCGCTCGCGATTTCGGGGCGCAGCGCGGATGCATCTGTCAGTTCGGGAAAGAGCTTGGCCGGGCGCAGATTGGCAAATAATGCCAATTCCTTACGCAGCCCAAGGATGGCCTGTTCAGGGCGCAAATGCCGTTCAAGACCGTCGCAATCTGGTTCCCCCACCGCGCCAAACAGGATCGCATCGGCCCGCCGAGCAAGACCAAGTGTCCCCTCTGGCAGCGGGTGGCCGGATGCCCTGTAAGCCGCACCGCCAACCGGCGCTTCCTCAAAAGTCAGGCCGTCGATCGCCAGCGCATCAAGCACGCGCTTTGCCTGAGTGATAATCTCGGGTCCGATCCCGTCTCCCGGGAGTAAGGCGATGAGCATTATGGGGCCTCTAACAAAAAACCATAGGACAGTGCTTGACCGACAGCACTTGACCGACATTCCCTGCCAATAGTCCTGCCCTTATGCAACCGCCCTTTTCAGCCGTTCAACCAACCGTTCGCGCGCAGCCATCACGTCGGCGCGGCGCTCGCCGAGCATATGCTGTACCAATCGTTCACGGTTGCGCGCCATCATCGTGACCGGAAGGCTCGCATCTGCCTCGCCTTCTTCACCATAACCCAGTTCGCGCAAAAGGAGCTCCTCATACCCAGCGACAGCGCCCGCCCAGCGGCGCGCAGCAGGGGCCAGCTCTATGGCAGAAAGCACGCCGTCTAGCGCGCTGTGCAATCTCGGATAGGGATGCGCCTCTGGCAGCGTCGCCGCTGTGAGTGCGGTGATCCAGTCAATCGCCGCAGTCGCCAGCGGTTCGCCCAATATATGCGCGCGGCTATGTTCCAGGTCGACCTTGAGCGATGCAAGCTGCCCCAAAACCCTTGCATTCCACTCGCCCTTCACCAGATTACCCGGGATCAGCACTGGCCGTAAATGGCGTCCGCGAGCGCCCTGCACATATCCGGCGAGCAATCCGTGCTCTGCGGTTAGTGCGCGCACTACCGCGCCGACCTCACCGTGATGGCGAACAGCACAGATGATGGCGGAAGCGGTTATATGCATCGAGCAAGCTATGCCCGATTATTGCATCTTGCGAAAGTGTCAGGCGGCGTTGCGCTGACGCCCGAGAATACGATCAAAAAAGCCGCGTTTCTCATCGGGCTCTTGCCCCGCATTCTGGCGAATGCTCGCGCCGCTAGCCTCCTGAGGTATCTCGATCATATTGCGCTTGATGGTAACATTCAAATCGGCAACCGGCGCGGACTCGATTTTTTTGATCTCAGTTGGGTAATAGACCGAGGAGAATTCGACCTTCATATTGAACATGCCGGCAATCACGGGGATATTGTTGGGCAGGCCGTCGCTCTCGACCTTCGCCCTGATAACCTGATGAAACACCACGCCGCGCAGCATCGCGCAGAGCACGAATTCAATATATGGCAGCGGCACGATATCGACGGCAAGCCCGTTTGCGCGATCAAGCTCATGCTGCTGGTCGCGAAAATGATATTGGCGCTTGTGGCGTAGCAGAGCGGTATTGAAATTGCCCATACCAGTGAGTTCTGCATACACCTCCATATCCTCGCTCTCGCCATACCAAGGGCGGCCCGGAAGCAGGCTTTCGGTCAGCAATGCCTCTCGGTCGCTCCGGGAAAAAGCAAATATCTCATCGGTGTAGAAAGCCAGTTCAAGCTCTGGCTCAAAAACCTCGTCGCGGTCTTCAAAGGCGAGGTCGCTAGGGTTGGAAAGCATGATGTGAACAGCGGTGATCGGTTTGCCTTCAAACTGCGCGATGCCTTCGACAATTTCGTCCCAGCCGTCCACCTCAACACGCCTGCCAAGCGACGTGCATGTTCCCGCCATTGGCGTTTCGAGCGACGCAATATCGGCGAGCAGCCTTTCCTGCGCAGCATCAAGCTCTCCCGCATGGATCAAGCTCTCTATCTCGCTCGCATAGGCCTTTTCATTGGTCTCATCATGCCAATGTGTCTGCAAAAAATGCGTCACCTTGTTACTTCTCCTGAAATATCAATCCCGTCAGAAGCCATAGATGTAAAATATTGTTATCAGGTAAATAACCCTATTTGTGGATATGTGGCCCTATGTCTAAGGCCTTGGGTGTTTAGGTGCTCGCACTCACCAGCCAGACCGCACCGCCCATCACCACTTGGCCGTCATCGGCAACATACCCGGCCAATGCCTCGCGCACCGCCGCGCGTGCCTTGATCCGCGCATCGTCACCCAGTTCAGACATCGCCCGCGCGGCGGGGCCGATCTGACAGGCAAAATCGGTTGCATCGTCTAGCCCGCCGCCTTCGCTCAGCGATATCTCGACTTCATTCGCCTCGATCACAACATCGTCAAATCCTGCTTCTTCCAATATGCCGCGAAGCCGCGCATCATCGGCAAAGGCAAACGGCCCGGGCGCTTCGGGATCCGTAGGCTCGGCCTCGGGCAGGAAGGGTTTGACTGCCAATGCCGGCACCAACGCCCATGGATTATGCTCCGGCCCGCGCCAGCAGGCAAAGACCAAGCGGCCATTATCTGCAATATTCCCGCGAATGTTCGCAAAAGCCCCCACCGGATCATCAAAAAACATCACGCCAAAACGCGACGCTGCGATGTCAAAAGGCGCACTGCCTCGATACAAGGACGCATCAGCGACCAGAAATTCCGCGCCCTTTGCGCCGCGCGTTTTGGCCGACGCAACCATCGGCGCAGAAAGATCAATGCCGGTAACCTTCGCGCCGCTCTCCGCAAGCAAAGCCGCAACCTCCCCTGTACCGCAGCCAATTTCGAGCAACGCCTCGCCGGGCTTCACGGCAATCTTACCAACCAACAACCGCGTCACCTGCCCCAGCATCCGATCCAGCCGATCCTGATGCTTCACCCATTTGGGACCGGCGTCATCATTCCAGTATTCTTTCTGCTTTTCGTTGGGCATTTGGGAGAGCTCCTTGTGCGGTTCATGGGGATGCAGCGTCATGAGTTGCCAAGATATCTAAGGTAATCAGATATCGAGCAAGTGCTTTTTCTGCTGGTCGTTAAGCAGCGCACAATAATCGCTTTTCCCAAACCAGCGATAGCGGTTGCGCGCCACAAGATCATAATGGAAATCGCGCAAAAAAGTCGGGATAAGCGCAAATATCCGAAAGATATGCCAACCTCCGCCGAGCACCGCAGCCAGCTTGATATAACCTGTAGATTTCTTCCATGCCCTGCCATCCGCAATCAACAAATAGCTCTCGTCCATCTGCGTGCCATAATGCCGGTAGAGAGCCGCGCCGGTTACGGACTGCGCCGAGGCAATATTGACCTTATTCTGCCGGTCAAACCGCATCAGCCAGCGCACACCCGTCGAGCAGAGCACGCATCTTCCATCGAACAGAAATAGAGGTTTGTCGTCCGGCCAATCGGGGACGTTCCGGTCAGCACGATAGCTATATGCAGGCGGGGTTGGCTCGCTAGCCATATTCCATCAATAAACCCGCGCCCTCGGCTCCACATATTCCGCTTCATCAGTCAGCGTATAATCATGCACCGGCCGGTCGCCGAGTTTGACTTTGCCGTCTTTTCCGCCCCAGCCTTCAAATTTGGCGGTGCTGTGCTTCATCCATTTCTTGTCGTCGCGGTCGGGATAGTCTTCGTGCATGTGCGCGCCGCGGCTTTCTTTGCGGTTTTCTGCGCTGGTGATCGTCACCATTGCTTGCGCGAGGAGATTATCGAGCTCTAGCGTTTCGAGGAGGTCGGTATTCCAGATCAGCGACGTATCGGTGACATGCACGTCGCTCATCCGCGCGTTGACCTTGGCCATTTGCGTAACGCCTTCGGATAGCAATTCGCTGTTGCGGAAAACCGCAGCGTGCTTCTGCATCGTTTGCTGCATATCGAGGCGGATTTCTGCCGTTGGTGATTTGCCTTTGGCGTGGCGGAAATGATCGACACGCGAGAGCGAGAGATCGGAGCTATCCGTTGGCAACGGCTTATGAGCTGCGCCAGGTTTCAGCTTCTCTTTCAAACGAAGCCCGGTCGCGCGGCCAAAGACCACAAGGTCAATCAGGCTGTTCGAGCCCAAGCGGTTCGCGCCATGCACCGATACGCAGGCCGCTTCACCAACCGAATAAAGCCCCTGCACTATCGCATCGGGATCTTTCTTCGTGGGGTTGATAACTTCGCCATGATAATTGCACGGGATGCCGCCCATATTATAGTGGACGGTCGGCGTCACCGGTAGCGCTTGCCGCGTCAGATCGACACCGGCGAATATCTTGCCGGTCTCTGTTATGCCCGGAAGCCTCCGTGCCAGCACTTTGGGATCGATATGATCTAGATGCAGATAGATATGATCCTTGTTCGGCCCGACGCCGCGGCCTTCGCGAATTTCTGTCGCCATGCAGCGTGACACAACATCGCGCGACGCAAGGTCTTTTGCGCTTGGCGCGTAACGCTCCATGAAGCGCTCGCCCTCGCTATTAGTCAGATAACCGCCCTCGCCGCGCGCGCCTTCGGTGATCAATACGCCTGCGCCATAAATGCCCGTGGGGTGGAATTGGATGAACTCCATATCCTGCAATGGCAACCCGGCGCGCAGCACCATGCCGCCGCCATCACCGGTGCAGGTGTGAGCGGACGTCGCGCTGAAATAGGTCCGGCCATAGCCGCCGGTCGCAAGCACTACCGCGTGGCTACGGAAACGGTGGATGCTGCCATCTTCCATGCACATCGCGATTACACCGCGGCATTCTCCGCCTTCCATAATCAGATCGAGCGCGAAATATTCGATGAAGAAATCGGCGTCATATTTCAGGCTCTGCTGATAAAGCGCATGGAGCATGGCGTGACCGGTGCGGTCTGCGGCGGCGCAGGTGCGCTGCACCGGCGGACCTTTGCCCATATTCTGCATATGGCCGCCAAAGGGGCGTTGGTAGATGGTGCCATCCTCGTTGCGGCTAAACGGTACGCCGGCATGTTCCAGCTCATACACCGCCTGCGGGGCTTCGCGCACCAGATATTCGATTGCATCCTGATCGCCGAGCCAGTCCGAACCTTTGACGGTATCAAACATGTGCCAAGTCCAGTGATCAGGTGAGTTATTGCCAAGCGATGCGGCAATGCCGCCCTGCGCCGCGACGGTGTGGCTGCGCGTTGGAAAAACCTTGGTAATACAAGCGGTTTTCAAACCCGCTTCTGCGCTGCCCATCGTAGCGCGCAGGCCAGAGCCGCCCGCGCCAACAACCACAGTGTCATAATCATGGTCGATAATTTTGTAAGCTTCCGCCGTCTTTGCTGAGCCTAATTTTTTCGCCTCTGGCATTAGGCAGAAGCCCCAGCGAATGCATGTTTGGCGATGGTGAAAATGCCAAAGGCAACGCCGCCAATAACGTAGAAATTGAGCAGCATGAGGGAAATCAGCTTGTTGCCTTCATCCTGCGCATAATCCTCAATAAACACCTGAAGCCCCAGCCGAACATGCCAGAAAATACTGACCAGCATCAGTATCATAGGCACCGCGACACTGGGCTGCGCGAGCCATTCCGCTAGGATCTTATGCTCAAAGCTGGGGAGCCAGAAAAAGCTTCCCACAAGCCAAACTGTCAGCAGCAAATTGCCAAGCGCGCTAACCCGCTGATCAATCCAGTGCTTGCTGCCATGCTTGGCAGATCCGAGGCCGCGTACCCGGCCGAGCTGTGTTCCGCTAGTCATCGGTCAAACTCCCACAAATTTTGATATTGCGTAAAGGGCAACAATGCCCGTCGCGGTGAAGGCGGCAATAAATACTGCCCATGCCGACATCCGGTTTGAATTCAGTTCAAAACCGGCGCCCATATCCATCATCAAATGGCGGATGCCTGAGAAGAGATGCTGGAAAAAGCTGAAAGTCACGGCCAGTGCGAGCAGCCGGAAGAACCAGTTACACGCCGATTGGAAGCTAGTGGCCTCGTCGCCGGCATCGACAATATAAGAAAGGAATTGCGCATAGCTTTCCTCTCCGCCGCCAATTGCCGCGAGCCACCAAAGCAATGTCAGCATGCCCGCCGTTGCCAGGACAAAACCTGTCGCCCGATGCATTATCGAAGCCATCATATGCACACCGCGCTTGTAGATGCTCAAATGCGGCGATAGCGGCCTGCTGGTTGTTTGCCCCATGAATCAAATACCTCGCTCTAATTGGCCCATTAACAGATGCGATGTCTTTAGTGGATATCGCGGGCTTCGCAAGGGCCGCGCGCTTTTGATGCAAACATGGATAACGTGCTGTTAACCATTTTTTGCGATGGCTGTTCAAAGCAAGTCCCAAACCACCAAATTTCAGGATTGCATGGGTTATGAGCGTAACAAACATTGTCGACGTGGTCCGCCAGGATAGCGAGCTGATTGCGGGGTTGCATGCGATCGGGGAATTATTGGACGGCGAGGAACACAGAATTGCTGAAGCATTTTGGAATCAGTGGAGCAGTGAACCTACAGTCAAAGCGCATTGGGGTGGCAATGGCTTTGCCGAAAGCATCGCCCGAAGCACCCGATATGTTGGCCTGAAATACCGGGGGGCCGAAACGCTCGATTGGCTAACGTCAGTCGAAAAACGCGGGCGCGATGCTCAAAAGCTCGGCATCCCTTTTGCCAGTTTCGTACTCGCAGCCGTCGCCGGGGAAGAGGCGACAATTTCTATTATGCGGTCAAAACTGCACGACGATCCGGTTGAACTGGACCGATTGACAAGCGTCATCTTGAAAACATCAATGTTTGAAACCGGGAAAATGGCCGAAGCCTATTCGCTGCAAGTGCAGGACCAAGTGACGGAAGAGCAAACCGCGCTTGCCCATGCCTACCGCCAGGACATTGCCGATAGTATCGGCGAATCCTCAAGCCAGAGCGAGATGTTAAAAGACAGCGCCGCTCAGGCCAGCGATTCCGCGAATGGCATGCTCGCAAAAACGTCTGAAGTTGCTTCTGCAGCAGAACAATCGGCCGATGCCATGCGTGAAGCTGCACAAACCGCAGGTGCGCTTATCAATGTTATCAACGACACTCGGAATGAAGTTGACCGCGCTGCCGAAGTAACGGACGAAGCAACCAAGCATGCCCGCACGGCGGTCTCAGTCTCGGAAACCCTTTCCCAGCAAGCCAGCGCGATTGAATCGATACTCGGCCTTATTCGGGAAATTGCGGGACAAACCAATTTGCTGGCGCTTAATGCCACCATCGAGGCTGCACGCGCCGGTGATGCCGGACGCGGCTTTGCTGTGGTTGCGCAAGAGGTCAAATCCCTTGCCAATCAGACCGCCAACGCAACCGACGACATTGGCGCAAAAATCAGCGCGATACAGACCGCCACCGCAAAATCGGTTGAAGCAACGACGGCCATCCATTCTACGGTCGAAAATGCTCATCATTCGGCGGCCCGGATACGCGACGCGATGGACCGCCAGTCAAGCAGCGTAACGGCCATTACTGCCGCGGTCGATGAAACTGCACTCGCGGCAGACATGATGTCTGACACCATCGCCACCATTTCATCGGACACGCAAGTGATAGTCGAACAGATTGCCGCGCTTTCGCAAGGCTTTGTTAAAGCTGACGGGAAGCTTTCCGAACTCAATGATCGCGGCCAGCAGTTTGTCGAAAAGCTGGTGAGCATAAAGTGAATTTGATCAATATTGCCTTGTCAGCAAAAAGCAGCTGGGAGATCAAAAGTGGAGCAGAAAATGGGTGATATCAATTCCGACGTGCTTTTTGACGCGCGATCCTTCGGAAAAATGTTTGATTTTGACGAAACACTTTCCAGCAATGCCGCCGAGATAAGCGACCTGCTGAAAGATGACTTTCGGAAGATAGCCGAATATTATTGGGAATATTGGATCAATGCAGGAGTGGTGCCTGACACGACAGCCAAGGAACACTTGCATGCTATTGACACAACCACCGAATATCTCAAATTTCGTTATGGTGACATAGCGGGCGACGATTGCGCAAATGCGCTGTGGAATATGATATCGAATGCCTGCAAAATGGGTACCCCACTGGAGCACGTGCTTGCCGCTACCGCCCGCGCCACACCCTATATTATGGGGCTGGTTGAGGAATATTGCGGGACGGATATGGAACGCGTCGGCCGCTTGGTTAAATGCGTCTCAGTCGCTTCGTCTATGGAACTCACACTAATGTCGCATTGCTATTCGATCCACAAACGCGAACAGCTTGCCAAGCAACAGCGCGAAAATAGCGGCAAATTTGAAGATGAAATTGGGTCAACGGCAGCTGAGGTTGCCGAGCAATCCAGTCTTATCAAACAGCAGTCGGTTAACAGCTCACAAATGGCGCAGGGGATGCTCAGCAAAACATCTGAAGTCGCATCTGCATCGGAACAATCTGCCCTCGCCATGCGCGAAGCTGCACAAACGGCGGCAGGCCTCATTCGCGCCATTGAAGATGCGCGGACAGAAGTGGAAACATCCGCGCAGGTCGCTAACAGGGCTGTCGAGCAGGCCACTGCCGGGGTTGCTGCAACCGATACATTGTCCGACCAGGCGCAATCCATCGAATCGATCCTTGGCCTGATCCGGGAAATCGCCGGGCAAACCAATTTGCTAGCGCTAAATGCTACTATCGAAGCGGCACGGGCCGGGGATGCAGGTCGCGGTTTTGCGGTGGTTGCGCAAGAGGTAAAAAGCCTCGCCAATCAAACCTCAAAAGCGACCGACGAAATCGCGGAGAAAATATCCGCTATTCAAACGGCCACAAAGGCGTCGGTTGAATCAAACAGCTCGATCCGTGAAACCGTAGACGACGTTCGGGCTTCCGCTGATCGTATTCGCAAAGCAATGGAAGACCAGGCCCAGACGGTAACTATGATTACTGCGTCGGTCGACGAAACCGCTCTTGCCGCTGACCTCATGTCCAACACTATTTCAGCCATCCGCGCCGACACAGAAAATGTCGTATCTGAAATCAGCGATCTTGAATTGGGCTTTGGCCAAGTGAATGACAAGATTTCCGCGCTGCAGATCAATGCCGGAAACTTTGTCCAAAGCATGATCGCGCGCGCCTAATAACTGGATTTCCCAGGCACTTTCCGCAGCCGTTTTTCCCTACCGTCTTTTCACCACTGTTTTAGGCGGTTAGAAGGCGGCATGAATGCTCGAACTCCCAACATACTTGTAACCGGTGCAAGCCGGGGCATCGGCAACGCAATCCTGCAGGAGTTGGAGGCTAGCGGCGCAAATGCTGTCGGCCATGCCAGCACTGATATTGCGGATCTGATCGGTGTCGATCTATCCAAGAGCGGTGGCGCGTCAACATTGTGGGCGACAGCGCTGGAGCGTCTGGATGGCCGGATAGATGCTGTAATAAACAATGCCGGAGTGTTTGAAGCCAATCCACTGGAGGGCAGCGAAGCCGACTGGCTCGCATCCTGGCAGCGCACTATGCAGATCAACCTGACGGCTTCCGCCGAATTATGCCGTCTGGCCGTGCTGCATTGGCAGAAAAGCGGGAGTGGCGGACGTATCGTCAATATTGCTAGTCGCGCGGCCTATCGCGGGGACGGCTCTGCACACTGGCATTATGCAGCCTCGAAGGGCGGGATGGTATCAATGACAAAGACCATCGCGCGCGCCTATGCAGCGCAACATATCTATGCCTTTGCCATTTGCCCCGGTTTTACGATGACCGGGATGGCGGAAGACTATCTCGAAAGCCGCGGCGGCGATAAGTTGCTCGCGGATATCCCGCTGGGCCGTGTCGCACAGCCCGAGGAGATTGCCTCAATCGCGGTCTATTGCGCGCTCGATGCGCCGCCTTCGATGACCGGCGCGGTGCTCGATGCAAACGGTGCAAGCTATGTCCGCTAAGCTGTTTGTATTGATGTTAGCGATGGTGCTTCCGGCCTGTTCAACAGTACAAAATGTCCAAAAAACGCCGACAGCAGACAATGGCCAGAAACAATGGACGAAGGCCTGTAAAGATTGGGATGAGTGGGACAAGGCAGGGCCCGCTTATCGCATATATGGCAATAGCTATTATGTCGGGAGCTGCGGTATTTCAGCCATTTTGATTAAAGGCGATCAGGGCGATATTCTAATCGATAGCGGCACTGCGGCAGGCGCACCCATAATAATAGCAAATATCCGCGCGTTGGGCTTTGATCCAAAAAATGTGAAACTGTTGCTGCACAGCCACGAGCATTTTGATCATGTCGGCGGTATGGCAATGCTGAAATCGCTTACGGGCGCAAAATTGTTGGCCTCGCCCGCTGCCGCTCCGGTTATCAGCTCTGGCGAGATAGCCGCTAACGATCCGCAGGCCGGCATGCACAAACCGTTTGCCGCTGCACCAGTTGATGGCCTGATCAACAGCGGAGAGCCGGTAAAGCTCGGCAAACTAATACTCACCCCTTATGCCACTCCCGGCCATACCCAGGGGGCGCTAAGCTGGCATTGGAAAAGCTGCGAAGGAAATGACTGCCGAAGCATTGTCTATGCCGATAGTCTCTCGCCGATCAGCAACGATCAATATCGCTTTTCCGACCATACCGAATTTGTATCCGCCTTCCGTAACGGCTTGTCACTGCTTTCCAGGCTATCCTGCGATATCATTTTAACGCCGCATCCCTCGGCCAGCAAAATGGTGGCGCGGCTTGCGGGTGAATTGCCATTCGTCGATACTTCAGGTTGCAGCGATTATGCAGCGGGCATCGCAAAACGGCTGGACAAACGTCTGGCGAAAGAAGGCGGTCGAAATGTCCGCTAGCTGGAAACTGACCCTGCCCTGCTCGCGCGATGACGCCGAGTTGCTGAGCGGAGAATTGCCAAGGCTGGCGATGATGGAACCACCGCCGGCGTTGATGACCAGCGAGGTAGAGGAATTTGGAGATGAGTGGATCCTTGAGGCGTTTTTTGAACAAAAACCTGATCTTGCAAGCATCAAACTCCTAGCCTCACTTATCCCCGGCACCAATGCACGCGATGGCAAACTTGAAATGCTCCCCGATGCCGATTGGGTAACGATCAGCCAGCAGGGATTGGAACCGCTGCATGTCGGGCGCTTCTTTGTGCATACACATAGCGGCCAGGCACCGCCCGATGGCACGCATGCATTGCGGATAGAGGCAAGTCAGGCCTTTGGTACAGGCCACCATGAAACCACCGCCGGATGTCTTGCCATGCTCGATCAGATCGAAAAGCGCAGGCATCATTTTCGCCATATCGCCGATGTCGGAACAGGTACGGGATTGCTTGCATTTGCAGCGCTTCATCTGTGGCCGCATGCGCGCTGTTTAGCATCGGATATCGACCCGGTAGCTGTCGAGGTAGCCAAACGCTTTGCGCTAGAAAATGGAGTGGCATTGGGACGCGGCCCTGGCCAACTGGCGCTTGTTACCGCGAGCGGATCGGATCATCCGGTGATCCGCCGGCGCGCGCCTTATGACTTGCTGATCGCCAACATATTGGCTGGCCCGCTGATTGAGTTGGCACCCGGTTTCGCTAGGCTGGTTAAGGCTGGCGGCACTCTCATCCTTGCCGGACTGTTGGGGGATCAATGCGAAGGCGTTACCGCGGCCTATATGCGGCAGGGATTTTTACTGGCCGAGCGCGTTGACAGTGGTGACTGGCCAGCTTTGCGGTTCAAAAAACGCCGCCGATATGGCTGGCGGCGGCGGGTAAGAGCCACCGGGCGGACCAGTCAAAGCCCCGGTGATTTCGGCGAATGGTGATCAGGCTGAGGCTTTGCCTAGCGCATATTCCTGTGTGCCGCAGGTGATGACATCATCGGCGTCCGTCAACTCGGCAACCGCGATGTCGGGCAATTTTTCAAGCCGCGCATAAAGCGGTGCAAAGTCGGTTTCGATGGTGACCTTCAGCAAATCACCCAAATTGTCGATCACGAAATAATTCTGCTGATAATCGTCGATCCGGTATTCTGTCCGCATCACCCGTGTAAGGTCAAAGAGTATCCGGTTCGGGCTATCATCCTCCAACGCAAAGATGCTCTCACCATAGCTGGAGACAATCCCGGCGCCATATATGCGCAAAGCCCCGTTCTCGCGGATCAAGCCAAATTCTACAGTATACCAGTAAAGCCGCGCCAGCTTATGCAGCGCATCGAAACCCAAGCTGCGCAAACCGCCCTTGCCATAGGCCTGCATATAATCGGCAAAGACCGGGTCGGCGAGCATTGGCACATGGCCGAACACGTCATGGAAAACATCGGGTTCCTGCAAATAATCCAGTTGATCAGGCTTACGAATGAAATTGCCCGCTGGGAAACGGCGGTTGGCGAGATGGTCAAAGAACACTTCGTCGGGCACGAGCCCCGGCACCGCGACAACCTGCCAGCCGGTTGCTTCCATCAGCCGCGCGTTGAGATCATGATAGTCCGGAATACCCGGTTTCTCCAGCCTCAGGACATCCATGCCATTTAGAAATGCCGTCGCGGCCCTGCCGGGAAGCATTTGCGTTTGCCGCCCAAAGAGCTGGTCCCACATGGCATGCTCATCCGCGCTGAACTTTTCCCAATTTTGCGGGATCGTCCAGTCAGCATTTGCACCGCTCGGCGGCTTGTCATAAACGTGGAGGGCATCACTCATGTTACAAGTCTAGCATAGCCGCAGTGGAAAGAGAATAGTTACATATGAAACTTCCTCGCGTTAACGGGCTGTTATCGGTGCTTCGCGCGGTAGTCGGCTTGCCGCTATTGATACTCGCCCTGTATTTCTTCGGCGCGCTCGCGGGTAGTATTTTTCCGGCCAACAATGGCTGGCAACAGCCCGACGAGGGCATTGAACTATTCGTCGAAACCAATGGAGTGCATGTCAGCCTGATCGTACCGATGCAGGTGGCTGGAGAGGATTTGAGCGACCTGATCCGTCCGCAGGACATGGCGCAGCCCATGCTTTATGGCACCCATGCAATGATCGGATGGGGCCATGAAGGTGTATACCGAAACGCACAAACTTGGGCGCAAGTACGCAGCGGCGATGTTACCAGCGCAGCCTTTGGGTCGGATGAAACCGTGCTGCATGTCTATCACCGCATCAATCCGCAACCGAGCCGCAGCCGGCGCGCATTCAGGGTGAATGAGGCACAGTTTCACCAGATCATCGCCGACATACGATCCACATTCGCGCTTTCCGATGACGGGCAGCCGGTCGCCTATTCGGCCTATGGCGAGGATAACCTCTTTTATGCCGCGCGGGGTCGCTATTCGGCGTTCAATACCTGTAACGAATGGACGGCATCTCTGCTCCGCCGGGCAGGTGTGCGGGTTGGTCTGTGGACGCCAATGGCGGGCGGGGTGATGCGGTGGTTTCCGGAAAAATGACCGTTCAGCAATCTTCGAGTCTGGCAATGTCGCAAATTTCAATTCTGCCGTAGCTCCGTTTGACCAGGCCGCGCGCCTCCATGTCGGCCAGCGCTACCGAAATCGTCATCCGCGATGTGCCCACTAGCTCTGCAAGATCTTCCTGCGTAAAATTAACCACCGCGCTTCCCTCGGTGCCGCGCACAAGTAACAGCAGCGACTTGGCGAGGCGCCTCTTTGCAGGCAGCCTCCGCCGCGCGATCAGCATATCCAGCGCCTCTTGCAACTGGCCAGACAATAGCCGAAGCAATTCGCGGCTCACGCTTGGCTCTTCCTCAATAATTCGGTCCATCCGAGCGCTGCTGATCCAGTATAGCCTGACATCGTTGACCGCCACCGCATCAACCACCCGCGCAAAACGGCCAAACATGGCTAGCTCTCCATAGCTATCCCCCTGTCCCAATATCGCGATTACTTGAAACCGGCCGCCATCGCCGTAACGGCCAATCTTCACCTGCCCCTGTTCGATTACCCAGAAGCCGTTCGCCTCGTCGCCATGCTGCTGGATGATCTGGCCGGCGGCAAAATTTCGCGGCACTGCCAGTGATTGCAAGCGCAGGCGCAATGCTTCGGGAAAGGCAGAAAACAGCGACGGCGCACCCATCGAGCGGCCCGTTATTCCACTTTTTTGCTTAGATTGTAAACTATTTGACATTCTGTCTCTGGCTTAGTCGGTAACCAGCACCAAGATCAAGGTCCTTCGGAGTCGTATCCTATGCCAATTTACCTGTGGTTCATACTGGCCACATTCCTGCTGTTCGGCATTCTTGAACTTGCCATGACCGGACTATTTTCTAAGAAAGAACAGACCTTTGACGACGGCGTTGTAGAAATAGCCGGATCAATTGTGCTGCTGATGATTACCCAGCCTGCGATTATCCTGTCGGTAAATTGGGGGCTGGGTCAGATCGCACCGCAATATGCAGGCGCGCTTGCCGGCATCAACATCTTCCTCGCTATCGGCCTGTTTCTGGTGTGTGACGATATGATGCAATATTGGTTGCACCGCGCATCCCATAAATTCCCGTGGCTCTATAACCTGCACCGCGCGCACCACAATGCCCGCTATATGAGCATCCGGCTCGTGTACCGGAACAACTTCTTCTACTATCTGGTCATGCCCAGCCTCTGGTTTTCCGCAGCTTTGATCTATATGGGCCTCGGCTGGGTCTATGCCGGATTTATCATCGTCAAGATGGCGGTTATCATCGGCGCGCATAGCGACGTTGCATGGGATAAGCCGCTCTATAAAATCAAATGGCTGTCACCTGTTATGTGGGTGGTTGAACGCACCATCTCCACGCCGTCTACACATCACGCGCATCATGGCCGTCACAAGGATGATCCGGCAGTGAATTACAAGGGCAACTACGGAAACCTGCTCTTCTTCTGGGATATCTTGTTTGGCACCGCCAAAATCACACGGAGCTATCCTGAAAGCTACGGCGTTGAAAATCTGCCGACAGCATCATTTCCGCAACTTCTTGCCTGGCCGCTTTTCCCGGCGAATAAGACAATTCAGACTTCGAACCGTGACGAGGGAGAGGCCACGGTTCGGACGGTGCGTTGAGGCGCTCCCGCAAGAGCCGCCCACGCACCGTCACGTTTTCTGAAAGATTGACTTCGGGCCGTTAGCGAGCGGCCGCAACGATAGCTGCCCATTCTTCCTCGCTGGCCGTACGCACACCAAGTTCGGTTGCCTTCTTCAGCTTTGATCCCGCGCCTGGCCCTGCCACCACAAGATCGGTCTTTGCGCTCACCGATCCCGCCGCCTTTGCGCCCAGCGCTTCGGCCTGCGCCTTCGCCTCGTCGCGGCTCATGGTTTCCAGCTTGCCGGTAAAGACGATGGTTTTTCCGGTCCATTCGGTTTCGCGCGCGGTGGAGACGTAAGGTGCCGGGGTTACTTCGGATAGCAGATCATCCCATGCCGCACGGTTATGCGCTTCGTGAAAGAAATCGGCGAGTGCGAAGGCTGCGGCCTGCCCAACGCCGTCTATTGGCAACACTTCCTTCAGCGCCTCATTCAAACGTTTTTGATGGCTGCTCTCTTTCTCATCATCACCGCGCAGGATTTCCTTCCTGACTGCTTCGATCTTCGCAGCAAGCCCTTCCAGTTTCGCAAATTCGGCGGCTTCCTTCACCAAATCCTTCGCCGTCACCGCGCCGATATGGCGGATGCCTAGCCCGAACAGCAATTTGGCCGGATCGGGCGCGCGCTTCGTCTCGATGGCTGCCAACAGGTTATCCACAGACTTTTCCTGCCAGCCTTCACGCGCCAGCAATTCTTCGCGGCGATCACGCAACCGGAAAATATCGGCGGGGCTTTCGAGCCAGCCAGCCTCGATAAATTCGGCAATGCTCTTCTCGCCCAGCCCGTCAATATCAAGCGCGACGCGGGATACGAAATGCACGAGCCGCTGGAAACGCTGCGCCGGGCAGATTAGCCCGCCGGTGCAGCGCACATCAACCTCGCCTTCTTCGGCCACAGCTTCGCTATCGCATTCGGGGCAACGCTCCGGGAAGGCATAGGCTTTGCGCTTTTCCCCGCGCGTGAGGTTTTCGACAATCTGCGGGATCACATCGCCTGCCCTTTGCACCAGCACGCGGTCACCGGGGCGCACGCCAAGCCGCTCTATCTCATCGCGATTGTGGAGCGTGACATTACTCACCACCACGCCGCCCACCGTGACGGGTTTGAGGCGGCCAACAGGCGTAAGCTTGCCGGTGCGGCCGACTTGTATTTCGATTTTCTCCAGCGTGGTCTCTGCGCGTTCGGCAGGGAATTTATGCGCAATCGCCCAGCGTGGAGCCTTGGTAACGAAACCCAACCGTTCCTGCCAATCGAGCCTGTCCACCTTGTAAACAACGCCGTCAATATCATACGGCAGATCGGCGCGTTGCCGTTCAATCTCGGCATAATGCGCAAGCGCGCCTTCTGCTCCATCGACACTGACGAACAGCGGCGACACCGGAATTCCCCAATCCGCAATCGCCTGCATCACACCCATTTGCGTTTGGGCCGGAAGCGCATTCACCTCTCCCCAGCCATGCGCGAGGAAGCGCAAAGGCCGCCGCGCTGTTACGCTCGCATCCTTCTGCCGCAGCGATCCGGCGGCCGCATTGCGCGGATTGGAAAACAGCTTTTCGCCCGCTTTATGCTGCGCAGCATTTAGTGCAGCAAAGTCGGCCTTCGCCATGTAAACTTCGCCGCGAATTTCGAAGATGACAGGGACGTCCCTCTCTCCTTCAGGCGTGGAGGGATCAGTCCCCCGGACTGGTCCGAGAGGCTCCACGGGGTTGGGGTGGGGCCTCTCAACCGGGCCCGGTTGAGAGGCCGCCCCACCCCTAAAGGAGAGGGGTGTAAGCTGCTGCGGAATATCTCCGATAAACGCCACATTCGCCGTCACATCCTCACCGACAGCGCCATCGCCCCGCGTAGCAGCCTGCACCAATTCACCATCCTCATAACGCAGCGAGAGCGACAGCCCGTCAATCTTGTCCTCCGCCGTCAGCCCAACCAACACGTCCTCGGCCAAATTCAGAAACCGCCGCACACGCGCAACAAAATCAACAATATCCTCATCGCCAAAACCATTGTCGAGCGACATCATCCGCTTGGCATGGGGAACCTTCGATAGCGGCGAAGCCTCAACCGTAGCGCCAACCTGGCTATTCGGACTATCATCGCGCACCAAATGCGGAAAGGCAGCCTCAAGCTCATTATTCCGCCGCACCAATGCATCATATTCGCCGTCGGTAATTTCCGGCTCATCGTCGGCATGATAAAGCTTATTATGCCGCGCAATCGCCCTCGCAAGACGCATCAGTTCATTGGCGGCGTTGGCTTCGGAGAGGGATAGAGAATCGCTCAAACCACTTCCAACAATCGCCCGGCCTGCGCCCTTGCCTCATCCGTAACCTCTGCACCCGATAACATCCGCGCGATTTCTTGCCGACGTCCGTCTTCGTCGAGCAACGCCACATCGGTGCGCGTGACCGCTCCATCGCGCGATTTGGTGATGAAGTAATGCGCTTCGCCTTTGGCGGCGACCTGCGGGCTGTGGGTAACGGCGAGTAGCTGCGTTTGTTCGGCCAGCCGCGCCAAGCGGTCGCCGATGGCCGATGCTACCGCACCGCCGACGCCGCGGTCAATTTCGTCGAAGATGATCGTCTGCGCCCCGCCTTCTTCGGCGAGCGCAACCTTTAGCGCCAATATGAAGCGCGATAATTCGCCGCCCGACGCGATCTTGGTGAGCGGCGCAAGCGGCGCGCCCGGGTTGGTGGAGATCAGGAATTCGGCGCGGTCGATGCCGTCCGCGCTCCAGCGATCTTCAGGCAGTCGCTCCAATTCGGTCTTGAACTGCGCCGCATCGAGCTTGAGCGGTTTTAGCTCGGCTGCAACCACGCCATCAAGCCGCGATGCAGCCTTGCTGCGCACCGCCGACAGGCTCTCTGCCGTCGCTACAAAAGCCGCCGCCGTTGCCTTTACTTCTGCCTCCAGCTTCGCCAGCCCCTCCGTTCCGGCGTCAATCGCGCCCAGCTTAGCGGTCAAATCCTGTTGCAGCGTCACCAGCGCATCGGGTGCGACGCCATGTTTGCGGGCGATGGCGCGCAATTCGAACAGCCGCACTTCTATATCATCGAGCCGCAATGGGTCGAAGGTTAGGGCCAATGTCGCGGCATTGAGCTTATCCTCCGCCTCGCTTGCCTCAATCACCGAACGGTCGAGCGCCGTCAGCGCATCGGCGAGCAGCGGATGTTCCGCGCCCAGCCGGTCGAGCCTGCGGGCCGCGCTACGAAGCAGCGCAATGCCGCTATTCGATCCGTCAAACGCCTTGAGCACGGCCTTCAAATCATCGGTTATCCGCTCGCCCTTTTGCATATCAGAGCGTTCGCCCGCGAGCCGCTCCTCCTCGCCATCCTGCGGCGCGAATTTCGCCAGCTCGTCGAGCGCATGGGTCAGATACTCACGGTCCCTCTCGGCGTTTTCTATGCCGCCACGCGCAGCATCAAGCCGCGCTTTCGCCTCCTGCCACGCCGCGAAAGCACCAGCAGTCTTCCTTGTATCGGCCCGCGCGAAAGCATCAAGCAATGCCTTATGCCCGCGCGGGTTGAGCAGGCCGCGATCATCATGCTGGCCGTGTATCTCGACAAGATGGCTACCCACTTCGCGCAGCAATGCCGCTGAGCAGGGCTGATCGTTGATAAAGGCCTTGCTGCCGCCATCGGCCTTCACCGAACGCCGGATCATCAACGGCTCGCCCGGCTCCAGTGGAATGTCATTCTCGTCGAGCAGCTCGGTGAGCGCAGACCCCGAAGAGGGAGCATCAAAACTAGCCGCCACCACCGCTTTGTCGCAACCATGACGCACCAAACCGCTATCAGCCCGTGCACCCAGAGCGAGTCCCAGCGAATCGAGCAATATCGATTTGCCCGCGCCGGTCTCTCCGGTGAGCACGCCAAGCCCGCTCGCAAAATCAAGATCAAGCGCCTCAATCAGAACAATATCGCGAATCGAAAGGCCTGTTAGCATGGCCGGTAGTTTAGGGTATTTTTAAGCTGTTGGTGCTTTTTTCTGCATCAGTTCATAGGCGCGCTTGTACCATTTGTTGCCCGGATAGTTCGCTCCCAAAACGGCCGCGGCCTTTTTGGCTTCCTCTGGAACGCCCATCGCGAGATAGCTCTCGGTCAGGCGGAACAGTGCCTCCGGCGCATGCGTGGTGGTTTCAAATTTGTCGACCACTTCGCGAAACCGCAGTGCGGATGCCAGCCACAGCGAGCGGCGCTGATAGAAACGGCCAATTTCCATTTCTTTGCCCGCCAGATGGTCATTGAGAAGATCCATCTTCAGCGTGGCATCGGCGGCGTAGCGGCTGGTCGGATAGCGACGCCTCACCTCACCCAGCGCGGCAAGTGCCTGCTGCGTGACTTTCTGGTCGCGGGTGACGTCGCTAATCTGCTCATAATAGCTGAGCCCGATCAGATAATAGGCATATGGCGCGTCCTTATTACCTGGATGGATCGACAGGAACCGGCGAGCCGACTGAATCGATTCGTTATATTTCTGCCCCATATAATAGCTAAAGGAGCTCATTAGCTGAGCGCGGCGTGCCCAGGGTGAATAAGGATGCTGCCGCTCAACCTCGTCAAACAGCGCAGCTGATAACTCATACTGTTTGCGCTCAAGCCGCTCATTCGCCGCGATATAGAGCGTGTTTACGTCGCGCGCGACATAACGCGTGTCGCCGCCTTTTTTGCCGCCACCAAAGGTCGAACATGCGGAAAGGCTGAGAGCTGCTAGGCCCAAGGCAACAAAGCTAATGATTTTTCTGTTCATGGGGATATGTCCTTAATTGGCTTTGCGCCTGCCGCCAAGGGGCTTTTGTGCAATTTCCTGCTTTGCGCCCCTCTCCCAAGACGCGGCTTTACCTGCGATGAACCGGCTTATCCTGATTGAGCAGGAATATGACATAGCCCCGGAAAGCGGGATGCGCCCTAAGAGACTGTGGTTCGTGCCATTCGCCGCCCTGCACCAGCCCGATGCGAAAGGGCGTATCGAGCCGGTCGAGCTTTGCCAGATAGCGCTGGTAACCGGGGATTGTCTTGCGGCCCTGATAGGTTTGCAGGACGATTTCATCAACGCTGCCCGCCAATGCAGCGAGACCTTCCGGGTCACCATTTGCGCTCCAGTCAAGCAAGCCGGTTATGCTGAGTTTGTAGCGCTTGGGAAGCCGCTGGCGCAGATCGCGCAGGAAGCCAGCATATTCATTTAACCCCTGTGTGCGGGCATCGAAATCTATCTGTAAGCCAGCGAGCCGGTTCGATGCGGCCCAGCGGCCCAGTCGTTGCAGCACTACTGCGTAGGTGTCATCGCTCCAATTCAGTGTTTCGACGCGCACCACGAACCAGATGTCGGCATGAGTGATGCGGGGAATGGCCGGGCGCAGCGGCGTCAGCGCGCCCGTATCCGTATCCGAAGCGCGTATTTCGCTATCGAGAATGTAAACCGTCTTGGCCTTGTCGAGCACCGGCTGCGGCTTTACGCCCGCCCACAACCAGAAGGCGTCATACCGGCTGGCATCGACTTGGCTGACGCCGGCACCTTCTCCCTCTGCCTGCCGCTCACATGCCGCCAACGTCGCCAAACCAAACGCGGCCAGCAGGATAAGCAGGCGGCGCAAGCGCGTCACCAATAATATTTCAGTTTCTTCGCCCATTTTGAATTGGGATAGCTGCGCTTCAGCCGCTGGAACCACGCCTTGCGCTGGGATTTTTCGACTCCTTTGCCGCCGCAGCTATTGCTACCGCTGGTCGCATAGCAGCGGATGGCACGGTAGAGCGCATAGGCCTTCTCCCCGGCCTTTGCGCGCGGATCGGAGATAATATCCTTGTACAAACGCTGGCGCGGGATAGCGGTTCCGGGAAAACGGGATTTGCTGCTGCCGAGTATTGGCAGTTTTGCTTTACCCTCAACAGCCAAATAGCGACCGGGGTTGGCTGGATAGAAATAGTCAAAGCCATTTTCCAGCCAGAAATCGCCGAGGCAAAGCCGCGCCGCATTATTTTTGGGTGCGCGCGAAAGCGTCGCGGCGGTGTCGCGCAAGGAGGGGCAATTATACTCGCCCTTTGTAGCTCCCGGCCCAAACAGGCCAACAGGGATGGTCTTCTGCGAATGAAGGTACCGGAAGCCCACATTGCTATTTGCCTTTGCAGGGATCAGCTTTTCATCGCGCAAAAAGGCCGCGTAGTTGCCACGTGTGAGGCTGTTGTAGAGCAGCGTGAACAACGCAAAATCGCGTTCATCCTTTGGCCGCGCACTATTTTTGAACGTTTTGCGTAGCGAATCCGGGCCCGCGACTTTTTGTAGCAGGATTTTTCGGACGCCGGTTTCACGGATCAGAGAGCCATCTGCAAACACCTTTTCCAACTGCCCCGAACGTTCATAAAATATCGCCAGTCCGAGCTCGACCGTTGGTCGCTGATAAAGCGACTTGGAGCCACCCAGCATGTCACGCCAGAAACCGCCTTCATTGCGGTCTTTCAACATCTGCAACGCCGTCCCGCGAAGTGCTTGACGCGAAAATTGCAGATAGCTGAAATTCTCCTGCTGCGCGGCGTCGGGGATAAGCTTCAGCACTTTTTTCGGATTACGCTCGATATAGAAAGCATGGTTTGCCAAAAGGAAATTATAGAGATCGGGGCGCCCCGCTAATGCGCCTTTTTGTTTCTCCAATTCGACAAGCGTTATAGTCTTTTCAAGGGCATATCTATCATCGCGCATTCTCAGCAGATCGATGGTCGCAAGCAACAACGGTTCGGAAACTTTCCCGCTTGCGCCTTCCGCAAACAGCAGCTTGTTATCGATTTCCTCAACCAGATTAGCGGCGTTTGCTGCACTCCCCTCGTTCAGCAACCGCTGATACTCCTGCGATAGCCGCGCGATGTCCTGCCGCAGCCAGAATACCCGCCGTATCAAGCCTTTGGCCGAGCTTGTATAACGCCCTTTTGGATAGCTACCAATATAGCTGGTTAACGCCTTTTCCGCTTTGATTGTTTCCTCTGCACTGGTCGAACCAACGCCGTCGAATGTACCCCATTTATCAAAACTGTTCGCCTGCGCGGCGTTGAGATGGACGCGCGCGACCATATAGCTCGCGGTTTCCCTGAGCCATCTATCCTTGCTCGATTCCAATGATTGGAAATCTGTCCGAGCGCTTCTGAAATGGGCACCGTAAAACCGATTAGCGCCTTGCAGATATGTTAGAAAGTCCTTGGCTGCCTGGCTTTTCAGCTGAATTTGATCCAAAAAACCTTCCGCATTGGTCACAATCTCGATCAGATCATTGGGCTCATCTTTCCGATAATTCCTAAACTTGCAGGCATCGAAAATAAACTCACGAGCTTCTGCAAGCAATTTTCGGTCCTTGGCAGAAATCGACTTATTCGCGGCCACCGCCTTGTTAAATTCGGCGCTGCCGGAATCAAAACTGGCGCAGCGGCTTCCGTAATAATCATTGTTGCCCTTGCCGTCCGACTGCGGATAAAAAGCGCTACGCAGCAGCGGCCAGTTAAAGAAATTGTGGCCGTAGGCCCGTTCGTTCCCCAGATCGGGATACTTACCTTTGCTGGCCATATTGTTGCTATCTTGCAGCAGCAATAGCAGGTTGGCGCGGGTATCATTGCCCGGCGAAATTATCGCCATATTCGTGCAACTCATATCGGCATTGTTGATGCGCCAATCGGGAGAACAACCGGCATCCATGTCTCCGCTTGCTTCGGCTTGCTGCGAATAGGCTCCAAAAGCCAGAAATATCAGAAATGCAAACAGAAAGCGTCGCATACTTCCTCTCCCCCCATATGGTCGCTGAGTCGTCAACCAATGTAACGCAGAAAACCAGGAAGCATTAGCAGATTATTTGCACGCGCATGCCGAGCAAAAAAAGGGGCCGCCGAAGCAGCCCCTTTCCAAATTTGTTTAGCGCGTTATTCGCCGGTGATGAAATCTGGCAACGGAGCATCGGCTCCATCCTTGCCGCCTTCGTCCTTTTTGTCGCGGCGATCATCATTGCGGCTTCCCCGGCCGCGGCGGCTGCTGCCACGATCCCCGCGTGGGCCGCGGTCGCCCCGCTTATTCTCTCTGGGAGGACGGGTGTCTTCGAGCTCTTCGCCGGTTTCCTGATCAACAACACGCATCGACAGGCGCACCTTGCCGCGCGGATCGATTTCAAGAACCTTGACCTTTACTTCCTGTCCTTCGGACACGACGTCGGTCACTTTCTCAACGCGTTCATTCTTCATTTCAGAGACATGAACCAAACCGTCCTTGCCGCCCATGAAGTTTACGAAGGCACCAAAGTCGACAATGTTGACGACCTTGCCATTGTAGACTTTGCCAACCTCGGCTTCTTCCACAATACCTTCGATCCAGGCGCGTGCGGCTTCGATCTGAGTGATATCGGAAGACGATATCTTGATCAGGCCTTCATCATCGATATCCACTTTCGCTCCAGTTTCAGCAACAATCTCACGGATCACTTTGCCGCCGGTGCCGATGATATCGCGGATCTTCGCCTTGTCGATCTGCATCGTTTCGATGCGCGGTGCGTGGGCAGACAGATCAGTACGGGCCGAACCAAGTGCCTTAGTCATTTCACCAAGGATGTGCGCGCGGCCTTCTTTCGCCTGCGTCAAAGCAGCCTTGAAGATTTCTTCGGTGATACCGGCAATCTTGATATCCATCTGCATCGTGGTGATGCCTTTTTCAGAGCCAGCGACCTTAAAGTCCATATCGCCGAGATGGTCTTCATCACCCAATATGTCGGAGAGGACCGCGAAGTTGTCGCCTTCAAGGATAAGCCCCATGGCAATGCCCGATACCGGACGCTCGATTGGAACGCCTGCATCCATCATCGACAGGCAACCGCCGCAAATCGTCGCCATCGAAGACGAGCCATTGGATTCGGTGATGTCAGACAGGATACGGATGGTGTATGGAAAATCATCCTGCGTCGGCAATACCGGGCGCAGCGCGCGCCATGCCAGCTTACCATGACCAATCTCGCGGCGGCCTGGCATACCAAAGCGGCCAACCTCGCCGACCGAATAGGGCGGGAAGTTATAATGCAGCATGAAGTTGGTGTAATTCAGGCCATCAAGCCCGTCGATCATCTGCTCTGCGTCCTTTGTGCCTAGCGTGGTGGTGCAGATTGCCTGCGTTTCACCGCGGGTAAACAAAGCCGAACCATGCGTGCGCGGAAGGAAGCCAACGATGCTTTCGATCTGGCGGACTTCGTCGGTCTTGCGGCCATCGATACGCTGGCCATCCTTCAGGATAGCGCCGCGAACAATTTCCGCTTCCAGCTTCTTCATCACCTTGCCGGCAGTCATCTGCGTCTGGCCGTCGGCCTCGGCATAATTTTCTTTCACCTTGCCGCGCGCTTCATTGAGCTTATCGGAGCGTTTGGATTTGTCGGTAATCTTGTAAGCAGCGGCAATATCTTTGCCGATCAGCTTCTTGATGTCTTTCTTCATATCGGCAGTATTATCGGAAAGATCGATTTCCCAAGGGGCTTTCGCCGCCTGTTCGGCCAGATCAATAATGCAGTTCACGACCTTCTTAATCTCGCCATGTGCAAACAATACGCCGCCGAGCATTTCTTCCTCGGTCAATTCTTTCGCTTCGGATTCGACCATCATCACAGCATCGCCAGTGGCAGCAACGACAAGGTCAAGCTCACCTTCGGCAACTTCGGCCATCGACGGGTTGAGACTATATTCGCCATCCTTGTAGCCAACGCGTGCTGCCGCGATCGGCCCCATGAATGGCAGGCCGGAAATGGTCAGCGCAGCCGATGCTGCAACCATTGCCACCATATCGGGCTCAGTTTCGCCGTCATAGCTTAGCACCTGGCAAATCACGTTGATTTCATTATAAAAACCTTCGGGGAACAGCGGGCGGATAGGACGATCGATCAAACGGCTCGTCAGTGTTTCCTTTTCGGTCGCACCGCGCTCACGCTTGAAAAAGCCGCCTGGAATACGTCCGGCAGCCGAGAATTTTTCCTGATAGTGAACGGTGAGCGGGAAGAAATCCTGCCCTTCGCGCACTGATTTTGCAGCGGTAACCGCGCAAAGCACTACAGTTTCACCAAGGGTCGCGATCACCGCGCCATCGGCCTGACGGGCAACGCGCCCGGTTTCCAGAGTGAGGGTTTTTCCGCCCCATTCCATTTCTACTTTTTTAACATCAAACATATATTTTCCTTTTTCCCGCCTACCCTATGCAGTGCGGGGCCTTCTTCTAATGCCGGGGAATTCCGTCCCGGTCCGGTCGGGGCTTTTTATCTGCCCCATGGCGCTCCGCCGGAATGCGGACACGCCCCTTATGAAAAACGGCCCCGATCAGGGGCCGCCTTCGAATTATTTGCGCAAACCAAGTGATTTGATGAGCGACTCATAACGTTCGCTATCCGTGCTCTTCAGATAGTCGAGAAGCGAACGGCGCTTATTGACCATCATCAGCAAACCGCGACGAGAATGGTTGTCTTTTTGGTTGTTTTTGAAATGATCGGTCAGGTTGTTAATCCGTGTTGTCAGGATAGCAACCTGTACCTCGGGGGAACCAGTGTCGCCCTTTTCGCGACCATGTTCCTTGATAAGCTTTGCTTTTTTTTCAGCAGTAATAGTCATTTTTTTCCTTCGAACATCAAATGTTTATATATTAAAACCGCGGATGACTTTCAGCATTCCTGCGGTGGCTTCCACCAATGCCACAGGCCGCATTTCCGCGTCCCGCGCCAAGTGAATACCATCGTCCGTGGCTATCCCGGTTAGAACGCGGCCCTGACGGACTGCCCTTGCTGCTTCCGGGGAGAGATCAAGAGCCGGGATGTCGACCAGCCCTGCCTCCAACGGCAAGATAATGTTCTTTGCGGGCGCGCCTTTGCCGATTTCGTTGAGTTTGTCCAGCGAAATCGCGCTTTCCAGACCGAATGGCCCGGCCTTGGTACGGCGGAGCATCGAGACATGCCCGACGGTGCCGAGCGCCAGCGCAATATCGCGGGCAAGGCTACGGATATAGGTGCCTTTGGAGACATGGGCCGTGAGGGTGATACTCGAAAGCCCCTCTCCTTCAGGGGAGGGGTTGGGGTGGGCCCCATCCGCTAGCACTTTGTTCGACTGAGAGGCCCCACCCCCGGCCCCTCCCCTGAAGGAGAGGGGAGAAAGGCCATGAATGGTCACCTCCCGAACCTTCATCTCGACCTTTTCCCCCGCCCGCGCGAGATCATAGGCACGTTTGCCGTCTATCTTGAGCGCAGAGTATTTCGGCGGAATTTGCTCTATCGCTCCGGTGAATTGCGGCAGCACTGCTTCAACCTCGGGCAATGAAGGCCGATGCTCCGATGTTAGGATCACTTCGCCTTCGCCGTCCAACGTGTCGGTCTCGGTCCCAAAGAGTATCGTAAACTCATAGATTTTGCTGGCATCGAGCATCCTGCCGGCAAGCTTCGTCGCTTCCCCGAGTGCAATCGGCAACACGCCCGTCGCCAGCGGATCAAGCGTGCCGCCATGCCCGACTTTGGTTTTCGGTATGCCTGCCTCGCGCAAATTCCGCTTAACCGCCGCCACAGCCTGCGTCGAACCCAGCCACAGCGGTTTATCGAGAATGATCCAGCCGCTCAGCAAAGCTAAGAACCCAAACCAACGAGGCTCAAATACATGTTTGTCAGAAATTGCACCGGCGGCACGATAAGCTCCGCCACCGGGCTGCTGCCGGGCAGCAGCATCGGCAAAACGACCAGTAGAATGATCAGGATAGGAAAGCTGTAACGCGCCAGTTTTCTGTAATATTTTGCGATCGATGCTGGCAGCAGCCCCTCGGTGATGTGCGAGCCATCAAAAGGCGGCAATGGTATGAGGTTGAATACGCCCAGAAAAATATTGATCAGGATGAAATTGAAGAAATTGTCTGCGAAAAACTGCACAGGCAGACTTTCGGCTTGATTATTCCCGAATACCGCCAGCAACACCGCCAACATGATCGCCCCGAACAGTGCCAATATAAAGTTCATGCCCGGGCCAGCGACAGCAACAACCATCATGTGCAATCGCGGGTTTCGCAGCCTTGATTTGATAACAGGCACCGGCTTGGCCCACCCGAATATTGGTGCTCCTGTTACGGCGAGGATAGCGGGCAACGCAAGCGTGCCTATCGGATCGACATGGCCTATCGGATTGAACGAAAGCCGCCCTTTGTTTTTGGCGGTAGGATCACCGAAAAAATTCGCCACCCAGCCATGCGCAACTTCGTGAAATACGATAGCGATGATCAGCGGTATAATCCATATACTCAGATTATACGCGGTTTCCCCGATATTCATCGCTTCCACTCCTCTTCAAACAACCCGAACACTTCTGTATCACGGATAAAGCCTGTCCAAGTAATCCGGTTCTTACGCATTGTGCCTTCGTGCAATGCCCCAAGCTTTAACACCGCCGCCTGTGACCGCTTGTTACGGCCATCGATGCGGAATTCCAATTTCCGGTAGCCGCTGGCAAAGGCGTGATCGACCATGAGCTTCTTCATCTCATCGTTAAAGCCCGAACCGCGCACCGATGGCGCAATATAAGTTCCGCCAATTTCAACAACGCCGTTCACTGGATCGGCATTTATGTAATTCGTCATTCCGACGATTTCATTATCGGCATCCGCATTGCACACCGCATAGCGCACCCAATTGGGAAAGCTGTGAAATTCAGCCATCGCCTGTTCAAACCCCTCATCGAGCATATTTACCGGATATATCTCCCAAATATCCCGGTCTTGCGCACAAGCGGCGCGCAAGCCATCGAGATGGTGTTCAGCCAGCAATTCGAGCCTTACCGGGCCTTCTGCCAACGGCCGGGCCAGATCATCCATTGATTTTTTCCATGAAATGCCTGCGGCATAGCGCGATATAGCGATCATTGCCGCCGATCTCTGTCTGCGCGCCCGCTTTCACCGCCCTGCCGTCACCGTCAACGCGCAAATTCATCGTCGCCTTGCGCCCGCATTCGCACACGGCCTTTAGCTCGACCAGCGCATCGGCAAGGCCAAGCAATGCAGCACTGCCGGGAAACAGCTCTGCCTGAAAATCTGTCCGCAGGCCGTAGCACAGCACCGGAATACCTGTCTCGTCGGCGAGCCGCGCCAGTTGCAGAACCTGATCGCGTGTCAGGAATTGCGCCTCATCAAACAGCACACAATCGAGCGGCCTGCCCGCATGTTCCTTGCTGATCTGATCCCACAGATTAACATCGGGGTCGAATTTATGCGCCTGCTGCTCCAGCCCGATCCGCGATGTTATGATGCCGTCCTGATAGCGATCATCGAGCGCGGCAGTCCACAGCATCGTTTGCATACCGCGTTCACGGTAGTTGAAATCAGCCTGCAAAAGCGTGGTCGATTTGCCAGCATTCATCGAGGAATAGTAGAAATAAAGTTTGGCCATCTAGGCGCTCTAACAATTTAGCTATCGCAGTGAAAGCCGGATGCGGTTATGTCGCCCCTATGGGGAACTGCTATCATTAGGATATCCGCAAAACCGGCGACGGCATCTGTTTTCTTGCTAACCGCTTTGTTGATCGCCGCTGCGCCGTTATTGGCATTTGGCAGCGCGCATTTCTATCGCATCGACAGCGCGGCGAGCAATGCACACGCAAAAGTCGCCTTCATGGGACTATCCAGCAAGACAGCGCGTTTCCCCAAAATTTCAGGCAATATCAGCCTCAATCCTGCACGGCTCCGGCAGATATCGCTGAATGTGAATATCGATGCGCGGGCATTGAAGGCCGGCGGCGGCATCACAGAGAAGCGACTGAAGGGTAAGGATTTCTTCTATGTCGCGCGCTATCCAACGGTGCGTTTTACCGGCAAGACCCTGACAATGACTAGCGCAAAAACGGGGCGTGTTTCCGGCCGTCTGACGGCGAGGGGCGTGACCCGTCCGGTGACATTAATGGTCAAATTTTCATCCCCGCCAGCGCAGGCCTCCGGCAAAGAAAATATTTTGTTAACCGCAACCACCGTTATCAACCGCCGCAATTTCGGGATGACTGCTTATTCGGGGGTTGTCGGCAAAAAAGTAACGATTGCCGTCAAAGCGCGGATGCTACCGCGCTAGTCTTGATCAGCCAAGTCCTGCGCGACTTTCGGGTCGGACAAAAGCTTCTCGATATGATCGACCTCATCGAAGCTCTGGTCGGGCAGAAATTTGAGGCGTGCGGCATATTTCAGCTGCACCCGCGCCGCAACCTCGCGCTGTAGGAAGGCCGTATGCGTGCGCAGCGCAGTCAACACAATCTCCTCATCCGCACCGAGAAGCGGCTTCACGAAAACGGTAGCGTGGCGCAGGTCGGGTGACATGCGCACCTCTGTCACCGCGATATTGGCCGCGCTCAACGTCTCGTCATGCACCTTTTCTTGGGCCAGCAGTTCGGACAGAATATGCCGGACCTGTTCGCCGACGCGAAGCAGCCGAACCGAACGCCCTTCGGGGGATGTGTCATTATATTTGGCCATTTGAACTTCTATTGCCCCTTCACAATACCCGTTCACGCTCCTCGATCTCGAAGACCTCAAGCGTATCACCCGATTTGATGTCATTGGTATCTTCGAGCACCACGCCGCATTCGAGACCGGTGCGGACCTCGTCAACATCGTCCTTGAAGCGGCGCAGCGAGGCGATCACCGTCTTGCTGACGATAACATCTTCGCGCGTAAGGCGCGTATGCAGGCCTTTCTTGAGGAAGCCTTCGATGACCATAAGACCGGCTGCCTTGTCTTTCTTGCCAGCGGGGAAGACCTCTTTGATCTCTGCGCGGCCAACAACCGTTTCGATGATTTCTGGTCCAAGCTCGCCCGCCATTTCCTTGGCGATATCTTCGGTTAGATGATAGATTACATCGAAATATTTCAGGCGCACCTTCTCGCGCTTGGCGATTTCGCCCGCCTTTTTATTTGGACGCACATTGAAACCGATCAGCGGCGCATTGGCGCTGGCCGCCAATTGCATATCGCTTTCTGTGATGCCGCCGGCTCCCGAATGCAGAACACGGACCTTGATGAGGTCGTTTGATATGTTGTTGAGCGCATTGATGATTGCTTCAACGCTGCCTTGAACATCACCCTTGATGACCACCGGATACTCGACCGCTTTATTCTCGCCCATCGCAGAGAACATATTCTCCAGCGACACAGGAGCTTGCGTCGTGCGCAGCAGCTTGGCCCGTTCCTTGCGATATTCGGCAACTTCACGGGCGCGGGTTTCATCGTCAACCACGGTCAGAATATCCCCAGCCGATGGCACACCGGACAGGCCGAGTACTTCGACAGGCATTGACGGGCCGGCTTTCTTCACCTGCTTGCCATTTTCGTCGATAATCGCGCGAACTTTGCCGCTTTCGGTGCCGGCAACGAATATATCGCCGCGTTTGAGCGTGCCGCGCTTGATGAGCACGGTGGCAACAGCGCCGCGACCTTTATCAAGCTTCGCTTCCACAACATAAGCTTCGGCGTTGCGGTCCGGATTGGCCTTGAGCTCAAGAAGCTCTGCTTGCAGCGCCAGTTTCTCGATCAATTCATCAAGGTTGGTCTTCTTCAGTGCGGATATTTCGACATCCTGGACATCGCCGCCCATTCCTTCGACCATCACTTCATGCTCCAGCAGGCGTTCGCGCACTTTCTGCGGATTTGCGCCGTCCTTGTCGATCTTGTTGATCGCGATAATCATCGGCACTTTGGCGGCCTTGGCGTGATTGATCGCCTCAATCGTCTGCGGCATCAGGCCATCATCGGCTGCGACCACAAGGACCACGATATCGGTGACATCTGCCCCGCGCTGACGCATATGCGTAAACGCTTCATGGCCGGGCGTATCAAGGAAAGTAATAAGCTGACCGTTTTTGGCCTCCACTTGGTAAGCACCGATATGCTGCGTGATCCCGCCAGCTTCACCGGCGGCCACATTCTTACCGCGCAGCGCATCAAGCAGGCTGGTCTTTCCGTGATCGACATGACCCATCACGGTGACGATTGCCGGACGAGGCTTTAGCATCTCGGGCGGATCGACGTCGTCATCATGCGCAATATCAATGTCAGCTGCGGAAACGCGCTGAATATGGTGGCCGAATTCCCCGACCAGCAATTCAGCGGTATCCTGATCAATCGTCTGATTGACGGTGACCATAGATCCCATGTTAAAGAGTGATTTAACTAGGTCAGCGCCCTTCTCACCCATCCGTTTGGCGAGTTCCTGAACGGTAATCGCTTCGGGAACAATGACATCGCGGCTCTTTTTGGGCTGCACCTCACGCGGGCCGCCAGACATTTGCGCACGTTTTTCTTTTTCGCGCGCACGTTTCAGTGCTGCGAGCGAGCGCGCCCTTGCACCATCATCTTCGGTCAGTGCGCGATTTACCGTAAGCTTGCCTGACTGACGGCGGTCACTCCCGCGGTCGCGCGAAGGCTTACCCGCAGATTTCTTCTGATCGTCGCGCTTGGGCCGGTCGGGCCGCCCAACCGGCGTAAAGCGGCGCGCAGGCGAAGCAGGCTTTTTCTCTTCGGCAGGCTTTTTTTCAGCGGGCTTCTCTGCCGCTGGAGTTTCTTCAGCGGGCACGGCCGACTCAACCGGAGCTTCCTCTTCAGGCTTGCTTTTTCCCTGCTGGTGGAGTCGCGCTTCATCATCCTGTTTGGTCTTGGCTTCACTATCGAGGCGGCGATTACGCTCAAGCATCTCCAGACGCTCTTCCTCGGCTTGACGCAGCAGCTTTGCCTGCATCTCCTGACGCGACATGGTTTCCTCTGCGGCACTTTTCTTCTTCACAGCAGGCGCAGGCGGTGGTGCTTCGGCAGCAGGCGGAGGCGGGGGCGGTGCCTCCGGCTCAGGCTCATACCCCGGTTTGCCAACCAGTTTACGACGCTTCACCTCGACCACAACCTTGTTGGTACGGCCATGGCTGAAAGTCTGTTTTACCTCGCCCGATTCAACCGCGCGCTTCAAACCCAATGGTTTGCGCTTCAGTTTCGGCTTTTCTTCTTTTTCATCACTCATTTGACAGACCTAGTCTTTCATTCACTCGAAGGGTTTGTTTCATCGCTATTTATGATGCCCGAACCCTGTTTGGCATCACCGTTACTGCATCCATTAAATTTTAGCCAGCGGCCAAGGTAATGCATCACCCGCTCCGCCGCATTTTTGTCCGTAATCGCAACATGCACCGCATTATTACGGCCAAGCGCGGCCGAAAGCGCATCGCGGTCGAAAGGCAAATGCACACCCCTTTTTCCGCTGCCTTCTGCATCGCTGCCCACGCGCCATGATTGGTCGCGCTTACCCGCGCCGTCTTCGCTTGCATCGGCGGCATGAAGTAGCAAAGCCACGTGTCCGCCGCGCGCAGCTGCATCAACCTTATCCGCGCCGCATATCAAATTGCTCGCTCTTGCTTCCAAACCCAGCCGGTCAAGCAGCGCTTTTTCAAGCCCTGCGGAGATCCGCGCAGCGAGATCTTCGGCAATGCTTAGCTGTTTCACCTTGAAGGCATGATGAAGCGCGCTCTTCAGGCGGCCTTTGGACTGCGCCTTGGTGAGCTCGTCCAAACTGACCCCAATCCACGCGCCACGCCCGGGCGCCTTGGCATGAATATCGGGAGCAACCTGCCCGTCAGGACCGAGCGCAAGACGGATCAGCGCGGAACGATCATCCCGCTCACCCGATAAAATGCACTTCCTTACAGGAGTATGGCGGGTCTCATTGGGAGGTTTCCGCGGCAACGGCGTCCTCCTTTTTTGACTCTTCGCCAGAAGCTTCCGGCGTCTCTTCATCCTCGAACCAGTGCGCACGCGCGGCCATGATGATTTCATTGCCCTGCTCTTCGCTCAGGTTGAAGGCGGCCAATATGCCCGGCTTGTCTTCAACCCGCTTGGTACGGCGATCATTATTGCGTCGGCCCTCGCTACTGCGGCCCTTCTGAATAAGCTCGTCGGTGGCAAGATCAGCAAGATCATCAAGCGTTTTGATCTCCGCCTTGCCCAAGGTAACCAGCATTCCTTCGGTCACATGCGGCAATTCGGCGAGGGCATCATCGACGCCCATTTCGCGGCGTTCCTTGCGTGAAGTTTCTTCGCGGGCTTCGAGTGCTTCAAGAGCGCGGTTCTGCAATTCTTCGGCGAGTTCTTCGTCAAAGCCCTCGATAACCGCTATTTCCTCGCGCGCCACATAGGCGACTTCTTCAAGTTCACCGAAGCCTTCAGCCACTAGCAACTGTGCAAGCGTTTCGTCGACATCCAGTTCTTTCTGGAACAATTCGGACCGTTCGACAAATTCCTTCTGCCGCTTCTCGCTGGATTCGGCGTCGGTCATGATGTCGATACCGTGGCCGGTAAGTTGACTGGCAAGGCGTACATTCTGCCCGCGGCGACCGATGGCGAGAGATAGCTGGTCATCGGGGACAACAACCTCGATGCGGCTTTCTTCTTCGTCGAGCACAACGCGGCTAACGGTGGCCGGCTGAAGCGCGTTCACCACAAAGGTCGCCGTGTCTTCAGACCATGGGATAATATCAATCTTCTCGCCCTGCATTTCCTGCACGACTGCCTGCACGCGGCTACCCTTCATGCCGACACAAGCGCCTACGGGGTCGATCGAGCTATCATAGCTGATCACGCCGATCTTTGCGCGGCTGCCCGGATCACGGGCCGCAGCCTTGATTTCTATAATGCCGTCGTAAATTTCGGGGACTTCCTGTGCAAACAGCTTCTTCATAAAATCGGGATGCGCGCGGGAGAGCAAAATTTGCGGCCCCCGGTTTTCGCGCTGGACCTTCAGGATGATCGCACGAACGCGGTCATTGTTTCGCAGTATTTCGCGCGGGATCTGTTGATCCCGGCGGATAACGCCTTCGCCGCGGCCAAGATCGACAACGACATGACCAAACTCTACTGACTTCACAACGCCGGTGATAATTTCTCCGCCGCGATCCTTGAATTCTTCATATTGCCGCGCACGCTCGGCATCGCGGACTTTCTGGAAAATGACCTGCTTGGCAGATTGCGCATCGATCCGTCCCAGATCAATCGGCGGCAGCGGATCAACGATAAAATCGCCAACCTTTGCGCCTTTTTCAAGCTTGATCCCCTGTTTCAGGTCAACCTGCTTAAAATAATCCTCGACGTCATCGACCACCTCGACAACGCGCCACAGACGAAGATCGCCGGTCTGCGTATCAAGTTTGGCACGGATATCATTTTCCGCACCATAGCGGGCACGCGCCGCGCGCTGGATTGCTTCCTCCAGCGCTTCGACGACAATTGCCTTGTCGATCATTTTCTCCGTTGCAACTGCATTCGCAATCGCAAGCAATTCGGCCCTGTTGGCGCTAATCGGAGTAGCCATGTCTTCGTTCTTCCTAACTCAAGCGTCTAATTCATCTTCGGTTTCAATATCGTCGACGCCGTCCCTGTTGACGGGCGCACTCGACGCAATCAGGCGATCTGTCAAGAGCAGCTTCGCATTATCCACATTTGCAAATTCAAACTGCTTGCGTCCGAATTTGCGGTCGTCGAGCAATATCGTCTCACCTTCTACTCCGGCAAGATCGCCGCGCAGTTTTTTGTGACGGTCAACCATCTCAATAAGCACGATGCGCGCCTCATGTCCTTGCCAGTCGGCAAAGTCGGAAAGACGGGTCAACGGACGGTCTATACCGGGAGAGCTAACCTCCAAGCGATAGGCCTCTTCTACCGGATCCAGCTCGTCAAATTTTTCCGACAGCCGGCGGGAGATTGCCGCACAGTCATCGATATTAAGCTGCCGTGTATCGGGCCGCTCCGCCATCACTTGCAAGGCCGGATCGCTACCTTCCATGCCGCCGCGCGCCAACCACGCGACACGCACCAAATCAAAGCCGAGCGCTTCAACCTCTGGGGCGATGATCGCGGATAAGGCACCAAGATCGGGCATTGATGGTAAAAAACTATCCTCTAAAAAGCTCGCTAGAAACCGGAATGACTTTTCGCGCCGGCCCCATCTGGCGCCAGCCCCGCAAAAGCATCACAATTTCGGGATGAGCGGCAGATAGAATGAAGCAACGCTATTTGCAAGCTGGATTTGCGGGCGAGATATGTGGACGGGATTTGCAAAGCGCGGACAACGATGGCAGAATGTGGCTGAACCCTTAAGCTATCCGGAGAAACTTATGCGTACGCCCGCTTTCGCTCTGCCCTTGCTCGTAATCGCCTGCGCACCAAGTGGATCAAACGCCGCCGCCGGAGGCGCCGATGCAGCATCCAGCGCCGCACCTTTCAATGTCGAAGTAATCGCCGATTTCGACGAACCTTGGGCGATGACCTTCATTCCCGATACCCCCTACGCGCTGATCACCGAGAAGAAGGGCGCGCTGCTGCTGTGGGAAAAGGAAGGCGAAGTGCGCAAAGTCGCGGGCGTGCCAGAGGTCGACTATGGCGGCCAGGGCGGCTTTGGCGATGTCGTGCTCGCGCCGGACTTTGCTACTACACAGAATATTTATCTCAGCTGGATAGAGGCGGGCAGCGGCAATAGGCACGGCGCTGTTGTTGGTGTGGCAAAACTCAATCTGAACGCTGCGGGCGGGCCGGCTCTGGAAGGGCTGAGGACGATCTGGGAGCAATCGCCAAAAGTGACCGGCCGCGGCCATTATTCGCACCGCATCGCTTTCTCTCCCGATGGCAAACATCTCTTCATCGCTTCGGGTGAGCGGCAGAAATTTGATCCCGCACAAGATATGGATGCCAATTTGGGCAAGGTCGTCAGGCTCTATCCCGACGGCACCACGCCTCAGGACAATCCCTTCTATGATGCCGCCAATCCTGTGCGTTCTCAAATCTGGTCGCTTGGTCACCGCAATATTCTGGGGCTAGCTTTCGACGACAAAGGCAATCTGTGGAACCAGGAGATGGGCCCAAAAGGAGGGGATGAGGTCAACCTCGTCACTCGCGGCGCAAATTTCGGCTATCCAAAGGTCTCAAACGGCAGCCACTATAGCGGCAAGGACATTCCCGATCACAGCCCCGGCGATGGTTTTACAGCGCCAAAGGTCTGGTGGAATCCAGCCATTTCTCCGGGCGGATTGATGTTTTATACCGGCCGCAAATTTGCGGATTGGAAAGGCTCGCTCTTCCTTGGAGCGCTTGGCGGGCAAGCCTTAGTCCGTGTCACCGTGAATGGCGAAGGGCTGTCCAAAGCCGATCAATGGGATATGGGGGCGCGTATCCGCGAAGTAGAGCAAGGCCCCGACGGCGCGATCTGGCTGCTCGAAGATGGGAACCATGGTTCTGAAGGCAGACTCCTGCGGCTTACACCGAAGGGATAAAATCGATCGATTGTTTTGCTTGGCAGTGGCTACCGGCTACCCCGTCGTCACCGTTCCCGACAAATCGGCTAAAAACGCCTTCACGCGCTTGGCATTCACGCCAAGGTCGCTCTGACCAACGCGGCTGATCGAGCGCATGTCTATGATGCTCCCTGTTCCATTTTCGGTCGGGCGGACACGCAGCACGACATCATCCTTGAAGCGGAACAAGGCGCTGGTTTCGGTAGCTTCGAGGCGGCCCTGTTCGGGCACGAAAACGGCAATGTCCCAGCCGCGGGCCTTTGCCAGCCGCTCGGCCTTGGCCATAACTTCATTCACCGGCTGATTGATCCTTACTGAATCGATATCACCATATGCCTCTTTGTGGATGACGTCCCAACGCTGCAGCGGGCTAAGGCCCCGCATATCATCAGCATCCGCGCCGGGAATATTATCAAGATTATCCTCACGTAATTTCAACACCTGAAAGGCGGGAGGATCGGCTAGGTCAGTTGAAATATCGTGAATTCTAGGCTCGGCTTTGGACGCCAGGCTCATCAGCCAGCCAGCGTAAAGCACTGCAACCAATATCGCCAGCCAAAGCAGCGGACGGCGGGGCTTGCCAGCGCGGCGGCCAAGCCAGACGAACAATATCCCAAATAGGGCAGCACCAATGCTAATCCAGAATGACCAGAACATTCCGCCGATGGCCGTGCCGAAGTGCCAAAGGCCAAGCCCAGAACCCACCGGACCGATCAGCCCCCACAGCGCCGCGCCTGCGGCAGCTATCACTATGATCCAAGTCTGCCAGTCTCGCTGTAATGTTACACCGCGTTTTGCCGCTGCTTCGTCGGCAACCTCTGTATTCAACTCTTCTTCGCTCATGTCGTTGGACCCTGCTCTATCTGTCAATCCCTCAACAGCTATAGCAGATTACGCCCAAACACAAATTGCCATAGACAAACCGGCAGGCCGCTGACAGGAGGCGGTTGATGATTACCGATCCTGCCAAGAAAAAGCGCGCGATGCGTTTTGTGTTGATGACGGTGTTCATCTATTCGGCGGGCTTTGGCATCATCATGCCCGCTTTGCCCGACCTCATTCGCGAGCTTGAAGGCGTCAGCCTATCCGAAGCAACGCGGATCGGCGCATGGATCGGGGCCTCCTATGCGATTTTTCAGTTTGTGCTCGGGCCTCTCGTGGGCAATCTGGGCGACCGGTTCGGGCGCAGACCGGTATTCCTGATTTCGCTGTTTGGCTTTGGCGTGGATTTCCTTTTGATGGGAATGGCGCCCTCTATCATCTGGTTGTTTATTGGCCGGTCGATCGCTGGCGGGCTGGGCGCGATATTCGGCCCCGCGAACGCCGCGATGGCGGATCTATCGAATGCAGAAGATCGCGCCGCAAGCTTTGGTAAAGTGGGCGCCGCCTTTGGTATCGGTTTTATTGCAGGCCCGGCTCTGGGCGGTTTTCTGGGCGAAATCAGTACCAGGCTTCCTTTTTTCGTGGCAGCCGGTTTGGCTTTCAGCAATTTCGCCTATGGCTGGTTTGCCTTCCCCGAAACCATGCCGAAGGAAAAACGGCGCGCGTTTGAACTGCGGCGCGCCAATCCGCTGGGCGCATTGGTCAGCCTCAGCAAAGTCGCCAGCGTTCTGCCGATAGCGTTGGTGTATTTCCTGTGGTCTTTTTCGGGGCAGATATACCCATCATCCTGGTCATTCTACGCGCAAGCGCAATTTGGCTGGGACATAAAAATGGTCGGCATATCGCTCACCTTTGTCGGTCTCTCGATGGCATTCTTCCAGGCATTTGTAATCGGCAGGGCGGTGAAGCGTTTTGGCGAAAGGTTGACCGCTCAAATCGGCATGTTGTTTGGATTGGCGGGTTTTCTTACCCTTTCATTCCTGACAAATGGAGCGGTCGCGATGCTGTTGTGTTTGGGCATGGGCGCACAGGGTATCGCGATGCCCGCGCTCAACGCTATGATGTCTCGCCGTATCCCGCCCGAGCAGCAAGGCGAGTTGCAGGGTTTTAACGGCAGCATGGCCGCGCTCGCATTCCTCATCGCGCAGCTGGTTTTCAATTTTGCGCTGGCTTACTTTACCAGCCCCGAAGCACCGAGATATTTTGCCGGTGCGCCCTTCGTCATATCATCGGTCTTCGCCGCGATGGCGCTGATCATCCTCACATTGTTGCCGCGATCCCGGCCTGCCCAAACCGCGTCACAAGCGGATATCTAACAGCCATGCCGGATATTGTACGCCATAGCGCCTGCGACACGCACGCCGTTGAAAGTCTGCTCGACGCCGCTTTTGGGGAGGATCGCAAGCACCGCACCGCCTATATGTTGAGAGATGGCATGACCGCGATTGGCGCGCTATCCTTTGGCTTGGCCGCTGACGCCGCCCTGATCGGCTCTATCCAGTGCTGGCCGGTGGAAATTGTCGGCGATGACGATATCAAGGCGGTTCCGCTCATTCTGGTTGGCCCCGTCGCGGTGCACCCCCAAGCGCAGAATAAAGGCCATGGCCAAATGCTGATGGAAGCGATGCTGAAGGCCTCAATAGCAGAGGGGAATCCGCCATTGGTGATGATTGGTGATGCCGAATATTATGGCCGCTTTGGCTTTTCAGCCGAGCAAACGGGCGGATGGGCTTTGCCCGGGCCGTATGAGGCGCACCGCCTGCTGCTGCGCAATCCGGCGGCGCATCGGTTGCCAAGCAACGGGAAGCTTGGGCCACGCGGCCAGCAATATTGATGCTTTGCTTTCACGGCGCATCGCCCTATTTCCTTAAGCCATGCCCTATGATGCTCCACCCGATCTTGCTTCGCTAAGCCTCTCAGAAATTGCTGAATATGCGGCGCAACGAAAATTGCCGCCCGTGGCAAGCTGGAACCCTGAAAAAACCGCCGATAGCATGATGCGTATAGCCGCCGACGGGCGCTGGTTCCATCGAGGAGGCGAGATTAAACGTACCGCGATGCTCCGCGCCTTTTCTTCGCTGCTGCGGCGCGAGGAAGATGGTAGCTATTGGCTGGTCACGCCGTACGAGAAGCAGTCGATAGAGGTTGAAGATGCACCCTTCATGGCGGTTGAAATGCACAGCGAAGGTAGCGGCAAAGCGCGCAAACTCGCTTTCCGGCTGAGCAGCGATGATCTGGTAGTCGCGGCGCGGGAACACGAGCTTGAGATGCGCGGCAGCGGTGACAACGCCGTACCCTATTTGCACGTGCGCGGCGGCCTTTGGGCGAAATTGACGCGTCCAGTTTACTATGAACTCGCCGAATTGGCATTGTCCGACAACTCCGATGATCCAGCGGTGTGGAGCAGCGGTCAGCGCTTTGCCATGGGCGCAGCTTCGTGACATTGCTTGAGCAGCTACACGCTGCACTAGATCCCTCGCGCATTATCGAGGTCGAAGATGAGCGCGGTATGTTGCAGGGTGCAAGCGAGCACCGCGATGCAGCGGTGTTGATCGCGATTACCCGGCGCGATAACCCCGGCGTTATCCTAACGCAGCGACCGGACTGGCTGCGAAGCCACGGCGGACAGGTCGCCTTCCCCGGCGGCAAGATAGACGAGGATGACGAGGACGCGGTTGCAGCAGCATTGCGCGAGGCCGACGAGGAACTTGCCATCCCGCCCTCGGCTGTAGAAGTGATGGGTATTGCAGATATTTATTATTCCGGCAGCGGCTTTGCGATTACGCCGGTGGTTGGCATGATCCCGCCCGATCTTGAGCTTACTCCATCGCCCGGCGAGGTGGAAGATTGGTTTGAGGTGCCGCTTGATTTCCTGCTCGATCCGGCCAATGCTGAACGAAAGCAAGCGATCTGGCAGGGGCAGAAACGGCAATATTATGACATGCGTTGGCAAGACAGGCGGATTTGGGGCGTGACAGCAGGAATCATCGCCAATCTGGTGCGCCGGTTGGGGACGGTATGAATAGTTTGCCGCAGGCACAATGGCGCGATGCCGCCGGTTTGAAAGCCATTGCCTCTGCGCTGACAGTGGATGGCACTGCGCCTTTGGCGGTGGGCGGCGCGGTCCGCGATAGCCTGCTCGGCCTGCCCGTTAGCGACGTCGACTTGGCTACACCGCTCATTCCGCAAAATGTGATCGAAAGGCTGCAAGCCGTGGGTATAAAAGCCATCCCCACCGGCATCGACCATGGCACTATCACGGCCGTCGCAGGCGGCCAGAATTATGAGATCACCTCCTTTCGCCGCGATGTTTCCACAGATGGCAGACGCGCGATAGTCGCCTTCTCGGCCGACTGGGCAGAGGATGCGAAGCGACGCGATTTTACCATCAACGCGCTTTATGCCGATATTGTTAGCGGAGAAATATTCGATAGCGTCGGCGGATTGGCTGATCTTGAAAAGCGTCATGTCCGCTTCATTGGCAACGCCAGCGAGCGTATTGCCGAAGATCATTTGCGCATATTGCGCTATTTCCGTTTTCTGGCGCGTTTTGGCGAATCCAGGGCAGACGAAGCGGCACTCTCGGCATGTGCGGCTGCGCGCGGCAGCCTCAAATCGCTGTCACGCGAGAGGATAGCCAGTGAATTGACGCGGCTATTGGCGCTGCCACGACCGGAACTGGCGGTGCAGCTGATGATCGACAGCGGGATTTTCGAGGCATTCATGCCCGAACTTGCTGTTGACGCAAATGACCGGATGCTGAAGCTTGTCAAAAAAGAAGCGTGCTGCTCGGTTGCACCATCAATGGCAGCTCGGTTGCTGTCGCTTCTTCCGCCGGTGGCAGAAACGGTAGAAGCCATCGCCCGGCGGCTTAAATTCTCCAATCGGCTTCGCAAGGACTTGCTGATCCGGATTGCCGAACAGAATGTTGGCCCCGCGAACATCCGCGCCCTGGCTTACCATCACGGCATAGAAGCTGCGCGCGATGCAGCGATGCTGTTCGCCGGAGATGGAACGCTGGACAAATGCCTGACCCTGCTTGGCGGTTGGCTGCCGCCGGCTTTCGATCTCAAAGGCGGAGAGCTGATAAAAATGGGGCTAGTATCCGGGCCAGTCGTTGCCGCAACATTGCAAGCAATTGAAGCAAAATGGATCGATGAGAGCTTTCCCGATGACGCCCGTCTGCGCGATATTGCGGTTCAGGCGGTTCGCGACGCGCGGTCAGCCTCAATATAGGCGAATGCATCAGTGGCCGTCAGCGGCTTCGCGTAATAATAGCCCTGCCCGACTGAACAGCCGAAACCTTTGAGGGTGTTTGAAAGCTCCAACGTCTCCACACCTTCAGCCGTAGTGCGCATGCCCAGCGCGTCGGCCAGCGACAGGATCGTGCGAACGATCGCCGTTTTGTCCTTGTTGTCGATCATGTCGGTGATAAAACTACGATCAATTTTTAGCACGTCTATCGGCAATTGCTGCAAATAGGCGAGGTTGGAATATCCCGTACCAAAGTCATCCATGGCGAGATGAATATTGAGGTCTTTCAAGGCGTGAAGAGTTTTCTTCGCGCCATCGGGATCGGACACAAAGGCGCTTTCGGTGAGCTCGAGCGTGATCCGGTTGCCGCAAATTTTTGCTGACCGCACGGCCTCCTCTACGGCGAGCGGAACATCGTCATGCTGCATCTGGACAGCCGACATGTTAACCGAAATACGCAGCGGCAAAGCTTCACCGCATTTGTGATCCCAGCCGGCGAGCGTGGTGGCGGCCTCTCGCATCGCCCATCGGCCCAGCGGGACAATCAGTCCGCTTTCTTCGGCCACCGGAATAAAATCGACGGGCGAAACAAAACCATGGTCAGCGTGCTGCCAGCGGGCGAGCGCCTCAAAGCCGCTGAGCATACCGCTTTCAAGATCAATCAGCGGTTGATAATACAGTTCCAGCTCATCGCGTTGCAATGCACGGCGAAGATCGGTTTCTATCGAGAAACGATGGCGCGCGATGACGTCAACATCCTGGCTATATAATTCAAATTTCTTGCTGGCTTTCGCGCGCTTCAACGCGACCTGCGCATGGCGAAGAGTGTCGGTAGGGTCATCACCATCAATCTGACCAATCGCCGCGCCAACAGCGCATTCCATTTTTATCTCAAGGTTGGAAAGCTGACATGGCTGATCAAAAGCCTCAACCAGCCTGCCTGCAATTGCCGGCAGCACTTTCTCGCCTTCGTGCAATTTTACGAAAAGCGCAAATTCATTGCCGCCAAGTCTTGCCAATATCTCATTGTCACGGGTGCGCGAATTGAGGCGGCGCGCAACGGTAATGATCAGCTCGTCGCCCGCCATCGCGCCGACAGATTCGTTCACCCTGCTAAAACGCGCAAGATCAAGGATGAGAATCGCGAACTCGCTCGCTCTGACGTTGCTATCGCGGTCTGCCGCCAGCAGATCTTCTATTTCCTCTTCAAAACCGACCCGGTTGTAAAACCCGGTCAGGCTATCACTCATCATTTCGCGGCGGAGGTTGATGCGGCTAAGAGCTTCGGCTGTTCGGTCGATCAGCGTGAGCAGGAAGTGGTCTCCTGCTTCTCCGAACCGCCCGATATTGATCTCAAACTCCCGGCGATTAACTTCGTCGGGCGAATGCCAGCATTCAAAATGATTGTCGCGGCCTTCGTCGCGCATCGCATTCACCCGCGCGGCGAACCCGGTCAGTGCCAGACTGCCTTCGCTCGGCGTAAATTGCACTTCACGAAATTTGTTATTGGCTGAAACCTGCTGGACATTATCACCCGATTGGCGAAAGATAGCGGCTGCGATCGGCAAGGAATCGAGCCAGGCAAAATCTGCCTGCCCGATCACACCGGCGTCTGTGAGGCCTTCTCTGACCTGTTGAAGCGCCATTGTGGACGCTTGCGACCCCGGGTTGAAATCCCGTTTGTTCCAGTTCTTCATTAAGTGCGACCCTAAGCGGAAGGTGTAAATTTTTGTATAGGCAAATGTGCCGAACGAAAGGTTAACGCAGCAAGGTTAATTCGTTAAGGATGCACTGCCCCGCAACCGCCCGGACTCTAGCCCTGGCTCTGGTTTTGCGGCTAGTCGAAGCGATTGTTGCGCGGGAATCCATTTGGCGGCAACCGCCCCGCTGCGCCTCTTGCCACGCGCCATAGCGACATATCGGCTTCGGTGCGTGTTCGCCTGCTTTCTCCGCCCATCGTCCAGCTCAGGCCAGCGGGCATGTTGAAACAAATCGCATCGGATAGCCCGCCATCCTTATAGCGTTGCAAGGTAACACCCTGCCCTTTTGCCATTTCGGGAAGCTCGGCCAGGGGGAATACGACGAGCTTGCGGTTTTCCCCGACAATGGCGACATATTGATCCTTGGCTTTGGCTTCATCCTGCGTATCAACGGGCGCACGGCGCACAACTTTGAGCGTATTTCCTGCCTTTACATTGACGACCTGCCGGCCTTTGCGCGTTTCAGCGAGCGCATCGGTCATTTTTGCAACAAAGCCTTTGCCATTTGACGAAGCGAGCAGCATCCGGCCTTTGGGGTCTGCCGGTAGCAGCGCGACGATATCATTGCCTGCCTCAATATCTACCATCGTCCCGATCGGCTCGCCAAAGCCGCGTGCGCCGGGTAATTTATCCACTCCGATTGTGTAAAAACGGCCCGATGCCGTGGCCAGCAGCAGCTTGTCTGTCGTCTGCGCATAGAAAATATAGGCGAGCTTGTCACCTTCCTTGAATTTGAAGTCGCTACCGCCAGACAGGTTGGCATGCCCCTTCATCGCCTTTATCCAGCCGCGCTTCGACATGATGACGGTGACGGGTTCCTTTTCGATCAGCGCTTCTAGCGAGATTTCACGCGTCGCCTCTGCTTCTTGCAGGCCGCTGCGGCGGCGGCCAAGATCGGTATCCTTCCCGTAAGCCTTGCGCAGCGAGGCGATATCCTTCTTTAGCCGCGTACGCTGCCGCGCCGGACTTTCGATCAACTTTACCAGTCCTTCGCGTTCCTGATGCAGCTCATTGCGCTCACGCTTCAGCGCCATTTCTTCAAGCTTGCGCAAGCTACGCAGCCGCATGTTGAGGATTGCCTCGGCCTGCCGGTCGGTTAGCTGAAATTCCTTCATCATCACCGGCTTCGGCTCATCTTGAGTACGAATGATCTCAATAATGCGGTCAAGATTGAGGAAGGCAATGATATAGCCTTCGAGAAGCTCAAGCCGCGCATCGATTTTGTCGAGCCGGTGCTGCGAACGGCGCACGAGCACTTCGATCTGATGCTTCAGCCAGTGCCGTAGCACCTCTCCCAACCCCATCACTTGCGGTGTGCGACTGGCATCAAGCACATTCATGTTGAGCGAAAAGCGCGTCTCCAGATCGGTCATCCGGAAAAGCGCATTTTTCAAATCGCCGGGATCGACATTGCGCGATTTCGGCACCAGCACGATACGGACATCCTCATCGCTCTCGTCGCGCACATCTTCAAGGATCGGTAGCTTCTTGTCGGCGATTAGCTGCGCGATCTGCTCAATCAGCTTACCCTTCTGCACCTGATAGGGAATTTCGCTGACCACTAGCTGCCAGGTGCCACCAGACAGCTTCTCCAGCCCATTTTTTTCCCAACTGTCGTCTTTTTTGCGGCCAGTTGAAAAGCGCGCGCGCACTCGCATCGCGCCGCGGCCGCTTTCATAAGCGCTGGAAATAACTTCGCGGCTATCGACGAGCAAACCTCCGGTGGCAAAATCCGGCCCTTGCACGATTTCCATTAGCTGCTCATGCGTTGTTCCGGGCTGCTCGATCAGCAAAGTTGCCGCCTCAAGCACTTCATCAACATTGTGTGACGGGATGCTCGTCGCCATGCCTACGGCGATCCCGCTCGCACCATTGGCGAGCAGATTGGGGAAAAGACCGGGCATAACCTCCGGCTCTTCGTCTTCGCCATTATAGGTCGGACGAAAATCGGTGGCACTTTCATCCAGTCCGCGCATCAATTCGATCGCCGTCTGCGTCAGCCGCGCCTCTGTATAACGATAGGCGGCGGCATTATCGCCGTCGATATTACCAAAATTGCCCTGCCCGTCGACCAACGGATATCGCAGCGCAAAGGTCTGCGCGAGGCGGACCATTGCGTCATAAACCGACTGGTCACCATGCGGGTGGTATTTGCCAATGACGTCCCCGACAACGCGCGCGCATTTTTTGTAACCCTGCCCCGGATCAAGCTTCAGCAGCCGCATTGCCCATAGCAAGCGCCGATGCACAGGCTTTAATCCGTCGCGCAAATCGGGGAGCGAGCGCGCGGTAATCGTCGACATCGCGTAGATCAGATAGCGTTCGGAAAGCGCTGCATCAAAAGGCGTATCGACGACGGGATCGAACGGATCTTCTGGCGGCTCGGGGGTATCGGACTTGTCAGACATCAACCATGGCGATAGCGCTGACAATTACGCAGGCCAAGAGCTATCGCAGCCCCGGTGCAAAGCTTTTGTGGAAAACTCCGGGAAATCCATCCGCCGCTTGCATTATCACCCCCGCGCGATAGGTAGTGGCCTTCCAAAAATAGCGACGAAGAAGGAATTGGGGATGAAAAGGCATTTAATAATATTGAGCATGGCCGCAGCTCTTACTGTTACCGCTTGTGGTGGCGCCGATGAAGGCAAACCGCGCAAGGGCAAATACCAGCCAGAAGTTGAACTGACCGAACTTGACTTTCCCGGCATGACCGACGCGGTCAAAGAACAGGTGAAAGCGCAGATGAAATCATCCTTCGCAGCTCAGGCCGGCGGCGCACGCTGTGTCCAAAGCACACAGGGTAGTGACTGGAAAGAAGCATCCAAGGGATTGAGCAAGAGCCTTGGCGGCACATGTGAAACGACCCGGGACAACGGCACCGACACGACAGCCGACCTTGAGGTCAAATGTACCGGCACTCAGATGGGCGACATCACCGTCACCATGAAAGGTGCGGCAGAAGCCGAAAGCTTTTACATGGATATCGATTTCGGCCTCGATAAGTTGCCAACCGGCGGCAGGGGCAAAATGGGCATGAAGATCACCGCCAAGCGCGTGGGTGATTGCTAGTCTCCTGAAATTACAGTTCGGGTGAAATTTTGGGGCGGGGCTGCAGCTATTTGCAGCCCCGCCCTTTCGTATTTTCCCATCCTCTGCTAACCGCGCGGCGACTCTTCGCGTTCTCGTGAAACCTGCATTCAGAAAGTCCCGCACCCATGATCCCACGTTATTCCCGCCCTGAAATGACCGCCATTTGGGAGCCAGAGAATAAATTCCGCATCTGGTTCGAGATTGAAGCGCATGCAACCGAAGCGTTGGCCGATGCCGGCGTCGTGCCGCAAAGCGCAGCCAATGCGCTATGGGATTGGTGGGCGACGAAACCCATAATTGATGTGCCCGCAATTGACGCCATCGAGGCTGTCACCAAGCATGACGTAATTGCCTTCCTGACATGGGTCGCCGAAAATGTCGGTGAAGAAGCGCGCTTCATGCACCAGGGTATGACGAGCAGCGATGTTCTTGACACCTGCCTGGCGGTTCAGCTTTCGCAAGCGACGGATATCCTTATTGCCGATATGGACAGATTGCTCGCCGCTATAAAAGCGCGCGCCGAAGAGCATAAATTCACGCCTACCATAGGCCGGAGCCACGGCATCCACGGCGAACCCGTTACCTTTGGTATGAAGCTCGCGCAGGCCTACGCCGAATTCGCGCGCGGCAAAGAGCGATTGATCGCGGCGCGCAAAGAAATCGCAACCTGCGCCATCAGCGGCGCGGTTGGTACCTTCGCCAACATCGATCCGAAGATCGAAGCCTATGTGGCGGAGAAATTGGGGCTGGAAATCGAGCCTGTATCGACACAGGTGATCCCGCGTGATCGCCATGCGATGTATTTTGCGGCGCTCGGCGTTGTAGCGTCCTCGGTCGAGCGGCTAGCGGTTGAAATCCGCCATTTGCAGCGCACCGAAGTGCTGGAGGCCGAGGAATATTTCTCGCCCGGCCAAAAAGGTTCGTCAGCAATGCCGCATAAGCGCAACCCGATCCTGACCGAGAATCTGACCGGTCTTGCGCGCATAGTGCGCGCTGCCGTCACCCCGGCGATGGAGAATGTGGCGCTTTGGCATGAACGCGATATCAGCCATTCGTCGGTCGAGCGCTATATCGGCCCCGACGCGACTATCACGCTCGATTTCGCCCTTGGCCGCATCACCGGCGTCATCGACAAATTACTAATCTATCCCGAACGCATGCAGAAAAATCTCGACCGGATGGGCGGACTTGTCCATTCGCAGCGCGTGCTTCTGGCGCTGACACAGGCGGGTATCAGCCGCGAAGATAGCTACCGCATCGTGCAGCGCAATGCGATGAAGGTATGGGAATCGGATGGCGAACTCAGCCTGATGGAATTGCTTAAGGCTGATGATGATGTGACCGCAAAGCTATCGGACACAGAGATCGAGGAACGCTTCAATCTTGATTATCACTTCAAGCATATTGATACGATATTTGAGCGCGTGTTTGGGTAACGGCCCTCTCCTCCAAAGAGGAAGAGGCTGAATGCTACCCCCTAGCCTAATTGGCGATCTTCCCATAAGATGCTCCAAACCAGCATGAAGGAGTCTCTCTGCAAATGCCATTTGTCAAAGCACTGATCTGGGTTGCCTTCATCATAATTCTCGTCATTTTCGCGGTGAATAATTGGGTGCCGGTCACTATTGCACTATGGGGTGATTTGCTGCTTGATACCAAGCTGCCGGTGCTCATCATCGGTGCCTTCCTGATCGGCTGGTTGCCGCTATATTTGTGGCATAGGGGGAGCAGCTGGCGGATGAAGCGGCAGATACAGACGATGCAATTCTCGCCGCCGCGCACACCGCTTAGCATGGGTAGCGAAACGCGCCCGGCCCCAACCCGCGCTCCGCCCACCCAAGACACCGGCGGCCTGGAAGCCACGACATGAGCAACCCGGTCTTTGTCGCGCTCGATACGCCCTATCTGGACGATGCGCTGATACTAGCCAAAAAGGTGCAGGCGCATGTCGGCGGCTTGAAATTGGGTCTCGAATTTTTTTATGCCAACGGTCATCACGGTGTGCATGAAATTGCAAAGCTGGGCTTACCGATTTTCCTCGACCTGAAATTGCACGATATTCCCAATACTGTCGCAAAGGCGATACAGGCGCTGAACGGGCTGGAGCCCGCAATCGTGACCATCCATGCATCTGGCGGCCGCGCGATGATGGAAGATGCAAAGGCGGCTGCAGGGCATCATACCAAAGTCGTCGGCGTTACCGTTCTGACCAGCCTGGACGATCACGATCTCAGCCGGGTTGGCGTCCCTGACGATCCGCATGGTCAGGTCGAGCGCCTCGCAGGGCTGGCGCGCGAAGCGGGGCTGGACGGCATTGTCTGCTCCGGTCACGAGGTCAAAGCCGCGCATAAGATATGGAAAGACGGCTTCTTCGTCGTCCCGGGATTGCGACTCAAAGGCGGTAAAACCGGCGATCAGAAGCGTACCGTCACACCAAGGCAAGCCCGCGATGACGGCGCGAGCATATTGGTAATCGGGCGGCCAATTACGGCGGCGGACGATCCTGATGCGGCGGCGCGGGCGATTGTTGGGACTCTATAAGGCCCGCCGAAATTCCCCCAATTTGACAAATCCTTACTGTGAGCCGAGACTGACACCGCCTAGAAACAGGCAAACGGTTTTTTGGGGAGAGGAAACATGACGAATAGTAAAAAGGCCATAGCCGAATTTATCGGCACATTCTGGCTTGTATTCGGCGGCTGCGGGGCCGCTGTGCTCGCCGCGGGCGTTCCCGATCTTGGCATCGGTTTCCTTGGCGTATCGCTGGCATTCGGCCTGACGGTCGTGACGATGGCTTATGCGATCGGGCATATTTCAGGCTGCCATTTGAATCCGGCGGTTACGCTCGGCCTATGGGCTGGCGGGCGTTTTGATGCCAAGGATATTCCGCTTTATATCGCATCGCAAGTGCTTGGCGCGATTGCTGCAGCGTTCCTGCTTTATGTTATCGCGAGCGGTAGCGCCGATTATTCGCTGGCTGAAAATGGCCTCGCCGCAAATGGTTATGCTGATGGCTCGCCGGGTAATTACACGTTGATGGCGGCCTTCCTCATCGAAGTTGTGCTCACCGCCTTCTTCCTGTGGATCATCATGGGTGCAACCGATAGCCGCGCGCCCGCTGGTTTCGCGCCGATTGCCATCGGTTTTACGCTGGCGCTCATCCACCTGATATCGATTCCGGTTACCAACACATCGGTCAATCCGGCGCGTAGCACAGGCCCCGCATTGATCGTCGGCGGCATGGCGTTGCAGCAGCTTTGGTTGTTTTGGGTTGCGCCGATACTGGGCGGCGTATTAGGCGGAGCGCTTTACACTTGGGTGAACCGCGATCGAGAAGAAGCCTAAAAACCCATCTAAGGCAGATGGCACAAAAATAAAGATCTGCGGCCTCTCCACGCGGGAGGCCGTGGATGCGGCCATTGCGGCGGGTGCGGATTCTATCGGCCTCGTCCATTTTGAAAAAAGCCCGCGCCATGTGACGCTGGAGCAGGCCGCAGCTTTGCGCAGCCATGCGGATGGGCGGATCAAGACCGCGTTGCTGCTCGTCAATGCCGAGCCCGAACTCACTGGCAAAGCCCTCGAAATCATCCGGCCCGATATCGTGCAATTCCACGGCAATGAAACGCCTGAATGGCTGCGGCTGGTGCGCCAATATAGCAAGGTGGAAATCTGGAAGGCGCTAGGTGTCAAAGATGCCGAGACGCTAACAAAAAGCCATCGCTATGCCGGGGCGGCGGACCTGTTACTGTTCGATGCGCCGGCTCGCGCGTTGCCTGGCGGAACGGGTAAGAGTTTCGATTGGTCTTTGCTGGCTCAGTTCGACCATAAGCTGCCATGGGGCGTCGCGGGCGGATTAACGCCCGATAATGTTGGCAACGCTATCCAGCTAACCGGTGCAAAACTGGTCGACACATCATCGGGCGTGGAAAGCGCGCCGGGCGTCAAAGATGTGGACAAGATAGCCGCCTTTTGCCAAGCGGTTCGGGATCATGACCAAAACAGCTAAGACCCCCAATAGCTTCCGCAATCAGCCGGATGAGCGCGGGCATTTTGGCACGTTTGGCGGGCGCTATGTGGCCGAAACGCTGATGCCGCTGATCCTAGATCTGGAACGGGAATATCGCAGCGCGCAGGCCGACCCGGCTTTTGCCGCTGAGTTTGACGATCTGCTCGAACATTATGTCGGTCGCCCGTCCCCGTTATATTATGCCGAACGCCTTACCGAAGAAATCCGTGGGCGAGCGCCAGAAGGAAAAGGCGCGCAAATCTGGTTCAAGCGCGACGAGTTAAACCATACCGGCGCGCATAAAATCAATAACTGTATAGGCCAGATATTGCTCGCCATCCGCATGGGCAAGACGCGGATTATTGCGGAGACCGGCGCGGGGCAGCATGGCGTTGCTACCGCCACGGTCTGTGCACGATTTGGCCTGCCCTGTTTCGTCTATATGGGCGCGAAGGATGTGAAGCGCCAACAGCCCAACGTGTTCCGCATGAAGCTGCTCGGGGCGGAGGTCATCCCCGTTACCAGCGGAGCAAACACGCTCAAGGATGCGATGAATGAGGCTTTGCGCGATTGGGTCGCCAATGTGGATGATACATTCTACATTATCGGCACAGCAGCTGGCCCGCACCCCTACCCCGAGTTGGTCCGCGATTTTCAAAGCGTGATCGGCAAGGAAGCGCGCGCGCAGATGCTGGAACGCACCGGACGCCTGCCCGATTTGCTGGTGGCTGCGATAGGCGGGGGATCGAACGCTATCGGGCTTTTCCATCCGTTTCTCGATGATGCAGGCGTCGAAATGCTCGGCGTTGAGGCGGCAGGACATGGCCTCGACAAACAACATGCGGCGAGCCTTGCGGGCGGGAAGCCGGGCATTCTCCACGGCAACAAGACGTATCTGCTGCAAGACGAAGACGGCCAGATTGACGAAGCCCACTCGATCAGCGCCGGCCTTGATTATCCCGGCATCGGGCCCGAACATAGCTGGCTAAAAGAAAGTGGCCGTGTGCGATATGACAGCGCGACCGACGTCGAGGCATTGGACGCCTTCCAGCTTCTGTGCCGCACCGAAGGCATCATCCCCGCGCTCGAGCCAAGCCACGCGATTGCCGCGGTGGCGCGCGAAGCGGTGAAAATGGATCGGAACCAGATTGTCCTCGCCAACCTGTGCGGACGGGGGGATAAGGATATCTTCACCGTGGCCGAGGCGTTAGGCGTGGGGATGTGAGCCGCCTCGACCCTAACCGTCTTTCTGGCGCCTTCCCCGCCAACCGCGCCGCGCTCATCGCGTTCGTAACCGCCGGCGATCCCACCGTCGCCGATACGCCCACCATCCTTGATGCGCTCGTAGAGGGCGGCGCGGATATTATCGAGCTTGGGATGCCCTTTACCGATCCGATGGCCGATGGCCCGGCTATCCAAGCGGGAGATATTCGCAGCCTCGCCTCGGGCACAAAAACCGCCGATATTTTCGCCATCGCCGCCGGTTTCCGGGAGCGCCATCCGAACGTGCCGCTCGTCCTGATGGGCTATGCCAATCCGATGGCGATACGCGGAGCCGAATGGTTCGCCTCCGAATGCAATATAGCAGGCGTTGACGGCGTGATTTGCGTCGATTTGCCGCCGGAGGAAGACGCCGAGCTTGGGCCAGCTTTGCGCGGCATGGGTATCGACCTTATCCGCCTTGCCACGCCGACCAGCGATGCAAAGCGCCTGCCGCAGATATTGGACGGCGCATCGGGGTTTCTCTATTATGTCAGCGTTGCCGGAACAACGGGCAGGCAGCAGGCCGCACAGGCCAGCATCGAAGAGGCCGTGACCCGCTTCAAGCAAACGACAAACCTCCCGGTCGCAGTCGGTTTCGGCATCCGCACGCCTGAACAAGCCGCTGACGTAGCCCGCGTCGCCGACGGGGTGGTGGTCGGCTCGGCAATCGTTGAACTGATCGCGCGCCATGGCAGCGATGCGGCTAGCCCCGTACGCGAATATGTGGCATCACTTTCCAACGCAATTGCAACCGCAAGGACAGACAAATGAACTGGGTTACCCGCGTTCGCAACGCCATCCCCTTCATCACCAAGCGCGAGTCGGCAGAGACGCTCTGGCACAAATGCAAGGGCTGTGAAGCAATGATATTCCTCAAGGAATATGAGGAAAACCAGGCTGTTTGCCCGAAATGCGATCATCATGGCCGGATTGGTGCTGAGCTGCGCTTTGAGGCGTTATTTGACGATGAGAAATGGAAAGAGCTGCCTACGCCCGAAGTGAAGGAAGACCCGCTGAAATTCCGTGACAGCAAAAAATATGCCGACCGTATAAAGGCTGCGCGCGCTAAAACCGGGGACCGCGACGCTATGCAGAGCGCAAAGGGCCAAATTGACGGCCAGACCGTCATCATCAGCGTGCAGGATTTCGCCTTCATGGGCGGATCGATGGGCATGGCGGTGGGCGAAGCCTTCGTCATCGCTGCCAAAGCCGCGATCAAGACAAAATGCCCCTTCATAATTTTCACCGCCGCCGGCGGCGCTCGGATGCAGGAGGGTATTCTCTCGCTGATGCAAATGCCGCGCGCAACCGTAGCGATCCAGATGCTGCATGACGCGGGCCTGCCATATATTGTCGTGCTGACTGACCCGACAACGGGCGGCGTAACCGCAAGCTACGCGATGCTCGGTGATGTACAGATTGCAGAACCCGGCGCGCTTATCGGCTTTGCCGGACAGCGCGTGATCGAACAAACGATCCGCGAGAAATTGCCCGATGGTTTTCAGCGCGCAGAATATCTCCTTGAACATGGCATGATCGACATGGTGAAACACAGGCATACTATACGTGAAACGCTTTCGACTCTGATCGACTATCTGACAGCAGGAAAGAAGGCTGCGTGAGCGCTTCTCCCCTCCGAGGGAGGGACTAGAAAATGCCCGATCACGCCCAATCCGATAGCCCCGCCGTGCAATCACAGCTGGATCGATTTGCTCAGCTTTCTCCAGGGCGCGATGTGTTGGGGTTGGAGCGGATCGCCGCATTGATGAACGCGCTGGGCAATCCGCACCAGAAATTGCCGCCCGTTTTCCATGTTTCCGGAACCAACGGCAAAGGCTCGACATGCGCCTTTCTGCGCGCCGCCATCGAAGCTGCGGGTATGAGCGCCCATGTCTATACCAGCCCGCATCTGGTGCGGTTCAACGAGCGAATCCGAGTGGCGGGAAAGTTGATTGAAGATGAAGCGCTGGCCCCGTTGCTTGCCGAAGTTCTTGACGCCGCCGAAAAGCATGACATTGGCCCTAGCTTCTTCGAGGCCACCACCGCTGCCGCCTTGCTCGGCTTTTCCCGCACGCCTGCAGACGCCTGTATTCTGGAAGTCGGCCTTGGCGGGCGTTTGGATGCAACCAACATCGTCGAGCGCCCTGCGGTATGCGGTATATCATCGCTCGGTATCGACCATGAGAGCTTCCTGCTCACGCCGGAGGATGGCACACCGGATGACCCGCTCACGCGTATTGGCTGGGAAAAGGCGGGCATTGCCAAGGCCGGTGCGCCGCTTGTTGTCGGCCATTATCCCGCGGCAGTGAACGCTATCATTGCCGATCATGCGGCAACGGTGAGCGCGCCTTTGCTGGCCCGCAAAAAAGATTGGGACGCGGCGATCTATGAAGGTAGAATCGCTTACCGTGATGCAAAGGGTGCGCTCAAATTGCCGCTGCCCCGCATGGCGGGTTTGCATCAAGCGGACAATGCCGCGCTCGCCATTGCCATGCTCCGCCATCAATCGGCCATCCAAATACCCGAAGCCGCGCTTGCCGCCGCGATGGAATGGACGCTCTGGCCAGCGCGGTTGCAGCTATTGGAGCAAGGCCCGCTGGCAGATACCCTCGCTGCCGAAACGGAAATCTGGCTCGATGGCGGGCATAATGTGGGCGCTGGAAAGGCGCTGGCAGAACATTTTGGTAGCGCAGCGGAAAACAGCCTCCATCTGATAATCGGTATGCTGGCGGGCAAGGACCCCGCGGCAATCGTTGCACCGCTCAATGGCAAGCTGGCCAGCATCACGGTTCTTCCGGTAACCGGACATGCGCATCACGAAGTCGAAGCCTTTGGATCAAATGCGCGGCAAGCTGGCGATCTGCATGAAGCGTTGAAATCGCTGGCAATCAAACCCGGCGAGCTCGTCCTGATCGCCGGTTCACTCTATCTGGCTGGCGAAGCGCTACTAGCCAATGGTCAGCTGCCGGATTGAGCGGCGAGCTCAACCGGCTGAGCATCGGCAATGCCTTTGCGTTTCTGGCGTATCCATTCAAACACGCACAACACAACGGCAAATACACCCAGCGACGCCGTGAACAGGAATACCGGGAAATAGCCCTGCCGCTCGATCATCTCGCCCAGTGCGCCGCGCCCCAACGTGCCGACGAGGAATGTAAGCGAGGAAAGTAGCGCATATTGCACCGCGCTATAACGCTGGCTGGTAATCGCCGAAAGATAAGCCACAAAAGCTGCCCCGGCGAGCCCGCCTGCGAGATTCTCTCCGGTGATTGCAAGCATCAGCTTCGCCATCCGGTCATCGGCCCCGAACAAACCGACCAGCCAGCCAAAGCCGCTATATTTTGCAAATACCGTCAGCCCCACCCCACCTGTGGCCAGATCGGCATAGAGCAGGTTGCTAGCCGCCGCTGTAATCGCACCGATGGTCAGCGTCGCCATGCGCCCGAAGAATGTGAAGAATACGCCGCCCAGCGCAATACCAAGCATCGTCATGCCGACGCCAAAAAATTTCGAAGCAACAGCCACTTCGCTCTTGGTGTATTGCAGCTCGTCAAGGTAAAACGGATAGGCGAAGCTGCCCCAGATATTGTCTGTAATTCGGTAAGTTAAAACCAAAGCAAGTACCAAAATCGCCGCCCATCCAAGGCGGCCCATTATGTCGGTCAACGGCAGCAGCAAGGCGCGGTAGCCATGATCGATTATACGGTCGGCACTGGACTGCGCCTTCACAGATTGATTTATCACATACCGCCCCGAACGGCGCCATTTTTCGAGCACGGCTGCAATAGCCGACGGTATAATGACCGTGGCGATCACTATCAGCGGCCCCATCGTGCTAATAAACTTGACGGCGTCAGGGCGATCTTGGGGCGCAGAGCCCAATGATTGAACCATGAAAACGATCACGGTAATCAGCGCCCAAGCCCAGAAAATACCAACAAGTGATAGCGCGATGGCGCGCACTTTTGGGTCCAGTGATCCAGCTTCGCGCAACTCATCGGTTGTTTCATTGGCATCCATCGCCTCGGTATCCGGCGCAAAAAATGTCGCGCAGCCAACCGCGAACATGACCACGCCCATTACGGCATAAACCAGTGGCCAGTTAAACCAGTCAGCCAGAAACAATGCCAAAGCGCCGCCTGCAAGCGCCGCGATCCGGTATCCGAATTGATAGACAGTCGAGAGCATTTCAACCGTCGCCAGCTTGTCGGCAACATCAACGCGCCAGGCATCAATAACAATATCCTGCGTCGCAGATGCAAACGCGCCGAAACCGGCAAGCAACGAGAACCAGCCAAGCGATGTTTGCGGATTGAGCATCGACAAAACGATAAATATGATGCCGAGCGAAAATTGCGCCGGAATGAGCCAGCTTTTGCGCCGCCCTAAACGATGAAGCCCCGGAATTTTGACGCGGTCAACAATCGGCGACCACAGAAATTTGAACGCGTAGGCAAGCCCGATGAGCGAGAATACGCCCATCGTTTCCAGATCAACTTTGGCATCGGAAAGCCAAGCGTAAAGCGTTCCAAGCAGAAGCGCATAGGGCAGACCGGCAGAGAAACCGAAGATGAACATCATCCCCGTTTTGCGCTGCCCCAAAGACGCGATCAGTTTTCGAAAACCAGGCTTTTTCGGCTCAGTCGTTGGCGATGCTGTTGCCATTATCACTCCCTCAAATTCTTATGCCCGCGAAACTAGCGGCATTTTCCCGAATGACCAGTGACTTTTCTTCAGCATTGCGCCATGGCCCGCAAATGGCCAATCCTCCTCCTAGCAAACCAGCCAATCGCTCTGGCAAACGTCCCGGCGAACGGCCGTGCTTCCGGCGAGCCTACAAGCCGATGCGTAAGCCCAAGCCGCCTACTGCACCCAGCAACCCGATGCCGCGCGAGGATGGCGAGGAGCGCATTGCCAAATTGCTCGCCCGCGCAGGCGTTGCATCTCGACGCGAAGTGGAGCGCATGATTGCGGACGGGCGCATCGCGATAAACGGCGAGAAAGTCGAAACACCGGCGACCTTGCTCAAATCGCTGCACGGCGTGAGCGTCGATGGCAAAGTGGTAAAGCAGGCCGAACCGACCAAGCTCTATCTGTTTCACAAGCCCGGCGGCTGCCTGACCACGCAGCATGACCCGAAGGGGCGTAAAACAATTTACGACATACTGCCCACCGATCTGCCCCGCCTGATGCCGATTGGCCGCCTCGACTATAACACCGAGGGTCTTTTGCTGCTGACCAATGACGGCGAGTTTAAGCGGCAGATGGAACTGCCCTCCAGCGGGGTAGAACGCAGCTACCGCGCCCGCGCACTTGGCAGGATCAGCCAGGACGAATTGGAAGGCTTGATTAGCGGCATCACGGTAGAGGGCATCCGTTACGGCAAGATCGACGCCAATCTGGAACGCCGCACGGGCGCAAACCAGTGGATCGAAATGACCCTGACCGAAGGAAAAAACCGCGAAGTCCGCCGTGTGCTTGAACATTTCGACCTCAAGGTAAATCGCCTGATCCGCACCCGCTATGGTCCCTTCGATCTTACCGGGCTTGCCCTTGGCGAAATTGCTCCGATCCGCCGCGCCGACCTGATAAAATATCGGGCAACGCTCGGCGAAGTGAACAAGCCGCGACAATAAATCCAGAGGTTTCAAGAGGGCCCCTCTTGCATTGCGCCGCCGAAACACGAAATGCCCAAAGTTGCCAAAGTTGCCGCCTCAGCGCGCGCGGGTACGCGCGAGGACGCATGCAGGCACGCAGGCTGCGCGAGGGTGTATGGGCGCGTGCAGGGAACGCGCATCCAATAAACACGCCTGAGGATATGGTGGTTATCACATTGCCCTATTGACGCCCTGGCTAGGACGAAGTCGCCGATGTGGAGATGGCGGTGGCAGAGGAAATCCTACATTGCAAGGCGGCGATGCACAGGTCTAAAATATCCTCGTCCGCTACCCGCCGGTTAGATTTTCGATTTTCGCGATGTTGCTGTCGAGCGTTGTGAAATCGGTATCGATGCGGAATGGATCGCGTTTGTTAAGGCAGCCAATCACCCGTGTTGCGAGCGCCTTCTCCAGCCCCCTTTGCAGCCATCTCATTCGTTGCAACGCGGCGATGCGATTGCTGCCGCGCTCACGATATTGGAGGTCGATCGACGCCACCCGGCCCCTGACGATTTCGGTGTACCGGGGATGCGGCCCCCGGTGTAAGGGCAGCCGCGACCTTATTGCCTCTTCTTCGGTGCACGGAAGAGCGATGCCGTTGGTTGCGAAATCATCCGCCCCAAAGCCAACCTTGCTCAAGCCGGTAAACAATCGAACAAATTGCGGAGCGCAAATGACTTCGGATGGAATCAAATGGTGCCCCTGATAACTGCCTGGCGCCAACCTGCTCTCCGCAGAATACTCTCTCCACATCAAACCCTCTCCACTTGGAAAGGGCATTATGTGCCAGCCTCGTGTCCCTACAATTTGTTAAAGGTCTGTATTGGATGAAATTCCTACTCGTACAAGGCTCCTGCCTGCAGATAGCGAAATATGGAGCTTCTCATTTGGTTCGAGCCCACCAACTTCAACCTCTTCGACAACCGGGCCATTCACGGCAATATCATGGACGACCCTTACGATCCGCCGCATCGCAGCCTTTTCATCCAGACCGCTCATTTCGAATTCGATTTCCTGACCCGAGAACCATGATAAGCCGCTCGTTCTTATCGCGCCCGCACCCTCATTGATAAATCTCACCAGCGACAATGCAGGAAAGGCTCCGCCGGATGCAAAACTCCCAATTGAACGAATAAAAAAATCCGGCCCGGAGGCGAGCTTTGCAGGCCGCCAAACGACCGCCGATAGCTCAAGAAATTCAGCCAGCTTTGCGCCGACAGAGAGCAGTCCAGTAACAATTGGCAGCACCGGAGGATCGGTCGCCACAGTGGCCGAGAAATTCAATTCGATGGCAGAGCGAACTGCAGGGAAATCGGCATTCAGCATAATCTGCTTGAGGCCAACATGGTTGCCGTCAGATTGTGTAATCTCGCAGAGAAAACGGGCGCCGCAATAGTTGACTTCAAAGCGCTCGCCCGAATGGTCCGGCTTCATGAAAAATAGATCACCGTAACCCGCAATGCCATCCTGCAATGACTCGGAAAGAGCGTGCTTTTCCTGTTTACTCAGCAATAAGAGCGGTGCCGACCTCATCATTTCAATCCCGGAAATGTTCTTTTTTTGTTCTTGCCCGCAAACGCCGACAATAGCAAGTGGCGGCAGAAGCTACTCCATCCAATCTCATCCATTGTGGATCATATTTCACCCGGCCCCTCAATTCCTCCACCCGATTGCTTTGCAATTTCCAACAGGCCGTCAAGCTGCCGCTGCACCGCCGCTTCCCATTCGGATTGTTTGGGTGCCATTTTTAGCGCGCCAGTCCATTTTTCCACTGTCTCTGCCGGCCGGCCTTCGAACAAAGCGGCGACACCCTCCAAATAATCGGGCGCCGCATTACGCGATCGGAATTTGCGTGCCTGCGCAAAAGCATACTCCGCCGGCGGTGTGATCTTTCCGTCGCTAGCGAGCATCATATAGAGTCCAAGCGCCGCCCAAAGGTCTGAATTTCGTGGATGCTTCTTAAGACCCGACTCCACATAGGCCGCTGCCAGCCGGTATTTGCCGCTGCTGGCAAAGGAATCGGCGGTGATCGTCCATTGCTTTGATACGTCAAAGTTGGGCGCCATTTTCGCGCGCAACTCCAACAGAGCGCTGCCTGCTGCGTTGCCGGATTTAACCGCTTTCGCCGGGGACCCGGCAAGATCAGGACTGCCTTGCAGAGCGTAGCCGGTCAGCCCAAACGCCAGCATCGCCGCCGCCAATTCCCACGTCTTGCGCGGCAAACGCCCGGCAAGCACCATCCCGGCCAGCAATGTTAGCGTGATCGCCACTATCATAATCCAGGCGCTCATGGCTTGCCTCTCCTGAACAGGCGCGAAGCAATGAGAGCGGCAATCGCCAATATCAACAACGGAGCCAGCCAAAGCAACAAAGCTCCGCCGCGCGTGGGAGGTTCAAAGCTGATATAGTCACCATAGCGGCTGATGAAGAAGCCGCGGATTTGATCGGGCGTTGCGCCGGCCTGTATACGCGCCCTGACTTCATGGCGCATCGCGGCGGCTATCGGCGCATCGCTATCGGCAATTGATTGCCCCTGACATTGCACACAGCGCAGTTCAAACATAAGATCGCTCGCTGCCTTCTCTTGCGCCGGATCGGCCAGCTGGCGGTCGGCATATTCCTGATTGACAGCAGGTGCCTGCGCCAACCCAGCGACGGGCAGCAGAAACGCAAAAAGGAGTAGCCAGCGCATCAATGCGCTTCTTTCAACTTGCGCAGCAGCATCGGCACATGCTCGGCGCGGATATCGCCGATATGCTGATAGGTGATCGTCCCGTCACCCGCGATCACATAGGTTTCCGGCACGCCGGAGGAACCAAGCTGCAACTGTATCTTCATATCCATATCCGCGCCGATACGCGCGAAGGGGTTTCCATATTGCGTAAGAAAGGCGGACACGTCTTCTGGCTTGTCGCGCAGGGCGATACCGTAGATTACTGCGCCCTGTTCTTTCAGCGCCTCAAGCTGCTCCGCCTCTGCACGGCAAGGGATACACCAGCTGGCGAAGATATTGAGCAGCGCAGGCTTACCGCCCGCGAAATCCTTTGACGACAAAGGCGGGACATTCGCCGTCGCCGCAGGCAACGCAAATTCAGGAAGCTTCTGCCCCACCATCGCCGAGCGCACCCATTCATCCTTCGGCTGCGTCAGGCCATAGAGCCACAAGCCGGCGAGCAGCGAGAGCAGCCCAAGCGGTATCCAGAATATCCAGCGGCGCATCAATATCCCCCTGCCCATTGGTTGCTGTCGTTGGCGCTCCGCCGCTTACGGCGCCAGACGCGGCCAATCAGCGCCAGTAGCCCGCCGAGCGCAACAATCAGCCCGCCTAGCCAGATCAGCGTCACCAATGGCTTCCACCAAATGCGCAGCTGAAACCTCTCCGAATCGCCATCGATGGGGGCGATCACGGCATATACCTGCCCGCCCCACCGCGTAAGCAGCGCCGCCTCGGTGGTCTGCTGGACAGGGTTTGAGAAATAGCGAATTTGCGGGCGCAAGGTCGCTTGCATGCTGCCATCTGTCAGGATAATTTCGCCCTCGATCGCTACCCAGTTTTCGCCCGCAACGGGCATCACTTTGTTAAGCGTGACCTTACCTGTATCACTTTCATGCACCTGACCCACCGTCAATGCAGCCAGCGTTTCGCGTGAAAAGCCTGACTCTGCCGCCATGCCGGTAATGCTGACGGCCAGGCCAAAATGCGCGATCACCATTCCCCAGACTGTCAGCGGGGTTCGCGATAGCTTTCGGCCCAGCAGCGGCAGAAAGGAAGCGACTGCAAGCGCAGCGGCGAGCGACAGGCCAATGATCGGGAAGAAGCCGGCATCAGAAGCGGTCGCAATAAGGGCAATCGCGGCAATCGCGGCAACACCAACCGGCACCATTGCAGGCTTTGATATCCGCCGAATCTCATCGCGCCGCCAGCGCAGTAGGGGGCCGACAATCAGCGCCAGCAAAATGGCAATCGCAACCGGGACGATGGCCTTGTTGAAATAGGGCGGGCCGACCGATATCCGGTCACCCATGGCCTCCGCCAGTAGCGGATAGAGCGTGCCGATAAGAACAATTCCCAAAATTGCCGAAAGCAGTACATTATTGACGATGATAGCGCCCTCACGGCTGACAAAGCGGAAGCGTTTGCCCTCACGCACATGCGCTATCCTAAGCGCAAATAGAACGAATGCGCCGCCAACGTAAAACAACATGAGGCCAAGGATGAAAGCGCCGCGCTGTGGATCAACGGCAAAGGCATGGACGCTGGTCAGGATACCCGAGCGCACCAAAAACGTTCCCGCCATCGACATCGCAAATGCTACCAGCGCCAGCATGATCGTCCACGCCCTAAGCGCGTCGCGCGTTGCAAGCACGCTAACCGAATGAAGCAGCGCGGTCGCCGCCAGCCACGGCATCAGAGAAGCATTTTCCACCGGATCCCAAAACCACCAGCCGCCCCAACCAAGTTCATAATAAGCCCAATAGCTGCCCGCTGTTATCCCTATCGTTAGAAAAATCCACGCGCCAAGCACCCATGGCCGCATTGCCCTGGCGAAATGCGGGCCGGTCTTTCCGGTTATCAGAGCGCCAACGGCAAAGCTGAAGGCGACCGACAGCCCGACATAACCAACGTAAAGCGTCGGCGGATGGAAGGCGAGGCCGAGATCTTGGAGCAATGGATTAAGGCCCGCACCGGCGGCGGCAGGCGGGCTTAGCCGCTCAAATGGATTGGACGCGAACAGCAGAAAGGCAAAAAAGCCCAATGCCAATAGCGACTGCGCCAACAACGCTGCCGACAATGTCTGCCGGTCGAGCCGTTTTTCCAGCAGCGCTATCGCCCCGCCGGCAAGCGACAATATTGTCACCCAAAGCAGCATCGACCCTTCATGGTTGCCCCAGCTCGCGGCCAGTTTGAAGATGGCTGGCTTGTCAATATGGCTGTTGGCCGCCACCAGATACACCGAAAGGTCGGTTGTCCAGAAAAGCCACGCGAGTGCCGCAAAGGAAAGCAGGCATAGAAGCCCCTGAGCGGCAGCGGCAGCCTTGATCAGCGGCGCCAGCAGTTCACCGCGCGATGTAAATTGGGCCGCGCCAGCCAGCAGTTGTAGCAATGCCATCGATGCCGCCAACCAGAGCAGCGCTAGGCCAACCTCTGCAATCATTTGGCCTCCGCAATCATTTGGTAAGGCTATCTTTGGTTCGCTCAGCCTTCATCATATCGATATCGGCCAGCTCACGCGGGACATAATTCTCGTCATGCTTGGCAAGCAGGCTATCGGCAACAAACCGCCCCTTGGCATCCATTCGGCCATCGGCCACCACCCCCGATCCTTCGACGAATAGGTCGGGTGTAATCCCCCGATAGATCACGTTGAGCGCCCCTTCCCGGTCTTGCACGATGAAGCTCACTGTAACGCCGTCTTCGCCGCGTTTGATCGATCCCTCCTTCACCATGCCGCCCAACCGGATTGCTTTGCCAGCTTTCACATTCGCCTCGGCAAGGCTGGAGGGCGTGTAGAAATAGGAGGCTTCTTCGCGCAGCGCGCTGGCCGCGATGAGCACCGCTGTGATGAGGGCCGCCAGCGCGACCAGCGCCAGCGCGAGGCGCTGATGTTTGGCTTTCATCGCCATCGTCAGCCCCGACGCGACACGTCTTTGGCCAAGGCCTCGGACCGTTTCATTGCCAGCATGCTAGATACCGTCAACCATCCCATGGTCACACCGGTGAGCGCAAAGGCTGCTATCACAAAGGAAGAATGGTCCATCGTCAATCCTCCGCCAAGCGCCGCATCCGCGCGTCGATACGGACGTCCGCCAATGCCGTGCGCATCCGCATCAAAACAATCGCGCCGAACAGGAGGTTAAAGCCGACCACCGATGCGATAAGCGGCCATAAATAGGTGTCGTCTATTGATGATCCACTCAGCGTAATGCTTGCCTTTTGGTGCTGGCTTTCCCACCATTCGACCGAGAATTTAATGATCGGAATGTTGACCGCACCGATGATGCCGAAAACGGCCGCCGTGCGGCTAGCCCCGCCTTTTTCACCCGAAGCATTGGCCAGCGCGATATAGCCGAGATAGAGGAAGAACATAATGAGCATCGATGTCAGGCGGCCATCCCATACCCACCACGCACCCCAAGTTGGCCGTCCCCAGATCGCGCCGGTAACAAGGCATAGCCCGGCAAAGACAGCGCCCGGCACAGCGATCGCCCGGCCAGCAATTGCTGCGAGCGGATGACGCCAGACGAGCTGAATCAGCCCCGCGATTGCTATCCCGACCCACGCCGCCTGCCCTAGCCATGCAGCCGGAACATGCACAAAAATGATTTTGACACTATCGCCCTGAAGACGCTCTGCCGGGGTGCCAAACAAACCCCAGACAAGCGCGCCAAGCACCAGCACCAAACCGGGCCAGAACAAGGCCGGTGTCAATGGGCGTGCGATGCGCAGAAACTGGGCGGGGTTAGCGAATTTATGCATGACGAATGACTCGGTGCAGCGTCTAGCACCGGATAGGCGGACACGCCAATTCTATTCGCTAATATTCTTGGCGCGTTTCAATGCGGGCCAGTATGAGATTTTAGCGCCCGATAAGCTGCTGCGCCATCCGGTCGGCGATGATCGCCGATGGCATTTTGTCCGCCTCGCTCTCTTCCCAGATAGCGGTCAATCGCTCTGGGATGATATCGATACGCTTGTTGACATCACCAACGCTTGAATCGCCAAGATATTCAAGACCAACATTGATAATCCCGCCGGCATTGATCACATAATCCGGGGCATACAGAATATCGCGCGCAAATAGCCGCTGTTCATCGCCTGAGCGCGCCATCTGATTATTCGCGCCGCCGGCGACGATGGCAACATCAAGCGCGGCAATACTGCCCGCTGTCAGAACCGCGCCGAGCGCATTGGGGCTGAATATATCAGCCTTCACAGTCATAATCTGATCAAGTGCGGAGATCTTGGCGCCGGTTTCTTCGGCTACCGATTTCACTTTCGCTTCGTCGATATCGGCAATGGTCAACTTCGCACCATCCTTTGCAAGCAGGCGCGCGACGCCGCCGCCAACGCTGCCAATACCCTGTATCGCAACATGCACGCCGGCCATATTTTCGGCACCGAGCCGGTATTTCGCTGCTGACTTTATGCCAAGATAAACGCCGCGCGCGGTAAATGGCCCCGGATCGCCGCCAGCCTTGCCCGGATCATCGGTCGGTAATCCCGCCACATGGCTGGTTTCCCGGCGGATAGCGACCATATCGCCATCGCTCATGCCGACATCTTCCGCCGTTACATAGCGGCCGCCCAGCGATTCAATCGCGCGGCCCAATGCGGCCAGCATCTCAGGTGTCTTTGTTTTCGCAGCGTCAGCCAGCACAACGCCTTTGCCGCCGCCCAGTGGGAGGCCCGCCATCGCATTTTTGTAACTCATACCGCGCGACAGGCGCAGCGCATCGGTTACTGCGGCGGAATTATCGGCATAGTGCCAGAAACGCGTACCGCCAGCCGCCGGGCCAAGATGCGTCGAGTGAATTCCGATAACTACGCGTAAGCCCGACGCTTCGTCTTCGAACAAATGCACAGCTTCATGCGCATCAAAATCGGGTAGATCCCAGATTGCAGTCATCTACTCTCCCCTACGCATCGCGGCCTGTCCGGAGACCGATTCATAAAATTGCTCAAGCGTGTAATAATATTATACGAAGCCGCTGTCACCCCTGAATAGAAGCAGCCTGAGAATCTCTCTTTTTGAGGAGAAAAATGGGGCGATCGAGGGGTTTTGAACCCCCGACCTCCGGTACCACAAACCGGCGCTCTAACCAACTGAGCTACGATCGCCACACATAAGATTTCTGACCCGGCATTCTGCGACAAACGGCGGACAGGCGCGCTCCTTAATGGGAAGCGAAGCCAAAGGTCAAGCAGAATGGGGTTTGGTGGCACCGATTCACCCTATGGCGAAACGCCGCAATGCTGTTATGCCCGGTGCCATGGCATTGATCGAAAAACTGCGCTTCTATCGCCCCGGTCCCGGGATGCTGGTGTCGGCGGCCTTTATCGGCCCAGGCACCGTGACCGCCTGCACATTGGCGGGCGCAAAATTCGGCTATTCGCTGCTCTGGGCGCTGCTTTTTGCGACATTCGCGACGATCATATTACAGGGGCTGGCGAGCCGCGTCGCACTGGCAACGGGCAAAGGGCTGGCCGAGGCAATTATGGCCGAGCTACCCAAGGGTTTGGCGCGGATAGCGGCGGCGGTCATTCTGCTTGTCGCGCTGCTGCTTGGCAATGCCGCTTACGAGGCAGGGAATATCAGCGGCGGCGCACTTGGCATTGCCGCGATTACCGGCAGCGGAGATGCTGGCATTTGGCCGGTGCTGCTAGGCATGGTCACAATTCTACTGCTCGGCGTGGGCAAACTGCGATGGCTGGAGAAGCTCCTGATCGGGCTGGTCATGTTGATGAGCCTGTCCTTTCTGGCTGCATTGGCGATGACGCGGCCAGATATGACTGCGATGCTATCGGGCTTCGTGCCGGGCATCCCCGATGGCGCGACGCTAACCGCGATGGCGTTGATCGGGACAACCATCGTGCCGTATAATCTGTTCCTGCATGCCGGAACCACGCGGCGTTATTGGCGCCGCGATCAAATCGAAGAGGCTGCGCTGGAAAGCGGCATATCAATCGGGCTGGGCGGGCTGGTATCGATGGCTATCGTGGCAACGGCAGCGACCGCATTCTTTGGAACATCGGGAACCATAGAGAATGCGCTGGACATGGCCGCGCAGATCGAGCCGGTCTACGGCGAATATGCGCGCATCGCGCTTGGCCTGGGGTTATTGGGCGCGGGGCTAACCTCGGCGATGACAGCACCGCTCGCCACGGGTTATATTGTCAGCGAATTGCTGAATAACAGCAACGCCAATATTCGCGATAGACAGATGCGCTGGACAGCTATCGCCATTGCTATTGTCGGAACGATAACGGCCTCCATCGGCTATCGCCCGATCGACGTGATTTTCCTCGCGCAGATTGCCAACGGGCTGCTGCTTCCCTTTGTCGCCTTCTTCCTGCTTTGGCTCGCCGGCAGACCGGGCGCAATGCACGGATATGCGGCCAGTAAAATGCAGCTGCTGCTCGGCTGGCTGGTTGCGTTGATCTGTTTGGGCCTGGGCGGCCGTATATTGGCGCTCGCCTTTGGCTGGCTGTGACAGGCTGTATCGATCTCAACGCCGATTTGGGCGAAAGCAGCGATGCAAATGCGATTACCCGCGATATCGCAATCATGGAAGTCGTCACCAGCGCCAACATCGCATGCGGCGGTCATGCCGGTTCCGAGAAATTGATGATAGCCATGCTTGAGGCGGCAAAAAAAAATGGCGTTTCTGCAGGCGCTCACCCTGCCTATCCCGACAGAGAGAATTTCGGGCGTGTTTCTATGCATATCGGGCATGACCGCCTTTTCGCATCGCTTTGCGCGCAGATGGACACATTGAAGAAACTGGCGGATGAGCGCAGCATAAGCATCAACCAGGTAAAGCCGCATGGCGCGCTCTATAATAATGCTGCAGATAATCCGGCGCTGGCCAAGCTTGTGACCGCCGCAGCGCATCGCGTTTTTCCAGATGCGCGTCTCTATGGGCTGGCTGGTTCCGCAATGGCTGATGCTGCTCGTGAGGCGTTGGCCGATTTCGTCGCCGAAGCCTTCATTGACCGCCAATATACACCGGCCGCACGGCTGGCATCCAGATCATTACCCGGCGCGGTCTTGGAACAGGAGGCCGATCGTATCGCGCAGGCGCTGTCGCTGACCATCAATGGCAAGATCACCCTGCCGGGCGGCGGCGAAATCGCTATCGATGCACAAACGCTCTGCCTACATTCCGATAGCGAAGGCGCATTGGCGACAGCGCGCGCAGTCAGAGGCGCCTTGCAAAGCGCCGACATCGAGATTGCTGCGCCAAAATGACGGGGAAATCGCTCTTTTACAGCGAAGATATTATTGCCGCGCCATGCCCTGCAAATGCAGATATTCAGCGCATCGCCGCGCGCATGATAGCGAGCGGGCATTGGGAAGAAGTTGTACCCGGAATGGCCGATATCACCGTCAAATTTGATCCCGACCTTCTGGCACCAGATGAGGCTTGCCAACATTTTGAACAGATATTGGGTGCGGGCGAAAAGGACTGTGCGGTCGCTCCGCAGCCGCCCATCACACTATCGGCTCGCTGCGACGATGAATATGCACCCGATGCCGCGATGGTCTGCAATGCTCTCGGCATAGCGGCGGATAAGCTGCATGATTGGCTATCGCATAGAACATACCGCGTCGCCATGATGGGGTTTCAGCCCGGCTTTGCTTATCTGGAGGATATCGGCGGCGGCATACTGCCCGTTATCCCGCGCCTCGCCTCACCGCGGCAACGGATCGCGGCGGGCAGCATCGGCATTCTGGGCAACCGCGCCTGTATCTATGCGCTTGACGGCCCGGGCGGTTGGCCGATCATCGGACGCATAACCGAACGGCTCTTCAACAAATCCGAAGAGGATAACCCCTTCTTGCTATCGCCGGGGCAGGAAATCCGGTTTGAAACTGCATCCCCCGCGCCGGATCGAGGCGACCGGTGACGAGCGATCCCAGCAGCTCCCGGATCAGCTCCGCCATATTTCGCAAGGCCGGTTTCCTCACCATGGTGCAGGGCATTCCCTTTCGCGGCTATCGGCATAAAGGCATGCCGCTGGCGGGTGCGGCCGACCCGGTCGCTCTGGCGTTAGCAAACTGGCTGGTTGGCAATACCGCAGAGGCAAGCGGGTATGAAACCACAATGATGCCGGTAGAATTGGAGGCGTTCACCGATTGCTGCCTGGCGGTTCACGGTGCCGCGACCCGCGTGCTGATCGACGGAGAGGAGCGCGATACCAGCGCGGCGATATTCCTCACCAGCGGACAAACGCTCACTATCCCCCCGCCCGACGGTGGATGCAGAAGCTACATCGCCTTTCGCGGCGGCGTTCCCGGCGAGAAGCGGATGGGCGCGCGGTCGACCTATCTACCCGCCGCATTTGGCGGAAACGGCGGCAAGCTGATTGCTGACGGATATACCCCGAAGGCTGTTTCACTGAACAATGATCCATGGGAAGAACGCATCTTGCCGCTGGAATACCGTTTACCGCACGGCGACGAGTTCATTTTGCGCGTGACCGATGCGCAAGAGAGCACACTATTGGACAATGCCGAAGATCTGTTCACACGCCCCTACACCATATCACGCCGCGCCGACCGGATTGGTATCGAGCTTGACGGCACGCAGATAACATTGAAACCGCATCCACCGATGGAAAGCAGCGCGGTCTTCCCCGGCACGATACAGTGCCCACCGTCAGGCAAGCCTTTCCTGCTCGGCCCGGATGCACAGACAACGGGTGGCTATCCACGCATCGCCCAAGTCATCCGCGCCGACCGCCATCTCATCGGGCAGCTACGTCCCGGAGCACGCATGAGATTGCAACGCATTAACCCGGTAGAAGCGCGCCGCCTCTACCGGTCAAAAATTGCGTTGTTGCGAAAATTACAGCCCGCCCTACGGCTAGACTAGACCCTCAACTGGCCTCGTCTTCCTTTTTCTTGAGGCTCAAACCACCAAAGCGCTTGTTGAATTGTGCCACACGGCCGCCCGCATCCATCAGACGCTGATTGCCACCGGTCCATGCCGGATGCGAAGTTGGGTCAACGTCGAGGGTCATCGTATCGCCTTCTTTTCCCCATGTAGAACGGGTCTCAAAGGTCGAACCATCGGTCATCTTCACCTTAATCATGTGATAATCGGGGTGGATGTCTTTTTTCATCTTCTTGGGCTCCAATAAAGCGCTGGTTTCCGACCAGTGCCAATGAGGGAAGCGCCGCCATTAGCGGCAGTGGATCGGATTCGCAAGGGCTTGCTGCAATTTACGCGCCTATTCGGGCGGATCAGCAATCATCGCCATGAAATCAGCCTGCGAAGCAACGGTATCGCCGATCATCGCTTTGCCTGAAAACCGGCAGGCGCGCCTACTTTTCTGTGTGAATTCGACATTCAAATGGAGCAGGCATCCCGGCTCCACGGGCGCGCGGAATTTCGCATTGTCTATCGACATGAAATATACCAGCTTACCCGACCCGGTCAGGCCAAGGCTCTCCATAGCCAGAACACCGGCGGCCTGCGCCAGCGCCTCTATCTGCATGACGCCAGGCATAATCGGGCGACCGGGGAAATGGCCCTGAAAATAGGGCTCATTCATGCTAACAGCTTTTACTGCGCTGATCCGCTCATCAATGATAAGCTCCTCTACACGGTCGACAAGCAACATGGGGTAGCGATGCGGAAGCACCGCCATGACCCGGCGAACATCATAGTTGCTAAAGTCCCCCATATGCTTTTCCTGTAAGTTCTGGACCTTTTACCTGCTGGCGGGCTGAGCCGCTGGTTGAGGTGGCTGCTGCGCGGCTTGTGCGGCCTGCGCGCGGGCTACCTGTCCCAGAAGCTGAATAATCTGCTGATATACCGCAGCGCCCTGACGCGAAGGCTTCCAGCCAGTCGGCGGCGTGGTGCCGACGGAAGGAATCAGCCTGTCGAGTTCGGCGGCAATATCCTTGGTCACATCAACCTCTGGCGGCGCCCAAAGGAAGGCGTCGGGCGCAAGGATCAATCTGATTTTCTTGGCCGCGATAACATTCTTCTGGGCTTGCTCATATTTCTTCCCGATTTCCTCAATCGCATAGATACGCGCCGTGACGATGGGAGCCTGTAGCTGCTGAATTTCCAGTTTCTTCTGGTCGAGTTGTTGCAGCACCGGGTTCTTCGCCTTTACCGCGGCATCGAGCTCAGCCTGATCGAGCACCTTGTCTTTATTGGTATCAAGCTGGGCATTCAAATCGTTGACTTCTTTGCTCTTGGCCTGAATTTGCTGGTTGTAACTGGCGTAGGTGTTGTTGATCTGCGTGTAAGCAGTACCAAAGGCTTTTGCCTGCGCGATCGCCTGCACAGTATCTGCCGTCGCGATACCCGCAACCTGCGCCTGCGCCGTGTTAGGGGAAATGGTGGCAGCAGCAATTGCTACCGCTGCCAGTGTGTTGAATTTGAAAGTCATCAGAATTGTGTTCCTACGTTAAATGTAATCAATTTCGTGTCGTCGCCGTCGCGCTTTATAAAGGCGCGGGCTATATCGATCCTGAACGGACCGAAAGGTGAATTCCAGTTTACCCCAATTCCGAGGGAAAGGCGCGGTTTAAAGCTATCACCAAGAAATTCTTCCTGGAATGGTGACAGGTTACGGGTAGCCCCCATGGGGCACTGGTCGAACCGGCCTGAACCGATCGTCATTGTATTATCGTTGGGGTCGGCGACAGCACCCTCGGTCGCAAAAACTACACCGCCGGTTGTAAAGCACTGATTCTTGAAATTGCCATCATTATCCAGAAAATCATTAAGCGTGGTGAGCAGCGGTGATCTCACGCCGAATACAGAGCCGACATCCAGGAAAATGGATGGACGAAGGCCAAGTTCTTTGGCTCCGCTACCCAAGGGAATTTCAATCTCTGCGCGGGCCAGATAATATGCGCGACCGCCAATCGAATCGTCAAATGTCTGCGAATTGCGACCGCGCGACCGGTTCACAATCGGGTTCATCGGGTCGGTGAGGTCGACATTGGTGAAACGCAGCACCCGCGGGCCAACGCCGCGAATATCGAAACCGCGAATTTGTGGTTCACCAAGATAGAAACGGTCGGTCAGGCGAACATCGTCAATGCCATCGGCAGCCGATCCGCGATTTTCCAGCGCGTAAATATAGCCTGCCTCAGCGCTTAACGAGAAAATAAAGCCGCCATCGGTCAATCGCCAATATTTATTCGCGCTCAAACGCCCCTTGAGATATCTTACATTACCGCCGAGCCCGGCAAAGTCGCCGCTGAGGGTAACGCTATGGCCGCGCGAAGGTCGAACGCGATTGTCGCGGGTATCATAAAGCAACGTGAAGCCAAGCACCGACGATGTCCGGCTACCGATAGCGTCGCACAGGAAGCGGCCAGCAATAAGCGGGTCGCAGGTCGAAATGCCGTCACCATCAAAATCGGAGAAGAACAGGTTTCTGTCCAGCGTCACATCATCGAAGCTGAGGCCATAGCGCGCCTGGAAATACAGAAATTCGTTGATCGGCACGCCGGTGCGAAGCTGAAAGCCGGTGGTCACCTGCTCATAGGTCGTGTTGCGCTCATTATTGAAAAAGTTGAAGCTGTTGAGATCGCGGCGGAACAGATCGCCCGATAGCGAAATCGAACGGTCGAACAGATAGGGTTCGGTAAAACCAATCTCTGCTGATTTCGAGAAACGCGAATAGGATATGCTCGTTCGGAGCGATTGCCCCATACCGCGAAAGTTTATCTGCTCGATCGAACCTTGGAAAATGAAATTCTCGATGCTCGAAAAGCCAGCCGAAAGCGCAAGCTGGCCGGAGGGTTTTTCTTCGACATTGGCGGTCAGCACTATTCGGTCAGGCCCGCTGCCTTGTTCCTGCTCAACTTCAAGATCATCCTGGAAATAGCCCAGCGACTTGATGCGGTTGGCGGTACGTTTGACCTGAAAACTGTTAAAGGCATCGCCTTCATTCAAACGGAATTCGCGGCGGATGACCTTATCCACCGTCTGCGTATTACCGTTAATGTTGATGCGTTCTACAAACACCCGCGAGCTTTCGCCGATATTGAATGTGATCGACATCGTCTTGGCATCTTTGTCGCGGTTAAAACGCGGATTGACCTGCGCGAAAGCATAACCAAACAGCCCGGCGCTTTCCGATAGCTGCTCGACGGTATCCTCGACCTCTTTGGCATTATACCAATCGCCGGTCTTCATCGGCAGGCGGGTGGTCAGCGCTTCGGAAACAAAATCGCGAATCTGGCTATCGACGGTAACCTCGCCAAATTTGTACCGCTCGCCTTCTTCAACCACATAGGTGATGATGAAATCCTGCTTGTCAGGTGTAAGTTCTGCGATGGCGGATACAACGCGGAAATCGGCATAGCCTTCGGTCAGGTAAAACTGGCGCAATTTCTGCTGATCAAAGGCCAGCCTGTCAGGATCATAGCTGGTGCCTGAACTGAACAAGCGGAAGAAGCGCGCCTGCTTGGTAACCATTTCGCCGCGCACCTTGTTATCCGAAAATTCCGTGTTGCCGATGATATTGATCTGGCGAACCTTGGATTTCGGGCCTTCATTGACTTCGAAAACAATGTCGACGCGGTTCTGGTCAAGTTTAACCATTTTTGGTTCGACGGTCGCGGCAAAGCGCCCCTGCCGTTTATATAGCTCAACGATGCGGGCAACGTCGGCGCGCACCTTGGAGCGTGAAAATATCTGACGCGCGGATAGTTTGATCTCGGGTAGGATCTTGTCATTCTTGATCCGCTTGTTGCCCTCAAGGATGATCCGGTTAACCACCGGGTTTTCGCGCACTTCAATGACCACAGCGCCGTTATTGTTACGGATACCGACATCGGCAAACAGCTCGGTTGCAAACAGGTCTTTAAGCGCTTGATCGGCATCTGCCTGTGTCCAGACATTGCCGGAACGAAGACGGATATAGGAGCGCACCGTATCAGGCTCAAGCCGCTGGGTACCAACGACGGTAATCGACTGGATGACTGTCTGCTGCGGCGCGGCGACTACGGGAGCCTCTGCTGCGTCCTGTGCATAGGCAGATGGCACAGCAAAGCCGGACGCTATCACTAGCGCTGACGTGCCCAAAAGGTAGGAAGTAAGGGAATATTTTTTCATTGTTATCCGTTCCGCTATTCGCCCCCACCGGTGTCACCCGGCCATTGTAACATTATCCGCAAAAAGCGGTCCCCAATATACGCAGGGCGTCCCTGCCCTATGCGGCCCCAGCAATCAAGCCAACAATCACTTGGTTTCAGCCAAACAGACCGAAACTGTCGAGATCATTAAAGGTCACCAGCAGCATGAAGCCGACGACCATCGCAAAGCCCGCCCTGAAGGCCCATTCCTGAACCACCGGAGAGGCCGGGCGTCTGCGCACGGCTTCGATTGCATAGAGAAAAAGATGTCCGCCATCGAGCATGGGGATTGGCAGCAGGTTGATGAACCCTAAGTTAATCGAGATCAATGCGGCCAGCGAAATGAAGCTGAGGATACCCAGTGTAAAGATTTCGCCCGATATCTTCGCTATTTTCAATGGCCCGCCAAGCTCCTTCACCGAACGCCTGCCAGAGATTATTTGACCAATACCCTGCATTTGCTGACTGAGTACCGCGCCGGTTTGTTTTACCGCAGCCCAAGGCGATTCGATTAGGCCGATCTCACGGCGCTCTGGTTTTCCCGCGCCAATACCGATTCGTCCGATCCGGTATTCATTGCCAAAACGGTCAACTTCCAACCGCTCGGCCACATTGATCTGTTTTTCGATGCGCGCGCCGCCGCGCTGCAAAACTATCGTCGCGCGCTGTTTGGGAATCATGATGACCTGATTGACCAGCTGTTCAAAGCTTTCGATCTCCGTGCCGTTGAAGGCTGTCACCTTGTCACCAGCCTTCAGGCCAGCTTTGTCTGCAACGCTACCGGCGACTACCTGATGCGCTACCGGCGGCGTAAAGGCCTGCCCAAAAGTAAGCAGAAAGCCCATGAAGATCAGCACCGCCAGTATAAAATTCACAGCCGGGCCGGCAAAGACAATCAGCGCGCGCTTCCACAGCGCCTTTGACTGGAATGTCTGCCCATATTCGCCGTCGCTCATATCGCCTCGCCCGTCGCCGGGCTGACTGGCCGGGTTCATGTCGCCAGCAAATTGCACATAGCCGCCAATCGGCAGCGCGCCAACGCGCCATAGCGTCCCGCGCTTGTCCACCCTGCCCCAGATTTGCGGGCCAAAACCTATCGAAAATTTATCTGCCTTCACGCCGAACCAGCGGCCAACGAAATAATGGCCCAGCTCATGCACCACGACCAGCGTGCCGATGAGCAGAATGAATGCAAATAACGTTACAAAAATATTGGGCGTCTCAACCGCCATTGGGTACTAGCTCCGCTTTTTCTAGGGCATATTTGCGCGCCGCTGCATCTATGCTGAACAACTCGTCGAGCGATGCAGGTGCGCCGGGTTGATATTCGTCCAATATCCTATTTGCAAGCGCAGCAATTTCAAGGAAAGAAATCCGGTTGTCCAAAAATGCGGCAACCGCAATTTCATTGACGGCATTCAGGATAGCAGGCCCTGCCCCGCCCGCCGCAATGGCTTCGCGCGCCAGCCGGGTGGCGGGGAAGCGCTGTTCATCGGGCGCTTCGAAAGTTAGCTTGCCAATTCGCGCAAGATCCAAAGGCTGACAATCGGTGGCAATGCGCTCCGGCCAGGCGAGCGTGCTCGCTATCGGAATTTTCATATCGGGTGAGCCGAGCTGTGCGAGCGTCGAGCAATCGGCATATTCCACCATCGAATGGATAACGGATTGCGGATGGATAAGAATATCGATTTTATCGAGGCCAACGGGGAACAAATGATGCGCCTCGATCAGCTCCAGCCCCTTGTTCATCATGGTGGCCGAATCGACGCTGATCTTCGCGCCCATATCCCAATTGGGATGCGCGACCGCCTGCGCGGGCGTGACATTTGCCATCTGCTGGCGCGTGAATGTGCGGAATGGCCCGCCCGATGCGGTCAGCGTGATTTTGCGCACCTGATCAATCTTACCGCCTGCAAGGCACTGGAAGATCGCATTATGCTCGCTGTCTACGGGCAGCAATGTCGCGCCAGAGCGCTTGACCGCCGCCATCATAAGTTCGCCTGCAGAAACCAGCGATTCCTTGTTGGCGAGCGCAACCGTGTTGCCCTGCTCTATGGCGGCCAGCGTAGGTTTAAGCCCTGCCGTTCCCACAATCGCGGCCATCGTCCAATCTGCGCCGCGCCGTGCTGCCTCGACAAGTGCGTCTTCACCAGCCGCGGTTTCGACACCGGTTCCGGCGAGCGCCTCTTTGAGCTCAGGATAAGCCGCCTCATCGGCAACGACTGCGATTTCGGCGTCAAACTCTATGGCGAGCTTTGCAAGATCAGCAGCATTGCCATTGGCAGTGAGCGCTACGACGCGGTAGTCGGCCCTGTTGGCACGAATGAGGTCAAGCGTGGAGAGACCCACCGAACCGGTTGCGCCAAATATGGAGATGGTGCGGCGGCTATCCATTTAGCCTCCAGAACAAGGGGTCATATGGAAGGTGTAAGGACACTCCACGTTCGCGGCCTTCAATAACCAGCTGGTAGATTGCATCAAACGCCAAATCAATATTTGGAAGAAAAGCGAATAGGAAAAGCGCGAGTAATACGGCCAAGAAACCATCGGCGCGATCAAGAAGACCGCCATGGCCCGGAATCAGATTGCTCGAATCCTTTACGCCAGCACGGCGCTTCATCCAGCTTTCCAAAAAATCGCCTGATTGGGCAACAATTGCGACCAATGCGCCCACAATGAACCCGCGGCATGCAAAACCCAAATATGCGTCTGGTTGAAAGCCAGCTACCCGCGCGAAACCAACGATATGCATCGCCGTCGCAAATATTCCTGCTAGCAGCATCCCGCCGCACAGCCCGGCCCATGTTTTCGATGGGCTGATGCTAGGAGCGATTTTGGGACCGCCGATCGCCCTACCCGCAAAATAAGCCCCAACGTCTGTAGCAATGACCAATAGAACCCAAAATAGAATGATCGGGAGTCCGTAATATCGCATCACCGAAAATTGCAATATGGCGGCTGTGATATAGAGTAACCCAGCGATCAGCCATATCATGCGAACAGAAACGGCGGTCGCCATTTTACTCACCAACCCCCACCACTCCCAAAGCAGGCCAATCGCGATCAATCCAACGAATGCTGTGAATACCCAGCCGCCTGCCCAAAGCGCTCCGCCGGCAATGACGATCATCACCACCGCCGAAAGAAAGCGGACACCGAGGTCGGATTTTTTGGCTGGCGCTGAACTATCCAATCTGCAACCTTTCACCGGCCGCCAAAACGGCGTTCACGGCCGCCAAATTCTTCAAGTGCAGCAGCGAATTCTTGCGGCGTGAAATCGGGCCAAAGCGTATCGGTGAACCACAGCTCGGCATAGGCAGCTTGCCACAGCATGAAATTGGACAGGCGATGCTCCCCGGATGTGCGGATGATGAGGTCGAGCGGCGGCATATCGGCGGTGTATAGCTCTGCCTCTATGGCCTGCGCTGTCACCGCGCCCTTGGCGGCAGCGGCAGCAGCGGCCTGCACCAGCTCATCGCGCGATCCATAGTTGAGCGCGACCGCCAATGTTGTGCGTTTATTCCCCGACGTCCGCTCTAACGCATCCTCGATCATATCCACGATATCGGGCGCAAATGCCTTGTAATTTCCTAGAATTTTAAGCTTCACATCGTTGGCTATAAATTCTTCTATATCCGATTTTATGAAGGCGCGAAGCAGCCCCATCAGGTCATTGACCTCTTCCTCAGGCCGCTTCCAGTTTTCGCTCGAAAATGCATAGAGGCTCAGCGCCTCTAGCCCCAGGTCGCCGCATGCCCGGACGATATTACGGACAGCTTCCACACCGCGCTTATGCCCCATCGCCCGGGGGAGATGGCGCTTCTTGGCCCAGCGGCCATTGCCGTCCATAATAATCGCGACGTGGCGGGGCATGCCCGCGCCCGCTCCCGGCCCAGCGTCGCTGGTCGCACGATCAAGCCGGGCAGCCGCATTGCTCACTGGCTCATAATTTCCTTTTCCTTTTTCGCCGCCGCTTCATCGACCACCGCAATCATGTCATCGGTCAATCCCTGCACTTCGCCTGCCAAGCGCTTATGCTCATCTTCGCTAATTTCTTTTTTATTTTCATCGGCTTTAAGCGCATCATTGCCATCGCGTCTAACATTGCGAATGGCTATCTTTGCTTTTTCCGCATATTGCCCAGCCAGCTTTGCCAGCTCCTTACGGCGTTCTTCAGTCAGGTCTGGAATTGGCAAGCGTATGAGCTGTCCATCGATCACCGGGTTGAGGCCAAGGCCTGCATTGTGGATCGCTTTTTCAACGGCGTTGAGATTGCCTTTGTCCCACACCTGCACTGAAAGCAGCCGCGGTTCAGGCGCGCTAACAGTGGCAACCTGGTTAAGCGGCATATTAGCGCCGTAGACCTCGACCACCACCGGATCGAGCAATGTGGTATTTGCACGCCCCGTCCGCAGGCCGCCAAGATCACTGCGGAAACTGTCCACCCCGCCCTGCATGCGGCGCTTGATATCTGCCTTGTCATATTGCGGCATTTTCTTACTCCTCAGCTAAATCTGGTTCGCTTCATGATTCATTGGAAACCACCGTCGAAACACCCTCGCCCGCAAGCACCTTGGCCAAATTGCCTTGTTCGCGGATCGAAAAGACGACAATAGGAATGTCATTGTCGCGGCAAAGCGCCACCGCGCTTGCGTCCATAACCTTCAAATTATCCTGCAACACCCGGTCAAAACTAACCGTTTCAAAACGTTTTGCATTGGTATCCTTTTTCGGGTCAGCGTTATATACGCCGTCAACGCTGGTCCCTTTGAACAGGGCATCGCAGCCCATTTCAGCGGCGCGCAGTGCTGCTCCGCTATCGGTGGTGAAATAAGGGCTACCAACGCCGGCAGCAAATATCACCACCCGGCCCTTTGCCAGATGTCGTTCTGCGCGGCGGCGAATAACAGGCTCACACACTGCATCCATCTGTAACGCCGATTGTACGCGGGTATGCACGCCAAGCTGTTCAAGCGCATTCTGCATCGCCAGCGCGTTCATCACCGTGGCGAGCATGCCCATATAGTCGGCCTGCGCGCGGTCCATGCCTTGCGCTGCACCCGCCATCCCGCGAAAAATATTGCCGCCGCCGATGACAAGGCACAAATCCAGCCCGGTATCTTTGGCAGCCTTCACCTCCTCGGCGACGCGGGCGACGGTATCAGGATCAATGCCAAAGGCCTGATCACCCATCAGCACCTCGCCAGATAGCTTCAGAAGGATGCGCTTATAGCCGGAATTGCTCATTTATCCCCCTCAGTCACTCTGCCGGATACGGCCCAGATACGATTATGGCGCACAGCTATAGAAGCAGCACGCCATATCGCCAAGAGGCAGGCGCAAATAAAGCGCTGCCCTCACAAAAAATAGGTTAGCTACCGACTGCAGCCGCCACTTCTGCGGCGAAATCATTTTCTTCTTTCTCGATGCCTTCGCCAAGCTGAAAACGGACATAACCGGTGAGTTGAATTTCGCTGCCTGCTTCGTTGCCGGCATTGGCAACCACACCGGCAATCGGCGTCTTGTTATCCATCACGAATAGCTGCGACAGGAGAGCATTTTCCTTGGCGAATTTCTTGATCGCACCGCCGACCATTTTCTCGACGATTTCAGCAGGCTTACCCGATTCGGCGGCTTTTTCTGCAGCTATGGCGCGTTCACGCGCTATTACATCCTTATCGAGGCCATCAGCGTTCAGCGCCAGCGGGAATGCCGCGGCGATATGCATAGCCAGTTGCTTACCAAGTGCATCAAGCACGCCTGCATCAGCATCGCTCTCAAGCGCAACAAGAACACCAATCGCGCCCATGCCGGGTGCCGCGGCATTATGTACGTAGCTGACCACGCGGCCATTATCGACCGACAGCGATTTAACGCGGCGGACGACCTGATTTTCGCCGATGGTGGCGATGTTGTTGGTTAGAACTTCCTGCACCGTCCCGCCGCCGCCGGGATAGTCTGCCGCCAAAACTGGCTCAGCATCATTTGCGCTGAGCTGCATGGCGACGCCGGTTACCTTGGATACGAAGTCCTGAAACTGCTCATTCTTGGCAACAAAGTCGGTCTGGCTGTTTACTTCAACCGCAGTGCCCACTGTGACATCGACAGCAACGCCGACAAGGCCTTCAGCAGCCGTGCGGCTAGATTTCTTGCTTGCAGTGGCAAGACCCTTGGCGCGCAGCAGATCAACGGCAGCTTCCAAATCACCATTGGTTTCTTCGAGCGCCTTTTTGGCGTCCATCATGCCTGCGCCCGAACGGTCACGCAGCTCTTTTACACTAGCAGCAGTAATTGCCATGATATGTTATCCTTTCGCATACACGAATTTGCTGCCCATTTTGCGGGGCATATTTCGAAGATGCCATTCGCCCCCGAAAGGCAAATGTTGCAAAAAAGCGAGTGCCCGCGCGAGGGCGAACACTCACCTGTTTATTCGGCTTTTGCAGCCTCTGATTTGGCATCCGCCTTATCGTCAGCTTTCGCAGCTTTCTTTGCGGGAGCTTTCTTGGCCGCGGCCTTCTTCGCAGGAGCTTTCTTGGCAGTCGCAGCCTTCTTCGCAGGAGCCTTCTTGGCCGCTGCTTTCTTTGCGGGAGCTTTCTTGGCCGCAGCCTTCTTCGCAGGAGCCTTCTTGGCAGGGGCCTTTTCTGCAGGCGCTTCCTCAGCTTTGGTTTCCTCAGCCTTCTCTTCCTTGGCTGGCTTTACCTCTTCTGCTGGCTTGGCTTCTTTCGCTTCCTCAGCTTTCACTTCCACCGGCGCCGCTTCTTTTGCTGGCGCCGCTTTTTTAGCCGGCTTGGCTTCTTCAACTTTCGACGCTTCAGCCTTCACTTCCGCTGGCGCAGATTCTTTCGCCGTCGGGGCTGCAGCCACCACAGCTTCAACCGGAGGTTCGGCCATCGCGCCAAGATCTTCACCGCTTGCCTGTGCTTTGCCGACATTGCCCTGCCCGGATGCTTCGGCAATCGCTTCGCAATAAAGGCGAATGGCGCGACTTGCGTCATCATTGGCAGGAACCGGGAATGCGATACCGGACGGATCAACATTTGAATCGAGAATTGCGACAACGGGAATGCCAAGAACATTGGCTTCCTTGATCGCCAATTCTTCCTTGTTGGCGTCGATCACGAACATAACGTCGGGAATGCCGCCCATATCGCGGATGCCGCCAAGCGACATTTCCAGCTTGACGCGCTCACGGGTCATTTGCAGCACTTCTTTTTTGGTGAAACCATGGGACTCACCTGAAAGCTGTTCTTCCAGCGTCTTCAGGCGCCGGATCGAATTGGAAATGGTTTTCCAGTTGGTCAGCATTCCGCCAAGCCAACGGTGGTTTACAAAATGCTGGCCAGAGGCGCGCGCAGCGTCTGCGATGGGCTGCTGTGCCTGGCGCTTGGTGCCGACGAGCAACACCTTGCCGCCGCTCGCCACGGTTTTTGAAACAAAGTCGAGCGCACGCGCAAAAAGCGGCACGGTCTGCGACAAGTCCATAATATGAATGCCGTTGCGCGCGCCGAAAATATACGGCTTCATGCGCGGATTCCAACGGTGGGTTTGGTGGCCGAAATGCGATCCGGCTTCAAGCAATTGCTGCATGGTGACGACAGGGGCCGCCATAGTCTTTCTCCTTCCGGTTATACCTCTGGAATGCAAAGAACCTCATGCGTTCAAAAAAGAACAACATAGGGCACCGGTATGTGCGCATCCCATGTGGATTGAAGCGCGCCGGTTAGCGGGAAGAAATTTGCCGGTCAAGCATTATGATACCATGCCATGTGGACAAACCGGTTGATAAATCCATCTGATGCTGCTTGACAGAGTGGAACATATAGTGAACATAGTGCATAACTTGTTCATATAACAGCAACCCTCCATCGTCTAAATGAAGTGTCAGAGGGGGTTTTCGAAAGGTAAGATAATGACCGCAATCGCCTCTCTTCTCTTCGCAGGATTATTCGCTCTATCCATTGCCGCCATTATGCTGACACTAAGCAATGCAGCGGCACGCATCCGCATGATCATCAAGGATGTTCACGGGTCGAGCAGCGTGGCAACCGATAGGATCATTACCATTTCTGTTCCGAAAATCGATGATGCTAAAATTGTCGCAATGCCAAAGAAGATGCAGCCTTTCATTCCTGCCGCTACCGGTATGGATAGGATTGCAGCCTAAAAGCATTCCATATATTTGCAGGGCGGCTGGAATGTGCCCGCTATCTAAAAATATCTATACCTGAAAACCAAAAAAGACCGCTCTTTCGAGCGGCCTTTTTTTTGATATCTGACGGCGCTAAGCCTGTCAGCGTTGTTACCGTCCGTTGCAAGCGTCTTTCAAAGCTTTACCGGCTTTGAATTTCGGCTGCTTAGAAGCGGGGATATTCATTGGTTCACCGGTGCGCGGGTTGCGACCGGTAGAAGCTTTACGTTGTGCGACAGAAAATGTGCCGAAGCCCACTAGGCGGCAATCACCGCCTTTTTTGAGCGAGCCAGTAATCGCTTCGATTGTACCATCGACAGCTTTTGCTGCGTCTGCTTTACTAAGGCCGCTTGAATCGGCGACTGCGCTAACGAGATCTTGTTTATTCATAGTGTGGACACCCCTCTCGAATATTGAACACCATATTTGAATTACGGCCTAAGCCGGTGACGGGACTTAAGGCGTTGATTCTGGTGCTGTCAAAGGAAAAACTGTCAAATGCCGCAAAAAACCGCCGTATTTTGTGGAAAATCCCGTATTTTTTTGTGTGCAGCGCAGCAATTTACCTAATGATGTATCGATGCGCCGCTTTCGCCAGCTGGTGACGGGGGCAACAATGCAGCCAATTCATCCGCCTCTGTCCATTCTACAGGATCCAGCGGAGACACCAGTGCGCGCGCTAATACTGCGTCGACATGGCCCACCGGGATAATCTCCAGCGCATCGGTAATGTTGCCGGGTATCTCCACCAGATCTTTCTCATTTTCCTGCGGGATAAGCACAGTCTTTATTCCGCCTCTCAGGGCAGCAAGCAATTTTTCCTTGAGCCCGCCAATCGGCAACACGCGTCCGCGCAGCGTAACCTCTCCGGTCATCGCCACATCGCGGTGCACGGCGATGCCGGTGAGCGTCGATACCATCGCGGTTACCATGCCAACGCCCGCCGATGGCCCGTCCTTGGGAACCGCACCTTCGGGCAGGTGGATATGAAGATCCTTGCGGGCAAAGATGCTTGGTTTGATGCCATATGCCGGCGCACGCGCCTTTACATAGCTAAGCGCGGCCTGAATGGACTCGCTCATTACTTCGCCAAGCTTGCCCGTTGTCCTGATTTGACCTTTGCCGGGAACGGTCACCGCTTCGATGGTGAGCAATTCGCCGCCAACTTCGGTCCACGCGAGGCCCGTCACCGCGCCGATCTGGTTTTCTTCTTCGCCGATACCGTGGCGGAATTTGCGGACACCGGAAAATTCAGAGAGATTGTCGGGTTCGACCGCAACGCTTTTCACTTCGCCTTCAAGTATCTTGCGCAGCACCTTGCGGGCAATCTTTGCAATTTCGCGTTCCAGCGTTCTAACGCCGGCCTCACGCGTATAATACCGGATAACGTCACGCAGTGCTTCATCACTGATCGAAAATTCTTCGTCTTTCAGCCCGTGTGCCTTCACTTGCTTGTCGAGCAGATGCCGTTTCGCAATTTCCAACTTCTCGTCCTCGGTATAACCTTCGAGGCGGATAATCTCCATCCGGTCGAGCAATGGCTGCGGCAGGTTCATGGTATTTGCGGTAGTGACAAACATCACGTCGGAAAGATCGAGGTCGATTTCCAGATAATGGTCGCCGAACCGGTTATTCTGTTCGGGGTCGAGCACTTCGAGCAACGCCGATGCAGGATCACCTCGAAAATCCTGACCAAGCTTGTCAATCTCGTCAAGCAGGAAGAGCGGGTTCATTGTCCCGGCTTTTTTCAGGTTCGCCGCTATCTTGCCCGGCATCGACCCGATATAAGTCCGCCGGTGACCGCGAATTTCGGCCTCATCACGCACGCCGCCTAGCGACTGACGGATAAATTCGCGCCCGCAGGCCTTGGCAATCGAACGGCCAAGCGATGTCTTGCCGACACCGGGAGGGCCAACGAGACACAGGATCGGGCCTTTCAGCTTGTTGGTACGCGCCTGAACTGCGAGATATTCAATGATCCGGTCTTTGACTTTTTCGAGAGCGAAATGATCGGCATCAAGAATGTCTTGCGCCTTGCCAATCTCGCGCTTCAACCGCGACTTTTTGCCCCATGGAATGCCGAGCAACGCGTCGAGGTAATTGCGAACCACCGTCGCCTCGGCCGACATTGGTGCCATCGAGCGCAGCTTTTTAAGCTCCGCCTGTGCCTTCGTCTTGGCTTCCTTGCTTAGCTTGGTGCTGTCGATCTTGCCCTGCAGCTCGGCAAGCTCATCGCCATCCTCGCCTTCTCCATTACCAAGTTCGCGCTGGATAGCCTTCATCTGCTCATTGAGGTAATATTCGCGCTGCGTCTTTTCCATCTGCCGCTTCACCCGGCCGCGGATTTTCTTTTCGACCTGCAGCACGCCAAGTTCGCCTTCCATGAAGGCAAAGGCCATTTCGAGCCGGCGCAGTGCGTCGCGTTCGACGAGCAAGGATTGTTTATCCGAAACTTTAAGCTGGATATTGGAAGCAACCGCGTCGGCCAGCGCCGAAGGTGCCGTGATCTCACCAAACTGCACCGCCGTTTCGGCAGGCATTTTCTTGTTGAGCTTAGAATATTGCTCGAACTGATCTACCACCGAGCGCATGAGCGCTGTTGTTTCTGCGCCACCCGCGCCATCAACTTCGTCAATCATACTAACTGCGGCATTTGTGTAACCATCGCCATGTTCATCAAGCACCGACATTTCGGCACGCTGCTTGCCCTCCACCAGCACGCGAACAGTGCCGTCGGGCAGCTTTAACAGCTGCATGATTGTGGCCGTTACACCGATATCATAGAGATCATCCTTCCCGGGATCGTCTTCGGCAGGATCAAGCTGGGCGACGAGGAAGATTTCCTTGTTCGCATCCATTGCCTTTTCGAGCGCAACCACCGATTTGTCGCGGCCAACGAATAGCGGCACGATCATGCCGGGGAAAACGACAATGTCGCGCAAAGGCAAAAGCGGGAATGTCTGTTCCATATTAACTCCGGTTACGCGCCGACGGGCATTTGGGCGCGGTATTTACCCTCATATGAGCGGAATTCTGGCGGTTTCAATGGTCGCTTCGCAAAAACGGAGGATTATCTGGGGATAACGGCGTCTAAAATGGCATCTTGAAACCGGCGGGCAGCGGCAAGCCGTTGGTCATCTTGCCCATCTCCGCGCTACTCGCGGCATCGGCCTTTTCGCGCGCGTCATTAAATGCAGCAATGATAAGGTCTTCCATTATTTGCTTGTCGCCCGGCACGATCAGGCTGTCATCGACGCACAGCCCAATGATGCGGCCTTTCGCAGTCGCGCGAACCTTTACCATGCCGCCGCCCGACACACCTTCGACTTCAATGCTATCCAGCTTGCCCTGGGCTTCTTCCATCTGCTTTTGGATATTCTGCGCGGCATCCTGCGCAGCCTTTATCATTTCTTCCATGCTTTTCATGCGCTCGCGCTCCGTTGGTCCTCTGTGTCCTTGCTGTCCAAAAGCTCCGCGTCGGGGAAAGCTGCAAAGGCTGCTTTCACCAGCGGAGACTCCATGATCGCGTCACGCTCGGCATCGGCGACAGCGCGTTCGCGTTCATATATGCTGGGCTGCGCCTCTCCATCGCGCTGCTCAAGCCGCCACCGCTTACCGGTAACTGCCCTCAACCCTTCTGAAAACTCAGCCATGAAACCCGGTGCGACCGGCCCTGACAATTGATATGCGAGCAGGGGTGGCGCAAATTCGACAATACGCATCACATCGCGCAATGTCATTTCGAGATTCACATAATTATGATCGCCCAGCAGCGATAGCAGAGCCTCGAAATTCTCTGGCATCGCAGATGTCTGCGATTTTGCCTGAGGAGAGGCCCCTGGCGGCGGCGCGGCCCCGGTTGAAGCCGGCGCAGTCGGAGTTGCTGCCGGTGCCGGTGCTGCAGACGGCGTAGGAGCAGAAACCTCCGGGCTAGCTCCCTGCGCCATCAGCTTCGCAAGTTCGCCGGGGTCGGGCATGGTTGCGGCATGGGTAATCCGCAGCAGCGCCATGTCGCCTGCCTCACGCGGCGCAGCGGCGCGTGATACCTCCTCATGGCCCTTCAACAACAGCTGCCAAAGACGGTGCAATAACGGAAAGGTGAGGCCATCAGCGCGCTGCTCGGCCTCATCGCGAGCATCCTGCGCCATTGCAGGATCTGCCGGGCCGCCAACTTTGGCCAGCGTCAGCAGGTGCACTTCGTTGAGCAGACCGGCGAACATCGCCTGCGGTTCGATGCCGAGCGCATATTGCGCAACCGATTCAGACAGCATCGCCTGCGCATCTCCGGTTAGTAGCAAGCCAAAAAGCCGTCTTGTCGCGCCGCTATCGGACAGGCCCAGCATCGCACGAACTTGCGTGGTGGTCACCTTGCTGCCGCCCTCCATATCAGCATAGGAAATTGCTTGATCAAGAATTGACTGACCGTCGCGTGCAGAACCCTCTGCTGCCTGTGCGATCAAAACAAGCCCCTCTTCTTCTGCTTCAACGCTTTCATTAGTGCAGATCATTTTGAAATTATCGACCAGCAAGTCTGGCGTGATCCTCTTCAAATCGAAGCGCTGGCACCGCGACAACACCGTTATTGGCAACTTGTTCACCTCGGTAGTCGCAAACAGGAACTTCACATGCGCGGGCGGTTCTTCCAAAGTCTTCAACAGGGCATTGAAAGCATTTTTTGACAGCATGTGGACTTCATCAATGATGTAGATTTTGTAGCGCGCGGATACTGCGGCATAGCGCACCGCCTCGATAATCTCGCGCACATCATCAACGCCGGTATGGCTCGCTGCATCCATTTCGATCACATCGATATGGCGTCCTTCGGCAATGGCCACACAGGGTTCGCATTGGCCGCAGGGATCAATCGTGGGGCCGCCCTTCTCGTCTGGCCCGATACAATTCAGTGCTTTTGCAATCAGCCGAGCGGTCGATGTCTTGCCAACCCCGCGCACGCCGGTCATCAGGAAAGCATGTGCAATCCGGTCACGCTTGATGGCATTGCCAAGTGTCTGCACCATCGCATCCTGCCCGATTAGCTGGGCAAATGTTTGCGGGCGATATTTGCGGGCGAGCACACGGTAGGCCGTTCCGGTCTCTGCCGCTATTTCCGCAGCAGGCTGGGCCGGAGCATCCAGTCCCAGACCAAGCGCATCATCGGGCATATCAGGGTCGCGCTCTGGCAATTCGCTGCCGGAAGAATCAGCGGTGTCGGGTGAATCGGACATAGGCTGCAAGGTTACGCCGCCATGACAAATTTGTCGAAGGCTTAGTTGCCCTGCTGACGGTCAAATGTAGCGAAAAGGGAAATCTGCAAAAATAGGAGCCGGATGACCCATAGCGAAATCGTTACGGCTGCTTCCGTCAGGATCTGACCGGGTTGGCGAGTGCCACGTCCATCCGACTCCCGCTGCGCGATATGGCGGCGGCCCGTCAAAAAAGCAAGCCTCCCCGATATATCAAAATTTTCCTGCTGTTTTTCAAATAGATATATAGTTAAAATTTTCTTAGCCTTGCCGCGGAACTCCATATTTACCCTCATTGGTCATTCTGTATTTGCCAATAATGGAGATGGAATAATGACCCTAGATACACCCATGGACGTCAAAATTCCCGCTACTGACATGGCCGCTATAGATAAAGAAGATATCCGTTATGCGGAAGCTGCGCTTGAAGATCGCAGCGCCCCGCGCGTTAAATTACGGATTCCGGCGATATTGCGGCCATCAGGTACAGCGGGCTATCACGTAACAATTAGCGATCTGTCGCTTTCGGGCTTTTCAGCCGAAGCATTGACCTGCCAGCCGCCGGGATCCAGATTGTGGATTACGATACCCGGCCTTACCCCGTTGCAGGCAGAAATCGTCCGTAACGATGGCACGATAGTAGGCTGCGCATTCAGCAACTTTCTCAACCAAGCGGTGCTCGATAATCTGGTCGCGCGCTACCGTGTGGAAGAGTAGATGAAGGGGTGAGGCCCGGGCTGAGGGGGTGAACCCCGAAGCCTACACACCCCCATCGGCCTTGCCCGCTTCATTCACCCTCTGGTCGATGGCAGCCTGAACGCTGCGGTAGAAAGCATCTCTTTGCTGTCCTACCGTATCGGGGTTGGTTGCCGTCGGCCAGTTGCTGTTTGATGCGATGACCAGATTGCGCTTGGGATCGATAAAGATACCCTGTCCGAAGATGCCCTGCGCGGCGTAGCTACCGTCATCATAGGTCCACCACTGAAAACCATAACCTTTGCCCGGCACGCCAATGTCTGCCTGTTTGGTGGTCGCCTCTGCAATCCAGCCTTCGGGCAAAGCGGCATTTCCGCCGGCGACCGCGCCGCCCAGCATGAACATGCCAAAGCGGGCATAGTCACGCGTCGACGCCTGTATACAGCAACCGCTGATTTCATGGTCCGTTGATCCCAGTAACCAGGTGCCATCCTGGTCCATTCCAAATGACTTCCAGACCTTCTCCGATAGATATTCCGACACTGTCTTGCCGGTCGCCTCGCTTACCAGCACGCCGATCAGGTTCGTCTCGCCGGTCTTGTAGACCCACTTCTCGCCCGCTGGCGCTTCACGGGGCAATTTGCGCATATAACTGACGGTTGCATCAAGACCGTCTTCGGCCTCATGCGCTATGAACAAGGCGACATCCGATTTTGGGTCTTCATAGTCTTCATTCCACTTTACCCCCGACGTCATCGTAAGCAGTTGGCGAACGCTAACATCATCATAGGCAGAGCCCTTTAACCCCGGGATATAAGCGGTCACTTTATCATCAAGGCTTTTAATATGACCGTCTTTGACGGCAGCGCCGACCATTGTGGATGTGAAGCTTTTGGCAACAGAGAAGCTCGTCCATTTGCCGGCCTTGTCAAAATCAAGGCCATATTTTTCGAGCACCAACTTGCCGTCATGCACGATCACCAACCCGGCGGTGCGTTGATCCTTCATATAGGCATCAACGTCCATTTCGACTGTCAGCGGCTGACCATCCGGCATGGGATGGACATCACCTCCCGCCTCGATAACTCTCGCCTTAGCGAGCACCGAAAGCGCGTCCATGGCGCGAAAGGCCGCGTCGCGCTGAGGGATTGACCAGAAGAGCACGTTATTGTCCGTCGGCATGTTGGCCACCAGATTGCGCGTGTTCTTGTCCGTCGAAAACCAGCCAATGCCCAGCACCAGCGCGACTACCACGATTATTCCCAATATCCATTTTTTCACTTTACCCCTCCCCAGGGTTATAACCTCTACTCTTTTATCAGCGTTACCTGAGCGACGTTGATACCGCCACCACGAAAACCGCCTTCGCAGTACATTAGATAATAGCGCCAAAGCCGCGCAAATTTGGTGTCAAATTCTGCTGACAGTTGGCCATTATCGACGGCGCGATCAAACCGTTCCCGCCAAAGCCGCAAGGTCTTGGCATAGTGAAGCCCGAAATCCTGCTGCCCGTGCCATTTTAATCCGCTTGCCTCTGCAAGCTGCCGAAAACGGCTTTCCGACAACAGCATGCCTCCAGGGAAAATATAGCGCTGAATAAAGTCCTGCCCCTGCGCATAGGCATCAAAGACATCATCTTCGATACGGATATACTGGATTGCCGCACGCCCGCCGGGTTTAAGGCAGCGCGCAATACTGTCGAGATAGGCTGGCCAGTAATGTTGCCCCACCGCCTCGACCATCTCTACGCTGGCAATGGCATCATATTGGCCGGTTACATCGCGGTAGTCGGTGATGGTTACGCTTGCACTATCGCTATATCGTGACAGCCTCTTGTCGGTATAAGCCTTCTGCTCAGCGGAAAGCGTGATGCCGTGATACCGAATATCCAAACGGCGAAGCGCCTGATCAGCCAATCCGCCCCAGCCGCAACCTATTTCAAGCAGGCTATCTCCATCGGCCAATTGCAATCGATCCAGCAGCCGGTCATTCTTGCGGTGCTGCGCATCGGCAAATGGCTCGTCGCTATTGTCCGGATTGGCAAAGACTGCGCTTGAATAGGTCATCGTCTCGTCGAGCCATGCGGCATAGAAATCATTGCCGAGGTCATAATGATATTCGATATTCTTACGCGCGCCTGATTTGCTGTTGCGCCGACCCCAATGGATGGCATTGCCGATAAGACGCATCAGCCCCGAAGGCCGCGCTGCCTTTCCAAGTTCCATGCGGTTGCGCATGAACAGGTCGAAAAGCTGCACAGGGTCCGGGCTTTCCCACTCCCCAGCAGCCCAGGCTTCATACCAACCAACCGAGCCGGCCCGCGCCAGCCGCAGCAGAGCCCGCCAGCTCTTCAAATGCACGATGGCAACCGGCCCCGGCTGCCGTCCGCCCAACATCCGCGGGCTGCCATCTGGTAACCGGCCATCGATTGAACCTGCCGCTATGCCGCTATCGATCCGGTCCAGTAGGCGCCGAAAAACCGGGTTTGCAACCCGCATCAAAAAACCGCCACCCAATCCGCTGGCAATGCCTTTGCGGGTCAGGTGACGGTTTCTCGATATATCCGGCGCATTCATGACGCCGTTTATGCTTTAAGCACCGCTGCAATGCAATCGCCAAGCGGCGGTATCATACTACTTACGCTTTTTAAGTTCGTCACGGATTTCGGTGAGCAGATCGGTTTCGCTCGGACCTGCATCCTCTTCCTTGGCGGCCATCATCTTGTTGACCCAGCGGACCAGCAAGAAAATAACAAATGCCAGAATGATGAAGTTGATTATGGCTGTAATAAATGCGCCATAACCCAGCATCGCAACGCCGGCTTCCTTCATTGCTGCATAATTGCTGGCATCCACGCCATCAGGAACAGCGCCCAGAACGAAAAACATGTTGCTAAAGTCTCCGCTGCCGAAGACAGCACCTACGATCGGCATAATCACATCATCGGTCAGCGAACCGACCACGACTGCAAACGCTCCGCCGATGATAACCGCGACGGCCAGCTCCATGACATTCCCTTTGGCAATGAAATCTTTGAACTCGCTCCACATTTTTTCTCTCCCAGATTAGCTAAATTCGCAATGTTTATGAAACATTCCGTAACATTTGTCGATAGTTGCAATTGCAAGCGGGCGCTGGCAGACCTATATGTGCAATACAGTTCAAAATATCGGGAGGGAAATCGGCCATGCGATCCAATATATTTAGATATGCTCTGATCACCACAGCAGCGGTTTCGCTGTCGGCGTGCGGCATCAACAGCGTGCCAACGGCGCAAGAAAATGCGACCGCCAAATGGGCCGATGTCGAAGCCAGCTATCAACGACGGGCGGACCTGATTCCGAATCTGGTTGAATCGGTCAAAGGCGCGATGAAGCAGGAAAAGGACGTGCTGATCGGTGTGACCGAGGCGCGGGCCAAGGCTACCTCTATCCAGCTGTCCGCTGACGATCTTTCCGACCCCGCCAAAGTGGCGCAGTTTCAGCAGGCCCAGACGCAGCTCGGAAGCTCGCTCGGCCGTTTGCTGGCAACCTTTGAAGCCTATCCGCAAGTTAAATCGAATGAAAATGTACTCGCATTCCAAAGCCAGCTGGAGGGCACTGAAAACCGGATAAGCGTAGCGCGCCGCGACTATAATGAGGCGGTGCGCAATTATAACACCACAATCCGTACATTCCCCGACATTATCGGCGCAAAGATCATCCATGGAGCCAAGCCCATGACGTCCTATAAGGCAACCAGCGAAGGTGCTGAAGAAGCTCCCAAAATCGACATGACGTCTGGTTGATCCAGAGCATTGTCTTCGCCCGCCAAATTTCTTCTGTGGCTATTTGCCTGCTGCTTCCTGATTTCGGGGAGCGCGGCATTTGGTCAGGATTTTCCGAAACTATCCGGGCGCGTAGTTGATGAAGCTGATTTACTGAACCCCGCAGAAGAGGCTGCGCTCACGGCCAAGCTTGAGGGGCTGGAAACGCAGTCGCAGCGTCAGTTGGTCGTCGCCACGATCAAAGATTTGCAGGGCTATGACATTGCCGACTATGGCTATCAGCTGGGCCGCAAATGGGGCCTTGGCGACAAGGAACGCAACGATGGCGCGCTACTCATCATAGCGCCCAACGCGCGCAAGATGCGTATCGAAGTCGGCTATGGCCTTGAAGCTACACTGACCGACGCGCTGTCATCGCAGATTATCCGCAATGATATCACGCCGCATTTCAAGGCCGGTGATCTTCCTGGCGGGATAAATGCAGGCGTTGACAGCATTGTAACGCAATTGCAGCTGCCGCCCGATGAGGCTGCCAAAGTTGCAGCGAGCGCATCGGCCGAGCAAGCCCGGTCAAATGACCACGGCGTTGACGCCAGCTCGATAATATTCTGGTTGTTCATTTTCTTCTTCTTCATCCTTCCAATGATTTCTACGGCATTTCGCGATAAGAGGCATGGCCGGACGGGCAGTGGCCCGGTTGTCATCTGGGGCGGCGGTTCTTCGTGGGGCGGCAGCTCCGGCGGCTCAAGCTGGGGCGGCGGCGGATTTTCCGGCGGCGGCGGTAGCTTTGGCGGCGGCGGCGCATCGGGCGGCTGGTAATGGGGTGCAAGTGATATGAAATTTCGCAAAACCAACCATATGAGCGCCGGCGACCACAAACTGGTTAGCGAGGCCGTTGGCGAGGCTGAAAAAACAACCGATGGCGAAATCGTCACCATCGTCGCCGACCTATCCGCGAATTACCGCGAAACCGCTTATGTCTGGGCCAGTCTCTCGGCGCTCGCTGTTCTAGCGCTCTTCGCGCTTTTCCCCGATTTTTACATTTCCAAGATCGGCTGGATAACGAGCGGTTGGAACACTGATTTCTCAATCGGCCAATATGCTGCAATCGCAGGCACCGTTGCTTTGCTCAAATGGCTGGCTGTCTGGGCCATTTTTCATTGGCAACCCTTGCGGCTCTTCCTTACCCTTCCTTTTGCCAAAAAGCGCGCGGTACGCCTGCGCGCGATCGACCTGTTCCGTGTCGGCACCGAAAGCCGCACTGTCGGCAGGACAGGCATCCTCATCTATCTGTCGCTGAAAGAACATCGCGCCGAAATCGTTGCCGATGAGGCCATCGCTGGGAAAGTGGGCGGCGAAGTTTGGGGCGAAGCAATGCTCGCGCTCGTCGAACATACCCGCAATCGCCAGCCCGGCCAAGGCATGGCGGAGGCGGTGCGACAAGTGGGCATAGTCCTGTCCGAACATTTCCCGAAAAGCGATGGCAACCCCAATGAACTACCCGATCGACTAATCGAGTTATAGGCAAACAATGCCCGAAGAAATCATGTGGGAAGGCCGCTTCATCACGGCGAAGCGCGACGGCAAATGGGAATATGTGTCGCGCAGCCGCGGTATCAAGGCGGCAGTTATACTCGCCACCGAAGACAGCCATGTCCTGCTCGTCGAGCAATATCGCGTGCCGCTTGGTAAGCCATGCATAGAGCTTCCCGCCGGACTTATCGGCGATGAAACCGAAGGCGAAGACTCCCTAGTGGCAGCAGGCCGAGAATTGGAAGAAGAAACAGGATACCGCGCCGGAAGACTTGAAAGTCTGGGCGAATATTATTCCTCCCCCGGCATGGTGAGCGAAAGCTTTACGCTCGTACGCGCACTCGAATTGACGAAGGTCAGCGAAGGCGGCGGTGTCGAAGAGGAGAATATCACCGTTCACAAGGTCGCGCTTAGCGACCTATCCGGCTTTTTGGCCAAGAAGCGTGTGGAAGGCTGCGGGATTGATGTCAGGCTATTGATGCTGCTCGGGTTATCAATCCCAGCGGCAATTTAGTTCTTTTTGCAATATTCCCGTTTCCCGGCCTTACAACGCCGCCAGTCCGCCATTGCCTTTTCATATTCTGCCTTGTTAGCGGCAACCTCCGCATCATACGCCGCCTTCTCTGCCGCTTCCTTCTCCTTTTGCAGGCGTACTGCTTCCTTATGTTCACTCATGGCAAGCTCGTATTCTTCTTGTGTCCGCGTCTGATCACGGTTGTACAAAAGAACCAACCCCTGTGCATATAGCGACTGCCTTGCGTTAAGCAGGCATGTGTCGAATAACTCCTCCTGAGAGTTCTGCTTGCGAAAGCTATCCGTTTCCATTTGCCATTTTTTTGCCGCCGACTGTTTGCACTGCTCGGTTTCGGAAGCGATGTCCGCGTCAAAATCAATTCCGCTTTTGTTTAGTAGCAGCATGGCCTGCTGCAACTCACTAGTTACATCAAAAGTGCCTTTTCTGCGGTGAGCGACGCATTCTGGTGAAGACCATGTCCGAATAAGTTCTGCGCTTTCGGTCTGATCGGACCATAGCACGTCTTCCTGCGCCTGCAACGCGGCAAGGCGAGCGGTAGCAGCGTCACAATGCTTGGCAACTTCCGCATCGGATCCAGCGCCCTCATCCTGCGCATAAGCAGCAGGCAACATTGCACAAAACCATAGAATAACAATCAAATACCGTATTAATCTGGCCATAGGAATTCTCCCGCTTTTATAGTTCGGCGACCACATATCTTATTCTGATATTTGCACCGGAAACCTACAGCAAAAGAATTCCGATGTCGACCGGATATGGTCAGCCGGAATATCTGCGACTAGCGAAAATTATCAGCGTAAGTCTGCAATTTCAGCGCTTTCGGCTGCGTGTTTTCGATGGCGGCTTCTATTCCATACCGATGGGCGTAGGCCTGTGCAGCATCGCTCGACGGAAAATCGAGTTTAACCTGAACCTGTGTGTCACCAGAACCTGCCCAGCCCATCAGCGGGTCTGCTTTGCGCGCTTCGCTCGGCAAGAATTCCAGCACCCATTTATCGGTGCGAGCCTTGCCCGACTGCATCGCATTTTTGGAACGTTGAAAGATACGCGCTGGCATGTCGAAAACTCCGTAATGTCTTACGCCCTATTGCACGGGCGGCCCTTGCTGCGTCAAGCGCCCTAAAGCCCCTGCCGTTTTTTGGTGGCAAGGCTAGGCGTCGCGGTTGCCGGATCATCGGGCCAATGATGCTTCGGATAGCGCCCGCGCATTTCCTTTTGAACGTCGCGCCAGCTGCCACGCCAGAATGCCGGCAGATCGCGTGTGGTTTGAATTGGCCTGCCCGCAGGCGATGTCAGCGACAGCACCAGCGGCACACGCTCCGCGCCAATCGCCGGGTGCGTATCCAGCCCATAAAGCGCTTGCACACGCAGCTCGGCAGTCGGCCCTGCCTCAGCCGCATAGTCAATTTGATGGCGCGTGCCTGCGGGGCTGACAAACTCCTTGGGTGCCAGACGGTCGATCTGCTGCTGCCCGTCCCATCCTATTAGGCCGAGGAGTGCGTGTGTTAAATCTCCCGAAGCAACGTCGCGCAATCGCCGTTTTCCAAGCAGAGTTGGGGCAAGCCAAAGATCAAGGCTCTTGAGCAGCGCCGCATTGGATAATACCTCAAGGCCAGCCCACACAGCGCGCTCGCGTAGCTGCAACGCAGCCTTCGCCCACGGGAGCATGTCCAGCCCGTTTTCACGCACACCGGTCAGCAGCGTTGCGGTTATCGCCGCCTCATCTGCATCGCTATCTTGCCCTTTTGCCAGCGAAATAGCGCCTAGGCGGCGCCAGCTTTCAGCCTTTACGCCGCCAGTGGCCCGGTCGAAGCGCACATCGCTTCCTGTCTCAATGCGGTCAGCGAAGAGCAATTCGACTTCCTCCTGATCAATTCGCGCCGCCGACATTATCCGCGCTGCCGATGCAGCCCCTTGAACATCGGCAACCGCCAGCCACTCGCAGGACGTAAGCGGTGAACCCGGATCAAGCCGGTAGCCCCTTCCGCCTACCCCAAGCCATTGCTCGCCGCCTTTATCGCGCCGCCTCGCAACGCGGTCGGGGTAAGCGATCGCGGTGGAAATCCCCGCGATATTTGCGGAAGCTATAACCCCGCCGGATGTCGCCTTATCTGCAGAAGTTGCCGCGAGCTTGGCCCATCGCGCGGCCAGTTTTTTTGCCGTGCTCGCGCGCCGACCCTTTTCCTGGCGGAAATTCTGCAATCGTCGGTCAATATCTATGTCTCGCCCGCCCAGACCGCGCTCGCTCAGTAATACCGCCACTTCTGCAGCCGCCTGCCCAATGCCCATGGCGTCCGCAGTGAGCAGCATATGTCCGATCGCCGGCGGCAAAGGGAGCTTGGCCAGCGCCTTGCCATGTACCGATGCGCCGCCAGCGGTGTCAATTGCGCCAAGAGCCAGCAACCGTTTGCGCGCCTCCTTCAATCCCGCTTCGGGCGGATTATCCAGCCAGCGGAGCTTGGCCGGATCATTCTCCCCCCAAATGGCGCAATCGAGTAGCAAGGGCGCGAGGTCGCTTTCCAGTATTTCGGGTGGATCAAATGGCGGCAACCCGCCATTTCCTGCCTCTTCCCAAAGTCGTATCGCGACACCGGCTCCTTGCCGTGCAGCGCGCCCTGCCCTCTGCGTCGCAGCCGAAAGACTTGCCCGCTCGGTCACCAGCCGCGTTACATCAGCTGCGCGGTCAAATCGCGCCCGCCGGGCAAGACCGCTGTCGACCACAATACGAACGCCGTCGATCGTCAGGCTTGTCTCTGCGATATTGGTGGCAAGTATGATTTTGCGCCTGCCCTGCGGATCAGGCCGGATGGCTTTGCGCTGCTCGGCGGGATCAATCTGGCCGTAAAGCTTATGAATGATAATCTGCTTGGGAAGCGATTCCAATGCTTCGGATGCGCGGTCAATTTCCCGAACGCCGGGAAGGAAGCAGAGAATATCGCCCTCCTCATCGCGCAGCGCACCGCGGACAGTGCGGGCCGCGTCCTGTTCAATCGGCTCTTCACTGCGCCTGCCAACATACTGGATGTCCAGAGGCCAGCTTTTGCCTTCGCTTTCAATCACCGGCGCATCATTCATCAGCCTTGAGAAACGTTCGCCGTCAAGCGTTGCCGACATGGCAAGCAGCCTGAGGCTGGGCCGGAATGCTGCCTGCGACTCCAGCGCCAGCGCAAGCCCGAAATCGCTATCCATGCTGCGCTCATGCACTTCGTCAAACAGCACCGCCGACACGCCCACCAACTCGGGATCAGCGATAATGCGGTTGCGGAAAATTCCTTCGGTCAAAACCAGTATCCGCGTTTTTTCCGATTGTTTGCTATCCATCCGCGTTGCATAGCCAACGCCTTCGCCGAGCCGTTCACCGGTCAAATCCGCGATACGCTCAGCCGCCATTCGCGCGGCCAGACGCCGTGGGGAAAGAAGCAGGATATCTCCGCTGCACCAGGGTTGATCGAGCAACGCGGGCGCAACCAATGTAGTTTTGCCCGCACCCGGCGGCGCACTTAGGACTGCATTGGGGTTTTCGGATAGCTTGTTCAGCAGATCGGGCAATACTGCTTCGACCGGATACGCCATATGAGTCCGAACCCTAGTAGCCGCGCGCTATCGCAAATTGCACAGCCTCTATCAGCGCTGCTTTGGCATCGCTCGGCGGGAAATGCGCGATGGCATCAATGGCGCGCTGACCAAAATGCCGCGCCCGGTCAATGGTATCGGAAATCGCATCATGCTTTACCAGCAGTGACGTTGCATGGGCGAGGTCTTCATTGCCCACTCGTTTACCAAGCATCGCGTCGCGCCAGAATGCTTTTTCTTCCTCACTACCGCGCGCATTTGCAAGGATAATGGGCAGTGTAACCTTGCCATCACGGAAATCGTCGCCCTGCGCCTTACCCATGGTTTCATCATCCGACGCATAATCAATAGCATCGTCGACAAGCTGGAACGCAATTCCCAGATTGCGGCCATAGGTGTCGAGCGTGGCTTCATCGGCTTCGCGTTCGGCGACGACCGCTGATATCTTGCAGGCTGCAGCAAATAGCGCCGCCGTTTTGGCGCCAATAATCTCGAGATATTTTTCTTCGGAAGTAGCAATCTGGCGCTGCGCGGTCAGTTGATTGACCTCACCTTCCGCGATCACAGCGGAGGCATTGGAGAGAATTTTCAGAACCTTGAGCGAACCATCCTCAACCATGAGTTCAAAGGAACGGCTGAACAGGAAATCGCCGACAAGCACGGCAGCGGGATTACCAAAGATGAGGTTCGCAGCGGTCTTCCCGCGGCGCATGTCGCTGCCGTCAACGACATCGTCATGCAGCAGCGTCGCGGTATGGATAAATTCGACCGTCGCTGCGAGCTTGTGATGACGGTCACCTGGATAATCGAGCAACCGTGCGCAAGCCAGCGTCAACATCGGCCGCATCCGCTTTCCGCCGCCAGCGATCAAATGCCCGGCGAGTTCAGGTATAAGCGGAATTTCGGACTGCATGCGGTCCAGAATGACGGCATTCACCCTATTCAAGTCAGCTGCGACAAGCGACAGCATGGGTTCGAGCGATGGCTCGGGGTTACCTGATATCTGATGCACGGTTGCCGTCATGATGCCTGTTCAGTGGCAAGCGGCGCGCGGCTTTGCAAGTGCAAAAGGCGCAAAAACACTTGTCGCACGCATGGGGAACGGGCATGCGGTTGGCATGATTGACGATAATATTCTGGCCCGATACCGCAGCAGCATAGACAATATTGATGCTGCACTCGTCTTCATGCTTGCCGAAAGGTTCAAGATTACACAGGCGGTAGGCCAGCATAAGGCCAGCGCAAAGCTACCTGCAGCAGACCCTGCACGCGAGGAACGGCAGATAGCCCGGCTGCGGCAATTGGCAGAAGACGCGCAGCTTGATCCGAACTTTACCGAGCAATTTTTGCGGTTCATCATCACCGAAGTGATCCGCCACCATGAACGGGTCAAAGATAGCTGATACGGCGATACCGAAACCGGATGTTGGTTTGCGCGAATTGGCTAGACCATTCCCTGCTCAGAACTATTCCCAGCCCAGAATATGCCTGCGGCTTTGCAGCCACTTATCGCGCGCAGCATAACAATGTTCTATCGCCTTGCATTCGGCAGGTAAAAGATCCGGGTGATGTATCTCGAAGATCAGCACGACGCGGTCCGCGCCAGATTTGTTCCAGGCTTCATGCTCAAAACTGTCGTCAAATGCCAGTGGCTCGCCCTCTCGCCAGTGATGCTCCTTCCCCGCAATCCGGATGGCGCAATTATCGGGCACAATCAGCGGTAAATGTACGGTTAGGCGGCTGTTGGTAAGGCCGAAATGCGGGGGGATATGCGCGCCCGGTGTCAATCTGGAGAAAAATATTTCCATCGGATTGCCGTTTATCCGAACCAGATCCAGCTTCTTGAAAAATTCAAGCGTTCCGGGGAAATGTGAAACATGTTCGGTCGGCTGGCTATCCTTGAAAAGATACAGCGCTGACCAGTCAAGCTTACCTCTCAATTTGCGCCACTCCCCGCCCGGAGTTCCCTTCGGCACATAAGGTTCAACCAGATTAAGGTCTTGCGCGTTAGTCGAATATTCAGCCGCAATGTCAGCAAATCCGTCAATAAGCGGCGAGAGCCTCTCCAGCTCTTTGGCCGACCACACAGATTTTTGGGGCAAATCCGGAATGTAGAAAATAACCGGCCTTTGCAAAGGATGCTTGAACTCGAATTCTTCGTCGTGGGTCAGGCTCCAGATACCTTGCCGGATTCTTTGGGCCTCATCGCCTGTCTCACGTTCGAAATCGTCCACAGATGCTTCATGCAGGCCAGTTAGAAACCTACGCAATCCTTGATCGGCACGCTCAGAATCTGCTCGCATTTGCTTTGCCGCGTTGGGGTCGTTTCTCGCATGCCTTACAAGCCCACCAATATCGTCTCCGAGCGACCAGAGCGCGGCGGCCTGTTCGAAATTGCCTGCCTCTTCGAGCCGCGCACCGAGATATAGGGCAAGCTCGACATTGTCTGACTGCTTCTGCATCATCGCTAACAATTCGGGAAGCGAATGTCCGGTGGCTGTCATTCGGCAGGCCTATCAGTCCTGGGAAACAGGGGCAACTAAAGGGGAAGCGCCTGTCAATTCAGAGCCTTCGGAAGGCATAGCCGGACCATCAGGCCGCCCAAATCTTCGCTCTCCTCGAGCGAAACACTGCCTTCGTATATTTCAGCCACGTCGCGAACGATGGCGAGGCCAAGACCTGTTCCTGGTTTACCGGTATCGAGCCGGGCGCCGCGATCGAATATTCGTTCGCGTTCTTTTTCTGGGATGCCCTTGCCATCATCTTCAACCAGCATTTCGACGAATCCATCGTTTTCCGCGACCGTTACAAAGACACTGCCGCCGCCATATTTGGCCGCATTTTCAATCAAATTTCCGAGCATTTCATCGAGATCCTGCCTCTCAACCCGCGCGGCAACCGTCTGATTACCATCCATATCCAGCCGAATATGGCTGTATAGGCGGCTGACCGCGCGCTCGACCGATTCGAGCGATTGCCAGACATTGGCACGGCTGTGCGAATGGCCGCGCCGACCAACCGCCCTTGCGCGGGCGAGGTGGTGATCTACCTGGCGGCGCATCGTCGTCGCTTCACGGATCACGATCTCATCAAGCTCACCCGCCTTTGCCGTTGCGCTATTCATGATAACGGTCAGCGGCGTTTTCAGCGCGTGGGCAAGATTGCCCGCATGGCGGCGCGCTTCTTCGGCTTGCTTTTCATTGTGATCGAGAAGGCCGTTTAGCTCGGTCACCATCGGCATGACCTCGTCGGGCAAAGTCCTAACGATGCGACTCTTTTTCCCGCTACGCATCTCCGCAATGGACTCGCGGACCGCGCGCAGCGGCCAGAGCCCGTAGAATGTTTGAAGCGCAGCAAGAATGATTAATCCGAGACCCAAAATGAGAAAGCTGATGATCAGAACCGAACGCAACTCGGTAATCTGTTTGTCCAAGCTCTGGCGGCTTTGCGCCACAATGAATGTCCATTTCTGTTCAGAATCGGGCAGGAAGATTTCGCGTTCGGCGATCCGCAATGGTTCATCAGCAAATTCTGCGCTCTCGCGAAAATGAACCGCGGTATCTTCATGTTTTGGGGGAATACGTAGCTCTCTGTCCCACAGCGAGCGGGAAGGAAATGGTATCGTGCCTTGTGAACTAACCTGCCAGTAAAGCCCGCTATTGGGTTCCAGAAATCGTTGATCGCCGAGCGCTCGGTTAAAGCGCACCTCTCCGTCGGGTCCGATTTCCGCCGATGCAATCATTGCGGTCAGCACATATTCAAGCTGATTGTCGAAATTTTCCCGGATTGAACTGGCGAGTACCCGGTCCAGCGCGATACCGCCTACCAGTAGCAGCACGATGATCCATGCTGTCGCGATAACGATCATACGGGTGCTGAGCGAGCCAGTACCCTTTGTCGGGCCAGCAGCCTTTGCTGGAGTCGCCAGAGTGTCGCCCTCTTTCAGGGGCACCGCCGGTTCAATGGCGGCCGGATTGTTCAGCTTTCCGGTTCCTCAGCACTATCTTCAGGTTCCTCAAGGCTATAGCCAAGGCCGCGGATAGTGGTGATCACTGCCGGGCCCAGCTTCTTGCGGATGCGGGTGACAAATACTTCGATGGTATTTGAATCGCGGTCAAAATCCTGGTCGTAAATATGCTCGATCAGTTCGGTTCGGCTAACAACCTTGCCCTTATGATGCATCAAATAGGAAAGCAGCTTATATTCCTGCGCGGTCAATTTCACCGGAGCGCCGTCTAGCGTGACGCGGCCAGAGCGCGTGTCGAGCCGTACCTTACCAGCCGTCAGTTCGCTCGACGCATTACCCGATGCACGGCGAATAAGTGCGCGCAGGCGGGCGATCAGCTCTTCGGTTTGAAATGGTTTGGCAAGATAATCATCGGCGCCAGCGTCAAGCCCGGCAACCTTGTCAGACCAGCTATCACGCGCGGTCAGCACGAGAACGGGGAATTTCCGCCCTTCTTTGCGCCAGCGATCAAGAACCGTCAGGCCATCTATCTCTGGCAGCCCCAAATCAAGGACGACCGCATCATAATCTTCGGTTGAACCAAGGAAATGCCCATCCTCGCCATCACGAGAAAGATCAACCGCATAACCGGCACCTTCCAATGTGGCCTTCAACTGGTCACCAAGTGTGGGTTCGTCTTCAACGATCAGGATGCGCATTTCGTCCCCTTATATTATCCGCTTTTGCTCTTGCGAATTGTCGATAACAGATAGGCGCAGAAGGGGCAAAAGGACATTTCGCTGCCCGTCGGAGAATCAGCGTTGCCGCAGGACACGGCCCGAACGCGCATCGACATCAACAAAAATCACCCGGTTTTTTTCGATAAACTTCAGGCGATAGACTTGCGCACCCGAATCATATTCAGGGCCGAGATATTCTTTGCCGCGCATACGTGGCAGCACGCGCGCTTCGATCTCGCGCAGCGACATAACCTTGCCCGATTTCATCTGCTCGCGCGCATTAACCTGATCACCGCGGCGCGCGTCAGCAGGCTGTGCAACCGTTACCGCAAAGCCAGCAAGAATCGTCAAAAGAGCAAATTTCATTTTCATCGTGGCTCCTCAATATCGCAGCTGCTTTGAATGGAAAGTGAATGAGAAAGCAAGGCTTTTGAAAGCATGTTTGCGCGCGAACGCAGCTAAGCATCAAATTGCATGCTCCAATGCCCAGTCAATATAGGCCCTGCGAAGCGCCAAGGTCACCCGGCCCGGTTCGCCTGTGCCGATCTTCTTTTCGTTAATTTTCGTCACCGGTAGAATGAAGGCGGAGGCCGCAGAAACAAAGGCCTCTCGCGCCTGTTCAGCCTCTTCGAGCGTAAAGGAGCGCTCTTCTAGCTCGACGCCCTCCCCGGCGAGCAGACCGACCATCGCTGCCCGCGTCACCCCGTGCAGAATGCTCCTGTCCAGCGGGTGCGTGACCAGCACACCGTCTTTTGTGACGATATGCGCATTTTGCGACGTACCCTCGGTTATGACGCCGTCGCGCACCAACCAGGCATCATCCGCGCCAGCCGCCTTTGCCTCCATTTTCATCATCGAAGCGTAGAGAAGCTGTGTCGTCTTGATATCCGACCTGCCCCAGCGCAGATCCGGCAGCGTCACGACCGACAGGCCGCTTTCTGCCACAGGGTTTGCCGCCAGCGCTGCTGCCTGCGTAAAAGCGAAAATCGTCGGCTGCGTATCGGGCGATGGCCAATAAAAACTACGGTCGCCGGGATTGCCGCGGCTAACCTGCAGATAGATCATGCCTTCATCCAGGCCATTTGCCTCCACCAGCCGCCGGAAAATATCAAGCCAGTCTGCTTCCCGGATGGTATCGGCAATATAAAGCTCTCCCAGCGAGCGTGACAGCCGCGTCATATGCCTGTCAAAATCAATCAAACGCCCATCGATAACCGAGACGACCTCATAAACCGCATCAGCAAAAAGAAACGCCCGGTCAAAGGGCGACACGCTTGCGCGATTTTCCGGCATATATTTGCCGTCCAGATAGATTGTCCGCATATCTGCCTCATATATCCTTCGTCCCTCCCGCGAAACCCCCGGCGACGAAATCCCCTTGCCGTGCAGCCGCGCGCCGCCTATCCGCGCAGCCCATGTCACAGCCGCCCATCCTTGCCTATGAAGGCCTGTCACTCGAGCAAGGTGGCAGCCTGCTATTTAGCGACATCGATATGTATGTCGCCCCGCGCGACCGGCTAGCGCTGATCGGGCGTAATGGTGCAGGCAAGACCACCTTGATGAAGCTGATCGCAAACGAGATTGATGCTGATAAGGGCCGCAGGACATTGGCACCTGGGACGCATATCGTGATGCTGGAACAGGATCCGGATTTCAGCAGCTATGACCGGCTCATTGATTTTTGCCTGAAAGGCGAAGATGCTCCGGAAGAATATGAAATTCAGGCGATTGCCAGCCAGATCGGAATTGACCTGGAATGCGAAGCGAAAACCGCGAGCGGCGGGGAACGACGCAGAGCCGCAATTTGCCGCGCGCTGGCCAGCAAGCCTGACCTGCTGCTGCTCGACGAACCCACCAACCATCTCGACCTTGCAGCAATTGAATGGCTTGAGGATTGGCTGGGCCGTTACAAAGGTGCCTTTATGGTCATTAGCCATGACCGCACCTTTTTGACCCGGCTCACCAGGCAGACCTTCTGGCTCGATCGCGGAAATTTGCGGCGCAGCGAGGTCGGCTTTGGCGGCTATGAAGCATGGATGGAGAAAGTCTATGCCGATGATGCGCAGGCTGCACACAAGCTTGACGCAAAGCTGAAAATAGAGGCACATTGGCTGGAGCGCGGTGTGACGGCGCGCAGGAAACGTAATCAAGGCCGGCTAGCCAAGCTCTACGAGATGCGAGCGCAGCGGGCGGCAATGCTGGCTCCGGCAGGAACAGCGAAGCTTGCTGCGGCGAATGACCAAGCAAAAACCAAGACCGTTATCAATGCAGAAGACATATCCAAATCATTTGACGGACGTCCGATCATTCGTGACTTCACGCTGCGTATCCAGCGCGGTGATAGGATCGGTATCGTTGGCGCGAACGGAACCGGGAAAACAACGCTCATCCGCATGCTGACAGGTGAATTGGAACCGGACAGCGGGAAGGTGACGCGCGCGAAGGCGCTGACAGGGATCGTGATCGATCAACAACGCAAGCTGCTTAGCCCGCAAAAGCGGGTGCGCGACGTGCTCGCCGACGGATCAGACTGGATCGACGTGCGCGGCGTGCGGAAGCATGTGCAAGGATATCTGAAAGATTTCCTGTTCGATCCATCGCTTATCGACGCGCGGATTGGCACGCTTTCAGGCGGCGAGCGGAGCCGGATATTACTGGCCCGCGAATTTGCGCGCGAAGCCAATTTGCTGGTGCTTGATGAACCGACCAACGATCTTGATCTGGAAACGCTCGACCTATTGCAGGAGGTGATTGCCGACTATGATGGCACCGTCCTTATTGTTAGCCATGACCGCGATTTCCTCGACCGGACGGTGACATTGACGCTCGGCCTGCAAGGCGACGGTAAGGTCGATATTATCGCGGGCGGTTATGCTGACTGGGAAGCCAAGCGCGACCAGCGCCCCACCAAAAGCAGCGGAAAACGGTCCAGCTTCGCAGACGAATCCGCGCCCGCCGCGAAATCCGTTCCGGCGCAAAAAACCAAGCTGTCCTACAAGGATCAGCGCGATTATGACCTGCTGCCATCGCGCATAGCAGAGATTGAAGCGGCGATAGCCGGGGCAGAAGCCGAAATATCCGGCGCCGGTCTGTATAGTCAAAAGCCCGAGCGCTTTGCCGCCCTGACCGATGATATCGAGAAGCTGTCGCAGGAAAAGGATGCTGCGGAGGAGCGCTGGCTTGAACTCGCCATGCAGGTGGAAGATATGCTCTCGCCCTAGCCCTCATCCCGGCAACCGGTAATGATAAGCCAACCGGTCAAGCGCGATCCGGAGCACCAGTTTGCCCGAACGCTGCGGCCAACCAAGCGTCCTTTCTGCCCCCGATATCGCCTCCCCGCCGCAGATTACGCGCCAGGCAATGTCGGACAAATCGTTGCCAAGCGCCCTAAGCGCAGTATCAAAGCGCTGTTTGGCCATAATCATCCGTTCACTTTGTGCGAGCGGCTCATGGCTTCCGCGCTTCTGCCTTCCCAATGTCGGCGTATCCCATTGCATGGTTACTTGCGGCCCCATCGCGGCCGCCTCAAAATCCTCGCGCAGTTTCTCCCCAGCGAGCAATTGCCTGTCGCTTAGATGGCCGCGCGAATGGAGCCAGCTTAATGGAGATTCGGACAAATTTACCGTTGCCGTACGCGCGGCGCGGCTGCCTTTGACCCTGTCATCCTGCGGCAGAGCGCGTTCGACGAGATGGCGCGGATCTATATGTTGCATTTTTCGAGCCTTAGCTTTGCGCGGCATATTCTGTCCTTCTTGCTGTGATATTGAAATCACCCTTGCCATTTGGTGAATTATGTAGGAAAGTAATTTCCTATTTGGTTAGTAAATTGGAGAATATTGGCTATGCTCAGCCGGATACGGGATGTTCGAAAGGCACAAAAGCTTACTCTCGCCGACGTTGCGGAGCGCTGTAAGCCGCAGACAACCGCGCAAACCATCGGAAGGTTGGAAACCGGCACACGGACATTGTCGATCGACTGGCTCAACCGGATTGCTGGTGCGCTTGGGGTGGATAGTTCAGAATTGGTGCAGCTTCCTGACCAGAAGGAGCTGCCGGTCGCGGCTATTTTTGGCGGCCAGGGCGCCTATGCGCCCAAGCGGCAAGAAAAGCTGATGGTCCCCAATGTTGGTGGACATAGTATCGGGATGCGGATTGATAGCAGCGTTGGCGAATATCGTCAGGGCGACGAAATATGGCTTGAGCAGCTAGAGCCGGATGAATTCGCCAGCGCGCTCAATCTTGATGTGCTGGTGCCGCGCCCTGCCGGACGCTTCCTTTTTGCGCGGCTGCTTGGGCGGGAGAATGGCAAGCTGCATCTGCTCCCGCTTGAGGGCGGCGCCCGGCAGCAAGTGGTTAGCGACCCGGCGTGGATTGCCAAGGCTGTGCGCCTGATCCGCAAGCTTTAGCAGGCGGATATGAAACCAATGCATATACTTACGCTGGCAACGTTGTTCCCGCATGCGGCAAAGCCCAATTTCGGCATATTCGTCGAGCGCCAAACGGCGGGCCTGAGCGCGCGCGCGGGTGTCGAGGTTACCGTGATCAATCCGCTTGGTGTGCCGCCTTGGCCGCTTAGCCGCAATGCGCGCTATGCCGAATTGCTAGCCCTACCCGCTCATCAGGAATGGCGCGGGCTGAACGTATATCGTCCTCGCTTTACCTTGCTGCCGAAAATTGGCGGGCCGCGTAACCCGCGCATGATTGCGCGCGGTATTTGGCCGCTGGTGAAGAAGCTGCATGCGGCAAATCCGTTCGACCTTATCGATGCCGAATTTTTCTACCCCGATGGCCCTGCCGCAATGCGCATCGCCGCGCGGCTCGGCATACCCTTTACCGCAAAGGCGCGGGGCAACGATATTCACCTGTGGGCGCTGCGGGCGGATTGCGCGGCGCAGATTTCTGAAACCGCAGAAAAGGCAGCCGGAATGCTGGCCGTATCAAAGGCGCTAAAGGCCGACATGGTCGATCTCGGCATGGATGGCGAGAAGATCGAGGTTCATTATACCGGCCTTGACCATAGCCGCTTTCATCCCAAAGACCGCGCGGCAGAAAAGGCCAAATTGGGCATTTCCGGCCCGCTGATGCTCTGTGTCGGCGCGCTAATTAAGCGTAAGAATCAAGCATTACTGATCCGCGCGCTGCCCCAATTGCCGGACGTTACCTTGCTGCTGGCAGGTTTTGGCGAGGCGGAAGGGCTTTTTCGCGAACTGGCGGACAAGCTCGACGTAGCAGACCGTCTGCGTTTTGCTGGCAGCGTTGAGCATGACGACCTGCCCGCAATGTTCTGCGCGGCGGATATCATGGCGCTGGTTTCGGAGAATGAAGGGCTGGCCAACGCATGGGTTGAAGCTCTGGCCTGCGGGACGCCTGTAATAGCCAGCAATGTAGGCGGTGCACCCGAACTTATCCGTTCACCCGATGCGGGGCGTATTGTCGAACCGGATGTCGATGAAATTGTCGCCGCCGCCAAGGATTTACTGGCAAACCCTGTTCCGCAGGACAAGGTGGCGGCGCAGGTCGCCCATCTCTCATGGGATGAAAATGCCTGGCAGGTGGAAAGCTTCTTTCGCGGGTTAACAGGCCAACGGCCCTAGCGATCAAACCTTCGCGCCATAGCTTTCCGAAGTCCGTTCCACCTTGTCCGCCACGCCCTCGGCAGGCACGAAGCTGTCGGAGCCAACCTTGAGCCAGATCAGAACCGGCGATGCCATATAGATCGACGAATAAGTGCCGACAAAAATGCCCAGCGTCATTGCCAGCGCAAAGCCGAAGATCACACCGGGCCCGATAAATACCAGCGCCAGCAAGGGCAGCAGAATGGTCAGGCTGGTCATGATCGTCCGCGCCAAAGTTTCGTTGATCGACAAATCAAGCAGCGCAGAGATATCCATCTTCCGGAATTTTTTGAGATTCTCCCTGATACGATCATAGACCACGATTGTATCGTTGAGCGAATAGCCGATAATCGTCAGCAGGGCCGCGATTATGCTCAAGTTAAATTCCAGCTGCGTAATTGCGAAAAAACCCATTGTCAGCGTCACATCGTGCACAAGAGCCCAGATCGCGCCGACGCCGAACTGCCATTCAAATCGTATCCAGATATAGGCCGACACACCCAATATTGCCGCCAGCAGCGCCCAGACGCCTTTGGTGAATAGCTCGTCCGACACCTTGCCCGACACAGAATCGACACCGTCAATGCGGACATCCTTGTAATCGGCCTTCAACTTGTTGGTGATCTTGTCTGCCATCGTGTTGGCAATTTCGGGATCCTTGTCCGCGCCTTCGGGCAATTTCATCCGGATCGAAATCTGATTTTCCGCACCGAAACGCTGAATGACCGGAGCGCCATAGCCGAGCGAGCCAACCTTATCCCTAAGCTCCGGTATCGGCGCCTGCTGGCTTTCTTCAAAGGTCGCACGGATCATCTGACCGCCGATGAAGTCGACACCGAAATTGAGGCCGCGCACTACCACCAGAACAATCGATGCAATCATCAACAAGGTCGAAATTGTGAAGGCAATATTCCGCCATCTCAGGAAACCAATATTGGTATTGTCGGGAACGAGTTTGAGAAGTCTCATTATGCGGCGTCCTTATACATTCAGCAGCCTATACATTCAAAGATTGCGGGCGGGTTCTCTTAACCCAGCGTGAAACCCACATGCGGGTAATAACAACAGCGGTGAAGACCGAAGTGGCGATACCGATCATCAAAACGACGGCAAATCCGCGGATCGGGCCGGAGCCAAACAGAAAGAGCAATACCGCCGCGATGACGTTGGTAATATTCGCGTCAAAAATAGCGCGGCTGGCTTCCTTATAGCCATGCTCAATGGCCTGAAAAACGCGCCTGCCGCGGCGAACTTCTTCGCGGATACGTTCATTGATGAGCACATTGGCGTCCACCGCCGCGCCCACCGTAAGCACGAAGCCCGCAATACCCGGTAATGTCAGCGTCGCATTGGCGAGCGCCATCACCGACAGGATCATCAGCACATTTATTATCAGCGCGATATTGGAGTAGAATCCGAAGCGGCCGTAGGTCAGGAACATAATGACAAGCACGAGCACCGTACCGATCATTGCGGCAAGCGCGCCGCGGCGGATCGAGTCCGCGCCAAGATCCGGCCCTACCGAGCGCTCCTCGACGATTTTGAGGTCCACCGGAAGCGCTCCCGAACGCAGCGCAATCGCGAGCTGGTTTGCGCTTTCAACGGTAAAGCTGCCCGAAATCTGCGATACGCCGCCATAAATGGGCTCGCGAATAACCGGCGCGGAAATCACCTGTCCGTCGAGGATAATTGCAAATAGTTTCCCGGTATGCTGCTGCGTCATACGGGTGAATTTCTGCCCGCCCTCAGCGTCAAACTGGATGGTGACTGCGGGTTGGTTGGTATCCTGATCAAAGGTCGGATCGGCCTTCACCAGCTTATCACCGGCGATGCCGCCCAGACGGCGCACTGCAATATTGCCGCTGCCATCCTCCATCGGGAAAACCTGGCTGCCAACACGTGCCTTGCCCTTGGCGGTTTGGTCGGGATCGGCCTGTTCATCGACCAGCTTAAATTCCAGCTTCGCCGTCTTGCCGATAAGGTCTTTCAGCGCCTGCGGGTCTGTAAGGCCGGGAACCTGCACCACAATACGGTCATCGCCCTGCCGGATAATCGTTGGCTCCAGCGTGCCGAGTGCATTGATCCGGCGGTTGATAACGTCCTTTGCCGTGTCCATCGCTTGGTCAAGCGCGGTTTCGGTGCCGCTGCCCGATGGCGAGAGAGTGATCCGGTTGCCGTCAGTAATATCGATATCCCAGTCGCGTCCGCCGGTGGTATTCGCAACCAACGGTTCAATCTCCTTGCGCGCAGCATCAATCTGCGACGGATCGGTTACGTTAAAGCTTATATTGCCGTCAGCGCGCGACATATCGGCGATCGCAATGCGTGGTTTGGCGCGGCGCATCGCTCCGCGTACACCACCTTCGAGCGATTCCAGCCGGGTCTTTTCAAGCTCAGCAGGATCCGCTTCGAGTAGAATATGGCTACCACCGGCAAGATCGAGACCAAGATTGATGGTTTCCTTTGGAATGCTATCGGAAAGCTGGCTGAGATAGCGGCCAGGTACAATGCTGGGGATCGCAAACACAACGCCCAGCAATAAAATGATGTTGAGCATCCATACGCGCGCTCTTGAAAATTCAAGCATACCGGCTTTCCGAAATTACAGGATCAGGAATGCTGATCCGGTGTTGCTGCCCTATCTGGGGCAGATGGCATCGATTATCAAGGAGCGACGCTCCTCTTTCAGTCATTGGCCGGCTTGCCGCTCCGCGAACTAACGTCGGCGAGCATTGATTTGACGACTTTGACACGAACGCCTTTGGCAATCTCCACTTCGACATGTTCGTCGGCAACCTTCACTGCCTTGCCCATCAGCCCGCCAGTTGTGACGACATCATCACCCCGCTGCACCGCACCAATCTTTGTCTGATGCTCCTTCTGCTTCTTCTGCTGCGGGCGGATCAGGAAAAACCAGAAAATGACAAAGATCAAGGCGAGCGGTAAAAGCTGAACCAGAAAGCCCGCTCCGCCGCCGCCTGCTGCAGCAAATGTGAATTCCATATTTTGTCCCCGATGATGTTTGTTGCCCGGATCGACTTTAGTTAATCCGCGCGGAAAATAAAGCGCGCGACTATCACGCGGTCTGCCCATACGCAACGGCTATCCACCGCTTGCAATATCCAACTTCGAGGCATATAGGCCGCTCCCACGGTCGGGACGTAGCGCAGCCTGGTAGCGCATCACACTGGGGGTGTGGGGGTCGGAGGTTCGAATCCTCTCGTCCCGACCAGTTTTTTCCTTTTATTTCAATCCACTGCTGCTGCTAACTTTGCGGTGAAATTTACGTTTTCCCAAAACGGTCTTTTTACTGTCCTAGATACAACCTATATGGTTAATTCGATTCGCACTAGGAGATATGCGAATGGAAGAATGTGACATTGACCGGCTAATAGGCGAGGTCATCCGCCGCGAGGGTGGATATGTAAATCACCCTGCCGACCGGGGCGGGGCAACCAATATGGGCATAACCCAAGCTGTAGCGCGCCGACAAGGCTATCGCGGCGACATGCGCAAGCTGCCGCGCGCGGAAGCGGCGGATATATACCGCAGGATATACTGGCATTCGCCGAAATTCGATGCGGTAGCAGCGCATGCACCAAAGCTGGGCGAGGAGCTGTTTGATACCGGCATTAACATGGGAACTGCCGCCGCCGCCGGATTTCTGCAGCGCGCACTAAATGCGCTCAACCGCAACCAGAGGGATTTTGCCGACCTAGCCATTGACCGACGTATCGGGCCGGCAACGCTCGGCGCGCTCAAGGCGTTTATCGCCAAGCGCGGGCGCGAGGCAGAAGGCGTGCTTTTTAAGGCGGTTGAAGCTCTGCAAGGCGCGCAATATCTGCGCATTGCGGAGAGCAGACCTTCGCAGGAGGCCTTTGTCTATGGCTGGCTGAAAAACCGAATCGGCAAATTGGGAGAATAATCACATGGCTATCTTCGAAACACTCATCGGCCCGCTGGCCAAAATTATCGACAAGATCATCCCTGACCCAAAGGCACGCGACAAGGCGAAGTTGGAATTGCTTGCACTTGAAGGCAAGCAGGAAATGGAAACGCTAAAGACGCAGATTGCGGCGATTCTGGCCGAAGCACAATCCACCGATCCATGGACAAGCCGCGCCCGCCCCAGCTTTCTATATGTTATCTATCTCATTATTCTCTGGTCAATACCGATGGGCATAATTGCCGCATTTCAGCCGCAGGTCGCGGCCAGCATCGCCAATGGCATGAATAGCTATCTTTCGGGTATTCCCGAGGCGCTATGGGGCCTCTTCGGAACCGGTTATCTCGGCTACACGGCGGCTCGCCAGTGGGGTAAAGTGAAGGGTGTAGACAAGTAACATACTGAAATAGTGTAGCTTTAATAATGCCGCTTGCATGTCATAGCTGCTCTCCGCTAAATCGCTCCCTCCTAGGACAGGAAAGTAATGGAGTAAATAATGAAGAAATTGAACAAAGTGGTTGCATCTGTAGCTGCACTCGCACTCGCAGCCGGCCTTGCCGCTTGCGATCAGGCTGAACAGGCCGCTGAAACCGTTGGCGATGCTGCCGAAGCAACTGGTGATGCAGTTGGCGACGCTGCTGAAGGCGCTGTAGACGCTGCTGAAGGCGCTGCTGATGCAACAGTAGACGCTGCTGGTGATGCTGCTGAAGCGACCACCGATGCTGCTGGCGATGCGGTTGACGCAACGACAGAAGCTGCCGAAGGCGCTGTAGAAGCGACCAAGGAAGCTACCGAGTAAGCTTTCACAAAGCTATTTGGAGGAACCCGTCCGGCACGAATGCCGGGCGGGTTTTTCTTTGCCTAAAGAACATAGCTGGAAATCGGCGGAGGAAAATGGTGCGCCCGACAGGATTTGAACCTGTGGCCCCCAGATTAGGAATCTGATGCTCTATCCAACTGAGCTACGGGCGCATGCCTGTTCGGCTGGAGCGCAGCCTTAATCGCGCGCGCCGCGGTGGTCAATTCTTCGCTTCGGGCGGGATGCAGGGGAAAAGCAGCGGAGCGACGCGAATGCCCTCTTCGGCCAAGGCTTCGGCTTCGTCCGCGCTTGTCTCGCCGTGAATGACATGGTCTTCGGTTTCGCCATAGTGGATGGCGCGTGCTTCTTCGGCAAATTCGCGCCCGACCCACTTGGAGTCCTTCAACGCTTCGGTCTGAGCTTTCGCAAGCTTTGCCATGGCCTCGGTGAGCTCTGCGGGGATTTCGGCGGCATTGGACACTACGGCATTGTCGCTAGCGGGCGGGGCATTTTCTGTTTGATCCGCCGGCACGCTGCTCGCCAGGCTTGCCTGATTGGCCTTCCGCCCGACATTGGGCGCTGTCAGCAATTTGCTAACGCGTCCGGAGCCGCAAGTCGGGCAAGCGATCAGAGCTCCATCGCACTGTTCTTTGTAGCCAGCATGCGATCCGAACCAGCCTTCAAAACGGTGCCCGTGTTCGCATTGCAGGTCAAAAGAGATCATTTGCCAACCCCGGCCTCCCCATCCCCTGCCCCAGCAAGCAGGGCATCTAGCTTACCCAGCGTATCAAGCGCATTAAGGTCATCGCTACCGCCAATGGGATTGCCATCAATAAATATCTGCGGAACGGTGCGCGCTTCGGGCGCACGGTCGATCATTTCCTGCCGTTTCGCGGCATTCATGGTTATATCGATTTCGGTATATTCGACGCCCTTGCCGGACAGCAAACGCTTCGCGCGCACGCAATAGAAACACGCAAATTTTGTGTAAATCTCAACTGCCGCGACCATGGGCCTCTACATGGGGTTGGGCTGCATTCAAGTCAAGCGGGCGTGACGCCGCCCTGGCCATGCAGATTTTCGTCGCGGAGGACGCGCGCCCAGCAATATATGCTGACGCTCTTTGCTCCCGCCTTTTTTAGCAATTTGACACATGCCTCGCTAGTTGCGCCGGTCGTATAGACGTCGTCGACCAGCAGGATATGCTTGCCCGGCAGCAGTTTCGCTTTGCGCGGGTTTAGCGCAAATGCGCGCGCCACTTCCCGCCGACGCTCCTTCGCAGTCTTTCCCTGCAGCAACGCCGTTCGTTTCCGGCGAAGCAGCAGATCAGGGGCGCAGTCCATTTGGGAATTTGCAGCAAGCGCCTTGGCGATCAGCGCGGATTGGTTGAAGCTGCGCGCCCACAGCCTGCTCCAATGCAGCGGCACCGGCACCAGCAGATGGCCTTCTTGCTCCGGCGGCAATTGGCGCAGCAGCTGATTGGCAACCAAACCAGCAAGCCCGGTTTTCCCGCCATGCTTTAATTTCAGGATCACTTGCCGCGAGATATCGCAATAGGCGGTTACCGCGAAAATGCCGTCATGCACCGGCATCTTGGTCATACAGGCAGCACATTGCTGCTCATCTTCGCTTTCGAAAGGCAGCGGCAGGCGGCAGCTACTGCACACTGGCGGCGCTATGAAATGCAGTTTGGCCCAGCAAACAGCGCAGAAGCTCTCATCGCCGCCGAGTATCTCTCCGCAGGAAACGCAGCGCGGCGGCAACACGAAATCAAGTGCTGGGCGGAGCAAGGCAGATAGAATTGCCATCTCCGCTCTTGTCGGGCAGCCTCCCGCGCGGCACAAGTAACAAGATGACCGACCCACCCGCCCCGATGATTTTTAATTCGCGCCGCCTTCAGGCGAAGCTTGACCGGGGGGCCATGAACGGCGGCGGTGACGCCTTCCTGTGGGAGCATATGGCGACAGATATTGGCGAGCGGCTGGAGGCGGTTAGCCGCGAGTTTACGGACATCCTGCTGATCGGACCAGCGACGCGGTATGAAAAACAGATACTGGGCTTGCGGCCGGCCCACGTCACGGCAGCCAGCTTTTCGCCCTATGAGGCCGGGCGTGAGGCCGCCGCACTGATCGAGAATGACCACCTGCCCTTTGATCCGGGCAGTTTTGACCTGATCGTCAGCATCGGCATGCTCGACAGCGTCAATGACCTGCCCGGTATGCTCATCCAGTGCCGCCGGGCATTGCGGAGCGACGGATTGTTTCTGGGCAGCATGTTCGGCGCAGGCAGCCTCTCGGCGCTGAAATCGATGATTATGGCGGCGGAAGGCGAAAGCGTCGCGGCGCACATCCATCCGCAGATTGATCTCAAAATGATGGCGGATCTGATTATGCGTACAGGCTTTGCATTGCCAGTGCTTGATGTAGACAGGCTTGAAGTGCGTTACCGCGACCTTGCAAAGCTGCTGGCAGACCTGCGATCAATGGGACTGGGTAACGTGCTTGCAGGTGAGCAGCGCTATTTTGGCAAAGAGCCGTATGCCGCGTTGCTAAAACGATGGGAGCAAGCGCGCGGCGACACAGGCAAAGTGAGCGAAAATTTCACCTTCCTGCAAATTTCCGGCTGGGCGCCTTCTGATGATCAACCCAAACCGGCACTGCGCGGGAGCGCGACGGTCTCTTTGGCCGATGTGCTTTCACCGGCCACAAAATCGGCGGACTAGGCGCGCCCCGCCCTGAGTTGCTGCAGATAGTTTGCCAACGCGGGGATAAAGGGACCGTCCGCCGAAGGCATCGCGAGCTTTGTCATTTGATCGGTTTCTACCCATCGCAATTCGGGGCTTTCAACCGCTCGCGCTTCTCTTTCCCAACGATGGCAGGCATAGAGTAACAGCAATAAAGTCCGATCTCCGATAGGTGCAGTTGCGAATGTCAGCGGCACGAAATCCGCCGGATCAACGCCAACATCCAGTTCTTCATGAAGCTCCCGCGCCAAAGCAGCCTCTGGTAGCTCGCCATGCTCAACTTTGCCGCCGGGGAATTCCCAAAGCCCAGGCATAGCTTTGTTTTCAGGCCTTTTTTGTAAACATATCGTGCCGCTTTTTTTGATCAAAGCTGCTGCCACGACGGGCATCATTGTCGGATTTTTTTCCATTTTCTTCGCCTGCGGAAAGGATTTATTAACGTCTCTGTGAGAAAAACAGGGCGTTCGCAACCAGCTAATGAAGTGGGGCCACAAAATGTTGGAAACAATTCGGCGCATCGCAAGATGTGAACAGGGCGCGACGGCAATAGAATATGGCTTGATAGTCGCATTGATAGCAGTCGCAATAATTGCGGCCATTATCAGTTTGGGCGGCACGACAGGTAATATGTGGAACACCGTGTCCGCTGAGGTTGTCGAAGCTTCGAGCTTTTAACTATTTGATAATATGTTTGTATTATCAGGTGATATCCAGAAATTTCTGGATGGGTGTATTGAAACGTTGAACAGGAGACTAAAAATGAAATTTTTTGCAAAACTGAAGAAGAACGAAGAAGGCGCAACGGCTATTGAATATGGTCTGATCGCTGCTCTTATCGCAGTTGCTGCTATCGTTGCCATGGGCAGCCTTGGTAACACACTGTCGAACACCTTCCAGAAGGTTGATACCGAAATGGCTAGCTCTTAATAGCTAGACCAACAGGTTAAAGAAAGGGGGCAGCGGCTAGGTCGCTGCCCCTTTTTTTTGCGCTCAATAAATGAAGTGCAGCAATTTTTTTGCGTAGCCCGCTTTAGGCTTAGACCCTAGTAAGTTACGATCTTCACCTTCGCCCCAGCGCGAAGCGCATCAGAACTGCGCATTCCGTTAAGCGCGAGAAACCGGTCGGTTTTCAGCGAATTATAGGCCATCTTGCTAGCCAGCGACGCAGCCGTATCCCCGCGCTTTACCGTTACAATCCGAATTTTGCGCGGCTTGATCGATTTAGCTTCGGATTGGCTGAGCCGCGACATGGTTTGATACATGTTGCCGAACGGACTATTATTACCCGAGCTAAGCGTGACAAAATGGAAAGCCTGCGAATTTGAGAATTCATAGGCAAAGACCGTTACCGACGTTTGGCTACCATTTTGCCCTGGAACCAGCGCGGTTGAATAAAATGCCGGGATGCCGTTGATCGTTGTCTGACGAATTTCGCCATAGTTGATCTGGCTATTTTTACCCGAAACCGCCTTAAACGCTGATTGGATATAGGCGGCCTTGTTGCCACTATAGGCCTGAGTGGTGAAAATCGCCTTGCCGCTGCTTCCGTTGATCGACACAGCTCGCGCGCCATTTGCCATCCCGAAACCACTCGGCACCGAAAATTTCAGCCGCAAATCTGGATGTTTGAAGGTATTTCCTTCGATCACGCCCTGTTTCGGATCGTCGCCGTAAAGCATACCGTTAATATTGGCGAGATGCGTATTGCGGCCACGCCTGTTACTTGCCGCATAGGCCCGGGCATTGCTCGCTGCGCGGGCGACACGCTTGGCGGGTTCGGGGTGCGTGCGCGCCCAATCCGGGATCGCCTGTTCCTGGCGCCCTGCGGCACGGGTGTCCACCGACGTCTGCATCGCAAGCGAGGCCAGCATATCGGAAAGTGCCGATGGATCATATCCCGCACTACTGAGATACGCGATACCCAGATCATCGGACTCTTCCTCCTGCGAGCGCGAATATGATAGCGTAAAAACCTGTGCCAGCGCGCCTGAATATTCACGAAGCCCCTGGCCCAGCGTACCGAGCAGCCCGCTATTGCCGCCCAGAACGGCACCAAGAATTGTGCCGGCAACCGCGCCGATATTCGCGATAGTCGAGCGTCTCTGTCGTTTTTTACTATGGCGCGCGGCGACATGACCAACTTCGTGGCCAAGGACACCCGCCATTTCAGCCTCGCTATTGCAAAGCGCAACAAGCTGACGTGTGATATAAATATAACCGCCGGGAATCGCGAAGGCGTTGTTCACCGAGCTATTTAGCAGCGACACATTGAAATCCTGCGCCGCATTGCCGAGCCCCGATTGCACCGCGATATTCTTGCCAACGCGCACGACATAGGCTGTCTGCCCACTTTGCCATTCGCCGCCAAACTCGTTCAAAATTTGCGGATGCAGCTTTGCGCCTTGCGCTTTTTCCTTGGAAGAGATTGGCTTGGCGTTCGCGTATTTAGGGGCTTTGGCGGTACCGGCAGCGGTGGCCGGGGTGGGCGCTGTGCCCGCACTCGTCGCACCTGCATCGCTCGCACCGCTGGCCACACAGCCAGTTAACAAAACCGTACTCGCACCCAAAAGCAGAAATTTTTTGGTTGGTGCCATGATGTCGCTCCCTCTAATCTTCCAAACCCTACAGGAATTTGGAACTAGCACATTAATTCACGCAAGCGTGTAAATTGTCCAGTGACGCGAATGTGCTAGGCCCTAAAAATCGCCCATTTCGAGGAATTTCTCTCGGCGCAACTTTTGGATTTGCTTGGGTTTGAACGCAGACAGCTCATCGATTTCTTCGGCGATTGCGCGGCCCATCGCTGCCATCGCAAGTTCAGCTTCGCGGTGCGCGCCGCCGACGGGTTCTTCGATAATCCGGTCAATCACGCCAAGCTTTTCCAAATCCGTTGCGGTAATCTTCATCGCCTGCGCGGCATCCGACGCTTTATCGCCTGTACGCCACAATATCGATGCGCATCCTTCGGGTGAAATGACCGAATAAACGGCATGCTCAAACATCAAAATTCGGTCAGCCGCAGCAAGCGCTACCGCGCCGCCAGAACCGCCTTCGCCGACAATTGCAGCCACCATCGGTACGCCCAGCGAAAGGCATGTTTCGGTGGAACGCGCAATCGCTTCGGCCTGCCCGCGCTCTTCGGCCTGCACGCCGGGAAACGCGCCTGAAGTATCGACCAGCGTCACCACCGGAAGCGAAAAGCGGTCGGCCAGTTCCATCAGGCGGATTGCCTTACGATACCCTTCCGGTTTTCCCATGCCGAAATTATGCTTCAGTCGGCTTTCGGTATCATCGCCCTTTTCATGTCCGATCAGCATCACGCGTCGCTCGCCAAGCCGTGCGAGGCCGCCTATTATCGCCTGATCGTCAGCGAAAGCGCGGTCACCGGACAGCGGCATAAAATCATCAAAAACAGATGCAACGAAATGCTTGAAATGCGGGCGTTCGGGATGGCGCGCAACCTGCGTCTTTTGCCATGGCGAGAGCCGCGCATAGGTATCTTTTAGCAGTTTTTTCGCCTTGGCCTTGAGCTTACCAAGTTCGGCATCGACATTCACCGAGCCTTCGTCGGCGGTGCCCTGCAAATCCAGTATTCGCGCTTCGAGCGCGGCGACCGGTTTTTCGAAATCCAGATAGACTGTCATTGAGGCGGGACTAGTCGCAGTTTTGGCGGCGGTCAACGCGTCAGATTGCGTTTCGCCAACGGATGCCGTTTGTTGACCAGCTCAATCAGCTGGCTGCGATCAACATGGGTGTATATCTGCGTGGTCGCGATATCCGCATGACCGAGCATCGCCTGCAGAGCGCGCAGATTAACCCCGCCGCCCAGCAGGTGCGTGGCGAAAGCATGGCGCAGCACATGCGGGCTGACTTTCGCCGGGTCTATGCCCGCCTCAGCGGCGAGATCGCGAATGATCTGAAACAGCCGGACGCGGCTGATATGCCGCTTGCGCGAAGGAAAGAGAAACAAGGAATTTTCGGGCAGATGCCGCCGCCATACAGCAACAGCGGATCTCGCCCGGTCCGAAACCGGGATTAGCCTTTCCTTGCCGCCCTTACCTTTGATGATGATATATGGCTTATCCGGTACGATTGCCGCGATCGGTAGCGAAACAAGCTCCGAGGCTCGCAATCCCGACCCGTAGAGCAGTTCCACCAAAGCTAGCAGCCGAAAATCATTGCCCGATGCGGTTTTTTTCGACGTTCTCTCCGATATCGCGGCAAACAGCTTCTCCACCTCATTTCTATCCAGAATTTTCGGCAAAGGCCTTTTTTGCGCAGGCCTTGGCAGCGCTGACGAAGGGTTTCCATCGCGCAGGCCTTCTTCTTCCAGAAAGCCAAAAAACCGCCGCAGCGCAGAAGATTTTCGGGCCACGGTGCTACTGGCGAGGCCTGCCCATTCGGTTGACAGCTTACCAAGCACGACCTTATCCGCGCCCGCCAGCATGCCGCCCAGTAATTTCGATGCGTCCAGCAAATCGCGGCGATATGCGGTGATCGTATTGACCGCCACTCCGCGCTCGGCAGCCATCATTTCGAGAAAAAGCCCGATTAGCTGGCTGTCATTATGGTCGGGCATTCTGGCCTAGCATCATGATCTTCCATCTCAAGCGAAGCTAACGGCTTCCGCTGCAATCATCCGCGCTTCAGCTTCTCGGCCGGTTTCCTTAAGCGCGCGCACGATGTGGTAGAGGTATCGCGGCGGTATGCGCGACCAGCTCCTGCCCTGAAGCCCGGCCGCGGCAAGCAGCATCACGGTGCCGCTTTCACCGCGACTGGCTGCGGCAGAAATTGCTCGGGTCCAAACGCTTTGTGCGCCGAGATCAAATTCCAGCCTTTCGGCAAAATCGTCCTGCGCTTCGCTGCCTACCCGGCCAAGTCCCGCAAGGCCCGCAAGCAGCATTTTCGATTTTATCGATTCAGCGCTTTCGTCATCATCATAGAATGAATCGAGCTGACCATAGCTGATCTGGCCTTCCATGCCGGGCGACCCAACCACGAGTAGGCCCCAGCCAAGCGAGCCTTCTGACACGACATCGATCCAACGGGCCGCTGACCTATCAAACCCGGCGGTCATCATTGAGCGGATAAGATTGTCGGAATCGCCCGACAGATCAGATGAGGGGGAAACGGCTGCCGCCGCCCTTGCAGTCAGAACCAGCATCGCGTGACCCTGCCTACCCTTCGGCGCATCGCCCCATAGCGCGCGCATCGAGCCGACGCGCGATGCATCGTTGCCCGCCGCAAAAGCGCCTGCCAGCATCCCGGCCTGTTCCCGGGCCTTGTCATTTACGTCAGGATCATCGATCGCTTGCGCAAAGAGATTGGACATGGCGTCGCTCGACAGCACGCCAAGCGCAGCCGCATCATACGACGCCTTAATGCGTGAATTCAGCGGAAGCATTGGTAGCAACGCATTCCAGCCCGCCAGATGAATACCGCTTTCGGCATAGTAACGCTTTGGAGGTATGACGCCGGTGGCATTTGCAAGCCCGTGGCGCCAGGCGTTAAAGCCCTTCGCCTTGTCCCATTCGATCTTGACCGAACGGCGTCCGCCAGTTCCTGCACCAACAGCCTTTTCGGTGAGCAGATAGTCGACACCAACCATCGTTTTCTTACGCCGGTTTTGGCGTAAAAGAACCGTCGCAGATGCTTGTTCGGCGGCAAGCGAGGCACAAATCGGACGCGCCATTTTCCATGTCGGATCATCCTTGACCACAATGTTTGCCCGGTCCGCATGCGGGCACATACCAGCAAGATCAGCATTGGCCAGGAGCGCCTGCATCGTGACCGTGTAAAGGCGTTTTGTATAATTTCCGGCATCAATCTGCTGCACCAATTGCCTGGCCGTGATCGATTCGCCCATGCGCAGCAAAAACCATGCGCGCTCGGCAACCCAATCTTGCGGTTTCACACCATCGGGACTGTTCGTGCTGCTTGCCAGCAGGCGGCGGGTGAAGATATTGGCCCATCGCGATACGAGCGGGCCTTGCGTTTTCTTGATTACGCTAACAAGGATTTTCCCGTCGATATCGCCATAGGCATCGGCCGGAAATCCGCCCGTTTTCGGGGTGATTACGCCAATCCGCTTCATCGAACGGCGTAACGCCGGCGGCACATCATAGCGAATAGGTATTTCATCCTCGAGCGCATCGCCTTCGTCGCTTCCGTTCGTCGACGGCGCGCTAGCACCGCGTGACGAAGAGCCGCCACTTCTTGGCGCGGATGACGGCGTTGACGGCGTTGGGCTGGATGTACTCGGCATGGACGTTGTCGGCGGCACTGGCGCGGGCTGCGTGGGTGCAGGAGCGGGAGGGTCGTCAAAGCCTTCTGGTATCAGCGATTCGGGACTTTCTTGCCCGATAGCCGGGATTGCAATCGCGATGGCAGACGCGCTGGCGATGAATAAGAAAATATTTTTTCGGGAATATACCATGGTTATTTAACGGTCCCCGCTTTTTTCGGGAGTAACACCGGCTGGTCTATTGCCGTCATCGACTGCTCGCTGCCCAGCCATTCCAGCCAGAAAAGCAGCGCCGCAATTACCACAATCAACAACCCAAATAGCCATAACTTTCGCACACCCTTTCGGCTTTGTTGCTGCATAATCCATTCCCGCTCTTTGGCAAACATGCTTTTCGGCACCGCCTAGCCGATATATAGGGCAGTTCGCAATGACTACGCCAACATCATCCCGCGGAGCGATCCCGAAGATCGATAAATCAATCGTCCTGATCGGGATGATGGGTGTCGGCAAGAGCAGCATCGGGCGGCGGCTGGCCAAACAGCTTGGCTTGGATTTTGTCGATGTTGACGATGAAATCAAACTGGCCGCGAATATGGGTATTGCCGATATATTCGAACGCTTTGGAGAGGATTATTTTCGTGACGGGGAACGGCGGGTGATTGCCCGGTTGATGAAGGGCAAACCCCGCGTGATAGCCACCGGCGGCGGGGCGTTTATAAATGAAGAGACGCGAACGCTGATTCTCGGTCAGAGCCGCTCTGTTTGGCTCGATGCCAGTATCGAAACGCTGGTCGAGCGTGTCTCTCGGCGCAATCACCGCCCCCTGCTCCATGGCAAGGATCCGCGCGAGGTGCTTGAAGAGCTTGGCAAAAAGCGCAGGCCCCTTTACGCACTTGCCGACCACCATATTCGCAGCGATGCTTCGCCGCACGGCCATACAGTAGACCAAATCGTGGAAGCCCTTGCCGCATGACCAGCATAAAAGTCGATATCAAAGACAGCCCCTACGACATTCATGTCGAGCCGGGGCTGATCAAGCGAGCCGCTAATTTTCTCTCCCCGCTTGCGCGCGAATCGAAGCTGCTGATCGTTACCGACGAGAATGTAAAAAGCTGTGTTTGGCCGGAATTGGATGCAGCGCTGAACGCAGCTTCGATTTCTTCCACGCTGTTTTCGTTGCCTGCCGGAGAGACCGCCAAAAGCTGGCAGCAACTAGAAAAGCTAACCGACTGGCTATTGGCCAACCGTGCCGAACGCGGCGACCATATTGTTGCGCTGGGCGGCGGAGTTGTCGGCGACATTACCGGATTCGCCGCGCACATAGTGAAGCGTGGCTGTAAATTTGTGCAGATCCCGACGACACTTTTGGCGCAGGTCGATAGCAGCGTCGGCGGCAAGACTGCGATCAACAGCAAAGCGGGCAAGAATCTGATCGGCGCATTTCATCAGCCATCGATGGTCCTTATCGATCCCGAGGTGCTGGATAGCTTGCCCCCCCGCGAACTCTCCGCCGGCTTCGCCGAAGTCGTAAAATACGGCCTGATAGACGATGCCGAATTCTTCACTTGGTGCGAGGAAAATGCCGAAAGCTTCCTTGCCGGTAACATGCAGATGCGCGAGGCCGCGATCATCAAATCGGTAACCGCAAAAGCGCGAATCGTGGCGGCTGACGAAAAAGAACTGACCGGAACGCGCGCGCTCCTCAATCTTGGCCACACATTCGGGCATGCATTGGAAGCAGAGACCGGCTTTTCAGATAGGCTACTGCACGGAGAAGCCGTGGCCTGCGGGATGGTACTCGCTTTGCGCTACTCTGCGCGGCTGGGACTTTGCGGTGATGGCGATGCGCACAGAGTGTCGGGTTTGCTACAGGCTGCGGGTCTGCCTGTTACCTTGCAGCAGGCCGGAAGCGATGCCTCTGGGAAGAAGCTGGTCGCACATATGCTGCATGACAAGAAGATGAGCGGCGGAGCGCTGCCATTCCTGCTCGCGCGGGGTATCGGGGAGACATTTCTATCGAAGGATGTCGAACTCGGCGATATTGCCAAATTCCTAGATGAAGAACGCCTGCGTTAATTCTCATCCATGGTGAAATCGTCGGATGATGACCCACCGAAACTGTGCCGCGATCCGGCGCGCATGTTGCCGCTTTCAAACTGTGCCTTAAGCCGCGTCTGGTCGCGCTTCCTGAATTCGCCGATCACTTTTTTCGCCGCGCGGTCAGGGACACCTAGCGATACCAGCGCGCCGTGGGCCATGTTAATCGACGATTCGATGACCTCACGGTACACGCCAAGCTTTGCATCGGACATCAGCTCCAACATCTGCCGCCGGTCGTAAGCCCGGGCAAAAACTTTTGCGTCTGGAAAGCTAGCCCGCACCGGTTCCAGCGTTTCGGCGTCAAGCTGCCGGTCATCAATGCAGAACAGAATCGCGCAGGCTTCGTCAGCTCCGGCGCGGCGCAGCAAATCAATCCGTGTGCCATCCCCGTAAAATACCTTGCGGCCAAATTCCTGGCTCATGTCGATCTGATCGGGCTTAATATCAATAATCGTAACGCTGCGGCCCGCGCCCTGCATGATCTGCGCAACCGTTTGGCCAAAGCGGCCATGACCGACAATGATAACCGACGCCTGTTCGGCATATTCGGGGTCGGTCAATTCTATTTCCTTGTCCTGCGCGCGCCGTGCTAGCCGCGCAGCGAGCATCATCAGGAATGGCGTGCTGGCCATCGAGAGTGTCACCACTGCGCCAAAGAAGCTGGCCGCCTCTTTTTCGACAAGCATTGCGCGCTCGGCAGCCGCAAAGAGCACGAAGCCGAACTCGCCGCCTTGGCTTAGCAGCAGAGCCATGATGATCGCTGATGACGCCTTCAAGCCAAAAAGCCGCCCCAAACCAAAGACAAGCCCGGTTTTCACGCCGACCAGCATTATTGCCATAAGCAGTATCGCCCATGGCTGGGCGGCTATTACATTCAGATCAAGTAGCATGCCGACGGCAAGAAAGAAAAAGCCGAGAAGAATCGAACGGAAGGGATCAATGTCAGCTTCCAGCTCATGCCGATATGGCGATTCGGCGAGCATCACGCCGGCGACAAATGCGCCAAGCGCCGCCGAAAGCCCAAGCCATTGCATCAGCGCCGCGCTCGCGCAGACCGTGAAAAGCCCGGCGACAATGAACAGCTCGCGTTCGGACACTTTGCCGATCAGCTTGAGCAGCGGATTGAGTATATAGCGCCCAGCAAGCACCAGCGCGACGATCGCAAGAATGGCATAGAGCACCAGCATCGCTCCGCTCGCGCTACCCTTTACGGGCGGCACTCGTGAAAGTGCGGCCACTATGGTCAACAGCGGGACAATCGACAAATCCTGAAACAGCAGGATCGAAAAGCTCTTCCCGCCATAGTCGGTTTTCAACCGCCCATGCGATTGCAACAGCGGTAATACCTGCGCCGTAGACGATAGGCCGAGAGGCAAACCAATGACGAGCGCCGCCTGCCAAGTAAAACCCTGCATTGCGAGGACGATGGCAAACATCGCCAAGCCGCATGAAACGACCTGCAATGGCCCCAACACGAATATATCCTGCCGCATCTGCCAGAGCCTGCGCGGCGACAATTCCAGCCCGACGAGAAACAGCAGCAAGACAATTCCGATTTCGGAGAATGAAAGGATGGTTTCGGGATCCTCGACCATCGCAAAACCGAAAGGACCCACCAAAATTCCGGCGATCAGATAGCCGAGCACTGCGCCCAAGCCCAAGCGGCGGAAAATCAGCACCGATACCATGGCCGCGCCAAGCAGCACCGCGCCCGATGCGAGCATGTCAGCTACCGCATATTCAGCGCCATCATTCATGCCGGATGCGCGCTGCATAGCTTGTCAAAAGCCGAAAGCAGCGCTTTATAGGGGAGCAATATCGCGGCATGACGCGCGGGATACCCCCGGGCTGCTGCGAGTTCATCAAGCTGGGGCCATTGATCTGGCATTTCGCCCTGGCCAATCAGGTAAGCGGTGATGCTTCCATGAATATCGCCTATTTCTTCAGCGGAACAGCCGGGCGCGTTCTTTCTCAAAATTGCTGCTGAAGCCTGCCCCATCGCACAGGCTTTTGCAGAAATCGTCAGTTTGGCGATGCTGTTATCTTTGTCCAAAGCAAGCTGCACGGTCATTTCGCTACCGCAAATTGGCGATCGGCAATATGCTTCGGCATCTGGATCGACAATATCATCGCCGGCAGGAAGCGACATGGCCAGCCGCAAAATTTCCCGCGTATAAAGCGCTTCGGCCAACTATTCCTCCGGCGCTTCTTCGGCTGCCTCAGAAGCCTTGCGGCGCTCTGCAACAAATGATGACATCGCCTCACCGCTGGCATTGACCAGCGGATAGGTGCGCGAATCCGTCAGCCATTCGGGGCGCTTTTCCTCTCCGCCAAAAATGGTCTCATATCCTATGACCAACAACAGGAAGAGCAAAGTTGCGCCTATCAGCCCCTTGAGCGCGCCAAAGCCAAAGCCAAGCACCCGGTCAACCGGGCCAAGGGTGGATTTGCGTGACCGTGTCCCCGCCGATTTGGCGATCGAGCGGCCCAGCGCATAGGTAACAATCGCGATTGCCAGAAAAGCGAGCATCGCTGCGCCCCAAGGCGTACCGACAGGACCCTCCAGCTGCGCGGTCACCGGCCCATGAAGGAAGCGGATGGCAATGATGATAAGCACCCATGAGATGAGCGACAAGACCTCCTGGATGAAGCCGCGCATAAAGCCCAGCACAGCTCCGCCACCCAGAAGAAAGAGAACTATAATATCAAATGCGGTCATGCCGCCTACAGCTAATCCCGCCCCAGTATGTGGTCAATGCAATTCGCAAGCGTGGGGAAGCTTCTCAGTTTCATTCCATTTTTTTCGGCTTTCGCACCCGGAGGAGCTATCGCGGTTGAAAAGCCAAGTTTTGCAGCTTCCTTGAGCCGCAGCGCACTATGCGCGACCGGCCTGATCTCGCCCGAGAGCGCCACCTCTCCAAACAGGATGCAGTCGGACGGCAGCGGCCTTTCGGAAAGCGCGGAAACCAGCGCAGCGGCGACCGCCAGATCAGCCGCCGGATCGGATATCCGGTACCCGCCGGCAATATTGAGATAAACTTCACATGTCGAAAAGCTGAGGCCGCAGCGCGCCTCCAGTACCGCCAGTATCATTGCAAGGCGCCCGCTGTCCCAGCCCACCACCGCGCGGCGCGGAGTTGCGCCGCTCGAAAGCCGCACCGTCAGCGCCTGAATTTCAACAAGCACCGGCCGCGTGCCTTCCAGCGCAGGAAAAACGGTAGCGCCGGTAACCTGCTCTTTACGGTCAGTCAGGAAAAGCGCGCTGGGATTGCTAACCTCGGTTAGCCCTTCGGCCTCCATCGAGAAAACACCAATTTCGTCAGTGCCGCCAAAGCGGTTCTTATTGGCGCGCAATATCCGGTATTGATGGCTACGCTCGCCTTCAAAAGCGAGCACCGTATCAACCATATGTTCAAGCACGCGCGGCCCGGCAATATTGCCGTCTTTGGTCACATGGCCAACCAGCATCAGTGCGCTGCCCTGCTGCTTTGCAAAGCGAATCAATTCCTGCGCAGAAGCGCGCACTTGGCTAACCGTACCGGGTGCGCCTTCGATAAGGTCGCTATGCATGGTCTGGATCGAATCGATGATGACCAGCGCGGGCGGCTTACCCTGCCCTATCGTGGTCAGGATATCGCGCACAGACGTGGCGGCCGCCAACTGTACCGGTGCATCACCCAGCCCCAATCGCCGCGCACGCAGCCTCACCTGATCGACAGCCTCTTCGCCCGAAATATAAGCCACATCAAGGCCGCGTAACGCCAGGTTGGCTGCTGCCTGTAACAGCAAGGTAGATTTACCAATACCCGGATCACCGCCCAATAGGGTCGCCGAACCCGGCACCAATCCGCCGCCCAAGGCACGATCAAATTCCGCGATTCCGGTGGAATTGCGATCGGGCAGCCTGACCTCACTATCCAGCCGGGCGAGCTGAACAGGGCGTCCGCCCGACTGCAAGTCATGCTTCATCTGAAACACATTCGCGCCCGCTTCCTCGGTCAGTGTGTTCCATTCCTTACAATCGTCGCACTGCCCCTGCCAGCGACTGGCAACAGAGCCGCAGGACTGGCAGACATATTTGCGTTTTGCTTTCGCCATGATCTGTCTCACATACCAGAACATATCAGGAACACAAGCGTCATTAATGTGCGATAAAGGCAAGGTAGCTCATTCAGTGAGAATGGAATTTACCCGCCGCTCCTTTGGCAGTTTTGCCTTATTGCTGGCCGCTGCTCCGCGCTGCGTCGCGCAGGAACGCAATCCGGTCGGCAACACCGGTCACGCTACAGACAAAGCAGCGAAACTGATCGAAGCTGCACGCGAACAAATCGGCGTCACACTGCATTATGACCCTGCCTATACCGGCCTTGCCTTTCCCAACGGAGATGTGCCGCGCAGCAGGGGCGTATGCACCGATGTCATCATCCGCGCTTACCGCGATGCATTTGGCGCCGATCTTCAGGCGCTGGTCAATGCCGACATGAAGGCGAATTTCGCTGCCTATCCGAAAAATTGGGGCCTGCGCCGAACGGACCGTAATATCGACCATCGCCGTGTGCCCAATCTGCGCAGATTTCTAACCCGTCAGGGCGCCCGCCTGCCGCTCTCCACAGATGTGCAAAGCTGGCAACCGGGCGATATCTTCACCAGCCTTGTCGGCGGGCGGCTACCGCATATCGGCATCGTATCGGACAAATCGGTGGGCGGCATCCCGCTGGTCATCCACAATATCGGCTCCGGAGCGCGCGAAGAAGATCGCCTCTTCACCGACACCCTAAACGGCCATTATCGCTGGCGGCTTGCCTAAAAAGCCCCGCGCCTTATAGCATCAGGCGATGCGGGAAAAAGAGCTTCGACTTGCGCTGATATGCTATGGCGGGGTGAGCCTCGCCATCTATATGCACGGCGTCACGCGGGAAGCTTGGCACCTCATCCGCGCCAGCCGCAATTTCCATGAAGATATGCCGCGCGCAGATGGCAGTCAGGGCGTTTACCGCGATCTGATGGAAGAGATCGAGGCGGAAACCGGTGTCAAAATGCGTGTGCTTGCCGACATCATCGCAGGATCGAGCGCGGGCGGGATCAATGGCATTTTCCTCGCGCAGGCAATCGCGACCGGGCAATCGCTCGAACCGCTCACCGATCTATGGCTCGATACCGCAGATGTTGACCGGCTGATTGATCCCGATGCGCGGCCCCTATCGCGCTTTTCCAAATTTTGGGCGACGCCGATTGCCTGGGCCTTGCTGCGCCGCAAGGGCAGCACGATTGAACGTACGGTGGAAAAGGAAAGCCGCGACGAGGTGGCGACCAAGTTGTCGCGCTTTGTAAGGGCCCGCTGGTTTGCCCCTCCTTTTGGGGGTGCGCAGTTAACCGGGTTACTGCTCGATGCGCTGGGTACGATGGCGAAAACGCCGACCGAGGAGCCTTTAATCCCCCACGGCCAGCCGCTCGACCTATTTGTCACCGTTACCGATTTCTTCGGGCATGAGGAAGTGCTGCATCTCAATAGCCCGCAAAAAGTCTCCGAGACAGAACACCGGCTTACGATCAGCTTCTCCAGCCGGAACCATGATGGCGGCCAACCGCTAGCGTCCATCCCCGAACTGGTGTTCTCTGCCCGTGCGACGGCAAGCTTTCCCGGCGCCTTCCCGCCATTTGTCGTGAGCGAACTTGACCGGCTGGTGAAAGCACGGCGACTGGAATGGCCCAATCGAGAGAACTTCCTAAAGCGCATTTTGCCGCAACATTATGCCGCGGGAAAAATCGATGAAGCCGTGCTGGTCGATGGTTCGATCCTGGCCAATGCACCTTTCAATCAGGCGATTGATGCGCTGCGCAACCGCCCTGCCCGCCGCGAAATAGACCGGCGCTTTGTCTATATCGATCCCAAACCCGGCCTGCCAAGTTTTCGCTACCGCCCCGACCGCGACGATACAGGCGAGACAAAGCGCAAGCTTCCCGGCTGGTTCGCGACGATCTTTGGCGCAACATCGAATATCCCGCGCGAACAGCCAATCCGCGATGCTCTTGAAAAAATTACCGGTCGTTCGCGCCGTATCGAACGGCTGCGCGAGGTGACCGAAGGGCTGCATAGCGAGGTCGAACGCACCGTCGAAACGCTCGTTGGAAAGACGCTCTTTCTATCGCGGCCAACGCCTGCGCGTCTGGAGAAATGGCGCGGCACCGCTCAGGCCAAAGGAGCCAAAGCGGCTGGCTACAGCTATCCTGCCTATGGCCATCTGAAGCTTGCAGAAATTATCGACGATATCGCCCGCACCGCGCGTCGCGCCTGCCCGCAAGCCGGCAATGATTATACCACCAATGTACGCGAAGCTGTGTGGAGCGAACTACGCCGGCGCGGTCTCGATCATATGGCCGATGCCAAGGGGCTGGGCGCAACCAAAGAAGCGATCGCCTTTTTCCGCTTGCAGGATGTGCGCTTTCGCATCCGCCGTCTCCGCTTCCTCGCCCGTCGCCTGGCCGATCAGGTTGAAAATAAAGCAGAAGGCGAAGTGACCGGCGGCGATGTCATGCATGACGCGCTTTACGATGCGTTGGCGCTATTGTTTGAACGCGAAACCGCAGATTTCCTTGGCGAAGAATTCGCAGACCTTGCTGCCAAGGGCCAAGAAGAGCCTGGCCCAATGATCGACAAGCTCGCAGAAAAACGAGACCTTGAAGAGATTGACCGGCGCATCGACGCGATTTTTTGCGATGCGCTGATGCATTTGGACGATGCCGCGCGGCGCACAATGCTTTTGGGCTATCTCGGCTACCCGCTATACGACATCGCTACGCTGCCTTTGTTGCAGGGCGAGGGCCTCGACGAATTCGACCCGGTCAAGGTCGACCGCATTTCTCCAGATGATGCCCTCAGTATCCGCTCTGGAGGAACAGAGGCCACACTAAAAGGCATACAGTTTAACAATTTCGGCGCGTTCTTCAGCCGCAGCTACCGTGAGAATGACTATCTGTGGGGCCGCCTGCACGGTGCGGAACGCTTTATCGATATACTGCTTTCGGCGCTATCGGAGGCACATAAGTTCGATCCCGCGCGCGCACTGACGATCAAGAAGAGGGCTTTTGGCGCAATCCTCGATCAGGAAGAAAAACGGCTGAAGAAGGTTAAGCCGCTTATCAAATCACTCCGCAAAGAGATTGCTGCGATTGTGGGCTGACGCCTCGGGCCGGAACCTATTCCCCGCCGAGACTTTTATAGACCGTTTCGACAAAGGCGTCAGCCGAAATAAAGCCGTCAGCCTTCACGCCGTAGCCATCTGCAGGTTTCATCGCCTTGATTTGATCTAGTGTTTTGTCCTGCACCATCGCGCCTTCAACCTTGCCGATAATCTCGGCCAGCATATCATGGTAGGCCTGCAGATCTGCCTTGCTGGCCATTTTGCCGTGGCCCGGGATGATCTTGGTTTCGTCATCTGCGATAGCGAGCGCCTTGTCTGCCGCTGCAACAACCCCGCGAACATCACCGCCACTGCTTAGATCAACAAAGGGAAAACTCATCTTGAAGAAAAATGTATCGCCCATATGGATGATGTTACTTTTCGTCCAATGGATGATTGAATCGCCATCTGTGTGGGCCGGTTTCAGCCCGATGACGCGAACTTCTTCACCATTCAGATGAAGTTTCAAACCCTCAGCATAGGTCACTACAGGCAAAGCAGCCTTTGGCTTAGCGGGAAAAGTCTGTCCCCGGCGCTGCGACGGCTTCGCCATACGCACGCGCACATTGTCATGCGCCATGATGACCGCGCCGGCATTGCCCAGATTTTCATTACCGCCGGTATGATCGCCATGCCAATGCGTGTTAATCAGGAATTTCACTGGCTGAGCGCCGAGCGTTTCAACCGCGGTCTGGATTTTCTCCGTCAGCGGCGCGAATTGGTCATCGATCAGGATGGTGCCATCCTCGCCATAAGACACACCGATATTTCCGCCGGCTCCAAACAGCACCGCAACACCGGGGCTTAGCTCCTGCGGCTTAATCTCAACCTTTGCAAAGCGATCATCATCTTGCGCGCAGGCCTGTACGGCGGTGGCGAGCGACAGCCCTGCAACGGAAAGGGCCAGCGCGCTTTTGGTTTTGGCAAAACGGGTCATTTGATAACTTCCTCTCTTTGATCGCTTCTTCACTAAATCCTATCGTCATAATAAGGTGCTTCGCGCACCGATATTCAAGGCTTTCGGGTGTATTAGATCGCGGAACAACCAATGGTAAGAAAGCCAGCTAGCCTTTCTCTTGCGCAAAAAACATCAGCTGCACCAACCGGCCGTTTTTTGCAGCATCGCCGAATGCCGCGCCGCTATTGTGAAACAGCCACGGTGAAAACAGGATCAGCCGGTTGAACCGCATCGGCACCCGCATCACCCGCTCCCATTTCGCCGGATGCATCGTATCGCGGTTCACCACATCCTCGATCAGCTTGTTGATATCGCTATAACCAGCGCCAGTAATCCCCGCTAGGTCGGTTGGCACACGCTCAAGGCCGGTGCGGCGGTGGCGGAAAAACTCGGTGCCGCCCTTACCATTGTCGGGGCAATGCTCCGGCAGCGAGAGATACAGGATACCTGAATAAAAAGCCGGGTCGATATGCACGCCGCTGCGGCCTTTTTCGCTCTTTAGCGTCAGCCGGACATGACCATGTAATGTGTCTGGCGCAGGGAGCAGCGACGCACCAATTCTTTTGCCAACACTATCTTCCAGGCCCTGCACAGAAAGCGGCTCTACAGAAATCCGTCCGGGATAATTGCCGCTATTCGGCGCGGGATCGGCAACTGCGGTCAGCGCTTGGCTTCGCGCGGCATGCGGATCGGATAGAAAATCGTCGATAATGAGCAACGACGGCAACATTTATTCTGATGCTCCTTTACGGCGCGGCCAGCCTTTTAGCAGATGGCATTGCGGGATCATATGGCATCGAAGGCAACAGTCAATCGCTCGCCGCTGCTGATCGGCCGCGTGCCATGATACACAAAGCTTGGAAACAGCACGAGATGGCCGGGCTTGGGCGCGACAACCACCAACGGCTTGCAATCGAGATGCAGGTCGCTCGGCGGCCGGCCCAATTCCAGATAGCCTTCCCGCCCGGTGTCTTCAGACTGATAATCCAGATCGATATGGCAGGCGGAACTGACTATGCCGGAATCGTGAATATGGCTGACATGATAACCCGGCGGCTTCACCAATATCGACCATGAAGTGACAATGCCGGGCGGGTCACCGCCACGCCGCTGCGCCGGATGATCTGCATCGCCGCCTGCCCAACCATTCCAATAGTCAGAAAGCGCGGCGCTGCATCTTTCGGTCAACTCGGTCATCGCAGGATCGCCGCGCAAGAACAGGTTGCCGCGTGTTTGCGTGCCGCCGCGCACGCTTTGGCCCAAGGGACGGGCATTGGCGGCATGGCATGATCGTAAATGCGCAGCGATAGCGGCCAGTTCATCCGGTTCCAGTCCAAGATCAACTTGGCTATGCCAGTTATCCTTCGGCAGCAGCCAGCCATGCCGATCATCCGACAGCGAGCGCCAGCAAATTTCAGTGAGCGCCCATACGGCAATATCGCCGGGATGCTCTTTACGCGCCGTTTCCAGTAGCAGCTCTGCCTCCTCGATCCGGTTTTGCCGGATCCGGTGCCGCGCTTCATCATAGGCCTTTTCCGGCCAGTCGGCAGACAACATGCAAAATAGCTTTTCAGCGCGGCCATTGTCTCCGGCCAAACCGGCATATCGTGCTTCAAGCAAAATGAGATCGGGGTTTTCGCCGGCCTTGCCGCGCAGATCGCTCGCTATATCAGCGGCCTTCTTCGGCTCTCCTGCATCGGACAATAAGGCCATATAGCGGACGAGCAATCCTGCGTTGCTAGGTATCTTCGCGAGCGCCGCCTCTATCTCGGCAAGGGCAGCGCTGCTTTCGCCCAATTCCCATTGCAACCGCGCAAAGGCAGTATGGCCGTCGCCCCAATCGGGCGCTTGGTGCAAAACCTCCCGCAATCCAGCCAGCGGATCATCGGTGCCCGCCTCAACCCGCGCGGTTGCCATAGCGATCAGCAGCGCGCCATCATGCGGCTCCGCGGAAAGCGCATCTTGAAGCTGAACGAGCATATCAGGGGCGCGGCGCCGGAATGCGTCTAATGCCTTGTCCCTGCTCACCGCCATAGCGCTTTCCCTATTCGGTCAGGTCGTCCCAGATGCTTTTCACATGGTCGAAAAACCCGCTGCTATTCGGGCTTTCTGCGCCAGTTTCGGTTTCCTGAAATTCGCGCAGCATTTCCTTTTGTTTGACCGAAAGCCGCGTCGGTGTTTCAACATCAATCTGCACGACAAGGTCGCCATGCCCGCGACCCTGAAGCACAGGCATTCCCGCACCGCGCTGCCGGATTTGCTTGCCGGACTGAATTCCATCGGGAATTTTGATGACGTGTTTTTTGCCGTCAAGTCCGGGAATTTCGATCTCGCCGCCAAGCGCCGCTTTGGTAAAGCTGATCGGAGCGCGGCAGAACAATGCCGTGCCGTCGCGCTCAAATACCTTGTGGCGGCTTAAATGGATAAAGATGTATAAATCCCCGGCGGCGGCACCGTTCGGCCCTGCCTCGCCCTTTCCGGCTACGCGGATGCGCGTACCTTCGTCAACGCCGGGGGGGATATCGATTGATATCGTCTTGCGTTCGTCGATGCGCCCATCGCCAAGGCATTTGTCGCAAGGGTCGCTGATGACTTGCCCGCGTCCCTGACAGTTCGGGCAAGCGCGCTCGACCACGAAAAGCCCTTGCTGCGCGCGCACCTTACCTTGTCCCGCGCAGAGATTGCAGGCACGCATCGCGGCATCCGAAGAGGAACCCGATCCGCCACACTTACCGCAGGCGCTCGCAACATCTATGGAGATGTCCGCCGACTTTCCATGAAACGCTTCGTCCAGTCTGATTTCCAGATCATAGCGCAAATCGGCACCGCGCGCCGGGCCGCGCTGCTGTCCGCCGCCAAACCCGCCGCCAAAAAAACTTTCGAATATATCTGAAAAGTCGCCAAAGCCCTGCGCACCAGCGCCGCCGCCAAATCCTCCCGCGCCGCCATTTTCGAAAGCAGCTTTCCCATACTGATCATAGGCCGCGCGTTTTTGTGGGTCTTTCAGAATATCATAAGCCTCGCTGACGGCCTTGAATTTTGCTTCTGAATCTGCGCAGCCCGGATTGCGGTCAGGATGACATTGCTTGGCAATGCGGCGATAGGCGGATTTCAGCGTCGTATCATCCGCCGTCCGCTCGACCTCAAGTAGTTCATAATAGTCTATGTCGAGACTCATAAATTTTCCCAGTCCCCGAATCTCGTCATGCCCGCATACGCTGGTATCTCAAGCGGTTATCCCATGCCGCCAAAACCACAGCCTGCGCCGGGGTGACGGGTCAGTTGGCATTAGTCTTTCTTACCGTCCGCTTCTGCTTCGTCTTCGACTTCGGAAAATTCGGCATCGACGACATCCTCATCGGCAGAAGCTTCCTGTGCAGCAGCATCGGCGGCCGCGGCATCATCACCGCCGCCAGCAGCCTGCTCTGCTTCGTAGATTTGCTGGCCCATTTTCATTGTAACCTGCGCAAGCTCTTCCGATTTGGATTTCATCGCGTCGATATCTTCGCCCTCGAGAGCGGTTTTCGCTTCGGCAAGTTTGGCCTCTATTTCGCCCTTCAGCTCGGCATCAACTTTGTCGCCATGCTCTTCAAGCTGCTTTTCGGTCGTGTGGACAAGGCTTTCAGCGTTGTTTTTCACCTCGGCTGCCTCACGGCGTTCCTTGTCTTCCTCGGCAAATTTCTCGGCATCCTGAACCATCTGGTCAATGTCAGTATCGGACAGGCCGCCCGACGCCTGAATCTTGATCTGCTGTTCTTTGCCGGTGCCCTTGTCTTTCGCGGTTACACTGACGAGGCCGTTGGCATCGATATCAAAGGTAACCTCAATTTGCGGAACGCCGCGCGGCGCGGGCGGAATACCGACAAGGTCAAAATTGCCGAGCAGTTTGTTATCTGCCGCCATTTCGCGTTCACCCTGGAAAACGCGGATGGTCACCGCATTCTGATTGTCGTCTGCGGTTGAATAGACCTGGCCCTTCTTGGTCGGGATCGTCGTGTTGCGGTCAATCATGCGCGTAAAGACACCGCCAAGCGTTTCGATACCTAGCGAAAGCGGAGTTACGTCAAGCAGCAGCACGTCTTTGACGTCGCCCTGCAATACGCCGGCCTGAATAGCCGCGCCCATGGCAACCACTTCATCCGGGTTCACACCGGTATGGGGTTCCTTGTCAAAAAAGTCTTTCACAACCTCACGCACTTTGGGCATGCGGGTCATTCCGCCGACCATGACGACTTCATGAATGTCGGCCGGTTTCACGCCCGCATCTGCCATCGCCTTCTTGCACGGCGCAAGCGTACGTTTGATCAGGTCGCCAACCAGCTTTTCAAGGTCGGAGCGGCTGATATTCTTGACCAGATGCTTGGGACCATTTTGGTCTGCGGTAATAAATGGCAGGTTGATCTCTGTGGTTTGCGCAGAAGAAAGCTCGATCTTCGCTTTTTCAGCAGCTTCCTTCAGACGCTGTAGAGCCAGCTTGTCCTCGGTCAGGTCAATGCTTTCCGCCTTCTTGAAATCAGCGGCGAGAAATTCAACAATCTTGCTGTCGAAATCTTCACCGCCAAGGAAGGTATCACCATTGGTCGATTTTACTTCGAACACGCCGTCGCCGACTTCGAGGATGGAGATATCAAAAGTACCGCCGCCAAGGTCATAAACCGCGATCGTCTTATTCTCATCCTTGTCGAGACCGTAAGCCAGCGCGGCAGCGGTAGGCTCGTTGATGATGCGCAATACTTCAAGGCCGGCGATCTGGCCGGCATCCTTGGTAGCCTGACGCTGGGCATCGTTAAAATAGGCAGGAACGGTAATGACCGCCTGCGTCACCGTTTCGCCCAGATAGGCTTCGGCAGTTTCCTTCATCTTCTGCAGCGTGAAGGCAGAAATCTGCGAAGGCGAATATTTTTCACCGCCGGCTTCTACCCATGCATCACCATTCTTGCCCTTGACGATGTCATAGGGAACCAGCTTCATATCTTTTTTGGTCATGGGATCGTCAAAGCGGCGACCAATCAGGCGCTTCACGGCATAAATCGTATTGTCCGGATTGGTCACAGCCTGCCGTTTTGCCGGCTGCCCGATCAGGCGTTCGCCGTCTTTTGCAAATGCCACAATCGACGGTGTGGTGCGCGCACCTTCCGAATTCTCAATCACCTTGGGCTTGCCGCCATCCATCACCGCAACGCAGCTATTTGTTGTGCCCAGATCAATGCCAATTACTTTAGCCATATGATTATATACCCCAATTAAACAAATTTCTTTTTGCAACCTTCCGCGCCAGCCCGATCAAGCAGCACTGGCAATAGCCGGAAAATCACTATGTAAGGGGCGATATAGGTGCCAAATTGCTTGGCACAAGGCTTGGCACTAACTAGATAGAAGAAAATGGCCGATATGGCCTGTTTCAGGACAGATTCTGTGGAGAATGCATGGTGAACCGGTTTTTCAACATTATCGCTCTAGCCGCGCTGATAGCCAGCAGCCTGCTGCTAGAATCCTGTGGCCGCGGCCCGGTGCTGCGGGTTCATAACGCCGTGGTGACATTATCACCAGTCGACAGCAATCCTTCGGCGCTGCATTTTACCGTGCGAGGTGGGCCCAAGGACGTATATTTACTCAGGGTATTTTCATCCTCTGCGGTGCGCGCCGAATTGCACGAAAGCAAAATTGATACCAACAGCAAGATGATATCGATGGAACAGCTTAGCCGCGTCAAGATTCCGGCAGACGGCAAAGTGGAATTTGCAAAAGGCGGCAAGCATGCGATGTTTTGGGGCATCAACCGTGTAGCGCGTAAGTTGGGAGAAATGGAAGTTGAGTTCACCTTCTCCACCGGGGAACGGATATTGGTGGACGCGGTGGTTCGGGAAGCCGACGGCAGCATACCCGACGAGCGCAAGAAATTATAGGTCGCTGCAGGAATGTTTGGCCCTCACCCCTCTGGTCGCCTGCTGACAGGCAAGGAACGATCGCTTGCGCATTCGATATTCGGCGACACAATCGATTATGACCGTGTGCGCATCCATAACCGCAAATGGTGGTGGTTCCATCCCAAACGGGTAACGATGGCTCCCGACGGGCATCTCTGGTTCAATCCCAAAAGCGAACTATTCTGCGAGGATTTCTGCGATAGCAGCCTATCTCTTCAGGGGCATTTCATCCATGAATTGACCCATGTGTGGCAACATCAGAAGGGCATGTTTCTACCGCTCAGGCGGCACCCCTTCTGCCGCTATGACTATGCCATTAAACCAGGATGGACGCTGGAGCGCTACGGCATCGAGCAGCAAGCTGAGATTGTCCGGCATATTTTCCTGCTGCGCAAAGGCGTCAAGGTAACAGGCGCACCGCCGCTGGCACAATATGATGGCATCCTGCCCTTTTAACTAGGCAATAGGCCGATCCGGTCGCGCATCAGCCATCTTGCAACGAGCAATATTGCAACAATGCCAAGACCCGTGGCCAATCCTGTCCAGATGCCAACTCCGTCCCATCCCGCACTGAATGCAAGCCACACTCCAACGCCAATACCAACGAGCCAATAGCCAAAGCCGGCAAATATCATCGGCACGCGGGTATCATGCAAGCCGCGCAGCATCCCCTGCGCCACAGCCTGCGCGCCGTCGACAATCTGAAACAATGCAGCGACCATCAAGAATTGCAGCGCTAACCCCACTACCGCGATATTTTCGGCGCTGTCCCCTTGGATAAAGATCGCGATCAACGGGCCAGGAATTACCAGAATAACCAATGCCATCGCGGCCATAAAGCCGGTGCCGAGCGCAAAGCTGGTCCAACCGGCACGGTGGATCATGGCATTATCCCTGCGCCCATATCCAATGCCGACACGCACCGTTGCCGCCTGCGCCAGCCCCATCGGGACCATAAAGGTAAGCGAGACTATCTGCAGCGCGATGGCATGTGCGGCGACGGCATAGATACTAATCAACCCCATCAGCATCACCGCGACCGAAAACACTCCGCCTTCCAGCCCGAAAGAAACCGCAATCGGCAGCCCCAGCCGCCACATCTCGGCAAAACGCGGCCAGTCACTTCTCCACCAGCGGCCAAACAGGCGGTAGCGCCGGAAATCACGATGCCGGGCGATGACCGCGATCATTCCCAGAAACATCAGGCTGTTGGCAAGAATGCTACCGATGCCCGCGCCGACAACGCCCAATGCGGGCACACCGAAATTGCCGAAGATCAGCGCATAGTTAAACAGCGCGTTGGCAAGCACACCGGCGATACCGATGATCAGCGACCATAACGGTTTTTCAAGCGCGGAAAGAAAATTGCGCGCCGCAAGCGTCCATAGGAACGGCAGGATCGACCACATATAAGCGCGGATATAGGCTTGGGCAGTGCTCGTAAGGTCTGGCAATTGCCCGAGGAAAAGCAGGATAGCTTGCGTATTCCATAATATCACCCAGATCGGCAGGCAGACAATCAGCGCCGACCATAGCGACTGGCGAAAAGTGCGGCGAAGATCGCGCACGCTATGCGGATTGCGGCCCAGTTCGCTCGCCATCATCGGCGCAGACGCAGTCACCAGCCCCATCGCAAAGATCGCGCAGAGCATCGCCAGATTAAAACCCAGCGAAGCCGCCGCCAATTCGGTCGCACCCAGCCAGCCGAGCATCACCACATCGGTCGCGCCGATCAGCGCCATCGTCAGATTGGTAAACACCAAAGGCCAGGCAAGCGCCAGCGTGGCGCGCAATTCATGGCGCCATGGCGATTGCTTTTGCTGCAAAGATGCGGCGCTGGTCATAGCGCGCGCGGTAAAGGAAAACTTTTGCGCCTGCTACCCTATTCCGGCTTCTTGGTCCGGCTTCTTGGCAACACCGCGAATGCTGAGGTAAAATCCGGTGGAGACAAGCGCTATCAGGTTGGATACCATAAAGGCGGCTGTGATGGTGCTGTGCCCGAGGATAGGAATAAAATCGCGCGCAACAATCGTAACAACAACAAATATCGAGGCGAACAAGCCCCAGCCAGCGATTATCTTGGGTATCAAATTTGATTTCAGGAACAAATAGAAGAAACCCGCCATGCCCACAGTCGACAGGATTAACCCGAGATGGAACGATGTGTAATCCGATGTCGCTTGCAGGCCGGCCAGCATCAAGCGCTGCGCCTCATCGGTGATATTACGGTATGCAGGATCGCTCGCAATCTCGGCGGCATTCATCGCAAACATCGCTCCGAGCAAACCGAGAACCGATGCCCCGAGACTGACAAGCAAGCTCCACGCGGCCAACAATTGCCCCGATTTACGGAGCAGTAGAAAAAGACCGACGCTGACAAGTATTCCCAAAGCGAACGACAAGACCCCGATGTAAGCCTTCGCCCGCAACCGCAACTCCGCTTCCAGCATGTTTTCCGCTGTAGCAACCACATCTGCGGACAGGTTGATGTCGATACCATCGACGAGAAATAGCGCGCTAGCGATACCAATGACGATGCTGCCCAATAGCGACCATCCAACTAGGCGGCCCAGCCTCTGCTGCTCAAAATTTTCGGTAGATTGCATCGTTCAATTCCCCGGTTCAAAGTCGCTATTTGACATAAGTGTATTATGCTAGCAACACACTTATGTCAATGTCGCCGACTGCAAAACCATTTGAAACGATAGATGTGTGTTCAAGCGCCCGAGCGAGCGATCATCGAGGGCTCATTCGGGCTTCTTGGCAACGCCCACCATGGCCGGGCGCAGCAGGCGGTCTTTGATCATGTAACCTGCCTGCATTTCGGTAACGATGGTACCAGGTTCGGCATCCTCGCTGGGAATTTCAACCATCGCCTGATGCTGGTTCGGATCGAGCGGCAATCCCATCGCGGCAATGCGCGTGATACCATTTTTCGCAAAGACCGTCTCAAGCTCACGCCCCGTAGCTTCGAGACCCGCAACAAGGCCTTTCATCTTTTCATCTTCGCGCATTTTGTCCGGGATGGCATCCAGAGCGCGGGTCAGATTGTCTGATACCGAAAGGATATCGCGGGCAAAAGACGTGGCCGCATATTGGCGTGCATCTGCGGCTTCTTTCTCCATCCTGCGGCGAACATTCTGCGTTTCGGCCTGCGCATAGAGAACATCTTGCTGCGTGGTCGCGAGCTGATTTTCGAGGTCAGCCGCACGGTCGGCGTCACTGCCTTCACCGCCGTCATCAACCTGTTCGCCTTCGCCGCCTTCCTTCAGATGTTCCGGCACACCTTCAAGTTCTTTTTCCGCTGCTTCGTCCGCCTGAGTATCTTTCTTGTCCGTCATGACCTTGGTATTTCCTGTTTGGCGACACGCCTGTTTCTTGCCAGCGCATATAAAGCCTGATCTCATTTCATCAAGCGGAGTCGTCATGTTGACTGCCGCACCAGCCCGCTCCCCCACCCGGCCACCCTAACAAGGTATCGTCATGGGAGGCCGGGCGGGGGAGCGGGCTGGTGCCGCCTATTTCATCAACCGTGACAATGTTTGAGCAGTAAAATCTACAATCGGGACTATGCGCGCATAGTTGAGCCGCGTCGGGCCAATCACGCCGACAACGCCGACCACCTTGCCGCCCGCCTCATGATATGGCGCGGCGATGACCGAGGAACCGGAAAGCGAGAAAAGATTGTTTTCCGAGCCGATAAAAATCCGTGTCGATTGTGCATCGCGCGCGCTATCCACAAGCCGCGCTATTTCCTCCTTGTTTTCGAGTTCGTCGAGTAACTGCCGGATGCGATCAAGATCGGCGGCGGCGGCCTCGTCGATCAGGTTCGATTGTCCTTTGACGATCATCACCGGCCGTTCGTTCGCATCGAGCGTCCACATCGCCAAACCCTTACGCACGAGATCGGCGCTCACCGTATCGAGCGCCGCCTTTTCCGCGCGAATCTCGCTGTCCAGCTTCGCCAGACCCTCGGCCAGCGTTAGGCCGGAAAGCCGTGCAGTTACATAGTTCGCTGCTTCGATCAGCACGCTATCGTTAACCGCATTGTCAACATCCACCAGCCGGTTTTCAACGCTCCCATCTGCGCCCACCAATATCGCCAGTGCCTGCCCCGGCGAAGTGCGGACAAAGCTAAACTGCTTCAGCACCGCCTCTCTGTTCGGCACGACAACCAGCCCTGCACAGGCTGACAGCCCCGATAACACCGACGTCGCGGCGGCGAGCGCGTCTTCAATCGGCCCCTCGCCCTGTATTTGCGATTCGATCGCGCGGCGTTCTTCATCCGAAGGCTCTGCCGCTTGCATCATGCCATCGACAAAAAGTCGCAAACCAGATTCAGTCGGCATCCGCCCGGCGCTGGTATGCGGCGCGGCAAGCAAACCAAGCTCCTCCAGATCCTGCATCACATTGCGGATTGAGGCTGGAGAAAGATTGAGGCCGGAGAATTTGCTGATCGTGCGCGATCCCACAGGTGCGCCCGAATCCAGATAGCTTTCCACCACTGTGCGAAAGATGGTTCTGGTGCGGTCGTTAAGTTCGGTGATGGGCGGGTTGGTCATTGGGAATATTATCGCCATAAAGTTCCAAGAATGGCAAAGGTTTTCTTCAAAGGAAATGAACCTTTCCGGCCCAGCCGTGCACTAGATATATGTAACCAACGTGAAAGGAAGGAAACTGCAAAAAGCACCAGCCCCTGAATCTCTCCATCTGGCCTTTCTCGTAACCAGTGCAAAATTGGGGGACCAAGATGCATTACAGGCGCTGGCGCAGAGATGCCACGGCAAATTCTTGGCACATGGCTGGCGGTTGGCGGGCGACAAAGATGCGGCACAGGATATTGTGCAGCAGGCATGGACAGAAATTCTTCGCGGGCTGCCGAAATTGAGGGATGATCACATGTTTCTGCCCTGGGGATACAGGATAGTGACCCGCATGACGGCGCGGTGGATCAAAAGACAGCAAAAGCGCCGCTTGCTGGCCAGCACCGTTGAAAGCGAGATTGCCCCAGAAACAGAAGCCGACGACGCCGATGTGCGAATAACGCTCGAACAGGCAATCGCCCTGCTTCCGGCAGCACAGCGGGCAACATTGGCGCTATTTTATCGAGAAAGCCTAAGCATTGCCGAAATTTCGGTCGCGCTTGATGTGCCCTTGGGCACCGTAAAAAGCCGCTTGTCACATGCGCGGGAAAAACTGCGCGATATATTGGAAAGGGAATAAAATGACTGACTTTGATAGTAAAATTAGTGCCGCGTTGAGCGCAGAAGACGAGCTATTGCTGAAGGAAATGGGCAATGAACCCGGCTATTTCGAACAAGTGTTTGGAATGTTTCGAGGCTCGATGGGCTGGATTAGCGGGATACTCATGATTGCGCAGACGATCATGTTCTTCGTCAGCATATGGATGGCATTGCACTTCTTTCGGGCCGAGGATTCGGTGGCTCAGCTCCGTTGGGGACTTCCTGCCGCGACACTAATGATATTGTCCGCGATGATGAAATTCTCGCTAATGCCTGTGTTACAAAGTAATCGAATTCTGCGAGAAATGCGGCGAATAGAATTGCTGAGAAATCGCTGAGCGGGAATAGATGAAAGCGAGAGATTGAGGCCGGAAATTTGCTGATCGCGCGCGAACCCACAGGTGCGCCCGAATCCAGATAGCTTTCCACCACTGTGCGAAAGATGGTTCTGGTGCGGTCGTTAAGTTCGGTGATGGGCGGGTTGGTCATTTTTTTGTTGTCCGCCAGCGATATGTGACATCTGGTAACTTCTCTTCGTTTCGTTCGCCATCGGTCAGTTCTTCGATAACAAATCCGTGCGTCTCATAGAATTTTCGCGCATTCAAGTTTGACTGAAACGTATATAGACGCAGTTCATCTTGCTCTTGTTGCGCCAGTTTTACTAAACGACTGCCAATACCCTTTTTGTGATGTGCCGGATCAACATAGAGGTGATCAATCCAACCGGGCAAGAGCGCGACAAACCCGACTAGAATATCAGCTTCAAAGGCTCCCCAAACAGGTCCATTTTTCAACACTTCGCTGTCATAGAGTTCATTATATTCTTCGGGTGTATGTAGGCTCGTGTCATATCCCGGAATTAACGCACCTGCCGTGCGATGAATATCAGCAGCAGCTTTGGCATGGATCGAAGAAAGACGAACAATATTCATCGTCAGACATCTCTTACATAACATCCATAGTATCGCAATCCTCTCCCATCGGGAGAGGCAAATGTAGCTTGTCGGCAAGCCGACTAGCGGAACTCGGTGAGGCGTTAGAATTCGCAAGAGCAGACACCCCCTCACCGACTGCGCCTAAGACAACAAGTTGCCAAGGCTTGTTGCCTCTCCCAGTGGGAGAGGATACAGAACCCCATCAAATCCACAGGAGAATCACACATGCGTCCATCGGGCCGCGCGCCGGACGAAATGCGCGCCATCACTATCGAAACCGGTTTTACCAAACATGCCGAGGGAAGCTGCCTGATCAGCTTTGGCGACACCCGCGTGCTGTGCACCGCGAGCGTCGAAGAGCGTCTGCCGCCGTGGCTGCGCGGCAAAGGTTCGGGCTGGGTCACGGGCGAGTATTCCATGCTCCCGCGCGCCACGCATACACGCGGCAATCGCGAAGCAGCGCGCGGCAAGCAATCAGGGCGGACACAGGAAATTCAACGCCTTATCGGGCGTAGTTTGCGCGCAGTCGTCGATATGAAAAAGCTTGGCGAGCGGCAGATCACGCTCGATTGTGATGTGTTGCAGGCCGATGGCGGCACGCGCACAGCTTCGATCAGCGGCGCGTGGGTTGCGCTGCGCCTCGCGGTTAACGGCTTGCTGGAAAGCGGCGCGATCAAGGAAGACCCGATTGAGCAGAAAATTGCCGCGATAAGCTGCGGGCTTTATCAAGGCACGCCTGTGCTCGATCTCGATTATGACGAGGATAGCAATGCCGGAGCGGACGCCAATTTCGTGCTGACCGGAGACGGCAACATCGCCGAGGCGCAGGCAACGGCGGAGGGTGAAACCTTCGACGACGAAGGGCTGATGCGGCTGATGCGACTTGCAAAGATCGGCTGCGCGCAGATTTTTGACGCGCAGGATAAGGCTGTTAGCTAAGGTTGGGCTGGCCTCAAGACCCTCTCCCCTTGGGAGAGGCAACAAGACTAGGCAATTTATTGCCATAGTCGCTGTCGGTGAGGGATTTGTTGCTCTGACGATTAACCCCTCACCGAGCTTCACTAGCCAGCAAGCTGGCAAGTTCCACTTGCCTCTCCCAAGGGGAGAGGGCGAAAGGGTAACATGACCAACCACCGCCAACTCGCTCCCGGAAAACTGGTGATCGCCAGCCATAATCAGGGCAAGGTGAAAGAAATCCGCGCGCTGCTTGCACCGTATGGCATCGAACCTGTTTCCGCTGCCGAACTCGGCCTGCCAGAACCCGAAGAAACCGGCACGAGCTTTGCCGAGAATGCGCTGCTCAAGGCACACGCCTCGGCGCAGAGCGCGCAGCTTCCGGCGCTGGCCGATGATAGCGGGCTGTGCGTGGGAACGCTGGATGGCGCGCCGGGCGTCTATACCGCCGACTGGGCCGAGCGGCAGCCCCATGAAGGCGGACCGGGACGCGACTGGTATATGGCGATGGGAAAGGTTGAAGGAAAGCTCGCCGAGAAAGGCGCGGATGCCAACCGAAGCGCTTATTTCATATGCACATTGGCGCTTGTCTGGCCCGACGAGCACGAGGAAGTTTTTGAAGGCCGCGTCAATGGTTCGCTCACTTGGCCGCCGCGCGGGAGCCAAGGCTTTGGCTATGACCCTGTATTCGTTCCAGAGGGCCGCAAGCAAACATTCGCCGAGATCAATCCGGAAGAAAAGCAGGCCATGAGCCACCGTGCCGACGCGTTCAAAAAGCTTGTCGCCGCAGTTTTCCGAAGCTGAGCCTACCCCGCCACCGGATCGCGCCCGACAACATTACCTGCCGGGGTATAGCGGCAAACCAGATAATCATCGCGCGCATTTGACGCGACCGCGCAGCCAACATTGGTCGTGCCGCGCCAGATGATCTGCGTGTAATGGCCAACATCGCTCCATTTTCCAGTGGTGGCGCTATCAGGGAAAGTGCCTGGCTTGAAATGGCGCTTCTCGTCTATCCACGATCCCGACATTTCGCCGTAGGTGAACGCGCCGCGCGTCCCCATCCACAGATTTTCGCCCTGCCGGGGCATTGTGCCTTTCTGCCTGTCATGCTCGAACTTCCCGCTACGCGCCAGTTTCTGCGCATAGCGTTTGGCGTATCCCTCGAGCGCAGTATTCCAGACCAGCTGCCCTGATCCCACCGCGCGGCGCGCATCATTATGGCTTTGCAACATTGCGCGCTGCAACAGGTTATAGCTGCGCGGCTTGGCAATATTGTCAGTGCGCGGCGTCATGACAATTTCCGGCTCGCCGGGATATTCAACTCCCGATTGGGGAACGGCATTGCATGCAGGCAAAGCGAGCAACCCAGCCAACAGAGATATCCTTGGGAATTTCATGACCAGAGCTATATGGCAACCTTCATGAATAGTGCAACAACGCCTCCCCTCGCGCTGTATATCCATTGGCCCTTTTGCATTTCCAAATGCCCCTATTGCGATTTTAACAGCCATGTTCGCGAGAGTGTGGACGAGCAGGCGTGGCGCGATGCGTTGCTGGCTGACATGGCGCATGAGGCCGCGCTCACCAAAGCCCGTCCGCTCACTTCCATCTTCTTCGGCGGCGGTACGCCCAGCCTGATGCCGCCAGCCACCGTGGCCGCTTTGATAGAGACAGCCCAAGCCCATTGGGGTTTCGCGCAAAATATTGAAATCACGCTGGAGGCCAATCCTTCGTCGGTCGAGGCGGCCGGCTTTGCCGATCTTGCAAAGGCGGGGGTGAACCGCGTTTCGCTTGGGCTTCAGGCGCTGGAAGACAGCGCGCTCGCCTTTCTGGGCCGGGCGCATAGCGTGGCCGAGGGTTTGGGGGCGCTCATTATTGCCCAGCGCGAATTTGCCCGCGTCAGTTTCGATCTGATCTATGCCCTTCCCGATCAGAGCGAAACCGAATGGCGCAGCGAACTTGGGCGCGCCATCGCTTTGGAGGCAAGCCATATGTCGCTCTACCAGCTCACCATCGAGGAGGGCACGCGCTTTGCCAGCGATGTGCGCAAGGGCGCGCTTAAACCCGCCGATGATGATACCGGCGCGGATCTTTATGCGGTGACGCAGGAGTTGATGGATGCCGCTGGCCTCCCGGCTTACGAGATCAGCAACCATGCGGCGGCGGGCGAGCAAAGCCGCCATAACCTTACTTACTGGCGCTATCAGGATTATATCGGCATCGGCCCCGGCGGGCATGGACGCAGGCTCAACTGCGCGACGCAGCGGCATAAAAAGCCGGAGAATTTCCTGTCTGCGATGGCGCGGAACGGGCATGGCATTCGTGCCGAGGAGGCGTTGGATCATACGGCGCAGATCACCGAAGCCTTGCTGATGGGGTTGCGATTAGCGGAAGGTGTTGATCTGGAGGACCTAGCGAAACGCCACGGCCTGTGTTCTCCTGCGAAGGCAGGAGCCCAGAGCCACAATGCGCAACATAACGCTGGACTCCTGCCTTCGCAGGAGAACACGGAATTTGATATTGCGGCATTGATTGATCTTGAGGCCGCCAACAAGATTGGAGCGCTCGGGATGCTGACGCTGACCGGCGACCGCCTTACTATAACGCCCAAAGGAATGCCGCTGCTCGATGCGATATTGCCTGAAATTGTCGCGATTGAGGCGCCGGACTAACCCAATTCTCCGTTCGTCCTGAGCTTGTCGAAGGATGAGAGCCCCCGCCCTAACGTCCTTCGACGGGCTCAGGACGAACGGATGGGGTAGGGCCATCAATACATATATTTGAACAGCAGCCTCACAAATGATAGCGTGCAGCCATGACTTCGCCGCCCGCCCTGCTGAAAAAATATCGCAGCTTTCTTGCCGATAACCGCCGTCGTTCGCCGGCGACGGTGAAGGCCTATCTGGCGACCGCAGAGCGGTTCACCGGTTTCCTTGGTGAGCATTGGGGCAAGCCACCGGACAGCAAGGCGCTGGCGGCGATCAAGGCGAGCGACGTGCGCTCCTACCTTGCTGCACGGCGCGGGACCAACCAATCGGGTGCCAATAGGGAAAGGGGCGGGCTGACCAACCGCTCTGTCGCACGCGAGCTTTCCGCCATCCGGGCTTTCCTACGCTTTGCCCTTGGCGAAGATGCAGACATCCCCACGCTTAAAGGCCCGCGCGTCCCCGCCGGTGTCCCGCGCCCGGTTAGCCCCGATGATGTGATCGCCATCGCCGATGATGTCGCTAGCCATGCGCGCGACGGCTGGGTGAGCGCGCGCGATTGGGCGGTATTGCTGTTGCTCTATGGCTGCGGTCTGCGGGTAAGCGAAGCAACCGGGCTGATGGGCGACGTGCTACCGCTTGGCGAGACTTTGCGCGTCACCGGAAAGCGCAATAAAACCCGCATTCTCCCGCTACTGCCGCAAGTGCGCGAAGCGATTGAAGCCTATCTAGCGCTCTGCCCGCATGCGGCATCGAAGGACGCGCCATTATTCAGGGGCACTCGCGGCGGGGCGCTCTCCCCCGCCATCATCCGCCGCGCCGTGCAGGGCGCACGCGGGCGGCTCGGCATAGACGACAGCGCCACCCCCCACGCCCTACGCCACAGCTTCGCCACCCATTTGCTAGCGGGCGGCGCGGATTTGCGGAGCTTGCAGGAATTACTCGGCCATGCGAGTTTGAGTTCGACGCAGGTTTATACAGCGGTTGATACAGCGATGCTGCTCGATGAATATAACAACGCCCATCCGCGGGCTTGATCCCTCTCCCAATGGGAGAGGCAAGTGCAGCTTGTGAATTTGTTCACTAGCGAAACTCGGTGAGGGGCTCCGGCGACGAAAGCGCTCACCCCTTCACCCACTGCGGCTAGGCCTACCGGCCAAGTCTCGTTGCCCTCTCCCATTGGGAGAGGAGTATTTTGGGGATGCTGATGGTTGGAATGGAAAGGAAAGCAGACATGCCAAAAAAGCGCCTAACGCCCATCGCCCGCAAACTCCGCCAACAGCAAACCGAAGCAGAAAAATTACTCTGGTCGCGCCTGCGCAAGCGGCAACTTGAAAATGCCAAGTTTAGACGACAGATGCCAATCGACAATTTCGTCGCCGATTTCTGCTGCCCCAAAGCTAAGCTAATCATCGAACTCGATGGCAGCCAGCATTCGGAAAGCCCATCGAATGACGAACGCACAAGGAAGCTGGGCGATGCAGGCTATATCGTGCTGAGATATTGGAATAGTGAGGTTTTTGAGAATCTAGAAGGTGTTCTGGAAGGTATCCGTCAGGCGCTGCTCACAGCCAAAAATACGTGACCCCTCTCCCATCGGGAGAGGCAAGTGTATCTTGTGAACTGGTTCACTAGCGAAACTCGGTGAGGGGTTCAGGCGACGAAAGCACTCATCCCCTCACCCACTGCGACTAGGCCTACCGGCCAAGTCTCGTTGCCCTCTCCCAGTGGGAGAGGAGTGGTTTACCCCATCCGCCCAACACACGCATCCCAAATCATCCCCGCGCTATCCGTCCCGTTAAACGCATCAATCGCCACAATTCCCGTTGGCGAAGTCACGTTGATCTCGGTTAGCCATTCGCCGCCGATCACGTCGATGCCTACGAAAATCAAGCCAAGCTCCTTCAAGCGCGGCCCCATCGCGGCGCAGATTTCGGTTTCGCGCGGCGTTAAATCTGCCGCTTCTGCGCTGCCGCCTTGGGCGAGGTTGCTGCGGAATTCGCCTTTTGCGGGTTTGCGGTTGATCGCGCCGGCAAATTCACCGTCTATCAGCACGATGCGCTTATCGCCCTTCGCCACATCGGGGAGGAAGGGCTGAACCATGTGGGGTTCGGGCCAGATGCCGTCGAACATCTCCATCAGCGCGCTCAGATTGTCGCCATCCTTTCCAATGCGGAAAATCGCCTTGCCGCCATTGCCATGCAGCGGCTTGATAACCACCGCGCCGTGCTCGGCCTGAAAGCTGCGAATTTCATCGAGCGACCGTGTGATCAGCGTCGGCGGCATATATTTGCGATAATCGAGCACCAGCACCTTTTCCGGCGCATTGCGTACGCTAACGGGGTTATTGACCACGAGCGTTTCTTTCTCGATCCGCTCAAGCAGATGCGTCGCGGTGATATAGCCGACATGAAAGGGCGGATCTTGCCGCATCATCACCACGTCGATGTCGCGCCCCAGATCAATCCGCTGCGCCTCGCCAAACCGGAAATGGTTGCCCTCAACCCGCTGCACGTCGTGCACGCGGTTTGCCCAAGCCGTCAGCCGGTCGTCGGCGTCGAGGCTCAGCGTTTCGACATCATAGTGCCAGACGTCATAACCGCGCTCCTGCGCGCTCAGCATCAGCGCAAAGCTGCTATCTCCGGTTATCCCGATATCTTCCATCGGATCCATCTGAAACGCTGTTTTGAGAGACATTTGGGTTCCTTATCACGGGTCTTGACGGGTAGGATATATTTGTCGCCGCTCACAGTATCCTGTTTGGCGATTTGGGTGCAAATGGTTTCATAAAAGCCACAAAGGAAAAAAGGAATAAGGCGGTGCGCTATGTTTTGCGCGTAGCGCCTTCATTCCTTCGTCGCGATTGGCCGTAAAATTGGAAAATGGGGCTTCGCCCTTTTATCTTTTTTCCTTTGTGGCTTCTATTTATCTTTTTTCCTTTGTGGCTTTTATGAAACAAATGGCACTTCCGCCCATCACATCATCTGCCCGACATTCACCAGATGGCGCGGCAGCGTCCAAGGCGCAATCAATATCACATCGACGCGGATTTCCTCCGCATCCTTGCCATATTTGCCTATCAGCGCTTCAGCAGCAGCAACCACGCGGCGTAACCGGTGGCTATCTATCGCGCTATCCAGTTCTTTTGCCGTCGCCCGCGCCTTCACCTCGACAAAGGCCAGTGTCTTGCCGCGCCTAGCGACCAAATCAACCTCGCCGCGCGGATTGCGGACGCGCTGACCAACGATGCGCCAACCATGCAGCCGCAACCACCAAGCGGCGAGTGTTTCAGCGCGGCGGCCACGTTTTTCGGCGGCCTTGCGGTTCACGGCTTTGCCTTCAAAGCCATCGCGCGTTCGTAAACTTCTTTGCGCTCCAGACCGAAATGTCTGGCAATTTGTCCGGCGGCCTTGGCGGGCGGCAATTTTGTCAGCGCATCGGCAAGCGCGGTATCAATTTCGCTGGCGCTAGCTGCTACTTTTTCAGGCGGCCCGGCGATAAGGACGATCTCTCCCTTAGGCCGCTCGCCGGCATAGCGCTCGGCCAATTCTGCCAGAGAGCCGGTCACCACCTCTTCGAATTTCTTGGTCAGTTCGCGCGCAACAGCGGCTTCGCGCTGACCAAGCGCTGCCGCCAGCGCTGCCAATGTCTTGCCCAGCCGCGGGCCGCTTTCATAAAAAACCAGCGTCGCCTTCAAATTTGCCAATTCGGCTATGGCATCATCGCGGGCTTTGGCCTTCGACGGCAAAAATCCAGCAAAAAGAAAACGGTCGGTGGGCAGTCCGGAGATCGACAGCGCGGTAATCGCCGCGCTTGGCCCGGGGATTCCAAAAACGGCAATGCCGCCATCCCTTGCCGCGCGTACCAGCTTGTATCCGGGGTCAGATATCAACGGCGTTCCAGCATCGCTGACAAGTGCAACTATTCCGCCGCGCGCGGCGTCTAACAGGTGATCGCGGTCTGCATCTTTGGCATGGTCATTATAGCGGTGCATACGCTTTTTGATACCGAAATGGTTGAGCAGCTTTCCCGTTACCCGGCTATCCTCAACGGCGATGATATCTGCAGCCTCCAGCACGAGGCGCGCGCGCTGTGACATATCTGCAAGGTTGCCGATTGGGGTCGCTACAATGTAAAGACCCGACTCAAGTGCCTTTGTGGGCGTGTTTTTTTGATCCGGGACAGACATTATGAATATGGCTATTGCAGGAAGTATCGGGCGCTCGCAAGCTGCGACGAAAGAAAGCGGCTTCTTTGGCTTGGTTGTGCGAGGCGGCGCCAAAAAGCTGTTTGCGCTTGGTATGCTTGCGCTGCTCGCCGCTTGCCAGTCGGTAGTACCGCGCGGCGGAGAAGCGCCGACCACTGTTCCGACCGCAACGCCCGACCCTGCCAACGTGGTTGCATCGGACAGCGACCGGCATCTGGTTGCATTGCTATTGCCGGTCACCGGGCCAGACGGCGATGTCGGGCGTTCAATTGCCAATGCGACCACGCTCGCGCTGCTCGACACACGCAACACCACCGTCCGCATGACGACTTATGATACTGCGCTGGGCGTAGAAGCAGCTGCACTCAAGGCGGTGGCCGATGGTAACAAGCTGATCCTTGGGCCTCTGCGCGGCGACAATGTTGTGAAAGTCGCCAATATCGCGCGACCTGCCAATGTCCCGATCATCAGTTTTTCAAACGATATCGGCGTGGCCGGGCGCAATGTTTTCCTGATGGGGCATTTGCCTAGCCAGTCGATTGACCGCGTCGTGCGCTATGCCCGCGCCCGCGGGATGACCAGGTTTGGCGGTATTGTAACGAAGAATGTTTATGGCCAGCGCGCACTCTCCAATCTGACATTGGCTGTTCGCAATGCAGGCGGACGGCTGGTCGGCATTCAGGAAATCGACGGTTCGCGGGCTTCCGTCGATGCCGCAACACGCCGGCTTGGTGCGGCTGGACAAGTGGATGCGGTGTTAATTGCCGCTGGCGGCAGGCAGGCACTTGCAATTATTCCCTCTGTCCGCAGCCACGGGATGGCGAATTCTAGGATACTCGGCACAGATCTATGGAATGTTAGTGGCGCGCTTGCGGGTAAAAAGACCGCCCATGGCGCTTGGTTCGCGAGCGTCGCTGACGGCCTGTACAGCCAATATGCCAGTAAATATCGCACCCGCTTTGGGGTTGCACCGCTTCGTCTTTCCAGCCTTGGTTATGATGCAGTGCTGCTGACCGCCCGGGTCGCGCAAAACTGGCAGGTCGGAACACGCTTTCCGGTTAAGCGCCTAACCGACAAGGGCGGCTTTATTGGCATCGATGGCGCTTTCCGCTTTATGCCCAACGGCCTTTCCGAACGGATGCTGGAGATACAGGAAATACGACCGGGCAAATTTGTAACAATAGACGCTGCGCCCAAGGCATTCTCGCAGTAATACACTCGCTAGGATAAGGCTGCTAGGCCGCGACACCGCGTAGCTTGCGCTCTTTAGCGAGCTTCTTCAGCACCATCTGCCGCTTTAGCCGCGAAAGATGGTCGATGAACAATATGCCTTCCAGATGATCCATCTCATGCTGCAGGCAAGTGGCCATCATGCCGTCCATGTCTTCTGTATGCGTGTTGCCGTCGGTATCCTGCCAGCGCGCGCGGATATTGGCGGGGCGATCTACATCAGCATATTGATCGGGCACCGAAAGGCAGCCTTCATTATAGGTGGCCAAACCTTCTGAGGGATCAAGAATTTCGGGATTGATAAAGACGCGCGGATTGCGGATCACTTCATGCTCATGGTCGCTATGATCGCCATGTGCTTGATCGTGATCGTGATCGTGATCTTCATCTTCATCGCTATGCGCAGACTCCTGTAGGTCGATCACCAAAATACGTTTGGGTACGCCGACCTGTATGGCGGCAAGGCCGATGCCGGGCGCGGCGTACATCGTCTCCAGCATATCATCGACAAGCTGCTTCACGCCGGAATCGAATTTCTCGACCGGCTGGGAGATTGTCTTGAGCCGCGGATCGGGCACTTCAAGGATTGGGAGAATAGCCATGTTTCCTAAATAGTGCCGGGAGCCTGCGCGGTCAACTCACTGGACGCCGCGCGCGTAAAGCCTGCGCCAACGTGCCTTCGTCAAGATAGTCGAGTTCGCCGCCCACCGGCACACCATGCGCTAGCTGTGTTAGTCGCACCGGATATTGCTCAAGCCGCTCGGCGAGATAATGCGATGTTGTTTGCCCTTCCAGCGTGGCATTCATGGCGAGCACGACCTCATCGATGCCGCCTGCAGCTACACGGCTAACCAGGCTTTCAATATTGAGATCTTCGGGGCGAATGCCGTCCAATGCAGACAGGCGGCCGCCAAGGATATGGTATTTGCCCGGAAAGAGCCGTGATTTATCCAGCGCCCAAAGGTCAGGCACATCCTCTACCACGCAGAGAGCGCGCGTATCGCGGCGCGTATCGGCGCATATACCGCATGGGTTCACGGTATCAATATTGCCGCAGCCATCGCAGGTTATCAGCCGCGCCTCGACATTTTCGAGCGCCTTCAATAGCGGCTGCAACACGCTTTCCCGCTTTTTCATCAGATGCAGCACCACGCGGCGCGCAGAGCGCGGCCCGAGCCCGGGAAGCTTTGACAATGCGCCAGCCAATGCGTCTATTTCTTGCGATGCCATGGCGAGGTGTCTAGACTTTGTTTTCACAAAGTGGAAGCGGCACCAGCCCTCTCCCCCACCCGACCACCCATGGCATGATTCTGTCGGGTGGCCGGGTGGGGGAGAGGGTTGGTGCCGAGCCGTTTCAGCTGGCTGAAACATGCAAGGGAAAGACAAGATGCGCATCGCCTTCATGGGAACACCCGCTTTTGCGCTGCCAACGCTGAATGCGCTGGCCGCCGCGGGGCATGATGTAGCGGCGGTCTATACGCAACCGCCGCGCCGCGCGGGTCGCGGCAAGAAGCTGACGCCATCGCCCGTGCAAAAACGCGCGGAGGAGCTTGGCATCGAGGTGCGAACGCCGCTGTCGCTGAAATCAGTAGATGAACGCAAAGCCTTTGCGGCGCTCAATCTCGATATCGCTATAGTGGCAGCTTACGGGCTTATCCTGCCGCAGGAGATCCTTGATGCCCCGGTGCATGGCTGCCTCAATGTCCACGGATCGTTGCTGCCCAGATGGCGCGGTGCGGCGCCGGTGCAACGCGCAATACTGGCCGGAGACAAAGAAACCGGCGTGATGATCATGCAGATGGAGGCGGGTCTTGATACCGGGCCGGTGCGCGCGGCGGCAATAACAGAGATAGACAGCAAGACCGCCGGTGAATTGACCGATGAGATTGCCAAGCTTGGTGCAGATTTGATGATGGAAGTGCTGGCCGATCTCAGCGCCCACCCGGCGGCGGCGCAGCGCGAAGAAAACGCGACCTACGCGCGTAAAATCAGCAAGGCAGAAAGCAGGATCGATTTCACGCAGGATGCAGCGCAGATCGAACGGCAAATTCGCGCCTTCAATCCCCTGCCCGGTGCGTGGTTTGAATATGATGGAACCCGGCATAAGGTGCTGGCCGCTGAGCCTTCTAGCGAAAATGGGCCGCCTGGCACCGTGCTCGATGAGCAGCTTTTGGTAACATGCGGCAAGGGCGCTATTCGCCCAACTGTCATTCAGCGCGCGGGAAAGCCAGCGATGGCGGCAGCTGATCTGCTGCGCGGCAAGCCGGTTCCGGCGGGGACAATGCTCTCGTGAAACGCTTTGCGCTCAATATCGAATTTGACGGCGGCCCCTATATGGGCTGGCAGCGGCAGGATCACGGCGCGACGGTGCAGGGCGAGATTGAAGCGGCGATTAAGAAATTCACAAGCGAGGATGTCGCGGTAAATGGCGCGGGCCGCACCGATGCCGGTGTACATGCGCTGGCAATGCGGGCGCATGTCGATGTGAGACGGGAAATGACGCCCTTCCGACTGATGGAGGCAACCAACGCGCATTTAAGACCGCAGCCCATCGCCATCCTTGCGTGCGAAGAGGTCGATAGCGAATGGCATGCGAGATTTTCCTGTGTCGGCCGGGCGTATAAATATCTTATCGTCAACCGCCGCGCGCCTCTCACTGTCGAAAAAGGCCGCGCATGGCGGATAACACCGCAGCTTGACGAGACCGCGATGCATGATGCCGCGCAAATCCTTGTTGGTGAACATGATTTCACCACTTTCCGGTCGGTCAATTGCCAGTCAGCCAGTCCGCAAAAGAAGCTAGACCAACTCAATGTGCGCCGCGAGGGCGATCATATTATCATCGAAGCGGCGGCGCGTAGTTTCCTGCATCACCAGGTTCGCTCGATGGTCGGCGCATTGGCGGCGGTAGGTCGCGGCAAATGGAGCGCGGAAGATCTGCGGTGCGCGCTTGAAGCAAAGAACCGTCAGGCCTTGGCGGAAAATGCCCCGCCAAGCGGGCTTTATTTCATGCGCGCTCTCTATCCCTAAACGGCGTCAGCCAAATATCCGGCTAACCGATTTATCGAGCATCAATAGCTGCCACAAAAGGCGACCATGCTCAGCGCGCCCGGCGATATGATCTTCGGCAATGCGGTCCACTGCAGCGGCATCGAACAAATCCATTTGCGCAAGAGCAGGCCGTTTTGAAAGCCCCCGCGCTTGATCGGCGAGTGCGCCACGAAACCAGTCGCTGATCGGCGTTACGAAGCCCATCTTCGGGCGATAGAGAATATCTTTTGGCAGATAGCGCTCCATCGTGTGCTTCAATATCCATTTGCCCTGCCCGCCCTTGATCCGCATGCCATCGGGCAACTGCGCGGCAAATTCCAGCAGACGGTGGTCGAGCAGCGGTTCGCGCGCCTCCAGGCTCACCGCCATACTCATCCGGTCGGTTTTGGTCAGAATGTCGCCCGGCAGCCACATTTTCAAGTCGGCATATTGCGCGCGATCCAGCCCGCTTCTGGCCGGGGCCTCTCGCATCAGGCGGTGCATATGGCTTTCCGCAGCATAGCCCTTCAGGGAAGATGCAAAACTGCTTGAATAGATCGACCGGCGCAGCGAAGGGGGGTTGATACCAACGGCCTCCGTGTACCCTTCCTCCCCGCTACGGGCGAGCGAGAGCAGCGTCGATTTGGCCCTGAACATACGCGGTGCCCAATCCGCCTTTGGATAGAGGCGGCCCAGCGGCCCGAGAATATTGCTGCGGATCGACGCGGGTATCAGACCGCGCAGGCGTTCTTCATGGGCATGAAAGACATGGCGGCGATAACCGGCAAGCGCTTCATCAGCGCCGTCACCCGACAGCGCAACAGTCACACTTTCGCGCGCCAGCTCACATACCCGGAAAGTGGGCAGCGCCGAGGCATCTGCAAAGGGTTCGTCAAAATGATTGGCGAGCTGGTCGATCAAACCGAAATCGTCTGAGCCCACGGTTCGGGTATGATGGTCAGTGGCAAAACGCTCTGCAATGCGCCGCGCATACCCTGTTTCATCGAGCCCCTTCACATCGAAACCGATAGAGCAGGTCTTGACCGGCTTGCGCGATTCCTCCGCCATAAGCGCGACCACCGCCGAGCTATCGACACCGCCCGATAGAAACGCGCCCAGCGGTACATCGGAGATCATCCGGGAGGTAACGGCCTGCCGCAGCAATCGCAGCAATTCTTCCTCCAATTCGGCCTGGCTGCCTTTGGCGCGCTGGCTGAAATCAATGTCCCAATAGGTAGTCGGCGCGGGGAGCGGCTTGCCTTGCTCAAGCGCAAGAATCGTCCCGGCGGGCAATTTATGCACGCCCTTCACGATACAGCGATGATCGGGAACATAGCCGAAAGCCATATAATCCTCGATGGCCTGCATGTCGGGTTCGCGGCGCAATGCGGGATGCGCAAGAAGCGCCTTCAGCTCTGACCCGAATATCACGCTGCCATCGGCTATCGGCGCATAATAGAGCGGCTTCACGCCCAGCCTGTCGCGCACCAGGGAGAGCTTGCGCTCCTTCTGATCATAGACCGCAATAACGAACATGCCGTGCAGCCGCGGCACGCAGCCAGCGCCCCATTGCCGCCATGCGGCGAGAATCACTTCGGTATCGCTGTCGCTACCAAATTCATGGCCTGCCGATTCCAGCTCTGCGCGCAGTTCGCGGAAATTGTATATTTCGCCGTTGAAGCTGATGACGAAGCGTTCATCCTGCGTCGCCATTGGCTGCGCGCCGCCAGCAAGATCGATGATCGACAGCCGCCTGTGCCCCAGCCCGATACCCGGCGCGCACCACACACCTGAACCATCAGGCCCGCGATGGGCAATGCTATCGGTCATCCGGCGGACCCGCTGTGGATCAACCGGCTTGGGCGTCTCAAGGTGGAAAATACCTGCTATCCCGCACATTATTCGTTATTTGCCCCGCAAATTATTCCGCACCAGCGTATTTTTCCGTCAGGCCCGGCTTCGTCCGGGTGGGGGAGTGGGCTGGTGCCGCGCGTATCAACGCAAAATAGCACCTAGTCTAAACCGGCCATGCGGTCAGCAACTTTATCGATGCTTCCCAAGTCTTTGAGGAATTTGTCCAACGCCGGACGCGGCGATCTGTTGTCGCGATATTCCGATGAAAGGATAATCCCTACCGCTTGCTGATCGCCGGCCAAAAGGCGCGCCTTCAGTGTTTCGATCTTGACCTTCATCGCCGATCCCGTCGTGGTGCCATTCACGCGGTAGAAACTGAGCACATCGCGCACTACCGGGCCGGGGGCCTTAATCCGCTCTGCCCTACCATTTGCGGGAGCGGGCATATCTTCGGTCCAGGCCCATTCGCTATTGGGGTTGGCTGCACCTTGCGCAAAGCCGACAATCTCGTGGCCTTCCTGTTGGCGGTCATAGACGACGGCGAAGAGATCCACGTCATGCCCTTCGGCGCTATGATAGCGGCCAAAGAGATAGTGGCTGGCCCCGTCAAAGCGCGGCTTCCAATCGCGCGCCGGTTTGTAAGGCACTATTTCCCATCCGGCGACCTGCGGCAAATCTATATGCGCGGGCAGCTCTGCCGGTCGGTTCATCACCAGCGCAGACCAAAGCAGCGGCAGCGCGGCGATGGCGGCCATCGCCGGCATGGCCACTCGAAAGCTGGATGCGCCTTTTACCGGACCGCTGAGCAAAGCGGGGTCAAAGGCCGCCTCATCGGGCTTGCGATCAAAGAAGCGCCAGCCAATTGCCATGACAATGACGAGCACGATGGCAAAGAATATCCAGCCATAGAATACATGATCCCAGCTTGCGGCAAATTCGATGCCGGTATGTTCGGCGATGTAGATGGTGCCAAAAGCGCGCAGTCCGTTGGCGAAGATGGGCACGACAATTGACAGCGCCATGAAGGCCGCACGGCGCGGCCAGCTTTTGAAACAGACATTCGAAACCAGCGCGCCATAGGCAACCATGGCAACAAGGAATTTGACGCCCGAGCAGGCCTCTGCAACTTTGAAATAGCCGCCCGGTGTGGTGATGAAAATGCCGTCAATATGTGCAGGGATTCCGGTTAGCCCTAGAAAGAACATGCACATTTTGGCGGTGAATGTTTGCAATGCAGGCACCAATTCTTCCCCTGCGGGCACAAGGAAAAACATATAGAATAGCGGGAAAAGCAAGCCGCGCGTGACTTGCGGTCCAAGCAATGTTGCAGCGCTCCCCTGAAGCATCATGACCAGTCCCGCCTGCCGCGCAAGCGCAACCCCGGCTGCTTCGCCGAGTAACCAGCCACCTGCACCTGCACCAAACCAGGCAATCGCGGGCCACCACGGCTTGGGCGTTAGCTGACCAAGCTCGTCCTTGCGCTGATACACCAGCCAAACAAGGATTGGCAGTATCAGCAGACAATGGTTGAAGGTCGAGGAATTCCACCATATTTCCGCCATATCTGCTGTATCGCGCCAGAAGAGGAGCAGAAGCGCAGCCCAGCTAGCGGCAAGAAACTGCAGCGAGCGATGCCAGGCGCCATCTGCACCGCGCGCGAAGAACCGGCGGATATTTTTGGAAGGTAGGGCTAACCCGCTCATTCGGCTACCACCAATACTGGCGTGTCAAAACCCATTATCCGGCCCAGAGATGCCAGCTGACGCGCCCAGCCATATTCATTCACCACATGCAGCCGCGCGGCTTGCCCGATATTTATCCCGGCTTGCGGGTTGGCGAGCAGGTCGATCACCGCTTGCGCCTCGGCAGCGACGTCTTTGGCAACAATAAAATGCGTGCCGTCCTGCGCAGAAATTCCTGCCGCAGCGGCGGGCGATACGACAACCGGTTTGGCCATCGCCATCGCTTCCAGAACCTTATTCTGGATACCGCGCGCAATCCTAAGCGGCGCAACAATGACGTCTGCGGCGCTGAGCCAGCTGCGCACATCGTCAACCGTGCCGGTAACTTCCACGCCCGGTAACCGCGCCAACGCCCGGACGTCTGCGGTAGGGCGGCGCCCGACAATGACAAATTTGGCTTGCGGAATTTTTTCAAGGATCGCTGGCATCGCGTTGGCCGCAAAATCGCGGACGGCCTCCACATTCGGACGGTAATCCATCTGGCCGGTAAAGGCGATTACCGGCCCGCTAAATCTCTTTGCCGGAGCAGGAAATGAAGCTTGAGGATCATAAAAAATAGTGTTGATACCATTGGATAGCGCCAATACCTTATCAACACTCTGACCTGAGCGAAGCCGGAAAAGCTCTGCCTCTGCTTCGCTCACAAACAAACTAGCATCGGCGCGGACGGACGCATCATGCTCATAGGCCGACAGCATGGAGCCCTCTCGCGCATTGATCCAGCGCATGGCGACGTTACCTTCGCCGGCATAGCTTTCAAATTTAGCGCTATCGACATCGACAAAGTCCATGATGAAATGCCCGTCAAAATCGACTGGCACATATTGCGCCATCTGTCCGGAAAAGACGAAAATGTGGCTGATCCGGCCTGTGGCAAGAAGGTCATTGACCCAACCTTGCATCGACGAAGACGCAAAGCTGCTGACCGAAATAGGCTGCTTGTGCATCAGCGCTTCTAATCCGGCGCGCCATTGCGGTTTTGTCCGTATCTCCGCATGCACCGATGCGAGATGCTTTTTCATCTCTGCGATAAAGCCCATATCGCGGTCATCATCAGCAAATGCGCCGACATGCACCGGCGCAAATTCGGTCAAGCGTTTCAGGATATTATGCGAACGTATCTTGTCACCGCGATCGGCGGGCCACGGGATCCGGTGTGCGAGGAATAATATCTCGCCCATCAGCCAAGGCCTTTGGCGATCCACGGTCCGAAGCGATTGGCAATAGAGTGCGGCAGTTTTTGCCATATCGCAATCTGCGCGCGGTATTTGGGGCTAGCGGGATTAACATCGCGCGGCTCGCTGCCGTCGGCGGTACGCACGCCGTAGGCCAGCGGCTGGGGTTCAAAGCCCCAATTTTTCTTGAAGAAATACGCGCCGCTATCAACCTTTGAACGGCCAAAGTCGAAGCGATCGCAGCCGCGTTCGCGGGCATGGTTCATCAGCGAATAATACATAACGTCATTTGCGCGCAGCCGCCGCGCATCCCACACGCCGCCGCCCCAATAAGGCATGACGGTTCCTTCATGATAAAGGCTGAGCACGCTGGCCACCGGGCGGCCCTGCGACAGCACGGTAAGGATATCGGCATCCTTGCCGAATGCCGCCATCGTTTCTGCCATCAGCGCTTTGGGAAAGACCGGCGTTCCCAGATTGCGGACGCTTTCGGAATAGACGGCATAATGCCAGTCCAAGTCGCGCTTCCCCTGACCGGTTTCGACAGTCAGTTCATTTTTGAACCCCTTGCGAACCTCGGCGCGCTGCTTGCGCGGAATGGCGAGCAGCTCGGTCTCGTCATCATCCGCAAGCGCCCGCGCAAAATTGGCATGCGCGCCGCGCTTGATCTGCCAGCCGCCAGCGTATTTCCCGCCGGGTAGATCGCCGCCGCGAAGTTCCAATGTCGGGCAGCTATGGCGCTGAGCATAATCCCAGGCGGCATCGGCAAGCCGCCGAACCGCCGTCGGGCTGTTCGACAGGATACCCCCGCCAACGGCAAAGCCAGACGAAACAAGCGCGCGGCCAAATAGCGGAGAATGCACAAGATGCATCGGCAGCAATCCGGAAATTTCACCCAGTGTATTTTCTGCAATCAGGCAGACCGATTGCTGACCAGTGGCGCGTTCAATAGCCATCTGCCACGCGGGCCGATGGAAGGGTGTGCTTTCGCCGTGACCGCAAACCCAGGCATCTATTCGTGCATATTCATGTTCATCGCGCAGATCGGCGACGCTGACAATGATGCGGCTGCGGATTATCGGTGCGTTCATGCCAGCCTCGCTTGTTCACGCGCGACGATAGCGTCGAGGCGCTCCCACTGGAAATCACCCGCCAAACGGCGCAGCTTTCCTGCCATCGCATCGAGCCGCGAATAATGACGCAGCTTGGATTTGATCGAAGCGTTGGCGACGCGGGGCTGATGCGGATCAATTTCCCAAGGATGGAAATAAATCACCGCTGGCCGCGCATCGCGGTCGTTGACCCGGCGGATGGCCCAGCGCGAAAAGGCGTAAGGGAGCAAACGGAAAAATCCGCCGCCGCCAGCGGCAAGCCGCTTGGTGCCGATCTCTGCGGTCGTCACCGGAATTTCTAGGAAGTCCGAACCGGCAACCGGGCGAAAGGCAAATCGCGGGGCCTCGGCCCAGCCATAATGGTCATGTTTGATCGGAGCGACGCTGGAAGAATAAGCATAGCCCTGCTCTGCCAGAATTTCATGCGCCCAAGGCGTGCGGGCGTCGATGGAGAAGCTCGGCGCGCGGTAGCCGAACACTTCCTGACCAGAGGCATCTTCGATCAATTTGCGCGAGCGTTCAAGATCGGCGGCGAACTCTTCGGGCGAAAAGGTAAACACCCGGTCATGGCCGTAACCATGGCTGGCAATCTCATGCCCCGCATCGACGATACGGCGGATGAGGGCGGGATAGCGTTCAGCGACCCAGCCCAGCGCGAAGAAGGTGGCTTTGACGCCAGCTTCATCGAAGAGCGCGAGCACGGCGTCGCAGTTGCGCTCGACGCGGCATTCAAGCGAATCCCAGCTGTCGCGCGCTATGACACCTTCAAAAGCACCGACCTGAAACCAGTCTTCGACATCAACGGAAAGCGCATTGAGCAATATTCCGGTGTCCTTTCCACTGTTGGTTTATCAGGCAGCGCGTGACTTGGCCAGATGGCGATCGAGCGTTTCCTGCTCCTGATCCATCCAGTCAATCACCATACCCAGCACGCGGCGCAAAGCCGCATCCTGTTCGGCAACGCGCTGTTCAAGTGCGGCGATACGGTCAACCGGCTGGCTAGCAGGAACCGCCATCTGTTCGGCAGCTTCCGGTTCAACATCCGATTTTGCGACAGGCGCGGCTGGAAGCTCTTGCACTTTTGCCAATTGCTCAACCTCTGCGCTTTCTTCGGCTACAGCAAAGAAGGGGGCTGTTTCTGCCTGCTCTGCAACCGGCACGTCCTGCTGCTGATCTTCTTCGGCAACCTCAGCCGGTGCCTCTTCAGCCTCAGGCATCGCTGCAGGCGCTTTTGAAGACATTGGCCCGGTATACTCAAACGGCTTTCCGGCCATGTCGGCGACTACCGCCGCGACCATTTCGCCATCAATCACATCAAGCTGCTCAACCGAACCCATTAGCAACACGCGGTTCATCAACGTATTGAGCTTGCGCGGAACACCACCGGTTTCGGCGTAAAGAGCCGAATAGGCGTCTGCGCTAATTTGCGGACGGCCATTCCAGCCTACGCGCGACATACGGTGCACGATATAGGGTTCAACCTCATCGGCCTCCATCGCCTCAAGATGATGGGTCGCGATGATGCGCTGGCGAAGCTGTTCAAGCTCTGCTGCTCCATGCACAAGGTCACGGAATTCCGGCTGACCCAGCAGGAATATCTGCAAGAGAGCCTGCGAACCAAGCTGGAAATTTGAAAGCATGCGAAGTTCTTCGAGCGCATCGACCGACAAATTTTGCGCTTCGTCAACGATCAGCAAACAGCGGCGACCGGCGCGCGCTTCGGCATGCAGATGTTCTTCGATGGCTTTCAATGTTGCCGCTTTGTCGATGCCGCGCGTATCAATGCCAAAACTTTCGGCGGCCATCTGGACAAGGTCATGCCCGTCAAGCTGGCTGGTAACGATGGTCGCCGCAGAGAGCCGTGCCTTGTCGATTGTTTGCATCAAATGGCCGACCAATGTCGATTTGCCCGCGCCCACTTCGCCGGTGATGACAATAAAGCCCTCACCCTGCGCAAGGCCATAGCCCAGATAGGACAGCGCCTTGCGGTGCGTTGCGCTTTCAAAATAGAATTGCGGGTCAGGCGTCAGCTGAAATGGCCGACCGCTGAAACCGTAAAATTGATCATACATCCGATATTCTCCGCACTTTTTCCGTAAATTAGTTAGAAGCTGTAACGCAGGCCGACCAATGCCGAACCGGTCAGCTCGCTATCGAAATCTTCCTGATTATAGGCGTCGAGGCCAACCGCTGCTGTTGCCGAGAGACCGCGATAGATCTGACGGTAATAAGCCGCATTGATACCCGCAGCGAGCACGTTGGATGCGCCAACAAAGCCGGGATCAAAATAGTTGAAATAGGCATTGGTATCAAACCGCGACTTGCGGTCGATATCTGTGCCCAGATAGGCAACAGCGAAATAGTTTTGATCAACCAGGCCATCGAGCTGCGCCTGCGCGCCGACACTGGAAGTCAGGAATTTGCGGCGGCTATAGCCAACCGCCACACCTGTATCCCAGCGGTTAACTTTGCCGCTGATAGCAGCAGAAACTCCGCGTGTGCGGAATGCTGCGTTACTCGCAGTTTGCAGCGCATCGTTGAAGCAGAAACCGCCCGTTTCGCCAAAAGCGCAGCCGCCAAGGTCACCCGAAAGCGGGTTGCGGTTCGCGCGGAACTGCGTTGGCAAAGATGCCAGATTGTCATTCAGGAAATTGCCGAAGCCCGAAACCGTATCATAGGCCGAGACATTGACAGCAAACTCCTTGCTGGGCTGATAGGTAAAGCTACCGGTATAGGTTTCGCTACCATAACGCTGACCGACCGTGGCCGATAGCGAGGTACGCGGGCTTGGACGCCACATGACGCCGGCATCCCAAATGATACCATCTTCCTTATACGCCGTAAGGCGCGGAGAGTTTGAATCGGTAACCAGGCGGCCGTCTGTGTCCAGAACCGGATCGCCAGCCGCATCGCGAACGGCATCGCGCTCGCTCACTTCGATATCTTCATAGCCGATACCGCCAACGACAGCAAAGCTGCGGGTGATAGGCACAGTGATATCGCCGCGGACATATTTGCCCTCATAACGCTGATCAAGCTGATCGGCGTCTTCGCGATCATAGCCAACACCAACCGACCAGCCAATTGGTAACGCGCCGGGCTGCATGCCGATCGATGCGTTTGCCGAATGGCTGATGCTATCATCAAAGGAAGAGATTGGCGTCTGACCCGCAGGCAGATTGCCAGCATCGCGGGCTTCGACCTTGGTATAGCCTACACGGTAAGCTGCATTAACCTGCAGATCACCGATCTGCGTCGCCACCGTTGGCCCGGCGTAAACCGAGTAAACCTGCGTGACATTGTCAGGGTTGCCGACAAGATTTGTCGGTGAAGGTCCGCGGCTATCAACTTTTGAACGTGCCGCGATACCGCCTGCTTCAAAGCTGAGGCCCGGAGAAACGACAACCGAACCACGCGCAAGGCCGCTAAAAATATCCTGATCGTCTACGCCATTATCATAGGCGATAAGCCGTTCGTAGCGGACATTGACCTGAGCCTCTGCTCCGCGGGTCTGAACCGATGCATCAACACCGGCAGCGACGGTCGAATAGGTCAGCACATCGCCGCCATTTTTCAGGTCGGCAACAAGCACCTGCTGCGCCTCGATATAAGGCTTAAATTCGATGCGCGGCCGGTCTTGTCCGGAGCGCGCCGGAGCAGCGTCCTGCGAGCCATAGCCATCGCCATCGCCATCCGCAGGTGGTGCATCCTGAAACGGTGTCCATTCAGGCACCAACTGCTGCGCGAGTGCGGCGTTTGGCGCGGTGAAGGCTGCGCTGCAGAATAATGTGGCGATAAGTGTCTTTTTGGTGATCCGGTAGTGCATGATCATGCTCCATATCCGTAGTAACTGCCGAACTTTCGGCCTGTGGGAGAGAATTTTGCGCGATTAAGCAGCAGCTGGATATTATCGCAGCCGCTCAGCAGATTAAGCGCGTCACGCAGCGCGCTGTCTGTCGTTTCATCCGCCCTGACAACCATCAGGCACTGACCCACATGAAGGGCCAGAACCGACGCTGGCGATGCGGCCAGCGCAGGTGGGGAATCAAAGATGATGATCCGCGAAGGATCGTTACGGGTCAGCTCGGCGATAATGTCGGCCGTGCGGGACGCCGCGAGATATTCGGTATCCTGATTGGTGGCAGCGCCAGCGGGCAGGATCGATAGACCATCAACATCACTTTCGATGACCAGGCTTTCAACGTCGCCATTCGGATCCGCCAAGGCGTCCATCAGGCCCGGTGCATTTTCGATGCCCAGGGTAGAAAGGATGCTGGGTTTGGCAAAGTCGGCATCAACCAGAAGAACGCGGTTGTCCTTCTCACGCGCTATCGACAGCGCCAGATTGATCGCGCAGAACGTCTTTCCCTCGTCGGGATGCGCCGAACAAATCAATATCCGCTCGCCATGTTCAACCGGTTCATATCCCTTGCCGCCGCGCGCTGCGAGAAGCAGCTGGCGTTTGACGATCCGGAATTCCTCAAACTGCCCGGTAACCGGACCTTCGGGATTGATGAAATTATTGTCGCTCAGCATTTTCCGGTCGATCTTGGCCACGCCGATATGCCGTTTGGCCGAAACCGGTGTGCCGGTGTGCTCACGCGGCACGGCAGGTGGTTTCGGCAGCGGTTTTGCCGCTACAGGTGCCGGGCCGGAATCGACAGCTGGGGCCGGTTCGACCGGAGCAATCGGTGCAGGCGCATTTGCGCCGCTGCGCAATGCAGCGCTGAAATCATACATCTCCGATGCCTTTTCGAGCAGCGAACCGGTGGACTTAATTGAGCTATGCTTGTTCATTTTTTTGCCCCCTCACGCCGTCAAACCGCGTTGCACGAATTCGGCCACCAGCAGCAGCGCGAACACCGCCACCAGCGCACCTGTGCCGCCATAGAAAAGCTTCATCTTGCGGACGCGTTCCTCGCGCTGGCCGAAATTGAGCATCTGCGAAATCGAGCCTATCACCGGCAAGCCGCTCGCTTTTTCGAGCTTTGCGGCCGTGGGGAAGCTGGTTTGCAAATGGCCTAGTGCAAAGGCGACGCCAGCGCCGATGCCGAGACCGGCAAACAAAACAAGCGTCAGCAGCAGCGGACGATTTGGAGCGGCAGGCACGTTTGAAACCTGCGGCTGGTTGATGACCTTAAACTGGATTGAGTCGGTTTGAGTTTCGACATTTCCGCGCAGCTGAACCTGATCGCGGTCGGCAGCCAGTTTTTCATATTGCGTCTTCTTCGCTTCATAGTCGCGGTTAATCCGCCCATATTCAGCAGCCACGCCAGGTTCCGCTGTCTGTTTGGCAGCAAGCTGCGCCATTTCAGATTGCAAAGACGATTTGCGCGCCCGCAACGCGGTTGCCGCAGCACCACGCTCAGCACGCAGGCTTTGCAGCGAGCTATAGGCCGGATTTGGTGTTCTGATACTACCGCTACCGCCGCGCGCTGGCATCGAGCGAGCCTGCGCCGCGAGCGCGGTCACTTGTTTCTTCATGGAAATCACGTCGGGGTGGCGATCGGTAAGGCCGCGCGAGCGCATTGCAGCGAGTTCGCCGCGTGCCCGGCTTAACGCCACCGCAGCAGGATTAGCACCGCCAGCGCCGCCGAATGTCGGCGTAGACAGCGTAGCGGGCGTACCCGAAAGCTGACCATTTAAGGCGGCAAGTGCACTTTGCGCCTGCACCAGCTGCGATTCGACCTGGTTCAGTTCAGCGCGTGATGCCTCCATCCGCTGCGATACCGAACCAACGCCGGGCAACAAGCCCAGATTGTCGCGTTCATAGGCGACACGTTTTGCTTCGGCCTCGTCAAGTTCAGCCCTGCGTAGCTGTATCTGTTTATCAAGGAAGCGCAGCGTCTGGCTGGTTTCCTTGCGATCGCCGGCAATATTATCTTCCTCGGCAACGTCGATCAGCTTCTGCACAACGTCGCGCGCTAGGCGCCCGCTGGCCTGGTTTGCTGTAATGGTGAAAAAGTCATCCTGATCGGACTTTACCTCTATGTCTTTACGCAGAGAAATAATCCTACCAGACATTTCCTTTTCCGAAGCGATGGTCTGACCAAGGTCAGTGCCGCGGATGACCTGTTCAAGATTGGCTGAAGATGTCAGCGTCTGTTCGAGCTGCTTCACCGTCTTGCGCCGGTCATTCGATGAAATGCCAACCTTGTCGGACAAGATCGACTGTGTGCGGACTTGCACTCGGGCTTCCGATTCGTAGCTATTGGGGATCAGTGCGACCACAAGCCAGCCGAGAACACAAACGGCCCAGGCAACAGCCAAGGCCAGCCAACGCCTGTTCCAGACGCTGTAAAGTGCGATGCGTATTTCGTCGTAGAGACCGTTCATCTGTCTATCTGTCTTTCTCTGTGGAACATCGGGTCGTCAGCCAGTTGGCCTTCAAAACATGCTCTCAGGGATAATAATTACGTCGCCGGGATGCAGCAGGACGTTGGCCCGGCTGTCACCTTTCTTCAAAAGATCGCCGAGACGCAGGCGATATTCCTGCTGACGGCCAGTGGCGCGGTTAACGCGGATGAGCTTTGCCTTGTTGCCCGCAGCATATTGGCTGAGACCGCCAACCGAAATCATCACGTCGAGCAATGTCATATTCGCGCGGAATGGAATCGAAGCCGGTTTGTCGGTCGCACCAACGACGCGCACTTGCTGCGATGTGGTGCCAACGGAGTCGTTCAGAATGACCGACACAATCGGATCATTGATATATTGCGAGAGCTGCAATTTGATATCTTGCGCTAGCATCGTTGGCGTTTTGCCAACGGCAGGCATATCGGTGATGAGCGGCGTGGTGATCCGGCCATCGGGACGAACCTGAACCTTCGCGCCAAGCTCTGGATTGCGCCAGATGAAGATCGTAAGCTTGTCAGATGGGCCGATGCGATACTCTTCGCTCGGGCCCTCTTGCTGCGAAACGGCAGGTGCCGGTGGCAGTTCGGTGCCAGAGGAAAGTCCCCCACAGCCCGAAAGGGTAAGCGCGCTTGCGCTCAGTACCAGAGTTGCCTTGTTTTTCACGTTATTCAACATCTTCTCTTCCTTTTTCAGCCCCCGCCGTAAAAGCGCCCTCCAAACATTAAGTCCGAAGGGTTCTCGCGCAGATTGCAGGGCTGGTATGCCGAAAAAGGGTGAACAGACCGTTAGGATTACGTGTGAAACTTGCATGCAGCACGGCCTGTCCGAATTCGGGACAGCGCGCGGTGAAATGCTAAATGAGAGGGTTTCGGACTGCCCAAATCGCCGGAAATCCGGAATACTGCGGATTATGACAGAAACAGATTGGCAAATAGCAGCAAATTGAGCGCGAAGTGGAAATATCAACGAGCCAAATTAGTGACTCGGTGATTAACCATAAATATTTATATTTTCAGCGTTTTTCGCGTTCCAAGAGCGCCTTCTTGCGCTCTGTTCCATAGGCATAGCCACCCAAAGACCCATCGCTGCGCACGACCCTGTGGCACGGGATGAGCGCGGCAACATTGTTTACACCATTTGCGCTACCCAATCCAAATCTAAGCTAAGTTAGTTTCCCGACAAGACCTTAGCTGCCTGCTCTTCAAGATGCTTCATGATATTCACCCAAACACCGCCGCCGTAACTAATACGCGCAACGCCCAGTTCCGCTAGCCGCGATGATGAGGGGCAAGAATCGATCATCAGGATATTGACCGGCAACGCCGCTGCCTCGCACAGCTTCGCGATCAATCGCTCATCGACAAGAAACGGCGCGAAGAAACATTCCGCTCCGGCTTCGGAATAGGCCTGGCACCGCTCGAGCGCCTGCCCAACCAAATTTTCGTCATGGTCTTGCGGCGGCGTTTGAATAAACAAATCGGTGCGCGCATTGACAAATAACCCGGCTTCAACGGCTGCGGACAGACGAGCAACCTGATCGTCTATTGGCCGAAGCGCGCTCTCGCCAAGAATTTGATCTTCGATATTCGCGCCAACGACGCCGAGCGATACCATTTGCTTTGCACTGCGCCCGACGCCTTCAGGGCTATCCCCATATCCCGTTTCCATGTCGATGCTAATCGGCACAGACACATTGGATATAATCGCCCGCGCGTTATCGAGCGCCCTTGAAAAAGGAAGCTGTTCGCCGTCTTCACAGCCGTTGGCCTTAGCAACCGGATGGCTTCCCGTCGCCAGCGCCTTCGCTCCAGCGGCTTCAACGGCAGCGGCGCTTCCGGCACCCCAAACATTGTAAAGTATCAGCGGATCTCCGGGAATATGGGGCTGCGCAAAGCGTTGCTTGTCATCCGCCATCATGTCGTTCCTTTTCCAACAGTTTCTCTTTAATCTCCAGCCCATAAGCATAACCGCCAAGGCCGCCGTCGCTGCGGATCACACGGTGGCAGGGGATCAGGACGGCGATGTTATTTGCGCCGTTGGCTGATCCCGCCGCGCGCACCGCTTTGGGCTTGCCAATGGCGGCAGCGATCTCGGCGTAGCTCCTCGTTTCACCAGCCGGTATCCGCTGCAACTCCTGCCACACGGCTTCTTGGAAAGCAGTTCCGGCGACGTCGAGCGGCAGTTGCGGCATCGCCCGCGGGTTCTCGACCGCTGCAATCGCGCCCTTCACCAGATCGCCAAGCGCCTCACCGCCAGCCTCGATAGTCGCTTTGGGAAAACGCCGACGCAATTCGCTTTCATCTTCGTTGAAAGACAGGCGGCATATCCCCTTTGCGGTCGCCGCAACCAGCATGGCGCCTAGCGAAGTATCGACCACGGCATAGCGGATCACCGCCCCCGCCCCGCCATTTTTCCATGCGCTCGGCGTCATTCCCAGTCTCCCTTTGGTTTCCGCATAAAAACGGCTCGGCGCCGAATAGCCCGCATCATAAATGGCGTCGGTAATGCGCGGGGTTGACCCGAGCGCTTTCTCGGCGCGCTCCGCCCTCAACCCGCGCGCAAAGGCGGCAGGCGTCACGCCCGTTGCACGTTTGAACAGCCGGTGAAAATGATGCGGGGCATAGCCAACGGCATTTGCGAGCGCCTCCAGCTTTGGCGGCTGCTCGCCTGCGAGCAGCCCAAGCGCCTTGGTAACCGCTACTTCGTCGCGCGCCACGTCATCGGGCAGACAGCGTTTGCAGGCGCGCAGACCGCTCGCCCGCGCCGCGGCGCCATCGGCAAAGAAGCGCACATTGCCGCGCGCCGGATGCCGCGCTGCGCAGCTTGGCCGGCAATAAATACCGGTGGTCAGCACGCCCGTCACGAACCGCCCGTCGAAGGAACGGTCGCGGCGCAGGATAGCCGCCCATGCCGTATCGGGGTCGATATGTTTGGCCGCTAAATTGCTCATGCATCTTCAATAGCGGCATTAAGGCACCCTTGCATCCCGCATCTTGCTTTCAAAGTCTATTCGGCGCAGTGCCCCGCAAAACGTACACAGGGAAAACAACATGGCGGAGAAGAAAAAGAGCCGTTTCTCGTGGCTCTGGAAGATGCTGCTTGTTCTGCTGCTGGCGCTAGTCGCTGCGACCTATTGGTTCTTCTACGACAATCGCGCGCCGTCTGAAGGCAGCTTCGCGCTCGACATCGCGGCCATTCGCGCGGAGGCAGACCACATCCCCGGTGAGAAGCCATCGCAAATTGAAGTGGAAACCCCGTGGCACAATAGGGTGCCCGAAATTGCCATGCTTGCCGGAGCGGGCTGGGGCAATATTGATCTGTCGGGTGCCAGCTACCGCTTGGTTTTACCGGGCGGCGCGATCATCATCGACGCCGCCTTTGATCCCGAATCAGCGAAGAAAATGGGCATCAGTGATTTTGATGACGCCGCCTGGAAGCGCCTGCTACGCGCCATGGATGAAGCCGCGCAGATCGTTATCACGCATGAACATTCCGATCATATTGGCGGATTGATGACCAATGCAAATGTGAAGGCGCTGGTAGCAAAGACGCGATTGAATGCGGCGCAAATAGCGCTACCAAATTATACCAATAAAATGAGCTGGCCAAGCGGCGCGCTCGATCGCTTCAAACCGACCGTTTATGATAGCCTGCTCGCCATAGCCCCCGGGGTGGTGCTGATCAAAGCCAAGGGCCATACGCCGGGGTCGCAAATGATCTATGTGCAGCGCGCCGACGGACAGGAATATCTTTTCATGGGCGATGTCGCTTCGCTTGCCGACAATGTGAAGCAGCAGCGCATCCGGTCGCGCTTGATTACCGATCTGATGACTTTCGAAGACCGGGATGCGGTGTTCTTGCAGACCAAAGCACTGCTCAAGCTATCGCAGGATCAGCCGGATATCGTGATGGTGCCGGGCCATGATACGGCTGCTGTGGAGGCGTTTGTGAAAAGCGGTTTGATTACGCGGGGGTTTGGGGAGTGATCGCACCCACGACCGCGATGCTTGACATGACCTATTAAGCGACCTATTAACCAGTCATGATACACGAAATTCTCGCCGATGCCGGAGTCAGCATTTCCGACCTCAAGAAGAACCCCTCTGCCGTGATAAAGGCGGCGGATGGCTTTCCTATCGCCATATTGAACCGCAACACTCCTGCCGCCTATCTCATCCCTGCCAAAGCATGGGAAGCGATCATGGACCGTCTCGACGATATCGAACTGGCCGAGATCGTAAAGGCGCGGGCGGGCGAGGTTGGGATACCTGTCAACATTGACGACCTTTGATCTCGAATTCCTACCAAGCGCGCAAAAGGAATGGAACAAGCTTGGCGCAAATATCCAGAAGCAATTTGCTAAAAAACTACATGAACGCTTAAACAATCCCCGCATTGCTTCTGCGCGTTTGCGAGAACTGCCTGATTGCTACAAAATCAAGCTGCGTGCGGTAGGATACCGCCTCGTCTATCGGGTATTTGATGACCGGATCGTGGTGCAGGTGGTAGCGGTCGGAAAGCGAGATAAGAGTTCCGTTTACCGGGCGGCTGCGCGGCGAACTTAATCGGCTTTTCCATACTTTACTGGGTTGGAAGCGCCACGTTTCCGAAACGATGCGGGAACACGCTTTCGCAGGTATAGCTTCTGGATGTCTTCTGATGCCTCAGACCCTCTAAAACCAAATCGTGATTCACGAGTTTCTCTGCCCTCGAAGTTTTCAGGTGTGGCTGGCAACCATTCTTTGGCAACGAATACACCCACAACCAAACCGTGAACCACGGCCAGCACATAACACGCCTTTTCAGCCCTTTTGTGATTCAGTTTCCAAGCATATCTGACCGCCTCGTAAACTGAGTCATCAGCGGACGATCTATTGATGGTGATCATTACGACATTGTGCTGGAGTTCGAGTTCTTTCGCTTCGTATAACGCCTTTACTTGATCGGCGTGCATGGCCCCAACAGAACGCGAGCCTTTTCCTGTAATGACATTCGTAAGGCCAGGATAGGCGTCGATTAGAGCGGCTTCGACTTGCATAGCAGTCTTATTGTCTAGGCCATGACGATGAATCACGTGCTGCACAGAGAACCCAGCGAGCATAATTTCGCGAATTCGGCTTAGTCTGGTTGAACCATCAACTTCTTCATCGCTAATATTCTCACCTAGGGCATGATCGAAAACCCGATTTCCCAGTCCTTTTCCGACATAAAACGTCTCTCCATTTCGCGGGTCGATCAAGCGATAAACATACGCGCCTAGCTTATCGCAGACCAGCTTTGAAAACTTCGTCATCCCCCGCAGGCCTTGAACAACCCCAACGTCCGCTCCTTCGCCAGCGCGGCGCTTTCGGGATGATAATCCTTGCGGCGGTCGCTGTTGAAGCCATGCCCGGCCTCATAGACAAAAATCTGTGCGGTGGGATGCGCCTTGGCGATCAGATTATCAACGCCCTCCATCGCAATGCCCATGTCATAGCGGCCAAAGTGGCAGATGGCCGCGCATTTTGGTGCAGGCTCGACAAACTCGGCTGGCACTAGGCTGCCATAATAAGACGATATAGCGGAAAGGTCACCTGATAGCTGCGCGCAGCGCCAGGCGACCGAGCCGCCATAGCAAAAGCCCATCGCGAAAACGCTGCCGCCCTTTTCCTTGAGCCAGCTGGCGCAGGCCAAAGCGTCTTGTACTGATTGTTCGAAAGGGTGCAGATTGCGCGCCAATTCTATCGCGCGCTGATAATCCTCATTGGCATATTCGCTCTCAAAATCAGGATGCTCGCGGTCGTAAAGCTGCGGGCTAAGCACCTCGTAACCCTCAACCGCATATTCATCGCACAACTCGCGGATATGGGCGGTTACACCGAAAATTTCCTGGATCAGGACAAGCCCGCCCTTGCGTTCGCCTTCTGGCCGGGCATGATACACCCCAATATCTGCGCCATCATTCATCGCTATCCGGATTGTATCGCCCATAAGCTTCTTCCTAATACTGTCACACCGAAAGGCAAGCCGGGCAATAATCCCAATCCCTATCTTGCATCGCAGCACGAGCGATGCTAGGCGCGCGGCGACCGAATGAAAGGGGCCATAAGCGCGCCTTCCTTCGGGTGACAATTCCAGTCTGATTTAAGGACCTTCACGCGTGGCAAATACCAGCGGCATTTCGGCTAGCTTAGCAGGGCGTTACGCCACTGCTCTGTTCGCACTTGCGCAAGAAAAAGGGTTGATTGTCAAGGTGGAAGAAAGCCTAGGAAAAGTGACCGCTGCGCTCTCCGAATCGGACGAGATGAAGGCGCTGACCACGAACCCTGCAATCTCGCGTGGTGATGCCAAAAAAGCGGTTGCCGCAGTTGCAAAAGCCATGAAGCTGGATGCGCTGACTGCAAATACCCTTGGCGTACTGGCGGAGAATCGCCGCCTTGCCGAAACTGCGGCTGTTGCCCGCGCCTTTGCTATGCTGGCGTCCAATGATCGCGGCGAGCTAACCGCAGATGTTACCAGCGCCCGCGCTTTGAGCGCTGCGCAAATGAAATCGCTGGCCGCGAAGCTGAAATCCCGTACGGGCAGCGACGTAGCGATCAACTCGATAGTCGACCCGTCGATCCTTGGCGGCCTTACTATAAAGGTAGGCAGCCAGATGATCGACAGTTCGATTAAAACCCGTCTCAATTCCCTCGCAGCTGCGATGAAAGGCTAAGAAGCAAATGGATATCCGCGCCGCAGAAATTTCAAAAGTCATTAAGGACCAGATCGCCAATTTCGGTACCGAAGCAAAGGTTTCCGAAGTCGGGCAAGTGCTGTCCGTGGGCGATGGTATCGCCCGTATCCACGGCCTCGACAATGTGCAGGCCGGTGAGATGATCGAATTTGCCAATGGCATTCAGGGCATGGCGCTGAACCTTGAAGCAGACAATGTCGGCGTTGTGATCTTTGGCTCCGATGCTGAAATTAAAGAAGGCGACACGGTTAAGCGTACCGGCACGATTGTCGACGTTCCGATCGGCAAGGAACTGCTTGGCCGCGTGGTTGACGGCCTTGGCAATCCCATCGACGGCAAAGGCCCCATTAAAACCAAGAAACGTAGCCGCGTTGAAGTGAAAGCCCCGGGCATTATCCCGCGTAAATCTGTGCATGAGCCTGTGCAAACCGGCCTCAAAGCTCTCGACGCGCTGGTTCCCGTTGGCCGCGGCCAACGCGAACTCATCATTGGTGACCGTCAAACCGGTAAGACCGCCGTCGCTATTGATACCTTCATCAATCAGAAGGGCATCAATGCGGGCAAGGATGAAAGCAAAAAGCTCTATTGCATCTATGTAGCTATCGGCCAGAAACGCTCGACAGTTGCCCAGATTGTTAAGCAGCTCGAAGAAAATGGCGCGATGGAATATTCCATCGTGGTTGCTGCCACTGCTTCTGAACCGGCTCCGCTCCAGTATCTTGCGCCTTATACCGGCGTGACCATGGGCGAATATTTCCGCGATAACGGCATGCACGCTGTGATTGTTTATGACGATCTCTCCAAGCAGGCTGTGGCATACCGTCAAATGTCGCTCCTACTGCGCCGCCCTCCGGGCCGCGAAGCCTATCCCGGCGATGTTTTCTATCTTCACTCTCGCTTGCTCGAACGCGCAGCAAAAATGAACGAAGATAATGGCGGCGGTTCGCTCACCGCACTCCCGATCATCGAAACCCAGGCGGGCGATGTTTCGGCATATATTCCAACCAACGTGATTTCGATCACCGATGGCCAGATCTTCCTCGAAACCGACCTGTTCAACCAGGGCATCCGTCCTGCGATCAACGTGGGTCTGTCGGTGTCCCGTGTGGGTTCGGCGGCGCAGACCAAAGCAATGAAGAAGGTTTCCGGTTCGATCAAACTCGATCTGGCGCAATATCGCGAGATGGCTGCATTCGCGCAGTTCGGTTCAGACCTTGATGCTTCAACGCAAAAGCTGTTGGCGCGCGGCGAGCGTTTGACGCAGCTTTTGAAACAAGCCCAATTCTCTCCGCTTCCGTTCGAAGAGCAAACCGCTTCGATTTACGCTGGCACCAACGGGCATCTTGACGGCGTCGCGGTAAATGATGTCGTGCGCTACGAAGAAGCGATGCTGGCACATTTGCGCAGCGAGCATTCCGGGCTTTTGACAGATATTCGCAAAAGTGCTGATTTATCGGACGATAGCAAGAAAGCGCTCGACGATGCGCTGGTAGCATTCGGGAAGAGCTTCGCTTAAAAATGGCCAGTCTTAAGGAACTTAAAGACCGGATCGGGTCGGTTAAATCGACCCAGAAGATCACCAAGGCAAAGCAGATGGTTGCTGCGGCCAAGCTGCGCCGTGCGCAAGAGGCTGCTGAAGCCGCGCGCCCTTATGCCACGCAGATGGAAAAGGTGATGGGCAATCTGGCGTCGAAAGTTACCCTAGATGACACTTCCCCCAAATTGCTCGCTGGCACCGGCAAGAACGAAACGCATTTGCTGGTCGTCGCAACATCGGATCGCGGACTTTGCGGAGCGTTTAACGCCAATATCGTAAAAGAAGCGCGGCAGATGGCTGAAAAGCTGCAAGATGATGGAAAGAAAGTATTATTCTATCTGATCGGCCGTAAGGGACGTCCGATAATCAAGCGCATCTATCCCGACCAGATTTTGAAATATTTCGATACCACAGAAGTCAAAGCGCCCGGCTTTGATGAAGCAAAGGCAATTGCTGAAGAGCTGACCATATTGGTTGAGGACGGGAAGTTTGACGTAGCACATCTGTTCTATGCAAAATTCAAATCCGCCCTGCTTCAGGAACCAACCGCTCAGCAAATCATACCAATTGCTGTTGGCAAAGAGGGCGAAAAAGCGGGTACAGAAGGCGCTGTCGATTATGAGCCGGACGAAGACGAGATTCTCGCCGAATTGCTCCCGCGCAACCTGACCACCCAGATTTTTGGCGCGCTCTTGGAAAATATGGCATCCGAACAAGGCGCGTCGATGACCGCGATGGACAACGCCACCCGCAATGCCGGTGAGCTGATCGACGGCCTAACCATAGTTTACAACCGCCGCCGTCAGGCCGCGATTACCACCGAATTGATTGAAATTATCGCTGGCGCGGAAGCGCTTTAAGCAAGCAGGCAAGGAAAGCAAAATGGCAAAATCCAAAAACACAGGCCGCATTTCACAGGTCATCGGCGCGGTCGTCGATGTGGCCTTTGATGGCGATATTCCGGCAATTCTCTCGGCGCTGGAAACCGATAATAACGGCAACCGGCTGGTGCTAGAAGTCGCGCAGCATCTAGGCGAAAATACCGTTCGCACGATTGCTATGGACGCGACCGAAGGCCTCACGCGCGGGCAGGAAGTGGCCGATACCGGATCGCAGATCAGAATGCCTGTTGGCCCCGAAACGCTTGGCCGCATCATGAATGTGATTGGCGAACCGATTGACGAGCTTGGCCCGATTGGCGCAAAACAAACCGCGCCGATCCACGCAGAGGCTCCGGCCTTTGTCGATCAGGCTACGGATAATGAAATCCTCATCACCGGCATCAAGGTGGTTGATCTGCTCGCGCCTTATGCCAAGGGCGGCAAGATTGGCCTGTTCGGCGGCGCCGGTGTTGGCAAGACCGTTCTTATTCAAGAGCTTATCAATAATATTGCCAAGGGCCACGGCGGCACATCGGTGTTCGCCGGCGTTGGCGAGCGTACCCGTGAAGGCAATGATCTTTATCATGAATTCCTCGATGCGGACGTGATCGCCAAAGACAAAGACGGCAAGGCAACGCCCGAAGGATCAAAAGTGGCGCTGGTCTACGGCCAGATGAATGAACCTCCCGGAGCGCGCGCTCGTGTGGCTCTTTCCGGCCTGACTATTGCGGAATATTTCCGCGATCAGGAAGGTCAGGACGTGTTGTTCTTCGTCGATAATATCTTCCGCTTCACACAGGCCGGTTCTGAAGTTTCCGCGCTGCTTGGCCGTATTCCTTCGGCCGTGGGGTACCAGCCTACGCTCTCGACCGACATGGGTTTGCTTCAAGAACGGATTACATCAACCCACAAAGGTTCGATTACGTCGGTGCAAGCGATTTACGTCCCCGCGGATGATCTCACCGATCCGGCCCCCGCAACCTCATTCGCCCACCTGGACGCAACGACGGTTTTGAACCGCGCCATTTCAGAGCTTGGCATTTATCCTGCGGTTGATCCGCTCGATTCAACCAGCCGCGTTCTCGAACCCCGCGTGGTTGGCCAAGAGCATTATGATACTGCGCGCGCCGTTCAGGAAATCCTGCAGAAATACAAATCACTGCAAGACATCATCGCCATTCTCGGCATGGACGAGCTTTCCGAAGACGATAAGCTAGTGGTTATGCGGGCACGGAAGATCCAGAAATTCCTCTCGCAGCCTTTCCATGTTGCAGAAGTGTTCACCGGGATCAAAGGCAAGTTTGTTGATCTGGAAGATACGATCAAATCGTTCAAAGCGGTTGTCGATGGCGAATATGATCACCTTCCCGAAGCAGCCTTCTATATGGTCGGCGGCATCGAAGACGCGCTTGAAAAAGGTAAGAAACTGGCGGCGGAAGCGGCTTGATAAATATAAGCCCCTACCCTTTAGAGAAGGGGCCAAGGAACATAAGTTATGGCACTGAAATTTGAAATCGTAACACCAGAAAAACTGGTTCGCTCGGACGAAGCCCATATGGTTGTCGTGCCTGGCAGCGAAGGCGATTTTGGTGTGCTTGAAGGCCATGCGCCGGTGATGAGCACTTTGCGCGACGGTGCTGTATCAATCTATGCCAGCGATGGCGCAGAGCCGGAGACGCTGAACATTCAGGGCGGCTTTGCCGAGGTGAATGAAAACGGCCTGACCATTCTGGCCGAGGCAATCAGCGCCTAAGCCGGGCCGGGATTAAACCCTACCCGCACATCACATTTTAGACCGGGAAGCGCTTTTTTCAGGCGGCCAACATCGCCGTACCGATGTTCAGGCTTATCGGAAAATTCCCCTGCGATTCCTGTAAAGGCCTGATAACCCACAAAACTCACGCTATAACGCGCGCATAGCTTCGCCATATCCTCAGCCTGTAATAGGCTTGCCATCAGGCGTATCGGGCGAGCGTCGAGATAGGGCGGGTTGTAGACCACGTCCTTACCGAAAGGCACAGCCCGGTCCTCGACGATAACGATATCGCTGTCGATGGTAGATAGCTTCGCATCAAGGTCGGCAAAATTCCCGGAAAATACATGCGCTTTCCACATCAGCCAAGGCATGGCGACTACGGCGGTGACCACAGACGCAATCATAAATTGCCGCATATTGGCAAGGCCCCGGCGGCGCAGTTCAATCCACCCCGCAGCGCCCATCAGGCAGCATATGCCGATGAGGCCATGCATATAGCGGTAGCCCCAGCCGTGCCCCTGATAAGGGCGCAATATCAGCTTGAAAATGAGCAGCGCAATCAGGCTACCAATCAGCGCAATCTGCACCTTGTTTTTCGACCGCAGCATCGCGCGCGCGCCGACCAGCATCAGTGGTAGCAGCAACAGATGCTGCCAAGCAAAAAAGCGCAGCATATTCTCTGCCTTTATCCAGAGATATTCGGGCGAGAAATTCGTCAGCGCCCAGCCAACACGGGTGCCGATATACCCGTCGGTGTCGCTCCTGACGCCGGTAACGCCAAGCTCCGCAACCGGATATTTGAGCCACATTGTCCAAAACAGGATTGCGCTCGCATAGACACCGGCATAGATGCCCGCGAGACCCCAACGGCGCTGGAGCAATAGGCAAAAAAGCACAGGGCCCGCAAATAAGGGATGATAGACGAGCTGATGCATGCCAACGGCCAATATCCCGACAATCAGCGCACCAAGATGGCTGTACCAGCGATTATGCAAAAACAGCATGAGCCAGACCATGTTGAAGGCGAGATGCCCTGGCATCGCATAGCTCGTCATGCCGGTAACCAGCACCTGCGCGCTAAGGCAATATAGGATGACGGCGACGAATTGCGCCTCACGTTCCTGAGGCCAAAACCGTATCGACACCCGCCATGTGGCAAACAGGCCTACGGCGGTTAGCAGCGGGTTGGTAAATAACGGATTGCCCAGCTGCCCCATCAACATATGCATAAATCCGTTCACCGGACGGTAGGATGATATCCATCCCTCGCCGCGCAGAGACGCCGGAATGAACGCCAGATTTAGTGCCCCATGCATCTCGGCCCAATATTCCGGAATGCGCGCTACCAGCGCGCCATTGCTGTAAATCTCGGCATCAAACAACGCCATTTGTTCATCGCGGCTAAACGCATAGCCTGAAAATATCAGATAATGCCCTGCCAGCCCAACACCGAAAATCGCCAACATGGCCCCAAATAGCCGCGATGGCGAAAGCGTGATCTGCTGTTTGCGGATGCTGGGGCGGCCATGCCAAGCAAACCAGAGGAACATCACGACTGTCACCAGCATGACCGGCATATCCTGACGCGACAGGAAGTATTTCGGCAATATCTCGCCGCCCACCATCGATCCCATCGCGGTGAGCAATATCAGAATAACGGCAGAAAATTTCAGATTACCTGACCAGAATCCGCCATTTTTAGACACGCCGCTCTCTCCATCGGGGGAAGAGCCGGGCGCAGCCTTGCGAAAAAAAGATAGGGCAAATGCAGTCATATTGGCGACCGCGCTAGCCCGGTCATGGTTAATTTTTGGTTACGCGACGCGCCCGCCGCGGCGATGCTGCCAGAGATACAGGCCAGCGCCGATGATGATGGCAGCGCCCAGCAATGACAGCATATCGGGCCAATCATTGAATAACAACATTCCGATCAGCAATGCGACCAGCAGTTGGACATATACAGACGGCGCAATTTCCGCGGCAGATGCCCGCGTGGTGCCCAGATATACCAGCCAGTGGCTCGCACTCGCGATCACCGCTACGACCGCGCATCTGGCAATGATGCTCCAGTCTGGCATCGTTACCTTCAATGGTTCGATGCCGCTGGCGTGACCGAGAAATGCAGCAAGGATAATAAACGGCGCCGCGAATGCCGCTATCCAGAATTGCATCTGCAATGCGGAGCCTGCGCCCGCAACCATCCGGTTACCAATCATAACTACAGCCATACCCAGCGCTGCAACAATCGGCAGCAGCGCAGCCCAGCCAAGCGACAGGAAATTGGGCCGCAATATGACGAGCACTCCAACAAAAGCCACCAATGTAACAATCCAGACTATTCTACCTGCGCGTTCGCCGAGCAGCCATGCCGAAAGCAAGGCGGTGATCATCGGATTGGTAAACTGAATTGCTGTCGCATCGGCAAGCGACATGAGAAAAATCGATGAAAAGAAGGCGATCGTTGCGATCGCCACGGCGAAGCCGCGCATCAGCTGAATTTCGCCATCGGGAGCCGAAAGCCCTTTCGGCCTTCGCGCCAGAAAAGAAACGCCCCAAGCCCGGTAACTCCGAAACAATAGCGAAGCGCTGCCACGGCTGTGCCTGGCCATTCTCCAGCAATCGTCTTGATGATGGCGTCGCCCACCGACAGGCAAGCAAAACCGGCAAGTGCGATTAACATTCCCCAGCGCACATCGCGTTCCATCATTTTCCCTGACTGTTTCGGTGGTTGCGCCTAAGCAATATAAGTGCCGCCAGCAAAAACAAGAAATTTGATAGCCAGCGCAGCCATGTTCGCAGGCCTGATCGCTGCATTTATTACCATTTTGTTCACCATTTTCATTTAGCAGCATTCTAGTTGAGGAATTAACTTTTATATTGGAGCTTCAAGCTGTGAGCGCATTTGGCAAAAAACCCGGAGTAGGCGGTAGTAAACCGGCATTTGGCGTCGCGCGTCCGATGTCAGGCGGCGACGGTAGCGGTAAGAGCAAACCTAAGGCCGAGGAGCCTGAGAAGCCAAAGGCACCAGACGGCGGCGAGCAGTTCCCCGATATCAATTCGGTCGAACTACCCGGCGAGGCTATGGCCCCACCGCCAGAACAAGACGCTATGGCCAAGCTTTCCCAGCGCGCAACCGCTGTCGTTGAGGCTGACGATGGCCCGCAGGGATTTGAAGCTTCGGTCCATACGATCAAGGAACAGGTGCTCCCGCGCTTGCTCGAACGCGTTGACCCGGAGGCGGCAGCAACGCTGAACAAGGATGAGCTGACCGAAGAATTCCGGCCGATCATCCTTGAGGTACTCGCCGAGCTTAAACTCACACTCAATCGCCGCGAGCAATTTGCGCTCGAAAAGGTGCTGGTTGACGAGCTGCTTGGCTTCGGCCCGCTCGAAGAATTGCTCGGCGATCCTGAAATTTCCGATATTATGGTCAACGGCCCGCAGCAGACCTACATTGAGAAAAACGGCAAGCTGACAATCGCGCCAATTCAGTTCCGCGATGAAGAGCATCTTTTCCAGATTGCCCAGCGCATTGTGAATCAGGTTGGCCGCCGCGTTGACCAGACCACGCCGCTTGCCGATGCGCGTTTGAAAGACGGCAGCCGTGTGAATGTTATCGTGCCGCCGCTGTCGCTGCGCGGTACTGCCATCTCTATTCGTAAATTCTCGGAAAAGCCGATTACGCTTGATATGCTCAAGGGTTTTGGCTCGATGGACGAGAAAATGTGTACGGTGCTCAAGATTGCGGGCGCCTGCCGGATGAACATCGTTATTTCCGGCGGTACTGGCTCGGGTAAAACGACAATGCTCAATGCGCTGTCAAAAATGATTGATCCGGGCGAACGTGTTCTGACAATCGAGGATGCTGCAGAGCTTCGTCTGCAGCAGCCCCACTGGCTGCCGCTTGAAACCCGTCCGCCTAACCTTGAGGGCCAGGGCGAAATTACCATTGGTGACCTTGTGAAAAACTCGCTGCGTATGCGCCCTGACCGCATTATCCTTGGCGAGATTCGCGGTGCGGAGTGTTTTGATCTTCTCGCTGCCATGAATACTGGCCATGATGGCTCAATGTGTACGCTCCACGCGAACTCTCCTCGTGAGTGCCTGGGCCGTATGGAAAATATGATTCTGATGGGCGATATCAAAATCCCCAAAGAAGCCATCTCGCGTCAAATTGCCGAATCCATCGATATGATCGTGCAAGTGAAACGGCTTCGCGATGGTTCCCGCCGGACCACCCAGATTACCGAGGTAATCGGGATGGAAGGCGATGTGATCGTAACACAGGACCTTTTCAAATTTGAATATCGCGATGAGGATGCCGACGGCAAAATCAGCGGCGAATATGTTCCCGGCGGCGTGCGTCCATACACATTGGAAAAAGCACGGCAGTTCGGATTTGATCAGCCCTTCCTTGAAGCCTGCCTATAACAGCTGGGGTCTTGGCCCTAGCGTCTTGGCCCTAGTCCGGCGGTGACGCGGTCAGCGCGTATATCAGGAACGCAAATGCAAGCGTTCCTGCCAGGACGGTAATAGTTGTCCACGGCATGAACCCTACCTTTTCAATATCCGCCCGCTTCTGCCTGCGGCGATCGGCATAGCCCGCAATCAGCGCGATCAATCCCGTCGCCGCGCACACCAGCCACGCGAAATTATCCTGCCAGAAAAATATGTTATAGTCCGTCACAGCGGTGATGTGGTTGCGCAATCGCCAATGGTCAAGCCCGATTAATTCGCCTAGTCGCGCGGCATGGGGCAAAGCCAACCACACAATGTAATGCTGGGTATTTTTCTGCGGCTCGCGGCGATGCTGGCTCTGGCGATAATGTTCGTCTTTGTGAAACTGGCCGCGCAGGAAGGCGTTCATTTGGTAGAAGCGCTTTTCTGGCGTCAACTTGCCGGGTTGCCAATCGTTATTCTGTGGCTCTGGTGGATGGACGATATTGCCGCCATCCGGACGACAAGGCCTGCCGCACATGCCATCCGCATGGTTTTGGGACTGGGCGGGATGGCGTTTAATTTCCTCGCCATGATGCTGTTGCCAATGGCGGATGCCTCGACGATCGGTTTTGTTGTGCCGATATTCGCAACGGTAATGGCGGCCTTGTTGCTGCGAGAACCGACCGGACGCTATCGTTGGGGTGCCATCGCTTTGGGCTTCGCCGGTGTTCTGCTTGCCATTCAGCCGGGTGGGAACAGCAGCTACCCGCTTGGCGCAGCAGCGGCGATGTGCGGCGCGCTTCTTACCGCGGGCGTTACCATTCAAATACGCCGCATGGCGCGCGGCGAAGCAACCGGAGCAATCGTTTTCTGGTTTAGCCTATCGTCGCTTATCCCGCTTAGCGTTGGCATGTTCTTCTTTGCAGGAAACCACGACAATGCCGCGATGGCGTATATACTTGGCCTGAGCGTTGCCGGGGCTATTGCGCAAATATTGCTCACCGCGTCTTTGCGCCACGCACCTGTCGCAGCGGCATTGACGATGGACTATTCGGCGCTGATCTGGTCCGGCCTGTTCGGCTTTTTTGTGTTTTCAGATATTCCCGGATTGCCGGTATTCATCGGCGCGCCGGTGATAATAGCGGCCGGACTTATTATCCTGTGGCGCGAGCATTATCTCGCCCGACCCCCAAAAGCTTGACTATATTCTGCCGGGTGTCATTTTTGGATAACGCTATTTCTCCGCGCGATAAAGAAGGTGATCAGATCAAAAGCGCTTTACTTCGCCAATATCACGCCGGTTGAGGTGAACAGGGATTTGCCCGCGCACTTCGGCTATTCGGGCTAGGTCGATCTCTGCAAAGCCAAGCCCTTCCACTTCGCCCATATCAAGCAGTATTTCACCCCAAGGGTCTACGACCAGCGAATGGCCAAATGTTTTGCGCCCGTCCTTGTGGGAACCGCTCTGCGCAGCGGCGACAACAAAGGCGGCGGATTCGATCGCACGCGTACGGATCAGGCCATGCCAATGCGCTTTGCCGGTTGGCACGGTGAAAGCAGCGGGAACCGCCAATATCTCCGCGCCGGCTAGCGCCAGCGCTCCAAAGAGGCTGGGGAAGCGCAAATCATAGCAAATCGTTAGCCCCATCTTCCCCAAAGGCGTTTGCACCAGTGCTGGATGTTTGCCCGGCACATATTGGCGCGATTCCTGCCAGTTTTCACCATCAGCGAGCTGCACGTCGAAGAGATGGATTTTATCATAGCGCGCTGCGATCTCGCCTTGATCATTGATAATCAGCGAGCGATTGGCGAATTTACCCCCGCCATCGTCAGCAACTACTGGCAAAGACCCGATATGAAGCCAGATACGCGCTTCTTTCGCTGCCGCTTGCAGCGCGAGGATATGCGGATATTCTGTTTCTGCAACGATGTGGGTTGCGGCGCGATGGCGGTCGCGGTCCAGAATTAGAGCCATTTCCGGGGCAAAATAGAAACCCGCCTGCTGCTTGGCGCTTTCATCGATTGCCCGGAGCATATCCTGCAGGTTCTTTGCCGGATCTATACCGCTACACATTTGATGGACAGCAATTTTCATCAGCTATTTCCAACTCTAAAACTAATTTGTATGTTCAGATGGTCGTGTCAATCTTGCAACATATCGAAAAATCTCGTAAAATTCTTGTGTTGAGCGAATTAGGGGTTGTCATATATAGCCAATTATGGCAGTGGATCGGTCGAGTGTAGAGTACTTAAAGACCAATAAGGAGCACTAAGATGCGTTTCGGTAAGATTTCTATGGCTGCTGTTGCAGCCGCCTCGCTGGTAGCAGCACCTGTTGTTGCTCAGTCAGTGAATGCTTCGAAAGCCGCTGTTTCAGCAGCTAACGTTGATCGCGCAAATGCGAAAAGTAAAGATGAAAGCAAACTTGGCGGTTCGGGCACGATCATTGCGATCCTCGCTGCCGCTGCTATCATCGCTGGTATCGTCATTGCCGCTGGCAACGACGATGATTCACCATCCAGCCCCTGATATCAGGACTTAATTTTAAGAAAGGCGGCTTTTATAGGCCGCCTTTTTTTTGCCTGCTATGCTGCCGGGCGCTGTAATGGGATGATTTATGGCTGACAACCAAATGGATGTTCTGGTGACAGGCGGCGCCGGGTATATTGGCAGCCATGCCGTGCTTGCGTTGAAGGATGCCGGTCACCGGCCAGTGGTTATCGACAATCTGGTCACCGGCTTTCGCTGGGCTGTTCCTGGTGACGTCCCATTTGTCGAAGGCAACATCGCCGATGATGCTTTGGTCCGCAAAACCCTGTCAGAAAATGATATCCAGGCCATCATGCATTTTGCCGGATCGGTCGTCGTGCCTGAATCGGTCGAGGATCCGCTTAAATATTACAGGAATAATACTGCCGCCAGTCGAAGCTTGATCGAATCGGCGGTGACCAGCGGCGTGCCGCATTTCATTTTCTCTTCAACGGCAGCAACCTACGGAATTCCCGAAGAAAGCTCTGTTAGGGAGGATAGCCCGCAACGCCCGATCAATCCCTATGGCACGTCCAAATTGATGACCGAAATGATGCTCGCTGATGTCGCGGCGGCGCATGATTTCAACTATTGCGCCTTGCGCTATTTTAATGTCGCGGGCGCCGACCCGAAGGGTCGCAGCGGCCAATCCACCAAAGGCGCAACACATCTGATAAAGGTTGCAGTAGAGGCAGCGCTTGGCAAGCGCGACGGCATGTCCGTCTTCGGGACCGATTTTGATACACCCGACGGCACAGGTGTGCGCGATTATATCCATGTCAGCGATCTGGCCGCCGCCCATGTGCTGGCACTGCAGGCGTTAATTGCCGATCCCGGACAGAGCCACCGGCTCAATTGCGGATATGGCCATGGCTATTCGGTGCTCGAAGTAATCGATGCCGTTGACCGGGTCACGAACAACCGGATTAACCGCACCATGGAGGGCCGCCGTGCGGGTGACCCCGACGCGCTGATTTCGGATAATAGAGAGATCGTCAAACGCTTTGGCTGGAAGCCTGCTCATGATGACCTCGACGTGATCGTCACGCATGCGCTGCAATGGGAACGAAATCTCGCAGACAGGTCGGAGTAATCGCCCTCCCCCTTGCGCAGCGGGCCGCTTCATCCCATATCGACCCACATGAACAATCAAGCACATAGCAATCCAAACACATGGTACGGAACAACCATATTATCGGTCCGCGCCGGAGGAAAAGTGATAATCGCAGGCGACGGCCAAGTTTCGATGGGCCAAACGGTGATGAAACCTAACGCGAAGAAAGTCCGCACCCTGCATGATGGCAGCGTTATCGGCGGCTTTGCAGGTGCAACCGCCGATGCTTTCACTTTGTTTGAGAGGCTCGAAAAGAAGCTTGAATCGCATCGCGGGCAGCTAATGCGCGCGGCAGTGGAGCTGGCCAAGGATTGGCGCACCGATAAATATCTGCGCAATTTGGAAGCAATGATGATTGTCGCGGACAAGGATGTAACCTTGATCCTGACCGGCAATGGCGATGTTTTGGAGCCGCTGAACGGTATAGCCGCAATCGGATCAGGCGGGAATTATGCCCTGTCGGCCGCGCGCGCATTGGTCGAATATGAAAAGGATGCGGAGAAGCTCGCGCGCAAGTCGATGGCCGTCGCCGCCGATATTTGCGTTTATACCAATGATCAACTGACCGTCGAAACTCTCGACTCCAGCAGCTAAGAATAGGCAATCTATAAAATATGAGCCAGAATCTTACGCCCAAAGCGATCGTCGCCGCACTCGATGAACATATTGTCGGGCAAAATGACGCCAAGCGCGCAGTCGCCGTTGCCCTTCGCAACCGTTGGCGACGTCAACGCCTGCCCGAAGATTTGCGCGATGAGGTGACACCGAAGAATATCCTGATGATCGGCCCCACCGGCTGCGGCAAGACCGAGATCAGCCGCCGGCTGGCAAAGCTCGCCGATGCGCCCTTCATCAAAGTAGAAGCCACCAAATTCACCGAAGTCGGCTATGTCGGCCGCGACGTAGAGCAAATCGCCCGCGATCTTGCCGAGGAAGCGATCCGGTTAGAAAAGGACCGGCGGCGCGGGCATGTGCGCGAGGCGGCCGAGGAAGCGGCAATGGAGCGCTTGCTCAAGCCCTTGGCTGGTGACACCGCAAGCGAAGCAACGCGCGAGGCTTTCCGGCAACGTATCCTCGATAAACATATGGATGATGTCGAGGTCGAGATCGAAGTTTCCGACACCCCCAATGCGCCGATGGAGGTACCCGGCATGGGCGGACAGGTCGGCATGATCAATCTGTCCGACATGATGGGCAAGGCCTTTGGCCAGAACAGCCTCAAAAAGCGCAATATGAAGGTGCCCGATGCCTGGGCGAAGCTGGTTGAGGAAGAAACCGAAAAGCGGCTCGACCAGGATGATGTAGCCCGTACCGCGCTGGCCGATGCCGAAGAAAACGGGATCGTCTTTCTTGATGAGATTGATAAAATTGCCGTCAGCGACGTGCGCGGCGGATCGGTGAGCCGCGAAGGCGTGCAACGCGATTTGCTACCGCTCATCGAAGGCACAACGGTTGCTACCAAATACGGCCCGATGAAGACCGATCATGTGCTCTTTATCGCGTCGGGCGCATTCCATTTATCAAAGCCCAGCGACATGCTGCCCGAATTGCAGGGCCGTTTGCCTATCCGGGTGGAATTACGCGCGCTTGAGCATGCCGATTTCGTACGCATCCTTTCCGAAACCAAAGCGAACCTTCCGCAGCAATATGCCGCGCTGCTTGGCACCGAGGATGTGACAATAAAATTCGCCAAAAATGCGATCGACGCGATTGCGCGCATCGCGGTCGATGTGAATAACAGCCTTGAAAATATCGGTGCACGAAGGCTGCAAACGGTCATGGAAAAATTGATCGAAGAGATCAGCTTCAATGCCGAAGAGCGGGGCGGTGACACAATCAAAATCGATGCCGCCTATGTCAAAAAACAGCTTGCTGATATTGCCAAGGACAGCGATCTTTCCAAATATGTTCTTTAGTGAATTGCATGGCTTAAGCGTGTAATAGAGAGCCCGGCCCTAGCGACTAGCGGCGGGTGCGGAATTTCCTTTGCTCGCTCTCGCTGGTAACACTTCGAGCTTCCATGCTTTTGAATTGACGAAATAGCGCTTTGCAAGTTCTTGCAATCGCGGAGCCGTCACGCCTTCAAAATCCCTGAACATCGACCGAAAGGCAGAAAATCTTTGCTGGTCATAGGTCGCACCTTTCAGATTATTCAGCCAGAAGGTGTTGCCCGACGCCAACCGGTCTATCATCTGCCTTAATGGCTCAACCGCGCGCTTCAATTCATCATCGCTCACCGGGTTCGCGGCAAGGTCGGCTGCAACCTCCTCGGCGAATTTGAAAAAGCGGTCAATGTCCTTCGGCTGGACTTGGCTAATTGCCATTAAATAGCCGCCTGAGGTAAACTCCTCTGGCCAGCTATTCGCCATGCTGGGGCTATAGCTTGCTGCTTGCTCAGAGCGGAATTTTTCAAATAACCGATCACGGAAAATAGCTGCTAGCACTTCAAGCTCGCGGCTCTCCTTGATGCGCGCCAAGCCGCCTGCGGTTGGCCAGGCGATGGCCGCCGCCGCTTGATTTGCTGGCCCGTTATGTATGCGCTGCAAGGGTACGGAATTGGGCGAAGGGAAAGACAATTTCAATGCTGCGGGCGAAGGCTGCGCTGTACGCCGCGGCTTCATCGCAGCAAAGCTTTGCGACAGGGCCTCGACGGCAGCGTTGCTGTCAAAATCTCCCATCAATATGACTTCAACGGGGCCGGTTTTCAGCAACGGCTCCCAGAAACTCCTGACGGCCTTGGGCGTAATTTTCGCTGCCTCGGCAGGCGTCGGGAACTTCCATCTTTTGTCAGAGCCGCTCAACAGATATTCAAGATCACGCTGGAGCACAGCATCGGCCGACGTCTGAAAGGTGTCATAGCCGCTTTTTACAAAGGCCTTGGCCCGCGCAACCGGCCCTTCGTCCCAGCCCGGATGCTCCATCTTGACCGCAATCAGCTTCAATTGATCGGCGAGGTCCTTGGTGCTGGTTGTCGCCGAATATTCAAAGGCGTTATTGCCGACATCGAAGCCAAGCTGAATCCGGCGGCCATTGACCATCTGTTCGATCTGCGTCTGGCTAAATTTGCCGATGCCATTTTCGTTGAGAACAATCGGTCCGGTCCAGAGCAGAGCCGCATCCTTCGGCGCAATCGCCTGATACCCCTTACCAAAGCGCACTACCATGCGGATCTGGCCAACCTCTGCTTTGTTGGGAAAGAGCAAAGCACGGGTACCATTTTCAAATTTCAGCAATTCCATGCCATAGCCCGACAGCTTGGTACGCCCGATTGGTTTTTCAGCTTTTCCCAATGCCGGCAGATCATCCATTTCCGGCTTATCCTGAGCCAAACGCACGCCAGTATTGCCGGCCACATTGACGTTGAGTGCACCCGCCAGCCTGACTTTCCCGCTTTTCATATCCTTTGGCGACGACAGGAAAATGCGCACAACATTGGATGCGAACAGCTTACGTGTGGAAGAGTGCACCCTTTTGCTGGTGAATTTGCTGTCCATATTGCGGAACACATCAAGCGCCGTTTGCGGCGATGCCACCGTTTCGCGAATATCGACGGCGTTGACGATACCATCGGCCTGTTTGGCGGCTGCCTCAAAGGCGTAGCTATCCACCCGCGTTGTAAATACGCGTTCGAGCAGCGCTTTCTCCCGGTCGATGTCAACCTTCGACGGGGCGGTCGCTATCGCATCGGCAATGATTGCGCGCACATCCTTAACCGCTGCCTCCCAATCGTCACCGAGCGGGCGCAAAGTCAGCGTCGTAATTTCCGCCGAACGCGAGATGTCATTTGCGCCTACTTCTGCAAAAAGGAAACTGCTGCTGCTACGCGCCTGCGCCTGCAAACGGCGATTGATGATCTGCAATGCCAGCGCGTCGATGATCAATTGCTCATTATACACAATCGTGTCGTTGACCTGATGCCAAGGCTTCACCCAGGCGATAGTGGCCGCCAGCGGAAGCGTCGGTTCAACGAATATGGCCGCCTTGTTTTCCTTGTCATCATCCGCTTTGGGTTTGCCGAAATCGGGCTGCCGGGCGGATACGCCCTTTGTCTTCCAATTGCCAAAATGCGTTTTGATCTGCGCCTCGAGTATTTCTGCCTCTGCATCGCCGGCGATGACAATCACCGTCTTGTCCGGGCGATACCAACGCTGGTGAAAGGCGCGCAACCCTTCGGCGGTCGAGGCATTCAGCGTTTCAGGCGTGCCAATCGGCGAGCGGTTGGCGTAAGCCTGCCCCTTAAAGAAATGGGCGCGAAGTGCATCGCCCATTTCGCTGCGAGCGCCGCTACTTTCGCGCATTTCGGCAAGAACGATCGCGCGCTCGGCGGTCAGCGCCTTTTTTGTGATACTCGGCGCGCGCATCATGCCTGCCAGAATCTTCACCGATTCATCAAGTTTTTCGGGCGAGCTGTTGGGTAAATCAAGTTTGTAGACCGTCTGCGTCGGTGTTGTTTGGGCGTTGCTGTCGCTGCCAAAAAAGACACCGAAGCGCTGCCATATCCGTTTCGATTCGCCATCGGGAACATATTCCGAACCGCGAAAAGCGAGATGTTCGATCAAATGCGCATAGCCGCGCTCATCATCGCGCTCATACAGCGAACCGGCATCGATGCGCACACGGATCGCAACCTGGCCGGCGGGCACATCATTCTTCTTCACCGCATAGCGAAGGCCGTTGGCGAGCTCGCCAAAGGTCCAGCTTTCATCGACTGGAATGTCGCTGCCTTCATAAAGCCACGGGACGTCGGCCGTCTTTGTTTCGGCTGGCGCAGTTTGGACGGGTGCGGTTTGGGCGAAGCCAGGATGGACAAGCTGCATCGCAAGCAGCATGGCGGCTGCAATGCCGGGTAAAGTTTTCTTCATATATTGCTAGTGCCCTGACAAATGTTGATGGCGGATGAATGACGAGCTGTAACGGTTAAATTCCGCCATCTACCGCTTCATAGCCCAAACCCGAAAGCCCCTCTTTCAGGGCTTCGCAGCACCCGGTGAGCAGATCTGCATCGACCGTGCGCACCACGAAATTCGCACCTACCTTACCCTCTCGAAAGAAAGGATAGCTGCCAATCTGGCATCCTTCATGATCTTTTTCGGTCTGGCCAAGCAGCTCGGAAATCTCGCTTTCGGTAACCCAGCAGCCAATCTGACGCGAAAGCAGCGGAGCGCCGCCCTCAAGCGTTCCGGTCAGCGCATCGAGCATCCCGGCGGTAATATGCGGAACGCCCGCCATTATGAAGATATTTTCCGCGCGAATGCCCGGCGCGCCTGACATTTTATTCGGGATCAGGTCTGCCCCTTCGGGAATCCGTGCCATCCGCATCCGCGCCTCTGAAGCACCGCCGCGCTTTTCATAATAGCGCTGCAACATCGCGGTAGCTTCGGGATGGAAGACCACATCCACGCCCAGCGCCGCAGCGATAGCATCGACGGTAATATCATCATGCGTCGGGCCGATACCGCCGGTGGTGAACAGATAATCATTGCGCGCGCGCAAGATATTCACCGCCTCCTTGATCGCCTCCATATCGTCGGCAACCACGCGCACTTCACGCAGGCGGATACCCTGAATATTGAGCCACAGCGCAATTTGGCTAACATTCTTGTCCTGCGTGCGGCCCGATAATATTTCATCACCGATAATGACGATGGCTGCGGTGTAGATTCTTTCTGTCATGAACAACGAGCTTAGCCGCAAAACTGCCCCTCGCAAAGTAAAGCTAAACCGCCTATATGCGCTGTTGATGGATAAATATGTTTCAGTAAGCCCCGAAGAGGCACAGCAGGCGCGTGACGGCGTTATCAAATTGCATGGAGCCGAAGGCTTTGAAGGCATGCGCAAGGCCGGCCGCCTTGCCGCCGAAATACTCGATGCGCTGGTGCCGCATGTCGTGCCCGGCGTTACCACCGCAGAGATTGACGATATTGTCCGTGAGATGACGCTGCAAGGCGGCGGCGTACCCGCAACGCTAGGCTATCGCGGCTATACGCATAGCTGCTGCACTTCGATCAACCATGTCATCTGCCACGGCATCCCTTCGGAAAAGAGGCTGAAGGATGGTGATATTGTCAACATTGATGTCACCCCCATCGTTGACGGCTGGCACGGCGACACCAGCCGGATGTATCTGGCCGGGAAAACGCCGGTGAAGGCCAAACGCTTGGTTGAGGTGACCTATGAATGCTTGATGCTGGGCATAGAGCAAGCGCGGCCCGGCAACCGGCTTGGCGATGTCGCCCATGCGATCCAGAGCCACGCGGAAAAGCATCGCTACGGCGTGGTGCGCGAATTTTGCGGACACGGGCTTGGCCGGCTTTTCCATGATGCGCCCGAAGTGGTGCATGTCGGGCGGCCCGGCACCGGCGTAGAGCTGCGCCCCGGCATGATCTTCACCATCGAACCGATGATCAATATCGGCAAAGCGGCAGGCAAGGTTCTTGACGACGGCTGGACAGCGGTAACGCGCGATCGTTCACTAAGCGCGCAATTTGAACACAGCATCGGGATTACCGAGGATGGTGCGGAAATATTTACGAGCAGTCCGAAGGGGTTGGATCGGCCGCCTTATTGATCGGTCGCCGCCGAAGAAATGAGCCGTCGCTCGAGAATTGTTGTAGCTGTCGATTTTTCCAGTTTTCCGCCCGCTCGTTCTATCTGCAATCTGGTGACCCTTGTTTTCCTCACTATTCTGCCAGAAGAATCTGTGTCGAAGGTGATAGTAATCGTCCCAGAGTAACGGTCAGTTGATCTGGCAAGCAGCGCGTCTTCCAGTGTTACTGGCTCGCCCGTTATCTCGGCGAGGATAACATCTGACGCTGCCTGTTCTCTAAGGAAAATCTCAGGATCAATTCGCATTTCCACGATGTAGACCGTACCGTCAGAGCTCGCGGTCTTAACGCCCAGCAAAGCCGACTCTATTGCATGGGAATCTTTATAGTCGGCGCCTGGTTCAATATTTTTCTGCCGCAGATTATAGCTTTCGGCCATTCTTAGTGCTGCCTGCGGATCACATCCGATAAGGAAAGCATTCCAAGTGAATATCCAGCGTCCGCATACCTCCCGCGTCCATCCGGCACTCTCAAGCCAGCTATCGATCCGGGCCTCCATTTCATCGCCATTCAGCAATTCGGGTTCACCCACGTGATGCCTGAATATTTGTGCTGGAAATTTCCAGTAAGCGCCGTGCTTTTTCTCTTTCTCCGGCTTTGGAAGGTCATATTCCAGCTTCAGCCCGTCTTCACGCACTTCTAACACTCGCTCGATAAGTATGGTCCGCCCGCTTGAACTTCCTGTTGAACCGCCACCGGATTCAGACGAAGTTTTATAGCGCGACGAAATTTCGTAAATATCGCCTGCCTGATCCTTCTGTTGCTTTTGTCCGGCGCTAGCAGGGCTCGTCAGCAACCATAATAGTAGAAACATCATGTTTGGGCGTATGATAGCCATCTCCATATTCAGATTCTCAACCCCATCTCCTCATCCAACCCTGCCATAACGTTCAAATTCTGCACCGCCGCTCCGCTTGCGCCTTTGCCGAGATTGTCGAGTTTCGCAATCAGGCGGGCATGGTAGCCGCCTTCGTTGGCAAAGACGAAGAGCTCCAGCCGGTCGGTTGGCGGGTCATTTTCATTCAGCATCAGCTCATCGATTCCCTCGCCATCGCTGACGGTGACAATGGAATATCCGGAATAATGATCGCGCAGGGCAGCCAATAGCCGGTCCGCAGCGATCTTCTCGTCAATCGCACCAAGATGCAGCGGAACCTCTACCAGCATTCCGCGGTAGGCCCGCACCACCGACGGGGCGAATATCACCCCATGCTTCAATCCTGCATACCGTTTCATCTCGGACCGGTGTTTGTGGGCAAGGTCCAGTCCGTAGCTACGCATGCCAATATCGCCTTCGCTTTCAAACCGCTGTATCAACGCCTTACCGCCGCCCGAATAGCCCGACACGGCATTGACCGTGTATGGCCAGTCAGCAGGCAGCAGGCCTTTGGCGACCAGCGGCGCGATCAACGCCAGAAAGCCCGTCGGGTAGCAGCCGGGATTGCTCACTCGTCTTGAAGTCGCAATTGCCTCGCGCTGTCCGTCACGAAATTCGGTAAAGCCATACGTCCATGCCGGATCTACGCGGTGTGCAGAGGACGCATCGATAATTCGCGTGTTATCGCTAGTGACCATCGCCACCGCCTCTTTCGCTGCCGCGTCGGGCAGGCACAGAATGGCGAAATCAGCATCATTCAGTGCCTCGCTCCGTGCGGCCACGTCCTTGCGCTTGTCATCATCCAGAATGATAAGGTCAAACTCGCTGCGTCCGACGAGCCGTTCGCGGATTTCAAGGCCGGTTGTGCCTTCTGCGCCATCGATGAAAATTGAATGTTTCAAAACTAACTTACTCCTCAGTTCGTCCTGAGCCTGTCGAGGGACGAAAGGGCGTGCATTCTCGTATTTCGACAAGCTCAATACGAACGGGAAAGGCTATCTACCCTCATCACACCCGTTTGCGCGCGGTAACCGGTCCGTTTTCCCCATCGTCAAATCGCGAAGTCACATCGGCAAGCGATTCGACGCTCACCTTCATATGGTGAGAGTTGGCATGCACGATATTCGCTTCATCCACCATGATCCCGACATGGCCGGGAAAGAAAACGAGGTCGCCGCGCCCAAGCGGGTCGCCATCATCCAGCATCTTGCCGAAATCTGCTTCCTGCATATCGGCATCGCGCGGCACGTCATGCCCGGCAAGCGCGAAGCAAAGCTGCACCAGCCCCGAACAATCGATAGCATCGCCGCTGCGCCCGCCCCAAAGATAGGGCGTACCCACCAAACCGAGCGCCAATTCCACCGGATCGACCGATACATCGCCAATCGCCACCACATGCTTGAGCGGCACAAAACCATCTCCGCAGGTCAGGTATCGACCGCACTCGGTAATCATCCCGCAGGATAGCCTAGCGCCCATTGGCAGGCGTTTGATCAGCGGCGAAGGCACCTTGGGCGCCGCCACGATAAGCGCGCCGCTGCCAGTCACGATATGCGTCGGATCGCCCATATCTCCGAGCGCGGAAAACCGTAGATAACCGAGATAATCGTCATGCACGCCGTAACCCCAGGCCCAGTTACCGGCGATATCGAGCACGGCAAACTCTTCACCATGCAAGAGCCGGCTTGTGCCTTCATCACTCTCATGCGGGCCCTCATGCAAGGTGGTAGCGGGCAAGATGCAGCTTTTTACGAGCGGCACTGCATAATGCGGCGCAAACAGCTTTCCGGCAAGCTTGATATCCGCCAGATCGCCGCGAATTGGCGTCGTGCGCGGATCACCGATAAGGCTATGCCCTGTTAGCGCGTAGGTAGCACGCGGCTTCGTAGATGATTGGCTGTTACTCAATTATTGCCCCTTGCCGGACCGAAAACACTTCAACGCGCCGGAAATTCCTGCGCCAAATAGCCGAAGACTGCGCGCAGGCCAAGCGCTTCTCCACCTTTGGGTCGTCCTGATTTGCTTGCAGGCCGCCACGCAAATGTATCGATATGGGCCCATGACACATCGTCACCTGTGAATTTCTGCAGGAAAAGCGCGGCAGTGACTGCGCCAGCAAAGCGCCCGCCGCTATTTGCGGTATCGGCGATATCGCTGGCCAGCATATCATCATAGGGCTGCCAGAGCGGCATGTGCCAGAGCGGATCTTCGGCAGCGTTACCCGCCACCAATATTTTCTCCGCCAATTCGTCATCATTGGCAAAAACAGGCGGTAAATCAGGGCCGAGCGCCACCCGCGCCGCGCCGGTCAATGTCGCAAAGTCGATCATAAGCTGCGGCTTGCTCTCCAGCGCCTTGGTGATCGAATCGGCCAGCACAAGCCGCCCTTCGGCATCGGTATTGTCGATTTCCACGGTAATGCCCGCGCGGCTTTTTACCACGTCGCCGGGGCGCAGGGCATTGCCAGAAATTGCGTTTTCAACCGCAGGCACCAGCATATGCAGCCGCACCGGAAGCCGCGCCGCCATCACCATTTCGGCAAGCGCCAACACATGCGCCGCGCCGCCCATGTCCTTCTTCATCAGGCGCATTCCTGCCGCGCCCTTAATATCAAGCCCGCCGCTATCAAAGGCAACGCCTTTGCCCACAAGAGCTATGCGCGGATGGCGTTCATCGCCCCAGGTCAGTTCAATCAAGCGCGGCGAAAATTCGCGCGCCGCTGCCCGGCCAACGGCATGAATGAGCGGATAGCCCTGTTCCAGCTTGTCGCCTGAAGTGACCTCCACATCCCCGCCATGTTCCCCGGCAATACGCCGCACCTCCGCCTCCAGCGCCGACGGCCCCATGTCGGCTGCTGGGCAATTGACAAGATCGCGGACAAGCGCCGTTCCTTTCGCCTGCAGCGCGGCATTTTCTATTCGGCCGGGTTCCTGCACCAGCAAAATGCGCGCGCTTTTTGTTTCTGCGTCGGTGCGATAATCATCAAAGCTGTAATGGCCAAGCATCCAGCCAAAAATCGCGCTACCGGCGCTTTTGCTGTCAAGGCGGTAGGTTCCGGCGGGAAGCTGCTCGGCTGCGTGTGCAAGGCTCCAATGGCCGGGGTCATCAGCATCGGCTACGCCCGCTACAACGCTGTAATCACCCTCTCCGTTTGCAGGCAGAATAGCGAGGCTGTTAGTCGAACCATCAAAACCCTGCCCTTTGGCTGCGCTGCGGACGGCCTGCGGCTGTGCGGATAGCCAGGCTTCGAAGCCATCCTTATCCACCAGCGTGATGGAGATCGCATCTTGCCCGTTATCGGGCTGGATATAATTGGAATAATCAGTCATTGAAAACCTGATAGCCGTTTCATGCGATAAGGGGGAGAGGCTTTTGAGCTTCTGGGTAAAATCATTGCTTCTTGGTTTTGTGTTTCTGGTGGCAGCGTGCAGCGCGCCTGGGCATAAGGCCGTTACGCTGCCCGATGATATTGCGAAAACCACCGAAGGCTTCGTCTCCGCTTTGCAACGCGGCGATACCGCATCAGCGCGCAAATTTGTGGCGTCGGCATCACAAGAAAAGTTCGATCTGGATTTTGCCAGCGATGACGTGGACTCCATTCGACCGTCAAAGCAGCTTAAACCGCTGAATATTCGCCGCGTCCCCGCAGCATTCAGCAACCCCTTTGAAAATGAAGTGACTGTGCTCTATGCGGCTGAGAATAAGGGCGAATGGACGGTTTTCGAAGTCGAGCTCTATTGGCTGGATGAAGAAAAGGTTGAAATAGATGACTGGCGTTTCGAAACCAAACAGGAAATGCCCGTTATACTGTCCCAGCAAACAATGGTCTTCAATTTCATGCGCTACGGCATGCTCGCCATAGCGGCGATCGGCGCGTTTTTCCTGCTTATCCTGATTTGGTTCATTCGCAGAAAGCCAAATGTCGTTGCGCCGGAAATAACTGCTGACGAACGGGCGTCAGCATTTACAACGCGCGATGTCGATACTGAATGAAAGGCGCTGGCTGTCATTCAGCGGCGACCAAGGTACCCTCCTTGGCCGGGGCGGAGCCGATTTTCTGGTTGGTGCCCGTATTGGTAAAGATCATCACGCCATCATCTACCGGTTCCTTGGTCAATATCTTCTTCTCTGCAGCATAATCCTGCAGCACGCGCCAAGGATGCCGGTCCCCATTTTTGGGCAATTTGTCAAAGCTGCGTGCGAAATAGCCCGACGAGAAATCACTAACGAATGGCAGCAGGGGCATATCGGGTTCATCAAGATGCGGATTGGCAATCTTCGCGCCCTTATCATCCATCTTTTGGAGCAAGCGGCAAACATAGTCAGCAACAATATCGGTCTTCAGCGTCCAAGAAGCATTCACATAGCCAAACACACTTGCCATATTGGGAATATCGTTAAACATCACGCCTTTGTAATTGACATGATCGGAGAGATTAACCGGGGCGCCGTCCACTTTGAGCTTGGTCTGGCCAAGCAACACCAGATTCAGACCGGTCGCCGACACGATGATATCAGCTTCAAGCTCTTTACCAGATTTCAGTAATATGCCTTTTTCGGTAAAATGGTCGATATGATCGGTGACAACTTCGGCCTTCCCGCTGGCAATGGCTTCGAACATATCGCTATCCGGCACGAGGCAAAGCCGCTGTTCCCACGGGCCATATTCGGGAGTGAAATGCGTATCAAAATTGGCCAGCTGCGGCATTTCCTTGCGCGCCATGTCGATCAGTTTCTTGGCAATCTTTTCCGGCCTTTTACGCGCTTGCCGGTACACCAAGCGCTGCATCGTGATATTGCGCCAGCGGGTGATGCCGTAAGCCATTTTTTCGGGTAGAAATTTGCGTAAAAACTCTGAGAAGCCGTCAATTGCCGGGCGCGATACCATGTAAGTCGGTGAACGCTGAAGCATGGTCACATTGGCCGCCGTTTCCGCCATCACCGGAACGATTGTCACTGCTGTTGCGCCCGACCCGATCACGAGCACCCGCTTGCCAGCATAGTCGAGATCCTCGGGCCAATGCTGCGGATGGATCACCGCGCCTTTGAAATTCTCTTCGCCAGGAAAATCGGGCTTGTAACCCTGATCATAGTTGTAATAGCCAGCACACATAAACAGAAAATTGGCGCGGAAGGTGACCTCAGCTCCATCTTCCTCACCCCGCGCCGTGACCGTCCATAAGGCATCAGCGCTCGACCAAGCCGCGCCAAGCACGCGGAGGCCGAAACGGATATTCTTGGTGATGCCATATTCGTCTGCAGTTTCATGAACATAACCATGGATTGCCGGGCCGTCAGCGATGGTTTTCTTGTGCAACCAAGGCTTGAAGCGGTAGCCCAGCGTATGCATGTCGCTATCCGAACGGATGCCGGGATAGCGGAACAAATCCCATGTCCCGCCCATATCTGCGCGCTGCTCGATGATGGTGTAGCTTTTATCAGGGCATTGCATTGTCAGATGGGCCGCCGCCCCAATGCCAGAAAGCCCGGCACCAACGATCAGCACATCTACATCAGCTGCATTTGTTTCTGGCGCCATGACAGCCTTCTCCTTGCTGCATATTTAAGGTCCGACCATAATCAGGCGATTAGCTTACTTACATCGTTGCAAATTGCAACTGGATTGAATCGCGCAAAACCGGCGTCAGGACAGCAATGTGCGCGCCTGTCCGGCGATCTGTGCCAGCATAGCTGCACTGAATGAAGTGCCAAGCTTTGCCCGCGCTACCATGGCGCGAAAATCATCGCTACGCTCCCGGTTTTGGCTCAACCATTTTTCGACGCCCTCTACCGGATTCTTAACCGCGCGGCGGCGCAGGAAATCAAGCCGGAGCGCCTGAAAATCGCGCGCAAGCCCGGCCACAAGAAGGCGTTCCCATGGATCTTTCGGATCCATCTGCATCGCCACGCCCTGCGCCCAGCTTAAGCCCAGCGCATCGCCAAGCGCGGTGAACGCTATTGTGATTTCCTTCACATCCTGCTGCTGTGCATCGGCGAGTGCGGCAAGCCCGATGGCTCCATCAAGTTCCGCCAGCCTGACAATCTGCGCCGCAATCCTGGGCGGCGCGCCGCTACCTGTAAGACGCCTACCAAAGGACTCGATCTGCTTTTTGACGTCCGCTTGCAGCAGCCTGGCTCGCGCGCCAGCCAATTCCTTGATATAGGGCGCATAGACGTTGATCGTGTCATTGAAGCTGCGTCCGACCACACTATTGCGGATTATGTCGGCCATATGCGCGCGCATCTCAACGGCGGTCTCACGTAGCAACATGAGCCTCGTGGCCTCTCCGATGTCAGCATCGTCAATTGACTGCCAAAGCTGCCTAGCGTCAAACAACCTTTCCGCCACAGCAAATGCAGCGGCCACATTTCCAAGATTGCAGCATTCCTCTTCGGCCAGTTCAAATGGCATCAGCATGCCCAGCCGGTTGATGAGTCGGTTGGCAAGTTTGGTCGCGATGATTTCATTACGCAGCCGGTGCTGCAAAAGCGCCTTCCTGTGTTTTTTGACAATGGCCTGCGGAAAGGCGCCAAGCAGTTCGCTTTCCATGACAACATCGGAAACGAAATCGGCTTCCTCGATGGCATCTTGCAAGATGATTTTCGAGGTTGATAACAAGACCGATAATTCCGGCCGCGTCATGCCGCTATCATCCGCCGAACGCCTCAGCAGCTCATCATTTCCGGCGATGCCTTCGACCTTCCGATCAAGCTTGCCAGACGCCTCGAAGGTATCAATCAGTCGGACATAGGCAGGCAAATCCCCTGCTCCGCCCGATTCCGCGACCGAAAGCGCCAGCGCCTGAAGCCGGTTATTTTCAAGCACCAGATCAGACACAGCATCGGTCATGCTCGCCAGCAATTTCACGCGAGGCCCGTCTTTCAGCCTGCCTTCGAGCATTTCCCGGTTGAGCGGGATTTTGATATTCACTTCATTATCAGAGCAATCGACGCCCGCGCTATTGTCGATAAAGTCGGCATTGATCCGGCCGCCATTCATTGCAAATCTTATCCGGCCTGCCTGTGTGATGCCTAGATTGGCGCCTTCTCCAACCACCTTGGCCCGCAGCTCTGATGCATCAACACGGATCGCATCATTGGCGTGGTCGCCGACTTCCGAATTACTCTCTGCGTCGTCCTTAATATATGTTCCGATGCCGCCAAACCAGATCAATTGTGCATCGCTTTTCAGGATCGCCCGCATCAATTCTGCTGGCTCGACTTCTTTGCCTTCTATGCCGAGTAGTTTACAGATTTGCTTTGTGATCCTGACGCTTTTTCCACGCCGTGAAAAGACACCGCCGCCTTTGGATATCAGCTTTGGATTATAGTCTTCCCAGCTCGATCGCGGCAGTTCAAACAGCCGCTTGCGTTCCTTCCAGCTTACTGCAGGATCGGGGCTTGGATCGATAAAGATATTGCGATGGTCAAAGGCGGCGATCAGCTTGACCGACTTTGACAAAAGCAGACCGTTGCCAAACACGTCGCCCGACATATCGCCTACACCAACGACGCTCACCGCGTCCTTTTGCACATTGATACCCATTTCGGCAAAATGCCGCTGTACAGATATCCATGCGCCCTTTGCCGTTATGCCCATTTCCTTGTGGTCATACCCCACCGATCCGCCACTGGCGAAGGCATCGCCAAGCCAGAAGTCGCGATCATGCGCGATGGCATTGGCGGTGTCCGAAAAGCTTGCAGTGCCCTTGTCCGCCGCGACAACGAAATAGGGATCGTCACCATCGCGGATAACCACGTCATCGGGATGCACCACCTTACCCTTCACGATATTGTCGGTCACCGACAGCAAAGTGCGGATGAAAATGCGGTAGCTTTCCTTGCCTTCTTCAAACCAGGCATCACGGTCTTCGCGCTGATCGGGAAGGCGTTTGGGATAGAACCCGCCCTTCGCGCCGGTGGGCACGATAACGGCGTTCTTAACGCGCTGTGCCTTCATCAGGCCAAGCACTTCGGTGCGGAAATCATCGCGGCGATCGGACCAGCGCAGCCCGCCGCGCGCGACCGGTCCAGCCCGCAAATGAATGCCCTCGACGCGGGGTGAATAAACCCAAATTTCGCGCCAAGGTAAAGGCTGCGGCAAACCGGGCACCTGCGCGCTATCAAGCTTGAAGGCCAGCGCCTCGCCCGAACTAGCCGAGTAGGCATTGGTCCGCAAAGTCGCCGCAACTACGGCGCGGAAAAGCCGTAAAACGCGGTCTTCATCAATCGCGGCAACATCGACAAGTCCAGTTTTGATAGCGGCCCGCTGCTTGTCCGATTCTTTCCCCCTGTCGTCGGCAAAGGCTGGATCATGCAAAGCCGCAAAATAGCGTATAATTGCCCGCGTGATTTTCGGGTTCGCAACGAGCGCGTGGACAACATTCAGCAGGCCATAGCTTAGCCCCGTCTGCCTCAAGTAACGGAACCAAGCGCGCAGCCAGATGACCGATCGCGGGTTGAGTGCCGCGCTAACCGTAAGCTGATTGAAGGCGTCATTTTCTGCCTCGCCATCGAGCACCTGTGATAGCGCCAACTGAATGGTCTCAGCGCGCTTCATTACTGCATCGGCATCACCATCCGATCGCAGATATAATTTGAAATCATGGATATATCCAAGTTCGCCATCGCCCAGCGAAGTCGGCCGTTCCTCAATCACATCAAATCCAAAATTTTCAAGCACAGGCACTGCGTCACTCAATGCCATCGCGCCGCCGTCATTATAGACCTTTAGCCATAGATCACACTGGCCGTCGCCATCGCGCCGGTAAAGTCGGGTAACCGGCCTGTTGTCGCGCTCCATCTTGACCAGCTGCAGCATATCCAGAGCCGCCACCTGAGCCGAGTAGCCCGTGCGGTAATTTGTTGGCATCACCGGACTATAGCGCTGCGTGATAGCCGCAGCGCGCTTGGCATCGGTTAGCCGCGCCAGCGCTGCCTCAACACCAGGTTCCCAGCCGCGCACCATCTTATCAAGCTGATCATCAAGTTTGGCTTCATTCACCTTGATGCTGCGATCAGGCAGGTCGAGCGTGAAGCGGATTAGCGCCAATCCGCCATCTTCCAGACTGAACGTCCAGCCGATGACTTTTGCCTTTGCCGCATCCGCCACCATTGCCTGAACCGAGCGGCGCAAATTCGTTGAAATTTCATCACGCGGCACCCAGACGAACACAAAGAGATGCCGGCCCAGCGGCGAACGCACGGCGATCAGCTTTGGCCGCGGCCGGTCAGTGAGCGACATGTTGGTGAGCGTTATCCGCTCCAGATCCTTCTGCTTGAAGGTGACAAGGATGTCATGCGGCAACGCCGTCAATGCGTGACTGATCGCTTTGCCGGCATGGCCATTTGCGGTAAATCCAAACCGGTCCAGCATCCTGTTTAATGCGCGGCGCAAAACCGGCATTTCGGTCACCGGCGTTGCCAGCGCAGCGCTGGTCCAAAGCCCGGCAATGATCGATATCGCGGCCACCTTGCCATTTTCGACAATCGGCACAACGAGAAGGTCGAGCAGCACATTGCGGTGTACTGTTGAAACGCGGTTCGCCTTCAGGATCAAAGGGGCATTGGGCTTCTTGTCGAAATGCACGAAAGCCAAATCAACACTCGGTTTGGACAAAATCGTGGTATCATCTACCCGCGACATACCCAGCGTCTCGCTCCGTTTGCCGTCACGCGTTTGCCGCTCATGCGCCAAAAGGGTGAAATTATTTTCCTCAAACCAGCGGAGCAATTCGCTCGCTTCCTTGTCGGCCAGCCTGCCGACATTTTCCGAAAGCTTCCCGCGCAAGTCGGGCCAGTCATCGACCGCAGAACGAACGTCGGCCATGACATCCTCCATCGCTTTTTCGATACCGCGCCGCGCCTTCGCGCTCATGCGGCTGGTTTCAAAATAGATGAATGATTCAAGACATTGGGAAGTATTCGAGGGCGGGACGATGTCCGTTATTGCACCACTACCATCACGTTCGACCGCCAGAACAGGATGAATCAGCCGTGCGACATCAATCCCGTGCTCCGCTAGCAAGGCCGATGCCGAATCGACCAGAAACGGCATGTCGGCATTGTTGATTGCAATCCGAGTGGCGAGCCGCCCTTCTTCGTCGGTGAAGCTGTCGGCGACAACATTTGCGCATCCGCTTTTGCGCTGCATTGCAACTATTAGAATGAACGCCGCAGCTTCCTTGCACTGGGCCTCTCCAAAGCCCCGGTTTTCTCCGGGAAGCGCGCTAGCGACCAGCGCTTCGCGCAAGACTTTTGCCAGCGAGGCAGGAACACTGTCGCTATTTTTGCCGGCCTTGCCAGCCTTTACCGATGCCATGATTGTCTCCGCGCCGCACAGGAATCCTATGCAGCGCTTATGCGCCTTTTATGAAGGGGATACAAGCGTAGAAGGTTGCTTCTGAAACTATATTTCAAGCGGGCGGGATTACGCTGTTGCCCGTGGTGGATGCCTCGTATAGCTTGCACACTGATTTTCAGGGGAGATGAAAAGCAATGTTCGCATTCTGGTTCAAAATTCCATTGTGGCAACGCGTTGTCGGCGCGCTCATTGTCGGCATAGTCACAGGGCTTTTCTGGAACCGGATTGGATTGCCCGGTAGCCCCGACAGCATCAAATGGATCGGCGACCTGTTTATCAAGTCGATCAAAATGCTCGTCGTCCCGCTCATCTTTTTCTCGCTCGTCTCAGGCGTAGCAGCCATTGGTGACCTTAGAAAACTGGGCCGTGTCGGCGGGCGGGCTTTGCTGTTGTTCGTTATCACCGGTCAGATTTCCGCGTGGCTCGGCCTTGCAATGGGAACATTCTTTGCGCCGGGCAAAGGCCTTGTGGTCAAACTGCCCGAAGGTGCAACGGTTCCAGACCCAACGGAATTGTCCTTCTCTGGCATGATCCTGCGGATGATTCCGGAAAGCCCTGTCCAGGTGATGGCCGATGGCGATGTTCTACCGTTGATCGTCTTCGCCGTGCTCATCGGCATTGGCATATTGATGGCCAAGGATGAAGGCTCGCCGGTGGCAAAAATATTCGATTCGGGCGCGATCATCATGCAGAAAGTGACGATGATCGTCATGGAACTGACACCGATTGGCGTGTTCGCGCTGATGGCCTGGGTTGCCGGCACCTTTGGTTTCGAAGCACTGATCCCGCTCGCGAAGGTTGTGGGCCTAAATTATGCCGGCTGCCTGATCATCATTTTTGGCTTATATTCGGCGATGATCAAATTCATGGCCAAGGTGCCGGTAAAGGATTTCTTCCGCGGCATGATTGACGCTATGGCGGTATCCTTCTCAACCGCTTCATCCAACGCTACGCTGCCGGTCACACTGCGCTGCACCCAGCGCAATCTTGGCGTGTCGACAAGCGTATCGAGCTTCGTGGTTTCGCTCGGCGCGACAATCAACATGAATGGCACGGCGATGTATCTTGGCCTCGCGACGCTATTTGGCGCGCAGATTTACGGCGTCGACCTCACCATGGGGCAATATTTCCTGATCTCCGTTCTGGCGACCCTAGGCGCAGTCGGCGCGGCGGGCATTCCGGGATCGGGGCTTATCATGATGACCTTTGTTTTCGGTGCGGTGGGCGTGCCCCTCGAAACGATTGCATTCATCGCCGGCATTGACCGGATCATGGATATGATGCGGACAACCACCAACGTCTCTGGCGATGCCGCTGTTGCGGTGACGGTAGCCAGCATGACCGGCGAACTGGACCGCGAGGAGTTAATCAGCGCGGATGATGTTTGAAGCAGCGATGTATCGGGCGATAATTCAGGGCTGAATGGTAATCGTCGTTCCGTCCTGAACCAGCTTCCATATCTGCTCAATCTCGGCATTGCTGACGGCGATGCAGCCATCGGTCCAATCGCGCGCTATCACGGGGCCGTTATAGCCGTTGGGCTGGCCGTGGATGAAAATATCGCCGCCGGGGCTTTTCCCCTGCGAATTGGCAAAGGCGCGGTCGGTTACATTGGGATAAGAAATCCGCAGGCTCAGATGATAGCTGCTGCCCGGATTGCGGCCATCGATAGTATACTGGCCTTCGGGTGTTTTTTCATCGCCCTCAAAGCGCTTATGCCCCGCTGGCGCATCACCGAAACGAATGCCGGTGTAGCGGGCAATTTCCGTCCCGCCATTATACAAGGTAAGCGTGCGGTCGCTTTTGTCGATCAGGATGCGGTCCGCCAGAACGCCCTCTGCAACTACCGGTAATGGGCCCGGGCCTATTTGGGCGGGTTCACTCGCCGGCGCGGTTGTTGGCGCATCTTTGGGCGCAGGCTGCTTCTGCGTGCAGGATGCGAGCAGCATGGCCATGAGCAATAAGAAAGCTCTAATCAACAAAGGGGTCTCTCACCAAAATCGTGTCCTCTCGCTGCGGAGAGGTTGATACTAAAGCAACGGGGCATTGAATCAATTCCTCAATACGCCGGACATATTTGATGGCGCGCGCTGGCAGATCGGCCCAGCTGCGCGCGCCTGCTGTGCTGTCTTTCCAGCCTTCCATTTCCTCGTAAACCGGCACGATCTTTGCCTGATCGGCGGAATGCGGCGGGAGATAGTCATAATCGCGCCCGTCCACCTTATATCCTACGCAGATCTTGATGGTATCAAACCCGTCAAGCACGTCGATCTTGGTAAGCGCAATTCCCGATACGCCCGATACCGCGCAGCTTTGCCGCACCAATATTGCATCAAACCAGCCGCAACGCCGTTGGCGCCCCGTAACGGTGCCAAATTCATGGCCGCGCTCGCCCAGCCGCTGTCCGGTTGCATCGCCGAGTTCGGTCGGGAACGGGCCGGAGCCGACCCGCGTTGTGTAGGCTTTCACAATGCCGAGCACGAAACCGGCGGCTGACGGGCCTAACCCGGAGCCGCACGAAGCCGTTCCAGCAACGGTATTTGAAGAGGTAACAAAAGGATAGGTGCCGTGATCGACATCGAGTAGTACGCCCTGCGCACCTTCAAACAATATCCGCTTCCCCCTGCTCCGCGCGTCATTAAGCGTACGCCACACGGGCTTTGCAAACGGCAATATATAGGCCGCAATATCCATCAAATCATCGATCAGCCGTTTGCGATCAATCGGCGGCTGTTTGAATCCTACGCGCAGAGCATCATGATGCGCGCAAACCCGGTCAAGCTGCGCCTCCAGGTCATCAAGATGCGCGAGATCACAAACGCGGATCGCACGGCGGCCAACCTTATCTTCACAGGCCGGGCCAATGCCGCGCTGTGTTGTCCCGATCTTGCCAGAGCCAGAGGCCTCCTCGCGAAGGCTATCAAGATCACGGTGGAAAGGCAGGATGAGCGGGCAAGTTTCGGCAATCATCAAATTTTGCGGATTGATATCGACGCCCTGCCCCTTCAACTTGGCGACTTCATCGCGGAAATGCCATGGATCAAGCACCACGCCATTGCCAATTGCCGACAATGTTCCGCGCACGATGCCCGACGGCAGTAGCGACAATTTATATACATTCTCACCGACAACCAGCGTGTGGCCTGCATTATGCCCGCCCTGAAATCGCACCACGACATCGGCGCGGCTGGCGAGCCAATCGACAATCTTGCCCTTGCCCTCATCGCCCCATTGTGCGCCGATTACGGTTACGTTTGCCAAGAAATTTCCCCTATCTGAGGTCGCGTCAAAAACACCGCGCCTGCCCTAGTCCTGCCTCACGGATTCGTCCAGCATTACAATTTGCGACATTTTTCAGGCTTTACGTGCACGCTCGGCATCTGCAAGATTGTGAAGAAACGAAGATGGAGAAAATTTATGCGCAAGCTTTGGCTGGTTCCCCTGACTATAGCCCTGACTTTGCCAGTGTTTCTGGCAGCGCAAAACCGCCTACCGCGTGAATGCCGGCAGGAGATTCGGCAGCTTTGCGACCTGACCGGGGATCGTCAGGCCATCAGGCAATGCTTGCGCAAAAAATCATCGCAGCTGTCGGAAAACTGCCAAGGCGAATTGATGAAGCGCTTTGCGGCGCGGCGCGGCAAAACCAATACAGCGCTAGGCGAGCCAGCCGTGTCACATAGCGGAAGCGAATATTCCTACGGTGACGCGGCCAAGCAAAATCTCGATTTTTACCCCGCAAAGGACAATCCGAAGGCTCCGCTGGTCGTCTTCATCCATGGCGGCGGCTGGTCCATGGGAGACAAGCAGCGGGGCAACCGGGGCAAGGATGAATATTACAATGGAATGGGTTACGCCTATGCCTCGCTCAACTACCGGCTGGTTCCTGAAACCCAGCCCGATGGTCAGACCGCCGACATTGCAAAAGCGCTGGCATATCTGCGCGAAAACAGCGCCAATTTAGGGTTCGATCCAGATGCAATCGTGCTGATGGGGCATAGCGCCGGAGCGCATCTGGCCGCGCTTGTTTCCACAGACACCAGCTTTCTGGAAAATGCCGGTGTTCCGATGGCATCGATCAAAGGCACGATATTGCTCGATGGGGCCGGATATGATGTTCCTCGCCGTATGGAGAAATCATTGCCGCCAAAGATGATCAACAAGATGTATGAAGACGCCTTTACAAAAGACTTGGAGACACAGCGGCGGCTTTCCCCGATTAGCCATGTTGCCGCGCCCAACGGGACGGACTGGCTTATCCTGTATGTCGCTGCACGCGCCGACGCAAAGGCGCAATCCGAAGCTTTTGGTGCAGCCCTGAAGCAAAATGGATCGGGTGCGGGCGTGATTGCCGTACCGGGTAGCACCCATAAGAGCGTCAATCAGGATGCGGGCGTCACCGGTAGCTTCGTTGGCGATAAAATCGCGGTTTTCCTGCGCAAGATACTATAGCGTAACGGCTTTCCCACTCGACAGAATATGGGTGCAGCCAAGTTTAGCTGCATCGTCATGCTCATCCAATGCTGCAACCGTGATCCAGCCTTCGGTGCGCAATATTGCGGCCTTGTTCGACATTGTTCCCAGCGGCAGAAACAGGCGCTTCTCATTTTCACCCGCGCTGCCGCCATCGGCCATATCCGTTAGCGGGTCAGGATAGAGCGAAAAGCCCGCCGCGACTTCGCTCTTACCGCGCGCATCTGAAATGGTATAAGTGCCGCCGCGCCCCAGCGCGACCGAATGACCAGCTGCAAACAATGTGAAGCCAAACCAGCTTTGATATTCGAAGCCATGACGTTCGGTAGGGTCGAGCGTGATATTGGCCTTGCCCTTGATCCTCTCTGCTATTTCTTCCAACGCCGCCAGACGTGAAGCCAACGCCCCGCCGGCATCAATCTCACGCAATTTTTCCAACGCTTCAGCAAATGGCCCCATTGCACCAAGCAAAGGCAGATAGTCATCGGCGCCCAAATCTTTCAGCGCTCCGGCATCTTTCATGTCGAGCTTAGCGCGAACGGCATCAAGCTGAGCTCCATCCAGCGGCAAGGCATCTTTTGCCAATGTCTCCACCAGATCGGGCAGCGTAAAGTCTACGGTGATGTCCTTCACCCCCGCTGCTTCAAGCGCTTCGACCGCGACCAATACGATTTCCGCAACCGCCGCTACGCTATCGCTGCCGATCAATTCCGCGCCAAGCTGCGACAATTCGCGCTCGGGGCGAAGCTGGCTGGCGTTAAGCCGCAGGACTGGCCCCTGATAAGACAGCCTAAGCGGACGGGGCTCGCCCGCAAGCCTGCTGCTGGCAAGCCGGCCAACCTGCATCGTGATGTCGCTGCGCAGCGCCAGCATACGCCCCGAAGCAGGGTCGGTAACGCGCAGCAGACCGCCGCGTCCGCCATCGCTCATCTGGTTGGTCAAAGTGCTTTCAAATTCAACCAGGGGCGGCGCAACGCGCGCATAGCCATATCCCGCAAGCACATCGAGCATCGCACGCCTCAGCGCGGCCTGCCTACTGGCATGCGGCGGCAAACGGTCGCGAAAACCGACAGGCAGCAAATCAGATGGTACATTGGTCATAACCTGTTTGCCTTTAGCGCATATATATCTCGGCGAAAGCCCCTGTTGGGTCCTAGTCCTAGAATTTGCCAGAGTCGCAGTTGGAAAGCGAACAACCGCAATCCTCTCCTGCAAGGGGAGGTGGCAGCCTGAAAGGCTGACGGAGGGGTGACGCCCTCTCGGTTATAGCGCTTCTTTCCTGCAATGGTGTCACCCCTCCGGTCCGCTGACGCGGCCCACCTCCCCTCATAGGGGAGGATTTATTGGCTCTCCTTTCAAACTGGGACACCAGTTAGAATTTGAGCGCCTTTACAGTCTTCACGCCGTCAAGCTGACACACCTTCCACAATACCGGTTCCTCGATGGGCGAATCCATCGTGAGCATCAGGATTGCTTCGCCGCCAGCCTCGCGGCGGCCAAGCTGGAAGGTGCCAATATTCAGCCCCGCTTCGCCGAGCGCCATGCCGACGCTGCCGATGAAGCCCGGCGCATCTTCGTTGACGATATAGAGCATGTCGCCGGTTAGTTCGGCCTCCATACCAATGCCGAAAATCTCGACGAGGCGCGGCGCGTCTTTGCCGAATAATGTGCCCGCCACACTGCGCTGGCCTTGTTCGGTTTCAACCGTCACGCGGACGAGCGTCTGATAAGCGCCCTCGCGCTCATGCCGAATTTCGCTAACCTCAAGCCCGCGTTCCTTGGCGAGATAGGGCGCATTGACCATATTCACCGTATCTGAGTAACGCCGCATAAAGCCAGCCAGCACCGCGCCGGTAATCGGTTTGATATTGAGCTTTGCGGCAGCGCCTTCAACTTCGATAGCAATCTTGGTCAGATTACCATGCGCCAATTGACCGACAAGCGAACCCAAACGTTCGGCAAGCGCCATATAAGGCTTCAGCTTCGGCGCTTCTTCTGCAGACAGGCTGGGCATATTGAGCGCATTGGTGACACCGCCATTGACCAGATAATCGGCCATCTGCTCAGCAACCTGCAACGCCACATTGACCTGCGCCTCGCTCGTGGATGCGCCAAGATGCGGCGTGCAGATAAAGCCGGGCGTGCCAAACAAAGGCGATTCTTTCGCCGGTTCTGTCTGGAACACATCAAGCGCAGCGCCCGCTACATGCCCGCTATCGAGTGCTTCTTTGAGCGCCTCTTCGTCAATCAACCCGCCGCGCGCGCAATTGATGATGCGCACGCCCTTTTTGGTCTTAGCGAGATTTTCCTTCGACAATATATTGCGCGTCTGATCGGTTAGCGGCGTATGCAGTGTGATGAAGTCGGCACGCGCGAGCATGTTGTCCAGCTCCAGCTTTTCCACGCCCAATTCGATAGCGCGCTCCTCTGTCAGAAACGGATCATAGGCAACCACCTTCATTTTGAGGCCGAGCGCGCGGGCAGCGACGATGCCGCCGATATTACCAGCGCCAATCAGCCCCAGCGTCTTGCCGGTGAGTTCAACACCCATGAAGCGGCTTTTTTCCCACTTGCCTTGCTGCGTGGAGGCATCGGCCTCCGGGATTTGCCGCGCCAAAGCAAACATCATTGCAATGGCGTGCTCAGCAGTAGTGATCGAATTGCCGAATGGCGTATTCATCACCACCACGCCCTTGGCAGAGGCCGCTGGTATATCGACATTATCAACACCAATCCCGGCGCGGCCAATGGCTTTCAAATTGGTAGCCGCTTCCAATATGGCCGGTGTCACCTTGGTCGAACTGCGGATGGCGAGGCCGTCATATTCGCCAATCATCGCAGCAAGCTCTTCTGGAGTCTGGCCGGTGATGACATCCACATCGCAGCCGCGTTCTTCAAAGATACGCGCGGCATTGGGATCCATCTTGTCGGAAATAAGTACTTTAGGTTTGGTCATTTTCTTTGCTCCATCTCCCCTTCAGGGGAGAGGGCCGGGGAGAGGGGGTCTCAGCCAGGCCCATAAATCAAGATAAGTTTCGAGAGGATAGCCCCCTCTCCTAGCCTCTCCCCTGAAGGGGAGAGGGATAAGGTCAGCCCGCCTTCACAGC
>JAZGFP010000007.1:0-118343 GCA_036479555.1 Sphingorhabdus sp.
TTCCCAATGAGGCGCTTTCGCTTAAGCAGGGCGCGGTGGTGCCATGGGCAAAATCGAACCCGCCAAGCCCGTATTATATGCAGGTGCTGGGCAGCCTTGCGCGCGCTTATGATTTTAATCTCGAAACCCCCTGGCGCGATCTCACCCCCGATCAGCGCCTTATCATATTGCATGGCACCAACGGATTACCGGTCGAGCTTACCTTCCGCGATGGCCGCAAAAGCTACACTGTCACCAAGGCATTTGAAGGCGTGGTCGGCAATCTCCACCGGCGTATTCTCCAGACCGACAGCGCATGGATGCGCGAGGAACTGGGTAAATTTCAAACCGCGCAGCCTTGCGAAACATGCCACGGCGCGCGGCTCAAACCCGAGGCCATTGCGGTCAAGATCGCGGGCACAGACATCGCCGGGCCGACGCGGATGAGCGTGAGCGATGCGCTTTCCTGGTTCAGCAGCGTGGAGGAAAAACTCAACAATACGCAGAAACAGATTGCACAGGCGATCCTCAAGGAGATCAACGAACGGCTCGGTTTCCTCAACAATGTCGGCCTCGATTATCTCAATCTTGATCGCAAATCGGGGACGCTCTCAGGCGGGGAATCGCAGCGTATCCGGCTCGCCAGCCAGATCGGCAGCGGGCTTTCAGGTGTGCTCTATGTGCTCGATGAGCCCAGCATCGGCCTGCATCAGAAAGACAATGACCGATTGCTCGGCACACTCAAACGCCTCCGCGACCTAGGCAATACTGTGATCGTCGTCGAGCATGATGAAGACGCGATCCGCACCGCCGATTGGGTGGTCGATCTCGGCCCCGGCGCGGGCGTGCATGGCGGCAAGGTGATGGCCGAAGGGCCGCTCAAAAAAATCCTCAAAGCCAAGGGCAGCATCACGGCGGATTATCTCAATGGCACCCGCGAAATCGCCGTCCCTGCCACACGCCGCAAGGGCAACAAGAAGAAACTCACCATCCACGGCGCGCGCGCGAATAATTTGAAAGACATCACCGCGCGCATCCCCCTCGGCACTTTCACTTGCATCACCGGCGTTTCGGGCAGCGGCAAAAGCTCGCTCACCATCGACACGCTCTATGCCTCCGCCGCAAGGTCGCTCAATGGCGCGCGGGTGATCGCGGGCGCGCATGACAAAATCACCGGCCTCGAACATCTCGACAAGGTGATCGACATTGACCAATCACCCATCGGCCGCACCCCGCGCAGCAACCCCGCAACTTACACCGGCGCCTTCACCAACATTCGCGATTGGTTCGCCGGATTGCCGGAGAGCGAAGCGCGCGGTTACAAGCCGGGGAGATTTAGCTTCAACGTAAAAGGCGGACGCTGCGAAACATGCCGCGGCGACGGGCTGATCAAAATCGAGATGCACTTCCTGCCCGATGTCTATGTCACTTGCGAGGAATGCGGCGGGCGGCGCTACAACCGCGAAACGCTAGAGGTGAAATGGAAGGGGATGAGCATCGCCGACGTGCTCGACATGACGGTCGAAGATGCGGTCGAAGTGTTCAAGGCCGTCCCGCCAATCCGCGATAAAATGGCGATGCTGTATGAAGTCGGCCTCGGCTATGTGAAGGTCGGGCAGCAGGCGACCACATTGAGCGGCGGCGAGGCGCAACGCGTAAAACTCGCCAAAGAACTCTCCAAACGCTCCACGGGGCAAACGCTCTACATCCTCGACGAACCCACCACGGGGCTGCATTTCGAGGATGTCCGCAAATTGCTGGAGGTGCTCCACCGGCTCGTCGAACAAGGCAACAGCGTGATCGTGATCGAACATAATCTCGATGTTATCAAGACGGCAGATTGGGTGATTGATTTGGGGCCGGAAGGCGGCGTTAAGGGCGGCGGGATTGTAGCTGAGGGGACTCCGGAGAAGGTCGCGGCGGAGAAGGCGAGTTACACAGGCGGGTATTTGAAAGCTATGTTGGGGAAGGCGAAATAGCGTGCCCCCTTCCTCCTTGTGGGGAGGGGCTACCATCCGCCAAACACAACATAGCGCTAGAACAGGTTCACGCGGAGACGCGAAGGCACGAAGTTTCCCTCTCCCCTTGTAGGAGAGGGAGGAGGCGCGGTAGCGCCGGAGGGTGAGGGGCCAAGCAGGCAACGCAGGCGGTAGCCAGCATCCCCTTTGTTGCTTCAAAAAACCGTGCTAATTCCCCACAATGGAAACAATCATCCTCTGGATTTGCCTCGCTTTAACGGGAGCCGCGCTGGTTTGGGTGCTGCGCAGCGATGCGCCGTTTTTTCGGAATCCCGTTCGCCGCGTACCGGCGACCATTGTGCGCTATCACCGCCGATCAGAGGACGGCGCGCCTGTCTTTAGCCCGGTCTTTCGCTTTGATGATGAAAGCGGGCGGCCGATCGAGATTCGCGATAAAGTCTACACGCCCTTCGAAACGCCGGTGCCGGGTGAAGTGATAGAGATCGTCCATCCCGAGGGACATCCCGATAAAGCGCGCATCCCCTATCCGGTGTTCCGCACGATAATGTATGCGGCGTTATGTTATGTGTTTGCAGTGCTGGCGATGAAGGTGACGGGGCTTAGTTTTTGAAAGCGACCCAAGCCTGAACCTGCTTTTCATCTGTAGCCGAAACAAACTGCGAAGCCCGACCGCACAAAACGTCTTGGCGGAGGTGGAGGGCGTGAACGCGCTATCGGCGGGGACCAACCATGATGCGGAAACGACCTTATCCGGCGACCTGATAGAATGGGCGGACGAGATCTACTGCATGGAACGCAGCCATTACCGCAAACTCCAGCGCGGCTTTGCATCAATGCTAACCGGCAAGCCGGTGCGCGTTCTCGGTATCCCCGATAATTACGCCTATATGGACCCGGCATTGGTGGCGGTGATCACGGCGAAATTTGTGCGGTGGTTTGGGTGAAGTTTGCGCGTAAAGCCTGTTTGCGATTACCTTTATTACCCTAACGCGATTATCCGGGGGCGGCTCCCCAAGCCGCCGCCGCGCCGTTTCTCACCCCGCCCAAAAAACTAATCGACCACCACATCAAAATACAGCGTCGCGGATTGGCCGGGGGGGAGGTCGTTTAGGGTGCCGGAAACGGTGGTGCCGGTGTAGCTTCCGCCCGGTGTGCCGGTTGAATAGTCGCAATCACTGCCCACGACGCTGCCATTTATCCTGATGCTGCCGGGCTGAAAAGTCACCGGAAGCGGTAGCAAATTATCGATGACATTGATCGCGGTGGCGGTCACCGTGGCGGCCATATTCTCCACCAGTATGCAATAACGCACGGTGGCGCCGGGAATGGCTTTTGGATTTGTGCTGCTGGTCGGATCGGAAATGACGGTGCTTTTCTTGATAACACTTAGCCCGAAGACCGGCACTGTGATCGTGGCAGTATCGCAATTGGTGGGATCGGCGGTTTCGCAAATCTGATATACAATCTGGTACGTGCCGGGCGGAACGCCTGCTGCAACGCTCACATTGCCGGTGGCTATGTCGAGCGTGACCCCGGCGTGGGATGCCGGTGTTACGATAGAGATAGTTGCTGACGAGGCCGTCGGCGGAAACCCGCGCAGCGAATCATTGGTCAGCACATTGAGTATATTGGTTCCGCCAACGACTCCATCGACCGCGCCGGTATTGTCGTCATTGGCGGTTATCGGTGCGCTCGATTTCATGATGAAAACCTTGCCGTCACCGTGATCCCGCGTCGCTGCGATAAAATCGACCTTGGTGATGATCGAACCAACCGGAACAAGCGGATCGAGCAGGAACAGCGCTACGCCAATGGTGCCGTTATTGGCATTGACGCGGCCTGCGGCCCAATAATCCACGCCCGATGGCGGCGCGCCAAATTGCGGCCCCCACAATGTCGCTCCGCCATGGACAAATGTCCCGCCGATGATCTGCTCTGGCCCGCCGCCAACAGGAATGCCGAGTATCCGGATATAATAGCAGTTATTCGCATTGCGCTCGGTCACCGCAAGCAGCGATCCTGCAGTTGCCGGAACGCCAAAGCCATAGGACAGGCGCTGGATCTGATTGGATGTGGTGGGAATCGCGCCGGCATTATCGCAGATATTTGCATTGCGGTTGGAGCTGTTAGCAACGAAAATAAAATTCAGGTTACGGCTGGTGAAGGCTGAAGTGGCGCTGGCATTCCACGTGGCATTTGCACTGCTATTTTCAATCTGCACGCCATTTTGTCTGATTTTGTTAGTATTGTCGCCGCCGGGGCCGACTTGCAGCATCTGATAGCTTGTCGGCAGCGTCAGCGCATCAAAAACCACGCCATTGACGGTGACGCCGGACAAGGTGGCGGAGTCAGTCTGAGTGGACTGCGTATCCGACCATTGAAAGGTCACTCCGCTGTTGATGCTTTGCGCGCTTGCAGTTCCGATACCGTACAACAAGCCCAGGGAGACCAAGCAAATTTTTGCTAATTGAAAGAATGCAGACAGGCACGCGCCGCGGTGAGACCGCCACGCAGGCGGCCCAATCCCGTAGGGCTGGAGCTTTTCATTTTCCACCAATAAGTTATCCACATCACAAACGGGTGCATTTATGGCGGGTTTCGGTGAATTTCTGGTTAATCCTATCCGTTGCCGGCTACGTTCTCGCCAGCCGCGCCGTGCTTCATTGCTCTGGCACTACCACCGCGTCGCGCACATACCCATACTCCCCCTCACCATCCCAAGCGGCTCCATCGGGAAAGCGCAGCTCTACGCCTGCTTTCGCAGCGTCATCAAATAGCCGCATATTGACGCCCATGCGGCCTGCTTCTTCGGGGTGCTTAGCGGCGAAATCTTCGGTCAGCGTCCAATGGGTGGTCACGCCACACGCGCCGCAAGAATGGATACGCACTGCCGGATCGGGATAGTCGCTGCGGGAGTAGCCACGCGTCTCGCCCACCACCTCCACGTCCGCCGCTGCATAATATCCCCACACAGCCGATTTATGCTTGGGCGTATCGGCGGGTAGAAAACCGGTTCCCACTTTTCTTGCCGATACTGCCGTATTCACACACAGGCTGCAATTGCAGTCATTCATATAGTCGGGTTTGTGCGCAATGGTGATAGCTACGCGCCCGCAATGGCAGCTTGCGCCATGGTTGGAATTCGGGCGGGGTTGCTGCTGTTCCATCGCGGTATGATAGCGCGCCTCTCGACATTGCGAAAGCCAAAGGGCATGGCGCGTCGATGACGACAAGCTCGCTCCCCGCCAATTTGCCTTCTGCCCTGCGCGATGCCGCCGTGCGGCTTGACGGCGTGAGCGATACCGCGCGGCTCGATGCTGAGCTGCTCGCCGCCCATGCGCTGGGAATGGAGCGGATGGCGATGCTGGCGCGGATTGGCGATCTTCAGGTTCCGGGTGGCTTTGATGCATTGATCGCACGGCGGATGCGCGATGAACCGGTTGCCTATATCACCGGCAGGCAGGCATTCTGGGACATAGAGCTGACGGTGACGAGCGATGTCCTGATCCCGCGCGCCGATAGCGAAACTTTGATCGAGGCCGCAATGCGCTATTTTGCAGGCCGCAGACCACCTGAAAATATCCTCGATCTGGGAACCGGATCAGGCGCGCTTCTACTGGCGGCATTGTCGCTGTTTCCCGGCGCGCTTGGTACCGGAATTGATGCCAGCAACGCTGCGCTTGCAGTGGCGCAAGGTAACGCGGAGGCTCTCGGTATGGCGAAGCGCGCAAATATAGCGCGACTAAGCTGGCTGGATGCAGATTGGCGGGCAATGCTCGAAGGCCGCTTTGACCTTATCCTGTGCAACCCGCCCTATGTTGAAGATGGCGCCAAGATCGCCCCCATGATTGCCGCGCATGAGCCGCATGACGCGCTGTTTGCAGGGCCAGACGGCCTAGGCGATTATCGCGCGATATTGCCTGATGTCCCCTCACTGCTCACGCCCGGCGGAGTTGCCTTGTTCGAGATTGGCGTGGGCCAGCAAGGCGGGGTATCGGATATTGCATCGGAATCGGACCTGACGACGCGCCTGCGCCGCGACCTATCAGGCCATATCCGCTGCGTTGAAATGCAACATATTTGAGAGCGGGTTTCGAGAGGAAAACGTTAGAAACCATGGCCTTCGCACGTTAACGTAATTTTCGCTTGGTTTTGCAAGAATCAACGCCTAGAAGGAAATGGTCCGGTAGCACGGGGCTTTGGAAAAGACATGCTACCAGGCCGTCCCCAGCGACATGTTGAGCCTTAAAGGAAGTAACCAAACTTCCTACGCAAATGGGATAAATTAGCTGAAAGACGAATAGATTAAGGATCGGGTCAGCCTTTTATGAATAATCGCCAGAATAACCGCAGGCGCGGTCGCGGTAATAATCGCCAGCAGAATAACCGTAGCGGCGGTGTCGATCATCAAAACCGTATCGACAGCCGGGCGCGCGGCAATGCCAGCCAGATGCTCGACAAATTCAAGAAGCTTGCGAATGATGCGCAGCTTAGTGATGATCGGGTGAATGCCGAATATTACCTGCAATTTGCCGATCATTATTTCCGTGTGCTCGCCGATTTTCGCGCGCGTCAGGAAGTCAAACAAGAAGAGCATAATGCGCGCCGCCACCGCGATGATGACCGCGATAGGGACAATGATCGCAGCGACAGCGACAATGATCGCAGCGATAGGGACAATGAAAAGCCCGCGCGTGTTTCCTCCGAACGCGGTGATGAAGGCGACGAAAAGCCAAAGCGCAAAGAACGCTCCGCCAAGCCGCGTAGCCGCAAACCGCGCGAAGTTGATGGCAAGGGTGCCAAAGACGCTGGCAGCGACAGCGATGCGAAGAATGACGGCATTGATCTTGCCGTATTACCGCCGGCAATTTCATCCGACGACGGCGATGAAGCCAAGGAAAAGCCAAAGCGTAAACCGCGCGCGCGTCGCCCGAAAAGCGACGACGGCGATGATGGCGATGTTGCAACCGCCGCCGAGTAACATACCGGTAAGCTTCATTAATGCTGTGGTAATAATGTAACATATAGGTCATGACCCATTGAGTGAGATCAAAGGGAGAATGACCTATGCGCAAGCAAATCCTGTTCGTGATGGGCGGCGCGCTAGCCGCACCGCTGATGGCCCAGTCGATCGCCCTGCCCGGCGAAAAATCTGCACAGGGTGATGTCTCTGTCACCATCTATCAAAATGGCCAGTCATTGGTGCAGGATGTGCGGCAGATGAATCTCCCTGCCGGTCGCAGCAAGCAGGAATTTCCCGATGTCTCCGGTTCAATCCGCCCCGAAACGGTAACGCTTTCTGGCCCGGGCATCGGCATTGTCGAGCAGAATTTCGATTATGACCTGCTGACCCCTGCCAAATTGATGGAAAAAGCCGTCGGGCAGACGGTGACGCTGATCCGCACCAACCCCGCCACCGGCAAAGAAACCAAGGTGCGCGCCAAGGTGCTGGCGGCCAATGGCGGTGTTGTGCTGCAAATCGGGCGCACGATTGAGGTGCTGCGCGATGACGGCCTGCCGGTGCGCGTGATTTTCGACCGCGTACCGCCCAATATGCGTGCGCGGCCAACGCTGTCGGTTACCGTTGAAGCCAAAGGCGGCAGGGTTCCGGCAACGCTGAGCTACCTGACCCCCGGCCTTGGTTGGAAGGCTGACTATGTGACGCTTTTTGATGACGCGGCGCAGACGATTGATGTGCAAGGGTGGGTCACGCTGACCAACAATACCGGCACGACTTTTGACAATGCCAATGTGCTGCTGGTTGCGGGCAACCCAAATCGCGGCGGCGGACGGCGCGGCGGATTCCGTTTCCCAACTGGCACGATCGATCAATCCGGAACCGAGAGCAATGACCGCGAACGGCTGGGCAACTATTATCTCTATCCGCTCGCCGAGCGCACCAGAATTGCCAATGCCCAGCAAAAACAGGTGAGCTTCCTTGACGTGAAACGTGCGCCCGCCCGCAACGCTTATGAATATGTAGCAGGCTGGCTGTCGAATAATGATTTCCGCAGCGCCTCTTCCGTGCTCAAATTTTCAACCTCGCGCGGCGGCGGGCTGGGGGATCAGCTACCGGCCGGCACGATGCGCGTCTATATGCGCGACAAGCGCGGAGACCCACAATTTATCGGCGAAAGCGCGATTGAAAATACGCCGATGGGCAGCTCCATGTCGATCCGCACCGGCGAAGCCTTTGACGTGAAAGTGAAGACTGTCGTGGTCGAACGCAAACGGATCAACAGCCGCCGCTGGAAAACAAAAATGTACTATGAAGTCACCAATGCCAGAAACAAGGCGATCACCGTCGATCTGTCGCAATCGGGGCTTTGGGGCGATGTGCGCATCTCCGAACAGAGCATTGAGGGCGCCCGCATTTCGGCGGACAGGATTGAATGGAAGGTGCCGGTGCCGGCCAATGGCAAGATGGTGGTAACCGCCACATTTGACAGCCGTTATTAGGCCGATGCGAGCTTTGCTTGCCCTTATACTGGCAGTCGCTGCCGCCGCCGCTGCCATACCCGCTGCTGCGCAAACGCTCGTGGTTTCGCAAAAGGCGGAAGATGTCTCGCTGACCGTATACCGCGCGCCCAATCGCGGCAGCAGGCCGATCAACAAAAACTGGCCGCAGGGCTACGCGCTGATTACCGAAACGCGCACCGTAAACATCCCGGCGGGTGAAAGCGTGATCCGCTTTGAGGGCGTATCAGAAGGCATGTTTCCCGAAAGCGCAATCGTCACCGGCCTGCCCCAAGGGGTGCGTGAAAAGAACCGCGACGCGCGATTGCTCTCACCCGCTGGCCTCGTCGATGCGAATTTGAAGCGAGAGGTTTCGCTCGTCCGCACCAACAAGGCCACCGGCAAGGTGACGCGGCAAAAAGCGATGATCACTGCAGGCCCAAATGGCGGTGTGATCCTGCAAACCGATGCCGGCTATGAAGCGCTGCGCTGTACCGGGCTTCCCGAACGGATGGTCTATGGCGGTGTTCCGGCGGGCCTTTCTGCCAAGCCCACGCTATCTATCATTACCCGAAGCGACCGCCCCGTCACGGCAAAGCTGACGCTCACTTATATGTCTGCAGGTTTCGACTGGCAGGCAAACTATCTCGTGCAGGTCAGCGGCGAACAGGTGCCGGCGGACGGCAATGACGTCAAAATCCCCAAGGACAAGGCCGCGCTCTTTGCCTGGCTAACACTGGCCAATGGCGGCAATCAAAGCTTTCTCAATGCCAATTTGATGGCGATTGCGGGCGAACCCAACCGTGAGCGCAGAGCCGCCCAGCCGCGCCCGACCGGAAAGGGATTGCGCCTGAACTGCTGGCCAATGCAGCGCACCCATCAGGTGCCCTATCGCGGCTTGCCCGGCTATGGCGGCATACCAGCGCCCCCGCCTCAACCAATGATGGAAATGGCAGCAGATAGCATTGTCGTGACTGGCTCCGGGGCGCAAAGAAACCGGATGGCGAAGCTCTCGCCCGTCGCCTCTATGACCGCCGAGCAGGAAGATCTGGGCGATCTGAAACTCTACCGCATCCCCGAACCGGTGAGCGTCAATGCCAAGGGGCAGAAACAGGTGGCGATGATCACGCAGCCCGCCGTGTTTTTCAACCGGCTGTATACCGCAAATGTGACCCGGTATCGCGAAAGCAGCGGGCAGATGGCGATCCTGCTGCGCGGAAAGAATAGCGAGAAAGAGGGCCTTGGTCTACCGATGCCATCGGGGCAAGTGCAGGTTTTTGAAGGCAGCAATTACGGCCCGCTGCTGGTCGGCGAGACGACACTGAAGGATCGCGCTGTTGGCGAAAAGGTCGAGATGACGGTCGGCTATTCTAGCGATGTGCGCCTGTCGGTCACGAAAATTTCGGAAAGCAAGAAAAGCCAAAGCTGGCGCGTTGAAATCACCAATGCGCGCGGCGAGCCCATAAAGGCCGAAGTTAAAATCCCCTTGGAACTACGCGGCAGGGCAAGAGGCATCCGCAAGGTGGACGGCGTGCCAACCTGGATCGGCATGGTCCCTGCAAATGGCGAGGTGACCTTCCGCTATACGGTGAGACTTAGCCGGTGATGCGTCGCTGTTAACTGACGAACGCCGCTTTATGCCAGCATTGTTTCGTGAATGTGGAGCCAGAGCAAACCTCCGCCATCCTGCCTTGCAAATATCACCGATGATAGCCGCCTATTGCCCGCAGGAACGGTGTTGCGCGCGCCAGATTGGCGTTCCTCGTACAACGCTGTGATCCGCGATTGATCAGCGCTGACATCTATTATCCCGACGTCGCAAATGGTGATGTCAAAGTCTGGGTTGCTACCATAGCCATCAAAGATCGCTTCGGTTAGCGCGGAACAGGAGAGCATCTTTCCGGCGGGCTGAATGTTAATCAGACTGGGTGAGAAGCGGCTTGCAAGCTGCGCATCGAACAGCGCCCGATCATGGGCAACCGCGCCGCGAAACCAGCCCGCGATGAAGGCATGGAGCGCTTCAATTTCCTCGCGAATAAGCGATAGCAATTGGCCATCGGTGCTAGCCATCGGCGTTACCGGCTTCGCTTGGCAGCGCCTTGGGCCGGAATTCTTCATCGAGCGCAACAAAGGTAAACAGCCCTTCGGTCACTTTCACCTCTTCCAATCCGCGATTCCGCTGAGCGACCACTTCTATCCTGATCCCCATCGAAGTGCGTCCACGCTTTTCGATATGCGCATAGACCGATATGATATCGCGCAGCAGGATCGGCGCGATAAACTCCATCGCCTCAATCGCCACAGTAGCCGTCGGCCCCTGGGCGACCCGGCTGGCAACAATGCCGCCGGCAATATCCATCTGGCTAAGCACCCAGCCGCCGAAAATATGGCCGTTGCTGTTAATGTCCCTTTGCGCTGGCACGATCCGCAATATCGGATCGCTGCGCGTTGGGCGTTTTTCAGGGTCTGTCATAAATGATCTTCTCCGCCCCCCACCGGATCCTCAATCGCCTCATCATGGCCGGTTTCGCTTGAAAGGAAAACCAGGCCCATCAATGCCGCCGCCAGCATCAGCGACACTATAACCGCGCCTGCCGTGGCGATATAAAAATGGATCGAGACCAGCCCGTGCTGCCAGTAAAATAGCGACAGCATTCCCGTCGCCACGAGCAGCGTAAAACCGAACATCCATCGCATCAGCCGCCAATAGCGATTCCATGCGAATTGGGCATAGACAGGATTGTCGAGGGGGGACGGGTTGTTCATATTTTTGCTCTCGGCGGCTCTATGCTATATTGATGTCCAAGGGCAAGGCGATATGGAGGTTAGCTATGACGATTGCGGCGATATTGGAGGCAAATTCTCACCCCATTCATCAAGCGAGCGGCGAGGATAGCGTGGCCGAGGTTGCGGCCAAGCTTGCCGAATTTCGTATCGGCGCGCTGCCGATAACCGAGGGCGGCGAAGTTAAGGGCATATTTTCCGAACGTGATCTGGTTTACGGCATCGCCCGAAGCGGCGCTGCCATGCTTGAGCAGAAGGTCAGCGAAGCGATGACGGCGCCGGCAATTACGGTGAGCGCCGATACCGCTGTGCTATCCGCGCTATCGCTTATGACCAAGCGCCGTATCCGGCATTTGCCCGTGATCGACGACAATGGAATTTGCGGCTTCGTCTCGATCGGTGATCTGGTCAAATACCGGATCGAGAAGATCGAGGCCGAAGCCAACGCGATGCGCGACTATATCCAGATGGCCTAACCCGGCGTAGCGGGATCATCCGCCGGAGGAGCAGGGTCGCTAGCTGGCGGCGCAGGATCCTCCGTGGGCGGCGCAACGTCACCCGCACCAGGTTCAAATATAACCGCAGGCTCTGTTGGCGGCGGGCCATACTGCGTTTGCCAGGCCGCAAGATCAATTTCATATTGCGCATAGGCATCATAGAAATTGATGAATATCCGATCGAGATCATTGAGACCGGTGATGCTGAAATCGCCAAATGCCTCGGGTAGCTGGGTCAGGACTTCGCGGCTCTTTTGCAGTGATGTATCGCAATATTCGGACTTTACCGGCGGCTGAGAGAAATAATTGTACAGCTCCGTCGTCTGGGTATCGCGCGCCCGCAGCCCCCTGCGCCCGCCATGGTCACGGCGATATTGTGCATCAACCGCCCGGTTCACTTTTGCAAGCGGTCGCTTAAACTGTTTGAGCATCGTATTATAGTTGAGCGCGATCTCTCCCCACACAAAGCCGCGGCAAGTGAGCGCAGCGACATTCAGCGCGATACGGAAATTCCAGATATGCTCGTCGCGGCTCAAACCGCGGTTCGGCGTGACGCGAACGCCGTCCACGCCAAAGGGCGGAACAACCGTCGAAGATGCAGCGCCGCCCGGCGGTAGAGGCATTGCGGGCGGAGGCGGGATGACAACAGGCGGCGGCGTGGGGGCCGGCAGCACGACCGGCTGGCATGCCGTAGCAGCCAGCACAAAAACAATCCCCGCCAGTTTTTTGTTACCGATATCCATTTCGTTCCTCTCCCGATGATCTCGCGCGATAGCATCGCGGCGTCCCCAATACCCCTCAAACAACATGATGGCCGAAAAATAAAGGCCTGATCGGTGGGAACCCCATAAATAAGGGGCCGACAGTTTCCTGCCAGCCCCATTTTGTCTCTTTGTGCTTAACTTACCGTGAAGCGGTTTGGTTAGTCGCTACCGCCCATGAAGCTCAGCAGGAACTGGAACATATTCACAAAGTCCAGATAGAGGTTGAGCGCGCCCATGATGGCAATCTTGCCAAGCGTTTCTGTGCCGCGAAAATGATAATATTCGCGCTTGATCCGCTGCGTGTCATACGCCGTCAAACCGGCAAATATCAGCACGCCAGCAAAACTGATGACCCAATGCATCGTGCCTGACGCAAACCAGATATTGGCAACCGACGCGATGATCAGGCCGACAACACCCATAATCAGGAAGCTGCCCCAACCCGAAAGATCCTTCTTGGTGGTGTAACCCCATAGGCTAAGCGCCGCGAAGGCGGCCGCCGTTGCAAAGAAAGTCTGCGCGATAGACTCGCCAGAAAACATCATAAATATCCGCGCCATGGAAAGCCCCATGACGGTGGCAAAGGCCCAGAAGCATAACTGCAAGGTGGCCGTTGACATGCGGTTGATGCCAAAGCTCATCGCTAGGATGAAAGCCAGCGGTGAGAGCAGGATAACCCAGCTCAAAATACCGCCATTGATCATCAGATTCTGCGCAAATTCGGTCTGCGCAAACAGCATCGCGACAATGCCGGTAAGCAGCACGCCCGATGCCATATAGTTATACACCTTCAGCATATGCGAACGCAGGCCTTCGTCAAAGACAACCGCTTCGCCCGCATCAGTGCCAACACCAGCAGTCTCTACTCCGCCGCGCGCCTGCCGTTTTTGTGGATCAAGCCATTCAGCCATAACCAATTCTCCTCAAAGAATGCGGCAACATCACCGCTTACCCACCAATATCGCGCTTTATCGCGCCAAATTCAAGTAAAACCGGATATGCGCGGTTGGCCAGTATGAAATTGAACAACCTCATTCCTCCCCTATTGAGGGGAGGTGGCAGCCTGAAAGGCTGACGGAGGGGTGACACCCTATCTGTGGTCACGCTGTTGTCCTTCACCGCTGTCACCCCTCCGACCCGCTGACGCGGCCCACCTCCCCTCATAGGGGAGGGCTTTCTTGAATTTCAAGCTGATACACGACCGGGTATGTGGTCACGCCGTTTTTGACAAAGCGCGCGCAATCGCTTCGGTGGCCATCGAAACCTGCTGCCAGCAAAGGATGAAATCACCCTCATCGCCATAATAGGGATCAGCCACATCCTGGCCCTCGCTGCCCGCCAAATGGTCGAGCAACAGCGAAATCTCCGCAGGGCCATCGCCGCCTGCAGCCTTGAGATCATCAAGATTGGCGTGGTCGAGGCACATATCATATCGAATTCCAGGAAGTCCCGATGCGTTATCTGCCGTGCTTTATAGGCCGAAATATCAACACTGCCTTCTGCTAGCGCCGCCGCCTGCGCGCGCGGATCCGGCGGATGGCCGATATGCCAGTCCCCGGTTCCCGCGGAATCGATCTCCAGATCAAGGCCGCTGCGCTGTGCTGCCAGCCGCATCGCAGCCTCTGCCAATGGCGACCGGCAGATATTGCCAAGGCACACAAATAATATCGAATTCATTGCGCCTCCAATCTTCGGCCCAATCCCGGCCCCCATCTTCGCTTGCGCTTTACCCATGGCTTGCTTACCCCATGAACGAGAGAGAACCAACAGGGAAGAGAGCGATCCATGGCAAGCAGTCCGGTAGCTTCCGCAGGTGTAGCAGAAACCGCAACGGGGAAGGCTTATGGAACGCGGGGCTATCGCAACTATGTGCTGTTCTCGCTGCTCGCGGTCTACACGCTGAACTTCATCGATCGCGGATTGATCGGTGTGGTTTCCGAACCGATCATCCGTGAATTTCAGCTTAAGGATTGGCAATTCGGATTGCTCTCGGGCTTCGGCTTTGCTGTTACCTACACGCTGTTTGGAATTCCCATTGCGCGCATGGCCGAACAGATGAGCCGCGTGAAGATCATCGCTTACAGCGTTATCCTCTGGTCGGTGATGACGGCCTTATGCGGGATTGCTAACGGCTTTCTGGTATTGCTCCTATTCCGTGTCGGCGTAGGTATTGGCGAGGCTGGCTGCACGCCGCCGGCCAATTCAATCATCGCCGATTATTTCCCGCCGCGCAGCCGCGCCCGCGCGCTCGCCATCTATGCCATGGGTGTCACTTTAGGCAGCGCGCTCGCCGCTCTGTTTGGCGGCCCGATTGCGCAGGCTTTTTCATGGCGGGAGGCGTTCATCATCCTTGGCCTGCCCGGCGTGGTCGTCGGCGTTATCGTGCTGTTTACGATGAAGGAACCGCCGCGCGGCTATTCCGATTTGCCGGGGACGCCAATGGCGGAAAAGCTTGGCTTTGCCGATACTCTTACCCGGCTTGCCGGTAACCGCAGCTATTGGCTCAATTGCGCCGCAGCCACCATCGTCGCCTTTGTCGGCTACGGCGTGGCAAGCTTTCAGACATCATTCTTCGTCCGTGTGCATCAGATGAACATCGCCGATATTGCAGTGCAATTGATCTTTCCAATCTCGCTTGCAGCGGCGGCGGGAACCTTTTTCGCAGGGATGGCAATCGAGCGGCTTAGCAGCCGGTTTCCCAATGCTGTTGCTTGGCTTCCCGGCTGGGCGCTGCTCGCTTCGCTACCGCTTTACTGGGCCGGGTTTTCCGCCGGCGACCCGCAGGTTGCGCTATTTTGCCTGATCGGCGCAGCGTTCCTTCACTACACTTACCTTGGCACCCAATATACCATAGCGCAGGGCGTGGTCGATGCGCGCGCGCGCGCCACTGCAATTGCCATCCTGCTCTTCGTCGTCAATCTGATCGGCTACGGTCTGGGGCCGCTCTTCGTCGGCGGTCTTTCCGACTATATGATGAACAGCTATATGTCCGCCGCGCCGCTCGCCGGGCAGATGACGATGGATTTGTGCAAGAGTACCGATACGGTGATGCTTGCCGCTGGCGGTCAGCAGTTGGTCGATGCCTGCCGTTCGGTTTCGGGCGCGGGCGTGCGCGATGCATTGCGCATTGCCGCGTTGATCTACGGCGCCGCTGGAATAGCCTATCTGTTCCTCAGCCGTATTCTGCAAAAGGACTTGCTGGCAAAGCTACATTAACCGCGCGATTAAATTCGTCTTGACGCAGATGTAAGCCGGGTGGCAATTGCTGCCTGGAAAATCTGTTTGCCAGCAGGAGAGAAGCCATGTCGCTCGATAACATATCGCGCAGCGCATATAATGAAGACCACGAAGCATTCCGCCGCACCGTGCGGCAATTTATGCAAAGTGAAATCGCGCCCAATGCCGCCAAGTGGCAGGAAGACAAGATCGTCCCCAAAGACATCTGGCCCAAGGCTGGCGAGCTTGGGATGCTATGCCCGACGGTGCCAGAAGAATATGGCGGGCTGGGGCTGGATTTTGGCTATAACGCCATCGTCGATGAGGAGAGCGCTTACTATGGCGGCGCGGCCACCGGCTTCTCGCTGCAATCGGATATTGTGGTCAGCTATATCATAAAATATGGCAGCGAAGAGCAGAAGAAACACTGGCTTCCCCGGCTGGTTTCGGGCGAAACTATCACCGCGATTGCGATGACCGAGCCGGGTACTGGCTCCGATCTTCAAGGCATGGCGACCACCGCCAAAAAGGACGGCAACCATTATGTCGTCAATGGCAGCAAGACCTATATCACCAACGGTCAGAATGCCGACCTGATCCTCGTTTGCGTGAAGACTGACAGCGAGATTGAGCCTGCATGGAAGGGCGTATCCATCGTGCTTGTCGAGGCGGACCGCGAGGGATTTAGCCGTGGCCGCAATCTTGATAAAATCGGAATGGATGAAGCCGATACCTCAGAATTATTCTTTGAAGACGTCCGCGTGCCGATGACCAATTGCCTTGGCGAAGAGGGCAAGGGCTTCATCTATTTAATGAGCGAACTGCCACAGGAAAGACTGTCGATCGCGGTTTCGGCAATGGCTTCATCGCAAAAGGCGTTCGATGATACCATAGAGTTTACCCGCGACCGCAAAGCCTTTGGCAAGACCGTGCTCGATTTCCAAAACACCCGCTTTGTGCTGGCCGACCTAAAGGCAAAATTGCAGGTTGGCTGGGCGCATCTCGATTGGGCGCTGAACCGTCATTACAAGAAAGAACTGACTCCCGAGGAAGGTGCCGCAGCCAAGCTTTGGCACACCGATCTGCAGTGGGAAGTGATGGACAAATGCCTGCAATTCCACGGCGGTGCAGGCTATATGAATGAATATCCCATCGCCCGCGCATGGCGCGCCGCACGTGTTACGCGAATTTTCGGCGGCACGAATGAGATTATGAAGGAACTGATCGGGCGGAGTCTCTGATGCTTGCAAGGTTGCCACTAAATCCTCTCCTGTAAGGGGAGGTGGGCCGCTTTAGCGGGTCGGAGGGGTGACCGCCGGTCCGGCATGGCGCGCGCTCACCGAGAAGGAGCACCCCTCCGTCACGCCTTCGGCGCGCCACCTCCCCTTTCAGGAGAGGATTTTGTAGAAAATATGTCCAAGCCAGCTAATCTTCAAGTTCATGTTTTAGCGCCGCCAGCATTCCAACCGCAGCCTTCGCATGCGGCCCAATCCAGCGTTCGTGGATCGCGTGTATCGGCAACGGATTGAGATGATTCCACCGTTCACGCCCCTTGCGCTCGACCAGTATCAGGTCGGCATTCTCCAGCACACGCAAATGTTGCATCACCGTGCAGCGGTCAATTTCGGGGAAATGCGCGCATAATGTGCCCGTGGTCAGCGGCTGATCGCGCAGATCATCGAGCATCTGCCGCCGGATGCCATGCGCCAACGCCTTGAAAGTTTTATCATATTGATCTGCGATTGACATGTTATATATTTATAACATAATAGTGATGCGAATCAAGGAGGCTTTTCATGGAACTAAAATTCACAGTGGCGGCGCGCATATCGAAACCGATTGCGGAAGTATTCGAGGCGGTTGTCGATCCGGATAAGTTATCAAACTATTTCACCACTGGCGGTGCGGAGGGTCGTATGGAAACTGGCGCGACGGTGACGTGGGATTTCCATGATTTCCCCGGCGCATTTCCGGTCGAAGTGGTCGAGGTCATCCCAAACGAAAAAATCACCTTCAAATGGGAAGCCTTTGATCCAGACGGTGGCAAAGAAGGATGCGGTGCCGGTGCGGGATATAACTCAACCGCCACCATTGAATTTTCGTCGTTGGATGATGGGGCGCGGACCTTGGTCCAAATTTCCGAACATGGCTGGAAAGAAACACCTGCTGGACTCAAGGCGTCCTACGGGAACTGCGAAGGGTGGATGCAAATGCTATGCGGTCTCAAGGTGTGGATTGAGCATGGCATTCACTTGCGCGACGGTTTCTATAAATAGAATATTTATAGCCGCGCCAATGGATTAGTCGGTAAAATTCGCAGCTCGTTTTTGCATCTGGCTCATCACCGCTTCCATCTGGTTGGGTGTGCGGATTACTTTCATCTGTCCGGCGCTTTCGGCCATCAGCGCAGCATCCTCATCCATATCGGGCAGGCGGTTGATGAGGTCTTTGGCGAGGCAGATTGCATCGGGGTTGCGGTTTGCGATCTCGTTGGCAATGGCCATAGCCCTCGTATGCGGATCGGCATCAACATACGTTGCGAAGCCCAAGCGCAGCGCGTCTTCGCCTGAAAACTCACGATTGGTATAGGTCAGCTCGCGTAGCACATCATCGCGCACCATGCCGCGCCACAGGGCAAAGCCGCCCATATCGGGGATTAGGCCCCATTTCATTTCCATGACAGACATGCGCGTATCGGGAGCGACCACGCGAATATCTGCGCCGCTGGCAATTTGCAGCCCGCCGCCAAAGCACACGCCATGCACCGCCGCGATGACGGGCATCGGCAGGGCGCGCCAAAGCATCGCCACCTGCTGAAAATCATTGGCATTGCCATGCGTCCGGTCGGTCAGCAGCTTAGCCTTGCCGCCGCTCGGATCGCCCTCACCCGCCATACTCGCCATGCTGGCCATATCGAGCCCAGCACAGAAGCTGCGGCCATCGCCGGAGAGCACGACCGCGCGGATACCCGGCATTTCAGAAAGCTGGTTGCCTGTCTCTATTATCGCCTGAAACATCGCCGGATCGAGCGCATTCATCTTGTCACCGCGCGTCAGGCGGACGTCGGCTATGTGATTTTCCACTGAAATGGAAACGCGGTCTTTCATGCTGTCATCCTCCAAATTGCTGCTTGGACAAGCGGTAGTTGGTCATTGCCAAAATACATATCATCGCCGTCAACGAAAATCGTCGGCGATCCATATCCGCCGCGCTCTATCACTTCTTCGGTATTGGCGCGCAGCCGGTCTTTGATGGCCTGCTGCTGCGTCTGGGCAATCAGCGCCGCCCCGTCAAACCCCGCAGCGCTGGCAACCTCGGCCAGAGCAGCCGGATCATCAAGATTGGCAGCCTCGCCGAAATAGGCAGCAAACGCAGCTTCCATAAAATGCTCAAGCGCAGCCTGATCTTCCTCCAACGCGCAGCAGACGCGCATGGCCAGCACGCTCTTGAGCGGATGATGCGGCCCCGGAAAATTCATCGGCACATCTGCCAAAGCAGCCCAGTCTTTCAGCGATTTTGCGTAATGCCGAGCCTTTGGCCCGGTCATATCTTCGCGCGCGGCATAGACCGCTTGGTTCACCGCATTGAACACACCGCCCACCAATATTGGCCGCCAAGTAATTTCTGCGCCGGACGCTGTTATGATTGGCCGGATATTGTGAAAGGCAAGACACGTCCACGGGCTGGACAGATCGAAGAAAAACGTGACTTTCGCGGTCATTCTGCGTCCCCCTTGCCAGCATCGAAATCGGCAAATAATTTGGCCGTCCAGCTGGGCAAAGGCATGGGCCTGTGCGTTTCCAGATCGACATGCACGCTGACAATCTCAATCGTCGCGCGCAAATCATCGTCGCCGCCTTCGCTAGCGCCATGTATCTCAACCAGCTGCGTCATGCTGCTATTGCCAGTCTTTATGGTACGCGCCATCACTTCGATCATTTCATCGGGCTTGATCGGCGCCTCGAACAGCACGGTCGCTTTGCGCACATGAAATTCAAATGGTTCATCAGGATACAGTTTACGCCACCCTGTAGCGCGCCAATATTCGGTGATCGCGACATCGGCATAATCAAGGTAGCGCGCATTAAACACCACCCCTTGCGCATCGGTCTCCGACCAACGCACGCGGAATTGATGGTGGAAAGTGAAGTCGCTACGGGGCATTATTGCTTTCTAACCCGCCTTCGCTTCGCTGCCAGCATTAACGCCCATAGACGCCAAATATTTCTTCACGTTGCGCGCTGCCTGACGCAGGCGCTGTTCGTTCTCCACCATGGCTATACGCACAAAGCCTTCGCCATCCTCGCCATAACCAACGCCCGGCGCAACCGCAACGCCGGCCTGCGTTAGCAATTGCTTTGAAAATTCGAGGCTGCCCATCTCGGCAAGCTGCGGCGGCAAGGGCGCCCATGCGAACATGGATGCGGGCGGCGGCGGAATATCCCATCCGGCCCGACCAAAGCTTTCGACAAGCACATCGCGGCGTTTGTGATACAGCTTCCGGTTGCGCTCGACGACGTCTTGCGGGCCGTTGAGCGCCGCACAAGCGGCGGCTTGAATGGGTGTGAAGCCGCCATAGTCGATATAGCTTTTCACCCGCGTCAACGCCTCGATCAGCACCTTGTTGCCGACCGCGAAGCCGACACGCCAGCCTGCCATCGAATAGGTTTTTGAAAGCGAGGTAAACTCCACGGCAACATCTTTCGCGCCCTTCGCCTGCAATATCGACGGCGTCGGTTTGCCGTCATAATAAAGCTCCGAATAGGCAAGATCAGACAATAGCCAGACGTCATTCTCCTTCGCCCACGCCACAAGGCGTTCATAGAATGCAAGGTCAACAACCTGCGCCGTCGGATTGGACGGGAAGTTCACCACCAGCAATGTCGGGCGCGGCACGGTGAAGGCCATCGCGCGTTCAAGCGATTCCCAATATTGCTCGTCGGGCGTGGTTGGTACGCTGCGGATCGTTGCGCCCGCGATGATGAAACCGAATGTGTGAATGGGGTAGCTCGGGTTCGGCGCGAGAATACAATCGCCCGGCGCGGTGATCGCGGTGGCCAGGCTGGCCAGCCCTTCCTTTGAACCGAGCGTCACCACAACTTCGCTATCGGGATCAAGATCAACGCCAAACCGGCGGCCATAATAATTTGCCTGCGCTTTTCGCAGCCCCGGAATTCCCTTCGATGCCGAATAGCCATGCGCGTCGGGCTTCTGCGCGACTTCACACAATTTGTCGATCACATGCTGCGGCGGCGGCAAATCGGGGTTGCCCATGCCAAGATCGATAATATCCTCACCCGCCGCGCGCGCCGCTGCCCGCATATTATTCACCTCTGCTATGACATAAGGCGGCAGGCGCTTGATGCGGTAGAATTCCTCGGTCATTGCTTTCTCTGGGGCTCCATTTTTCTCGGCTTCGCTTATTGCTGTACCGCCTTTTTGCGCGAAAATGCGCGCCGATGCCAGCGAAAGATAATCGCCATCATGGCAAAGCGCTGCTATGGCCTGTCACATGCGCAATGATGATACCCCACAAGCCGGATTTTCGCCCGAAGCTTTCGCCAAGATAGCCGAGAAAATCTCCGGTTCTGACACCGATCCACTGGCCGCGTATCAAAAGGCGCTCGATGCCTGGGGCAAGGTGCTGGAACCGCTGGCCAAGGCGGGGCGGGGCAAGGTCAATCCCAAGGATCGCCGTTTTAATACCCCCGAATGGGAGCATCCCGCCTTCGATCTTATGCGCCAGAGCTATTCCATGATGTCCGATTATATGGTCGGCGCGGCGGAACAGATGCAGGGGATCTCGCCGCAGGAAAAGACAAAGCTGAAATTCGCGGTGCGCACATTGGTTGATGCGATGAGCCCCGCCAACTCGCCGCTGACAAACCCGGTTGCGCTCAAAAAGGCCGTCGAGACCAAGGGCGAGAGCCTGCAAAAAGGCATGCAGAATTTGATCCGCGATATGCAGCGCGGGCAGCTCACCCATACCGATCCAGACGCCTTTGAATTGGGCAGGAATATCGCTGTCACGCCGGGCAAAGTCGTGCATGAAACCCCGCTCTATCAACTCATCCAGTATGAACCGTCGACGAAGAATGTCCGGCGCACACCGCTGATTATCTTCCCGCCATGGATCAACCGTTTCTATATCCTCGACCTGACGGCGGAAAAAAGCTTCATCAAATGGGCGGTCGATCAGGGCGTAACCGTCTTTATCGTGAGCTGGAAATCCGCTGACAAGACGACGGCAGACGTTATCTGGGATGACTATATCGCGGCGCAAATCGACGCCATCGATACCGTGCGCGGCGTACTGGAAGTACCATCGGTCAATGCTATCGGATATTGCGTGGCAGGCACAACGCTCGCCGCGACGCTCGCCATCCTGCATGAACTGGAACGCGAGCATATCGTCGAAAGCGCAACCTTCTTCACCGCGCAGATCGATTTCTCACGCGGCGGCGAATTACTGAATTTTATCGACGACAAGCAATTGGAAATGATTGATGCGCTGCTGACCGATGGCTTTCTCGACGGGCGTTACCTCGCGCTCACCTTCAACCTCTTGCGCGGCAACGACCTGATCTGGTCAACCTTTGTGAAGCACAATCTGCTGGGTGAAGACTATCCCGCTTTTGACCTGCTCCACTGGAATGGCGATGTCACCAACTTGCCCGGCAAATGGCACCGCGATTATATGTGCGATCTTTACCGCGATAACCTGCTCATTCAGCCGGGCCGTCTGTCGGCGCTCGATACACCGATTGATCTGACCAAGGTCAAAACGCCTTGCTATATTCAGGCCGGGCGCGAGGATCATATCGCGCCTGCCAAAAGCGTCTGGAAAATCCGCGATCACTTCAAAGGCCCGCTAAAATTCGTGCTCGCGGGCAGCGGGCATATTGCCGGCGTCGTCAACCCGCCCGCGCTGAAGAAATATCAATATTGGCTGAATGATGATCCCAAGGTGAAAACGCTCGACAAGTTCATCGAAGGCGCAAGTGAAACCAAAGGCAGCTGGTGGCCCGATTGGTGCGCATGGTTAGACGCGCATGGCGGCGGCAAGGTGAAGGCAGCAGGCGCGCGCATCCCCGGCAAGGGTAAGCTCAAAGCGATCGAAGATGCGCCCGGGCGGTATGTGAAGACGCGGTGAGTGGATAACCGCTTTGTCCTGATGGCAGGCGCTATCCGGAATCCATCTTCTGAAGCCAAGGTCAGGAGATGGATTGGCTTCGCTGGCCCGCGGCTCCGGATCCCGAGTAAAGCCCCGGAATGACGAGAGTGGTTCTTATCGATCGCTACTCTCGCCTGTTGGATTTGGCCAAAAATAAGTCTGTCCTACAGCTCATCACATGCCCTAACCGATTCGGGTCATTCAGCGCTGCGGCTCGCGGGCGTGTGTGGTGGGTGATGGGACGCTTTGCGGGGGAGATATCCTGCAAGGCACGGTCGGTGCGAAAGGGAGCTGCTGCACGCTTATATAAAAGAGCCTGCTCGACCAAGCTCTGAACAGCGCACACGCGCCGGATGCGGCGGCTCTTTGCCGTCCTGCCCCTTAAACAGGGCGGCCCTTGGCTTTCAAAGCCTTTTGCCATGGGGTTAAGCAGTCCGGTCATAACAAAGTCTTGGCGGCGGGGCAGAAGTCTGCGCGACCCCGCCACCGCCTTGCTCCCCGGCGTTCTCGCTTGGGCGCAAGGAAACAAAACGCGTCAGCCGGGAGCCGCTTCAGCGCTTCCGCACCGACCGTCCCTTTTTATCTGCTTTTTTCATTTACCCTGCATTTGTAGGAAATTTTGTTACCGATGTTGGATACTATCCTGTTAGGTTTCTCCGGAAGCACGCAAAAGGAGATCGCGATATGCACAAACTATTTCCAAAGAGCATGATACTTGTCATTCCCCTCGCGCTAGCGCTTACTGCCTGCATCCGCACGGTGGAGAAGCCTGGAGCGCCGGATTTTAGGGCTGCCGTTGAGCAGCATCTCGAGGCTGTTGAGAATCGCGACTTTGATACCTTCAAAAACACGCTCACCAAAACGGATGACCTTAACGTGATCTTCCCGGGGGGTTCCGTGCTGGAAAATACGCAGGCGGTGCTCGATTTTCACAAACAGTGGTTTGCCGACGATAAATGGGTATTCAAAACTAACATCGAAAAAGTGATCGGAGGCAGCGACCAGTCAACCGCGCTGGTTAAATATAGCTTTCAGGATTCTGCCGATGGCGAACCGCGCGAAGCATGGCTGGTTCTGACGTTCCAGTTGGAAGATGGTAGCTGGCGGTTGATCCACGACCAGAATACGCGGATCGACAGGGAATAACTTTCCGCTTTACGTAAACGTCAAGCATGCTATCCCTGCTGTGGAGTCACAGAGGAGAGTCGCTGCTATGAACTTGGAATTCAGCCCCGAGGAAATCGCCTTCCAAAAGGAAGTCCGCGAATTTATCGCTGCCAATTACCCCGCCGGTGTCCGCGCCAAACAGGATGCCGGCGATGAGCTGGACAAGGAAGACTTTCTAAGCTGGCACCGCATTCTTGCCAAAAAAGGCTGGATCGCACCGGCATGGCCGAGCGAATATGGCGGCCCGGGCTGGACAGCGACGCAGCGCTTCATTTTCTCCGAAGAAACCGCTGCTGCTGATTGCATCACGATCTTGCCATTTGGTATCAATATGGTCGGCCCGGTCATTTATACATTCGGCACGCCGGAGCAGAAGGAACGCTTCCTGCCGCGCATATTGTCGGGTGAGGATTGGTGGTGCCAGGGCTATTCCGAGCCGGGCGCAGGCTCCGATCTCGCCAGCTTGCGAACGTCGGCCATTATGGATGGCAATGAATATGTGGTCAACGGACAGAAAACCTGGACCACACTGGCGCAGCATGCCGATTGGGGCTTTTTCCTCGTCCGCACCGATAATGATGTGAAGAAGCAGGCGGGCATCAGCTTCCTCCTCATTGATATGAAATCGCCGGGAATAGAGGTAAAGCCGATCATCACGCTGGGCGGGCATCATGAAGTCAACGAGGTGTGGCTCGAAGATGTGCGCGTTCCGGTGGGCCAGCGCGTATATGAGGAGAATAAGGGCTGGACCTGCGCAAAATTCCTGCTCGCGCATGAACGCACCGGCATCGCAGCGGTTGCCCGTTCAAAGCGCGGCATTTCCAAAGTGAAGGATATTGCCCGCACCGAGCTTGATGATGAAAAGCCATTGCTGGCCAACCCCTCCTTCCGCCGCAAAATTGCCGAGCTTGAAACCGATCTGACCGCGCTCGAATTTACCGAGCTGCGTAGCCTTGCCGGTGAAAATGCCGGTAAGGGGCCAGGGCCGGAGGCCAGCTTGCTCAAGATCAAGGGCAGCGAGATCCAGCAGCGGATTACCGAATTGGCGCTCGAAGCCGTCGGACATTATGGCGCGCCCTATTTCCGCGGTTTTCCGGAAGGCGGCAATGAATATCCGATCGGGCCGGATCACGCGCATCAAACCGCACCGACCTATTTCAACGCGCGCAAGACCACGATCTATGGCGGCTCGAACGAGATTCAGCGCAACATCATCGCCAAATTGGTGATGGGGCTTTGAGCTTCGCTGCGTAAACAGTAAAACCCGACAACAGAGGAAAGCCCCAAGGGCTAGGATCAACATGGACTTCACCTATACCGAAACGCAGGACATGATCCGCGACACGCTCGCCCGCTTTCTGGCGGATACTTATGATTTCGAGAAGCGCCGGAAGATGATCGCCAGCGACGGCGGCCGTGATCCAGCCATCTGGCAAACCTTGGCACAGGAATTGGGGCTTCTTGGCGCAGCATTTGACGAGGCCCATGGCGGCTTTGGCGGCGGGCATCTGGAAAATGCGATCATCATGGAAGAGATGGGCAAGGCGCTCGCGGTCGAGCCTTATCTGCAAACGGTGGTGCTCGGCGGCGGCGCTTTGAAGGCAGTAGGCGGCGCGCAAGCAGACGCGGTAATCCCGCAGATAATCTCTGGTGAGGCAATCATCGCCTTTGCTTATGCAGAACCGCAAGGCCGTTATAATCTCGCCAACCTGACCACCAATGCAAAGAAGGATGGCGCGGGATACATACTCAACGGTCACAAATCGGTGGTCTACGCCGCGCCGTGGGCGACGCATCTGCTGGTTAGCGCGCGAAGCGGGGGCAGCCAACTTGACCGCGAAGGCATCTCGCTATTCCTGATACCGGCAAACGCGAAGGGCATTGTGCGGCGCGACTATCCGACCGTTGACGGCTTTCAGGCGTCGGAGATTTATTTTGAAAATGTCGCTATCGGCGGCGACGCGCTGCTCGGCGATGAAGGCGGCGCATTGCCGGTGATCGAGCAAATTATTGACGAGGCAACGGCGGCGGTTTGCGCCGAGGCCTGCGGTGTGACCGACATGCTGCATGCCGGCACGCTCGATTACAGCAAACAGCGCCAGCAATTTGGTCAGCCGATTGGCCGCTTTCAGGTTCTCCAGCACCGCATCGTCGATATGTTCCTTGAGGTCGAGCAGGCCCGGTCGATGACGCTGATGGCCACGTTGAAACTGGATCTGCCCGCCGAAGAACGCATGGCTGCAATCAGCCAGGCCAAGGCGAAAATCGGCCGCGGCTGCAGCTTTGTTGGCCAAAGCGCTATCCAGATACATGGCGGCATTGGCATCACCGAAGAGCTTTCCATTGGCCATTATTTCAAACGCGCGACGATGATCGAAAGCCAGTTTGGCAGCGTCGATCATCATTATAGCCGTTATGAGAAACTCGCCCTCGCAAGCTAAGTGCCATGATAGCAAGCGCTTTGCTATGTCATAAATAGCTGAAATAAAGCTATTTCTATACCCTGTAAGAATAATTTTGTGCAGTGCAACATTTTTTGTTGACATTGCAGTGCAGCATACGTATATTGCAGTGCAACAAAGACAGGAAATGACCGATGGCTACCAAAACGAACACAGCAAAAAAGAACACCGCTCCCAAACAGGAAAAGCTGGTGACCAAAATCGTAACTGTTGAAAATGATCAAACTTCCAAAGGAGAAAATATTATGACTAAGACTGCAAAAAATACGGCTGAGAAAGCAAAGAACTTCACTGCTGACATTCGCGGCAAAGCTGGCGACGTTTTCGAAAAAGGCAAGAAGCTTGCTACCGATGGTTATGATTTCCAGAAGGGCAATGTTGAAGCCATGATCGAAGCCGGAAAGATCGGCGCAAAGGGCGCACAGGAACTTGGTCAGACCAACTTCGGTTATGCCAAAAGCAATTTCAGTGAAGCGCAGTCGGCTGTCAAAGAAATGACCGCCGTCAAGTCGCCTACCGATTTCGTAAAGCTGCAGGGTGATTTCGCCAAGAAGGGCCTTGATATCGCAGTGAGCCAGGCTTCGAAAAATACCGAAACCATGGTCAAACTGTTCAGCGACATGTTCCAGCCGCTTTCCAACCGGATGGCCGTTGCAACCGACATGTTCAAGAAAGCTGCCTAATAAGTAGCCAACCAGTTTCTGCTTCGCGGCGCAAATATGCGCCTGCCGCCCTCTCTCTCCTCCCTCGGCGGCAGGAAAGCTAAGCCGCCCAAGAAGCAGGATTAAACGAACCGCCTCTTCCCCGACGGGAAGGGGCGGTTTTTTTTAGATTTGCCTCGAGAAATCCCACCAAAAAAACACAACCATTTACCATCTTTCGTCGAATAAGGGGTTGCAGTTGGCATGCACCCTACCCTATTTTACCGAGTATGAACCCGAACATGGCCAATGATAGCGACCACGATGATGACGATGCCGCACCCGGTGTCGGCCTTGCAACGCGCACGCGGCCCAAAACGAAGAAGCCCAGCCAGTATAAAGTGCTGCTGCTGAACGATGATTACACGCCGATGGAATTTGTCGTCCATGTGCTAAAGGGTATTTTCCAGATGGATACCGATCAGGCGACACAGATCATGCTCCACGTCCATCAAAAGGGCGTCGGCATTTGCGGTGTTTTCAGTTACGAAGTGGCAGAGACAAAGGTCACGCAGGTAATGGATTTCGCCCAGAAAAATCAGCATCCGCTGCAATGCACGCTGGAGAAAGCCTGACGGGCTAACCCCCTGAATGCTAGCTCGGCACGCGCCAGGTCACGCGGCTTTCATATTGACCTTCAACCTTCTCCCCATCGGCGCCAACAGCGGCATCAAAACGCGCGCGTTTACTGACAGCTTTGCAGGTTGAAGCGTCGATATCATGATGCCCGCTACTGCCGACAATTTCGCATTTGCTAACACGGCCATTGGTGCCAACGGTCAGGCGGAAGACAACGGTTCCTTCGCGCCCTTGTTGCTGCGCCTTGCGCGGATAGTCATTCAAACTAAACCAGCGCCCAGCGCCATTGGTCGGCTTGGGCTGGGATATGGCGGCGATATCCGCTGTCTCCGGGCCACTCCGGCGCAGATCGGCAAGGCAACTGTCCATCCGGAACAACGCTCTCGCCGAACCACGCAGCGAATATATGCCGAGCGTGCGGTCGCCATCTTTTACCGCGAGCTGCTTACCGCCGCGTAGTAGGCTGGCAAATTCAGGTGCGAACGCGGCGAGATAGCCCTTGCGACCGACCTCCTTCACAGGCGCAACGCCGATATCGCCCTTCCACTCCCGGCCATCGATATTGTAGCGAACCTCGCTACCATCGCCGATACGCCAAAACTCACTGCTCACCTGTAGATGCATCGCGCCATCAAGGCGCTTCAGGATGATGATCTCGCCGCTGCCCGCCTTGCTCGAATAAAGCCCGCAGCTTTCCCCCGAAGAGGCAAGTTGCCAGCCAGCAACGCTGCCATAGTCGCGCGCCGCTGCGCTACCGGCAGGAAGCATCAATCCGGCAATACACACGAGAGATAACATCCGATTCATTCGCCCTTTTTAGCGCCAACACAGCCGCAGGGCAATCGGCGTCATTGCTTTCAAAATACAGCGCTCTTGGCTCGCCTGCATATCCGCCCGCCTTGCCATTATTTCGCTAATCTCCCATTGCAGTTGGCGAGAATCAATATTGTTCATGGCAGGAGTGAAAGACATGCGGCAGATCGACCATGTTGTCGTTGGCGGCGCTGGCCCAAATACTGGTAGCGCATCGCGGACGAGCGACGTTTTTGATCCCAACAATGGCGGTGTTCAGGCGAAGGTCGGCCTCGGCGATGCGGCTTTGCTCGAACAGGCGGTTCAGGCCGCGCTCGCTGCGCAGCCCGCCTGGGCCGCGACCAATCCGCAGCGCCGCGCTCGGGTGATGTTCAAATTCAAGGAATTGGTTGAGGCCAATATGGACGAGCTGGCGCGCATGCTCTCAACCGAACATGGCAAGGTGATCGCCGATTCGAAGGGCGATGTGCAGCGCGGGCTTGAGGTGATCGAATTTTGCTGCGGCATCCCGCACGTCCTCAAAGGCGAGCATACGCAGGGTGCCGGGCCGGGTATCGACGTGTATTCGATGCGGCAGCCGATCGGCATTGGCGCGGGCATCACGCCGTTTAACTTCCCCGCGATGATCCCGATGTGGATGTTTGGCCCCGCGATTGCGACCGGCAACGCCTTTATCCTGAAACCTTCCGAGCGTGATCCTTCGGTGCCGGTGCGGCTCACTGAATTGATGCTCGAGGCAGGGCTTCCCGAAGGCATATTGCAATGTCTGCATGGCGACAAGGAAATGGTCGATGCCATTCTCGATCATCCCGCCATCGGCGGCGTGAGCTTTGTCGGATCGTCGGACATCGCGCACTATGTCTATAATCGCGGCGTCGCAGCGGGCAAACGCGTGCAGGCGATGGGTGGCGCGAAAAACCACGGTATCGTCATGCCCGATGCCGATCTCGATCAGGTGGTGAATGATTTGTCAGGCGCGGCTTTTGGCAGCGCGGGCGAACGCTGCATGGCGCTGCCCGTCGTGGTTCCGGTCGGCGAAGATACCGCCGAGCGGCTGCGTGAGAAACTGCTCCCCGCGATTGATGCGCTGCGTATCGGCATATCGACCGATGAAGACGCGCATTACGGCCCGGTTGTGAATGCCGCGCACAAGAAGCGCGTCGAAGGCTGGATACAAAAAGGCGTTGATGAAGGCGCCGAACTCGTTGTCGATGGGCGCGGGTTTAGCTTGCAAGGCCACGAGGACGGCTTCTTCATCGGCCCAAGTCTGTTCGATCATGTGACGGCGGATATGGAAAGCTACAAGGAAGAGATTTTCGGGCCGGTATTGCAGATCGTACGCGCAAAGGACTTTGAAGAAGCCCTCGCGCTGCCGAGCCAGCATCAATATGGCAACGGCGTCGCTATCTTCACCCGCAACGGCCATGCGGCGCGCGAATTTGCATCCCGCGTGCAGGTTGGCATGGTCGGCATCAACGTGCCAATCCCCGTGCCGGTCGCCTATCACAGCTTTGGCGGATGGAAACGCAGCGCTTTCGGCGATACCAACCAGCACGGCATGGAAGGCGTCAAATTCTGGACGAAGATTAAGACGATAACACAGCGTTGGCCCGATGGAAGCCCCGATGGCGGCAATGCGTTTGTTATTCCGACGATGGGGTAGGCACCACGAGAACGGGAACAGTTGCCGAAAAATCCTCCCCTAAGAGGGGATTTAGTTTCAGTCTCAATTCGGGAACCCGCTGCCAGAAACCACTGGCGAACATCACACCACCCTGAAATAATATGCTCCTTCCTGTAGCGGCGACGGAGTGAGCCGGTTTGCGCGATATATTGCGATCAATAAGCAGAGTGCCTTGGGCGTTTGTCATATTGTTTGACATTGCCGCCTTTGCTGCGCTCGCCTTGATGGTTATTTTGCTGCGCGCGCAATCGGTGGACACAGCGGCAGCGACGGGCGCGGCGGGTGACAAACGCATCGCCATCAGCTTTGATGATGCCCCGCGCGGTGCGGGCGCGTTTCTCAATGTGAAGCAGCGCCCTGCGATGTTGATTGCGGCGCTCGGCAGGGCGAAGGTCAAGCAGGCCGCCTTTTTCGCCAATCCCGGGCGTATAGATGCAAGCAACGGTCATGCCGCTGCGATCCAGGCCTACGCCGATGCCGGACACGTGATCGCCAATCACACCGCCAATCATCTGGCGCTATCCAAAGTTTCGGCAGAACGCTTTCTCGCCGATATTGACGAGGCGGAGGCGTGGCTGAAGCCGCACAAAAATTACCGCCCGTGGCTGCGCTTCCCCCGGCTCGATCAGGGCGGACGCAATGCGGCAAAGCGCGATGCGGTGCGCGCGGGGATGAAGACGCGCGGGCTGCGGCACGGCTATGTGACCGCCGATGGCTGGGATTGGTTTATTGAGAGCATGACCATCAAAGCCGCGAAGGCGGGCAGGCCGATGGATATGGCGGCATTACGCGATTTCTATATCGAAACCCATGTCGAAGCAGCGGATTTTGCCGATAAGCTTTCACGCCGGGCTTTGGGCCGCGCTCCGGTGCATATGCTGCTGCTTCACGAGACCGATCTGGCTGCGCTTTATGTCGAGGATCTGGTAAAGGCACTGCGCGCCGATGGCTGGAAGATCGTATCCGCCGATAGCGTCTATGCCGACCCAATGGCCGATGCGAAGCCCGTTATCGCCCATGCCAATGGCACCATGATCCAGATGCTGTCCTGGGAGAAAGGCGTGAAGGGGCCGCGCTGGTTTGAGCGCAATGAAAGCGATGTCATGCAAAAGCTGTTTGCAACGCGGGTTTTGCACCAGTGAGAAAGTGCTAGCTACTCACAAATTCCACCGGCACATATTGCCGGAAGGAACCAGGCCGCGCGACAAGCAGTAGCACCGCGGATTTACCCGCCTTCTTGGCTACCTTCAGCGCTGCATCAACCTGCTGTACCGAGTTAACTTTCCGGCCATTGACTTCGAGGACGATATCGCCGCGGCGCAGGCCAACCAATGCCGCATCGGATAGCCGGTTGATGCCGTTGATCACAACCGCGCTTACCTCGTCGTTAAGGCCGAGTTGGCGGCGGATGGCGGGGTTCAGGTTCAGCAGCGCCATGCCGATGTCATTTTCATTTTCCAGTCGCTGCGAAAATGCCGGTTCGGGCATCGCTTGCCGGTCTTCCTGCGTAAAGCCGCCCGAAAGCTCATTGTCACTGGGGCGCTTGACCAGCGTCGCGCTCACCTTCATACGCTTGCCATTGCGGATCAGCCCGACGGGAACCGATCTGCCAATCGGCAAATTGCCGATAATTACAGACAGCGGATTATCCCGGTCCACCGACTTGCCGCCTACCGAAATAATCACATCGCGCGGTTTGATCCCTGCCTTTGCTGCCGGGCCCTTTGCCGGCACGCTGTTGACAAAAACGCCTTGATTCTTGCTCACGCCGAGCGCGTCAGCGAGCTTGTCATTCAGCCGGTTATATCCGACGCCGAGATAGCCGCGCTCAATCTTTTCGCCGCGCTTTAGCTTTTCAATGATCGGCGCTGCAATTTCACCAGGTATGGCAAAGCCAAGCCCGACATTGCCGCCGGTGGTCGAGGCAATCCAGGTGTTCACGCCAATGACATTGCCATTCAGGTCAAACATCGGCCCGCCGCTATTACCCTGATTGATCGACGCATCGGTCTGAATAAACCGGTCATAGGGAGAGCCTGAACCCGTTGTCCGCGCGATATTTGAAATGATGCCCGTGGTGACCGTGCCTTCAAGGCCAAGCGGCTGCCCGATCGCAACCACCCAATCGCCGACGCGCGAATTCTTCGATGAACCGAATTTCACATAAGGGAGCTGACCCTTGGGTGTGATCTTTAGCACTGCAAGGTCAGCGGTTTCGTCGCGGCCCACCAGCACGGCGTTATATTCGGTATGGTCGGAAAGCGTGACAGTAATCGACTTCACGGTGGCATTGCGGTTGCCCGCAGCAACGACGTGATTATTCGTCACAATATAACCGTCCGCCGAAATAACGAAGCCGGTGCCAAGCGAAGTGCCTTCCTGCACGCGCGGGCCGCCGCCGCCAGGATTCCCGAAAAGCCTGCCAAGGGGATTGCCATTTGGGTTCGCCCGGCTCACCACGCGCTGCCGCGTGGAGATGTTAACAACGGCTGGCTGCAGCCGCTCGACCAGATCGGCAAAGCTGCCCGGCGCACCCGCCGGAGCAGCGGTCGGGGCCGGCATATTTTCATTCAGCAGCTGCGCGCCCGCCGGTTGCCCGGTGGCCAGAGTGATGGCGCTGCCAGATAGCAACAAAGCGGCGGTGATTCCATAAGCGTAACGCACTATTTTCATTCCTCTTCTTGATATTCTCACGGGTAGCATCCCGCAAATATAGCGGATTTTCTACCCTGCGAAGCTGAACGCCAATTGAATGGCACGCGATTTCTGCGGCTTGGTGACTACAAATGTCGTCCAGTATTCGACCAACGACGCGCGCGCCGATCAGCGCCCGTCGCGGAAATTGCGCAGATAGTCGTTATTCGGCGAAAGAACCACGCTGGTATCGCCCTGCCCGTCACCTTTAGCGAAAGTTTTCCGGTAACTCTGCATCGAACGGTAAAAATCGTAGAATTCGGCATCCTTGCCAAAGCTTTCGGCATAAATGCGGGCGGCTTCTGCCTCGCCATCGGCACGGAGAAACTGCGCGTCCCTACGGCCTTCGGCCTCAATCGTGGCGCGTTCCTGTTCACGCGCAGAGCGCATCCGCTCATACGCCGAATCCAGCGGCGTGCCTTCGGGCAAATCAGCCCGTTTGATGCGCACGTCGATAATCGTCGCACCATACCGGTTGGCCTCAAGGTTTAATTGCTTGCGGATATTCGCCATCACCTGCCCGCGCTCGGCGCTCAGCAAGGTGGCAAAAGACCGTTTGCCCAGCTCGTTACGCACCGACGACCCGAGCGTCTCGCCCAGACGTGCATTCAGCGCATCTTCGGTCCGAAGCGTCCGGTACATCTTCAAAGTGTCGGTAATACGGTAGCGGGCAAAGGCATTGACCTGCACCTGCAGCTGATCGGTAGAGAGCACTTCCTGCGGTGCCATCTCAACGCTTAGCACGCGTTTGTCGATATATTGTATTTGCTCGACAAAGGGTATCCGGAAGGTAAGGCCGGCCTGCGTTGTGGCGCCAAGAGTGTCTCCCTTGCGGTAGGGGTTCACCGTGCGCTTATACTGGCCATAGCTGGTGATCAGCGCCTGGCTCGTCTCCGGCACGATTGAAACCGACAATGACAGCAGGACGACCACAGCCAAGCCAGCGAGGGCCATGCCGACCGAGCTTTTCAGTATTTTCTGCACCATCATTTCTTTCCCTCAACTTGCACGTCGTTGGCCGCCTTTGCCGCCCGCCGTTTCAATTCGGGTAGCGGCAAATAAGGGGTGACATTTCCGGATTCGACAATCGTCTTGTCGGTCTTTGCCAAAACCTGTTCCATGGTTTCATAATAAAGCCGCCGCCGCGTTACGCCGGGTGCTGCACGATATTGCACATAGATTTTGTCAAACTCGGCGGTTTCACCCTTGGCACGTTCGATCACTATGCGCGCTGCTTTACGCGCTTCGTTTTTGTTGCTTTCGGCCTGCTGCTTTGCGACATTCACGGCGCGGAATGCTGCGCTGACTTGCGATGGGGCCGCGGCCTGCTGAATATCGATGCTCTGCACCGAAATTCCTGCCCGGTAGCTATCGAGGATAACCTGCATCCGTTTTTTGACATCCTCTTGAATATCTCCGCGCCCGGGGCCGATTGCCTGTATTAGGTCGAAATTGGCAACGGCGGCGCGCATCGCGCTTTCCGCAACCTCACGCACGGCGTCATCCGGCCCCTTTAGCTGGAAAAGAAAACGCTCAGGGTCGGTAACCAGCCAGCGCACATTATACGCCATGTCGATAACATTGGCATCGCGCGTCAGGATAAGGTTTTCAGCGTTGCTATCGGGCACACCGATGGTCACTGTTCTAACCTTCCCGGTATCAACCTTCTGCAAATTCTGCAGCGGATAAGGCAATGTGAAGGACACGCCCGGTCCAACAGTATGCGAATATTTGCCGAATGTGGTGACAACGCCGCTTTGTGCTGGCTCCAGCCGGTGGATGCTCGTCCAGACCAGCCAAACCACAATAAACGCTACAATCGCCAGCGACCAGATGCTCCGGCCGCCCGGCACCGTGGGCAGCTTGCCCAGTCCGCCGCCCTTACCGCCGCCGCCGCGCCGTTTGCGCAGCAAGTCTTCGAGCGATGTTATCTTGCCGCCACCGGCGCTTTTTGGTTCTGCCGACTCCGGGTCCCACGGATTATTCTCGCCATTGCCCGCAGACGGCTTTCCGCCGCCATTGTCGCCGTCTGCCGAGTCCCAAGGCCCCTTGCCATCGATAGGCATACTGGCGGCTCCCATATTGCTCTCTTTTTTGTCCATACTCTCTTTATAGGAAGGCTTTTTGAGAAAAACAGTGTCAATCCTGAGATTCTCACATTATTCGCTTTGGCCATGGTAGATATTTCAGCAGTCGAAGCCGCTATCGCGCCCGTTGCCCAAGGCCGGGCAAGCGGAGTCAAGGTCAACGAAGGCGCTGTTTCGATGATGCTCGACATGTCGGGTATCGACAATGCGCAGCGCGAATTGCTCGCCGCCGACATCAAGCTTGCGGTAGAAAAGGTCAGCGGCGTGGAAAATATCCGCCTGCTGCAAACCGCCGAACGTGTGAAGCGCCGCCTGATCGCGGTGGCAAGCGGCAAAGGCGGCGTCGGCAAATCCACACTCGCGGCCAACCTCGCCATCGCAATGGCGCGGAGCGGGCGTAAGGTCGGGCTGGTCGATGCAGATATTTACGGGCCATCGCAGCCGCGCCTTCTGGGCGCAGAAGGCATTAAACCCCAGGCAAAAGAGAAGCAGTTCATCCCGGTGAAGGGCGCAGGCGGCATCCCCTTCCTGTCGATGGGGCAACTGGTAAAGCCGGGGCAAGCCATTGCCTGGCGCGGGCCGATGGCTGGTAACGCCCTGTCACAGCTGGTCGAAGGAGACTGGGGCGCAGCGCAGGACATCATCTTGGATTTGCCACCCGGCACCGGCGATATTCAGCTTTCGATGGTGCAAAAGCACAAGCCTGTTGGCGCGGTCATTATTTCGACGCCGCAGGATCTCGCGCTGATGGATGCCGCCCGCGCTATCAGCTTTTTCGATACGGCAAAGGTGCCTATCATCGGCATCGTTGAAAATATGGCAGGCTATCTCTGCCCGCATTGCGGAGAGGTCAGCGATCCGTTCGGCTCGGGCGGGGCTGAGGCCGCAGCAAAGGAAATGGGAATCCCCTTTTTGGGCCGCATACCGCTCGATATTTCGATCCGCATAGCCAGCGATTCAGGTGAGCCGCCCGCCCTTGGCGATGGCCCGATATCAGATACCTATGCAAGCATCGCACGCAGGCTATCAAACTGGATCGACAATCAGAAGGATGCTGGATGAGCGAGACCGGGGGCGATACCACGCAGAAGGAAAGCCGCATCACGCGCCGCGGGCTGCTGGTCGGCGGCGCTATCGGCGGCGGTCTGGTCGTGGCCTGGTCGCTTTGGCCCCGGCAATATCGGCCCAACCTCCCCGCAGCCGAAGGCGAACATATTTTCGGGCCTTGGCTGAAGATTGCGGAGGATGGCAAGGTGGTCGTTGCAATCCCGCAAAGCGAGATGGGGCAAGGCGTATATACACAGCTCGCGCAGGTCGTGGCAGGAGAGCTTGGCGCGGATTGGCGCACTGTTGCGGTGCAGCCGATCATGCCGATCCCGCCCTTTGCCAATCAGCTCCTCGTGCGCGATTGGGCCGGGGCTTTTGTCGATGAGGCATTGGATGCAGATCAGGCCCCCGAAGGTCTGCTTGGCGAAGCGGCAGAGCGTCGCAACTTTGTCGTCACGGCTGGTTCCACATCTTTGCGCCAATTCGAGCAACCATGCCGCGAAGCTGGCGCGATTGCGCGAACGCTGCTTTGTCAAGTTGCTGCTAGCCGCTGGGATACCAATTGGGAGGCCTGCGAGACCGATAAGGGCTTCGTCACTTTCGGCGAAAAGAGACTGCCCTTTGCCGGTCTGGCCGCCGAGGCGGCCAAGCTTGATCCGCCCGATCCTGCTCCACTGCATGCATCCCCCATCAACGCTCTGTCGGGCAAAGATGTCACGCGCCTCGACGTTGCGGCAAAGGTTGATGGCAGCGCGAGTTTTGCGGGTGATATCCGCCTGCCCGGAATGCTTTACGCGTCGCTGCGCGCCGGCCCGATTGGCGATACACGGCTGAAGAGCCTGAACCGCAAAGGCGCCAGCAATGTCAAAGGCCTGGTCACTGTCATCCGCACCGACAAATGGGTCGCCGCGCTCGGCAGCAATTGGTGGGCAGCCAATCGCGCGCTCGATTTGATGGCACCGGTATTTGAGACAAAGGGCGAAATGGCCGAAAGCGGAGCCATCGCCAGCCACCTCGAAAGCCGCTTTGCCAAGGGCAAAGGCTGGGTCATTCATGAAAGTGGTTCTTTCGAAGCAACCACCGGCAAAGAGGCAGGCACGCGCGTACTCGAAGCGACCTATAGCGCTGCGCCTGCGGTTCATGCGCCGATCGAAACACGGAGCGCCACGGCGCAGCTAGAGGACGGTCGGCTCTTGCTTTGGCTGGCGACGCAGGCACCCGAAACAGCGCGGCAAGCGGCAGCCGACGCGATCGGCATTTCGGCAAATGACGTGGTTCTCTTCCCAATGATGGCTGGCGGCAGCTTCGGCCGAAACATCGATAGCCAAATCGCCGCGCAAGCCGCGATATTGGCAAAGGAGGCAGGTCGTCCGGTGCAGCTGGTTTGGTCACGCGCCGAAGATTTCATGCGCGATCATTACCGTCCACCCGCTATCGCAAAAATGCAGGCCACGCTGGGCCGTGCTGGCCGTGTGGAAGGCTATAGCTGCCGGATATCAACACCGCCTGCTATGCGCGAAGTGGCAGAAAGACTGAGTGGGGAGAATATCGTTGATGCCAAAGCTGCGGTGTCAGGCGAATATGACCCGCTGGCAATCGAAGGCGCGATGCCGCCCTATGCAATACCGAATATTTCCATCGAGCATTTCCCCGCCGATATTCCGATTCCATCCGGACGCTGGCGCGGTAACGGGCATAATCTGACCGCCTTTTTCCGCGAGGCTTTTATTGACGAGCTTGCGGCAAAGGCCGGGATCGAGCCGCTTTCCTACCGAATGCAAATGCTGGTCGGCGAGACCCGGCTCGCGCGCTGCCTCACCCATGTGGCAACGCTGGCGGGATGGGATGGCGGCGTAAAGGGGAGCGGCAACGGCCTTGCCTGCCATGCGATGCGCGGCAGCTATATCGCGCTGATCGCCAGCGCAAAAGCAAGCGAAGATGGCGTGCGTGTCAGCAGCATTACCGCCGTTGTCGATTGCGGGCGCATCATCAATCCAGGCATCGCATTGCAGCAGATAGAGGGCGGTATTGTCTTCGGCGTGGCACAGGCTTTGGGTGCATCGACATCTTTTGAAGGTGGCCTGCCGCTCGCGCGCCGCTTGCGCGATGTAGACATACCGCGGTTGGAAGACATCCCGAAAATCACAGTCGAGTTCCTCCCCAGCGAAGAGGAGCCCGGCGGGATTGGCGAGCTAGGAACACCGGTGGTCGCGCCCGCGATAGCGAATGCGCTATTTTCCGCTGCGGGCGTGCGGCTGCGCCAATTGCCGTTATTGTCCAGGGGTCTCTAACAGTGCCATTGCCCGCCGATCACCCGCCTGTCGCTGTGCCAAAAATCGGCGTCCTTCTGGTCAATCTGGGAACGCCCGACGCGCCTACGACATCGGCGGTAAGATGCTATCTCAAACAATTCCTCTCTGACCCGCGAGTCGTCGAAATCCCGGCGCTGGTCTGGCAACCGATATTGCGCGGCATAATCCTCAATACGCGCTCTGCAAAATCGGCGGCGGCCTATCGCAAGATATGGACCGACGACGGATCCCCGCTTGCTTTCCATACCGCCGCGCAGGCCGAAGCATTGGCGGCGCGGATGGGTAGCGGCGTGCAAGTCCGCTACGCCATGCGTTACGGCCAGCCGGCGATTGCGCGGCAGCTTGCGGAGATGAAGGAGGCGGGCTGCAACCGCACCCTGATCGCTCCGCTTTACCCGCAACATTCGGGTGCAACGACGGCGACCGCGCTCGATGAAAGCTTCCGCGCGCTCGCCGAAATGCGCTGGCAGCCATCGATCAGAACATTGCCGCCTTATTATGATGATCCGGCATATATTGATGCGGTGAAGGCGTCGGTCGAAGGCGAATTGGCGAAACTAAACTTCACACCCGATGCGCTGGTGGTAAGCTTCCACGGCATGCCCGAACGCACATTGCATCTTGGCGATCCTTATCATTGCCATTGCCAGACGACCGCCCGGCTTTTGTCCGAAGCGATGGGGCGTGATTTGACAGTGAGTTTCCAGTCGCGCTTTGGCCGCGCCAAATGGATTGAACCGGCAACCGATAAGGTCATCGAAGGGCTGGCGCGCGAAGGTAAGCGCAAGATTGCGATTTTCGCGCCCGGTTTCGCCGTCGATTGCCTTGAGACGCTGGAGGAGCTGGCGGCCACGGGCGCTGCGCAATTTGAACGCGCAGGCGGCACACATTTCGCCTATCTCCCCTGCCTGAATGATAGCTCTGTCGGCATGGATATGATCGAAGCGCTCGTTCGCCGGGAGCTGGCGGGCTGGGTCTGAGCGGCAATCCAAGTTTGCTGACGCTTGCGTCATCTTGCCGCAATCTTCGCCTTGCAGTAGCATTGGTTCTGCAAAATCAGGCAAGAAGCGAGGCCACGATATGACTGATAGAATTGCAATCGTAACCGGCGGCACGCGCGGGATTGGCGCGGCTATCGGCGTCCGGCTTAAAGAAAAGGGCCGCACCGTTATTGCCAGCTATGGCGGCAATGATGAGGCGGCGCAGAAATTCAAATCGCGCACCGGCATCGAAGTGCGCAAATGGAATGTCGGCGATCACGAAGAATGCATCGCGGCATGCGCCGACATTGAAAAGAAATTCGGCGCCATCGATATCATGGTCAACAATGCCGGTATCACCCGCGATGCGACGCTCATGAAGATGAGCTATGAGCAGTGGGAGGAAGTGCTGCGTGTCGATCTTTCGGGCTGTTTCAACATGGCAAAGGCGAGCTTTCCCGGCATGCGCGAGCGCGGATGGGGACGGATCGTCAATGTCGGCTCGGTCAACGGACAGGGCGGGCAAATCGGACAGGTCAACTATGCGGCTGCAAAGTCGGGCATTCACGGCTTCACCAAATCGCTGGCGATGGAAGGCGCGCGTTACGGCGTGACGGTCAACGCTATCGCGCCGGGCTATATCGCCACCGATATGCTGGCCACCATCCCCGGCAATGTGATGGAGAAAATCGTCGCGCAGATCCCGATTGGCCGGCTTGGAAAGCCCGACGAAATAGCCCGCGGCGTGGAATTTCTGACAAGCGAGAATGCGAGCTTCGTCACCGGCTCAACGCTGTCGATCAATGGCGGGCAGCATATGTATTAGGCTGCTTGCTTTTTCCCGTTCATACTTCGACAAGCTCAGCACGAACGGTTATTGGTGTCTGATGACCACGCCCCAATATCACCCACCCGTAAAACGATCGGTCACGATCAACGGCCACCAGACCTCGATTAGCCTGGAGCCTGTTTTCTGGAACATGCTGAAGAAGGCTGCACAAACGCGCGGACGGGCGCTCAGCGCTCTGGTAGCAGAGATTGACGCTGAACGGATCAGGAGCGAAACCCCTCCCGGTCTTGCCAGTGCTCTTCGGGTATGGTTGATCGCGCAGGGATGACCGCGCTCAACATCCGCCCCATCGTTTTCTGGCTTCCCATCGGCGTCTTTATCGCGCTGGTCTCGGCAAGCTTCGCCAACCCCGACGCCTTTCTGACGTCCGTCACCGTAATCAACGACTGGATATTAGCGATATTCGGAAGCGCATTTGCGCTCGCCGCCTTTGCCTTTGTGCTGACCTGCATCTGGGCTTTTTTCTCGCCGCTAGGCAAGGTGCGTCTGGGCGGCGCAGATGCCACGCCCATCCTGTCGCGCTGGAACTGGTTTGCGATTACGCTTTCCACCACAATCGCCATCGGCATCTTGTTCTGGGCCACGGCAGAGCCGGTCTATCACCTCTATGATCCCGGCGGCGGGGCGGCGCAGCCGGGCAGCGCGGAGGCGGAAATTTTCTCGCTGGTCTCGCTGTTTATGCATTGGGCTTTCACGCCCTACGCGATCTACACCGTTCCCGCGCTCACCTTTGCGCTGTGCTATCATAATCTGAAACTGCCCTTCTCGCTCTCCTCACCGATTGCAGCATTGATCGGACGCCCGCTGCCAAATGTTGCGGCCCAGTTGCTCGATGCGATCTGCCTGCTGTCGCTATTATTCGGGCTAGCCGCTTCGCTCGGTGCGGGCATCATGTCGATCAGCGGCGGCATCGACCGCATTACCCCGCTTTCTACCGGCCCGATCATGCTGGCGCTGGTCGCGCTCGCCATTGTCGCCGCTTTCTTCCTGTCCTCGGTCAGCGGCCTGCAGCGCGGCATCAGGATATTGTCCGACTATAATACCAAGATATTTTTCGTGATTGCGCTTTTCGTGCTGCTCGCCGGCCCGACGATGGATATCCTGCTGCTCGGCGGAAAGGCCTTTGGCGCATATATTACGCAGTTCGTACCGCGATCGCTCATGCTCGGTAAATATGGCGATACGCAGTGGCTCAATTCATGGACGGTTTTCTATTTCGCCAACTGGATGGCATGGGCACCGCTTAGCGCGATGTTCCTTGGCCGCATCGCCCGCGGCTATACCGTGCGCGAATTTATTGCGATGAACCTGATCGCGCCCGCCATGTTCTCGATTGTCTGGATGGTGATCTTCGGCGGCTTTGCGATTCAAGCCGAAAGCGCATCGCCGGGGTTGCTCAAAAGCGTTCTCGACAATGCTGGCCCCGAATTTGTGCTCTACGCACTTGTCGATCAAATGCCGCTCAGCATCGCCGTCGCTGCGCTTTTCGTCGCGCTCTCATTCCTGTCCTATGTCACCGCCGCAGACAGCAACACCGATGTGCTCGCGCGCATCAGCCAGAAGCGCGAAGGAGAAGGAGAAGGCGGGCAGGAAACCGCCGACAACCGCTCCGGCGGTCACCATATCTGGATACGGCTTATCTGGGCGAGCCTGGTTGGTATCGCTGCGTGGGTCATGGTCAGCTTTTCCGGCATTGACGGCGTGCGGATGCTTTCCAATTTGGGCGGCCTTCCGGCGCTGTTTGTGATTTCGGCCTTTTGCGCGGTGCTGATTGTGCTGGGAACGACGAAGCGAAAATCATTGATGGAAATTTAGCGCCACGCGCCGACCGGCAGCCATTTCCCTCTTCAACGTCAACAATCATTTGGCTTTTGCAGCAGCGCTGCTAGGGGCTTCGCCATGTTGACAATCAAAGACATTACCGTGCGTCTTGGCGGCCGTGCCATTTTGGAGCGCGCCACTGCGTCGATTCCGCAGGGCAGCAGGATCGGCCTGATTGGCCGCAACGGCGCGGGCAAGTCCACTTTGATGAAGGTGATAATGGGCGCAGTCGAAGCCGACGAGGGCATGATCAGCATGCCGCGCGGTACACGGCTGGGCTATATTGCGCAGGATACACCGGCGGGCACCGCCACGCCATTTGAAACCGTATTGGCAGCAGATGTCGAACGCGCGCAATTATTGGAGGAATCTGAGAATTGCACCGACATGGACCGGCTCGGCGATGTGCATGATCGATTGCTCGCGATTGATGCCTATAGCGCGCCATCGCGCGCGGCGCGTATTCTGACCGGCTTGGGCTTTGACGAAGATATGCAAGGGCAACCGCTCGACAGTTTTTCTGGCGGCTGGAAAATGCGCGTCGCGCTCGCCGCCTTGCTATTTTCGCATCCCGATGTGCTGCTTCTAGATGAACCATCCAACCATCTCGATCTCGAAGCGACGCTGTGGCTGGAGAATTTTCTTAAATCCTACCCTGCGACGTTGATCGTCATCAGCCATGAGCGCGACCTGCTCAACAATGTCGTTAATAATATCCTGCATTTGCAAGGTGGACGGCTGACGCTCTATCCGGGCGGATATGATAATTTCGAGAAGCTGAGGGCTGAACGCGCCGCGCAATTGGTAGCGGCAAAGGCATCGCAAGATGCACAACGCGCGCGGCTTCAGGATTATGTTGCCCGCAATAGCGCACGGACCGCGACCGCCAAACAGGCACAATCCCGCGCAAAAATGCTGGCAAAGATGCAGCCGATTACCGCGCTCATCGACGATCCCTCGCTCAGTTTCCAATTTCCCAATCCCAGCGAGCTAAAGCCGCCATTGATCACGCTCGATCTTGCCGCTGTGGGCTATGCCGCGGATACGCCGGTGTTGCAGCGGCTCAATCTGCGAATTGATCCAGACGACCGGATTGCCCTGCTGGGCCGCAACGGAAACGGCAAGACCACACTGGCGCGGCTACTCGCGGCGCAGCTTGCGCCGATGGACGGCGCGATGCAGGCTTCGGGCAAATTGAAGATCGGATATTTCACACAATATCAGGTCGAGGAACTCGCCGGCGATGAAACCCCGCTCGAACATATGACCCGCGCGATGAAGGGGCATACCCCCGGCGCGGTGCGCGCGCAGCTTGGGCGCTTCGGGTTTTCCGGCGACCGTGCGACATCTATGGTTGGCAAGCTTTCCGGCGGCGAACGCGCACGGCTCGCATTGGCGCTGGTCACGCGGCACGCGCCGCATCTGCTGATCCTTGATGAGCCGACCAACCACCTTGACGTCGACGCGCGTGAGGCATTGGTGCAGGCGCTGAATGACTATGAAGGCGCGGTCATCCTGATCAGCCATGACCGCCATATGGTCGAACTAACCGCCGACCGGCTGGTGCTGGTCGATGACGGCACGGCGAAGGATTATGCCGGCAGCATGGAGGACTATATCGACTTCGTGCTCGGCCGGAATCAGCCGAAGCCGGGAAATGCGGGCAAAGCCAGCAAAAAAGACAAGAAGCGCGCCAAGAAAGACCGCGAAGCCGCGCGCAATTTGAAGGCAAAAGTTGCCGAAGCGGAGAAGGCTATCGCTGACCTACATACGCAATGCGCGGCCATTGATAGCGCCATGGCCGACCCGGCATCCGCAGCCCCGCAACTGGCCGGGCTATCAATGAGCGGCCTAGCACAGCGCCGCGCAGAGACTGCCGAAGAATTGGAGAAAGCCGAAGAAAAATGGCTGGGGATTAGCGAACAGCTTGAAACGGCGGGGTGATGGTCACCGGGACGCGCGGTTAAGACCGTTAACTCATTCCGCGCCAACCCGCTCAACATCGGCGCCGACCAGTTGTAGCTTCTCCTCCAGCCGTTCATAGCCGCGGTCGAGATGGTATAGCCTGCTCACTTCGGTTTCGCCTTCCGCAACCAGCCCGGCTATCACTAGGCTCATCGATGCGCGCAGGTCGGTCGCCATCACCGGCGCGCCTGTTAGTCCCTTTACGCCGTGGACAATTGCCGTCCTGCCCTTGGTTTCGATATTGGCGCCCATCCGGTTAAGCTCCGGCACATGCATATAGCGGTTTTCAAATATCGTTTCGGTAAGCACGCTGGAGCCTTCGGCCATACACAGCATCGCCATGAACTGTGCCTGCATATCGGTGGCAAAGCCGGGATAGGGCGCGGTGGTGAGCGTGATCGCCTGCATCGCCCCATTCGCCGCAACGCGCAGACCGTTCTTGGTGCCTTCAACGGTCACTCCGGCCTCCCGCAGGGCGGCGACTGTGGCCCCCATCTCATCCTCATTCGCACCGATCAGCTCAACATCACCGCCCGTCATCGCCGCCGCGCAGGCATAGCTGCCCGCCTCTATCCGGTCGCTCATCACGCGGTAGGTCGCGCCGTGCAGCCGGTCTTTGCCATGGATGGTCAAATTCCCAGTGCCAATACCCTCAATCTCCGCTCCCATCGCGGTGAGCAGATTGCACAGATCGACAATCTCCGGCTCGCGCGCTGCATTTTCCAGCTCGCATGTTCCCTTTGCCAGCACTGCGGCCATCAGCGCATTCTCGGTCGCACCAACCGAGACAACGGGGAATGAGAAGCTGCCACCGGGAAGCCCGCCCTTGGGAGCGCTCGCCTTCACATAGCCCGAGGCCACCTCAATCTCCGCGCCGAATGCCTCAAGCGCTTTCAAATGCAGATCAATCGGCCGGTTGCCAATGGCGCAGCCGCCCGGCAGCGACACCGTCGCCTCACCCGTGCGCGCCAGCAAAGGCCCAAGCACAAGAATCGATGCGCGCATTTTGCGGACCAGATCATAAGGCGCGGTATTGCTCGTCATCCGCGTTGCCTGCAACGTCATCACCCGGCCAAAATCTTCCGGGCGCCCACCCGCGATGCTCGTCGAAACGCCGAACTGGTTCATCAAATGCTGAAAACCGTCAATGTCTGCCAGCCGCGGCAGATTACGCAACGTCACCGGCTCGTCGGTTAGCAGCGCACAGGGAAGCAACGTCAACGCACTGTTTTTTGCGCCCGATATGGGAACTTTGCCTTTAAGCGGATTGCCGCCGCGAATGATAATCTTGTCCATCGCGCGTATTTAGCGGGATTCGCTTACGAGGCAAGCATATCCGCGCGCATGTCTACGTGGGCGGGCTTCCGGGTTGGCGCCGGGATGTATGCCGATCCCCTCGCGCGCGAAAAGCCTCTGGCGCGGGCCTTTGCCTTTTGCTAGACGCGCGCTGGCTGGCCAACAGATCGGCCCGAAGCACCCGTAGCTCAGCTGGATAGAGCGCTGCCCTCCGAAGGCTGATGTCAAGGGTAAGGTTTGATGAGGGAGTTAGAAAATACGTATAAAAACAAGGTCTTGTAGATAGTCATGTTTCTAGTGCAGAATGAAAAAATCTCGCGTAAGCACTGCGTAAGCAGTTTGCGTCGGCAAGCACCCGTAGCTCAGCTGGATAGAGCGTCGCCCTCCGAAGGCGAAGGCCACTGGTTCGAATCCAGTCGGGTGCACCATTTTTCGATCAAGAAACTGTGGCCGCCATTTTTTATTGTTGTGATATAATATAGCTTTGAGGTTAGAAAGACCACGCACGGTGCGCACAAAATATGGCGTAGATTTTCGGAGAGTGTGTGAAATGCCTATTAATTCGTAGTCCTGAATTCCTATAGAACCTCAGTTCTATTTTACCTTTTTCGCCTTCGCAAATCCCCGATCACTTGCCATAAATTTGGCAAGCATGGGCGCAACAAGGCGCTGGGGTAAAACCTTTTCGCTGCCCTCACCGCTCATAATCTCAGCATAACGAACCAAATCACGATGCACAGATGCAGGCAGTTCCACACTCATCTTGACCGGTTTATCATCAATCAGCGATTTCAATCGTAATTCTGCCATCTGTGCCTCCTCTAACTTTGATAGGGTTCAAGGATCAGATCGCGGCTAACCATCACGCGCACAGGATAGCCGGGCCGAATGGTAAGCGTCGGCGGTACAGCCAACTGCCGTTTCACAATTTCATCGCCAGTGCGCCCGGCGGTGTCAGATACCCCGTCCCGGATCGCGCGCGCAATATCGCTGTCACCAGATGAGCCTGCCTGCGAACCCACAGCCAGCACCGTCGAAAGCCCGGCGGCCAAAGCCAGCCTTCCCCAATGATAATCCACGCCGTCTTGCACACCAGAAAAGCCCTGCGCATCGCCTCCGGGTTGTTTATCCAACACGAGCGATTTGCCGTTGGGCAATATCAGCCGTGTCCAATATATCCCCAATCTATTTTGTCCAAAACCGATATTGCTATCATAGCTTCCGATCAGCTTTGTTCCTTGCGGGATGAGCAAATAGTCTCCGCTCACACTGTCATAGACATTTTGAGTAACCTGCGCAGTGATTTGGCCCGGCAGATCGGAACGGATACCGGTAATCAGCGCTGCCGCAATGATTGAACCTGATTGCAGGATGTAGGGACTGCTATTTGTTTTCAATCGCGCGCTGCTTGTTGTTGATGTGGGTCTCCGCACTGGAGCAGTGAGCGCTGGTTCGGGCGAAGAGGCCGGGCCCGGCTCACTGCCTGCTCCATTTGAACGGCTAGTTTGTCCTGCGACAAAGACCTGGCTGGCAAGCGCCGCCTCTCGCTTTCTTTGACGCTCGGCAATGGCAGGGTCAACTTGCTCAGCACTCGAAACAGGTGGCGGTAACTCATACTCAGCCCCTGCATCCAGTATCGGTTTTCCCAAATCACCCGGCAAAGGCGGGCCAAGTTTTGGAATATCTCCATAATCTTTGGGCAAGGACGCAAGACTATCTGCTGTTGGCTTTTGATCGGTGGCAAATAGCTCGTCCGGCGCAGTGCCGCCGCCACCTGTTTGCAATGCAAAAATAAGCGCTGCACCCAATATGATTGCAACCCCGCCGCCAAGTCCAATCAAAGCCTTTCGGGAAAGGCGGGTGACTGCAAAATGATCCGCGCGCAAACTGAGGTCTGGTTCTTCTACTGGCTTATGGGACGCTATCCGGCCTTCATCATCCTCAGCGCCTTTGGCATGGTTGCTCTCTTCCATCACCGCCGCGCCCGTTTTGTGCGCCTGATCCGAACCACTTGCTGTTTTTTGGCGCCAAGGCGCAGTTCTGCCACCTCAAATAGCCGGTCGACAATCATATGATTGTTGCGCACGCGGTAGTTGACCAGTTCTGCTTTACCGCCCGCGCCCAGCACAAATAATGGCGGCAGCTCTCCCTGCGCAATATTTTTTGGAAACGCGATAAACACTTGGCGGCCATCATCAAACACGCGAAGCGGGCGCCAACCGGGCTTGTCGCCGCTGATCTTATAAGCAAAATTGAGTTTTCCAAGATCAAGCCCGCGCGCAATGGCGCGCATAGTATCTGCGCTCCTCCGCGCGCTCTGCAGAACCAGCATCTCGTCATGCGGATAGGTCCAGCTTACCGATGCCATATAGGCGTGCCGCGTAGATTTAAGCTCCAGATGATAGGTGCGCCGGTCGGTGTTGATAATCAAATTGGTCGAAAGTCTGCTCGCGGTGGGTTTAACCAATATATGCACCCGCGCATTAGCGCCGGTTCCGCTTATCGTATCTCCGATGACCCAGCGCACCGTATCTCCCGCTGCGATAGCGCCAGGTCCGATGAGTTTTTCTCGCGGCTGTAACGCGATATCACTGATTTGGCCGGGCGCTGTATACACTTGATAGAGCGCGCCTTCCTGCCAAGGATAGATCTGGACGGCGTTGATAAAGCCCTCACCTGCAGGCTGTATACGCGCTTTTCTATTGGCGCGGGCCACACGGTCAAGCGGCGATGCCAGTTTGCGGCGCGCCTTTTCGCGCTCCAGTTTTTTAAGCTGTCCGGGCAATATTTTGGGCAGAATAACCGCTGCCGGCGCCAGAGGCGGCGGCGTAACCAGCTTTGCCGCCCTCATCTGCATAGCAGTATCCATGTTAGTTTTCGCCGAGCCGTGGCCGCAAGCGGCGAGTGCCAAGGGCAATATCAAAAAACAGAAATGCGAAGGTTTGGGGGAAATCATATTCAAAGCTCCTTTGACCAATTGAGGGCGTGGACGAAAATTCCGAGCGGATTTTTGCGCAATGCATCTGCGGTGTCAGGCGGTTGGATTGCGAGCGTTACAATCGCGCTCCAGCGCTCGGTGCGTTCAAGCTGGCCGTTCTCATAATGACGTTCTTGCCAAGCTATGCGGAAGGAATTTTGGGATGCGCGGATAACGCTGGAAATCTCAACGGCAACCTGATGCTCGCCAATTTGCGCGAATGGGTCATGCGCTTTGGCATAGTCATTGAGCGCCAATGCGCCTTTGTCGGTCACATAATCATATGCGCTGAGCCAATTTTTGCGGACAATGACGGGATCGGCGGCAATCGAGCGTACATTTTCAATGAAACGCGCCAAATGAAATGCTATTTGCGGATCGCCGGGTTTGTAATCGGCAGTTGCCGGGCCTCTTGCCTTGGCTTCACCATATTTATCGACGCTCACCACCCAAGGGACAATGCTGCCTTGCAGAGATTGATAAAACAAAGCCGCGCTTGTGGCGATGGACAGCGCTAACGACCCAAATGCCATGAGCCGCCAGTTTTTGGCCTGAACGCGCGCCGAGCCGATACGCCTATCCCATATCTGCCCTGCGCGCCGATAGGGCGTTTCTGCCTCGGGGGTGACCGCGTAGCGAATGGCGGAGCGTTTGAATAAGCGCATTTGATTATTCCTCTTTTAAGTTGATTTGCGTAGAACCGCCGCCGCTATCGCCGGAACGAATGGAGTGGGCGGCAATAGACGCGCCGCTTTTGATCGATTGCGCGCGGCCCATTTTCTTGGCCCATTCTGGCTGACCTCCACTGGACGCAGGCGCAGATGCATCGCCCGCGCCTGATGCGCGCGATTTTCCGCCAGCATAGCTATCGCTAATATTCTTTGCAGATTGGCGCAGCGGGCTTGCGGCTTCACCTGCGACAGCTTTTGCGCCGCCTGCAATTGCCGCGCCCACATTTCCGCCAGAGGCCGCCTTTGCGCTGGAATAGCCCCCTGATGCAGCGCCAGAAATGGCCGCCGCGCTTTTGACGCCGCTCATGGCCGCGCCGCCTGCCATGCGCGCCGCTCCCGCTCCTGCAAGACCGGCGCCTGCAACAGCAAGTCCGGTTCCAATGGCGGCCCCTGCGCCCAATTGCGGGCCGCCCGAGATCAGACCGTTTGCAATACCAGGTCCAAATATTCCAAGACCCAATAATGAAAGCGATGCAAGGATAAGGACGGCAGCATCTTCGAGTGTCGGCTGCTCGCCGCCAAAACCGGCGGTAAACTCTGCAAATAAATTGGTGCCGATGCCGATAATCACCGCAAGCACCAGCACTTTGATGCCCGATGACATGATATTGCCAAGAACGCGCTCAGCCAAAAAGGCAGTCTTGCCAAAAAGCCCAAAGGGAATAAGGACAAAGCCTGCCAATGTGGTGAGCTTAAATTCGATTAATGTAATAAAAAGCTGAATGGCGAGCAGAAAGAATGCCATTAACACGATCAGCCAAGCGAGTAGCAAAATGACAATCTGCACAAAATTCTCGAAGAACGATACATAGCCCATAAGTTCGCCAATGGATTCCAGTATCGGCCGCCCCGCATCCAAACCAACAGCGGCAATCTTGCCGGGATGCAACAGATCAGCTGCCGATAGACTGCCCCCGGTTGCTTTCAGGCCAAGGCCGGCAAAACTATTAAAAATGATGTTGGCGAGGGCGTTCCAATTGCCGATGATGAAGGCAAAAGCGCCGATAAACAGCGTCTTCTTAATGAGCCGCGCGATAATGTTATCGGGCTCACCAAAGGTCCAGAAGAGCGCCGCCAAGGTTACATCAATGACGATCAGCGTGGTCGCGAGGAAGGCTACCTCGCCCTGGAGCAATCCAAAGCCGCTATCGATATAGCGCGAGAAGACATCCAAGAAACGATCAATGACACCGGTGGATTGCATGGGGTTATTCCTTGGGCTTTCCGCTAGGCGGCGCGATTGTATCTGGCGCGCTCAAATGTTCGCCCGATGATCCAAAAAAACGTTCGCGATTTAATACCCATGCGCGCCGGCAAAGTTCGTCTTCCATCGCTTTGACGTGCGGCAATCTGGAACAGCGGCGAAGCTCGGCGGAAAGCGGATCGGGTTCTACGATAGCCAAATCGTCTTTGTCAGCCAGCGCGGGCCTCTGACCGGCTTCATGCAGATTGTTCACGATCCAAATCACGAACAACAATCCCGCCAATCCAAAAGCCACGTGCTTAACGGCCAAGATGCTTGGTTTCTTCATGGGTTACTACTGCCCTCACCCAGAAAGCGCTTAAACTGCTCGCGGGCCTGCGCTCTTGCGCTCGCCTTGCCCGCTGCATCCAATATTTGCGCCCGGCCATTTGCCGCTAGCAAAGCGGTGAGATCGACAAGCTGTTTTAATTGCAGTGCCATTAGCTGATTCCCAGCTTGGGCTGCCTGCAAAGCGCCCACAGAGCCCTGACTGCTTGAAATCAAATTTTTGGCCTGCGCGCGCGTGACCTCCAGCGCTCCGACAATACCCGCCTGCACCCTGAGCGCATCTTGAAAGCCGCCTACGCTATCGGCCCAGCGCTCGCGGGCTTGACTGACAAGTCCGGCGTCCGACGCAGATATACTGCTCCCGCTATATCGCTGCTGAAACGCCTTATCGACATTCTTGACATCATAACCAATGCGCTGCGCTTCTTTGAGAAGCTGCTGGGTTGCCTGAACCGATTTATCGACTTCGGCCATCACAGACTTTGGCAACTTTGTCAGATTGCGCCGATCGTTGAGCAACGATTGCGTCTGGTTTTGCAGCGAAGTGATCTGGTGGCGTATCTGTTCAAGCGCGCGAGCGGCTTGGAGGATATTTTGCGAATAGTTGGTCGCATCAAATACCGGAATGGCATGTGCTGGCGGCGCGGCGATAAATACCGGCAGGGTCAATGCCGCGCCTGCAAGAATGGCGACCATTGGCGAACGGAATTTATGAAATATCATGGGAAGTTTCCTTTGGTTTGGGGTGGGAGAAGATCTGCCGCCCAATCAAGCGAGCGGCGGCGAAGCCAATGGTCTGCGAAATTTTGCGTTCCATGTTCGGACAGAATGCTGGAAATGGCCTGATGATCGGATTTTGAGGACGCACCGCAAAAGGCGAGTGCGACCGGGCCTAATCCTAAATCAAAGAGCCGATTGCCATCACGGCTTTGCGCGTAATAGTCGCGTTTTGGCGCTCCGTGCGCGATAATCTGAACCTGCCGCGCATTAAGACCAAAGCGCGCATATATGGCTGCAATTTGCGGCTCTAACGCTCGGTCATTGGGCAGGAATATTCTTGTCGGGCAGCTTTCGATGAGCGCAGGCGCAAGATCAGAGCCGTCGATATCGCTAAGCGACTGGGTTGCAAAAACCACGCTCGCATTTTTCTTGCGCAAGGTTTTGAGCCATTCGCGCAAAGTCTTGCCAAAGCTAGTGTCCCCAATAGCCAGCCAACCTTCGTCAATAATGATGAGTGTGGGCTTGCCGGTGAGCGAAATTTCGATACGGTGAAACAAATAGGCGAGCACGGCAGGCGCAGCGGCAGATCCAATCAACCCCTCGGTCTCAAAGGCTTGCACGCTGGCATCGCCGAGAAACTCTTCATCACCATCGAGCATCTCGCCCCAGGGTCCGCCAAGACAATATGGCTGCAAGGCTTGTTTGAGTTTCTGGCTTTGGAGTAATATCGACAATCCGGTGAGTGTCCGCTCGCCCGGCGGCGCGCAGCTCAAAGAATTTAGCGCCGTCCAGATATGTTCTTTGGCAGCGGGATCAATCTCAATCCCTTCATGGCGTATGATCGCGGCAATCCAGTCTGCCGCCCATGCGCAGGTTGCTGCATTATCAATATCTCGCAAAGGCTGCAGGGTGACACTGCGTTCAGTTTCGGTGATCGCGCCGCCTAAATCCTGCCAATCGCCGCCCATTGCGAGCGTGGCCGCGCGGATCGAACCGCCAAAATCGAACGCAAATATTTGCGCATCTTTATAACGCCTAAACTGCATCGCCATGAAGCTGAGCAGCACGGACTTACCCGCGCCCGTTGGTCCAACAACCAGCATATGGCCGACATCGCCGATATGTCCCGAAAAACGAAACGGCGTTGTGCCTTGTGTCTTTGCGAGGAAAAGCGGCGGGCCGTCCAAATGCGCATTGTGTTCAGGGCCAGCCCACAGAGCTGACAAAGGCATAAGATGGGCAAGATTGAGCGTGGATACCGGAAAGGCGCGAACGTTCGCATAGACCTGCCCCGGCAACGATCCAATCCAGGCCTCCAGCGCATTGATGCTTTCCTTGATGCAGGTAAAACCTTGACCCTGGATGATCTTTTCTATCGCCTGCAGCCGCGTATCGGCCTGCGCAGCACTCTTGTCCCAAACGGTAATGGTGATCGTAAGATAGGCAGCGCCTGCATAGTCCGCGCCAAGCTCCTGAAGCGCTTGATCGGCATCTTCCGCCTTGTTCGCTGCATCGCTGTCCAAGAGGGTTGACGCCTCGTTGGTCATTACTTCTTTGACGATTGCGGCAACTGATTTGCGCTTGGCAAACCATTGACGGCGTATCTTGGTAAGCAATTTTACAGCATCGGTTTTATCGAGGCACAATGCCCTGCTTGACCAGCGGTAGGGAAAAGCGAGCTGGTTCAGATCATCCAATAGACCCGGCGTGGTCGATCCGGGAAAGCCGGTGATCGTGAGCGTGCGCAGATGCTCATTGCCAAGCCGGGGTTCCAATCCGCCGATAATCGGCTGATCGGCCAATAATGCGTCGAGATATATGGGCGCTTCGGGAAGACGGATATTTTGGATATTGGTGGAGATTGTCGAATGCAAGAAAGACAATGTCTCTTCATCATCAAGCCAGCGCGCCTCGGGCATGAAGGTTTCAAGGAGGCCCATGAACTGCTGGGTGATATCGGTGAAGCTCTTAAGATGCTCGCGCCAATCCGCGCCGCTTATCCCGCTTCGTCCTTCATATAGCCAGTTTTCGCCTGCCGCTGCCTTATCTTCTGGCGGCAACCATAGAAGCGTCAGCGTGTAGGAAGAGATAAAATGCGCGCCTTCTTCTTCAAACTGCGCGCGCCGTTCTTCATCGACTATCGCGGAAGCGGCATCTGGAAATTCGCTTTGGGGATAATCGCTCGACGGTTTGCGCTGCGCCTCGACAAATATCGCCCAGGCAGAACCCAGACGGCGCAGCGCGTTGTTAAATCTTGCGCTCGCTGCAACCAATTCAGCAGGCGTTGCACTATCCAAATCAGGCCCGCGAAAACGCAGGACGCGTTGCAGCGATCCATCTTTGTTGAGAACAATCCCCGGCGCTACCATCGCCGCCCAGGGTAGATAATCAGCAAGTAATTTGGGTTTGCGGGCATATTCGGCGAGATTGAGCATGGTTCAAACGCCCAGATGAGAGGGGTAGCGCGGATGGCGGCGGGCAACATCGACAAACTGCGCATCGCGCTTGGCCGCCCAAACGGCGGCCATATGGCCGATTGCCCAAAAAGCGATGCCGACCAGCCACAAACGAAGTCCCAATCCCAGAGCCGCCGCAATGGTGCCATTGGCAATAGCGACAGCTCTGGGCGCGCCGCCGAGCAAGATGGGCTCGGCGAGCGAACGGTGGAGAGGCACAGTAAGGCCCGGAAAATCGGGGCCATGGAAAACTAGGGGAGCATTTTCCATCAGATTACGGCCCCTCCACCAAAGGAGAAGAAGGAGAGAAAGAAACTGGAGGCTGCAAAGGCGATTGAAAGACCAAAGACAATCTGGATAAGCCGCCGAAAGCCGCCTGATGCATCACCAAAAGCCAATGTCAGCCCGGTAATGATGATGATGATCACGGCCAGTATTTTTGCGACCGGACCTTGAATTGATTCCAATATCGATTGTAATGGTGCTTCCCACGGCATTCCTGATCCGCCTGCAAAGGCGGGGGATGAAATTGAGGCAAGCGTTATTGCTACAATGGCTTTCCAGTAGATGCGCGATAGCTGAAACTTCATGAGTTTACCTCTCCTGCCTGTTTGAGAATGTAATCGCCGCTAGGCCCAAGGCCGCTGACTTCGGAAAGCTCGACCAGACGTCGCGCAGAGCCGCGCCCGGCAAGAACGGCTATAAGATTGATGGTTTCTGCAATGAGCGGACGCGGGACGGTTACAACCGCCTCTTGGATAAGCTGCTCCATGCGGCGAAGCGCGCCCAGCGCAGAGCCTGCATGAATGGTTCCAATACCGCCGGGATGTCCCGTGCCCCATGCTTTGAGGAGATCAAGCGCTTCGCTGCCGCGCACTTCGCCAATGGGGATGCGGTCGGGGCGCAAGCGCAGTGCTGAGCGCACAAGATCGGCAAGCGATGTGACACCGTCCTTGGTGCGAAGCGCGACAAGATTAGGTGCGGTGCATTGCAGTTCGCGCGTATCTTCGATTAGAACGATCCGGTCATTCGTGCGCGCAACCTCGGCAAGCAGCGCATTGACCAGCGTGGTTTTTCCAGTTGATGTGCCGCCTGCAATCAGGATGTTGGCGCGGGCTTCAACGGCGAGGCGTAGTCGTTCAGCCTGAGCGCTCATCATAATGTCTGCGGTCACATAATCATCCAAACCAAACACCGAGACGGCGGGTTTGCGGATTGCAAAGCATGGCGCAGCAGACAGAGGCGGCAGCAAGCCTTCAAAGCGTTCGCCGGTTTGTGGAAGCTCGGCTGAAATACGAGGGGAGCCAGCGTGCGCTTCCGCGCCCACATGATGCGCGACTAAGCGGATGATCCGCTCGCCATCGGCGGCGCTCAAGGTGGAGGAAGTTTCGACCAAGCCTGTATCCAGGCGGTCTAGCCAAAGGCGTCCGTCTGGATTGAGCATGATTTCTACGATCTGCGGTTCAGCAAGCCATGCCGCGATTTCTGCGCCTAGCGCCGTACGCAGCATATGACCTAAGCGGGTGGGTTTGTCCGAAATGGCTGCGCTTGCTGACATGAAAATCCCGTTTCCTGACGCGGCCTGCAAAAGCGCAGCCGCTGAACCGGGATCAGCTAAGAAGCAGTTTTATTACTGGTTTCAACAAGCATAAGGGCGTAGTAGTGTTCTGGCGTGTAAAGACAGGTTGTGGAGGGACTGCGTTAGCGTTCGTTCTTTAACAACGAGCCTTTTACCCGAATGGGACAAGACTAAACGGCTCGGTGCGCGCCAAGCGCATATACGTTATATGAAACGGGCCTTCTCCTAGACTCCGTTTTCTGGTTCTTCTCCGGCGCAGTGTCGTCCAGTACGGCAAGTTTTTGCAGGGAAGTGAAGTAGCCGACTCATGATGCAAATTAGCAGAACAGTCCGCCCGCACCATGATGACACACCGGCACTCGCGAATGGCGGGTGGTCGAAAGAACCCATTCGACCTTGACAATCGCACAGGAAGATCAACTATAAGGCAATGAGAAACATTGCTAAACCAGATGCTGAGAGATACATAACTCACGCTTGAGAAAATTTTGTTGTGTTGGAAAATAACAGATCATTCAAATGGACAAAGCGTTATTACTTAGGGGCAATTGTATTGGTTGAGGGCTCAAACACTGAAATTGTCCAACTTGTAAGGCACTCATCGGCTTCGGTTAGGCTCAGGAACGTCATTGAGAGACTTACTGCGGACGGTAAGATGCCTTTCAAAACAACCGCAGACTATTTTCAAGCAGGCGCTGATGGACCGGCGCTGTTTTTTGGTGTTTCGGGCATGGGCCGTAAAACTGTTCGGGAGCTAGAAAGTCTGCTCCATCCTTACAAGTTTGACCCATCTCATCCTGCAGATGAAAAGACTTTAGCTGGTTGCACGCAAGACTTCGCCCTTGTTGCTGAGGTTTTATCGAGAACCTTTGATCATATCAGGTTGGATGAACTGTTGCTTAGATATGATCTCTCTGTTCGGACACAGAATTTCTTGAGACGGTCTGATTTTGACAAAATGCCTAATGAAATACAATTTTTGGGCCGATATCTTCAAAATACTACAACCGCGCATTTCGCGATGAGTCACCGATCCAACATCGGACGAAAAACCATAGATGAAGTACATCGCTTCATTGGAAAGTGGTTGAAGCAAATTTTGGGTCAGGTTTTTGAAGATCTGTCCATCGCAGAATTTGTTTATAACACCATATACTGCAAGATTTCTCAACCACTCCACTCCGAACCTTTGGATGAGATGGTAGCAAAATTGGAGAGTTTTGATTTATCGGTTCAAACCGCACCTCTAAAAGATTTGGTGGTTGATGATTCTGATTTCGATTGGGATACAATGCTCGATTCACGAGACCCGGCAGAGAGAAAGGTGCTAATATCTCTGGACGCAATTTTGAGTGAAAAAGATAAAAACATAGTTGAAAAGCGTTTTGGGCTGACGGGCGACAAAAAGACACTCCAACAATTGGGTGATGAATATGGCATTACGCGAGAAAGGATACGACAGATCGAAGCGCGAAGCCTAAAAAAATTTAGAATTCCTTCCTATGCTTCCATTTTTGAATCCATTTTGCGTGACTGTGAAACTGCCGTTTTGCTGAAACTATTTCGAGATGGAACCCAACTTTCATCAAGAGCTCTCAGGCTCGTTAAGGGAGCTCTCGCACCACATCAGAATTTTTTGATCAAAGTTTGCTACGGAAGCATAACCGAGTGGCTAACCCAAAATTATATTACCCACAAAGAAAACAACAAAATTGTGTCGTGGTCTTTAGGCCAACATGCTGATGTCTCAGCAAATTTCGAGGTCGGCAACGACGCTCCAATTCATATTAGAATTCTCCAGTTCGTCATCGAACAGCCTTGGCCAGCGAAGTTAGATGCAATTTGTTCGAATTTTCCGGGGCACCCTCCAGCGCTTCTAAAGGAAATATTGCAAACACGTTATTCGGCTAATTTCTCTGACGGCCATATTATAGCCTTAGATAATCTAACAATGCGTCATAGACTAATTTTAGTCATTAAGTCTGTGGGGCACGGCATGCATACAAGTGAAATCGCAGCCCGTCATTTCAAGATGTTTGGCGTGGCCGCCAGTGAGCACGCCGTCGGAGCCACGCTAATGCGGTTAGATGAGGCACTTATCGTTGCCCGAGGCGTTTATAACCTTTATGAGAATTTGGACTTCTCTCAGGATGACTTGCTAGAAATACGTAATACGGTATTCGACTACCTAACTCAGCAGGAAACCTTCATTTCCAGCAAAAATATATTCTCGCAGCTTTTCTCTGTTCAGACACAAAAATACCCAGAGCAACTCACGGAATATATGCTCCATGGGATTCTTCAAGATGACGAACGTTTTGATGTACGGCGTGGCTTAATGATCGGTCTGAGATCGAGAGCATATGATCAAAAATTCAAACCGCTGGGAGAGGAAATAAGAGAGTTCATCAATCTCAATGGACCAGCTAATATCTCGACAATAAGGAAAGCCCTTTCCGATAGAAGGAGCATATTAGATTCAACAGTAGAAGCACTGATAAATTCAACCCCTGATGTTTTCGCTACTGGGGACGGACAGTATGATAACTTAGAGAGAGTATTCGGAGGAACTGAGGAGTACGAGATATCAAGAGATGCAGTTTATGTAAATTTGTTAAGAGGGCCCTTGAGCATATTTGCATTAAAAAGTGCTTTGTCGTCGATTTCACTGAATATTGATGAACGAACCGTAATTTCGATAATTGCGAAAGATGCACATCTTTCTTATCGAGAAAAATTAGCAAAGCTTGTGAGTGTCCCTGAGCATGTTCGTGGTTATCAAAATTTACTTGCATCTGAAACGGGCAACAGTTTACCTAGCAGCGTCGAGTATTTGAAATCTTTAGACGGCTTTTCCATTCAACAAACGGAAGATAAACTCACAAAAAACGATGGCGTTATGAGTTCTATTTTTTCCGAGTTCGGATCGTAGAATGAAATTCTCTGAATTGGATCTAAAACGTAGCGTCAAAACGACACGTGAAGACCCGATAGAAGCTTTTTTTAACCCAGTTCTAGCAATAGCAAAAACATATGATGTCGCAGTTGGATATTTTAGGTCTGGTTGGTTCAAGGACGCAGCCTATGGAATAGCCAAATTTGCAGAAAATGGCGGTGTCGCTCGGTTTGTAATTTCCCCTGAGCTTACCGACGATGACTACAAAGCTTTAAAGGAGAGCGATAAAAAAAACCTTGGAGATCATTGTCTTTCTTCCATAATCACCAGATCTTTTAATTCTCTATTTGACAGTTTGAGCAATGAACCGAGGCAAGCACTCTCTTGGTTGATAGCAGACGGCATAATTCAATTTCGAGTTGGGGTTCCAGTAAATGAGTTATCTGGTATTCTACATGCGAAAATTGGACATTTAACTGATGGCCAAGGCAATCAGCTGTCGTTTGAAGGGTCCTACAATTTGACGCATGGAGCCCAGACCAATTGGGAGAAGATAAGCATCTTTTGTGATTGGAAATCCGATTCCGATTCTGACCGCGTCCAAGATACCAAAGAAGATTTTGAGGATATGTGGTATGAGCGCGACAAAAATTTGCGAATATATCGACCGTCTGATTTGAATTTGGAGCCCTTCATAAGCTTTGCAAAGCAATCAAAACGACCCTACCATAGGCCCAACAACAACAAATTCAAAATTCCAGATAAATTTTTAACGGATGGGAAACTCCGCCCATACCAGGAGTTAGCCATTTCAGAGTGGTTTCAGAATAACGGGCAAGGTATTTTCAATATGGCAACGGGCTCAGGAAAAACGGCCACAGCTTTGGCAGCAGCGACACGCCTAGCAAATCATTCCGAAGCCAACGGGACGCAGCTAGTATTCATCGTAGTTGTACCATATCTACATCTCGCTGAACAATGGATTGAGGAGGTAGCTGAGTTTGGTTTCCGTCCGATCAGATGCTTTGACAATTCCAAAATTTGGATGAAGCAGGTGCAGGCGATGATACGAGACCTGAACACCGATTTGATTCAAACGAGTATGTTGATGGTTGTAAACAAGACTTTCACGGGGGGGAAATTCCAGGATCAAATAAAGCAGATCCCAGGCAATAAATGCATCATCGCCGATGAAATGCACAATTTGGGGTCTAACCAAGGATTAAGGTGTTTGCCTGATCGCGCGAAATTTAGACTTGGTTTGTCGGCTACTCCTGTGCGTCATCGAGATGATTTAGGCACCGAAGGATTAGAAACCTATTTCGGCAAACAAGTGATTGAGTTCACATTGAAAGAAGCCATCGAGAACGATTATCTCTGCAAGTATCGGTACTATCCCATAGCGGTTCCATTAACTGATCGTGAGATGGATGAATATTTTGAAATTACGAAAGAAATTTCCAAAGCCTATCGAATTGCTCAAAATGACGGTATCGCGCCCAACGAACGGATGAAGAAACTGCTGATCAAACGCGCTCGCCTCGTAGCGGGAGCGGAAAATAAGGTAACGAAGTTAGTTGAGATGGTTGCTGAGGACCCCACAAAAAGGTTTAACCTGATATACTGTGGTGACACAAACGATGGCAATGAGAGACATGTCGAACAAGTTAAGCGGCGATTGGGAAAAGATGTCGGTATCACTGTTCACACGTTCACTGCCGACGAACCTAGGCAATTGCGCCGAGAATTGCTCCAAAAGTTTGGTTCGGGGGATCTGCAAGCCCTTGTGGCGATCCGATGTCTTGATGAAGGTGTAGATGTGCCGCGTACAGAAACAGCATACATATTAGCGTCTTCCACCAATCCTAGGCAATTTATCCAAAGACGAGGTCGTGTCCTGAGAAAGGCTGAAGGAAAAACATTTGCGGCCATATACGATTTTCTAGCCGTTCCCGATATTGAAAGAATGCGTTTAGACGACCCCGGTGCTTACCAAGTCGAGAGAGGTTTAGTTCGCCGCGAGCTCGATCGCGTGGATGAGTTTGCCCAATTGGCAATTAACAGTGGAGACACGTTGACGGTTTTACGCGATATCAAGCAGAAACTAAACCTGATGGACATGTAGAGGTATTTATGACCGATAGAACTATCCCAGATATCAAAAATTCGACCACTGAGACCGTTTGGACTCTTATTGAGGATATTCTGGAACTTGAAACTGACTACAAAGATCGGATCAAATTGACGGCCGAGGACAATAACAAAATCTGTGACCAGATTCTTAAGCTCTTAGACGAAAGTGTCAAATAATGTGGCTCCATTCTTTAACTGCAGAAAATTTTCGTCAATTCTACCAGGAGCAGAAGCTAAATTTTAGCACCGTTTCAAATAGTGGGATTACTGTTGTGCATGGGGAAAATGGCGCTGGTAAAACCACATTGCTGAATGCCTTTACGTGGGCGCTGTACGGCCAAACTACTTTTGATACTGATCAGGATAATCTACTGAACGAGCGATCAATTTCAGAAGCGGAGATAGACGGCACAATTCCAATGGGTGTAGAGATAAAATTTGAACACGAAGGAAATGAGTACACTCTCAAAAGAACCCAACAATATATTAAGCGGTCAGGAATGGAAGTGGATCCTGTAGGGTCAGCTATCGTTGAGCTGACATATACTGCGAAAGATGGCTCTTTTAAGGAAGTCGATGCAGCTCAGAATGCGATCAACCAGATCCTTCCTGAAAAATTACACTCGTACTTTTTCTTTAATGGTGAGCGCATTGAAAAGCTCGCAAATATGAGTGCGTCATCTCAGATTAGCGATGCGATTAAGACTATAATGGGATTAGAGATCATCGAGCGCGCAATTGGCCATTTGGATGGGCCAACAAAATCAAAACTTCGGGCGCAATCTAAAAAGAGCGGTGGCGGTGATCTTGAAGCAATCACCAAAAACTTGGAACAAAATTCACAAGATCAAAACACCAAAAAACTTGAACTGAAAGCGCAAGCAAATAGTTTTGTTCAGTATGAAATCGACATCGAAGAAATTTCTAATCGATTGAAAGCCTATAAAGAGTCCGCAGATCTACAAAATGAAGAAACCTCAAAACAAGATGTAATAAATGGACTGAAGGATAAAATATCGAAACAAAAGCAAGAGATATCATTAACGATTAGCAAGTTTGGTTTTCTGGGTTTTTTCGACAGAACAGCCAGCAAAGTATATAAAGATCTTGAGGGTAGGCGTAAAAAAGGAGAACTACCCTATAAAATCAAGCCACAATTCATTGACGACCTTATAGAGTTGGGAAATTGCATTTGCGGGACTGAACTGCATAACGGAAACGATGCTCACAAAGCGATAATAAAATACAAATCCAATACAGTTCCCGGACTTGAGGAGGCATTCAATAATACGACTAGAGATTTAAGTCAGGTTGCGTCCGAAAGGAAGCATATGTTTGATAATCTGAATCGCCTATCGCTTGAAATAGCAGAGTCAGAACATTCCATAAATAGTTTAAACGATCGGATCGCCGAGATACAAATTGAGTTGAGTAACACCGCGCGTTTTAATGAGACCATAACGGATTTGACTGAAAGAAAAATCAAGCTAACCAAGCTCAAAAAGGAATGCCTAAAAAGGCAAGGCGTATTGGATTATGAAATCCGAAATTTGGAGGATAGTGAGAAGAATCTGACTGCGGAATTTGACAAACTATCCGAAGGAAATGAAAAATCTCAATCCATAAGTGAGAAACTCAAAATTGCTGAAGAAGCAAAACGCGTCTTCAAGGATATTTACGAGATTTTATCGCATGAAACGCGCAAAGATCTCTCGGAAAGAGTCAACGACGTGTTCAAGTCTATTATTCGGAAACCGTACTGGGCAGAGATAGATGAAGATTATATTTTACAAATATATAAAGAGATTCCTAACGAAGGAAAGCAACCAGTCCTCGAAAAATCCACAGGCGAGAAGCAAATCACTTCCTTAAGTTTCATTTCAAGCATAATCTCTCTCGCAAAAGAGAAAGAAGATCAAAACAGCAAGTTTTTCAGAGGAGGTAACTACCCGATCATCATGGATTCCCCTTTTGGGGCGCTTGATGATGAGTATCGAACACTTGTTGCAGGCGGCATTCCAAAGCTTGCGGGACAAATTATACTTTTTGTTACTAGCTCCCAATGGAAGGGAGAAGTTGAAGGTGCTTGTGCAAATTATGTGGGGCAACATTTGAGCTTAGTTTACTATGGCAATTTAGACGGTGAACCGGAGTCCAAATATAAAAAGGCCAGCAACGGGTATGAGTTTACTGAAGTAGAGGACGGCTATTATGCTTGATAAAGCTCGTATAAGAAGGCCCAAAACACATGAAAAGCTAATGACAAAGCTTTGTAAGGGCGATCATGCGGTATTTGACACTTATGCAGACCTACTGATCTTCGCTGCGGTGCTTGGTCAAAATCGAGGAGAAAGTGGCAGTTTTTCTCAATCAGCAGAACCTGTTGCGCTAACAATTTTTGGTGGTCAATTTGATAAGACTGTTATGAATACGCTAGCTGTTGCCGTGAGCGATAACGATCCTGACATTATGTCTGATCAAAACGTAGAGGCTAAGATAAAAATATTCGAGGAATATGCCAATGGTGGTTTGAATATTCTTGGTACCAATTTGGAAAATGTTCCAGATGATGACATTCAAACCACGATAGTAAATCTCATTTTGCGAACTGAAAAGAAAAACAAAATACTCGGAGATATTACCGGACTCGCTTAATTTGCTAAACTTGCTTTTCGTTCGTTGGGCAAGCGATACAAGATCGAATTGCTTGGAAGCAGCAGTCGGTGCAACTCATCAGCCATTCTGGACCAGTTTTACCGCTTTGTTTAGCTTGATGCTCCTGACGGTACTTAATGTTTCACAACCGCAAATTTATCATAAGCTTTGCTGCCTCAAGTCCCTAACTGCGGATTCGAAAAGCTCGACGATGTGAGATATATTGAGGTTTGTGTTTTTCCCCAATCCTAGTCGAAATGCTTCACGCGAGCGAGAGCATTCCCCAAACATAGCGAGCAAAACGTGTGAGGTATCAACCTTTCCTGTTGAACATGCGCTCGATGCGGAAAAAACAACTTCATTTTTCAATTTGTGCATCAAAGCTAATGGTTCGACTCCGTCGATACTGACGGATGTTGTGTTCGGAAGGCGAGCCGAATTCTGGCCGTTAAAATGAAGCCCATGAATTCGCTTATTTAACTCGATTTCCAGCATGTCTCGGGCTTTTGAGATGTCTGCAGAATCTTTAGTTCGCCTTCGATCTATCAATTCAAACGCTTTCCCCAGGGCCGCAATTGCAGGCGTATTGTAAGTGCCCGAGCGCAATCCATTTTCCTGCCCGCCGCCTCTTAGGACCGGTTCAAGATTGACCCGTGGTTTGCGTAATGATCGATAAAGGAGGCCGACACCCTTAGGGGCATAGGCCTTGTGACCCGAGAAGCTCGCGAGATGAATTGGAGCGGATTCAAGATTGATTGGAATGTAAGCCGTCGCTTGAGAATAGTCAGTGTGAAATAACGCACCAGCAGCTTCGCAGATGATGCCGAGTTTTGATATTGGCTGTAGCACCCCTGTTTCATTGTTGGCTGCCATGACCGAAACAAGTCCGGTTCGTGCATCAATGCAATTTTCAAGATCTTTAGTGGAAACAAGACCGTGTTCGCTAACCGGAAGACGGGTTATTCTCCCGCCAAGCGTTTCTAAATAATCAAAACATGCCAATACCGAAGGGTGTTCGATTTGACTGGTAACGAAATGATCGCGACCACTCTCTATCAAATGTTTATATGTGCCTATGATTGCTAGATTATTGGCCTCAGTTGCTCCACTCGTGAAGATTATCTCTTGAGGTCTACACCCAATGGTTTGAGATATCTTTTCCCGTGCTGTCTCTACTTCCAAAAAGGCTGCATTACCAAGTATGTGCTCAATGCTGGATGGGTTGGCAAACAAGTCGCGGCTGACCCGTATAAGGGTGTTCAACACCTCATCTTCGATAGGCGTAGAAGCATTGTGGTCCAAATATATTGGTTTCATTATTGACGGTTGCCAGCCAGCAACCCAGCGACATCTGCGGGTGACTTGATCCGGACGGTAAGTCGTTTGATACCCCGGTCGATGTGATGCTTCAAACGCTCCAGCAAATCTTCTTCAGTAAGATCAGCTTTGCCTTTCTCAGTTTCCACATATTTGAGTAAGTCTAGGTAGATTGCTTGATTGGCTCCAAACAGTGTGTAGGCATTAAACTCTTGGCCATCTTTCAGATCCGCTTGCAAATGACTCAACGGTCCCGCCTCGAACGAAGACATCATAGCTAATCGACATAATAGATTTGGCGTCAGGCCTGAGCGCTGGGCTGCAATTTTAAGTTTCCCCGATGCTTCTGCTGATATTTTGACTTTGCTAATGTGCATCGATCAGCACCTTTTTGTGTGATTCTTTTGGCGGGGGCAGCTCAGAGATTGACGTTTTCCCTCCATGATCAATCACACCAATTTCGTAGGTACGGCTCACATAAGGCTCAATCATGGCAGCAATTTCGTCGGTCAGTTCGGTATCAGTACATAACATGATAACCTGGTCACCCGCGTTTGGAAGATAGGTTCCCATCAAAGCTTCCCGGTGTAAAGAATCCAGGCGAGAAAGCGGGGTGTCAATGATCATTGGCAATTCACGGCCGCTGGTTTTTCCAAGCGCCCACAACATCGAGATTGCGTAAAGCTGCCGCTCACCTGCTGAGAGTTCAGTGGTATCTATATGCTTCCCAGCCTTGCTAACTAGGCGGATTGCGAAGCTGTTTGGATCTATATCCACAGCTTTTATCAACCTTTTCCTGCGCACCAACCCGTTAAAGGCTTCAACAAAATATGATGACAAGGATTTTAGGCGCGTCTGAAGAATTTTTTGTTCATATTGAACTAGCGCAAGTTGGGTCCGGCTTGCCAAATCTGCTCTGTTTTTGGCACTATCATTTTCAAATTGAGCATCTCGCGCTGTGACCCTTTTTGCATCTAGTCTTTTCACAACTTCGCGCAATCGTTCTGCATCTGCATTTGCTTGAGCAAGCTCGGTTTCAACGACGCCCATTTCAAACTCAGCTTTCTTTAGCTTGTCAAAGGTTTTCGCAGCTGCTCCTGGACGAAAATTCTTGGCTTGTTCCTTGAGTAATAACCGTTTCTGCCATAGCGATTGCAGGTTAGCGGAAAGGGACGCAGCTTTGACACGGCAATCAGAAATGGTTTCTAGTTGTTCGAGAACCCAATCGGGGTCTGATGATAGTTCGAGAGCGTCGTCAGAGCCCGCAGTTGCTGTCACGAATTTTCGCAATGCTGAAAAATGTTGTTCTGTCCAAGCGGGGTTTTTGGGAGCTTTTATAGAAACTGTCTCTTGGAACGCTGTCACGAAAGCGCCCACTGACTTTTCGAAATGAGCGTCTTTTGCCCGTTGGACTTCGGATGTAAATTTCTTGATGAGCTTGGGGGCCAGCGCGAAGGGCGCGCTTCCATTGACTAAAGTTCTCAGCTCATTTTGCTCCTCGTTCAGACCTTTCTCGATAGCAGAAATTTCAGCGTTAAGGGTATCTCGATCGATAGCAATAGTTCCGCCCTCTTGCTGAAAGCGGTGTTGCGCAAGTTCACTAGCTTTGGCAATTTGCACGCGCTTGGTATTGAGAGAAGCAGCTGATTCTTCTTGCCTAACCAAATCTCGTTTTGCAATTTCAAGATCATCTAGGATGTCTTCCAAATCCTGAGCTGCCCCCGTTTCCTCGCTGCGGGCTTTATAGAGTGCTAGATCGCCTCTCAGTTGGTCGATTATGTCAAGACCCAGCAAAGAACGGATCGCTTCAAACAGGCCAAGACTTCCTTGATCGTCCGCAATATCCTGAATTTTTTCGCCGTCAAAGAAAAAGAGTTGAGATACACCGGCAGGTATTAAGTCCTCGAGATAATGATCCCAGTCCTCACGTGGTATATCCGTCATCTCAGCACCATCCCGAAACAGGCCAGGCACTTCGACAATTGCAGTACCTTTAGCCGACCATTCCCGCCTGATGCGATAAGACTCTTTTTGGTCCGAATGTTGGCTGTCGAACTCCAACTCTACCCAAGCATGGCGTTCTTCCGAGTGCGTATGAATACGCCGCAAAAGATGTGCCTCATAATCCGTTTGGGATACACGTGGCCCCAGCGCACGTTTGCCATATAGTGCGAGTTGAATGGCCTCCAAAAACGTCGTTTTCCCGGAACCGTTATGACCTTTGATTAAAATCACCGGCTTGCTCGATTCTTTTTCCGGCATCAGGTTGAATGAATGCAGGCCGCCATACAAACCGAAATTATACAGGTTGAGCGCGCGAATTATCATGAAGCATTTCCAACAGAATTGCCGTCTTCTTCATCTACCGCCGCCAATTCCATGCGAACGATACGTTCGGCAACCACTACCGATTCCTCACGCCACTCTTGCCCCATAATCTTACTGATCTTGCGGTGGATAGATGTACGACGTTTAAGACCGCGTACCGACCTTTCTGCTTCCAGTAATTGAGCAAGCAACTGTGGAGGCACCTCAAAGTTAGCACATACATCCTCCAAGATTTCGCCATCCTCTGCCTTGAACTCGAACACATCGGAGCCTTGGAGAATTAGTTCTCGGCCCATAACGCTTTTCAGTATATCAGATACAGCATCTGCCCAGTCTCCGTTTTCCCTCCGCCAAATTTTTCTAATTTCGAGCAGCTCTGCATCTTGAATAAGAGTTGTCTTTTCTCCGTCAGGTGCCTTTGCATTCACCTCATTTTGAGCTTCCAGAAGCTTGCGCAGGAACTGTTTTCGATATTCAAATAGATATGGACCCGGGATAGGTTTTGTAGATTCACCGACAAATGTAACAGCACCGGTGCGGCGTTTGAAGCTGCGGAATTCTCGCTTACGCGAAGGGTCCTGTGTGGCTGCCAATTCATCGCGAAGCTCAAGCAGAGGTTCTAGCCACTCCTCTCCATTGTCGATCATGGCCTCCATTGCCTTGTCTTTGGTTACAACTGTGCAGACCCAACATCCAAACCTGGAATTACCACAACTTTCGGTCTGCTTGTCCACGACAAGCGGACATTCGCCTACCTGAGCATTGCGGTACATAGCAAGCAAGTCGCGGTTGTCGGATCCCCAAGGCGACTTATTCTGCAGTAAAAATGACCAAACATCATCCACTGAAAAAGCTTCAATCGGCGTGAAGACAAATGCACCAGGCAAAGTCGAATGACGAGATAGGTGAGTTCCATCGATTTTGTGGAGCGACATAACTTGCGCGCGCGTTGCACTTTCTGATGCTCTCACTCCTAGAATCATAATGACTTCACCAAATTCAGCTACTTGTTGTTTGATGAAGGCGTTCGCAGGGTCTATTTTCAAACGTTCGGTGCACCAGCGAAAGCGGTTCGATGGCGCAGGATAGCCGCGGCCGATAAGATTAACCCAAAAACTGTCAGAAACCTCAGGGGTCACTTTTCGAGCTGTAATAGGCATCTCTTGAGCTTGCGCAGCCTTGTTGATAGCCGCAAGCGTCTCATCAATGTAATTTACTATAACAGGTGTTTCGACCAACGTATCGGAACTTAAAACGAATATGGGTTTTGTTCGATCAGATGCGGGAATTTTGGCTATGGATTTCCAAATCAGTTGTAATGCGCAGGTGGAGTCCTTCCCTCCGCTATACCCAATTACCCAAGGACGATCATCCGCTAAATATACATCTCTGATATGCGCGTCACACTCAGCCAGCGAAGGCTCTGCAGTAGACGAGGGCTTGTCAATATTTGCTTTCAAATCAGTCATGCAAGCACCCTATCTTGCGCTGCGCTATTCAATTCCAATTCAAAGCTTGTTTCCATAACCTGTTCTTTCTCGTCAAGCTTCAATCCGACCGCGTCGATTAATACATTGGCAGCCAATGCGATGGAACGTCCGCTGCCATCCATTCTGCCGCCTCTCATGACTCTTCCCTGCCACAATACTGAATTGGTTTTTCGCCAGTTCATGTCGCTTAGGCGTTCCAAATCTTTTGTCCAGCTCGAAGGCTGCGCTTCAATTAGCCGGGCTCCCATGGCACCTAAAGCCTGCACTAAAACACCGTGGGCATGAACCATCTCTTTGCGCAATTCGCCCGATGTAATAACTCCGGCTTGCAGCTTTTGCCAATCGGGTATGACATCGATTATTCGCTGCCAAAAGCTGATTGCAATCTCGGCAGTATTATCGCCAAATCGATCTGCATCCTGCCCGGCCAACGATTTGTTGGCTTGGTTAAGGCTGGAAAGTGTAATAAAATTTTTCGCCCGGTTAGATATCGATGTTTTTTCGAGTTCCACAAAATCCCGATAAAATTCAATTTCTTCAACGATACGGGAACTCAACCTAGCCAGCGGGTCGCGGCGGTCATATAGAACGTTCAACGAGTTGGAAGGGCGGATCGCATTCTTGTTCAAGTCTGCGAACATTTGCTGGCTACGCTCTAGGCCTTCATCAACAAAAAGCACGATGGATATGGATTCATTTTCTAGTTTCGGTCGCGTTTTTAATGCCTCTTGAATGGCAGCGCGGCGGTGTTGCCCATCATTCAAAAGAATACGCGACATCATCGATATTTTAAGCTGTCCAACGTTGCGCAGATCATCATCGGTTTGACTGGCCGGCGTGAATTCCATCGCTCCGTCGACAGAAGCACATAGCGATGATAGCGTATAGGCTTCAAAATTATCTGACAAATAATGGGCGATTTGTGGCACACGTGCTTTCGACAAAACACGCTGTGCTCTGAGGTCAGCCGGAAGTTCCTCGCTATCAAATTCAAAAATCTTCGAAACAAGCTTGAGAGGCACCATAATAACGTAGTACTCACTCCCTGCCTGGATACCCCTGATTGCTGAGAATGTGTATGAATTGCTGCTCACCATAAACCTCCATCTGAACATGGAAGTCTAAGGAAGTCTTCTAGGAAGTCAAATAGTGATTGCCGAATTTGGCTAATTGCCTCGACAAAATTGATTTTTGTGGCAAAGTTACAAAGATTACAATCTGATGCCTTGAGGCACAGGACTAACAATGGATACGGGGTATGGCCGGAACAAAGATTACAGGGTTTCATTTTCTGAAATCCGACATAATTAATAGATTAGACAAGCCTCGCGGATCAACAAAGTTTTGGACATATCTGATTGTCGGACTTCTTATCATTGGCGGGCTACCGATAATCATGGAGCTTTATAAATATTCTCCCTCCGGGAATAATAGCGATTCAATTAAACTGGCAGTTTTCACCTTTTTTGCGGCAACTGTAGGAAGCTCATCACTCAGATTGATGTTAAATGATGAGAATTCGCCAATAAGAATGCTGGGTATCTTTGGCCTCACTCTTTGCGCAGTTATTACCTTCTCGTTAGTTAAAAACCTCGGCTCGATTGTTGGTTATTGGTCAATTTTTGCTTGTGCAATTACAATGCTACTCTCGATACTCTGGTGGTGGATTTGCAATGGCGATGACCCAATATTTGACGAACAATTCACGGATCACGCTGCGACAGGAGGAGATGACATTGATCGCCAACTTCCCGGAAACTTGAATGAATTTGAGGGATGATAATGGACCAGATTACTTATCCCTACATCACCAAGGCTCTCGCCGTTGATCAACCAATGGGCGAGTTTTATGTGGTAAAGCTACCAGCGAAACTTCTGTTACAGGTTGGCTACAGTGATATTTTGAATGCAAAATCGACAGGCGATCCTGCACATCCCTACGAATTGGAAGGCACTCAACGCGAGCTGCTGGAAAAGAGATTGACACAAATTGGCGGATATATTGACCGCGCTGATTCAGGGTTTCCTAATTCAATAATTTTGGCAGCTAATTTGCGGCAGGTAGATGGCTTGGTGGAAGGCTTCCAAGCAGACGATGATACAGCGGGCCAGCCAAGTATTCGATGGGAGATAGCCGAAGAAGATGGTGAATTCACTTTGCTGATCCCATCGCCCAAAAAACTGGCGGCTATCATAGATGGACAGCACCGACTATTCGGGTTTGCCCGGACCAAGGTTACCGAACGTCTTGACATGGAATTACTTTGCTCAATCTACGTAGATCTCCCAAAGCCATTTCAAGCTCAGCTATTTGCAACAATTAACTCTAACCAAAAACGAGTTGATAAGAGCCTTACATATGAGCTTTTTGGATATAACATTGAAGATGAGGAACCGGAATACTGGCCCCCGGAGAAGCTGGCAGTTTTCTTGACGCGGCGTCTAGGGGCTGACTCGGAATCAACACTCAAAGGACGAATATCTATCTCTCCGCGCAAAGACGCGACCCTCAGCAACGCTGGAGCCGAAGCTGCGTGGAAAGTTTCGACGGCTGCGATCGTGGATGGCATTTTGAGGCTTATTTCGAGCAATCCAAAGAGGGACTCTAACGAATTGAGAACGCCAAAAAAGCAAACAAGAAACCACCTTGAGAGTGAAGATGCTAGAAAAGACCGCTCCCCGCTGCGTGAGGCATTTATAGAACAGCAGGATGCAGTCATTTATCAAATGGTGAAAAACTTTGTGAAGGCATGTGACGAGTTATTATGGTCGAAAGCTGATTTGGAGCGTTCGTTCATCATTAAAACCGTTGGCGTTCAGGCATTGTTTGATATCTTGAGAAAAATATCATCAGAGGCCTATGGAAAGAAAATAATTAGTGTTGACGCGTTCACAAAGTTATTACAGCCAGCCAGTGAGATAGATTTTGCAAGCGAAGAGTTTCGAAATGCTTCTGGCTCTGGCCGCACTGTGATTAGAAAAGCAATAGAAGAAAAAATCACTCTTGAAATATCAGGGTCGAGCCAGAATCAGGAAAGTTAGAGCGCTTGACCGGTGGCGAAACCTGCCAATCTCGCAAAAAAATCGAAACCAAGTCCAAGGGGCTCAGAACGACAATTATTGCAAGACCGGTGTCATTTTTGTACTTCGGGTGCGACATGGTGTGTAATATCTGTTACAAGACTCCGATGTTCGCTTAGTCGCTCACCAAGAGCTGCGATAAATTCAGAATAGCGTATCCGGCCTGAAACACGAGCAGCCTCCATCTCACTTTCCGGCAAAGGCGGCGTTGTCGTCAGCCAAAACTGCACGAACAAAGCAATCGCCTCATTGGAAATCTCAACACTCCGCTCGACGTGCTCCATCTGCCGCGACATCCGATCAAGTCTACGCGTGATCGCCGCTTCCATGCGTTCAGAACTATCGGGTGATAAATATGATGCCAGCGCTGTTTCCACGACTAACGCCTGTGATACCCGCTTACGTGCGGCATAATCTGCAAGATGCGATGATAGTTTGGGCGGCAGACGAAAAGTATGCTTGGTGCGCATATTACACTCCTAAAGATCGATACCATCGCCCGGATCAAGACTGGCGGTGCGAGCGAGCAACAGTGCTCGACGCTGAGCTACAACGTCTTCATCAGGCTCCTCATCATCACCGAACGAAAATTCCGATTTGCGCGCTTCTTTCGGAATAACCGCATCATGATCTGAAAGTTCCGGCGTTCGCCTAATTGCGCCATCCCCATCCTCTTCGTCTGTATCCTGATCTCGGCGCTCTTCTGAGAATAACAACTTTGGTTTAGGCAATATGCTCCACTCATCATCCGACACAATCGCCGCGCCGCGCTCTGCCAATATGGGTGGCGTCAGTATCCGTTTACTGAGTTGCCGGTCCTGATAATATTTGACCTTCTTGGCCCGGATAGGCGGCACTCCCGAAACCAGAACGATCTCGTCATTTGGCGGCAATTGCATAATCTCGCCGGGCGTGAGTAATTGCCGCGCTGTTTCTGAGCGCGATACCATTAGATGACCAAGCCAGGGACTAAGCCGGTGGCCGGCATAGTTTTTCATGGCGCGCATCTCAGTTGCCGTCCCCAATGCATCGGACACGCGTTTTGCGGTGCGTTCATCATTGGTCGCAAAACTCACCCGGACATGGCAATTGTCGAGGATCGCATTGTTGGGGCCGTAAGCCTTTTCAATTTGATTAAGGGATTGCGCGATAAGAAAGGCTTTGAGACCATAGCCCGCCATGAACGCCAAGGCCGATTCAAAGAAATCAAGCCGCCCCAAGGCGGGAAATTCATCGAGCATAAACAAGACGCGATGGCGGCTCCCTTTATCCTGCAGTTCTTCGGTCAACCTGCGGCCAATTTGATTGAGAATGAGCCGGATAAGCGGTTTGGTCCGACTGATATCGGAGGGCGGAACAACCAAATATAAAGTGATTGGACGATCACTTTCTACCAGATCAGCGATGCGCCAATCACCCCGCCTTGTCACCTTGGCGACCACCGGATCGCGGTAGAGCCCCAGGAATGACATAGCGGTTGAAAGCACACCGGATCGTTCATTTTCTGATTTGTTGAACAATTCGCGCGCTGCAGACGCTACAACGGGATGCGGGCCTGCATCGCCTAGATGCGCGGTGCACATCATCACTTTAAGCGTTGCCTCTATTGGCCGCTTTGGATCAGATAGAAAAGTTGCCACACCGGCCAGCGTCTTGTCTTCTTCGGCATAAAGAACATGCAATATCGCACCCACCAAAAGTGCATGGCTGGTCTTTTCCCAATGGTTGCGCTTTTCGAGCGACCCTTCTGGATCAACCAATATATCCGCTATATTTTGAACATCGCGCACTTCCCATTTGCCGCGTCGGACCTCAAGCAGCGGATTATAGGCAGAGCTTTCTTCATTGGTGGGGTCAAACAGAAGCACGCGCCCAAAGCCGGAACGAAAGCCAGCGGTGAGGTTCCAATTCTCTCCCTTAATGTCATGAACGATTGCGCTTCCGGGCCATGTGAGCAGAGTGGGAACGACCAGGCCAACGCCTTTACCTGAACGGGTAGGCGCAAAACATAGCACATGCTCGGCTCCGTCATGGCGCAGATATCGCTTACCAAACCGCCCAAGCATTACGCCTTTCTGGCTGAACAGGCTGGCTACCTTAATATCGCGCTTGTCAGCCCATCTTGCAGACCCATATGTTTGCGCACGTTTCGCCTCACGCGCGCGCCACACGGACATCGAGATTGCTATGGTGATGGAAAGCGCTGTTCCAGAAACAGCGATCATCCCAGCTTGGAGGAATATATCCGGCGCATAAGCTTCAAAAGCAAACCACCACCACAAAAAGGCAGGAGGCGGATAGACAGGACAATCAAATACCGCAAACCAAGCAGCGCCAAGTTCAGCCTGATGGCCCAGGCTAGAAGCTGTCCATTGGGTTGCAGCCCAAACACTGATGAGCGTCACACTGAACACTGCCAGTATTTGCCCCCAAAGGATCTTGGTCATTTGCAAATGCTCCAAAAGAAGCATGTTTCCGGGCAATGTATGCCTACCGCAAGGACGGAATGGAGCGCGTCGAACCGCAGCGTAGATGATAGCGGAAAAACTTGTCCCAGCGGCAATCTCCCTTATCGCGATAATCCCTTTTGCCGTCCCAAATTCCAATCGACACGCCCGCCTGCCATCATCAAACCTTGCACGGATTTGTGTAACTGTTCCTCCAAAGCAGGCCGCCAAGGGACGAGTTCAAAACTCTTTCCGCCCTCGCTAATGCTTTCGATCATCGCAAAGCGCCCGGAGGCCAATTGCAGTCTTTTGGTGTAAGTCCCGGTCAAATAGTCACCTGCGGCGCTAGGCAAGTGACGGATGCCGGTTTCTTGTTCAATGCGTGCTGCGATATTTTTGAACTCCCGGTTTCGCAGTGTCGCAATTAGATTCCTCGCAAATGTAACCCGCCTGCCCTGACGTTTGGCCAAACCTTCCCCAGCGAGATGGTCGATACGCTTTTCCATAGCGTCGCGCACTTTGTTGCCGAAACCGCCGCCCAGCCCATCGGCCTTGTTCGCCAAGAGCTGCCTGTCGATCCAGGTTGCTCCGCCTGCTTTGATTTGGGCCTCAAGATCAAAATCAGAGCGCACTGCGAGGGCTTGTGATGTTCGGCCTCTGGCGTCTGTCCACTGCCGGCTTTCAACAATTGCACCCGGCCCCGCGTCACTGGTCACGCTAATATCGCCAAATCTTAAATAATGGTTCTTACCATCTACGCCATCAACAATCGCATAAGCCTCGCCGGTCAGTTCATCATGAAGGCCGCGCGCAATAAATTTCCCCAACACCGGTTTATCTGCAACGCGTTCACCAATCGAAAAGCTGGACACATTTGGTCTACGGCCTCCTTCCTTCATCGCCCGGTGCATGGTTTTGACAATATCGCCACGTATCCCAAGGTCGCGCAATGTGGTTTCCATATTTGGATGAAGCGACCAACGGCCAGAGCTTCTCGGAAATGCCAGTTCCATCTTTTCCAAATGCTGCGCGCGTCCAATCAACGAGCGATGAAAATTATCGCCGCGATTCCCATGGCTGGTTCTAAGATTTACTATTCCATCTCCATCATTCGCTTCGCGCTGCAAAACCTGATCCAATTTTGTCCAACGTTCCGCTGTGACCTGCGCTTTCAAATCAGCATTGATTTCCCTCTCGCTTCGCGGGCCCAGTTCGAGAGATACACGCTCTTCGGCGCGGCCTCTCATGCCATGCGAGATATAGTCTTTGGAAATGATCAGATCATTTCCTATATCATCGCGGCCCCGGACCAAGATATGGATATGCGGGTTATCTGTGTTCCAATGGTCAACCGCCTGCCAATCAAGGCGGGTGTCCAGGTCGCGTTCCATATCTGCCATAAGTTCGCGCGTGAAACCGCGTAAATCTTCCATCTCCGCTGCATCCTCTGGCGATACCATGAAACGAAAATGATGACGGTCCTCTTCACAGCGTTCTGCAAATCCGTCTCGGTCGGCATCGTCTCCGCCCGCATCAAACAGAGCGGCATCCTGACCGTCCCGTGTCACACCGTCGCGCTCCAAATAAGATATGTGCTGGGACAAAGCACCGGGCGGCGCATTGCCATTTCGAACAATACGGGTTTTGATAATCACGCGCCGCGCTGCTGCATGGCGGTTCATTCCGAGCGCTGCCGCTCTGCCTCGACCAAAATTGCTGCCTGATCTTGCGCTTCGCGTCAGTCCACCCACGCGTCCAGATCGATTGGCAGCGCGCAATATCTCGCTGACGAATTTCTGCGGGTGGCGACTACCCGCCGATGAACGCCGCGCTTTGCCTGTGCGAACACGAAACCTGTCTTCTTGGTCAATCATAGCTTTTCCTTAATATGGCCGAAATGGGCGACGGCGCTCGAAACATTGAAATCATTGAATAATTTGCAGGAAGCGCCGCAGCCTCCAAAAAGCGCCGCTCGATAAACCGCAGAAACCCCAACCATACAGAGCAGCCGACGGCGCTCCTTTTATCTTGCCCTCCAAAATTTCTGATGCGGCATACAGAAAAACCTACGCTTTTCTTCGCCAGAGTCTTATTTATGAAATTTGCCATCATTCCGGCTTTCTGTTGCCGGATAGAGGAACGAATAGGCCTTGCGCCGAATGCTTTACGCCATCCGGCTTTGCATCTTGCGGCGCAAGGGTTTGTGAATCTTGTTGTTCCCGTTTTGCTGCCGCGCTGCTGATAAACAGCGCAGACTGTGCTGGCGGCACAGCGTTAGGCTTGGCAAGGGAGGAAGGAATTGTCGCAATGAATGACGAACGGCGCCCAATACGAGATGTGGTCAAATTTACATAATTGCTGGTTTCGCGGGGCAGTTTGCGTTTGCCAGAAACCCAAGACGCATAGCGCCCTGGCCCCGCATTATAGGCGGCAAGGCATCCGGGATAGCCGAACTTATCATACATTTCTCGTAAGTAGGCGGTCCCCGCCATGATGTTTTGGCGCGGATCGTAAGGAGCGTTTTTAAGCCGGTATCGGCGGCGCAAAATCTCCCAAGTTGCAGGCATGATCTGCATCAAGCCTCGCGCGCCCTTGTGCGATACCGCGCGGCGTTTCCCATTGCTTTCGGCGCGAATGACTTCAACTATCCAGCGCTCGGGGATTGCAAAGCGGGCGGACGCATCGCGAATGATGGATTGTAATCGATCTTGCGAGGAAACTGCTGGCGAGGTCGTAATGGGAGTGTTTTGAGCTTGTAAAGAGATAGGTTGGAACGCAGTAATGGTCAAAGACCCGAGCGCGATTGATGTCAGAGAAATACGCATCCTACTCGCTTTCGTAGGTCCATATAGGATAGGCGCGGCCCAGCAATCCAGATGCTGGAAGAGGGCCAAAATAGCGGCTGTCCAAACTGGATTTGAACGGCGACAACAGGAAAACTTCTTCTTTGCCAATGATCCTGCAGCCCTGCCAAACGGGAAGGTCGCGGCCCATGCGATCATGATCTCGTGCAACAGCAACCGGCTTCGCGCGATAAGAAACAATGCTACCGCTGCGACAAAAAATATTTCCCGTTTTTGAGGCTACAGTTTTCAATAGCGGCAAACCTTTGGGCAGATAGCCCCGCTTCGCCATCCATGCGGCTAACATTGGCGGAGGTAGATAAGCAGCGATATGACCGCGCCTGACATGCGACCCAGGAACGACAAAATATAGCCCCTTATCGATGCTTGCGCTGGCGTTCCAGATCACAAATTTAGGCAGTGAAAAGCTGCTAGCACCGATCAATGCCAGCGCGAACAAAGTCCATTTACTGGTGCGCGAGAGCGGCAGTAGAGTAGGCATTTTCATGCGCCATATTCCCGACGCTCGGTCCAGACTTTGTGCCGGATTGTGGTATATTCTCGCGGGTTATCACCACTAGAGATGCGCGATTGAACATGGCTCCAATGGTCAGCGCAAACGTCCGTTGGCGCAATGCCGAGCGCTTCAATCGCATCGATATGTTCAAAAACCTGTTTGACTCTATGCCAACTGGTGAGATGCAAAAGTGATCGGACAGCGCCTCTTATGCACCGAATATCGAGCTGATCGCCATCGTCAGAAACGCATTGCAATATGTCTAGGCTGGAAAAAACCGTGCCGTAATCGTTGGACTTCCAGCGCACCAACGCGAGTATTTGATCGCGCTCAAATTTCGCGGTTTTGCGCCGACGGTCGATAATGGTTTCAGAGCATGGGTCGCCAAAACGCAGCCAGTATTGGATGCGTTTTTCAATCCAGATGAGGCGAACCTGTACGATGCCCGGTTCATATTTATCAGACATTGCCGCCGCCCTCGATGCGTTTCGCGGGGTGAACAATACCGTTTCCGGGATCAGAAGTGGATGAGCGCAACCCGCGATCAGCCCATGCCCGCAAATCTTCGAGCGCATAAATGACGCGCCCGCCGACTTTGCGGTATGTGGGGCCGGTTCCGTAGGTTCGATGCTTTTCGAGCGTGCGACCGGAAAGTGAGAGGAAACGAGCCGCTTCGGGCGTTGTAAGAAAGCGCTGCGGCGTTTGATTGATAGACATATTGGCCTCTTGCGTAAGCTGGATGACAAGAGGCGAGAATGGCGAAGATTTAGGGGTAGAAGGAAGGGACGATTATTGCAGGAGCGATAAACGTCCCCCCGTTAAGCTCCAACAAAGCTTGGTTGCCCGGAAGGATTAAGGAGTTTTCTATATCCTTCATCGGAGAGATATTTGCCGCGCTTGAGCAGGCGGCGCATATGGGCGCGTTCACTGCTATCGGACCAGGAACGCAAGGATATGGTTTCGTCATAGAGGATTTCAGCAACCGAACGCTTGCTGGCACCGGATTTTTCTGAATCGATAAATTGCAGCGCTGCGGACAATCTTGTCCTTTGCTGCTCGGTCAACCGATAGGGAGACGGATAGGCGCCAGCAGTCTTGCCTTCGATATGACGCCAAAATCGATAAGCCGCTTTGAGTTTGAGAGTTGTGTCGCAGCACATTGGAACAACAATCTGATATTCTTTGCCGCCGGTCTTTTTCCAGATCACATAGTGATTGCCATCCTTGTCTGCCAAAAGGATGTTTCGAAATGTCGCGCCGTGATGTTCTTCGGCGATATTTTGAAGCTCAATCTCTGGGCCGCGAATTTCAACGCTTATCGGATTATATTTGTCATCCCAAAGAGCTTTGGACTCGCTCGCTTTAAGGCTTGGGTCAAAAGCCACGCAAAGCCCCCAGCGCGTGGCAATTTCTTTCAAAATAGCCTCGTCCGTTCCGGCGCGCTTATAATTGGCAATATATGCAGGGTTTCGCCGCAAAAACTCTTGCGCGAAGTCGGGCCTTTCATACCCGCCAAACTGTTCGCCATACTTTGGCGAACGCCAATCATTGGTAGTTTCCATAACGAAACTCCTCGAATTGATTGAAAGCTGATGACGGAAACAAATGTGCTGCGAGTGCCTTCGGTCAGCTTATTCTCAAACAACGTGGGCGATGCTGACATTATTTATCGAAAAAATCAAGATTTTACAAGATTACCGTAGCGTCAAGAGGCTGCGATAGCGTGCTTGTGCTATGCAGTTCCACCCTTTTTCAGCAATTGTGCATAGCCCGACTGTGATACCCACTTTGCGCGTTCTAAGTGACTTACGTGCATAGCCTTTGCTTTCGACTCGTCCTCATCGGGGTCAATTCCGAAAATTATGGACACAATCTCTTTCCAGTCTGCATTCTCTTTGTCTGCATCTAACAATCGCAAATAGTCCGCGAGATGATTTTCATCATACTCCGTCAGAGTTTTTGAGTCCGGTGGACTGGACTGAAAATTGTCATCTTCCACTTTTTGTTCCCAAACCAAATTGAAACATCGGCATTTACAAAAGACTCCGACAATTTCTATTCCCTGTGCACAGGATAGCGATATTGACCAAAGCAGCAAGATGATGATCTTACCGCGTATTATAATACGTAGCATGAAAATGCTCGATTGTCTCAACTTATGCAATGGATATTCGCGTGATACTAGGGACTAATACCCGCCGCTACAGGAAGAAACGCGAATTGAGTCAAGAGGCTCTCGCGGTCAAGATTGGCGCTGATCGCGCATATGTTAGCGCGATCGAGAGGGGTTTGCAGAATATGACGATAGTTAGAATCGCAGAACTCGCAATCGCGCTCGATGTAGATGTGGTGGACCTTATTCAAAAATAAAATAGCCCCGCCCGAATGGACCGGGCGAGGCTGATATTGAGCGGACTTATTCGCCGCTGGCCTTGCGGGCGCGTGACCAGATGAGATTGTAGGTCTTGCCATCTTCGTCGTCGAACAGATTGGCAAAAATGGGTGCGGTGAAGCTGGGATCGTCGAGCTTGACCGACAGATATGCGCGGTCTTCCTTCGAGGTCTTGGTCCAGGCGGCTCCGATTTCTGCGCGGCCGACGAAGACCCGGTGGCTGGGAGCGTTTTCATTGTCGCTTGCTTCTTCGGGAACGATGCGGACATTTTTGGTCTGAACGCTCATGGTGACGATTTCGCCTTTGTAGCTTTCGCCTGACTTTGTGAATGATCCGATATTAGCCATTGTATTTCTCCTTGAGTTTGTCGATCCCGCGCCCATCGCGGTCTCGATGGCTGGTTCAAAGGCCGGGATAGGGACTGCTGCATCTAAAAGACCGCAGCGCAGCGAAGGACGCTGGACACGCGAATTTCTTGTCTCCCGCGAGGAATGCTTGGAACAAGCAGGGGAAGAAATTGGTGGGGCCAGCGTTGCAGCAAAGGCCATAAGGCGAAGCCGTTCCCGGCCTACCAAGCCATTCGAAGAGACCGTGCTGGGCGCGAATCGGTGAAGTTAATTTATAGGAGAAACCGGCCAATATTGCTGTCCAAGCCACAGTCAGAAAGCGTTTCCAAGGCGGAATCAGTTGACGTGACGCCAGATTAGAATTGTCAGTGTTCCTGATACCAACGACAAAAAGCCTCACCCGCTTCTTTTGATAGCGCAAAAATCGGTGCTGCCGCCAATACTCGAAAAGAGCTGGCAAATTGATGGCTCATCTCGCCACCCAGCCAGCGCAAAGCAATTAGTCTGTTCGATGATGAAGATGGCTGGCTATACATTTTTAGGATCACGCGCCCGTTAGACCAGCAATATGTCCCGCCAGATGACTCGCCCGGTCGATTCGGGCGTGGCTGGTGCAAAAATCATTGTTCCGGCAAATTCACATCACTAGCCAACCGTTTCCACCGGAACGCTGCCAGATCGCGGCGGTCGCGTTGAAACAAAGCGGTAGCCCATAAATAATGAGATAAAATGTTAGCTAGAACAGCGCATTTTGTTGTGTATGATACACCCAAAATAACGCGCTGCTTCAATCCGCAATGACCAAAGGCGGAACCTCGAACGCGGCGGGTTTGAGATAAGCACGAATGGCGCGCATTGACCCCAATTGCTCGACAGTCTGAACGGCAAGCATGATGAGATCATCATCATTCACGTCATAATTATACGGCCTCGATTTACCGTCATACACAATACGCTCCGCCCCAAAATTGCCGGGACATGCGCCGCACCAGCGCGTGTAGGCGATATTATGCCCACAGCAATATTGCTCCAGCGCCTCAAACATGCCCCAGGGCACATCATAGGCGCAGAGACGCAGAGATTCACCTTCCGCGCGCTGGTCGGCAGCAAAAGGCTCACTATCCCAGTCCAGCGATAGGCCTTCATTTGCAATGAGAACGGTCAACTCTTCAAACTGTGCTGGTGTGATTTTTCCGCCGATGGTGATGCTTGCCGATACACGGTCAGCCATGATGTTTCTCCTTCAGGGTTGAATCGGACACAAAGCAAAACGGACGGCGCATCCTGCGCCGTCCGTTCTTACGCTCAAGCCGCAATCCGCCCGTCCTCGGCGGCTTCGCTATTGATGGCTTCGCCGCTGTCGCCCTCGTCTATTACTTTCTCGGCCACAACCTCGACTTGCTGGTCAGGGTCTGATGGTTCATCATCCTCCATCAACCATTTGGTGCGCTGCGCGGCAGCAACAGTTCCGACACCGCCGCGTGTCGTATAGGCGGATGGCGGAAACGCCATCCAACGCGGAACCCAGTGCGCCTGCTTTTTGCGACCATTCTCGCCGGTCAGACAGTCGCTGATAACGCCCTTGACGGTCTTGGTTTTTTCGCTGGCATGGGCGGCGGAAACGCTGACTCCGCCAACCTCGGCAAGCAGCGCGGTCAAGACTTCACGGTCGCGCAGTAGATCAAAATACGCTCCGTCCGCTGTCCAGTAGTCCGCCATTTCCACATCAAGATGGACACCCAAAGTCTCAATGAGTTCACTTCCAGCGGCTAATGTTTCGGCCATGACAACGCTCAATATGTCCATGACCGCTCTATCTGGCACATCGAGCAAGCGCAGCAACAAGCCACTCATGCCGTTTCGGGTTTCGTGACCGAGTGTAACAGTGGGTTCGTCCGCATCAAAACCCAGCACCGCCAAGACCGCACGGCGGCGCTCGTCAAATCGGGCCTCCGCCACGCTGGTTTCGATGCTCTCGGCAATAGCTTCCTTGCGGCTGCGCTGGTCCTGAACCTTCACATTCCACAGCGGCGACCCGCAAATGGCATGGGCGACCATGACGCGCAGCGCAACATAGGGACTGGCCGCAAGTTCGCAGCGCACGGCGGCGTGACGGTGAAGATTGATATATTCGCTCATCGGTCCGGTGATTTCAGGACGCTTGGGCTTATCTGCGGCGCTACCTGTTTGTCCGGTTTCCCGCGCCCTTGCTTCCTTGGCGGTGAGATAGCCTTCATGGAAAGTCACTTCGCCCTTGCCGTTCACGTCGATGTAAACACGCCCACCCTTACGTTTGGTGGTCTTTTCATATTCCCATGTCTGGAAATAGCTATCGGGCTGTATGACTTGCACATCGGCCCAACCATCTTCGAGAAACTCCGCTTTCTTCGCTTCGATGGCGGCAGACTGCGCTTCCCAGAATTGGTCAGCATCAGCAAAATAGCCATCCTCGGCAAACAGGTCGCTGATAGTCTGGCCTTTGAAATTCGCCATATCGAAGATTGCGGCGGACACGGAAATCGACGCCCCGCCAAACAGCCATGCCTTGAGTTGTGACCCAAGCGGCGCATAGGCTTCTTCATCTTTGAACAAAGCCAACCACGCTTTTTGCTGTGCTTTGCTGGCTAAGGTCAGATGGCGCACGGTGGCGGCATCAATTTCTTCGGCGCGATAGGCTTTGCGGATGGGCGGTAGCAAATTGCCGAGCGCAAGAATGCGCCCTACGGTCTTTTCATCCATCCCGAATGTATCGGCAATCTCGGTCGCTTTGCGGCCCTTCTTGACCAGTTGCGTAAACTGTTCCCACTGAGTCACCTCGTCGGGGTTTTCGCGCACAAGGTTCTCAATGAGCGAGGCTTCCAACGCGGAGGCATCATCGCCTTCTTGCAGTATCGCGCAAGGGAGCGGTGCATTGCTGCCGCCTTCTTCCGCAACGGTCGTTGCCGCATGATAGCGCCGCCGTCCCGCGACAATCTCATATGTATCGGCGCTGCCATTGGGGCGGACCAGCAAAGGCACAAGAACGCCCCGCACCCGAACCGAGGGCAATATGTCGCTAATATCAGGCGGCTTTTTGGCATTCCGCATATTGACGGGTGATACGGACAGTTTGGCGAGGTCTATATTTTCGAGTTGCATTGGTATTCTCCTTCATTTTTCATGGAGTAAGTGATTGGCCCCGCTCCCGTTGCATATTGGGGGGCGGTGGGAGCGGGGCCGGTAATCCCCACGCAGCAGGATTGCCACGCGAGGGTCTGCCGCGCCTTGACCGGAGGGGTGGGCAAGGCGGAGGAAGGGGTTGATGATAGTCACCGCGCATATTCGCGCTGCGCGAGGGCAGCGGCTTCAAGCCGTTTTGCATCCTCGGTGATGCGCCCGACACTTCGGGCTGCATCGGCGTAAACAGTGAGCGGAAAGCGCGCTTCAAAATGCAGGTCGCGCTCGATGGAAAGGCCAAGCGGCAAAGCCACTGCCGCAACTTCGGCTAGACTGACCGAACCCAGTTCGGGGCAGCCAAAACCTAAGTCGGCCAGCCCGAACAAGGTGTCGCCATCTTCATCGAGTTCGGCCAGCAGCCATGTGGCTGCGCCAACCGGATTGAATAGTTTGACAACCGGAATATGATCTCCTCGGTCTTTGCCGTTGGCGAGTAACTGACTATGCTGGAATGATCTGAGCAAAAGCATGGGCTGCGACTCCTTTCAAAACATTTCGATTTGATTGCGGCTGTTGGTATCAAACAGGCCGTGATCGGCGGCGCGCTGGGGTTTCTTGGGTTCCATCGGCGCGTTGGCGCGAAGCGCCAGCCTTTGGGCTGGCGTGATCGGCGCAACACCGGACACCAAGGTCTGAACACCAATCGGCGTAACCTCGGCATCAAGCTGTGGGGTCGCTTTCCAACTCGTGCCGTTATCGCTTGCCCTAGAATTTTCATGCAACATCACCGCCTCCATCGCCCCAAAACTGCCGCAACCGGCCCCGGAGAGGCGGGGTGGGCGGCAAGAGCGACCAGAAAGGCCCGCATCAAGCGGTCAGGCGCACCAGAGTTGGTTTTGTGAATGCCTTTGCAAGCTGTCGATCGTGGCTGAAACGTAGTGGAAGACCCGGACCTGAGCGTCAGCGATGGGGGCCGGGTTGCGCCTGAACGCGGCGGGCCTAGCCGGGAGCGCCGCCCACCCCGACTCTCTGGAGCCGGAAAACAACGCCGGCGCATCCGCGCCGTCCGATGCAACCTGCTCGTGCCGTTATTGGTCGGAGCGACCAGCGAGATTGCCAAAGAAAAGAGGTCGTACCCTGGAAGGAAGCGCAAATTTGATTCATTGCCTGCACCAATGGCGCGGACGGGGCCTGTCGTCCGCCCGTTGGCGCTTGCTCATATTTCTCGCTGATCCAGAGTGCGCGCGGGGAAAACAAAAAACACCAAGCCCTGACGATTTTAATCGGCGGAGCGCGGCATCAGCCCCCGCTCATTTGGCCGGGGTGTTGCGGGGTGTCCCCGCAGAAGGGGTAGCCGGAGACAGCACAGCGGCTCCGGCTCAGGGGAAGGCCTTCCCCAAAAATATTTGAACAAACGGTCAAAGAATACCCCACAATGCCATAGCATCGTGGACACCGTGTGGACACCAATTAACTGTACGGCAATCGTCTGGCCGATGCAGAAAACATAAAATGTTGAAATACAAAGAAAAACTGAAGCGGGCGAAGAGATTCGAACTCTCGACCCCAACCTTGGCAAAATTATGCGATATTTCCATGGGCCGCTTTGTGCAAAAATTGACTTAGCGCAGTTTTCCTCGAGGAACGGTCCATGGCATGAGACGTATGCCTGAATTCAATACCGTCAAGCAAGCCGCACATAGCCAAAAATCGTATCAGCCGCCATCACGAGTTCTGTATCAAGCGTGTGGATGATTTGCTTGTTACGGTCCCTTTTGCATGTCCAAGCAGCGCTGCAATTGTAATCTCCGTAAACCCCAAATCGTTAGCTATACTAGCAAAGCTCAAGCCCACATCATCATTCGGCAACAACGCTTATCGAAATATCAGGCCGATCCCGAGACGTGCGAGTAAAGCTGTTCTTTCAAGTTATTCAGCAGATATTGCTTCTGCCCTGCGCTGCGCTAGCGTTCCTCTCATTTCACGTGCGTTGAGGTAACCCAGCGCGATGAAGGCCCGGGCTTGGTCGTTATAATAACTTGTGTCCACGGTCGTATATTGCGGGAAATCACCCTTCAGTTTGGTAGGGACGAGGCGCTGGAAGTGCCGAGTGTAGCTGTCGTTGCGCATGAAATCGGAATATCCGCTCACCGTCCAAATCATCCACGCGTCTAGATCCATCTCCATCCCGGCAAGAGAAGAGCAATCCCAAAGGCCGCGAACCTTGCTCGCATCTAATTTCGCCTGGACCTCAGCATCCACAGCGGCGCCCCGTTCGAGCATAGGTTCATTAGTCAACAACGGTTCCAGAGATTGCGGCACTGACATCTTGAGGTAGTTCACGCTCATTGCGGGAACGGTTCCATTGTCACCGCGACTAATCGAGCCTGCGGAAAAGCTCGTCGCGAAATAAGCTTGACCTTCGTCAGTGTGGAGCGGTGCACTCAAATCGATTTGATAACCTGCCGCTGTCAGATATTGACTGACAGTCGTCAGCGCCCCGGTCTTTCGGTTCGGATCGTGTTCTGCATCAACCACGACCATCTCATCCGGATTACGCACCGCCAACGAGTAAAACCCGAGGTTCTCCGTTCGTCCGCCATCCCAGAGCGCCACCCTCTGTGTGCCATCGCCCGAAGGGTCGAAGATACTCTGGCGAAGATACTTAAGGGCAGCACCGGATATACTCGCGGCTTGCCGCGCACCGACCGACCACCCGTCCCAGCGGCCACCTTGAGCCCTAGTCCCTGCGTATAGTGGTGTCAGTTCAAAAATGTTCTCAGAAGACTGGTCGCCATCATATCGGCTAACATTCACGATCCAATACGGTATCGTGCCATTGCGCACCGACTCGGCTAGATCGGCCATCGCGAGAGTTCCCTCACGATCCTCGAACCCGAAGCTGCGCTTCAGCGCGCGATCATACAGGGCAACAGACCTTCCAAAGAGGACTGACAGTGGAGCCCGCCATGACTTCACAAAATCCGAATACGAAGCCGCATTGCAAACCGTGACCGGGAAATTGCGATCACTAAAAAGAGTCGCGCCAAATGGAGTATTGGGGTCTCCTTCTGCCGCCTCCGCCGACATCAACCAATACGCCGCATATCCGCCTCCTGACACGGACGAGAGAATGTCGACTTCCTGTAGCCAGCCACCATCGTACAGCGCCTTCATCGCCCCAAGACTGTAATAGCCTGCACGAATGCCGCCGCCCGATAGCGCGAGCCCGCGCTCCCTACCCGACGTGGCAAGCAAATCGTCTTCAGCTGAAGGCGCGACTGCAAGCGGTGCGGAATTGATCGGATCGCTGTAGACTGTGGAGCAGCCTGCGAGCGCGACGGCAGACATCGCTGCTGATGTTGTGCGGAATGCGTTGCCCATTTGAATTCTCCCCTGCGCATGACGTTATCAGAAATAGTGGTCGCGGTAAAACGTGGCTGCCAGAGATGGCCAAGGTTGGCATCCGCAGAGAGGCGAGGCGGGTGACGGACTTGAAAACGGACACGGGTTCGACGCGGAGGGACACACGGTGCAAGCTGCGACCATCCTACCAGCCTTCACCGGTCGGAAGGTGCACCGTGCCGAACGAATACTCCTGCCGGAAAATACTAACGCGTTGTTGCTTGAATTGACGATTGGCTTGTCTTTTTTTTGTGCCGCGAAGGTCATCACTTGAAAGCCGCCGGTCCTGCCAAGCTATTTGCAGACATGACATTTTGATGAGCGGCTTTGTGCAAAAACTGGTTTAACGCAACTTTCCTAGACGCTCGATCCATCGCATAAGACGTATGCCTGAATTCAATACCGTCAAGCAAGCCTTGCACATAGCCAGAAATCGTATCGGCTGCTACAACCAGCGCTCTATCAAGCGAGTGGATATATTTGCTTGTTATCGTGCCTTTTGCATGTCCGAGCAGCGCCGCAATTGTAATTTCGGTAAATCCCAGATCGTTAGCGATACTAGCAAAGCTGTGGCGTAATACATGCGGTGTAATATCAGCAAGTTGCGAGTTATCGAGGACTAGCTTCCATTGCTTGGGGAAACTTCCAAAAGCATTATCCTCTCCGTAACCGGCAAAGACGAAGGAACCAGCACGATTTCGATGATGTCTTTCGAGGAATTCGATAACCGACAATCCGACGGGACGAACTGATGCGCCTTCTTTGCTGTCAGGCAATCGCAAGCAACTGGCATCAAAATCCACTTCGCTCCATCGCAAATTTACAATCTCACTCCGGCGGCATCCGGTCAGTGCAATCTGGCGGATGATTTGCGCAGTTGTCGGATACTTTTCAATATCATCTGCTTTCCTCAGCAATTCTCCCAACAGCCGATACTCCGCTTCGCTCAAGCGCCTGTCACGTACTTTATATTTTGGTTTCCGCAGGCCATGCGCAGGATTACGCTCGATGATACCCGCTTCAACGGCGTAAGTCAGAATTCCGCCAAGCAGGCCAATGGTTCGAATTGCGGTTCCAACTCCGCCGCGAACGATTGATTTTCCTCGTAGTGTCTTCGTCTTCACGGTGATCTTTGTTTTTCCGACCATGATGTCTTTCATGATCTGGTTCACTTCCACTTTTGTCAGATCTCTGACACGCCGCGTACCGACAAGTGGAATGATATGTCGGCGAATGCGGCCAGTGTCGACGGCAATGGTTGAAGCTTTCTTTGATCGACCGCCCTTTCCGAGGATTAGTCCGGCTTCCATATCGGTGATATATTGCTCACAAAGTTCCTTGATGGTAATGGCTTTGTGATCAAGCTCCCGCTCTTGAGCCGGGTTGTCACCCGCTGCAACTCTACCCAGCTGCGCCTTTGCTTCTTTTCGAGCGAGTTCCGGCGTCCAGACACCGTGCAGTCCGATCGTATAGCGCCGCGAGCGGCCTGCCGACCGATATTGGATGATGTAGCTACGTTTCCCGGACTTGAATACGCGAAGCCCGAAGCCAGGCAATTGATCATCCCAGACTACATAATCTTTGTTATGTGTTTCGGCACTATCGACAGTCCGTTTGGTTAGCTTTGTCAATCGATCTCTCTTTTTTTGTTTCCAGTCCTCGCGTAAGCACCACGTAAGCACTTTGACGGAAACCATAGCGAATTGCCGGATAGAGCTATCGAATGAAAAATTATTTATATCCAGCCTTTTCAGCTAGATATCGTGCGATAGCGTAGAATATGGTGCAATTCGGAAAGACCGATTTATCAACTCCGAAGGCAGAGGTCGCGCGTTCGAATCGCGCCGGGTGCACCAGTTTTTTTTCAATATATCCGCGAAGCCGTGGGCTTGGAGAATATGCGACAATTGCGTCCTTTGTTGCATTTATGACACTATAGACCAAATTTGCAGTCCGCATTGCAAGCCGCCCCGCTTTGGCGGTTGCAACAGCGCTCGACTCTATGTCACATAGTCTGACAGATGCGGCAGCATAATATGCGCTTCATTTTGCTGGGACAGGTTGAAAAAACGGGAGGCAGTAATGTCAAAAATGAAAATGAAAATTTGTGCTCTTTTATGTTCCACCACTTTGATGGCGGCGGGTAGCACCGGCGCCCTGGCACAATCAGAAGCCCCGCAACCGGAAACAGCACAGGCGGACGCCGCGGTCGAGGATGACGCCGAAGATAATATAATCGTTGTAACCGGCACGCAGATTAAGGGCGCCAAGATAGATGATGTCTTGCCCGTTACCGTGCTGGATTTGGAAGCGATTGAAACGACCGGCGCAACCTCGGGCGATGAATTATTCCGCGCAATCCCGCAGGCGGGCGCTGTTGCCTTTAATGACCAAAGCACGGTTGGCGGTGTAAATGGTGCGCGCGGCGATATTGCCTCGATCAACCTTCGCGCCCTTGGCACAGGCAATACGTTGCTGCTTATCAATGGCCGTCGAATGGTTCTTAACCCCGGATTCCAAACCGAATTATTCGTTCCCGTCGTGTCGCCAGATACCAACACTATCCCTCCCGGCGGCATACGCAGGGTTGAAGTGCTTCGCGATGGTGCATCGGCTATCTACGGCGCAGATGCGGTTGCCGGCGTGGTCAACACACATCTCAAAGACGGCCTTGATGGCGGGTTCCTTAGGGGTAATTATAGAGCCTCAACCGGAACCGGCCTGTATAGCGCCAGTGTCAGAGGCGGATATGGCTTCGATTTCAATGAAGGCCGGACCAACCTGACGCTTTACGGTTATTATTTCCATGAGAATGGCGCGCCGTCCACTATCCGCGATTATGCCCGCAATTCTGACCGGCGCGGCTTCTTTATCGGCACGGATTTTGAGGGCGATAGCCAGCTCGACAACCGGTCAACCGACTCGCCCTTCGGCCAGTTTGATATTCAAGCCCCTCGCAGCGCAACCTTGATTGGCGATGATGATTTTTTCACCCAGCCGGATTCGTTTCCAGGTTGCAACATAGATTTGGGCGGCGGCATTTGTGCGAATAGCGGAACAACAATTTCTCGCGACATTCGCTATGATATATCTGCCGAGCGTCAGCTATTTTCTGAGAAAGATCGCTATAATTTCCAAGCGTTGTTCACGCATGAGCTGAGCGATGCGGTGAAGTTTTATTTTGAAGGCTCTTTTTATCGTTCGAAATCGAACAGAAATCTGGAGGCGCGGTCAAATTTGAACGCGCAGCCAATCGGGGTTTTGCCAACCGCTTTCTTCAATCCGTTTGGCGCGACACTGCTTCCCGATGGTTCGCCCAACCCCAACCGGCTGGCGGCGGCTCTGATTCCCGGCATTGCTGCTGGCGGCGCAGCTGTGCAGATAGAGGATTATCGTCCGATTGATATGGGCCAGCGCAACATCTCGGTGAACAAGGATACTTTCCGTATTGTTGCCGGCTTTGAAGGGGAAATTGGGAGCTGGGATTTTGATACCGGATTTGTCTATTCTGAAGCCAAAACAACTGACTTAACGCGCAACCGGTTTTCTTTGACCCTGCTGCAAGACGCGATCAACCGGACCGATGCGACAGCATATAACCCATTCAACGGTGGCTGCACAACGCAGCCATTTACTTCGCCCAACAGCGGCGATTGCACGCCAAGCGTTCAAAGTGCACTGGATGCGGCGCGGATCAATGTTACGCGTATCGGCAAAACGTCGTTGGCGCTGGCGGATTTCAAGGTTTCCAAGCCCGATCTGTTTACGCTGCCGGGCGGGGATGCAGGTGTCGCACTCGGCGTCGAGTTTCGCCGCGAAAGCTTTAGCGATGACCGTGATGACCGTTTGGATGGCACGATTACCTTCACCAACGCGATAACCGGCAATGTGGTGGGTGTTACCAACCCCGTAACCGGTATCGTGGCCAGCAGCGATGTTGGCGGCTCCAGCCCGTCGCCCGATACCAATGGCAGCCGCGAGGTCTATTCCGGTTTTGCCGAAGCATTCGTCCCGTTGGTGTCGGATGATATGGATATACCGCTAGTTCGCGAACTCAATCTTCAGCTTGCTGCGCGTTTCGAGCATTTTACCGATATCAGCGAAAGCACGGTTGTTCCGCGGGCCGCGCTTTCCTGGACTCCGCTGCCGGGCATTATTCTACGCGGGGCTTGGTCGAAAGGTTTTCGTGCGCCAAATCTGGTGCAGGTCAACGATACCGGAACAACGCGGTCCAATAGCGAAATTCATGCTGTTGAATGCGTTGCCGAAATCCTCAATGGCGATGAGGATGATGTTGGCGATTGCGGCTCTTCGGGCACCATCGATTTCCGGACTGGCGGCAATACGCTACGGCCGGAAAAAACCGAGAGCATAAATCTGGGTATCGTGGTCGCGCCCGGATTTATCCCCGGCCTCACTCTTACCGCCGATTACTGGCGTGTACGGCAAAATGGTATTGTCGGCATTTTCGGTGGCCAAAATGCGATTTTACTCGACTTGGTTGAGCGCTTGCAAGGCCGTTCAAATCCGAATGTTATCCGCGCTGCACCCGATGCCGGGCAGCTTGCACTCTATGCCGGAACCGGCATCCTGCCAGCGGGCGATATCATTCAAGTCCTGAACCCGTTCCGCAACCTCGATAGCCGGGTTACCAGCGGCTGGGATTTTGGTTTCTTCTATGATCTGAAGGATACAGCGATTGGCGATTTCAAGTTCCGCGTTAATGCCGCGCGCCTGAATTCCCTCGTCCAGACGCCCGGCGCCGATGGGATACCTCTTGTCAATGATTTACCCGCTCTTCTGGCGGCTATCCCCGCCTCCGCTGTTACCGGCGGCGGCAACCTTCCTACGGCCGGCGATATTACATCATTGGCACCCGAAGGCTTTGGTCAGCTGCTGCGTTTGAATGGCCGTCCGAGATGGCGTCTCAGTGGCTCCATCAACTGGAAATCCGGGCCGATAAGCGTCAATCTGTTTGGCCGGTATGTGGGCCGGGTTTTCGATACCAGCGTATCACAGAATACGACCGGCGCTTTCCTGCCCGTTGACGACTGGTTTGTGATGAATGGGTCGGTTAGTTACACGATCAGGAATAATACCGGGCTTAATGGCACGCGGATCAAATTCGGGTTCAACAACATCTTTGGCGAAGAGCCGCCCTTGGCTGATCAAAGCTTTGGTTTCTTCAGCTCGCTTCACAGTGCCAGAGGACGTCAGTTCCTGTTCGAAATCCAGAAGAGATTCTGAGTATTTTTGGAAAGAGAGCGATCAACCCTGCTCGCTCCCGAGCCAGTTGACCTAAGTCGCGCGCACGGATGCGCCCGCTGTGGTGCGACTCTGCGGCGGCTGTCGGATAGCGACCGACAGAGCGACCGGCAGAGCGGCTGCAGGAACACAGGTTAGTGGAGGATCATATGGCGGAAGACGAACAGAAAGCCGGTGAGAAAAGGCGGGCCTATTGGTCGGATAATCTGAAGCTGCTCGGCATATTGATGAGCATCTGGTTTATCGTCTCCTTTGGCGCGGGCATCCTGTTTCGTTCATGGCTCGATCAATTTTCCATAGGCGGCTATCCGCTCGGTTTCTGGTTTGCACAGCAAGGCTCAATCTACGTCTTCATCATCCTTATTTTTGTTTACACCATCCGCATGCGCGCGATCGAGCGTAAATATGGGCTTGATGACTAGGGTCGCGGATATAGGGGTATAAAATGACCACACAGACGCTCATCTATATATTCGTGATCGCCAGTTTCGTGCTCTATATCGGCATAGCGATTTGGGCGCGAGCGACTTCGACCCGCGAATTCTATGTCGCGGGCGGCGGGGTCAATCCGATTGTCAACGGCATGGCAACCGCGGCCGATTGGATGAGTGCGGCCAGCTTTATCTCGATGGCCGGGCTGATCGCGTTTCTGGGATATGACGGCAGCGTCTATCTGATGGGTTGGACGGGCGGCTATGTCATGCTTGCTCTGCTGCTGGCACCCTATTTGCGCAAATTCGGCCAGTATACCGTGCCGGACTTTATCGGGGCGCGCTATTATTCCAAAGCCGCGCGCGTGGTCGCAGTGATCTGTCTGATATTCGTCAGTTTCACTTATATTGCGGGGCAAATGCGCGGCGTCGGCATCGTTTTTTCACGCTTTTTGGACGTACCGATTACGCTTGGCGTCGTCATCGGCATGTCCATCGTATTCTTCTACGCGGTGCTCGGCGGCATGAAGGGCATCACCTATACGCAGGTCGCGCAATATTGCGTGCTGATCTTCGCCTATCTCGTTCCCGCCTTCTTCATCAGCTTCCTGATTACCGGCAACCCGATTCCGCAGCTGGGCCTTGGGTCGACGGTCAATGACGGGTCCGGGCTATATGTATTGCAGAAGCTCGATCAATCGCTCGTCGATATGGGGTTTGGCGCTTATACCCACGGCTCCAAATCGATGATCGACGTGTTTTGCATCACCGCCGCGTTGATGATCGGCACGGCAGGGTTGCCGCATGTAATTGTGCGCTTCTTCACCGTTCCCAAGGCATCAGACGCGCGCAAATCTGCCGGTTGGGCGCTGGTATTCATTGCTCTGCTCTATACGACTGCGCCCGCTGTGGGCGCGTTTGCCCGGCTTAATTTTGTCGAAAGCGTGCATCAGACCGAATATTCGAAAGCGCCCGCCTGGTTCAAAAATTGGGAGCGCAATGACCTGATCGCATGGCGCGACAAAAATGATGATGGCAAGATGCAATTGGCCAAGGGCGATGCCTTTGCCGGCAAACCTGAATTTACCGAAAAGGATGGCAAAAATGGCGAACGAATTCTGTCTAACGATGCGGCTGATGACAGCGCGAATGAGGTCTATGTAGACCGCGATATCATGGTGCTCGCTAATCCAGAAATTGCCGGTTTGCCTGGATGGGTCATCGCGCTGGTTGCGGCCGGCGGGCTAGCAGCGGCGCTATCGACCGCCGCCGGGCTGCTGCTAGTGATTTCTTCCTCGATCAGCCATGATCTCTTGAAGCAGACTTTCCGGCCCAAGATCACCGAAAAAGGCGAATTGCTGGCGGCGCGGCTGGCGGCAACCGCGGCGATATTCGTGGCCGGTTATCTGGGGATTTATCCGCCCGGCTGGGTCGCGCAGGTTGTGGCGTTCGCATTCGGGCTGGCCGCAGCGTCGCTATTCCCCGCGATATTCATGGGCATATTCTCCAAACGCATGAACCGCGAGGGCGCGATTGCGGGGATGCTGACCGGCCTGATCTTCACCTTCCTCTATATCGGCTATTTCAAACTCTGGGCTCCCGCTGGAACCAACATCGCCGACAACTGGCTGTTCGGAATCTCTCCCGAAGGCATTGGCGTTATCGGCATGCTGCTCAATTTCGGTATCGCGATTACGGTAGCGAAATTCACCGCCGCCCCGCCGCCGGAAGTGGAGAAGCTAATCGACAATATCCGCGTGCCCAGACAGAGTTGAGCGGGCCCGTTCGAGCGGTGACGGTAGATGCCCGAATTGGGCCCGAATTGGGGGTGAAATTGGCCGACCCCAATTTTGAGGCCAGCCTAAATCATGTTATCAAGAGCGTGCCCTGCGCTGATCAGAAATCGAAGCTCGCTCTGAAATAATAATAGCCGCCGTTAAACCCGAAAGGCGCAGAACGGCGCGAAAACTGGAAAACGCCAGGACTAGTCACAATCTCGTTTCCGGCGCTGTCAAACAGAGCGCCGCCGCGTGACTGGCCGATCAAATTGAGATCGGGAACAACATCGAACAAATTGTTGGCACCGATCGAAAGCTTGAGGCCCATGTCAAACTTATAGTCGAGCTGAATATCGGTCAGCCATTTCGCGCCAAATTCCTGCGTATCGGTCACCGCGCCAGTGCAGCCGCCTTCGCAGACGGTATATTTGCCATATTGCGCGAGTTGCACACCAAAGCCCCAATTGTCGTTTTTCCAGTTTGCACCGGCATTAAAGCGTGTGCGTGGCTGCCATTCCTCTATGATCGAAACATCTTGCGCGGTCACAAGGTCGAGCCCTGCCAAAAGACCGGGAGCTGGTAATTCGGTCACATTCGTCTTGTTATAGTTAAACGAGCTGGTCAACGTGAGGGCGCCGCCCAGAATATCGCCTGGCACCTTATACGAAGCAACGACATCAATGCCGTCCGTGCTGGTATCCACCCCATTGATGAAGAATTGCCCCTGGGTGGCCCCAGCAGCGTCAAAAGCGGCCTGAATAGCCGGTGTGACCGGGTTAATCGCACCGGAAATCATGATCCGGTCATCGATGTCGATATGGTAATAGTCAGCAGTGATGGTCAAGCCGTCAACGGGTTCAAAAATAACGCCGCCGCCATAGCTGAACGAAGTTTCTTCCTGAAGCTCGGGAATTCCCAAAGTCCCGGCAAGCGCGCTATCATTTCTGAATGTTCCCCTTTCCTGCGCAACCGTCATGCCCATTACGGTCACGAACTGCGTGCTGGTCGAGTTGAAAAACAGCTGCTGCATAGAGGGTGCACGGAAACCTGTAGTAACCGAACCACGAATTTTGAAGCCATCGGTCACCGTGAACAGGCCAGCAATCTTACCGGTAAAGGAACCGCCGAACCCTTGATAGTTTTCATATCGGCCTGCGGCTTGCAGATTGACACGGTCGCCCAGATCGGCGGTCAATTCGAGATAGGCCGATAGGCTGTCGCGGCTTTCATCAACCGCATTGGCGGGGCTAAAACCGCGAAACACTTGAGCGCCAGCGCTACCAGCTGTTGGCCCGAAGAGCGGCGGAACATTGATTGTATCAGTATTGATAAACCCGCCGTCAGCGAAGGAATCCGGTTCGCCAGCGATCAACTGATAATTCTCGGTCCGGTATCCCACACCAAATGCCGCGCTGAAATCTCCCATCAGATAGACGGCATCGATATTGCCGCTCCATTCCGATAGCTCAAGCGTACCGGCATCGAATACCGTCGGCGATGCCAGGCCCAGCGAAACATTGTTCGAATTGGCAATCTGGAAGGTATAGCTGTTCGAGCCATAGTTGACGCTGGTATCTAGCTTGAAATTATCGCCCAGCTCCCAATTGATTCCGAATGCCAGCGACATGTCTTCGACCTTGGGCCGGATCAGCGGCAAAAAACCATCGGGGTAGAGCGCAAGAAGCGTCCTCGAACCCTGATTGGCGCGGCGATAGAAACCGCCAGATTCGTTACGCCGCGTGCTCCATCCGCCAAAGGCGTATAGTTCCGCGATATCGCTGACGGGTGCACCTGCGTTGACAAATACCGAATGGCCTACAGATTCTGAATCGCCGATGCGAAAATTTTGCCGATTAAAGGCGATTTCGCGAGCCTCGGTCGAAGGATCTGCACGAATTTGACCACCAACGACATTGCACAAAAACTGGCACGTCGCAGAAAGCCCGGCGCGGTTGGTTCTTTCCTTGTTACGATATTCATAGGTGATGTTGACGAAGCCGCCATCGCCAAATCCGAACCCCTTGTTGATGCTGGCAAGGAAGGTCAGTCCGTCGCTGTCATAAGTTTGCCCGATCGAGCCGGTTACGTTGCCCGCCTCAGGGTCATCACGCAGTTCAAAGTTAATCACGCCGGCAATGGCATCCGACCCGTAAAGCGCCGAAGCGCCGTCGCGCAGCACATCAACCCGTTTGAGCGCGCTCGCAGGAATAGCGCTGATGTCGGTGCCTGCCGTTCCGCGGCCCACCGATGTGTTGACGTGGATCAATGCCGCTTTGTGACGGCGTTTGCCATTGACCAGCACCAATGTCTGGTCGGGGCCAAGGCCGCGCAATGTTGCCGGCAGAAGCGAATCTGTACCATCCGACACCGACGAGCTGGAAAAGTTGAAGGAAGGCACAAGCTCCTGAAGAATCCGTCCGGTTTCAGTCGCACCGGTCGACGCAAGCTCGTCAGCCCCAAGGGAATCAACCGCAACGGGCGAATCTGTAACGCTGCGCGGTTTGCCGCGACTACCGATCACGGTGATGACTTCATCATCAGCCTCGGCTGAGTCTTCCGCTGTCGTCTGAGCGAATGCGGTTCCGTTCGCCATTGCCATGGCAAGCGCCGAAACACCGATGAGCGTGATTTTCCTGGAGAACATGTAGCTGACCCTTTCTCATTTGCTTTCGTGGGGGATATGGAAATATTTGCTGGACGAGCATCTACCCGACCAACAATTCCAATATGTGAGCAAATTAGGTTAGATCATGTCGCGTATTTGTGACAGATTCAACCATAATGTAAAATAACCTAACCCAAACCGGCTGACTTGAGCCAAACGGGGGCTATATTGCAACAGTTTCGCCGATTTAACGAAGGCTTCCCATGCAATATTCAGCCCTAGGGACAAATCTATAGATCACGCGGCGACCGACGCTGCCATAGCAGCATTGCCGCAAACGCAATCGCGCCCGGAACTGCTTGGGTGAAGAATATCGATGGCTTTGCGGTGAACGCGCCGAACACCCCGGCCACCATCACGCATGCAAGCAGGAAGAGGGTCAGGCCGTGGTTTTTCCTGATCAAGCCCCAAAGCAATCCCGCCGCCAGAAAGCCATTATATAGACCTTGGTTTGCGGCGAGCGCAGCGGAGTCAGCGGATTGCTGCGCGGTAAGCGAAAATATTTCGCGACCGACCGGGTGATCCCAGAAAAACATCTCAAGCACCAGAAAACCAAAATGGGCAAGCGCCACAAAACACACGGCAATATGAGCAAATATCTTCATAGCCATGGCTTTGCGCCAAAAGACGAATTACTGCTAGACATAATTCTCGTTTTCATCGCTAGGTAGAAGCGGCTTGCAACACAGGGACGCGCAATGTTCAAAAAAATACTGATCGGAATTGGCCTGCTTCTGGCCGCTGCCATCATCGCCCCCTATGTCTGGATCGGTATGGACGACAAGCCTTTTGATGAGGCCGCGCGGGCGAAAGCGCCCGGCGAATTTGCGCAGCTTTCAAATGGTAGGCTTCATTATGTGTGGGTTGAACCGGCCGCGGAGACGGCGAATGGCGAAACCGTCGTAATGCTTCACGGTCTTTATGTGCCGCATTTCATGTTTGCCCAAAATGCCAAAGCATTAGCGAGGGCCGGATATCGTGTGCTTCTGCCCGACCATTTTGGTCACGGATTTTCGGACCGCCCGGCCGGTAAATATGACGCGGATTTTTTTGCAGCAGAAGTAAAGGAGTTACTGGCCAAGCTGGATATTGATGAGCCGATTTATCTTGCGGGGCAATCGACGGGCAGCCTTATCGCGGCGCAATATACAGCTGCTCACCCAGAGCAGGTCAAGGGGCTGATGTTGATCGTCCCGGCTGGCATCAGGATGCACGGCGAGGCTGATGACATGATGGCTAAGCTTATCCGCACACCGGTCATCGGCGGATGGATATGGCGTGTGCTTGCGCGGAGAGCATTGAAGGCCGGCAACCCGCCGCCATGCGATGTTTGCGGCAATGGACCGCTTATGGGCGATCCCCATATTCAGGCGGAATATAGTGGTTACTTCCCGGCGATGCTGAGCATCTTGAGGCATTTTCCCTTGCGCGGCCAGGATGAAGACTTCCGAGCCTTGGGAAGGACAGGCGTGCCAACAATAGCGATTTTCGGCGGCAAGGACGACGTCGTGCATATCGGCAGCATAGACGTCCTTGCCGGTCTTGCCCCAGGCATTGAAATTGTCACGGTTGATACCGGCGACCATGCCATGAATTTTCGCAAAGCCGAGGCGATCAATCCGCTCTTGCTAGCGTTTCTGGAAAGGGCGAAGGGATCAACCCCGGCAGCCCAGCACCAAAGCGCAACACCGGAATAGGCGTTCAGCCTTCCCGCGCGCTCTGGGCGGCCTCAAGCGCGTCCTTGGTCTCCTTAATCAAGCGCTGCGCAAGCGATTGCTTTTGCACCGAAGACCAATAAGCCGATAGCTTTGGCAAGGATTCAAGCGGATTGGCAAAGCCGAACTGAAGCGGCGCCCAGATGCTGGCCAGCATCAATATCGGGATGAGTGTGCCGTCCGCATGGGTCATGCTGTTTCCAACCGCGCAGAATTCGCCTTCAACCAGATAATCCTCAAGATAGCCGAGCGCGGTTTGCACCTCCGCTCCGGCCTTTTCTATCACCGCTGCATCGCGTTCATTCTCTGGCAGCGCGACATTGTTGAACAGCGGCACCATCGCCATCACCACATAAATATCGCTGATGCGCGATAGCACCCGCACTCTGGCGCGCTCCCACGGATCGGCGGGCAAAGTCGGCGGATCGGGAAAAGCTTCTTCAAGATACTCGCAAATCACTTCCGATTCTGCGAGCGCCCGGCCATCATCAAGCACAAGGCAGGGAACCCGTCCGATTGGATTGACACCAGTATAATCGCCCTTGCCCTCGCTCGCTCCGTGAATACCGGTCGGCTCGATGATCTCTACGTCCAGCCCTTTGAGATAGATCATCAGCCGGACACGGGTCGGGAACGGCGAGAGATAAGTCTGGTAGAGTTTCATGATCGGGTGGTCCCTCAGGAAGCGCGGCTTGCGAGGCGCCGCAGGATAATATCGTGACGGCGGCGGTCTATCGGAAAATGCCAGAGCAAATAGGCACCTGCAGCGCTCGTAAACGCTGGCAAGATCAGATAGGTGAATTTCAGGCCGTATAGCACCGCTTCGGGCGAATTTTCAGATCGTGATGGATCATAGTCAAACCAGCTCAACATCAGAAACGCAAACCCGCCGCCCAAAGCGATGTTGAGTTTTCGCATAAGGTTGCTGATCGCAAAGATGCTGGCCGAATGATTCTCGCCCGTTTGCAATAAATCATAGTCAATAACATCGCCGAGCAGTGATTTCATGACAATGTCTACCACCGCAAAACAAAACCCGGAAAAACTGATCACCACGGCTAGGATGAAATATGCGCCTGGTGTTTCCGGTGTCAGGAAAATCAAGGGCGGATAGCAAAGCCCCGAAAGAAGCAACCCGATTGCCCACGCCCTGTGCTTCTGCACCCTGCGCATCACCCAATACCAGAATGGAACCGCAACCAGATTGGCGAAAACATAGAGCACCAATATGCTGGCAAATTCATCTTCAAGCCGCAGATATGTGTTCACATAGATATAGACCAGCGCCAGCGAGATACCGAGGCTGATCCCGCCAAGCAGAAACAGCGCGACATAATATTGCAACACACGGTTGTGCGTGAGGGTCTTCATCATGCCGCGCAATGTCGGCGCGGCTGCCTTCAGACTATCATCTTCCGTTGGCGCGAAGACAACCGCGATGATTGTGGCGACGATAAAGCTGCCGCCAACCAGATAGGCGCTGTAATGCAGGGTCTCGCGGTCAAACTCCCCGCTAAAGCCGGGCAGAAGGGGTGTCATCAGGAATAGCAGGCTGCCGCCAAAATAGGCAACTGCGCGGAAGGTGAATATGCGGTTTCGGGTCTGATAGTCGCTGGAGAGTTCTGCCCCCCATGCATCGTATGGCACGATCGCCATGGTCCAGCCAAGATAGAGAGCAAAGGTGGCAACTGCGTAACGCAGGCCGGGATTTTGTTCGGCGGGATGGTAGAGATAGAAGACTGCCACCACGCTCAGGATTGTGCCTGCAATCAGCCACGGTTTGCGCCGTCCCAGCGGCGTGTTGGTTCGATCAGAAAGATAGCCGATGCCAAGATCGGTCACCGCATCAAACAGGCGCGATACGGTATAGACAATCCCGACAAAAGCCGTTGAAAGCCCGACCTCTGTGGTGAAAAACCCCGGGATCACCATCGCGGCGCAATAGAGGATCATAGCCTCTGGCATACCGGGCGCTGCGTAAGCCGCGAGCCGCGTTCGGCTAATTTCCGATGCTGCCATACCGCATTCCCCGATGATCTTTGCCGCTACCCCTGCTGCGGTTCGTTCGCTGCGTGTTTTCTAGCACAGCTCCGCCAAAACAAAAAAAAGAGGCGAGCAGCATGCGCCACCCGCCTCCATTTTTTTAACGTTAGCGATCAATCAGAATTTGAACTTGATCGAACCGCCATAGGTCCGCGGCTGGCTGCGATAGCCGGACAAGGAGCCCGCCTGCGCAACACTCGGGAAGATCGTGGTTGTGTAGGTCGCGTCCGTCAGGTTGCGTCCCCACAATGTGACCTGAATGCCGTTGCCCATCACAAATGCAACCGAAGCGTTGAGAGCTTCCACTGCCCGGCGGAAACCGGGTGCGCCGTTCGCAATCTGGACATTGCTTTCCATCAAATAGTCGGCGTGGAAGATTAGCTCATTGTCGCCAATTGGAGCCGTATAAGTGCCGCCAACGCTGATCGAAAACTCCGGAATGCCGCCCGGCCGTTGCCCGGTTAGATCGGTCGGAACGACTGCAAAGGTTGGAGTCAGCGAAGAACCGCCGGTAAAGCTATCAAACTGGGCATCCAGATATGTAAATGCGGCAGTGAAATTCAGGTTCCGGCTTGGCGAAATCGAGGTATCGAATTCAATCCCGCGAACCGATTGCTGCTCGGCATTCCCCAAAACAAAGCCAGTGCCAGTAAACACATTGCTCTGGAAGCCATTGAGAGTCTGGTTAAACAGAGCCAGATTGAAGGCAAATCCATCAAACTTGGCCTTCAAGCCAATCTCGTAAACCTCAGCATCCTCTGGGCCAGCAAAGCGTGTGCCGGATGTGAGGTTGGCTGGCAGATTTGGAATGGCTGTCCGTATCGGCGATGCTGCTGGCGGCGGCACCTGGAACGGCGAACCCGGAATGAAGTCTGCCGGGAACGGCCGACTATCGGTAGACAGGTTAAATGACGATGCCTTGAACCCGGTTGCATAGGTCGCATAAGCATTGAAATTATCGCTAATCCTATAGGACAGACGAGCCGAATAGGAGAAATTATTATCCTTCGTCCGCCCGTCCTCAACCGCATTCGGGAAATTCAAAAAGTCCGGAAGAAACTGCAATGGCTGCAAAGCAAGGAACGGGTTGAACAGAGGGTTGGTGGCAAGGAATGCGGGAACACCGGCGAGTACACCTGCCTGAACCAGATCGATACTCGAAAAGACGTCCGTGCTGGAGTTGTTGGTTACAACCTGTTTGCGGTCATTGGTATAGTTGCCGCCGACGGCAAGGGTAAGATTATCGGTAATTTCAAAATCAAGCTGACCGAAAATCGAGAAGGAATTATTGCCATAATCATAATTCTCGAACCGGCCCTGACCAGCCGAACCAAAAGCGCCCGGCGCTATGGTCGGGATCAGGAAGCGGAGCGTTGGCTCAAGCCCGGTATAATTTCCGCCGCTCAAAAGATCGGCATAATTTGCGAAATCATTGCCGAACAGCAAGGACGACGTAACATCGATATCTTCCTTGAAATAATAACCGCCGATCAGGAAGTTGAAGGGGCCGTCAAAATTCGAGGCGACCCGTACTTCCGCGGTATATGTGTCAATTGCAGCATCGGTTAGGTTTTGGCCGATGATATCCGCGCTGGTAAAGTCGGAATCCTGATTGGTGAGGCTGCGCACCGCGCGGTAAGCACCAATCATGGTAAAGTCGAACTTATCAGTGCTATAATCGGTCTGGAGCGAAACGCCGTAATTTTCAATTTCGTTGGTGGATTCGAAATTCAGGAAGCTGATCCGTGAAAAGGGATTGTTCGAATCGAGCTGGCCGCCAAGGAAGCGGACCGCATTGCCAGTTGGGCCGTCGACGAGGTTGACCACCGAGCAGCAATTCTCATCAATCTTGTCATAATCAGCAATAAACCGGAAGCTCAGATCCGCATTGGGTTCGAACAATAACTGTCCGCGCGCGCCCCAGCGGTTACGTTCGTTGGAATCGCTGTTGAGCGCGAGATCCCGAACATACCCATCGCGTTTGTTAAAGTTGCCGGACAGGCTGAATGCGATGGTTTCGCTTATCGGCCCGGTAATATCTGCCTTGGCAATGATAGCATTGAAATTGCCGTAGGAAAGCTCTGCGCTACCGCCAAACTGGAACTGCGGCTTTCTTGTCACGATGCTGATGATGCCGGCAGATGCGTTCTTGCCGAATAGTGTCGATTGCGGCCCGCGCAAAACTTCAACGCGTTGCAGATTGGGAAGGTCACTGATCGCCGCAGCTGAGCGCGAACGATAAACACCATCGATAAATATGCCGACCGAAGGCTCGATACCGGCATTGTTGGCACCATTACCAAACCCGCGAATAATAAAGTTCGTGTTGGCCGAGGTCTGCAACTGGCCAACCCGCAGTGAAGGGACAAGCGTCTGAAGGTCGAGCAAATCGCGAACCTGAGCTTCTTCAATCTGTTTGGCGCTGGTTACCGAAACCGCAATCGGCGTTTCCTGCAATGTCGTTTCACGCTTGGAAGCGGTCACGATGATATCATCATCGTCAAACTCGTCTTCTTCACTCTGCGCTTCGGCCTGAGGGGCTTGCGCATGGGCTGGCGTAATGATCGCCATGCTGCTGACAGCAGTCGCTGCCAATAATAGTGTTTTCTTCATGATAATCTCCCGATGTTTTTTGCAATTTTCCGGGGCGGAATGGGCAAATTATTTTTTTGTTGAACGTCTTTTTTATAGTTAGCTACGGGCTATTCAATAAGTCAGGGGCGGTGTCGAGCCTCAACGGCACGAATTTGCGCTATTCTGGGGCATTTACCAGAAATTGTTGCATATTAGCCACAGTTTGGCAGGTGCTATTGGGCGCTCATGCCGCCGTCAATTTTTAGCTCCACGCCGGTAATGAATCGCGATTCATCGGAGGCAAAATAGACCGCCGCGTAAGACACATCATCGGGTTCTCCAACCCGCTTGAGAGGGACGTTACGCGCGAGTTTGCGTTCAATTTCACCCTCATCTGCCGTACCCAGCGCGCTTCCCATCTCGAACATGATCGGTGTACGAATAAAGGTCGGATGGAGGGAGTTTGAGCGAATGTCATAGCCCGCGCTCGCGCAATGCAGTGCCACTGATTTTGACAATAGCCAAACCGCCGCTTTCGCCGAATTATACGCCGCCATGTTACCCGCCGCATACAGGCCGGCGATGGATGAGATATTTATGATCGAACCGGGTTGATGCTTAACCATATAAGGCAGAGCCAGTTTGCAGCCCAGAAATACGGAATCGACATCGACCGCGAAAATCCGCTGGAAGGTTTCAAGGCTTTCATCCTCCACCGAACCGACCGAGCCGATACCGGCATTGTTGACCAGCACGTTAATCCCGCCAAGCGCGCCGTCAGCCAAGGCCAGCACTTCTTTCCAGTCATCCTCTTTGGAAACATCGTGCGCAAAGGCAAATGCGGTGTCGGCAAATTCCTTGTTGATATCAGCGGCGACCGCTTTCGCGCCGTCAAAATCAATATCGGTTAGCGCCACGCGGGCACCTTCTTGCGCAAACTTTTTTGCGATTGCGGTGCCAAGGCCCGAGGCTCCACCGGTGACAATCGCGCGTTTTCCATCAAGACGATGTGACAAGATATTCTCCAGCTAAAAGGAAAGCTTATGCTAAAATGGCAGCGGGAAATTGTCTACCGGATTCCGCAGGCTTGTGATCTCATCAAAATGACTGCGCGTTAAATTTTTAGCGCGGCCAACCCCTGATTCCGGGAAATGACCGGGCTGTATGCCAATTCGCCCGCGGCCTTTCCTCCATTCAGTGTGCAATCGCACGACATCATCATTGCGGCATGCCGGGTAAGCGGTGGTTCGCTTTTCAGCTTCAGCGCACGCCATATCGATTCAAAAGTCCGGCCGAGGAAAGCCGCCAGCCATTTGGGAATGGATTTGTCCGGCAGCGTCAATCCGCGCGATTTTGCCATTGCCGTGATCATGTCCTTCATCGACATCGTGCCTTCGTCGAGGATGAAATAGGCCTCACCGCCCCCGCCCTTGGCCAGTGATAGCTCGATTGCGTGAACCAGGTTGGCGATATGCGTGGTCGATGTCATTGCGCTACCGCGGTTAACCCACATCCATTTGCCCGCACCGGCCATCTCCTCGATCAGCGGCAGGATAGTGGTATCGCCCGGCCCCCAGATAAATCGCGGCCGCAATATAAGTGTTTCAAAGCTCTCGTCATTCGCTGCGCGGACGCGCTGTTCTGCCTGCGCCTTTGTCGCGCAATAGGGATAAGGAGAGTTTGGAGATAGCGGCATATTTTCATCGGCGTTCTGGATATTTTGGCCGTGACAAATAGCCGCCTCTGTTCCGATGTGAATGAAGCGCTTTACCCCAGCTGATTTTGCCACATCCAGCATTTTCTGCGTGCCAAGCACATTGGATTTATACCACGCATCTTTCGGCCCCCAATCGCCAACAAAGGCGGCGCAATGCAGTACCGTTTGAGCATCGCCGATATCGCCAGACGAGATCGTCTCAAGATCGCAGCGTACCGGCTGCGCGCCCAGCCCTCGTATCAGGGCATCTGATTTCGGCGACCGCGACATTGCCGAGACTTCGTGGCCAGCCGCCATCAACGCCGCGGTAGCTGCACTCCCCACGAAACCCGAAGCGCCGGTTACAAATATTTTCATGCTGGCATTGCCTTTTCCTGAATCATTTGTGCCATGGTAGCATAGTTCGGTAGAGCGCTGACGCATAGCGTCAAAACGCCGAAAAACCGGGCAAGGGAGTTTCGTTTTTGAAAGTCGCAAAAAGCTATTCTGACTTCATCCTCAAACATGCCGGCCTGAAATGGCTGCTAGCTTTGAACGCGCTTTATGTGTTCTGGATTGCCGCAATGATGCCCTTTCTCGCGGCCTCATTTTCTAGCGCAGACGCGCCGGGACCGCTTGATCTCAGCTTCGCCTATTCGGCCAGCGAAGCGTTTGACCGGGTCGCGCAATTTGGTGCTGCTGGCCGCCACAATTATATGGTATTTCTACTGACGGCTGATGTCATTTACCCGGTGATCTACACCGCAACGCTGTCCTTCACGATCGCGTTTCTCGCAAAAAAAGCGGCCATAGCGGAACATCTTACGCGCCTGTTGACCGCGCTTCCTGTCATCGTCTTCATGCTCGACATTTGCGAGAATATCTCAATCTCGTCGCTGTTATGGTCGTTTCCCGCGAAGATTGTTCCGCTTGCGTGGGCGGCGAGCATCTTTACAAGTTTGAAATGGACAGGGGTGGCGACCGCAATGTTCATAACGCTAACCTTATTGGCGCTAGCCATCTTCAAGGCCATGCGAAAATAGCGATGCGTCCAGCAGCCACCGGAAGGGAAAGCATGAAACTGCCCGCGAAGTTTATCTTGATCTTGATGGTCACCTGCGTTGCCGGATGCAGCAGCATCGACTCTCGCATTACCCACTATCCCGCCGCAAAAGGGCTGCCCTTCTCCGAAGCCGTGCAAGTGGATGATATGCTTTATCTTTCGGGTCAAATCGGAGCGGTGCCCGGCGAAAACAAGCTGGTTCCCGGCGGGATTGAAACCGAAGCGCGTCAGGCAATGGATAATATCGGGGCCACGCTCGCGCGGCGCGGCCTTGCGTTCGATGCTGTGGTCAAATGCACCATTATGCTGGCAGATATGAAGGATTGGCCGGCGTTTAATAAAGTCTATGTCAGCTATTTCAGACCGGACGCCCTGCCCGCCCGCAGCGCTTTTGGCGGCGTGAAACTTGCCTTTGACGGAAGACTTGAAATCGAATGCTGGGCGCATAATCCGCGCAAATAACAATATGGTGACGGAGGGACTTTCCTCTCAGTATCATCGTGGGAGAGTTTACGAACATGGCCAAATTATCACGGCGGAAATTATTGATCGGCGGGGCGGCGGGTATCGCCCTAGCTGGCGGCGCGGGATATTGGTATTTGCGCGCGCCCGAAGTGCCAATCGGCTTTACCCTAACCAAAGAAGAGCTAGACCATGCAAAGGCGTTGCTAGACCGCCATATTGCGATTGACGTCCATGCGCATCCGGGCAGAACATTCGTGAACGGAGCCGAACATCTGCCGATATTGCTCAAGCTATATGCCATGCAAGGCAGCTTCGAACAGCAGGCCGTCAACGACATGGTGGCCGGAAATTTGACGGCGTCGTCATTTGCAGCTGTCGCCGATTTCCAGACGCTCAACATCGAGGGCGAAGGGCTGTCGTCAACGCGGGAATTTGAACCGGGCGAGGCATGGGCGAGCTACAAAAGGCAGATAGCAAATCTGCGGTCATTGATAGCGCAAAATCTGGTCATGCGGATACAAGCACCGGCCGACTTTGCTGCGGCGAAGGCATCAAGGAAAATTGGTGCAATATTATCGGTTGAGGGCGGAGATTTTCTGGAGGGCAAGCCGGAGCGCGTTGCCGCAGCCTATGCCGATGGCGTGCGCATCCTGACATTGATGCACTACCGCAACAACGAACTCGGCAGCATCATAACCGATCAAACAAAGGAAGGCGGGCTAACACCAGCGGGAGAAGCGATAATACGCGAAATGAACCGTCTGGGCATGATCATAGATATCGCCCATTCCTCAGTGCAGACTGCCTATGGTGCGCTTGAAACATCGACCAAACCAGTTATCGCATCGCATGTTCACATTCACACCGGAAAGTCTTCGCATCCCAGATTTATTCCCGCTGCTCTTGCCAAAGCGATCGCTGCTAAAGGCGGCCTCGTCGGCGCTTGGCCGGCGGGCATCGGGATAGACAGCCTATCGGGCTTTGTCGGGCGCACCATTGACTTGGTGGGGGCGGTCGGAATTGACCATGTGTGTCTGGGGACTGACATGGATGCGAATTACAAGCCGGTGTTTGATAACTACCGCAAATTGCCGCTATTTGTCGGGGGACTGGCAAAGCGTGGGCTGAGCGAGGGCGATATTGCTAAAATAATCGGCGGGAATTTCCTGCGGGTGTTTCGAGAAAATAGCGCAGCGGCATAGCGGCGCAGATTGCCGCCAAGCCTGACGCAGCCCTTACGTCCTGAAACTTGCATCCTCAGCATCCAGATTGGCCAGCAATGCGGGCCATTCGAGTGTTCCGGCATGGACGAAATGGGTCGCTTGACCCGGCACGCGCGCTATTATGTCATCCGACAGCTCAACCAGCGGCGTTCCGCCCGCCAGCGTCGCAACCTGATATTCGCAAGAGCGTTCCAGCATATAGGCGTAGACGAAAGCCTGCGCGATCGTCCGCCCCGCGGCGAGGGTGCCGTGATTGCGCAATATCATCACCCATTTGTCCTGAAGATTTGCGACCAGCGTTTCGCGCTCATCAGATTCGAGCGCCAATCCTTCATAGTCATGATAGGCGAGGATATTCTGGAAATATAAGGCGCGTTGGTTGATTGGCATCAACCCCGCCTTATGCGTCGATACGGCAACGCCCGGCGTGGTGTGCATGTGGAGCACAGATTCCACATCCTCGCGCGCCTCCAATATCGAGCCATGGATGACTATCGCCGCCGGGTTCATCGGGAACGGCGTTTCGCCAAATTGCTTGCCGTGGAAATCAGTTTTGACGAGGCATGACGCGGTAACCTGATTGAACAGCACACCATACGGGTTGATCAGCAGCTTACCGGGCTCATCGGGAACCCGCGCGGAAATATGGGTTGAGAGCATGTCGTCCCAGCCAAATTTTGCCACCAACCTGTAAGAGGCGGCAAGGTTCACGCGCGCCTGCCACTCACCGTCCGATACTTTGCCCTTGAGCGAAGCCACATCCTTCAAAGCGAACTCCATGTCGGGAGAATAGTCCATTGTCAGCCCTTTCCAAGCAGATGATCGGCGATGATGCGCTGCTGAATTTCGGAAGACCCCTCAAAAATCTTGGTGAGCCGTGCGTCGCGCCAATAGCGTTCGACCGCGTGAAGTGTCGTGTATCCCGCGCCGCCCAGAATTTGCATCGCTTCGGATGTGACGCGCTCAGCCATTTCGGCGGCGAAATATTTGACCATCGCCGCTTCCTTGTCGCACCTGCCGCCGGCGTCGATTTTGTGGCAAACCGAATACATAAGCTGACGCGCCGCTTCGATCTCGGTTGCCATCGTGGCGATCTTGAAACGGATCGCCTGAAACCGCGCGATCGGCCGCCCAAATTGCTCGCGCTCATTTGCATAGGCGGTGGCATCTTCCAATGCGCCTTGGGCAAGGCCGATAGAGCGCGCTGCGGTATGCGCGCGGGCACCTTCAAGCCCCGAAACGATTGAGTAAAACGCCTTGCCCGCCGCGGTTTTGGAATCCTTATCATCATCGCTTTTTGACGGTATGATCGGCACGCGCACTTCATCGAGTGCCAACTCCCAAGTCTTCCAGCCATGATAGCCGATTTTGGGAATGACACTTCCGCTCACCCGCTCAGGCAATTCGCCCTTGGGCTTTTCAACCGCAATACCGGTCAGGCCGATATAGCGTTTTGCCGGATCATCGTCGGTATTGGTCCGGCACACGACATAGATAAAATCCGCGCCATCGGCAAAGGTGCACCAATATTTGTTGCCGGTGATGATCCACTCGTCACCCTCGCGCCGCGCCCGGCAAGATACCGAAGCTATGTCGGAACCGGCTTGTGGTTCGGACATCGCAAAAGCGCCCAGATATTCGCCTGCCGCCATCGCCTTTATCCGCGATTTGCGCGTTTCTTCGTCGCCCGGAATTGTCTTGTAAAATGAATTGCCGCGCGCGATCAGCGATGCCACTGACATCCATCCGCGTGCGAGTTCTTCGGCGACCAGACAATATTCAAAATATCCAAGCCCAAGCCCGCCATATTTCTCCGGGATCAATATCCCAAAATAGCCCATGTCGCCCATTTTCTTGATAAGTTCAGGCGGGATATCGCCTTTCATCGGATCGAGCTCATTGGCCAGCGGGAGCACTTCATTCTTGGTAAACTCGCGCGCGGATTCCTGGATCATCCGCCGCTCGTCGGTCATATAACCGGTCGCTTGGTCTGTCATTGCATGATGCTCCTAGTCACCTATCAGATCGGCTCTATCGATGATATTCTGCGCCAGCCGGACGGTTGCCGCATCGACCATGATGCCGTGGACTTTGATTGAACCAAGCCCGGCAGTCTCGGCCTTTTTATATTCAGCTGCCATCATCCGGGCTGATTTTATCTGGCGCTCGTCGGGTGAGAACACACCGAGCGCGGTTGGGATTTGTTTGGGTGTTAGCGCCCATTTCCCGCCCATGCCAAGGATCATCGCGCGTTTGCATTCGCGCTCATATCCTTCAATATTGCCAAGATTGGCATAAGGCCCGTCGATGGCATCAAGCCCGCAGGCCTTCGCTGCCATTGTGATCCGAAACCGCCCATAATGCCATAAATCGCCTGGATAGCTGCTGTCGCCGCCAACCGATATCGGTTCGATGCCTTGCGATGCGCCATAATCGCCGAGGCCGAAAATAACTGCCTCCATCCGGGGAGAAGCCGCGCAGATGCCTTCGACATTTTGCAAGCCTTCGGTTTCCTCAATCAGCACTTCAAGGCCGATGGATTTTGTCATCCCGAGATCGGCTTCTAACTGATCGAGCAAGGTCGAGACGAAGAATATATCCCTGCCGTCCATCGCCTTGGGGATCATCAGCGTGTCGATATTTTCGCGCGCGCCGCTAACCACTTCGATGATATCCTGGTAGCACCAGCTGGTGCGTAGATCGTTGATCCGGTAACAGCGCGTTTTTTTGCCCCAGTCGAGATCATTGAACGCATTGATCGCGGTTTTCCGCGCGCCGGGCTTGGCATTTGGCGCAACGGCATCTTCGAGGTCAAGAAAGACATGATCGGCGTCGCTCGCCACCGCTTTTTTGACAAGCTCTTCATTGCTGGCCGGAACGGCAAGCTGGCAGCGGCGTATGCGTTTTGGTCTCGCGGTCATATTCATATCCTATCCAAATGCGCCAGCATCGCGAAGCTCAGCTATTTCCGCCTCGCTGAAGCTGGCCTCTTTCAAAATCTCGTCACCATGCTCGCCCTTGCCCGGTGCGCGGGTATGAACACCGCCCGGCGTCTCGCTCATTTTCACCGGAACACCGGCAACCGAAAGCGGCCGCGCCGATCCGGGCTGCTCGATGTCAACGATCATCTCGCGCGACTTGATGTGCGGATCGTCGGGCAATTCTGCCATCGTCATCACCGGGCCGTATGGCAAAAGCCCGCCAAGCATTTCGGTAAGCGCCGCTTTACTGTGCAGTTTCGTCAGCTCGCACAAACGCGCATTGAGCGCATCTTTGTTCTGGATACGCGCAAGCTGCCCTGCAAAGCGCGGGTCTTCAAGCAGGTCATCCGCGTCCAGATTTTTGGCGAGCATTTCAAAAAATTCGTCGCGCGGTGCGGCGATGGTGACCCAGCCATCCCTAGCCGGATATAATCCAAATGGGCAGAGGAAGGGATGGAAATTGCCTTCGGGTTTGGGGACAGACCCATCAATGCTGTGTTGATAAATAATCCGCTCGCAAACCGCCAAAATGGAATCGGTCATGGCGACATCGACAAACTGCCCCTGCCCGGTTTTCTGGGCATGATGGAGCGCGGCCAAAATTCCAAAGCTGAGCATCATGCCGGGGATGATATCGCCAAGCCCGGGGCCGATTTTTGTCGGGCTATCCTCATCCGCGCCGGTGATGCCAATCAGCCCGCCCATAGCCTGCGCGGTGACATCATAAGCAGGCCAGTTGGTATAGGGACTCTCGCCAGTACGCGGATCGCCAAATCCGCGAAGCGCGCCGTAAACCAGCTTGGGATTTTCCGCGATCAGCGTCTCGTAAGAAAGCCCGAGCTTCTCCATCACGCCCGCGCGGAAATTCTCGACCAGAACGTCGGCATCGCGCACCAGCCTTTTGAGAACATCTTTCCCCGCCTCGGTTTTCAGATCGAGGCAAATCCCGCGCTTGTTGCGGTTGACGCTTTGGAAATAAGCACCGTGGGTTTTATCCTTGTCATCAGCCCTGAACGGCCCGGCGGGGCGGATCATATCGCCTCTTGGCGGCTCGATTTTGATCACTTCAGCGCCCTGATCGGCGAGCATTTGTGTGGCATAAGGGCCTGACAGCATCTGCGTGAGATCGAGTATCTTTATGTCCGAGAGCGCGCCGAAGCTCATTTGCCGAGTCCTTCTGGACGCCGCCTGATCAGGACGGTGCGTTCGCCTTCAAACACGATTTTGTCATCCTGATTGACGCCCCAATGTTTGAAATGGACGATCCCCGCATCCTCGCGGTCCGACGCTTCGGTCTTCAGCACTTCGCTATAGGCATAGAGCGTATCGCCGTGGAACACCGGCGTTTTGAAGCGCATCTTGTCCATGCCAATTTCGGCAATCGCATTTTCCGCTGTGTCCTGCGCTGCCAATCCCAGAACAATAGCCATATTCACACCGCCATAGCTAATTGATTTGCCAAACGGGGTGGAGGCCATTTTGTGATCGTTGAAATGCGCATCTGCCGAATTCATCACCAGATTGGTGATCAATACATTTTCAGTAACATTCACGGTTTTCCCGCGCGCATGGCGGATGACGAGACCGACGGCAAAGTCTTCGAAATAATTGCCGTTTCCGGTTAGCGAGACCTGCGTCATGATTTCGCCCCCGCAGTTTTTTCCCGGGCACTTTGTATCTGACCCGCAAGCGCCTTGGTCATCACAAGATTGGCGCGCTCAAAGGCTATCACCGCGTCGCCATGCTGATTGAAGCCTTCGGTGGCCCAGCTAACGATACCAAAGCCCGGCTTGCTATCCGACAGCCGCGCGGAAAGCGTGGTCGAGCGCGCGGTAATGGTGTCACCTGCAAAGATCGAATTCTTGTAGGCCAGCTTTTCAACGCCAACGAACGGCCCGCCAGCCTCGCTCAAATCTTCAACCGAAAGCCCCAATACCATATTGAACACCAATAGCGGGTTGATAAGCGTATCCTTATGCCCGTTCGCCCGAGCATATTCGCGGTTGAAATAGGTAGGGTTGAAATGCAGCGTCAGCGTGTTGAACAGATTATTGTCACTGGTATCGACGGTCCGGCCCCAGTGATGCTCAAAAATCTGCCCCACTTGGAAATCTTCAAAGTGATTGCCCTTTGACCAGGAAACAGCGCGGGAACGAAAATCGTCGCTCATCTGTTGCGCTCCTTCAGCCATGTCAGGGCTTCGGCAAGGCCATCTTCAAAGGACCGCGAGCTCCAGCCAAGCTTGCTTCTCGCCTTGGCGCTGCTCGGCCTGCCTGCGCGTTGTAACACGCCCAATTCGCCTTTTGAGATGGGCGGTTTGGAGCCGGTGATTTTTGAAATCAACTCGCCTGTGCCCGCGATCAGCCCGGCCAATATATCGGGCATAACTTTGGGGATGCTAGCTTCCGGTTCGATATTCTGCACGCCCTGAGCAATATCGATCAGGCTTTGGTAGCTATCGGAAAATATATAGTGATCCCCCGGCATTGCTTGCGCCTCAACCAGAAGCTGCCCCTTGGCCAGATCGTGGTTATACACCACCGGTAGCCCGCCATTTAGCAATATCGGAACCTTGTTACAAAGCAGATCGTTGAGAAGGTTATTTAGCCCGGAAACTTCCGCTGCGCCCGGGCCGTAGACCGCCACCGGATGAACAAACTTGGCGGGCAGGCCGCCGGCAACTGCCCTTGCGACAATCGCTTCGGCCTTTTGCTTCGAACGTTCATAGGCAGAATGGAGCGGCACTTTCCCGGGCATGGTTTCGTCAAACGGATCGGCGGTCAGATCAAACATGTCCTGCGTGCTGGTATAGACGAAGCTTTTGACGCCGCAGGTAAGCGCCACATCCACCATATGGCGCGTTCCGCCTACATTGACCCGGTCAAAAATGCTATCATCCGCGGCCCATTGCTCGGGCATCCCTCCTGCATGAAAGACATGAGTGACATCTTGAAAAGCATCGGCGATGCTGGCTTTGTTGGTCAAGTCGCCCTTTACAAATTCCGCTACCCCCAACCGCATCTCTTCGGCCTTCGCCACATCGCGCACGAGACAGCGAACCGGCCTTCCTTGTTCCAGTAGCTCGCTGACGAGCGCGCTACCGATCGTGCCGGTGACGCCGGTAACAAGTGTCAGATCGCTACTCATGAAGCCGGTTTGATAAGTTCAATGACATGGCCGTCAGGATCGGCGATCCACATCTGCCCGACGTCGGCATTGGTTTCAAAAACCGTCAGTCCAGTATCCTTCAGGAAAGCCAATGTCTCATCATAATCATCGATCGCAAAGGCGGCATGGCGCGCAATCGGGTTTGTCGTCTTGGGCGGCTCGCCTACGTCAAAGCCTTCTTCCACCTGGATCAGATGCACCTCACACGCGCCTGCCTGGAACCATAGGCCCGGAACCGGAAATATATCCGGGCGCGGTATCTGTTCGAGCCCCAATATATCCCGGTAAAATGCTTGCGATTTGTCCAGGTCCTTCACCGGAAAAGACATGTGATGTGCTTTGACAGGCTTCATTTTCGCTCCTCCACTCAAGATCATTTCCGCCTCAGACTATTGAGTCGAGCCAGTGTAACAATGTAGTTATTGGTTGGTCAATTAGTAATTGAGCATTGCGCATGACCATGCTAGCCAAGGCCTTCGGAGAAGATGAGGTTAGGGAGTTTTCCGGTTTATGAGCCAAATTTCTCGCGACCATCTATCGGGCGATGGGGGGCTCTCCAGCTCCGGCGGGCAACCGCGCGCTGGCCAAAAATCGGGCGGCTATCGCTATTATGTAACCGGCGCCCTCACGCTGGCTTTCACATTCAATTTTCTTGACCGGCAAATACTCAGCATCCTTTCCGAACAGATCAAGGCAGAATTCGCGCTTAGCGACACCCAGCTTGGCCTTCTCATGGGATGGGCCTTTGCGATTTTTTATACCTTTTTCGGAATTGGCTTGGCGCGCGTTGCCGATCGAACCAACAGGGTGAACCTGATCAGTATAGCTATCCTATTCTGGAGCGCGATGACCGCCCTGTGCGCGATGGCAGTGAATTATGTGCAATTGTTTGTCCTACGCACAATGGTGGGCGTGGGCGAAGCCGGCCTTAGCCCCTCAGCGCACAGCATCCTCTCCGATTATTTCCGCAAAGAAGAACGCGGCCGGGCGCTTTCAATCTACTCGATGGGAACGGTGCTCGGGCAATTGCTCGCACTGCTAGTCGGCGGATATGTCGGCCATAAATATGGTTGGCGCGTTGCCTTTGTCGTGGTCGGCGCTCCCGGGCTGCTGATCGCATTATTACTGAAGCTGACGATACGCGAACCGGCAAGAGGCGGGACAGAGGAAATACCGATCAAAAGCACCAAGCCCAGCCTGCCGGTGCTGGCCGAGATCAAAGCATTGCTATCGATCCCGCTATATCTCTATGCGCTCATCGGGCATGTTCTGACGGCGATGTTCGCTTACACTTTGGTCGCTTGGATCGCGCCGCATTATTTGCGCGCTTTTGGATTGGATGAATCGCAAGCGGGCCCGATGGTAGCTGGGATATTGCTGTTTGGCGGTTTGCCCGGCTTGCTGTTCGGCGGTTTTGTTACCGACAAGATGGCCAAAACAAACATGGCCTGGCTGACGCGGCTTCCGGCTTTGTTTGTGCTTGCCGCTTTCCCGATATATTTAGGCGCGCTGCTTTCGGCAAATATGTGGACGGCAACCGCATTGTTCGCGCTCGCCACATTTGCTTTGCAGGCAAGTTTCGCGCCGCCACTCTCCGCCATCCAGCATGCAGCGCCTGTCCATTCGCGGGCGATGGCGGCAGCATTGGTGTTTTTCTTCTCCAATGCAATCGGGCTTGGCATGGGGCCGCTCATCGTCGGCATCATCAGCGACAATGGCCTAATTGGCTTTGGCCCAAGCAACCTTGCCGCAGGCCTCATGGTGATTTCTGTAACATTGCCTTTGGCAGCAGCCAGCCTATGGCGAGCAAGCAGATTTCTGGAACGCGAAGGAGTGATCTGACATGGGCAGCGCGCAACATAGCCATGCAAATGATGGCAGCAAAAAACCCAAACGGCGCAGCCAGGCCGAACGGACCGCGACGTCGGATCACCAGATGTTGCAGGCCGCAGTCTCGCTCATCGCGCTCAAGGGTTCGACCGATTGGACGCTGGCGGAAGTTGGTAGAAACGCTGGCTATACTGGCGGTCTTGTCAGCCATAGATTCGGTTCAAAAAACGGTCTCCTGCTGGCAGTAACAAACCGGATTGTGGAGTTGTTCGTCGACAAAATACTAGGCCAGTCCGCCCAGACACAAAAACCCGCAAGACGCCTGATTTCCTTTTTCGAGGTCTACGCGCATCAGCTTCAGGAAGGATCAGATCTGTTCATCGCCTTCCACCGGCTGATGGCGGATAGCCACACCACATTGCCCCAGCTTCGCCCGACTTTTGAAGCGATCAATGTTAACTTGCTTACCGCCATCGCCTCTGCTTTGAAGGAAGGACAATGCGACGGCAGCATCCGGAAAAATATCAATATGGAGTTTGAAGCCTACGCGTTTGTTGCGCTGTTTCGCGGGCTCACCAATTTGTGGATGACCGGGCCGCGCGATCTCAATCTCGATGAGTTTGTGCGCTATGAATGCGAACAATTTCGCAGACGGATTCTGGTTTAAGATGCCGCCCCTATGGCAAAGAGGAAAGGCGGGAAGGAGAGTTATGTTCAGGGTCACAATAAGGGAGCTTAGTGTATGAGCAGCGTAAAAGAGTTTGAAAGCCACTTTAACCGGCTCATGAAAACGCGCGGTTCGGATGTTACGCTGGGCCACTTTGAATCTGCCCAAATCGAAAATGACGGCAACACCCTTCATCTCGATGTCATCGCGGCCAAACAAGATGCGCCAACGATCGTCTTTGTTCCAGGCACAGCCGCTTACGGCTTGGTTTACGGTAATTTTCTGGCGGCACTTGGTGATGTCGGTTTCAATGTCGTCAGTTTTGATCCACGCGGCCACGGGCAAAGCGGCGGCAAAGCGGGAAGCTATACCATCGAGGAAATTATCAGCGATACGCGCGCCACGGTAAGCTACGCACGGAAGCGTTTTGGCGACAACATATTCCTGTCGGGATCGAGTCAGGGCGGGATTGTCGCCTTCTACACGGCAGCGACCGATGAAAAGCTATCCGGCGTGATTTGCCACAACGCGGCCGATCTGGCTGACCCCAAAAATTTGAACATGACCACACATCCAAGGATCGCGCGCATATTCAAATATGTTATCATCGGTCTGGCAAAGATTTTCCCCGAGATGAAGATTAGCATCGCACGCTATTTTGCGCTGCTCAGCAAAGGCGAAAATGCGGCCAAGGAACGGATGGCCAAAGATCCTTACATGCAAAAGATCATCACGCTAAAGGCGCTCGCATCGCTATCTTCTGCAAAAATGCAGCGCCCGGTCGAGGAGATAGAGACGCCGGTTCTGATGCTCCACGCCGGCAATGACACGATATTCCCGCAAAGCCTGAGCGAGCATCTGCATGACCGGCTGACCTGTGACAAGCAATTGTCTGTCTATGACGGTCTTGGCCATTTCCTCTTCTCCGAGCATGTACAAAGCGTGGTCCCCGACATCAAGAGCTGGGTCGAGAAGAAGTCAGGATGACGGCACCGCAGCCTTTCAATCGTCGCTTCGCATTTTGCGCGTTTCTGTTTGCGATGATGATCGGATTTACAGCCCCGGCCGGGGCATCGACCAAGACCTGCGAGACGGCGCTGACACGGGTGATGACGTACAACATACGCCTCGACACACCGATCGACGGACTGGATAGCTGGGCGCACCGGCGGGCATGGGTCAGCGCACAAATAGACTGGCTTCGCCCCGGTATTTTCGGGTTGCAGGAAGTGGTGATCCACCAGAAACGCGAGCTTGCTTCTGACCTCCCCGGCTACCAGGTTATTGGTAAAGGGCGCGATGTTGACGGCACGGGTGAATCGTCGCCGATTGGATTTCGCAGCGATCTTTTCGCTTTGCACGATAGCGGAGTTTTCTGGCTTTCGGCAACGCCGGATATTCCGTCCAAAGGGTGGGACGCGGCCTACCCCCGTATCGTCACTTGGGCGCGCCTTACGGCGAATGGTGGGCTTACGCACATACTGGTCATCAACACCCACTGGGATCACATCGGCATAGAAGCGCGCAACAATTCCGGACTGCAATTGCAGCGGTGGATATCGGACTATGCCAAAGCAGACGATCATGTCATCCTGCTCGGTGATTTTAACGCGGAAATTGGCAGCGAGGCCATGCAGAATTTGCTGGCCCCAGCGGAAGTCTCTGTGCGGCTCGTTGATAGCCGCGCCGCATCTCGCACTAAGTCATTTGGGCCGGTAGGAACCTTCAACGATTTCAAGCTCAAGCCGGAGAAACTCCGGTCAATCGATCATATTTTGGCAAGCAACAATATCTCGGTTCGCAGACATGCCGTCATCGCGCAGAATATCGATGGCCGGCTCCCCTCCGATCACTATCCCGTCCTAGCTGATCTAGCTTTCAAGCCGGTGTGCAAAAATGAGCGCAAGGCGGAGTAATCGCGATAGTTACTTTCGGCCCCTTTTGCCGGTAAATTCATAAGCGCGGACATAGTCAATTTCGAGCCGCTGCGGGAATTTTCTGTCATCGATGCCGCCCGCTGCGCGGCCCCATGATCCGCCGATGGCGAGATTCAGTATGACATGAAAAGGATGATCGAACGGCCATGCCCGCCAATCGGCATCCTCTTCGCGTATATAGGTGAAATAGAGCGTGTCATCGACAAAAATGTCGATCCGGTCCGGCGTCCAGTTCATGGCATAGGTATAGAAACCCTCGCCGATATTATCGATAATGACGGCGCCTTTGCGCTGCTTCCCGTTCACCCAATAATAGGCCTTGTTGTGAACGGTGCCGTGGACTGTGCCGAGGCCATTGCCGACATGCTCCATAATGTCGATCTCGCCCGAATTCGGCCAGGAAACGCATTTTCCGGGCTTGGGATCACCGACCTTGGCATCGCACCCGCCCGAATAACGCCACCTGTCCGTCGGATACATCCAGATGGCTGGCCATGAGCCGCCGCCGGTTGGGATCTTCGCGCGCACCTCTA
>JAZGFP010000008.1:0-21351 GCA_036479555.1 Sphingorhabdus sp.
CATTTTCCGGGCTTGGGATCACCGACCTTGGCATCGCACCCGCCCGAATAACGCCACCTGTCCGTCGGATACATCCAGATGGCTGGCCATGAGCCGCCGCCGGTTGGGATCTTCGCGCGCACCTCTACGCGGCCATATAGCAGGTCGCCATGCCCCTCGCTCGTCAAACGCGCCGAGGTATATTTCGCGCCCAGATAGTCTTCCTTGTGGGCTTCGATGATGAGCTTGCCGTCTTTAATGCGCGCATTTTTGGCACGGTCTGTATAGGCTTGATCCTCACGGTTGACCCGCTTCGCCCTCCAGTTTTTAGAATTCCATCGCGCCGGGTCGGGCTTGCCGTCCACATCAAATTCATCTGCCCATTTCAGTTTGAAATTCGAGGTATCTGCGGCGGCATGCGGCCGGATGACGACAGCGCTCAACACCGGTTCGCCACTGTGCGCCTTAAAGTCTATATCCACTTTCCCGTCGGTTATTTGCACTCGAGGTATGGTTTGCGACAGCCCGGCGCGAAGATTGCCGTCTCGCCGCAACCGGACATTCAGGCGCGGTATTGCAACCTTGCCCTCTACCAAAACATCAAAAATGCGGGCGCGCATATTGGTGTCATCCGGCTCGGCAAATTTCAGCGTGACATCATATTCGCCAGTTGGCACGGGGATGCTGAGTTTGATGGCTCCTTTGCGGTAGGTTTGATATAGCTCAGCGCTCTGTGTGCCAGAGACTGCGTCCAACTTGCCTGCTTCTCCGCCGATTACCCAACTTTCGTCCGCGCTATATGCGACACCGTCGAGCGTAGTCATCGCGCCGCCGCCGACATTGATCGCCAGTGTTTCTGGAATAGCCGCGTGGCCCTGCTCGCCAGCGCTTTCGACGCCCGTTTGCACGCAGGCTGTCAATAGGCAAAGGCAGCCTGCCATTGTGGCGGAACGAGCCGCTCCAACGCGGCGCGACCGCTCAGGCAAGATTGATAGTTTCATTTCAGCTCTTTGCATTGTTGGTTACGCCCCTTATTGCTAACCCAATTCCCTCGCATCTCAAACAGTTTCCGGGCATATCGCCGCCCAAGCTCGCGCGCGGATTGCGCGCTGAAATGGACGCCATCACCCTTGAGAGAAAGGCCCTTTGCCGACACAAAGCCGGTATTGGGAATAAAGTCAGGCGCATCCTTCAAAATCGCCGTTATACTGGCCGCTTCGGGGCGGCCTTGTACAAAGAAATCACCGAGCCCGCCGACGATGAACGGCACGTTCGGGCTACCAAGGTCACGGCGAAAACTGGCCGCCATTTCGGTAAGAGTAGCGCGATATTTGGGCAGCTTTGCTGAATTTGAATCGGCCTCACCCTGATGCCACAGAATTCCCTTCAGCCTACCCTGCTTCATCGCAATTCGTGCCTGCGAAATGGCATCATCATAGGGGTGGCTACTGGTCTGCTCATGGAAGCCGCCATGCGTCCATGAAGCAATGCTCGACCCGCCAACAGCGGCGGGGATCAAGCCGATCTTGCGGGTTTGGTCATAGCAGGCGACGGCCTTGCCAAAGGAAAGCCCGGGGCCGACGCCGACAACTTCGGGCTTGTCAAAATGGATCGGGTCTATCGCGGCAACCCATGTTCCCGCTTTGCCGAGCATGAATACGCGCTCATGCGGCGTCCGGTCTATATCCGCCACAGCTCCCCGGCCCGCCATGTTCGACTGGCCAATGAGCAGATACAGATCATACCCATCTCCGTTGGCTGATGCGCTGCTACTGCCCAAGTCGCGAAGATTTGTGCAGCTGGCAAGCAACGCCAGGCTCAAAAAACCAAGGATCAGTTTGGAATTCAAAATCACATTTCCTGCCCTCTTTCTGCGACCACCGGTTCAGTTGCTATTGAATAATCGCGCCATTTGTTAGCAGCACTTTCGCCGTCAGGGCATGCCCTTGCGCAATGGCATCGGCCAGCGATGATCCATGCAGGCGCGCTGCCAGATATGCTCCATTGAAGCTGTCTCCCGCTCCGGTCGTGTCAATCGGGGTTATTATCCGGGGCGGCGAAATCCATCCGGTTTCTTTGCTATAGGCTCCCTGCTCACCGGCTTTGACCACGACCTCGCTCGCACCGACGCGGTGCCAACGCGCCGCGCAGCTTTCGGCATCCACCACACCAAACAAATCTTTCTCATCTTCCCATGTCGGAAGCGCAGTGGACACCAAAGGCATAATCGCCTCAATCGCCTGCGCCGCCTCATCCCTGCTGATCCAGCCACGCGCGCGGTAGTTGGTATCGAAAACCACTTGGCCCCCGCCTGCGCGCACCGCTTGCATGATATCGGATATATTCTGCCGACCCGCTGCATCAAAGAGCGATAGAGTGATGCCCGACAGGTAAAGCGTCTTTGCCCGCTTCATATCCGCCACGATCTTATCCGTGCCGTTCTGGCCAAAAAAGCCTCTCACCGCGCTGGCCGATCGCCAATAGGTGAATGACCGTTCGCCAGCATCATCGACCTCAATGGCATAGAGCCCCGGACTACCGCCGGGTATTTCCAATATGGAAGCGGTATCTATATGCTCTTTCTGCATCGCGGATATTATTCGCTGACTAAACGGATCATCGCCCAATGCTGTGACATATCGGGCGTTGATACCTGCGCGCGAAAGATAAACGGCGGTATTATAGGTGTCCCCAGCAACACCGATTTTCGCGCCGCTTTTGCTCACGCCCGAAAGCTCGATCATCGCCTCGCCAAAAACGAAAAAGGGATCAGGGTCGGTGCTGGTTGTGGTCATGGAAACGCTGCTAATCCGCCATCTCTAATTGGCGGCCGCAGGGCAAGCATCGTCATTCTCGCCCAGATCGGCAATCTTGATACCGCTCAGGCCCAGCGTGAAGGGCGATGATGCCTTGATGACAACCGGTGCGGTAACAGACCGCCAGTCAGCGGCCTCTTTGCTGATGCATTTCAGCGGAACGCGAAGCTCTGCCCATTCACCAACGGGCAGCGCGCGCAGCATATCGCCAATATCAACCGAGCCCAATATTGTATCTCCGTTCTCTACGCGGAAGATGACGGGGCCGGTCGGCGCGGTTTCCACGCGCATCGATAGCATGATCGCAGAATCCGGCGTTGCCAATCCGCTCATATCTCCAGCGGGGCCTTTGAATGCCAGCCAGCCAGCATCGTTCCAAATGATGCGCTTCGCATCTTCCTGCGCCAACCGGTCAAAGTTGGAAATCGTCAATGCCCCGCCGGCTTGACGGTGTTTGAGCGTCCACGGGGCGAGCGTGCGCCCGCTCGCAAAAATGTCTTTGCCAATCGCTCGCCTCGTGCTTGCCATCGTTTCGTCGAGCTGGCCCAGAACACCGCTGTCCGCCTTAGTCAGGCCAAATCCATAGGCAAATAGAGGGTCATAACCTTCATCACCAAAATTGATGGCAGTCTGATCGGGAGTGCGCGGCCACGAAAACGATAGCCGCCCGGCAAAATCAAATGCCTTGCCGCTAGAGGATTTTTCAAACAGCACATCTGCAACCCCGCCACCTTCGCTTCCCGGAAGCCACGCCGCGACAAATGCATCGGATAGGTTCAGCTCCCGGTTGACCCACAAGGGACGCCCCGAAAGAAAAACAGAAACGACTGGAATACCCGCGGCCTTCAACGCGCGCATCTGCTCCAAATGGCTGCTATTTTCCGGTTTGAATTCAACGTCGGTCAAATCGCCCTTAAACTCTGCATAGGGCTTCTCGCCATAAACAATAATGGCAACATCGGGCTTCTTGGAAAAGCTTCCATCGGTAGAATATTCGACCAGCCCGCCTGCGCCCGCTGCAACCTCGCGGATGCCCTCTATGATGGTCTGGCCTTGCGGGAAATCGGCGTGGGTCGTGTCCAGCCCTTGCCATGAGATCGTCCATCCGCCGGTTTGCTGCGCCATGTCATCCGCGCCGCTGCCAACAACCAATATATTGGCGTTTTGGCGCAGCGGCAAAACGCCGCCATTATTCTTAAGCAGAACCAGCGATTTCCGCACCGCCTCGCGGGCTATTGCGCGGTGCTTTGGTGAGCCCATAAGCTCGGTCTTGCCAGCAAGTGCGCGACCTGAGGGGCGGCCTTTTTCAAACGCCCCCGCCCTGATCTTTACACGCAATATCCGCGAGACGGCCTGATCGAGACGTTCGATGGGAATTTCGCCCGACCGGACGCTCGCCAAAGTCGATGCATAGAGTGGCTTCCAGCCATCCGGAGCCATGTAAATATCTACGCCTGCGTTTACGGCAGCAGCGCAGTCTTCATTGCTGCAACCCGGCAATTTGCCATGCGCATTCCAATCGCCCACGACCAGCCCGTCAAAACCCAGCCGCCCGAACAAGACATCCTGAAGAAGCGCCTGATTGCCGTGCATTTTCTGCCCGTTCCAGCTTGAAAAAGATGCCATTGCGGATTGCACGCCCGCTTCGATCGCAGAGAAATAACCCGCCGCGTGAACATCTCTCAGCAGTGTCTCCGATATCGCGGCGTCGCCCTGATCCTTGCCATTTTTCGTCCCTCCATCGGCGATGAAATGCTTGGCCGTTGCGATAACGCGGTCAGGCCCTAAAAAGCCGTCTGTCCCGGCAACGCCTTGCAAGCCGCGCACCATCGCGCCGCCGTAAGCGCCGACGATTTTCGGGTCTTCGGAATAGCTTTCATAGGTCCGCCCCCAACGATCATCACGCGCCACCGCCAAAGTTGGCGCGAATGTCCAGTCGAGGCCCGTTACCGCAACCTCGACAGCCGTTGCCGCGCCGATTCTTTCGATCAATGCCGGATCATTCGCTGCGCCAAGGCCGATATTGTGCGGAAAGATGGTCGCGCCAACAACATTCGAATGCCCGTGAACCGCGTCAATGCCCCATAGGATAGGTATAGGAGTTTTGACGCCATCGGGGTCCATCGACGCATCCCAATATTCATCGGCAAGCTTTACCCATTGTTCTGGTGCTGCGCGGTCATCTCCGTATGGGCCGGAGCTACCGCCATTCAGGATTGTGCCCAGCCGGTATTGCTTAACTTCTGCGGGCGTAACCGAGCCAATATCGGCCTGGATGATCTGCCCGACTTTTTGCTCGACAGTCAGCTCAGAAAGCAATTTCTCAATACGCGCTTCCACCGCCGGATCGCGCGCCAGACCGCTGCGGCCCTGCGGCCAGATCTCGGGATGAACTGTCACGGGTTCTGCCGCGCTCGCAGCGACGTCGCCCCGCGCTGGGTTGCTATGCGCGCAGGCGCCAAGCAGGGAAGCACAGAAAAAACACAGCGCGAGCCTCATCGAGAATTTTATCGCGTTCGGCATGATTTTTGCTCTCCGCTACCAATTCCACATCGATCCGTCTTCGAGACGGTTGATCGGCAAATAGGCGCGCTTATACGGATATTTCGCGGCCAATTCTTCATCGATATCCACGCCGTGGCCAGGTTTATCGCCCGGATGCAAATAGCCATCTGCAAAGGAATAGTCATGCGGGAATACCGCGTCGGTTTCCTCGGTATGCCGCATATATTCCTGGATGCCAAAATTTGGAACCCACAGATCAAAATGCAGTGCAGACCCCATGCTCACCGGCGACAGATCGGTCGCCCCATGGCACCCGGTTCTCACATTGTGGAGAGCGGCATGGTCGGCAATCCGCCGCAGATGGGTGATCCCGCCCGCGTGGGTGACGGTCGCTCGGATATAGTCGATCAATTGCTCGTCAATAAGCGTCTTGCCATCCCAAATCGTGCTGAAGATTTCGCCGATAGCAAGAGGCGTGGTCGTATGCTGACGAATGATCCTGTAGCTTTCTTGATTTTCAGCCGCGACGGCATCTTCGAGCCAGAACAAATGATGCGGTTCGAGCATTTTGCCCAAACGGCCTGCCTCGATGGGGGTAAGGCGGTGATGGGCATCATGCAGCAATTCGATATCCGGGCCAAATTTATCGCGAAGCGCGTCAAATAATTTGGGAACATGGAGCAAATATTTGCTCGTTGACCACACGTCTTCGGTCGGCACATCGGTCGCTGCAGGCTCATAGAATAGCTTGTCGTCTGACACGCCGTAGGTGCAATCAAGGCCGGGGATACCGCATTGCGCGCGTATCGCTTTGTAGCCAAGATCAACATAGCGCGCGACTTCTTCAATGGTCTCGTCAATGTCGCCGCCATTGGCATGACCATAAACCATAACTTTGTCGCGCGATGCTCCGCCCAATAGCTGATACAGCGGCATGTCAGCAGCCTTCGCCTTAATGTCCCAAAGCGCCATATCTACAGCTGCGATGGCCGTCATGGTGACCGGCCCGCGCCGCCAGTAAGCGCCGCGATAGAGATACTGCCAAATGTCTTCGATACGCTCGGCATCGCGTCCTATCAGGCAGGGAATAACATGCTCTGTTAAATAGGCCGCGACTGCCAGTTCACGCCCATTGAGCGTGGCGTCGCCGATCCCGTAAACACCTTCATCGGTTTCGATCTTCAAGGTGACGAAGTTTCGCCCCGGCGAAGTCACGATAACGCGTGCGGATTTGATGATCATATATTACCTACCTTGGCAGCGTATCCATCAAGACCGCTCCAGCCTTTGTTAATGTTGTTAAAATTGACAATTGCGCCTTCTGGACAAACGCGCCGGGTTCCATAAAATTTCATCATGCCGCCACCTTCTCTGCAGCAGATAGAGCGCTTTGAACGCCGTTCAAGCTTAGGTCGCCATAGGCCGCTACGATAGCGCCCCGAACGTCCTTGCTCTGCTTGATCCATATCGGGAAAATATCTTCGATAGCCAAAAGCCCGTCCACATCATCTTCTGCTTGCCCCAAACTCGCCGAGGAAACTTCAGAAAATATGGACGCAAGCGGATCATTCAGCTTCACGCCTTTGCGCGCGCCTGCCAGTACAAATCGCATCCAGGCCGCAATCCCCAACGCAATGAAGCCTATGGGACGGTCAGCGCGGTGATTAACAGCCAGCGGCGGCAACAATCTTTGCGGCAGCTTTGCCGATCCATCGGCTGCAATTTGCCTGAGTTCGTGATGTATTAACGGGTTCGCAAATCGCTGCCCTATCCTGTCGCGATACGCCGCTAAATCCGCTATCGGGCTATCGCCTAGCGACGGGATAAGCTCATCCTGTGTGAGCCCATAAAAATAGCGCGTCAGCTCTTCGTCAGCCATCACCTGAGCAACAGTGGTATAGCCTGCCAGCAGCCCCAGATATGCCAGCGCCGAATGGGGCGCATTCACAAGCCGGAGCTTCGCAGTCTCATAAGGCGTGACATCGCTCGCGAACACCGCGCCTGCCTCTCCCCATGCTGGGCGCGGGCCGTCAAAGTCTTCAATAACCCAATCGGAGAATTTTTCCCGGTGCACGGCGGCCTGGTCTTCAAAGCCGATCGCGCGGGTCACCGATTCCAAAAGCGGCGCATCGCCGGCGGGGGTTATGCTATCCACCATCGTGTTGGGGAAAATCACATGCTTCGAAATCCGTTCGGCGAACTCAGCGTCAAGCCGCTGTGCAAAAGCTATAACAGCACCGCGGAGCTTGGTTCCATTCCCCGAAATATTATCGCAGGATATAACGGTTATCGGGGAGGTCTCTGTGCCAAATCGCATTTTCAGCCCAGCAACGAGCACGCCGATAGCACTCCGAGGCGGACCGGCCTGCTTCAAATCCTCCGCTATATCGGGATGCGCAAAATCAAGAGCGCCTGAAGGCTCCAGACAATATCCTTTTTCGGTGATCGTCAGCGTCATTATCTTAATTTGCGGATCAGATATTTTCTCGATGATTTTGGCGCGGTCATCTGGGCCAGCAAGCACTTGTGCGATTGACCCAATGACACGGTAGCTTTCCGGCTCGCCCAGCAGCTTGAGCGTATAAAGGCAATCCTGCGGCACCAGCGCCTCTTTGACCGTCTCGCTATTGAGTGAGGCAGCACATATACCCCAATCGCCAGAAGCCAGCCCCAACGCCGTATCGGTATAAACCGCCTGATGCGCCTTGAAAAAAGCGCCCGCACCAAGATGCAGGATACCAACGCCAATATTGTCGCGAGCATAGGCGGGGCGCGCCACTTGCGCGGGCAGTTCATCTATATGCGAGGCATTCAAACGCTGATGCATCATGCCGCCGCCCCTACATTTTGTCCGCTTTCGCGTCCATCGAGCCGATAAGCCTGCTTGCATAGATTATAGGCAAGGTCAGCCGCCAGCTCATGCGCCTCATCTTCTTCCATCCGGTGCTGCGCCACCAGCTCGGCGAGGAACCTGCAATCCATGCGGCGGGCAACATCGTGGCGGGCCGGGATAGACAGAAAGGCGCGGGTATCATCGTTAAACCCGGCGGTGTTGTAGAAGCCTGCGGTTTCGGTCGTCTGGCGCCGGTAACGCAGCATACCTTCGGGGCTGTCATGAAACCACCAGGCAGGGCCGAGCTTGAGGCAAGGATAATGGCCAGCCAATGGTGCCAGTTCCCGCGCGTAGCTGGTTTCGTCCAGCGTAAACAAAATCAGCGTCAGGCGCGGATCATTGCCATATTTATCAAGCAGCGGTTTGAGCGCGCTAACATAATCCGTGCGCATGGGGATATCAGCGCCCCGGTCAGCGCCGAAGCTAGCAAAGAGCGCTGCGTTGTGATTGCGATGAGAGCCTGCATGTAGCTGCATCACCATGCCATCATCGCAGCTCATTCCCGCCATTTCGGTAAGCATCTGCGCACCAAATAGCGCGCGCTCCTCGCTGCTGGCCTGTCCGCCAATACATTTCTCAAACAGCGCTTCGCACTCCGTCGCAGAAAGATCCGCGGTCTGCGCGCTTGCAGGGCCATGGTCGGTTGCCGTTGCGCCCTGCGCAGCAAAATCGACGCGGCGCGTGCGCAGCGCCTGCAAATAGCCTTGCCAACTACTGGTGTCTTCGCCGGTGATCTCTGCCAGAGATTTGACATTATCCGCAAAATCGGGGCGCAAGGCATCGGTAACATCATCGGGTCGGAAGGTTGTGACAACCCGCCGCGACCAATTTTCATCAAGGCTCTTGTGATGCGTGAGCGGATCAAGCGCGCCTTCTGTAGTCGCTATCAGCTCAATATTAAAACGGTCCATAAGCGCGCGGGGGCGAAAATCATCGGTCGCCAATTGTTCACCGATTTGATCAAAATAATGATTCGCTGTGGTACCGCTTAGCCGTTCCCTCAGCCCGAAGACGTCATGGAATACATGGTCGAGCCATATTCGCGTGGGCGTCCCGCGAAACAGATGATAATGATCTGCAAATAAGCGCCAGATGGCGCGTGCTTCGGCGCCATTTTGTTTGCCGCCAGAAACGCCCAAATCCTCCAGCGCCACGCCCTGACTATAAAGCATGCGCAAAATATAATGGTCGGGCGTTACTAGCAGGCTGGCGGCGTCGGCAAAGTGGTGGTTGAGCGCAAACCAGGCGGGATCGGTATGCCCATGCGGGCTGATAATCGGTAGATCGCGGATATGGTCGTATAGGCGGCTAGCGACCTGCCGCTCGGGCTGTGTAGATGCAAACAGCCGCTCATCTGATAGCTCAAGTTTTTGGCTAATCATGGCGTTTGCTTCTATCATCCCCGCTATCCGCTATTTTGTACCCATCGCCTAAATCGAAATATTTTGAACCCTACCAATATACTCGTTGATCTTGCGCATGTGATACTAGCGGATTGCCGTTCTGGTGACGAACATCAATTGGTATCAGAAATCCGGTTCGCCAAAAACCGGAATTAGCACCGCTCGGTAACAATCGTTTAGTCTGGGCCATCGCCGGGTCGCCTCACAGTATATGCAAAGCGAACTGCTGCGGCGACATAGGGTATCGCCGCAGCATTCTTGGATCAGTAGCTATAGGAGACAGATAACGTAAAGGTCCGGCCTTCCTTGCTCAAATTGCGGAAACGCGTCTTGACGCCCTGATATTCGAAACGATCTTCGTCGGTGAGGTTAAGAGCCTCAAAACCGATCCGGAACTGATCAGTGATATTGAATGAGCCGGATAGATCCCACTGCATCCGATCATCGACCAAACGCTGATCACCGAAGAAGGTACCGCCGCCCGCAGCTAAGAACTTGCTACGATAGTTGTTCGCCAAACGTATGCCGAACCGTTTTGTCTCGTAGTAAGCGATCAAGTTGAACGAGTGCTTGGAAATATTTGTCTGCGGCAGGAACTGCCCAGGGTTCAGATTATCCGGCACCGCGCTTTCGGAAGCGTCGATATAGGTATAGTTGGCTGTGAAGCCGAAATTACCCAGGAAGCCCGGCAAGAAATCCAAATTCTGCGTCGTCCCGATTTCAAAACCGCTGATGGAATATTCATCAAGAGAATTGATCCTCTGTGACGCTACAACCCTCAGGCCAGTATCGACACCGCCCTCACGGCAGAAACCGTCAGGGGCAACACCCAATGGCTGCAGAGCATTTTCAAAGCCAATTAGCGATGTTGGGCAGAAATTGGGAAGGACAATAATCGTACCGGCAATCTTCTTGCTAAAGAAACCGCCATTCACAACGCCGCCCGGCCGGTTATACCATTCAAACGCCAGATCCACGCCTTTTGCCGTAAAGGGCACAAGACCAGATTTTTCCGAGAAAAATCTCAAAACACGTTCGCCGTCGGCATTTGAGAAAAAGCTGAAGTTACCGGCCTGCAACTGGTTTGGATCAGGACGATTCATGGTTTCCGAGTAGGAAACACGGAGAACGAAATTATCCGTCACGTCAAAGATCATATTCGCCTGAGGCAAGAAATGGCTGAATTTTGTATCGACCGAAACTGCTATGCGCTGGGTGCCCATATTGTTGGTCTGAATCTCGCCCATCGCATCGCGTATAAACTCCCCATTGGCATCTAGGGCCTGCGTAGCTGTTTTGGTATCGGAAGTCCGGCTTGTATTCACATAACGACCACCAATATTACCGCGCACACCTATCGGCCCCATATCGAAATCAAAGTTGATCAAGCCGTAAAGCGCGAAAATATCCTGCGTGTTGTCGAATAATCCACCACCTTCAGGGTTATATATCAGGCCGCGACGATCCAGAACAAACCCATTGTCGGCGTCACCCTGCGTGAAGTTTGCTGGTAGTACAGCAGCTATAACACGGCCAATGTCTGGCACGAGCAGCCCCTGATTACGAACCTGTCCGCCCAGGAACCCCTGACCTTCTGTAAAGAAGCTTGGGCCAAAAAAGCTATTGTCAAGCGGCGACAAATCAACGCCGTTATCGTTGCGGAAGCGGAACTGCTGGTTGATCTGGTTCAGCTCGCGATATCTCGCTCCGAACTCTACCGAAGAGAAAACCGGAAAGTCATCAAGCTCCCATATTACATCAACTTTTGCAGCGGACTGTTTTTCATTCCGGAGGAAGCTTTCCGAACCGGCAAATATCCTAGCCAGCAGATTGTCATCCCGGCTAGCGGTATTGGTCAATGAATATCCGAAAGTACCAACCTCGCCGGGGCTTTCATTGAGGAAAATACTAAAGTCATATGGATTGTTAGCGCCGATATCGAGATCGAGGACTAAGCCGTTGTCAATGATGGCCCGTGTACTTTCTATCCGGCTATCGCGGCGAGAAACAAATTGCGCAAGATAGTGATCCCGGAAGCCTCTGGTGTGGTGCAAAGACCCGAAAACCGTCAATGGGCCTTTTTCCCATTTGCCGTCAAAGGTCAGCGACCATGTTTCAAATTCATCGTCAAGTATCCGGCTTTGAACCTGAACGGCGGGGCTGATATAACGGATGCTTGTGGCCGTGGTGCCAATATTTCCGGTATCGAGCGTATCATTAATAATGAAGTCTACGCCCTGATTAAAGCGCCTTGGACCGTTTGGAAAAACGGTCATTTGGCTCAGAGGCTGTTCAGAGTTGCTTCTGGAAAAAATGCCCGTCAGCCCAAAATTGAGATTGTCGTTCACCTGCCATTCAAGGCCGCCCGAAGCAGAAAGACGATCGCCGGTAATTTTGCGCGAAACATAACGGAAATTGACAGGAATATAGACCGCAGCATTCGGATCAGCGGCAACCTGAGCAGCGCTTAGCCGTCCACCAGCAGCATCGAGTGTTCGATACTGAGATATCCGAGCGGCATCCGAACGGAATTCCCGTTCCTGATAGCCAATGGAAATATAGGCACCAAAGGTACCTTCCGCATTCTTAAACCCTGCCGATAGGCCCAAATCAGGAATAAGCGCTCCGGAAAGCTGCTCATATTGACCCTTTGCCTGAACAAACAGGTGGAAATTGTCTTTGAAATCAAGCGGGCGGTATGTTTTCAAATTGATAATGCCGCCAATGCCGCCAGCATCCATCCGCACGGTAGGGGTTTTTTGCACGTCAACGCCGGAGACAATGCTCGATTCAAAAATACCGAATGAAAACGAGCCGGAAAAATCGGGACTAGCCAAATCATTGCCGTTAATCTGTACCTTTGTAAGGCCAGGAAGGCCGCGAATCGCTACCTTACCCGAACGAAATTCATCACGGATCAACTGCACACCGGCAATACGCTGGATCGATTCGCCCAAGTTCAAATCGGGAAACCGGCCGATACCCTCAGCAGTGATACTGTCGACGATATTGTCGGCACGGCGCTTCACTCCAATTGCGCTTTCCAGACTTGCGCGAATGCCTTCGACGACAATGGTATTATCATCTGCTGCGTCTTTATCTTCCGCTTTCTTCTTCTCTGCAGCGTCATCTGCCACAACCTGCGCCATCATATGTAGGCCATTTGCACTGGATGCTGGCTTTACCAACGCCGTTGAACTGTTATCCACTGGCGCTTCTGCCGCGAATGCGGGCGCGCTAAGCATGAACGCCCCAACAACGGCGAACGACGCCGAACCTAATGCGCGAGACCGCAATTTGGTTACTCGCGTTGGATGATTGAATTCAGATGACATCTTAGCCCCTCCCTGGGAATATTCAGATATTGTTTGTTTGCAGCCCTAGCTCGCCGCGAATTTCTCGCCCAAAAAGATGAGCGGAGCCTTCGCAGTTGTCGTCGGTAAGTTTGGCAACCCAATTTGTCAATAACTGGTTTTCCAATTTTCACGCTTTTCAGAAAGCTGTTGCAAAATTGCATTGCTGCTTGCTAGTTTAGGATCCGTCGCCAGATCACGGTTGCACCGACCGATGGAAATCGGCTCAAATCGGAGCAAGATGCGGTAAATGGCAGTATGATTGACGTAGGAATGACATTGTGAACGAATCAGTTGCGGTTGACAGAACCAAGCTTCAGCGCCCCTATCAAAAAGTGGCAGACCAATTGCTGTCGATGATTGAAGGTGGGACATATGGTGCAGGAACCCGCCTTCCCTCAGAACGCCGGCTCTCTGAAGAATTCGGAGTCGGCAGACCTGTTATCCGCGAGGCCATCGTAGCGCTTGAGATTATGAAAGCCGTGACGGTAAAAGCCAATTCAGGAATTTATGTAAACACGCAACAGAAGCCATCGCCCGATCATGAAGTTGATCTGGATGTTGGCGGATTTGAGCTTCTCGATGCGCGAATGCTGATCGAAAGTGAAATTGCCTATCTGGCGGCGAATGCCATAACAGAATCCGGAATTGCAGACTTAGAGGCGACGATGCAGGATATGAGGGATGCAAATAGCCGAGGCGAAATCGACGTGGCGGAATTGTGCGATGACCGGTTTCACGAGATCATAGCCGAGCAGCTCGATAATAGCGTTTTATACGACATCGTTAGCGAAATGAATGTGGCTCACCAGCGGTCCCCCCTTGCCGTTCGCCTTTTTGCCCGTATCCACGGTCGCGGTATGGGCCGCCGGATCGAAGAGCATGAACTGATACTTGAGGCTCTGCGCGAGCGCGATGCAAACGGAGCCCGGGCCGCCATGCGCAGTCATCTTGGGTGTGTTATCGCCGAACTCGAAGCCGCTACAGCGCTTGAAACGAACGACGCCAAAGATAGTGCGCGGTCCCCCGCGCGCGATACGTTAAATCCAAGACCGGCGCGCAAATCGATAGTTCGCAAAGCTATGCGCAATTAGGGCAAAGCGCGCGCAATTGGCAAAGGGGCAGCGCCGAAGCCTGCCTTTAGTTTCTCCGGTAAATTGACAAGAGATGCGCGCGAATTATTGCCGCCCACACGGCATAGCCTTTCGCGTTGAGATGCAATTTGTCGTTACGGAACAGATCTGTTCTCGGCAGCCCCCCGCTTGTCGTCGCCGACGCGGTATCAATAAAGTATAACCTGTCGTCAAGCTTCGCCAACGCAGCTATTTTCTTATTCGTTTCAGCTACTTGCTGGTAAGCCGTCGAACGCGCCTCAGTTGGGCTGATGGAAATATAATGAATATCAATGCCGGGATATATCGCGCGCGTCTCGGCGATAAAATCAATGAAGCCTTGCTCTACCTTTTCCGGCGCGCCGGGTGACGGCCTGACAATATCATTCGTTCCGGAAAACACGACAATGGCTTTTGGCTTATAGGGCCAGACGATCCGGTTTGCATAATAGACTAGGTCGTAGATTTTTGATCCGCCAAACCCGCGGTTCAAAACCCCCATGGGCGCCATATCTTCGGTCAACGTTTTCCAGAATGCGATGCTTGAACTGCCAACGAACACTATGCTGCCCGGCGGCGGCGGGTTGGTCTTGTCAGCTTCCTCGTAGGCCGCGATGGCGGTTTCCCACTTGCCGACCTCCTGATAGGGGCGTTGGGCAACATCAGAAGCGGTCCACTGCGTGCGCGCAGCAGATGGCTCTACATGCGCGCAACCCCAAAGCCCAATCGCTAAGGCAAGCAACGCCAATATGTTGAGAGGGCGACCAAATACCGCAGATTTCTGGGCCATAATTTCCTTCTCCGGTGTTTTATCGGGCGCAGTCAGCCGGGCGGATATCTAGGACAACATACGCCGCGCCACAACAAAAAACTGGTAAACCAATTTATTCTCGCTTAGTGAGCCAGTGAATGGAGCAGGCTCGGGCCTGAACGAGCATAAATGAGGGAGAGGCCAGATGGCGCTAGCAACTTTGGATTTTGTCATTGTCGGCCTTTACGCCTTTTCGCTGGTCGCAATTGCCTTGTGGATATCGCGGGAGCCTGCGGGGCATAAGAAAGATACCGCCGACTATTTCCTCGCTGGTAAATCGCTTCCTTGGTGGGCGATTGGCGCGTCGCTGATTGCCGCCAATATTTCGGCCGAACAGATTATCGGCATGTCCGGGCAGGGCTATAAAGTTGGCATCGCCATCGCCGCTTATGAATGGCAAGCGGCGATTGTCCTGCTGATTGTGGCCAAATATCTGCTGCCGATATTCTTGAAACGCGGCGTATATACCATGCCGCAATTCCTCGATCAGCGCTTTGGCCCGACGGTAAAGACCGTGATGTCTGGCTATTGGCTGGCGCTTTATACGGTGGTCAATCTATCCGCGGTTCTTTGGCTCGGCGCGCTGGCGGTGAACACGCTGACCGGAATGTCTCTGTTCTGGAGCATGACCTCGCTTGCTGCCTTTGCAGTGCTCTATTCGAACTATGGCGGGCTTAAAGCCGTCGCTCTAACCGACATCATACAGGTTGTTATATTGGTGCTTGGCGGCCTCGCCATTGCCTGGATTACGATGGGTATGATCGGCGGTGAAAATGGCGTGCTCGGGGGCTTCAGCCGCCTCTACACCGAGCTGCCGGGCAAATTTGAAATGATCCTGGCTGAGGATCATCCCGCCTATGGGGATTTGCCGGGGATATGGACATTGCTCGGCGGGCTTTGGATACTGCATTTCAGCTATTGGGGTTTTAACCAGTATATTATTCAGCGCGCACTTGGCGCAAAGGATCTACCCGAGGCGCAAAAAGGCATGGCATTCGCTGCCTTCCTGAAACTGCTTATGCCGCTCATCATCGTGCTTCCCGGCATCGCCGCTGTGATGCTAGCGACACCCGAATTGGGATCGGTAGTCGATGGAAAATTGCTCGAGACGACGCCCGACCGGGCATATCCCGAAGTGATGTCAATCATGCCGGTGGGCCTGCGCGGATTGATTTTTGCTGCCTTGATCGCCGCTATTGTTTCTTCGCTAGCCTCGATGATGAACTCAATCTCGACAATCTTCACCATGGATGTTTATCGCAGTTTCTTCGCAAAAGACCGCGATGAAACCCACTATGTGAATGTCGGCCGGATAACCGCCATTGTCGCCATGGTGATTGCATTGATGGTGGCGAAGCCGTTACTCGGTAATGCCACAAGCGCCTTCCAGATGATTCAGGAATTCACTGGATTTGTCGCGCCGGGCGTTGTCTCGGTATTCTTCCTCGGCATGTTCTGGAAACGGATCAATGCCGCCGGCGCGCTTACCATATTGGTAGGCTCTGTCTTGATTTCCCTTGGCCTGAAATTTGGCGCACCGGAACTGCCCTTCGTGAACCGAATTTGGGCGGTGTTCCTGCTAAGCTCACTGGCCGGCATCATCGCCTCGCTGATAACCCCTGCTCCGCGCTCTGACCAACCGGTTGATCTGAGCGGGATAAACTTTGGCACCAACAGGCTATTCAATACCGCGTCGGTCATCGTCGTCGTTGCGCTCGTAGCGATCTACGCGCTGCTCTGGTAAGCCTTGCGCCAAACAGCTAGGACACCAACCTATTTGGCGTCCGCTTTGGCCTTCGCCTCATACTCGGCCTCAATCTCGTCATACCAGGCGCGCAGCGTATCAAAGGCGGGCTTATGCTCACCCGTCTCGCTCATCAGACCCTTGCGGTTCCAAAATTCTTGATATTCCGAATGGAAGCGGCGCGGCGATCTGAAGTCCTTCAGCACCCAGGGAGACGCACCGCGTAGAAAAGGAATTTTGCGGGCCATGGCAATAGTCGCCTCGTAGATTTCCTTTTGATACTCGACCGAGAATTTCCGGGTGGTTTTCGGATCGCTGAAGTTGATATAGGCGCCCGCACCGAATTCGGAGAATATCAGCGGCTTCTTAACCCGGCGTTCCCAGGTTACGTCGGGGATGGTCTCGACCCGCTGCCCGCCATACCAGCCGCCATAATAGTTGACGCTGAGCAGATCGACGAGCTCAGCAAGCGGGTCATCGACAATCACCCCGCCCTTTTTATGGCGGCTTTGGTTGGAGGCCTGGGAGACAAGCCGCGTGCTATCAAGCGCGCGAACATCCTCGATCATCGTCGTCAGAAACTTGTTGCGCGATTCGCGGATTGGCGTCTCGTTGGCGACGCTCCAGATAATGATCGATGCGCGGTTACGGTCCCGCAGTATATTATCGCGCAGCATCGTGCGGGCATTGCGCAGCACATCCATATTATCAAAGGCGACATCCCAATAAACCGGAACTTCGCTCCAAACCAATATGCCCAGCTCGTCCGCAACCTTCAGCGTTTCTTCGGCATGGGGATAATGCGCCAGCCGCACGAAATTGCCATTCAGGCCTTTTTTGATTTCCGAAAGCAGCGCCTTCGCGCCATCGATGCCGAGATACCGATCAGCGATTTCGCCCAATTTCTCTTCATGCATGCTGATGCCGCGCAGGAAAATGGGCTTGCCATTGAGCAGAATTTCGTCGCCTTCGACAGCGATTGTCCGAAACCCGATCCGGTCAGCGACAGTCGCATCGCCCAACGCAATTTTTACATCATAGAGCTTCGGGTTTTCGGGCGACCATCTTGTAAGGCTCTTTCGCGGCGTTAGGATTGCCGATGCTGTTCCGGCAGCGCCAGTCTTCAATTTTCGGTTGATTCCCAGTTCGGGTATCTTGACGCCAATTTTGTGATTTGCCGCCGATGGGCCGTCCAAAGCCACGTCAACTTTCAACGCATCGCCCTCAAGCCTTATCCAATAGTTTCGCACCAATGTCGGCTGGCTTTCGATCAGGAGAACGGGGCGGGTAATGCCGCCATAATTCCACCAATCGGTTCTTGGCGGCGGGATGGAGTTGTCGTCATGAGCGGAATCCACGCCGACGACGAGCGAGTTGCGCCCCACCTTCAGGCTATCAGTGACATCAAAGACAAAGGGCGTGAACCCGCCTTCGTGAAAGCCGATCTTTTTGCCGTTAAGGAAAACCGTTGCCTCATGATTGGCCGCGCCAAAATGCAGAAAATAACGCTTCCCGGCCTTCGGAGCAGCCTCAAAACGCCGCCGGAGCCAGACCAGATTTTCATACCAGGACAGTTCGGGCACTTGCGCTGTCCAGCTTCCCGGCACATTCAATGTCGGCGCTTTGGCAAAATCATATTCTTTCAAATCATGCGGAGCAACATCGGCATCATCCTGATCGTTGAATATCGAATATTGCTTGATTACTTTTTTGCGCAGCCCCTCGCGGAATGGATCGGGTAGGTAATTCCACTTGCCGGACAGATCGGTAAAATTCCGCGCACGCGGATTCATCAGGTCGAAGGCTTCAGCCGGCAAAGACCGTTCTGCAATGCTGCCACCTTGCTCACTCGGCCCGGTCTCTGCTGCTTGCTCGGGTGCTTCAGCGGCAGTGTCGGCAACAGTATCGCTGGCAGTATCGCTAGCGGCGGCAGGCGCGGCAGCGATCGGGGCGGAAGCAACGGCGGGCGCGGCGTTGGCGTTGCAGGCACCCAGCAAGAGAGTTCCCGTGAACAAAGCCCCGGCCCAGAACATTCTGAGAAATTGTGCTTTTTCCATTTTGTATGTCTCCGCAATATTGCCAGCATCGCCAAAACTGCATGCCGGATTGGTGAAATTCTTACGGGAGAGGAATAGATTGGTCAACCAATGGGGCCGTTTTCCCCGAATGTTCCGCCAATACGTAATAAATGCGACAAATTGGTTGACCATAAATGGGCAATAGTGAAATGTCGCATCGAACTTGCCGCTTCCTAAGGGCGGCGCAGAGCGCCGTTGTTGCAACAGCATATTCGCCCAGCAAAAGAGCGGCCCGAGGAGACAATCAATTGAAAATGCCGATCACCCTTGTTGTTGTTCTTTCTGCATCGGTATTGGCGGCCTCGCCCGCCGCCAGCGCCGATAAAAAGGCCGCGCCATCCATTGACGCCGCTTCTGAAAAGAAGAATGCGGACGCCCCCAAATTCGCCAAGATCTTCACCGATCACATGATTTTACAGCGCGGCAAGCCGATGGCCATTTGGGGTACGGCCCCCGAAGGCGCGCAAGTTGAGGTTAGCTTTAATGGGAAGACGCTGTCTACAATAGCTGAAGAGACCGGCATCGGGACTAACAAGGCATCTGTTTGGAAAGTTGAATTTCCGGCCAAAGCCGAAGGCGGGCCCTATGACATTAAGGTCAGTTCTGCCGGTGCGGGTAGCCAAACCATCAAAGATATTCTCATTGGCGATGTGTTCCTGTGTTCTGGCCAGTCCAATATGGAAATGAAGGTCAACCGCGTGCGCAGCGCACCGGCGGAAATAAACCGCAAGCACAGCCCCACCATCCGGCAGTTTCATCCGCGCTATAAGATCAGCCCGTTCCCACTCCGTGAATTTGCCGAAAATACCGGCTGGGTGGTGGCGAGCAAAAAGACTGTTCCCGACTTTTCCGCCAATTGCTATTTCTTCGCCAAACAATTGCAGCGTCATAGCCAGACGCCGCTGGGGTTGATCAATTCATCCTGGGGCGGATCACAGATCGAGGCATGGATCGACCAGAAGAATTTGCGCGGCGTTGAGGGCCATGGTGAAAGCCTCGATATCCTGAACCTGTATGCCAAAGACGCGGCGGCTGGCATCGCGGCGCTGGGCGCACAATGGGAGCGTTGGTATAAAAATGGCAGCGGCGGTAAAACCCCGTGGCTTGAGCGCCCCGCGAAAGGCACCGGCTGGACACCAGTTCCCGGCTTTACAAGCTGGAAAAGTTACGGCGCCGACAATGTCAAAAGACATGACGGTCTGGTTTGGTACCGCAATAAATTCAAGCTGACCAAAAAGCAGGCCAGAAAACCGGCCAAAATAGCGCTTGGTAAACTGGCGAAGGGCGATATCGTCTGGGTCAACGGACATTTTGTTGGGCGGAGCACGGGGTGGGAACCGCGCCACTATGATCTGCCGGCAAAGCTGCTGAAGCCGGGCGTCAATCTTGTGCTTGTCAATGTGCGATCAATGTGGGGGAGCGGCGGCATGCTCGGGCCAGCCGAAACGATCGGCCTCACGCCGAAAGGCGGCGAGATGGTTTCAATGGCAAAAGGATGGGAGTATAAAAGGGAGCCAACACCCGGCCTTAGAATGACACCGCTGATCCCTTGGGGAACCACCGCGGGATATACCGGCATGCACAATGCCATGATCGCGCCGCTAACCGGGCTGCAGATCAAAGGCGCTGTCTGGTATCAGGGCGAATCCAATACCCGCCGCGCCGATCAATATGACGAGATGCTGGCCGCGCTCATTAAAAACTGGCGCGTGATGTTTGGCGCTGATTTGCCGGTGGTAATTGTGCAGCTTCCTGAATTTGGCGCGCCGCCCACCAAGCCAACAGAATCCACTTGGGCAAACCTGCGCGAGGCTCAGCGCAAGGCAGCAATGAGCGATCCGAATGTCGGTCTTGTCGTAACCTTGGGCCTTGGCGATCCAACCGATATTCACCCCACCAAAAAACAGGAAGTGGGCATACGGACGGCGGGTGTGTATCGCGGCCTTGTCGGCGAGAGCGATGCCGATGCGCTCGGCTTTGCGCCCAAACGCGCTTATCGAAGCGGCGAGAAGACGCTGATCGAATTGACTGCGGCTGAAGGTGGCTTTGTAACCCGCAGCGCCGATCATCCGATAGCATTTGAACTTTGCCAAAGCGCGCCCGACACGGCAATGTCGTGCGCCTATGCCAGCGCGGCTCTGGTGGGTAATGTCGTCACGCTGACATCCAGTAAGATTGGCAATCCAACCCATGTCCGCTATTGCTGGGGGGCTTCGCCAACGTGCAACCTGCATAGCAAAGACGGGCTACCAGTCGGTCCGTTTCAGATGGCCATCGAATAGCGGAAACAAGGGCAATATTGGCGATGACGTTAACGAAAACTGCACTGTTCTCGCTCCTCGCAATGACGTTGCTCGCTGGCTGTTCGGCGGCATCGCTTCGGCCGCCAGAGTTGGCTACCAAGCCGAGCATTACCGCGCAGCCGGACATAGGTGCAAAGGGCCACCGCCAGATTAATGCCCTTATCTCGCGCATGACGCTTGAAGAAAAAATCGGGCAAATGACGCTGTTCTCTGCCAATTGGGCGGTCACCGGCGCGGTCACCCGCGACACCTATCGCGATGACATCAAAGCGGGCAAAGTCGGCGCGATTTTCAGCATCTACACCGCCGAAAAAACGCGTGAGCTGCAACGCATAGCGGTCGAGGAAACACGGC